>NZ_JBIRVV010000004.1:424801-846926 GCF_044387305.1 Lentzea sp. NPDC020367 | reverse complement strand
CGCGGCATACCGTTCGGCTGGAACCGCGTCGTGCCCACCGCCGAGAGGCGACCGCCGCACCGACCACGAACTCGACCCTCAAGCCGGACCCCCCAGACGGCTTGAGGGTCTACCTCTTCACTGGGATTCCCTTGCGCAGCAGGGAATTGGATGTCAACTGACCGGTGAGCGAGCACACAGCACGCCGGGAACACAACGGATCCCCGCGCCGTTGTACGGGGTGGTCGGTGCGGAACGAGTCCCCGGGCCCCAACAGAATCGCCGTCGCGGCATACCGTTCGGCTGGAACCGCGTCGTGCCCACCGCCGAGAGGCGACCGCCGCACCGACCACGAACTCGACCCTCAAGCCGGACCCCCCAGACAGCTTGAGGGTCTTCCCCTTCACCGACATTCCCTTGCGCAGCAGGGAATTAGATGTCAACTGACCGGTGAGCGAACACACAGCACACCGGGAACACCACACAACCCCGCACCGTTGAACGAGACGGTCGGTGCGGAACGAGTCCCCGGGCCCCAACACAAACGCCCTCGCGGCATACTGTTCACCCGGAGCCGCGTCGTGCCCACCGCCGAGAGGCGACCGCCGCACCGACCACGAACTCGACCCTCAAGCCGGACCCCCCAGACAGCTTGAGGGTCTTCCTCCCCACCGGACACGCTCGATCCCCTGCGAAGCCAGGAACTCAGCACTCCGAGCGGTGAGCGAGCACACAGATCACCAGGAAACACAACGGAACCCCGCACCGTTGTACGAGACGGTCGGCGCGGAACGAGTCCCCGGGCCCCAACACAAACGCCCTCGCGGAACACCGTTCACCCGGAGCCGCGTCGTGCCCACCGCCGAGAGGCGACCGCCGCACCGACCACCTAACTCGCCCCCAGGCTGCCGTCCTCCCCCAGGCAGCGTGGGGGCTTCTTCACATCAGCGGGTCAGGCGACTCCGGCCGCGATCAGCTTCGTCCAGATCTCGCCCTGGTCGACCACCTCGACGCCGAGCTTCTCCGCCTTCGTCAGCTTGCTCGCGCCCACGCCCTCGCCCGTGATGAGCAGGTCCGTGGTGGCCGAGACGGACGACGCGGCGGTGGCGCCGGCGCGTTCGCACATCTTCTGGAACGTCGGGCGGGTGACCTTCTCGCCCGAGCGCGGGTCGCTGATCGAGCCGGTGATCACGACGGACTTGCCCTCCAGGGGTGCGCCGGCGACGACGACCGGTGGCAGGTCCTCCTGGCGGACCTCCAGGGAGACGCCGCGTTCGCGGAGGCGTTCGATCTCCGGGCGCAGCCGGGCCAGGTGGAAGTTGATCGACTCGGCGACCTTCTGGCCGATGTCCTCGACGGCGACTAGCTTCTCGACGCCCGCGTCCGCCACCTCTTCCAGGGAGCCGAAGCCCGCGCGGCACAGGCGGGCCGCGGTGCCTTCCGAGGCCATCGGGATCGAGAGGCCGATCATGGCTCGGCGCAGGCCCACGGCGCGGCTGCGGTCGATCGACTCGATCATGCGGGTCGCGGAGATCTCGCCCACGCGGTCGAACTCCAGCAGGCGTTCCTTGGTGAGCGTGTAGAAGTCGGACGGGTTCACCAGGTCGCCGGTCTCGGCGAGGCGCTCGATCCACACCTGGCCGATGGCGTCGATGTCGGCGGCGGCGCGCGACGACCAGTGGATCAGGCGGCGCACGGTCTGGGCGGGACAGACGGCGTTCGTGCAGAACAGCTCACGGCTGTTGCCCTGCTCGGTCAGCGGTTGCGCGCACGACGGACAGTCGGACGGCGGGACGATCTCGCGCTCGTCGCCCGTGCGCTTCGACTCGTCCAGGACGCCCGCGACGAACGGGATCACGTCGCCCGCGCGACGGACCAGGACCGTGTCGCCGATCTTGATGTTCTTCGAGCGGATGACCTCCTGGTTGGCCAGCGTCGCGCGGGTGACCGTGGTGCCGCCGACGAACACCGGCTCCAGCCACGCGACCGGCGCGATCTTGCCGGTCTTGCCCACGTCCCAGACGACGTCCTTGAGCACCGTCGTCTTCTCCTCGGCCGCGAACTTGTAGGCGATCGCGCCGCGCGGAGACGACGAACGGGTGCCCGCGGCGGCGAACGCGTCGCGGTTCGCCAGGCGCAGCACGGCGCCGTCGAGGTCGTAGTCGAGCGAGTTGCGGGCCTGCTCGATGCCGCCGATCAGCTCCTGCGCCTCGGCCGCGGTCGAGCAGTGCTTCATCTCCGCCACGCTGAAGCCCAGCTTGCGCAGGCCCGCGTCGAGGTCGGAGTCGGCGCTCTCCGGCTCGGTCGTCAGGTCGAACGCGAAGAACTGCATGCGCCGGCCCTCGACCGCCTTCGGGTCCTTCGCGCGCAACGTGCCCGCGGCGGCGTTGCGCGGGTTGATCAGCGGCTTGTCCGGGTGCGCCGCGTTGTACGTGTCGAAAGTCGAGCGCAGCATCACGCACTCGCCGCGCACCTCGACGCGGCCCGGCGCCTCCACCTTGTCCGGCACGCCGTCGCACAGCGCGCGCGTGAGGAAGGTGACGTCGTCCCCCGTCGTGCCATCGCCACGGGTGACAGCGCGCGCGAGCCGGCCGTTCTCGTACACGAGCGCCAGCGACAGGCCGTCGAGCTTCGGCATGACGACCACGGGCTGGCCGGGGAACCGCGAGAAGAACGACTCGACCTGCTCTGGCTTGTTCGCCTTTTCCAAGGACAGCATCGGCCGTGAGTGCCGCACGGGCGCGTGCAGCACCGACGGCGCACCCACGTGGTCGAGCGGGTTGTCCTTCGGCGCCAGCTTCGGGTGCTTCGCGACCAGACCGCGGAACTCGTCCTCGATCGCGTCGTACTCCGCGTCCGCCACCAGCGGCTCGCCCTGGTAGTACGCGTCACGCAGCTCGACGATCCGCGCCGCCAGCTCCTGAATCCGATCCCCCGCAGCACTCATGAACGGGACGTTACCCGGCACCCCTGACAATTCCGTGCAGCCGCGATCGAGCACCGCTCAAGCCGTGTGCTCCACCAGGGCGTCGACGAACACGGGCCACACCGGACGTGGCAGATCGTGCCCGACCGAGTCCAGGACCAGCAGGGACGCACCCGGCACGGCGTCACGCAGAGCTTCCCCGTGCGCAGGCGGATAGACCGGATCGAGCGAACCGTGCACCACCAAAGTGGGAGCGACGACGTCCCCGAACCCGCCCCCACGCGGTGCGTCGAACTCCATGCGGAAGTGGTTGGTCATCGCCGACGCCACGTTCACCGTCCGTGCCACGTCCTCCACAGCCAAGAGACGCACGGCGTCCTCGTCGAAGTACGGCGAAGTGCCCGCATATGCCCGTAGCACCGACACGATGGACTCCACATCGGACGAAGACTCCGCGCTCGAAGCCTCCAGAAAGGCCTCGGTCATCGGCGGCAGGTCCGGATCGCCGGTCGTGGTCGCCACGAACGTCAGCGACAGCACCCGGTCCGCGTGATCGACGCCCAACGCCAGCGCGATGGCCCCGCTCATCGACCGTCCGACCACATGGGCGCGGTGCACGCCCAACGCGTCCAGGATCCCCACGGCGTCCAGCACCAGGTCGGACAGCGCGTACCCCGGCTCACCGGGCGGATAGCTCACGGACAGCCCCGTGTCGCGGTTGTCGTAACGGATCACGAACCGCCCGCGCGCCGCGATCGCCGCACACAACTCAGTCTCCCACCACAACATGGACGCGCACGCGCCGTGAATCAGCAGCACAGCCGGATCGGCAGGATCCCCGAACGTCTCGACGCACAGCTCCACCCCGTTGACGCGCATCACCGCACCGCCGGTCCATCGCGCAGCACGCCACGCACGTGATCCACGGACAGGGAAGCCGGGTCGAAGGCGGTCAGACACCAGGTGGCCCCGGCCGAGGCGTACGGCGTGACGTCCTCACCAGGAGAGACCTCGCAGACGTAGTCGAACGGCCCGTCACCCGTCCGCAGCGCCTCCACCTGCCCCACCGCTTCAGCGAACTCACCGGCGGACGACAGGTTCACGGGAAAGAAGCCGTCCAAGGCAGCGGCACGACGCATCGGCCGCACCTTCCCCGGAAACCCAGCGGCCCACACCGGCACACCAGGCCTCTGCACGGGCCGAGGCAGGAACGTCACACCGTCCACTGTGTAGTGCGCACCGCGATGATGCACGACCTCCCCGGACCACGCCGCCCGCAGGATCTCCAGCGACTCGTCCAGCATCTGGCCGCGCACCCGGTCGTCGCACTCCTCCCCGGTCCGCGAGAACTCACCCGCGAACCGGTCGCTCCCGAGCCCCACCCCGAGCACGAGCCGCCCACCGCCGAGCAGGTCCAGCGACGCGGTCTCGCGGGCGAGCTTCACCGGCCGCCGGCGGGCGACCGCCGACACCATCGGCCCGAACCGCAGCCGCGAGGTGGCCGAGGCGACGGCGGCCAGCGTGATCCACGGATCGGCCACGTGCGTGACCGGCTCGCGCCAGCGGACGTGGTCCCACACGAACAGCCCCGCCCAGCCCGCCTCCTCGGCCCCGGCGGCGAGGCGAGCGATGAGCAACGGATCGGCGAGCGCGTCGAACAGCGGCAACCAGAGAGCACATCGTGGGTTCATGAGAGCAACGCTAGAAACCGAAGAGCATTAACAAAAGCGATAGATTCTACTCAGGATAACCAGCAAAGCTTATAGTCAGGCCGTGATGGACCTCCGCCACCTGGCCACCCTGGACGCGGTGGCCGCCGAGGGCACCTTCGGCAAGGCCGCCGACCGCCTCGGCTACACGCAGTCGGCCGTGAGCCAGCAGGTCGCCGCGCTGGAGAAGGCCGTCGGCGGCGCCGTGTTCGACCGCCCGGGCGGCCCGAAACCGGTCCGCCTCACCCCTCTGGGCGAGGTGCTGCTCGCCCACGGACGCGAACTCCTGGCCAGAGCCGCCGCCACCGAGGACGCCGTCGAACGCTTCAAGGCAGGCGAGGGCCGCGTCGACATCGGCACCTTCCAGAGCGTCACCAACGTGATCCTCCCGGCGGTGGTGCGCCAGATCCTCACCGAGCACCCCGGCGCCGACATCCGGTTGTTCGAGGAGGAGACCGACCAGCCCAGCGCCGACGGCCTGGACCTGGTCTTCTTCGACGGACGGGTCAGGGACGCCGAGCAGGTGAAGATCCTCGACGACCCGTACGTGCTGGTCGCCCGCCGCAGCCAGTTCCCGGAGGGCCCGGTCCCGCTGCAGGCCCTGCACGGCGCCGCGATGGTCGCCCAGCCGCCGATCTGCGACCAGGCCAGGGTCGAACGGGTCTACGCCGACGCCGGGGTCGCGCCGCTGATCGTGTTCCGCACGGCCGACAACCGGGGCGTGATCTCGATGGTCCGCGCCGGAATGGGCGTCGCCGTGATGCCGCGACTCGCGCTGGACGTCGAGGACGACCTGTCCACGCACGAACTCGAACCGGCGCTGGCCCCGCGCGAGATCTACCTGGCCTGGCAGGCGAACCTGACGCTGTCGCCGCTGGCCACCCGCGTCATCGAGCTCACGAAGCAGACCGCCGCCGAGCTCTAGTCACGCGGCCCGCGCAGCATCAGCACCACGCGCAGGACGTGCTCGACGGCCGCCTCGAACACCGCTCCCCGCAGCTCGTCGCGGTGCACCAGGGTCTGCCCGGCGAACTCGACCATGCGCTCGGGCCCGCCCCGCCTGACCACGAGCGCGGCGACCTCCTCCAGGTCGAGAAGAGGGTGGTCGAGGCGGGTCAACGCGAACTCGACGATCAGCTCCTCGTCGCTCATCCGGCACCTCCTCCTCGCCCACTCTTCGGATTCTTCCACCGATACACGTCGAAAACATGCGCTGGACCGATGATCCGCGCCACCAGCACGCTGTCCTTCATGAAGTTCTCGCGGCCAGAAGCCCGCAGCTGGCTATGCCCGCCCGCGCCCACCGAGGTGCGGGACTTCCACGCCCGGTTGCCCGACTACGCGCCCACTCCGCTGACCGAACTGCCGGCTCTCGCCGCGGAGCTCGAGATCGGCCGCCTGTTCGTCAAGGACGAATCCTCCCGGCTCGGCCTGCCCGCTTTCAAGGCTCTGGGCGCGTCCTGGGCCGTTCACCGCGTTCTTCAGGATCGAACCGGGCCGGTCACGCTCACCACCGCGACCGACGGCAACCACGGCCGCGCGGTCGCCCGCATGGCCCGGTTGCGCGGCCAGCGAGCCCACGTCTTCGTCCCGAACACCGTGCCCGCCCAGGCGATCGAGGCCATCCGGACGGAGAACGCCGAGGTCACCGTCGTCGATGGTACGTACGACGACGCGGTCGCCGGCGCCGCCGCGGCGGACGGGATCCTCGTGCAGGACATGGGCTGGCCCGGTTACGAGGAGATCCCGGCCTGGATCGTCGAGGGCTACGGCACGCTCTGCCACGAGATCGACGAGCAGCTCGACGCGGAACCGGACCTGGTTGTCGTCCCGGTCGGCGTCGGCTCGTTCGCCCAGGCCGTGATCACGCACTACCGCAGCCGCGACTCCCGCACGCGGCTCCTCGCCGTCGAACCCGACAACGCCGCCTGCGTCCTGGAAAGCCTGCGAGCGGGCGAACTCAAGACCATCCCCACGGGCGACACGATCATGGCCGGACTCAACTGCGGCACCCCGTCCGCGACCGCCTGGCCGTACCTGAGCAACGGCCTGGACGCCGCCGTGTCCATCTCCGAAGCCGAATGCACCAAGGCGATGCACGACCTCCACGCGCAGAACGTCCACTCAGGACCGTGCGGCGCCGCCCCTCTCGCCGGACTACGTGCCATCCGCAACGAGCTCGGCGACCTCGCCACCGTCGTGCTCATCAGCACCGAAGGACGCCCGTGAACCCACGTGACCTGCTGGCCGACCTGATCTCCATCGACTCGGTCAACCCCGACCTCGTCCCCGGTGGCAACGGCGAGCAGGAGATCGCCGGCTTCTGCACCACCTGGTTCCAGCGCAACGGCTTCGAGGTCCACCGCCTGGAGCGACGACCGGGCAGGCCGTCCCTCGTCGCCGTCAGGAAGGGCACCGGCGGCGGCAAGTCGTTGATGCTCAACGGCCACCTCGACACGGTCGGCCTCGCGGGCTACGACGGCGACCCGCTCAAACCGGAGATCAAAGACGGCAGGATGTTCGGCCGCGGCACGTTCGACATGAAGGGCGGCATCGCGGCCATGATGATCGCCGCCGCCAGGGCCACCGAACGCCCGCTGCGCGGCGACGTGATCGTCGCGTGCGTGGCCGACGAGGAACACGGCAGCTCCGGCACGGAGGAGGTCCTGGACCACTTCACCGCCGACGCCGCCGTCGTCACCGAACCCAGCCACCTCGAGGTCACGCTGGCGCACAAGGGTTTCGTGTGGTTCGACGTCGAGATCCAAGGCAGGGCGGCCCACGGGTCACGGCCGGAGCTGGGCATCGACGCGATTGCCAAGGCAGGCCACTTCCTGGTGTCGCTGGAACAACTCGGCCGAGACCTCGCCGACGGCCCGAAGCACCACCTGCTCGGTACCGGCACGGTCCACGCGTCCCTGATCAGCGGCGGCGAGGAGGCCTCGACCTACCCGGCGACCTGCCGGATCACCCTCGAACGCCGCACCGTCCCCGGCGAATCCCCGCAGCAGACCGAGGACGAGCTGCGCGCGATCCTCGACCACCTCACCGAGACGGTCCCGGACTTCACCGCCACGCTCACCCGAGGCCTGGCCAGGGACCCGTTCGAGGCCGACCCCGAAGCCGAGATCGTCCGCACGCTCATCGCGAACCTGGGCGAGCCACCCGTGATCCGCGCCGAGCCGTTCTGGACCGACTGCGCCCTGCTGGACCGCGCCGGCATCCCCTGCCTGCTGTTCGGCGTCGACGGCGCGGGTGCCCACGCGGCCACCGAGTACGTCGACCTGGCCTCCCTCGACCGCCTGACAGAGGTGCTGACCGCCACGATCAACAGTTTCTGCGACTAGGGTTCTTCTCCCGGGAAGCACGAGGGGGATCCGGGGATGCCACGCAAGGAAAGACCGCTCGACACGGGCGACTCGGCGGTGCTCACGTTCGCGCGGGAGCTCAGGTCGTTGCGGGAGAGGGCGGGCAGCCCCACCTACCGCCAGCTCAGTTCGGTGACGCACTACTCGGAGGCGGCGCTGTCCCAGGCCGCCGCCGGGCGCAAGCTGCCGACGCTGCAGGTCACGCTCGCCTACGTCCGGGCGTGCGGCGGGTCGGAGGAGGAGTGGGAACGCCGCTGGTACGCCACGGCCGCCGACGAAACCCAGCCCGAGCAGGACGTCGGCTCGCCCTACGCGGGGCTGACCGCGTTCGGGCAGCAGGACGCCGAACGGTTCTTCGGCCGCGACCGCCTGATCGACCGGCTCACCCGCCAGGTCGGTGACGACCGGGTCGTCGTGGTCGTCGGCGCGTCCGGTGCCGGCAAGTCGTCGTTGCTCAGGGCCGGTCTGATGCCCCGGCTGGGCGACCACGCGGTGCTGTTCACGCCCGGTCCGGCGCCGCTGGAGGAGTGCGCCAGGGCGCTGAAGGACGCGGAGCCGGACACCGTTCTCGTGGTCGACCAGTTCGAGGAGATCTTCACCCTCTGCGAGGACCGCGACACCCGCAGGCGGTTCGTCGACATGCTGACCGCGCGGAGGGTCGTGCTGGGCGTGCGGGCCGATTTCTACGGCCACTGCACGGACTTCCCGGCGCTGGTCGAGGCCATGGGCAGCGCCCAGATCACCGTCGGCCCGATGAGCACCGACGAGCTGCGCGCCGCGATCATCCAGCCCGCCCGGCGGATCGGGCACACCGTCGAGACCGCGCTGGTCGCCGAGCTCGTCGCGAACTGCGTCGAGCAGGCGGGCGCGCTGCCGTTGCTCTCCCACGCGTTGCTGGAGACCTGGCACCGCCGCAAGGGCAACACCCTGACGCTGCAGGGTTTCCGCGCCGCGGGCGGGTTCGAGGGAGCCTTGACCCGCACCGCCGAGTCGGTGTTCGCCGGCCTGACCGAACGGCAGCAGGAGGTCGTGCGGTCGCTGTTCATCCGGCTCACCGCGATCGGCGACGGCACCGAGGACACCAAACGCCGGATCTCCCGCGGCGAACTCGACGACGAACCGGACGCCGCGCTGGTCCTGGAAGCGTTGACGACGCACCGGTTGATCACCGTGGACCACGACCGGATCGAGATCACGCACGAGGCGTTGATCCGCTGCTGGCCGCGCCTGCGCGAGTGGCTCGCGGCCGACCGCGACGGCCTGCGCGCCCACCGCGACCTGGCCGAGTCCGCGGCGGTGTGGGAGTCGCTGCACCGTGATCCCGGCGCGCTCGTGCGCGGCGCACGCCTCGGGTCGTTCCGCCCGTGGCTGACGGACCCGCCGCACCCGCTCACCGCCCGCGAACGCGAGTTCCTCACCGCCAGCGTCACCGCCGAGTCCGCCGAACTCGCGAGCACCCGCCAAGGCAGGCGGCGCCTTCAGGTCCTCGTCGGCCTGCTGACCCTGCTCCTGATCATCACGACCGGCATCAGCGTCACGGCGATGCAGGCCTCGTCCGAAGCGACCAAGCAACGCAACAGCGCGCTCTCGCAGAAGGTCGCCCAGGACGCCAAACGCCTGCGCGGCACCGATCCCGCGCAGGCCGCCCAGCTCGCGCTCGCCGCCTACCGGCTCTCCCCCACGCCCGACGCCCGCAGCGCCGTGCTCAGCGCGTTCACGCCGTTCTACGCCACCCGCCTGACCGGCCACCGCGACAACGTCAACGCCGTCGCGTACTCACCGCGGCGCCATCTGCTCGCCAGTTCCAGCAAGGACCGCACGGTCGAGGTCGTCGACCTCACCGACCCGCACCACCCGCGGGACGTCTCGACGCTCAACGGCCACACGGACAACGTCGTCAAGGTCGCGTTCAACACCGACGGTGCGCTCCTGGCCACGGCCGGATGGGACCACACGGCCCGTTTGTGGGATTCGAGCACGGGAGACGTGCTCGCCACCATCACGCACAACGACCAGGTCAACGCGGTGGCGTTCAGCGGCGACAACCGGATCCTGGCCACCGCGAGCACGGACCGGATCGTCCGGCTCTGGGACCTCACCGACCTGCGCCAGCCGCGCCGGATCGCCGAACTGCCCCACTCCGACGCGGTCATCTCGCTCGCGTTCAGCCCGGACAGCTCCAAACTCGTCGCGGGCGCCAACGACGGCACCGCGCTGCTGTGGGACCTGACCGGCACCCCGACCTCGCGCGTGCTCGCCGGAAAGGGCCCGGTGCACGCGGTCGCCATCAGCCCGGACGGGCAGAGCATCGCCACCAGCCGCGACCGCGACGTCCAGGTCTGGCCGGCGAACGGCGGTGAGCCGCGAATCCTGTCCGGGCACACGGACGTCGTGCGCGGCCTGGCGTTCAGCCCCGACGGCCTGCTCGCGAGCACCTCGGTCGACCGCACCGCGCGCGTCTGGGACCTCGGCCAGGCCGACCCGCTCGTGCTGACCGGCCACACCGCCGCGGTCGTCGCGGCCGCGTTCGCCGGATCGACGCTGGCGACCGCGAGCGACGACCACACCGTCCGGCTCTGGGACCTGCCCGGCGAGCTGCTGCAAGCCCACAGCGACTCCGTCTACTCCGTCGCCACGAACGGCAAGATGGTCGCGACCGGCGGCTACGACCGCACGGTGAAGTTGTGGCAGGACGGCCGGCTCCGCACCGTCCTGACCGGGCCGGCCGACGCCGTCAACACGGTCAGGTTCTCCCCCGACGGCAAGATCCTGCTGGCCGCCAGCGCCGACCACCGCGTGCACCGGTGGGACATCAGCGGCACCCCGGTGAAGCTCCCCGACCTCGCGGGCCACGCCGACGCGGTGAACGCCATGGCGATCAGCCAGGACGGCTCCACCATCGCCACCGCGGGCACCGACCGCACCATCGTGCTGTGGGACGCGGCGACGGGCGCCTCGCTCGGCACCCTGCTCGGCCACTCGGACACCGTGGAGGCACTCGCCTTCAGCCCCGACGGCCGCCTCCTGGCCAGCGGTTCCGGTGACTTCAGCGCCCGGATCTGGGACGTGGCCCAGCGCCGGGTGATCACCCACCTCACCGGCCAGACGCACGCCGTCAAGTCGGTCGCGTTCAGCCCGGACGGCAAGCTCCTCGCCACCGGCAGCACGGACTTCGCCGTCCGGATCTGGGACGTCGCCGCCGGCACCCTCACGGCCGAGCTGACCGGCCACACCGACACCGTGCACGCCATCGCGTTCTCCCCCGACGGCACCACCCTGGCCAGCGCGAGCGCCGACCACGACGTGCGGCTGTGGCGGGTGGCCGACCGCACCCCGTTCGCCACCCTGTCCGGGCACACCGAGCGGGTGTACGCGCTGGCGTTCCTGCCCGACGGCCACACGCTGCTCAGCGCGGGTGGCGACCGGACCGTTCGAGCGTGGGAGGCCGATGCCGAGCACGCTGCCGCACGCATCTGCGCCACGGTGTCGCCGCCCCTGTCCGCCCCCGACTGGAACCGCCACTTTCCGGACATCGACCCCACCCCGCCCTGCCCGCGATGACGTCGTCAGAGCGACGATCGCGGCAGACCCACCTCTTCACTCATGGTGCTCCCCCTTCTCCTGCCGCCTGTTCTAGCCGGAGAAGGTTCTTCACGGTCGAGGCCGTGAGCTGAAGAAACAACGGTGAACAACCCCGCGATCTTGACGTTTCCCGAACGAAGTCCGAACCACGCCCGGATCCCGCTGCGGCACCGTATCGACCCGAACGGTTCTTGCCGATCTTGAGAGGGGACTTCTCGTGAAGCTGAGACAGGTGGTCTTCGGGTTGGCCACGGCGGTCGTGCTGGCGCTGGGCAGCGTGCCCGCGAGCGCGGCCGCACCGGCCCGACTGTCGGTGTCCGGGGCGGACGTGGTCGATCCGGCCGGGCACCCGATCGTGCTGCGGGGCTACAACTGGGGGCAGTGGGGACGGTCCAGCCGCAGGACCCCGCCGACAACGTGGCGGCGGGCGCGAACTCGGTGCGGATCCCGTTGCGCTGGTGGGGCGAGTGGAAGGACGGCGTCGACAGCCGCGATCCGGATCCCGCGAACCCGAGCCACATCAAGGCCGGTCACCTGGCGTTGCTCGACCAGACCGTCGAGCAGGCGAGCGCCGCGGGCCTGTGGATCACGTTGTTCGTGGACTCGGACCACGGGCAGGGCGCGGGTGGACGCCCGGACAACTTCTGGACGAACGCCGCGATGAAGCAGGAGTTCAAGGAGGTGTGGCAGTTCCTCGTGCGGCGCTACAAGACGAAGGCGTTCGTGGGGGCGTTCGAGATCCTGCCGGAGCCCAAGCCGATCGGGGTGAGCGACGCCGGGGTGAAGGCGTTCTACGACGAGATGATCGGCGTGACCCGCGGTGTCGACCGCCGAACCCCGATCGTCGTGGGGCCCAACGACAACTACAGCTGCGCCCACCTCGAAGGCGCGTACACGACGGTGGACCCGAAGGTCATCTACACCTGCAACTACTTCATCTTCGCCGAACCGCTCAACCGGATCGGGCAGATCACCGGTTTCCGGGCCGCGCACGACGTGCCGGTGTGGATCAACCAGGTCGGCGTCGAGAGCGGCGACGACGACGCGAAGTCGAAGGCCCGCAAGGTTCTGGGGGCCTTCGACGACAACGGCATCGGCTGGGCGTGGTGGACCTACCGGATCAGCGGCACGAACCCGGACACGCACGGCATCTACTACGCCGACCCCTCCGAACCGGACGGGTGGCACCTCAAGCCGGGCTGGCTCGCTCTGGTGAACGGCTACCTCGCCGCATGACCGGTTCCTCGACGTAACGCCAGCTGAGCGCCGCCGCCACGATCGTGAGTACCGCCGCGATCGGCCCGGCGGCGGCGCCCAGTTCCGGCCGCAGCCACAGCGTCAGCGGGTAGTTCCACAGGTAGGCGCCGTAGGACAGGGTGCCGAGCGCCACCAGCGGGCGGATCGGCGTCGCCACCTGCTCCCACTTCGACCAGACCAGCAGCAGCACGGCCGTGCAGGCCGCGATCGCCGGGCCCGCCACGAGGTAGGTCAGCGCGTGGCCCCGCAGCGGGATCACCGAGAGCACCGCCAGACCGGTCAGGGCGATCGGCACGGCCCAGCGCGGCGCGGTCGTGAGTTTCAGCCTGGTCGCGGCGCCGATCACGAAGCACACGAACCACGACGTCGGCAGCGCGTAGGCGTTGTCGGCGTTCGGCCACAGCCAGACGAGCGTCGCCGTGCAGGCGGCCAGTGCCGCGAGCGCCGTGACGACCAGGGCCGCACCGGTCCGGTTGCGCACCCACGCGAACGCCAGCAACGCGGGCCACAGCAGGTAGAACTGCTCCTCGGTCGCGAGCGTCCAGCCGTGGAACGCCGCCGGACTGACCCCGCTGATGGGCAGGTTGCCGGTGAACGTGACCAGCACGACCACCGTCTTGAGCAGCTTGTCGCGCTCCCCCAGCGGATCGAACACGAGCGTGACGATCGCGAAGATCGCTGTCAGCGCCAGCAACGCGGGCAACAGCCTGCGTGCCCGGCGCAGGTAGAACCGCTTGAAGTCGACGCGTCCGGTGTTCGTCAGCTCCCGTTGCAGGACACCGGTGATCAGGTAGCCGCTGAGCGTGAAGAACACGACCACGCCGACCACACCCGCACCGGGGAACACGTCAGGGAACGCGTGGCGCAGCATCACGAGAAGAATCGCGATGCCGCGCAACACGTCCAGCCCGGCGATCCGCTTCACCGCATCGCTCCCCGGACCAGCTTGTCCAGCAGGTCCGAATAGGACAGTCCGGCGGCCGCGAACATCTTGGGCACCTGGGACTCCGCCGTCATGCCCGGCATGGTGTTGACCTCGTTGAGCACCAGGCCGTCCTTCGTGAGGAAGAAGTCGACCCGCGCCAGGCCACGGCAGCCAAGCGCCTCGTAGACCTTCAAAGCCGCGTCTTCCAAAGCCTTGAGCTCGGTGTCCGCCACCGGGGCCGGGATCAGGAAGGTGGCGCTGCCGTCGTACTTCACGGCCGTGTCGAAGAGCCCGGGCACCTGGATCTCCAGCGGCGGCCCGGTCCTGCGGCCCTGCTCCGGGTCGTCGAGGACCGCGATGTCGATCTCCCGGCCGTCCAGGACCTCCTCGACCAGCACGCGGTCGTCCAGTTCCAGTGCCTGGCGCACAGCGGGTTCGAGATCCTCCTCGCGTTCGACGAGCTTCACCCCGAAACTCGACCCCGCCGCCACCGGCTTCACCACCACAGGACCGGTGAAGTCCACAGTGGACGAATTGGTGACGAGAACGGCCTTCGCCGTGCGCACCCCGACGGCCTCGGCGACGAGCTTGGTCGCCCACTTGTCCATCGCGAGCGCACCGGCGCGCAGCGGCGAGCCCACGTACGGCACGCCGGCCAGTTCGCACAGGCCCGCCAGCGTGCCGTCCTCACCCAGCGGCCCGTGGACCAGCGGCAACACGACGTCGCAGGTCGCGATCACGTCGAGCGCGGCGGCGAGACTGCCGGACGTCAGCGTGTCGAGCACCTGGCCGTTCTGGCCGTACCACCGGCCGTCGCGGCCGATCGTGAGCGCCACGGCCTCGTACTTCGTCAGGTCGAGCGCCGCGCGCACCGACGCCGCCGACGCCACGGAGACGTCGTGCTCGCAGTTCTGCCCGCCACCGATCACAGCGACGCGGATCCCCCTCATCGAATGCTCCTCCGCACCCTCGCCCCGATGCCCGTCACGATCTCGTGCGGGATCGTTCCCGCCCACCGGGCCCAGTCCCCCGCCGTCGGCTCGCCGCCGTCCCCCGGCCCGAACACCACCGCCTCGTCCCCCGGCTCCACCACGTCGTCCCCGACGTCGACCACGACCTGGTCCATCGAGATCACCCCGGCGACCGGCCGGCGCCGTCCCGCCAGCCACACCTCCGCGTTGCCGGAAGCGTTGCGCGGCAGGCCATCCGCATAGCCCACCGGCAGCAACGCCAACGTCGTCGCACGGTCCGCCACGTACGCGTGCCCGTAGCCGACCCCGGTTCCGGCGGCGACCCGCCGCACCTGGACCACCGGCGCCGTGAACCGCAACGCGGAGCGCAGCCGGGTGGTCCCGGACGGGTCGATCCCCACCAGTCCGGCCCCGATCCGGACGACGTCCAGGTGGGTGCCGGGGTCCGTCAGCGCGGCGCTCGTGGCCGCGAGGTGCCGCACGGACGGCCGCAGGCCCGCCTGGCGCGCCATCGCGACTCCCCGCAGCAGCGCGCGCTTCCCGGACTCATTCGCTCCAAGAGTGTCCGCACAAGGCAGATGTCCCATCACTCCGACGACCGAGACCCTCCCGGCCAGTTCCGCACGACGTGCCGACGACATCAGCGCTAGCCAGGTCTCCGGCGCGGCCCCGTCGCGCGCCATTCCCGTGTCCAGCTGGAGGTGCACGCGCACCCCGGCCTCCATCCCCGCGAGGTGCTCCAGGCTCGGCACGCTCAGGTCGATCCCGTACCGGACCGCCGTCCGCACGTCGGCGTCGACGGGGTTGAGCCAGCTCAGCACCGGAACGTCCACACCGGACTCCCGCACCTGCACGGCCTCGTCGAGAGAGGTGACCCCGATCCAGGTGGCACCAGCGGCCACGGCGGTCCGGGCGACGTCGCCCAGCCCGTGCCCGAACCCGTCGGCCTTCACCACCGCCATGACGCCACCTCGGGCCAGCGACACGAACCGGCGAGTGTTGGCGGCCACCGCGGCGAGGTCGATCGAGAGCGACGCACTGGCCGAGACCTGGCGCAGGCTCGTCACGCGCGCGCCCACGCAGGCACCTCCACTGGTCCGTAGACGGCGTGGTCGGCCCCGGTCAGCAACGCCCAGTAGCGGTCGCCGTAGGACCAGTGCCACCACTCGGTCGGATAGTTGATCAGGCCGGCACCACCGAGGGCGGCGGCCAGCACCGTCCGGTTGTGCCGGGCCTCCTCGTCGACCGGCGCGGCGAAGAAGCAGGTGCCGTCGCTCTCCTCGGGAGTGGCGTCGACCTCCGTGCCCATCCACAGCTCGGCCCCAGAGGTCGTGACCAGCGTCAGGTCGACTGCGGCACCCGCGACGTGCGGCGCGACGGCCAGCGGCGCGACGAACCGGCTGGACAACCGGCCGAGTTCGACGGCGTCGGCCGCGGGGTGCAGCTCACGCAACTCGGCGGTGTACCGCTCGATGATCGCGCTCTGGTCGGCGATGCTGCGGTGCCCCTCGATCACCCGCAGGTCCACACCGGACGGAAGCAGCGCGCGGGCCACGTCGAGCCGCCGCGCGAGCCCTTCCCGCACCCACACTCCAGGTGCGTGGTCCAACGGCACCAAAGGATCCCCGTTGTCGAGCACGCGGACGGCGCGCACGATCGGATCGGCTAGCAGGATGGTCATGTGGCCAACCTAGAAACGGAAGTCCACTCCGGACTCCTCCTCGAGGTCACGCCCGCCCGCCGAACGGCCGGTTCGCACACGTGGGCATCAGCCGTTCGGACGAGGGGCGCACGTCCGTCCAGAATTCGGCAGACTGGCGTCGTGACCCGACAGAGGACGAACTGACGTGCACGCCGCCGGCCTGGTGCTGCACCCGCAACGAGACTCCGCCGCCGCCGTCGAGGCAGTCCTCGGCTGGGCGACCAACCGCGGTGTCGAGATCCTCGGCATCTCCACCGAGATCCAGCGCCTGCGCTGCGAGGCCACCCCGGTCACCGCGGAGGAACTGGGCCGCCGCGCCGACCTGCTGGTGAGCCTCGGCGGCGACGGCACGATGCTGCGCGCCATGCGCATGGCCGACGGCGAACGAGCCCCGGTCCTCGGCGTCAACCTGGGCAAACTCGGCTTCCTGGCCGAGGTGGACGTCCCGGACCTGCCCGCCGCCCTGAGCGCCATCGACGCCCACGACTTCACCGTCGAACCCCGCCTCGCCGTGGACGCGCACTTCAACGACCAGAAGGTCACCGCGTTCAACGACGTCGCCGTCGTCCGCATCCCCGGCGAGGGCAGCGCCCGCGTGGCCGTCCGCGTGGCCGGCCAGCCGTTCGTCAGCTACGCCGCCGACGCCGTCATCGTCGCCACCCCGACCGGCTCCACCGCCTACAGCTTCTCCGCGGGCGGCCCGATCACCAGCCCGTCCGTCGAGGCCCTGCTCGTCACCCCGGCCGCCCCGCACTCCGCCTACAGCCGGGGCGTGGTGCTGTCGGTGAACGACGAGGTAGACCTCGACCTGCTGCCGTCCAGCGGCCGCCTCGCGGTCGAGGTGGACGGCATGGTCGCGGGCTACGTCGAACCGGGCCAGCGGGTGTCGTTGCGCGGCCGTGCCGGCGCCGCGCGGGTGGTGCGGCTCGGGATGACGACGTTCTACCAGCGGGCGCGCCGCAAGCTGCGGCTCACGGACTCCGCCGAGCTGGGGTGATGCTGCGCGAGTGGACCGCCGAGGACGCGGCCTGGTACGCGGAGGTCACCAGGGACCCGGAGGTCCAGCGCTACACGACCGACCCGCCCACGATCACGGAGGCGCAGGTCGCCGACGCGATCAGGGCGTTGCCCACGAACCCCGCCACCGCGTCGTTCTGCATCGAGGACGCGGGGGAACGCTGCGGCAACGTGGCCGTCGACTTCGAGGACGGCATCGGCCACGTGTCGTACCTCGTGGCCGCTCACGCCCGCGGCCGGGGGCTGGCGACCAAGGCGCTCACCGAGTTCGTCGCGTGGATCCTCGCTCACCACACCGTCGCCGAGCTGAGGTTGTGGACGCACCGCGACAACGTCGGCTCCCGCAAGGTCGCCGAACGCGCCGGGTTCGTCCGCGATCCCGCCCGCGACGAGGACCGGGAGGTCAAGGGCGCCGTCTGGCCGACGGTCGCCTACCACCTCGTCCCCTGATCTCCAGTCGTGCTCGAGCGCCGCTTGTTCGGATGTCCGCGCCGAGCAACGGATGGGGGCAAGGACATGGAACTGAACAGGCGCAGAGTGTTCGCGCTGGGTGCGGGCGCCGCGCTCGCCGCGAGTGCCGGGACCGCCGGTGCCGACGCCGAGCGGAAGGTCGCCGAGCCGGACCTCCCCGGTTTCAAGCACAACTACGCACAGGTCAACGGTGTGCGCCTGCACTACGTCACGGGTGGCAAGGGCGAGCCGCTCGTGCTGCTGGCGGGATGGCCGCAGACCTGGTGGCTGTACAACAAGATCCTGCCCGCGCTGGCCGCGAAGTTCCGGGTGATCGCGGTCGACATGCGCGGGCAGGGCGGATCGGACAAGCCGGCCGGCGGGTACGACAAGAAGACGATGGCGACGGACCTGCACGAGCTCGTCAAGAAGCTCGGGTACGCCAAGGTCAACGTCGTCGGGCACGACCTGGGCAGCATGGTCGCGTTCTCCTTCGCGGCCAACTTCCCCAACGCGACGAAGAAGGTCGCGTTCATGGACGTGCTGCACCCCGACGAGAGCTTCTACCAGATCCCGTTGCTGCCGCCGCCGGGCATGTTCAGCGTGTGGTGGTTCGCGTTCAACCAGGTCGTGGGGCTGCCGGAGCAGCTGCTGGCCGGGCGGTTCCGGTACCTGATCGACTGGCTGTTCGCGAACACCGCGTTCACGCCGTCCGCCATCGACGAACGCTCGCGGCGGATCTACGCGCAGAACTACAACTCGCCGGACGCCATCCGCGCCAGCAACGGCTGGTACCAGGCGTTCCACCAGGACATCGCGGACGGCAAGACGTACGCCAAGCTCGTGCCGCCGGTGCTGGGCCTGGCCTCGATCTCCTCCTACGACCAGTTCCTCGGGGCGCTGCCGAACGTCGCGAACCAGTTCGAGGTCGTCCGCGTCGACGGGTCCGGCCACTGGCTGGCCGAGGAGCAGCCGGACTTCGTCACGGGTGAGATCGTCCGGTTCTTCAGCTGACCTGCCTCACTGGACTTGCCGAGGGGATGAACGCCGCGACCACGGCTGCGAGCAGCGCGGTCGCGGCGCCCAGGCCCAGGATGAGCTGGAAGCTGAACGGCACGCCGACCTGCGTGAGCACGACGCCCGCCACGGCGCTCGACACCGACGTGCCGATCGCGCGCATCAACGCGTTGAGGCTGTTGGCCGCGGCGGTCTCCGAGGTCGGCACGGCGCCCATGATCAGGGCAGGCATGGCGCCGTAGCCGAGGCCGATGCCGGCCCCGATCACGGCCGAGATGATGACGAGCTGCCACACCGCGGTCAGCATGAAGATCCCCGCGCCGTACCCGAAGGCGACCACGAGCGTGCCGAGGATCAGCGTGGCGCGCGGGCCCCGTGCGTTCGAGATCCGCGCGGCCACCGGCGACGTCGCCATCATGACCAGTCCGGACGGCACCAGCACCAGGCCCGTGACCAGCAGCGACTGCCCGAGTCCGTGGCCCGTCGAGGTAGGCAGCTGCAGCACCTGCGGCAGCACCAGCGACTGCGCGAACATGGCGAACGCGAACACCAGCGACGAGATGTTCGTCAGCAGCACCTGACGCCGGGCCGTGGTGCGCAGGTCGACCAGCGGCCGCGGTGACCGCAGCTCCCACCAGCCCCACAGGCCGAGCACCGCGGCCGCCACGACGAACAGGCCCGTGACCGTGCCGCCGCTCCACACCGACGCCTTCGACACCCCGAGCAGCAGGCAGACCAGCGCGACCGACAACCCCAGGGCACCGGGGACGTCGAACCGCCCGCCGCTGCGGACCGGGGACTCGGGCACGCAGACCAGCACCGCGGCCAGCACCAGGGTGCCCACGCCCGCCGACGTCCAGAACAGCATGTGCCAGTCGGTCTGCTCGACCAGGATCGCCGCCGCGGGCAGGCCCAGCGCACCGCCGACGCCGAGCGAGGCGCTCATCAGCGCGGTCGCCCCGGCCAGCCGTTCCACCGGCAGTTCGTCCCGCATGATGCTGATGCCGAGCGGGATGACACCGACCGCCAGTCCCTGCACCACGCGTCCGATGACGAGCGGCACCAGCGAGTAGCTCAGCGCTGCGATCACCGAGCCCACGACCAGCAGGACCAGGCTGACGACGAGCATGCGGCGCTTGCCGTACATGTCGCCGAGCCGGCCGACGACGGGCGTCGCGACCGCGCCGGCCAGCAGCGTCGCCGTGATCACCCAGGTGGTGTCGCCGGGCGAGGAGTTCAGCAGCGAGGGGAACCTCGGCAGGAGCGGGATGACCAGGGTCTGCATCAGCGCCACCGTGATGCCGCCCAGTGCGAGGACTGCCACGACGACGTTCGGACGGGTCACCGGAGGCGTTTCTTCGAGGAGCACGCCACCGAGTCTAAGTCAGTCACTTGACTTAATCTGGAGCGGGCGGGCATCTTGAACGCCCCGCGCGCAGGATGTCCGCGATGTCCGGAGCAGCTCCCGGTGGAAGATGGTGACGTGATGAGCAAGGTCGACAACCCGACGAGGGCCGAACGGGCGCACGCCACCCGTGAGCTGATCCTGACCGCCGCGGAACGCCTGTTCGCCGAGCACGGGGTGCTGGCCGTGTCGAACCGCCAGGTCAGCGAGGCGGCGGGCCAGGGCAACAACACGGCCGTCGGCTACCACTTCGGCACCAAGGCCGACCTCGTCCGTGCCATCGCGCGCAAGCACCTGGCCCAGGTCGAGGAGATCCGGCAGCGCATGGTCTCCGAGCTCGGCGACTCCCCTGACATCCGGGACTGGCTCAGCTGTCTCGTCCGGCCGGTCACCGAGCACCTGGACGCGGTCGGCAGCCCCACCTGGTTCGCCCGCTTCGGCGCGCAGGTCATGACCGACCCGACGCTGCGGCCGATCATCATCGAGGAGACCCGCTCGTCACCGTCGCAGGTGCGCATCCTGGCGGGCCTGAACGCCTGCCTGGCCGACCTGCCGGACGACGTGCGCGCCGAACGCCACGACATGGCCCGCCAGCTGCTGGTGCACATGATCGCCGAACGCGAGCGCGCCCTGGCCGACAACACCCCGACCCCGCGCGCCAGCTGGCACGACACCGCGACGGGCCTGGTGGACGCGCTCGTGGGCCTGTGGCGGGCACCCGTGAGCGGCTAGTCCAGCAGACGCCGCAACATCAACGCCAGGTGGAGCCGGAACCGGCCCGCCGAGTCGAGTTCGAACCCGAGCACCGACTCGGCGCGGGCGAGCCGGACGGTCATCGTGCTGTGGTGCCGGTGCAGCACCGCCGCGGCCTTGCGCACCGAACCGGTGGCGCACAACGCGTCCAGCATCGTGATCATGCCCGGTTCCGCGGCCAGCCGGTCGAGCGCGCGCACGTCCGGCAGCGCCGCGATGTCGGCGGAGTCGAGCTGGTCGGCGAGAAGTGCCAGCCCGCCAAGCCTTTCCCACCACACCACCGGCTCACTGTCCGATGTGTACCGCAACGCCGTGCGCGCGGCGTGCCACGCCCTGGCCGCGTCGATCGCGGGCAGCAGCGGCCCGACGCCGAGCCGCCCGTCCACGGCGGGGACGTCGGTGCTCAGCACCGCCCGCACGTCGCCCAGCAGCACCGACCGGCCCGGCACCTCGCCGGTCGCCGCGAGCACGCGCAACGGTGCCGTGGCGGCAATGCCGAGCAGGTGCAGGGCACGGGATCGTTCCGCGGTACCAACGCTTTCGGACAGCACGAGCTCGATCAACGCCGGATCACCCAGCTCCGGCAGCGGCACGCTGGAGTGCTCCAACAGCACGGCGGCGGCGATCGCGAACCGTTCCAGCAACATGTCGTCCAACGGTGCGGGCGTGCCCTCGCGCGCGACCCAGACCTCCACGCCGCCTTCGAGAGCGCGGACGGAGGCCCGCGCGGGCGCCGGGCCCGCCGTGACGGCACCACCGGCGTCGGCTCGCAGCGCCAGGCCCTGTCCCGGGGCGCTCAGGCCGACCGGGCACCCGGCGAGTTCGGACGTGCTGCGCACCAACGCGTCCAGGCCCGCGCGCTCGGTGATCAGGCGATCGAAGAACCCGATCACCCTCACCGCGCTCTCGGCGTCGGCGTCCAGCCCGGACAACCTCAGCAGCAGGCCTCGCATCACGCCACCATAGCCCCGACAGGTGGCTGGCCGGAGGCCCCGATCTCCCGCCACCTGTCGGCTGCCCACACCGACGTCACACCCCGAGGATCAGTGCATGAGCTACAACGTCGATCCCGAACTGCTGCCATGGCTCGACATGCTGCCGTTGGTGGCCCTGCCCGACTACGAGGCGCTGCAGGCGGCGCGCGGCCAGCAGTCCCAACTCAGCGATCTCATGCCGGCCTACGAACCGGCGAACCCGATCGACGTCCGGGACGTCACGGTGCCCGGCCCGTCCGACGCCCCGGACGTGCCGGTGCGCGTCTACAGCCCGGCGAACCGCGAGGGCCTGGTGCCGGGACTGGTCTACGTCCACGGCGGCGGGTTCGTGCTCGGTGACCTCGACACGTTCCACGCCCACGTCCTGCGCCTGGCCGACGAACTGGGCATCGTCATCGTGTCGGTGGACTACCGGCTCGCGCCCGAGCACCCCTTCCCCGCTCCGGTCGAGGACTGCTACGCCGCGCTGAAGTGGACCGCCGAGAAGGCGGGCGAGCTGGGCATCGACCCCGCACGGCTCGGCATCGGCGGCGAGAGCGCCGGTGGCGGCCTCACCGCCGGCACCGTGCTGATGGCACGCGACCGCGGCGGCCCCGAGCTGTGCTTCCAGTTCCTCGGCATCCCCGAGCTCGACGACCGGCTCGGCACCGAGTCCATGACCGACTACGTCGACACCCCGATCTGGAACCGCCCCAACGCCGTCTACAGCTGGACGGCCTACCTCGGCACCGAACCGGGCGGGGACGACGTCTCGCCGTACGCCGCCCCGGCCCGCGCGACCGACCTCAGCGGCCTGCCGCCGACGTTCGTGTCGACGTGCCAGTTCGACCCGTTGCGCGACGAGGGCGTCGAGTACGCGCGCCGTCTCGCACACGCGGGCGTGCCGGTCGAGCTGCACCTCTACCCCGGCACGTTCCACGGTTCGTCGATGGTGGCGAGCGCGGAGATCTCGACCCGGATGTTCGCCGACGAGATCGCCGCGCTGCGCCGCGGGCTGAAGGTCACAAGCTCCCCGTGACCGCGCTGCCCGACCTGGTGACGTAGTAGGTGACGGTGGCGCCACTCCAGTAGTGGAACGTCAGCGTCACCCGCGCGTTGTCGTTGACCTCGGCGAAGAACTCCGGCGTGAGCGTCGTGGCGCCGGTGGTGTAGTTCGGCGCGAACGCCCGGTCGAACTCCTTGAAGGAAGTCCAGTTGTGCGGGCCGGCGTTCGACCCGTCCGCGTACTTCGCCTCCATCGTGGCGAGCAGGTCGCCGCGGAAGGTGGTCGGGATCGAGAACGCGGCGGTGGTGCCGGTCGCGGCGGACAGCACCGGGACGTCGTGGGTGATCAGGTTGATCCGCCACGGCACTCCGGCCGAGAACTGGGCCGACAGCACGGCGTTCGTGCCGTAGGCCCGTGATCCGCTCAGCCGGGTCATCGCCGCGGCGGTCAGCGTGAGCTGGTCGCCGGAGATCGTGTAGTCGGTGCCGCGCACCAGTTCTGTCGTGCCCTGACGCAGGCCGGTGAACGTGGTTCCGTTGGTGTTCAACGTGATCGTCTTGGCGGTGACGGCACTCGACTTCGCACTGAACACCTGGTCGCTCGACGCCGTGCCGGAACGGGTGGCCCAGCTCGACTTGATCTGCGCGATCAGCTCGGGATCACTCCACTGGAACGACGTGCGGCCGAGGTGCTGGCCGTTGTCCCACAGCATCGTGGTGATCTTCTTGGTGCGCGCGTAGTAACCGAGGTGCTCGAAGAACTTCAGCTTCTCGCCCTGCTCGATCGTGCCGGTGTGCCGGTCGAATCCGAGCAGCCCGTACTCGCCGAGGATCACCGGGACACCGCGGGCGACGAAGGTGTTGTAGACGCGGTCGAACGAGTCGGTCAGGTCCTTCTGGGCGGTCGCGTCATAACGCGTGCCGCCGGCCACGTTCACGCTGAACGGCCAGTACCCGTAGTAGTGCACGGTCGCGATCAGGTTGGGGTCGTTGAACCCGCGCATCGACGTCGCCAGCTCGTCGAGCCGCGCCTGGTCGGACGACGTGTGCAGGGTGGGCAGCACGAGGAGGCGGCTCGCGTTGTTGCCGCCGGAGCGCCGCACGATGTCGCGGAACGACGCGTTCAACTCGTGCAGCAGCTGGGCGCTCTGGGCGTCACCCGAGCTGCCGGTGAACTGCGGCTCGTTCACGCTCTCGAAGACGAGCTTTCCCGGCGAGTCCTTGAAAGCCGCGGCGAGCTGCGTCCAGATCGCGTTGTAGCGGGTGAGCACACCGGTCCGGTCGGACGGCATGGCCGAGATCCACTGCCACGAGTCGTGGTGGATGTTGATCATCACCTGGAAGCCGTCCGCGAGTGCCCAGCCGACGACCTCCTTGACGCGGTTGAGGTACGCCGCCTCGATCGTGTGGTCCGACGCCTGGTGCTGGCCCCACGTGACGGGGACGCGGATGCTCTTGAAGCCCTGCGCCTTCACGTTGTCCAGCAAGGCCTCCGTGACCCGCGGGTTGCCCCAGGACGTCTCGTCGCTCCCGGTCGAGTCCAGCGTGTTGCCGAGGTTCCAGCCCGGCTGCATCGCCGCGACCTGTGCCATCGCGTCGCCCGGCACCGGATTTCCCGTGGTGGTGGTCGTGGTGGTGGTTGTCGTCGGGGTCGGGCCGGTGCCGCCGGTGCAGGTGACCCCGTTGAGAGCGAACGACTCCGGCGCGGTGTTCGTGCCGGACCAGCTGCCGTTGAAGCCGAACGAGACCTTGGCGTTCGGCTCGATCACCTTGTTGTAGCCCGCGTCGGCGGCCGTGACCTGGCTGCCCGACGACGTGACGGTCGCGTTCCAGGCCTGCGTCACCTGCTGACCGGACGGCCACGTCCAGGTCAGCCGCCAGCCGTCGACCCGGTCACCGACGTTGGTCACCGACACGTTCGCGGTGAACCCGCCCTGCCACTGGCTCGGCACCGCGTAGTCCACCTTGCAGCCCGGTGCCGCGGCCGCGGGAGCCACGACCGCCAAGCCGATGCTCGCGGCCACCGACACGAACGCCGCGGTCAGCGCGACGATGCGCCTTCCGGTCATGACACCCACCTCCGCAACCTGGGAACGTTCCCAGTTCGGAGCCGGACTGTAACCAGCATCAACACGCTCGAAAAGTGAGTCGTCGAACTGTGGTCGATGCGCCGTCGAACGAGTTCACACCCCTGTCGGATCGCTTTCATGACCGTTACAGTCCCGATCTGGGAGCGCTCCCAGAAGAGTCCGAAACCCTGTCATCGGAGGCTGACGTGCAGAGTCGCATGTCGAGAGCTGTGGCAGCCGTCCTCGTCGCGGTGCTCGCGGGGATGGCCGGTCCACTGGCGCCACCATCGGCCGCCGCACCCGCGTTCAACTACGCGGAGGCGTTGCAGAAGTCGGTCTGGTTCTACGACGCCCAACGCTCGGGGGCACTGCCCGCGAGCAACCGCGTGAGCTGGCGCGCGGACTCGGCCGTGCGCGACGGCGCCGACGTCGGACTCGACCTGTCCGGCGGCTTCTACGACGCCGGTGACCACGTGAAGTTCGGGCTGCCCTTCGCGTTCAGCGTGTCGATGCTCGCCTGGGGAGCCGTGGAGAACCGGGCCGCCTACGCGGGTTCCGGCCAGCTCTCGCACCTGATGGCGAACCTGAGGCACGGCACCGACTGGATCATCAAGGCGCACCCGTCCCCGAACGTCGTCTACGGGCAGGTCGGCGCGGGCAACCCCGACCACGCCTGGTGGGGATCGGCTGAGGTCATGCCGATGGCCCGTCCGTCGTACAAAGTGGACAGTTCGTGTCCCGGCTCCGACCTCGCGGGCGAGTACGCGGCGGCGATGGCGTCGGCCTCCATGGTCTTCAAGGACACCGACCCGACCTACGCGGCCACTCTGCTCACGCACGCCAAACAGCTCTACAGCTTCGCGGACACCTATCGCGGCAAGTACAGCTCGTGCATCACGGACGCCGCGAACTACTACAACTCCTGGAGCGGCTACCAGGACGAGCTCGTCTGGGGTGCGATCTGGCTGCACCGCGCCACCGGTGACGCGAGCTACCTGACCAAGGCGAAGACGGAGTACCAGAAGCTCGGCACCGAACCGCAGAGCACCGAACGCTCCTACAAGTGGACCATCGCGTGGGACGACAAGTCCTACGGCGCCTACGTCCTGATGGCCAAGCTGACCGGCGAGCAGACCTACGTCACCGACGCCAACCGCTGGCTGGACTTCTGGACCACCGGCTACAACGGCAACCGGGTCCGATACTCCCCCGGCGGCCAGGCGGTGCTCGACAGCTGGGGTTCGCTGCGCTACGCCGCCAACACCGCGTTCGCCGCCCTGACCTACTCGGACTGGCTGTCCACACGCGACAGCGCGAGAGCCAAGACCTACCACGACTTCGGCGTACGGCAGGTGAACTACGCCCTCGGCGACAACCCGCGCAACTCCAGCTACGTCATCGGCTTCGGCACCAACCCGCCGCGCAACCCGCACCACCGCACCGCGCACGGCTCGTGGGCCGACAGCATCCAGGAGCCGACGACCAGCCGGCACGTGCTCTACGGCGCGTTGGTCGGCGGCCCCAGCACCAACAACGACGCCTACACCGACAGCCGCAGCGACTACGTGATGAACGAGGTCGCGCTCGACTACAACGCGGGCTTCACCGGCGCCCTGGCCCGCCTGTACGGCGAGTTCGGCGGCACCCCGCTCACCAACTTCCCGGTGGCCGAGACGCCCGACGGCCCCGAGCTGACCGTCCAGGCGTCGGTGAACCAGAGCGCCGCGCAGTTCACCGAGATCAAGGCGTTCGTGCTCAACAAGAGCGCGTGGCCGGCGCGGACGTTCAACGGCACGCTGCGCTACTACTTCACCCTCGACGGCGCCACCACGCCGAGCCAGATCACCGTCACCACGAACTACAACCAGTGCGGCACACCGAGTGCGCCCACGCAGTACCGCGGCGCGGTGTACTACGTGGAGATCCCGTGCCCCGGCGTGGCTCCGGCCGGGCAGTCCGCGTACCGCAAGGAGGTCCAGTTCCGGATCACCAGTTCCGGAACGTGGGACCCGGCCAACGACTGGTCCCACACGGGCCTGGGCAGCGGCAACACCGTCGCCCAGACCGACCGGATCGTGCTGCGCCAGGACGGCAGGACGGTGTGGGGCGCCGAACCCGGCGGCGTGACCGAGGACAGCGAGGCACCGTCGGTCCCGAGTGGACTGACCGCCTCGGGCGCCACGTCCACCAGCGTCACGCTGAGCTGGGCGGCCTCGACCGACAACGTCGGAGTCGCCGGGTACGACGTGCTCAACGGCACCGCAGTCGCCGGCACAGCGACCACGACCAGTCTGCGGGTCACCGGTCTCACGCCGGACACGCCGTACTCGTTCTCGGTGCGCGCGAGAGACGCTGCGGGCAACGTCTCCGCGGCCGGCACTCCGGTCGCCACGCGCACACTCCCCGGAACCGCAAGCACGCTCTCCGTGCAGCACAAGGGATCCGGCGCGGCCACGTCGAACCAGATCGGCGCCACCCTCCAGCTCACGAACCGGGGCACCTCGCCGGTCAGCCTGACCACCACGACGATCCGGTACTGGTTCACCGGCGACGCACCGGCGGCGACGTACCAGACCTGGTGCGACTGGGCGCAGATCGGCTGCGCCGGCATCCAGGTGCGGGTGGTCAAGCTCGCGACCGCACGCACCGGAGCCGACGCGTACCTGGAGGTGTCGTTCACCTCCGGCAGCCTCGCCACGGGCGCGAGCACAGGCGAAATACAGGTGAGGACCGCGAAGTCCGATTGGTCCACTTTCGTCCAGTCCGACGACCACAGCTACCGGATCAGCAGTGCTCTCACCGACTTCGACCGGATCACCGCCTACACAGGTGGCGTCCTCGCGTGGGGTGCCGAGCCCTGACGACTTCGGGACGGGACGTTCTGCGCGTGCAGGCGTCCCGCCCCGACCCCAGCCGCGTTCATGGCACAGCGTCGTGCCATGAACGCGCTCTCACGGCCCTACGATGGACGTCATGACGGAGATCGACCGGCAACGACGGCCCGGCCCCCGGATCGAGGAGGTCGCCCGACTGGCCGGGGTGTCCAAGTCCACGGTCTCCAGGGTGATCAACGACGAGCCGTACGTGAGCGCCAGGGCGCGTGACGCCGTGCACACGGCGATCACCCACCTGAAGTACAGCCCGAACCAGGCCGCGCGCTCGCTCGCGGGCAGCAAGGCGAACGCCATCGCGTTGATCGTCTCCGAGCAGAGCGGCCGGGTGCTCGGCGACCCGTTCTTCGCCGGGATGCTGCGCGGGGTGCACGCCGAACTGACCGGGCGGCAGATCCAGCTTCTGCTCATGCTCAGCCAGCCGGAGGGCCACGACGACCTCCTCACCTACCTGGCGAGCGGCCACGCCGACGGCGCGCTGCTGGTCAGCCTGCACGGCGACGACCCGTTGCCGCACCGGCTCCAGGAGATCGGCCTGCCGGTCGTCGTGGCCGGACGCCCCCTGGGCGCCGGCTCGGTCCCGTTCGTGGACTCGGACAACTTCACCGGCGGCCTGGACGCGGTGCGGCACCTGGTCTCGCTGGGGCGCACCAGGATCGCGACCGTCTCGGGCCCGCGCGACATGGCGGCGGGCCTCGACCGGCTCAGCGGCTGGCGGCGCGGGCTCGGCGAGGCGAGGCTGCCGGCGGACCTCGTCGCGGAGGCCGACTTCACACCGGAGAGCGGCGCTCGCGCGATGACCGAACTGCTCGACCGCGCGCCCGACGTCGACGCGGTGTTCGTCGCCGCCGACATCATCGCCCTGGGCGTGCTGCAGGTGCTGCACGCACGCGGCAAGCGCGTTCCCGAGGACGTGGCGGTCGTCGGATTCGACGACTCGCTGCTCGCGTCCACCGCCACTCCCCCGCTCACCACCGTCCGGCAGGACGTCGAGCAACTCGGCCGCACGATGACGTGGCGGCTGCTGGGCGAACTGGCGGGCGAGGACGGGCTTCCGCCGTCGCTGTTGCTGCCGACCTCCCTGGTGCGCCGCGCGAGCGCCTGACGCAGTGAGCGCCTGACGCCGTGAGTGCGGGACGCCGTGAGTGCGGGACACGGTGCGTGCCCGACGCGGTGCATGCCCGACGCGGTGCATGCGGGGCACGGTGCCTGCCCGACGCGGTGGGCGCGGGACGTGGTGCGCGCGGACGCCGTGAGTGCCAGACGCGGTGGGCGCCAGACTGCTACGAGCGCCAGACGCGACGAGGCCCTGACGGCTGTGCGCGCCTGACGCGGTGCGTGCCTGACGCGGCGAACACCTGACGTGGCGACCGCCTGAGGCAGCGCGTGCCTGACGCTGTGAGTGCCGGGTGCAGCACGCAGTGTTAACCCTTCGGACACACTTCCGGGAACGCTCCCAGGTTTCCCAACCGTGACCTGAGTCATGAACCACGAGGTCACCCGGCCGAGTGACGTCGAAAACGCCTGGTGCGGGCCGAAGTGTGTCTTGACACACGTTCGAAGCCAGTACGACACTCCTCCGCATCTGGGAGCGCTCCCAGACCTCGCCGCCGAGACCAGAGGAGTTCTCCCGTGCGACACCGTTGGATCAGCGTGCTGATCTGTGCCGCCACGACCGCCGCCGTCACCACAGCGTGCGGATCAGGCGGGGCAAGTCAGACCGCGGACGGAAAGACCGAACTGACGATCGCCACGTTCAACGAGTTCGGCTACGAAGAGCTGTTCACGGAGTACGAGGCGGCTCATCCGGACGTCAAGATCACGCAGCGCAAGACCGGACAGGGCCAGCCGCACCACCAGAACCTGTTCACCAAGCTGGGCGCCGGCTCCGGGCTCGCCGACATCGAGGGCGTCGAAGAGGGCTACCTCAGCCAGTTCATGTCGAAGGCCGGGCAGTTCAACGATCTCAAGGAGATCGGCCCGAAGGTCGAGGACGACCGCTGGCTGAAGTGGAAGACCGAGGCGGTCACCACCAAGGACGGCAAGCTCATGGGCTACGGGACCGACATCGGCCCGCTCGCCATGTGCTACCGCAAGGACCTGTTCGAGAAGGCCGGCCTGCCGTCCGACCCCGAGGGCGTCAAGGCGCTCTTCGCCACGTGGGACAGCTACTTCGCCGCCGGTGACCAGTTCATCGCCAAGTCTCCCGGCGTCGCCTGGTTCGACAGCGCAGCGCAGGTCTACAACGCCATGCACAACCAGCTCGAGACCGGCTACTACGACAAGTCCGACAAGCTGGTCGTCGACACCAACACCGCCATCAAGGCCAACTGGACCACGGTGACCGCGGCCGTCGCGAAGGGACAGTCGGCCCGGCTCGGCGCGTTCAGCAACGAGTGGAACACCGGCTTCAAGCTCGGCAAGTTCGCCACCAAGACCTGCCCGTCGTGGATGCTCGGCGTGGTCGAGTCCCAGGCCGGCCCCGAGAACAAGGGCCAGTGGGCGGTCACCGACGCGTTCCCGAACGGTGGCGGCAACTGGGGTGGCTCGTACCTGACCGTGCCGAAGCAGAGCAAGAACGCGAAGAAGGCCGCCGAGCTCGCCGCCTGGCTGACCGCGCCGGAGCAGCAGATCAAGGCGTTCAAGGCCAAGGGCACGTTCCCGAGCCAGGTGAAGGCGCTCGACGCGCCGGAGCTGCTGGACCAGACCAACGCCTACTTCGGTGACGTCAAGGCCGGCGCGCTGTTCGCCACGCAGGCCAAGAAGATCAAGGCCGCGCAGTACAAGGGCCCGGCCGACGGCCAGATCCAGGAGACGGTGTTCAGCCCGGCGCTGCAGTCGGTCGAGCAGGGCAAGAACGCCGACGAGGCCTGGAAGACCGCCGTCGAGGGCGCGCAGAAGGCGGCCAAGTAGTGACGGCCACTCTTTCCAAGGTGGACCGCGGGCGAGAGCAGGAGTCTCGCCCGCGGCCTCCGCGGCGGTACCGCATGTCCAATGTGGACGCCAGATTCTCGCCGTACCTGTTCGTGGCACCATTCTTCGTGCTCTTCGGGGCGATCGGGCTGTTCCCGTTGCTCTACACGGCCTACGTCTCCCTGTTCGACTGGGAGGTCGGCGCCGACGAGCCGGCGTTCATCGGCCTGGAGAACTACAGGACGCTGTTCGAGGACGACCAGTTCTGGAACGCGCTGTTCAACACCTTCAGCATCTTCGTGCTCTCCAGCGTTCCGCAGATCATCGTCGCGGTGGTGATCGCGGCGCTGCTGAACGCGAACCTGCGGGCCCGCACCGGTTGGCGGATGGGCGTGCTGCTGCCCTACGTGGCCAGCCTGGTGGCGTTGACGATCATCTTCGGCAACCTGTTCGGCCCGCAGTACGGCCTGGTGAACAGCGTGCTCACCACGGTGGGCATCGGCCCGATCGACTGGCAGGCCAGCACCTTCGGCAGCCACGTCGCCATCGCGTCGATGGTCAACTGGCGGTGGACCGGGTACAACGCGCTGATCGTCCTGGCGGCGATGCAGGCGATCCCGCGGGACGTCTACGAGGCCGCGCTGGTCGACGGCGCGAGCGCGTTGCGCCGGTTCTTCAGCATCACGCTCCCGATGCTGAAGCCGACGCTGATCTTCGTGATCGTCACCTCGACCATCGGCGGCCTGCAGATCTTCACCGAGCCGAAGCTGTTCGAGCCGGCCGGCGGCAGCGGCGGCGGCACGGAGCACCAGTACCAGACCGTCGTGCTCTACCTGTACCAGTCGGCCTTCCAGGGCCTCGACCTCGGCTACGCCTCCGCGATCGCGTGGGTGCTGTTCATGGTCGTGATCGCCGTGGCAGGCCTCAACTTCTTCATCACCAGGAGGGCCGTCCGATGATGAAACGTCCCTCCTTCGCGATCTACGGCTTCCTCGCCGCGTTCGTGCTCGGCTCCGCCTTCCCGTTCTACTGGTCGTTCCTGGTCGCCAGCCGCGACAACGCTGTCCTCACCGGCGACTTCACGCTGATCCCCGGCGGGAACTTCTTCACCAACGCGGCACGGGTGTTCGACACCGTCCCGTTCTGGAAGGCCCTGGGCAACAGCTTCATCGTGTCCGGCACCGTGACGTTCTCGGTGGTGCTGCTGTCGACGCTGGCCGGGTTCGCCTTCGCCAAGCTGAAGTTCCGCGGCCGGGGCGTGCTGTTCCTGTTCGTGGTGGCAACGTTGGCAGTGCCCACCCAGCTCGGGATCATCCCGCTGTACATGGCGATGGCCGAGTTCGGCTGGGCAGGCGAACTGGAAGCCGTGATCGTGCCGAACCTCGTCACCGCGTTCGGCGTGTTCTGGATGCGGCAGTACCTGCTCGACGCCATTCCCGACGAGCTCGTCGAGGCGGCGCGGATGGACGGCTGCAGCCTGTGGCGCGCGTTCTGGCACGTCGCACTGCCCGCCGCCCGACCGGCAGCCGCCATGCTCGGCGTGTTCACGTTCATGCAGTCCTGGAACGACTTCCTGTGGCCGCTGGTCGTGCTCAACGCCGACAACCCGACTCTCCAGGTCGCCCTGGAGAAGCTGCAGAGCGGCTACTACGTCGACTACTCGCTCGTCCTCGCCGGAACCACGCTCGCGACGGTTCCGGTGCTCATCGTCTTCCTCGTACTCGGGCGGCAGATCGTCGCCGGTGTCATGCAGGGCGCCGTCAAGGGGTGAAAATGGAGAACATTGTTTTCCCGCAGGGTTTTCTGTGGGGTGCCGCGACCGCGGCGTTCCAGGTGGAAGGTGCGACCGACGTGGACGGCCGCACCGACTCCATCTGGGACGAGTTCTGCCGGCAGCCCGGCAAGGTCGTGGGCGGCGACTGCGGTGAACCCGCCGCCGACCACTACCGCCGGTTCGAGCAGGACGTCGCCATGATGGCGGACCTCGGACTCAAGGCGTACCGGTTCTCGATCGCCTGGCCGCGGGTGCGGCCGGACGGCGGGAAGGTCAACCAGGCGGGGCTCGACTTCTACAAGCGGTTGATCGACTCGCTGCTGGCGCACGACATCGCGCCGTGGCCCACTCTGTACCACTGGGACCTCCCGCAGAAGCTGGAGGAGACCGGCGGCTGGGCGAACCGCGACACCGCGTTCCGGTTCGCCGACTACGCGGCCTCCACCGTCGAGGCGCTCGGTGACCGCGTCGGCACGTGGACGACGATGAACGAGCCGTGGTGCTCGGCGTTCCTCGGTTACGCGGGCGGAATCCACGCTCCCGGTCGCACCGAGCCCGCGGCGGCCGTCGCCGCGGTGCACCACCTGCTGCTCGCGCACGGGCTCGCGGCCGACACCATCCGCGCCGCCCAGCCGGACGCCAAGGTGGGCATCACGCTCAACATGTACCCGATCATCCCCGTGGATCCCGGCAACCCGGCGGACCTCGACGTCGCGCGCCGGCTCGACGGGCTGCAGCAGCGGATCTTCCTGGACCCGTTGCTGCGCGGTGAGTACCCGGCCGACATCGTCGCGGACCTCGAACCGTTCGGGTTCAGCGAGCACGTCAAGGACGGCGACCTCGGCGTCATCTCGGGTCCGATGGACATGCTCGGCGTCAACTACTACACCGAGCACTACGTCAGCTCGTCTCCCAACGGGGAGACTGGCCCGTCGCCGTGGGTCGGCGTGCAGCACGCGTCGTTCCCGCCGCGGGACGCCCCCATGACCGACATGGGCTGGGAGGTCAGGCCGGACGGGCTCACCACCGTGCTGATGCGGGTGCACCAGGACTACCCGCGGCTTCCGTTGTACATCACCGAGAACGGCGCCGCGTTCCGCGACGACTTCTCGGGCACCGGCGCGATCGACGACGTGGACCGCACCGGCTTCATCGCCTCCCACCTCCGGGCCGCCCACGCGGCCATCGAGGCGGGCGTCGACCTGCGCGGCTACTTCTGCTGGTCGCTGCTGGACAACTTCGAGTGGGCAGAGGGGTACGCGAAGCGGTTCGGCATCGTCCACGTCGACTACGACACCCAGATTCGCACGCCGAAGATGAGTGCGAGGTGGTACAGCAGGGTGGCGCGCGACAACGCGCTGGTCGCCGTCTCATGACGGAAGGCAGGAGTCGCCGCCCCGGCCCGCGCATCGAGGAGGTCGCGCGCGTGGCCGGGGTGTCGAAGTCCACCGTCTCCAGGGTGATCAACGGCGAGAAGTACGTGAGCGAGCGGTCGCGCCAGGCGGTGCACCGCGCGATCGCGCTGCTCGGGTACAGCCCGAGCCACGCCGCGCGCACCCTGGCCGGCAGCAGGGCGAACGCGATCGCGCTGGTGATCTCCGAGCAGGGCAGCCGGGTGCTCGCCGACCCGTTCTTCGCCCAGATGCTGCGCGGGGTGCACGCCGAGCTCGCGGGGCGGCACGTGCAGCTCCTGCTCATGATGAACCGGCCGCACGACGGCGAGGACCAGGTCGCGTACCTCACCGGCGGGCACGTCGACGGCGCCCTCGTGGTGAGTCTGCACGGCGACGACCCGCTGCCCAGGACGTTGCACGAGACGGGGCTGCCCATCGTGGTGGGCGGCCGTCCGCTCGCGGGCGGCGCCGTCCCGTTCGTCGACGCCGACAACTTCAACGGCGCGCTGGGAGCCGTGCGGTTCCTCATCTCCCTGGGCCGCGAGAAGATCGCCACGATCGCCGGGCCGCACGACATGGCGGTCGGCATGGATCGCCTGAGCGGCTGGCGGTGCGGGCTCGCCGAACACGGCATGCCGGTGGAACTCGTGGCGCACAGCAGCGACTTCACGCCCGAGAGCGGTGCGCTCGCGATGGAGGAGCTGTTGCTCAGAGCACCCGACCTCGACGCCGTCTTCGTGGCGGCGGACATCATGGCGCTGGGCGCGTTGCGGGTGCTCCAGGCGCGCGGCTACCGGATCCCGGACGACGTCGCGGTGGTGGGGTTCGACGACTCCGTGCTCGCCGCGACGGCCGTGCCGCCGCTCACCACCGTGCGGCAGGACGTGGAGGGGTTCGGCCGGACCATGACCTGGCGGCTGCTGGCCGAGCTGGCCGGTGAGGAGAAGCTGCCTCAGTCCATGCTGCTGCCCACGTCGCTCGTGCGCCGGACGAGCGCCTGAGCACGCTTGCATTCATCCCGGAAGTAATCGCCCGGAATCCTGAACCAGTGCCCCGACCAGGCCGTATTACGACGTACCAGTGAGAGACGGGCGGGGGTTGCGGATGCAGGCGGGCAGATTCTTCGACGAGTCACCGGACGATCCGGAACTGCCGGAAACCGCGATCCTGCGCGTGCTGTGGATGACCGCACAGGGAATGGTCTGGCCGTGGCTGCTGCAGAGCATGTGCCGCCGGGACGCGATCCGACAGGCGCTGGAAGCCGAGCTGATCACGGCACCCGTCGGCGATCATCTGGGCTACCACATCACCGACGCCGGGCGGCGCCGCATCGAGGACTGGTACCAGGACAACCGTCCCGGCACCGGTCCCCACGACGACGCGAAGGAATGGCGCGCCGTCACGATGCGCTGAGCGTCAGACGGTCGCGGCCGTGCGACCGGCCAGGCCCTCGATGACCGCGGCCAGCTTCTCGGTGACCTCCGGGTCGTCGACCGGGTGCAGCTCGGCGAAGCGGATCACGGAGCTGGGGATCGACAGGGTCAGGTCCTCGGCGGGCACGCCACCGGCGATCTTGACGGCCTTGCGCGCCTCGTCCTGCGCCCACACGCCGCCGTACTGGCCGAACGCGGTGCCGACGACGGCGACGGGCTTGCCGGACAGGGCGCCGGCGCCGTACGGACGCGACAGCCAGTCGATGGCGTTCTTCAGCACGGCCGGGATGGTGCCGTTGTACTCGGGCGACACCAGCAGCAGCGCGTCGGCCTGCGCGGCAGCCTCCCGCAGCTCGGCCGCGGCGGCGGGAACGGTGCCCTCGGCGTCGATGTCCTCGTTGTAGAACGGCACGGTCCCCAGGCCGTCGAACACGCCGATCTCGACGTGCTCCGGCGCGATCTGGACCGCGGCCTCGGCGAGCCTGCGGTTGTGCGAGCCCGCGCGAAGGCTGCCGACGAGCGTGAGGATGCGGACGGTCATGGCACGACTCCTGAGTACGCGGTGTGGTTGAACGACTACCACCCTAAACGGGACGCGTCCCGTTTATCTTCCGTCTAGGCTGCGGAGGTGATCGACGGCACATCCGTCCCGCTGACCGGGCCGGGGACGAACCTGCGCGCGGACGCCGTGCGCAACCGGGCCCTGCTGCTCGAAGTCGCGACGCGCATCGCGACCGAACGAGGCGCCGCGGCGATCACGATGGAGACCGTGGCCTCGGCGGCGGGCGTCGGCAAGGGCACTGTGTCGCGGCGCTTCGGCGACCGCAACGGGCTGCTGCGGGCATTGCTGGACCAGTCCGAGATCCGGTTCCAGGAGGCGTTCCTGAGCGGCCCTCCGCCGCTCGGACCGGGCGCCGACGCCGCCACGCGACTCAGGGCGTTCGGCCCGGCCCTGCTGCGCCACGAGCGCGAGCACCGCGACCTCTACCTGGCGGCCGAACCACCGCCGGAACGCCGCTTCGCGGTCCCGGCCGACCAGCTGCGCCACCGGCACCTGGTCGTGCTGCTGCGCGAGCTCCTCCCCGGCGCCGACGTCGAACTGCTCGCCCACACCCTGCTCGCCTCGGTCGACGTCGTCCTGGCCGACCACCTCGTGCGCGACCACGGCATGTCACCCGAACGACTCGAAGCCGGGTGGCACGACCTCCTCGACCGACTCCTGGGCTGACCTCCGCGTCGAATCGTCCGTCGAATGCCGCAGAGGGCTTGCCGCCGTCTGCCGACTCGCCCTACGGTCGCTCTGGGAGCGCTCCCAGACATTCGTCAACGTGGACGGAGAACCTCACGCTCATGAGATCCCCACGCCTGCTCGCCACGACCCTGCTCGTGGCGCTCGCCGCGTTCCCGCTCGCGGCGCCCGCCGCCGCGGCGGACTACGAGCGCGTGCTCAACGGAACGTTCGACAGCGGCTCCCCCGATCCGTGGTGGAGTGGCGCCGGGGTGACCAACCGGGTCACCGGCGGCGAGTTGTGCGCGGCGGTCACCGGTGGCACGACGAACCCGTGGGACGCGCTGATCGGCCAGAACGGCGTTCCGTTCGAAACAGGACAGTCCTACACGTTCTCGTTCGACGCCCACGCCACGACCGCGCAGCCCGTCACGGCCGCCGCGGGCGAGAGCGTAAGCCCGTACCGCGGGATCGCGAGCCAGCAGTTCACGCTCTCCCCTGAGAAGCAACACTTCTCGTTCACCTTCACGTCCACATTGGATTTCCCGGACGCGGGCAACGGCCAGGTCGCGTTCCAGCTGGGCGGCCAGGCGGCGGACAACACGATCTGCGTGGACAACGTCTCGCTGGTCGGCGGCGTGAAGCCGCCCGGTGGTGTCAATCCCAACCCGGCCAAGAAGGTCCAGGTCGACCTGGTCGGGTACGTGCCGGGTCTGCCCAAGCGCGCCACCCTCGTCTCCACGGCCACGACGCCGCAGACGTGGACGCTCAAGAACTCCGCGGGCACGGCCGTCGCCACCGGCCAGAGCACGCCGAAGGGCGCGGACGCCACGTCCGGCGACTCGGTGCACCAGATCGACTTCTCGTCGTTCGACACGGCCGGCACCGGCTACACGCTGTCCGTGGGCGAGGACAGCAGCTTCCCGTTCGACATCTCCGCCGACCCGATCAAGCGGCTGCGCTACGACTCGCTCGCGTTCTTCTACCACCAGCGCAGCGGCACGCCGATCGAGGCGCAGTACGTCGGCGACGAGTACTCCCGCCCGGCCGGTCATGTGAACGTCGCGCCCAACCAGGGCGACAACAACGTGCCGTGCCGCGCCGACCTCGCGTGCGGCTACACGCTCGACGTGCGCGGCGGCTGGTACGACGCGGGCGACCACGGCAAGTACGTGGTCAACGGCGGCATCGCGGCCTGGCAGTTGCTCAACTCCTACGAGCGGGCCACCCGTGTCGGTGACGCGTCCGCGTTCCGCGACGGCACGCTCGCCATCCCGGAGAAGACCAACGGCGTGCCGGACCTGCTCGACGAGGCGCGCTGGGAGGTCGACTTCCTGCTCAAGATGCAGGCACCGGACGGCATGGCGCACCACAAGATCCACGACGCGAACTGGACGGCCCTGCCGACCCGGCCCGAACTGGACGACCAGCCGCGCCGGCTGTCCGCGACCAGCACCGCCGCGACGCTGAACCTGGCCGCGGTCGCCGCGCAGGCGTCCCGGCTGTGGAAGGGCATCGACGCCACGTACTCCGCCACTCTGCTCACGGCGGCGCGCAAGGCGTACACGGCCGCCAAGGCGAATCCCGCCAAGCTCGCCGACCCGAACGACGGCACCGGCGGTGGCGCGTACAGCGACGACACCGTGAGCGACGAGTTCTACTGGGCGGCTTCGGAGCTGTACGCGACCACCGGCGACAGCGCCTACCGGACCGACGTGACCACCTCGCCGCACTACAAGGCGGCGAGCCTGAGCAGGGCGGGCTTCCACTGGGGCGGCACGGCCCCGCTGGGTGACATCACACTCGCCCTGGCGCCCAACGGACTGCCCGCCGCGGACGTCTCGGCGATCAAGGCCGCGTTCGCGACCGTCGCGGACCAGCACCTGACCGCCATGGCCGGGATGGGCTACGCCGCGCCGTACGACAACAGCACGGCCGGGTACGTCTGGGGCTCGAACTCCTCGGTGCTGAACAACGCCCAGGTGCTCGCGCTGGCCCACGACTTCACCGGCGCCGCGAAGTACCGCGACGGCGTTTTCGAGGCGCTGCACTACGTCCTCGGCCGCAACCCGCTGAGCACGTCGTACGTGGCGGGCTACGGCGACCAGGCGATGCGCAACGCGCACCACCGGTTCTGGGCGCACCAGAACGACCCGACGCTGCCGATCGCACCGGCCGGCTCGTTGTCCGGCGGTCCGAACAGCGCGCTGCAGGACCCGGTGGCGCAGCGGTTGCTCGTCGGCTGCCCGCAGCAGAAGTGCTGGGTGGACGACATCGGCGCGTACTCGGTGAACGAGGTCGCGGTGAACTGGAACTCCGCGCTCGCCTGGGTGTCGGGCTGGGCGGCGGAGAAGTCCGGGACCACCACGCCGAAGCCGGACTGCGAGGTCGGCTTCACCGCCGGCCGGTGGCCCGACGGCCTGTCCGCACAGGTGAAGATCACCAACATCGGCACCGCCGCGTGGACGTCGTGGAAGCTCGGGTTCGCGTTCCCCGGCACCCAGAAGGTCACCGCCGGGTGGTCGGCGACGTGGAGCCAGACCGGGCGTGACGTGACGGCGGCCAGCATGCCGTGGAACGGGCAGGTCCAGCCGGGCCAGACCATCCACATCGGATTCAACGGCTCCGGCTCCGGAGCCGACCCGGCCGCCTTCACCATCAACGGGAAGACCTGCAAGAAGGCCTGACCGAACCAGGGATGCGCCCGCTGTCACCTCGGTGGCAGCGGGCGCTCGGCGTTTACGACGTCTGTGAGCGCTAACAGGAACTACCTGCTGTTATCCAGATGAAACTTGACGGGCATGTTGTTAGCGATAACACTCGCCGCCTACAGCACTGTTGCCTGTCGGTGACATCGAGGAGAAGCAATGAGGCTTGCCAGGATCGCGGCCACCACCGCACTCGCCGTCACCCTCGCCGCCTGTGGTTCGGCGCAGAAGACGGTCGACCAGCAGACGAGCTCCAGCGAGGGTGCGCTGGTGGGCGTCACCATGCCGACGCGGTCGTCCGAACGCTGGATCCACGACGGCGACAACATCAAGAAGGCCCTGGAGGGCAAGGGGTACAAGGTCGACCTCCAGTACGCGGAGAACGACATCCCCACCCAGGCCAACCAGATCGAGAACCAGATCACCAAGGGCGCCAAGCTCCTGATCGTCGCCTCGATCGACGGCACCGCGATCACCTCTCAGCTGCAGCAGGCCGCCGACGCGAAGATCCCGGTGATCGCCTACGACCGGCTGATCCGCAAGAGCCCGAACGTCGACTACTACGCCACCTTCGACAACTTCAAGGTCGGCGTGGAGCAGGCGAACTCGCTGCTGGCCGGTCTGAAGACCAAGGGCGAGGGCCCGTTCAACGTCGAGCTGTTCGCCGGCTCGCCGGACGACAACAACGCCACGTTCTTCTTCAACGGCGCCATGTCCGTGCTCCAGCCGCTCGTCGACCAGGGCAAGCTCGTGGTGAAGTCGGGCCAGAAGGACTTCAAGACCGTCGCGATCCTGCGCTGGGACCCCGCGACCGCGCAGAAGCGCATGGAGGACCTGCTCACCTCGACCTACGGCGGTGCCAAGGTCGACGGCGTCCTGTCCCCCTACGACGGCATCTCGATCGGCATCCTCTCCGCGCTGCGCAGCGGCGGCTACGGCTCGGCCGGCCAGGCCTACCCGATCGTCACCGGTCAGGACGCCGAGGTCGCCTCGGTGAAGTCGATCATCGCCGGTGAGCAGTACTCGACCATCCACAAGGACACCCGCCTGCTCGCCGACGTCACGGTGAAGATGGCCGACGCGGTGCTCAAGGGCGGCAAGCCCGAGGTCAACAACACCAAGGACTACGACAACGGCAACAAGGTCGTGCCGTCGTTCCTGCTCCAGCCCGTCCCCGTGGACAAGGCGAACTACCAGAAAGAGCTGATCGACTCCGGTTACTACACCGCCGACCAGCTCAGGTAACTCGACGTGTCCGACGACATCCTGGTGATGCGCGGCATCACCAAGAGGTTCGCGGGTGTCACCGCGCTGCACGAGGTCTCGTTGACCGTGCGGCGCGGTGAGATCCATGCGATCTGCGGAGAGAACGGCGCGGGCAAGTCCACGCTGATGAAGGTGCTGTCCGGGGTCCACCCGCACGGCACGTACGACGGCGACATCCTCTTCGAGGGCGAGCCGTGCGCGTTCGACGGCATTCGCGACAGCGAGCGCCGCGGCATCGTGATCATCCACCAGGAGCTGGCGCTGTGCGGCCAGCTCTCCGTCGCGGAGAACCTGTTCCTGGGCAACGAGAGGTCCCGGCGCGGGTTCATCGACTGGAACCGCACCAACCACGAGGCCCAGGCGCTGCTCGACCGCGTGGGACTGCGGGCGAACCCGACTGCGCCGGTGAACGACCTCGGCGTCGGCAAGCAGCAGCTCGTCGAGATCGCCAAGGCGCTGTCCAAGGAGGTCAGCCTCCTGATCCTGGACGAGCCGACGGCCGCGTTGAACGACGACGACTCCCAGCACCTGCTGGACCTGCTCGAAGGCCTGCGGGACGAGGGCATCACCTCGGTGATCATCTCCCACAAGCTGGGCGAGGTCACCAGGATCGCCGACACCGTCACGGTGCTGCGCGACGGGAAGACCATCGAGACGTTGCCCGCCAAGGGACTCAGCGAAGAACGCATCATCTCCGGCATGGTCGGCCGCGACCTCGAGCACCGGTTCCCGCCGCGCACGCCCGACATCGGCGAGGAGGTGCTGCGCATCGAGGACTGGACGGTGCACAGTCCCGCCCAGCCGGACCGGGTGGTCGTCGACAACGCCACGTTGTCGTTGCGGCGCGGGGAGATCGTCGGTCTCGCGGGCCTGATGGGCGCGGGCCGCACCGAACTCGCGATGAGCGTCTTCGGCCGTTCGTACGGCGTCGGCATCTCCGGGCGCGTGGTCAAGGACGGCCAGGAGATCGACACGCGCACCGTGCGCGGCGCGATCCGGCACGGCCTCGCGTACGTGAGCGAGGACCGCAAGAAGTACGGGCTCAACCTGATCGAGGGCGTGCAGCGCAACGTCTCCGCGGCGGCGCTGGGCAAGCTCGCGAACCGCGGGTGGGTGAACGAGAACGAGGAGTACACCGTCGCGGAACGGTTCCGGAAGTCGATGGGCATCAGGACGTCCGCGGTGTCGACCGTGACCGGCACGCTCTCCGGCGGCAACCAGCAGAAGGTCGTGCTGGCGAAGTGGATGTTCACCGACCCGGACGTGCTGATCCTCGACGAACCGACGCGCGGCATCGACGTCGGCGCGAAGTACGAGATCTACTCGATCATCAACGAGCTCGCCGCCCAGGGCCGCGCGGTGCTGGTGATCTCCTCGGAGCTGCCGGAGCTCCTCGGCCTGTGCGACCGCGTGTACGCGCTGTCGGAGGGCCGCATCACCGGCGAGGTCACCCGTGCAGAGGCGACGCAGGAACGCTTGATGCAGTACATGACGCGAGGACAGAGCTGATGACCACGAAGATCGCGCCCGCTCCCGCCGCCGCCCCTGCGGCCCAGCCCCGGCGGTTCTCGATCAACCCGCGGCAGTCGGGCATCTACGTCGCGTTCGCGTTGATCGTCGTCCTGTTCGCGGTGCTGACCGACGGTGCCCTGCTGCAACCGCAGAACATCTCGAACATCATCGTGCAGAACTCCTACGTGCTGATCCTCGCGATCGGCATGATCCTGGTGATCATCGGCGGGCACATCGACCTGTCGGTCGGCTCGACCGTGGCGCTGACCGGGGCGATCTGCGCGGTGCTGACCGTCCAATGGGGACTGCCGTGGCCGGTGGCGGTGCTGCTGACGCTGCTCTCGGGCGCGTTGATCGGCGCGGCGCAGGGCTACTGGATCGCGTACTTCGGCATCCCGGCGTTCATCGTCACGCTGGCGGGCATGCTGGTGTTCCGCGCGCTCACGCTGACGACGCTGGGCAACCAGGGCATCGGGCCGTTCCCGGACGAGATCCGCTCGCTGGCGAACGGCTTCACGGGCGGCTACCTCGGCAACGTCGCTCTCGGCCCGCTCGGCGGCGCCGACCTGGTGAGCCTGCTCGCCGGCCTGACGTTCGTGGCCGGGTTCGCGTTGTCGCAGTGGCGCAAGCGCGCGGCCCGGCTCGGCTACGGCCAGGTCGTCGAGCCGATGCCGGTGTTCATCCTCAAGATCGTCGGCGTCGGTGTCGTCGTGATGGCCGTCGTGGTGCAGCTCGCCCGGTTCCGCAACCTGCCGTGGGTGCTGGTGCTGCTCGCGGCGCTCGCGCTCGGCTACTCGCTGATGGCCGGAAACTCCGTGTTCGGACGGCACATCTACTCGATCGGCGGCAACCTGCAGGCCGCCACGCTGTCCGGCGTGAAGGTCAAGGCCGTCACGTTCTGGGTGTTCGTGAACATGGGCGCGCTGGCCGCGCTGGCCGGCGTGATCTTCGCCGGCCGGCTCAACCAGGCGGGCCCGACGGCGGGCATGTCGTTCGAGCTGGACGCCATCGCGGCCGCCTTCATCGGCGGTGCGGCGGTGCAGGGCGGTGTCGGCAAGGTCGTCGGCGCCATCACCGGCGGCCTGATCATGGGCGTGATCAACAACGGCATGTCGCTGATCGGCGCGCCCAGTGAACGCGTGATGCTCGTGAAGGGTCTCGTCCTGCTCGCGGCGGTCGCCTACGACGTGTGGACCAAGCGCCGCGCCTGAAATCCCCTCTCTCCACCCCGGAAGGCGAACAACAACGATGTTGTTATCCCTGCGCCGTTTCGGCCTCGTGGTGGCCATGTCGGCTGCCCTGGTCCCCATCACCCCGGCCGCCGCCGAACCGCTCGTGCGGACAGCGGCGAACGCGCTGGACGTGCCGAACCTCGACGACGTCCGCGGGAATCTCACCCTCCCCGCGACCGGCGAGAACGACACGACCATCACGTGGAAGTCGTCCAACGCCAAGGTGATCACCGCGACCGGTGAGGTGAGCCGCCCTCCCGCGGGCGGCAAACCCACCAAGGTCGTGCTGACGGCGAAGGTGAGCCGTGGGCAGCAGAGCGCCACCCGCGCGCTCACCGCCACCGTGACCCCGTTGCCCGTCAAGGAGCCGCTGGCGGGCTACAGCTTCTTCTACTTCACGGGTGAAGGCAGCCCGATCGGCGAGCAGATCTACGCCGCCGCCAGCAACGGGAACAACCCGCTGGACTTCTCCGAGGTCAACGGTGGCCAGCCGGTCCTGAAGTCCAGCCTCGGCGAACTGGGCGTGCGCGACCCGTTCATCCTGCGCTCCCCCGACGGCGACAGGTTCTACCTGCTGGCAACGGATCTGAAGATCAACGGCGGACGTGGCTGGGACGCCGCGCAACGCAGCGGCAGCCGGTCGATCATGGTCTGGGAGTCGACGGATCTCCGGAACTGGTCGCGCCAGCGCAGCGTCCAGGTGTCACCGCCGACCGCGGGCAACACCTGGGCACCGGAGGCGTTCTGGGACGCCCAGCGCGGCAGCTACGTCGTCTACTGGGCCTCGAAGCTCTACGCGGAGACCGATCCCGGCCACACCGGCGACAGCTACAACCGGATGATGTACGCGACCACGCGCGACTTCGTGACGTTCAGTCCGGCGAAGGTGTGGATCGACCCCGGTTACTCGGTGATCGACTCGACGGTCATCGAGCACAACGGCACCTACTACCGGTACACCAAGGACGAACGGAACAACTCGTCGTCCTCGCCGTGCAGCAAGTACATCACCGCGGAGAAGTCGGCGGACCTGCTGAACCCGCGGTACGACTTCGTCGCCGAGTGCATCGGCAAGGCCACCTCGACCAGTCCGGGGCTGAGCGCCGGCGAGGGCCCGACCGGGTTCAAGTCCAACACCGAGAACAAGTGGTACCTGTTCATCGACGAGTACGGCGGCCGCGGCTACGTGCCGTTCGAGACCACCGACCTGGCCTCCGGCAAGTGGACCATGTCCACGGGCGCCCGCCTGCCCACCTCTCCGCGCCACGGCACGGTGCTCCCGGTGACCCAGGCCGAGCTGACCAGGCTCACCGCTCCCCCGGCTCCCGTGAAGGCCGACGCGCAGGGCCTCGTCGCGCACTGGCCGCTCAACGGTTCCGCCGCCGACGCCACCGGGCACGGCTACGACGGCGTGCTCGCCGGCAACGCCACCTGGTCCGAGGGATCCCTGTCGCTCCAGGGCGGACACGTCCAGCTGCCGAACAACATGCTGACGGGCGCTCCAGCCGCCACGATCTCCGCGGACGTGCTGGTGGATCCGGCCCAGCAGACGCCGTACTTCCTCTACGGGTTCGGCAACACCGCGCCGAACGGCGTCGGCAACGGCTACCTGTTCAGCACCGGCGACGGCTATCGCGGCGCGATCGCGACCGGCAACTGGACGACGGAGCAGGGTGTGAACTCCGGCCGCGCACTGCCGCGCGGGGTCTGGAAGAACGTGACGCTGACCGTCGGCAACGGCGTGGAGGTGCTCTACCTCGACGGCGTCGAAGTCGCGCGCAACACCGCCGTCACCATCAAGCCGTCCGACCTCGGCGGCGGCATCACGGCGGCCAACTACCTGGGCAGATCCGTCTACGCGGCCGACAGGACGTTCCTCGGCAGGATGAAGGACGTCCGCCTCTACAACCGGGCGCTCGCGAGCACCGAGGTGGCCGCGCTGCCGTTCAACGCGACGCTGATCCGGTCAGTCGCGCACAACTCGCTCAAAGCACCCGCGGTCATCGAACCGGGCAGCGTGGTGCTGCCCGTGCGGCCGGGCACCGACCTGCGCCGGATCCAGCTCGACTTCGGGCTCGCTCCGGGCGCCACGATCTCCCCCGGCGGTCCGGTCGATCTGCGCAAACCGCGCCAGTTCACCGTGAGGCTGGGCCGGGAGAGTCGCGTGTGGACGGTCGAGGCCCACGAGATGCGCAGCCCCGTGCTGCCCGGCCTGAACGCCGATCCGAACATCGTCGCGTTCGGCGACACCTACTACATCTACGCGACCACCGACGGCTTCGACGGCTGGAGCGGCACGAAGTTCTCCGCCTGGTCGTCGAAGAACCTGGTGGACTGGACGGACGAGGGCGTCGTTCTCGACCTCGGTCCCGGCGTGAGCTGGGCGGACCGCAACGCCTGGGCGCCGACGATCGCCGAACGCGACGGGAAGTACTACTTCTACTTCTGCGCCGAGGCCAAGATCGGCGTCGCGGTCAGCGACTCGCCGACCGGCCCGTTCGTCGACTCCGGCCGGCCGCTGATCGCCCGCAACCCCACCGGCAGCGGCCAGGCCATCGACCCGGCCGTCTTCGTCGACCGCTCCGGACAGCCCTATCTGTACTGGGGAAACGGCGAGGCCTACGTCGTACCGCTGAACAGTGACATGATCTCCTATGACTCGGCCAAGATCTCCCGGCTCACCGGGCTGACGGACTTCCGGGAGGGCCTGTTCATGGTGGAGCGGAAGGGCACGTACTACCTGAGCTGGTCGATCGACGACACCCGCAGCGAGGACTACCGCGTCGCCTACGCGACCGCGCCCAGCCCCACCGGCCCGTTCACGAACCGCGGCCTGATCCTGAGCAAGGACCTGAAGCTCGGGGTCAAGGGCACCGGGCACAGCTCGATGCTGCAGGTGCCGGGCACCGACGACTGGTACCTCGTGTACCACCGCTTCGCCATCCCCGGCGGGGACGGCACGCACCGCGAGACCACGATCGACAGGATGAGGTTCGGCCGCGACGGCTCCATCGTCCCGGTCACGCCGACCCTGGAGAGCGTCGCACCACAACGGATCCGGCCGCAGCACTGCCGGGCCCTGATCAACTGACCCGAGGAGTTCGATGTCGCAGCGGGAACCCGAGCTACGCCGGGAGCAGTTCGGCCGGGTCGGTGACACCGACGTCCACCGGTACGTCCTGGCGTGGCCGGGTGGCCTCACCGTGCGGGTGCTGGACTACGGCGGGGTGATCCAGTCACTGGAGGCACCGGACCGCCACGGTGTTCCCGCCAACGTGGTGCTCGGCTTCGGCTCGCTCGACGACTACGTCGCGAACAGCCGGGCGGACGCGACCAGGGTGTTCTTCGGCGCCGTGATCGGCCGGTACGCCAACCGGATCGCGCGCGGCGCCTTCACCCTCGACGACGTCCAGCACCAGCTTCCGCTCAACAACGGCCCGAACACCCTGCACGGCGGACCGGCCGGCTTCGACACGCGGGTGTGGTCCGCGACCGAACTGCACGAGTCGGACAGCGTGGGCGTGCGGCTCGAACTGACGAGCCCGCACGGGGACGGCGGCTTCCCCGGCGCCGTGGACGCACAGGTGACGTACCGGCTCGACCGGCACAACCGCCTGAGCATCACCTACCGCGCGACAACGGACGCGCCCACCGTTCTCAACATGACCAACCACACCTACTGGAACCTGGCCGGAGAAGGCAGCGGCGACGTGCACCGCCAGTCGCTGATGCTCAACGCGAGCCGGTTCTGCGCCGTCGACGAGGCCCTGATCCCGGTGGGAGGTCCCGTGCCGGTCGAGGCGAGCCCGTTCGACTTCCGGCTGCCGACCGCGATCGGCGCCCGCATCCGCGCGGCCCACCCGCAGCTGCGGATCGCGGGAGGCTACGACCACAACTGGGTGCTGGACTCGTCCGGTGCCTCGTTCGCCGCGCAGGCCTGCGACCCGGTCTCCGGGCGGCTGCTGACCCTGTGGACCAGCGAGCCGGGCCTGCAGTTCTACTCGGGCAACTTCCTGACCGACGACCTGGTCGGCACCGGCGGCCGCCCGTACGGCCGCGGCGCCGGCTTCGCCCTGGAGGCACAGCACTTCCCGGACTCGCCGAACCGCCAGGACTTTCCCAGCACGGTCCTGCGGCCCGGCGACGTCTACCACCAGGAGACGGTGTTCCAACTGTCCACCACGGACTGAGCTACGCCGCGTGTGAGCACGTGGGGCAGCTGCATTCAGCACACGTGCAGTTGGCGCACGAATCAGTGCAGCCGTCGCACGCGCACTGGGCGTGGTTGCAGGTCGGGCAGTCGCATTCCGAGCAGTCGCACTGCGCGCACGAGTCCGCGCAGTGCGCGCACCTGCACTTGTCGCACTCGTCGTAGTGCACGCCGCGATCCGTCACGTGTTCGCGGTGCAGGTGCCCGTCGTGCAGGTAGTCGACGTGGTCGCGGTGCACGAGGGCGTCGTGACCACAGCCGGGACCGTGGGTGTGGCGGTGCAGCTCGGCGGGGGCGTGCTCGACAGTCGTCATAGGACAGATGCTCATATGCGCAGACGACTATGACAAACGCAGAGGCCGATGATCAGCCGCCTGGGTGACGGCCAGGCGGCGGCAGGCCGTGCAAGGCGCTGGGACACAAGGACTTAATCGATTCGACTGCTGAATCGACAACGCGAGAACTTCCGAGGGGTCAATGTCGTTCACGTGACGGCACACCGCTCAAAGGAAGGGCATGCCATGGCAGCCGAGTTCCAGGAATCCGCCCTTCGGGAGCTGTCCGCGGCCGACCGCGCGCTGTTCCGGGCGTTCGGTGCCGGACCGATCCGCACCCCGCCGTTCGACCACGTCCACCACGCCTTCGAGACGCACGCCGCGCGGCGTCCGGACGCGACGGCGGTGGAACACCTCGGCGAGTCGCTGACCTACGCGGAGCTCGACGCCAGAGCCGGGCTGCTGGCCGAGTACCTCATCCGCGGCGGCGTGCGCCCCGGCGACCACGTGGGACTGTTCCTGACGCGGTCGATCGCCATGGTGGTGGGCGTTCTCGCGGTGCTCAAAGCAGGAGCGGCCTACGTGCCCCAGGACGTGAGCACCACGCCGGAGGCGCAGCTGCGGCACGTCGTCCGCACCGCGCGCATCGACGTGGTGCTCACCACGAGCGCGAACGCGGTGCCCGGCCACCTCGCCTCGGTCATCGCGATCGACACCCTGCCCGGCGTGAGCACCTTCTGCCGCACGATCACCGCCGACTCGGACGTCGCCGCCGTCGTCTTCACCGGCACGAGCGGTGTGCGCGTGACCCACGCCAACCTGTGCAACCTCCTGCTCACCGCTCCCGGATCACTGGCCGTCGCACCGGGGACCAGGGTGGCGCAGCTGCAGAACATCGCCTGCGACCTGGCGATGTGGGAGGTGCTCGGCACGCTCGCGAACGGCGGCACGCTCGTGCTCCGCGGCGACGACGCCGAACGGACGGCGCGGTCGGTGGACGTGGTGATCGCCACCCCCGGCGCGCTGGCGTCATTGGACCCTGATGCGTGTCAACGGATCCACACGGTCGTGGTCGCCGGTGAACGGTGCCCGCAGGCGCTGGCGGACACGTGGTCCCGCCGAGCGACCTTCTACAACGCTTGCGGCCCTACCGAGGTCACCGTCGTCAACACCATGCAGCGCCACGAAGCGGGCACCGGACGGCTCACCATCGGGCGGCCGGTGCCGAACACGACCGTGTACGTGCTCGACGACGACCTGCGGCCGTGCGCGATCGGCGCCATCGGCGAGATGTGGGTCGGCGGAACGGGCGTGACCGCCGGCTACGTGGGCGATCTCGACCTGACGGCGCGGCGGTACCGCCCCGATCCGTTCCTCGGCGGAGATCACCTGATGTTCTGGACGCGCGACCTCGGCAGGTGGACGGCCGACGGCGAACTGGAGCACCACGGCCGCACCGGCGACCAGGTCGAGGTGCTCGGGTACCGGTTCGAGCTGGACACCGTCACCGCGGCGCTGGAGGGCGCGGCGGACTGCGAGCGCGCCACGACCCTGGTGCACGACGGCAGGCTCGTCGGGTTCATCAGTCCCCGCACCGCGGCGCCGGAGGTGGCGAGGCGCACCGTCTCCCAGCGGCTGCCGCACTACTGCGTGCCCACGCTGATCGTTCCGGTCGACGCACTGCCGACCACCGAGCGCGGCAGGGTCGACCGGCGCGCGCTGCTGTCCCGGTTGGACGGACTCTCCCCGGCTTTCCGTTCCTAGGTGCGAACCTCCATGGACGCCTTCGGCGAGGAGCGCGCCGGCGACTCGCTGGTCGCCGACGCGCTGTCCACGCTGGAGCCCGAACACCGGGTGGTGATCGTGCGGGCCTTCTACCGCGGTGAGTCCGTGGACGCGCTCGCCGACGCGCTGGATCTGCCGCAGGACACCGTGAAGACGCGGTTGCTCCACGGCCTGCGCGCGTTGAGGCTCGCGTTGCAGGAGAACGGGGTCATGGAGTCGTGAGTTCGAAGCGCTGGACGGTGACCGCGCCGCCCAGCGCCTGCGTGGCGTGGTTGAAGATGCCGAACCGGTAGCCCATGAAGAACTGCCAGTCGTTCTTCAGCGTGAAGCCGCTGCCCAGTGACGTGAAGTTCACGCCGTCCGTGCTGTAGGAGAACCTGGTCTGCCGTCCGCTGCCGGGACGGATGTCGGCGTTGGCGCGCAACCAGATCCGGGTGCCGGTGAGGTTCGCGCTCGCGACCTCGGAGCCGGTGCCGGTGGTGTTCCAGTTGCTGTCCATGGTGAGGCCGTTGACCATGACCACGCGGTTGCGGCCGCTGTCGCGCTTGACTCCGATCCAGGCCGAGGAGTCGCGCAGCATCGCCAGTCCGGTGCGGTCGCCGTCGCGCATCGACGCGAGGTCGAGGGTGACGGTGGCCGTGGAGGTCGGGCCCTGTATTCGGTGGGTGAGGGTGTTGCGGGCGTTGTACAGGTCGTTGGTGACGGTCGCGGTGGACAGCCGCAACCCGTTGCCGACGCTGTACTTCGTGGTGTCCGGGTTGTGGTTCCACTCCCACCGCGGCTTGAGCGCGGTGCCGCCGAAGACGTCCATCCCGGTCATGGGTTCGACCTGGCGCGACGGCAGGTTCGGCATCGGGTAGTTCGCGCCCCAGCCGCCGTTGACGGTCGTGATGCGCGGCCAGCCGTCGGAGGTCCAGGTGATCGGCGCGAGCACCGGCACGCGGCCGCCGGGATAGGCGTCCACGAACGCCATGTAGTACCAGTCGCCGTTCTGCGTCTGCACCATGCCGCCCTGGTGCGGCACTCCCCCGCCCTGGATCGGCGTGGGCATGTTCAGCAGCACCTGCTGGACGGTGTAGGGGCCCCACGGGCTCGACGACTTGAGCACGTACTGGCCGTTCGCGGGCCTGGTCAGCCAGATGTAGTAGTTGCCGTCGCGCTTGTAGAACCGCGCGCCTTCCAAGGTGCCGATGCTGGACGGTGTCTGGAACACCTGCTGCGAACGCACTTCCGACTTCCCGTCCGCCGACAGCTGCGCGACGCTGATCGTGGTGTTGCCGTACGCGACGTACATCGTGTCGTTGTCGTCGACCAGCATTCCCGCGTCGTAGTAGCACTTGTTGATCGTGGACAGCTTCGACCACTGACCGTCCACGGCCGTGGCGGTGTAGATGTGGGTCTGGGCGAAGTCGACGCACCCGCCCCAGTAGAAGGTGTTGTTGCTCTTGCGGTGGTTGAGGAACGAGGCCCAGATCCCCCGCACGTACCCCCTGCTGCCGTTCAGGTCGTACTTGGAGCCGAAGTCCAGGCGTGGCACGGAGTGTCCGGCGAACTCCCAGTTCACCAGGTCGTAGGAACGCAGGATCGGCGCTCCCGGCGAGTAGTGCATGGTCGACGCCGAGTAGTAGTAAGCGTCGCCCACGCGGATGATGTCGATGTCCGCGAAGTCCTGCCACAGCAACGGGTTGCTGAACGACGACGGCCGGGGTGCCGACGTGGTGGTGGTCGGTTCCGCGCCGCCGTCGCAGGTGGTTCCGTTGAGGCGGAACAACACCGGGTCGGGGTTGGCGGAACCGGACGTGGCGTTGAACCCGAACTCCACCTTGCCGCCGGTGGGCACGGATCCGTTGTAGGAGGCGTTGCGCGCGCTGACCTCGCCGCCGCTCTGCGTGATCACGGCGTTCCAGTGCTGGCCGACCTGCTGGCCGGAGGCGTACGCCCACTCGAGCGTCCAGCCGGTGATCGCGTCACCGGTGTTCGTGATGGTCACCGACGCGCCGAAACCGCCCTGCCACTCGGAGGTCCTGGTGTAGGTGACCGAACAGCCGGGAGCGGCCTGTGCGGTCGTGCCGGCGGCGAGTCCCGCGGCCACCAGCGCGAGGGCGGACACGGCCGCCGCGGCGGGAACCCACCTCATGATCGCGACCACCTCTGGTTGGTCTGGCCGTTGCAGGTCCACAGCACCAGCTTCGAGCCGTTGGCGGTCGCGGCCCGTTCGACGTCGAGGCACAGACCGGCGTTCGTGTTGCGCAGCGTCCCGTCGGAGCCCAGCGTCCAGCGCTGGTTCGCCTGGCCGTTGCACTGCCAGACGATGACCCTCGTGCCGTTGGCGGTGCCCTGGTCGTACGCGTCGAGGCACTTGTCACCGAACACGCGGACCTCGCCGTTCGTCCAGGAGGTCCACCGCTGGGAGGCGGGGGTGAGGCAGTCCTGGATCACGGCCGCGGTCCCGGCCGCCGTAGAACCGTTCTCGACGTCGAGGCAGCGGTTCGACCCGGCGCCGCGCAGCCGGGAGGTGGTGTTCGCCAGAGGGCTGCCGCCGGTCACCCGGAACGCGGTGACGCCGTGCGCCGCCACGGTGGCGGAGATCGCGCCCGACGTGCCGGACGTGCCGCCGGTCCAGAGGTCGGTCAGCGTGAAGCCGTTGCCGGACAGGCCGATCTGGGCGGCCGTGGTGGCGACGGTCGCGGTGCCGCTGCCCCGGTTGAACAGGCCGACGGCGACCGAGCCGTCCGCGAGCGGTTTGGCGAACACCTCGGTGGCGCCGTCGTCGCGCACCCGGCGCCCGCCCGCGCCGAGGCCGTCCTGGTTCACGGCGATCAGGCGCTGGTTGCGCAGGACCGCGCTGACGTCGGCGGACATGGTGCGGATGTCGTTGCCCGCCATGAGCGGCGCCGCCATCAGCGCCCACAGCGTGAAGTGCGACCGCGACTCGGTGAGCGTGAGGCCGGGGCGTCCGACGACCAGCATGTCCGGGTCGTTCCAGTGGCCGGGACCGGCCTGCACGGCGAGCGGGGCGGTGATGTCGACGACGTTGCCCACGCCCATGGGGTAGCTGTTGGTGTTGCCGTTCTGCCAGATGTCCAGCAGATCCTCGGTGGTGCGCCACAGGTCGGCGACCTCGCTCCAGTCGTACCTGTCGCCGGTGATCGCGTGGAAGCTGTTGGGGTTGATGCTGTAGACGATCGGCCGGCCGGTGGCGCGCAGGGCGTCCCGCATGATCGTGAACCGCGCGACCTGCTCGTCCCTGCTCCCGGCGCCCGAGCACCAGTCGTACTTCAGGTAGTCCACGCCCCACGAGGCGAACGTGGTCGCGTCCTGGACCTCGTGGCCCTTGCTGCCCGTCGAACCGGGGTGGGCACCGGTGGTCTGCGCGCAGGTGCGTTCGTTCGGCACCTGGTAGATGCCGAACTTCAGGCCGCGCGCGTGGATGTAGTCGCCCAGCGCCTTCATCCCGCTCGGGAACTTCGACGGGTGTGCGCGCAGGGTGCCGCCCGAGTCGCGCTGGGGGTCGAACCAGCAGTCGTCCACGACGACGTACTGGTAGCCGGCGTCGCGCATGCCCGAGGACACCATCGCGTCGGCGGCCTGCCGGACCTGGCCCTCGGTGATGCCGCAGCCGAAGCTGTTCCAGCTGTTCCAGCCCAGTGGCGGGGTCAGGGCCGGGCTGCCGGGCGCCGCGGGTGCGTTGGGGGCGTGGACGGTGAGGGTCGCCAACGCCACCGCCAGCACGGCGGCGAGGTGCGTGAGTTTCCTGGACCGGACGGGCATCGTCGCCCCTCTCTCGCAGGGAAGGCGCCGCCGGGTGTCCGGCGGCGCCTCGAGGATCAGCAGGTCGAGTTGGTCTGCGTCAGCAGGCCGAGCCGCCAGGGCAGCCGGTTGTAGTCACCGCCGGCGTTGGGATCCAGGCCCTGGTAGAGGTAACTGAGCTTGCAGGGACTGATCTCCATCGTCTGGTCGACGTTCGTGCGCACCATCTCGCCGTGGCTGATGTCGCGAGTCCACTGTCCACTCGGGAACGTCACGTTGTTCGCGCGGGCGAACGGGTTCGACTCGCTGTCGGCCAGGGCGGTCCACGCACCGGCGATGGAGGACGCGGTCCACGAGCGGAACCAGCGGCGGCCGTCGGACCCGATCGCCTCGTGCACCAGCAGCCACTGGTTCTTCCCGGCGATCTTGTAGACGTTGGACGCCTCGAACAACCGGTTGCGGTTGCTGTCCTGCATGGCGATCACCGTGTTGGTGAAACCGTTGGGGAACTGCGCGAGGCTGGTCTCCGACCGGTAGAGGTGGCCGTTGTCGTCGGAGGAGAACAGGTAGCACTTCGCGGTGTCGCAAACCATCCAGAAGTCGACCCAGTAGCCGTTGCCGATGTTGTCGCGGATGATCTGCGGCATCCCGTTGGCGTAGAAGTTCTTCGGCGTGGACCAGGACGCGGGGTTGGAGATGTCGGACGTCGTGGAGTACGAGGCGTTCGACCCGGTCTGGTAGACGAGGTACCAGAGGCGTTGCGGAGCGAAGTAGAACACCTGCGGCGCGGCCCGGTAACCGGCGCCGACACCCGAACGGTCGAGGTAGTAGTGCGGTGCCGCCGACGCCTGGGACCAGTCGCTGAAACTGGTGTACATCAGGTTGTAGCCGTCGGTGTACGTGGACGCGAAGACGTGGTACTTGCCGTTGTAGTACACGACACTCGGGTCCTTGACCGCGACGTTCGCGTGCGTGGAGTCCGGCTTCGGGCTGATCAGCACGCCGCTGGAGTTCCAGCGGAAGCTCGACGGCAGACTGCCCACCGGCGGGTTGCCGGTCGTCGTGGTGGTGGTCGTCGTCGTGGTCGTGGTCGTCGTGGGTCCGACGTCGCCGGTGCACAGGGTGCCGTTGAGCGTGAACGCCGTGGGGTTCGGGTTGGTGGTTCCCGTGGAGGAGCCGTTGAAGCCGAACTCGACCCGGCCGCCGGTGGGGATCGTCGCGTTGTAGGAGACGTTGCGCGCGGTCACCTGGCTCCCGGACTGGGTCGCCTCGGCGCTCCAGGCCTGCTTCACCTGCTGGCCCGCGGCGAAGCTCCAGGTGAGCGTCCAGCCGTTGATCGCGTCACCGAGGTTGGTGACGCTGACGTTCGCCGTGAACCCACCGTCCCACTGGGATGGTGCCGAGTACGTCACCGAACAGCCCGGCGCGGCCGCGGCGGGAGGCACCGTCACCGCGGCGAGCGCGGTCACGGCGATCACCGGTACCGCGGCGGCGGCCGCGAGCCGGGCACGCAGGGATGTGAACGATCGTGCGAAGACCATGATCACCCTTCGTCGTCGGAGGGAGCGGCAGCAGGATCACGCACTGGCGCGGGAGATCAGCGACAGGGGCTGCTCCCAGCAATGTAGAAGACCCCGTCCCACAGGGTCAAAGCTAAATGTGAGCGCTAACTTTTAGCGGATCCTGATCCAGATCCGCCAGAAGCGCCATCTGGGCCAATCCGGCTGTTAACGCGAACAACCGGGCCTCAGCGCCGCGGCGGCGCCACCGAGCCGCCGTCGCACAGCGGCATCGGCACCCGGTGGACCAGCGGCGCCCGAACACCGCGAGGCCGCCGTTCCACGATCTCCACCAGGATCCTGACCGCCTCTGCGCCGAGTTCGTGGTGCGGCACGGCGACGGTGGTCAGCCGGGGCCGCATCCACGAGGCGACGGGGTGGTCGCCGAACCCGAGCACGGAGACGTCGCCGGGCACGGAGAGCCCGGCTTCGGAGAGCGCCTGACAGGCCCCGAACGCCAGGCGGTCGTCGAAGCACACCAACGCGCGAGGCAGATGAGTCCCCAGCAGCCGCCGGGTCGCGTCGTAGCCCTCCTGCGGAGTCCACTCCGGACAGCGATGCGCGCCGGCGACCTGTACTCCCGTGGCCCCGAACACCTCGCGCATCCCCGCGAGGCGCTCCACGGCCGCGACGCCGCCGGGTGGGTCGTCGCAGGGACCCACGCCGATCAGGTGCACGCCGCGCACGTGCCCGGCCTCGACGAGGACACGCGCCGCCGAACGGCCGCCCTGCCTCTCGTCGGACATCACCGACGGAACACCGGGGCGGGACGCGGTGGCGTTGAGGAGCACCACCGGCACGTCGCGCAGACCGTCCGGCAGGGCGACCGGCCTCGGGTGCGTGGCGGCGAGGACGATGCCGTCGGCACGCCGGTCGCACATCGCCTCGAACAACGCCCGTTCCTCCACCGGGTCACCCCGGGTCTCCCCCACGAACAGCACCGACCCACGCAGGTGCGCGGCCTCGAGCGCGCCCCTGACCACGTCACCGGCCGGCGCGGACGAGGCGAGGGTGTCGAGCACGAACCCGATCGTCCGCGAGCGTCCAGGACGGGGTCCCGGCACGAGGGCGCCACGCCGATAGCCCAGTTCCCGGGCCGTCGAACGCACGCGCCGCTCGGCCGCCTCGGAGATGCGCAGCTCCCGCGCCCGGCCGGTCAGCACGAGCGACGCGGTCGTGACCGACACCCCGCTCGCCGCCGCGACGTCGGCCAGGGTCACGCGCGTTCGTCCCACCGCGGCTCCGCCTCCCCTACGAGCCCGCCACGTCACGGCCGGAGTGCCGCGAGATGGTCGTGGCCACCCGCTTCACCCGGACCGGTGGCAGTCGTGCGTCCACACAGGACTCCGCCGCGCACGACGCCGGGTCCCGTCACGGCGATGCTGTGACGGGACCCGCTTTCCTCGCCTCAGGAACAGGCGACACCGTTCAGCACCGGCGACGCGAACGGCGGAGTGCCGTTGTAGTTCGCGTTGAACCCGATGCTCAGCGTGGCGCCGGACGCCAGCGAGCCGTTCCACGCCACGTTCGCCACCCGGACCACGTCGCCCGTGTCGGTCCAGGTGCCGTTCCAGCCCTGGGTGACGGACACGCCGGGCGCCGAGAACGTGAAGGTCCAGCCGTTGATCGCCGGTCCGCGGTTCTCGATCACGATCTCCCCGGTGTAGCCGCCGTTCCACTGGCTGACCACGCGATGGGTCGCCTTGCACCCACCGCCGGGATTGCCGCCCGTCGTCGTGGTGGTGGTCGTGGTGGTCGTGGTCGTCGTCGTGATCGGCCCCGCCGCCATCGCGAGGTCGTAGGCCCGCTGCGGCACGAACTGACCGGCCGGCGCGATGCAGCCGTCCGACTCGCCCGGCAGCTTGACCCACAGGAACGCCTCGATCTTCGAGTCACCCGTGTTCGTCGTGCTCGGAGTGCCGATCGCGCGTCCTGCCGGGTCGCACCACTCGCTGCCGGCGGGACCGTTGCCGTTGCGGCTGGTGTCCACGACCGCCTTGAGTCGACTGTCCCCGACGGCGTTGAGGACGTTCTTCGCGAAGTTCACCTCGTCGGACGTGGCGCGGTAGTTCGACACGTTGGTCGAGATGCCGTCGGCGCTGTTGGAGATGTCCGCGCCGCGCAACCGGTTCGCGGCCTCCGCCGGGGCCAGCCACGCGGAGTGCCCGATGTCGAAGTACACCTTCGCCTGGCCGGAACCGGACTTCAGCCGCTTGCCCGCGTAGGCCATCGACGCCTTGGTCTGGTTCTGCTGGTCGGTGTTCTGGCAGGTGGTCATCAACGGCAGCACGTCCGGTTCCAGCACGATCGTCGCCGGACGGCCGGCCAGGCCCGCGGCCACCTCGTCCACCCACGCCCGGTAGGCCTCGTGCGAGGGCGCCCCGCCGCCGCTGGCGCCCCCGCAGTCGCGGTTGGGGATGTTGTAGACCACCAGGATCGGGATCTTCCCGGCGGAGGCCGCGGCACCGACGAAGGAACTGATCTCCGAACGCACCGTCGAGGTGTTGGTGGTGGTGTACCACCGGGCCTGCGGAACCGAGGCGACGCGGTCGCGGATGACCGGCGCCCGCGAGTCTCCGGGATTCGCGGCCACCCACCGCGCGCTCGAGCTCGACGGGTCGACGTAGAACGCCGACTCGGCGGCGCTGACGTTCGCGCCGGTGCCGACGACCAGGGCGGTGACCCCGGTGACGACCGCGCCCGCGAGCACGCACGCGCCCGTTCCCCGCTTCCACCGTGCCATCGTGCTTCCTCTCCGAGTGCTGGTCGACATTCGCGGATCAGACGAACCCGGCGGGGCGGCACGGGTCGACGGGGAAGCACCGGCGCGAGCCGGATCGGTTGCTCTCATTCAGGGTCCTCGCAGCATCGTCGCTGGTGGGCATGAGGGATCACGGCGCATGAGAGCGCTCCCACGATCGGCGTGCGAATTCCACCGCCGAGTGGTCGAGCACCAGGTCCACATCGGACCAGCGCCGCGGAAAGCGAATACGAGTTGCGGCCAATGTAGCCGTGAAACAAAGTTCGGTCAACGCTGAAGTTGTTAGCGCTCACTTTAGCGGAAAGAAGTTTCGAAACTTGTTCGACGAATGTGCTCAAACGGTTTGGAGTTCACACTGGGAGCGCTCCCCTACATTCCTACGCCGATCAGGTCAACCTGCTGTCGAATTCGACAACGCGTTCTTGTGAGCGTGAACAGCCAGCTGCGACACTCGTTGTCGCTCAACGGGATCCGGCCCTGGCGCACCGGATCTCGTGAGCTGACCCTGCCCATCACACCCCGCGACGGGGTGTTCCTGCGAAAGTGTGAATGATGAAACTGACATCGAAGTCAGTGGCCCTGATCCCGATCATTGCCACGGTCGCGACAGCGGTAATCGGCGCCACCCTGATCGCACCACCCGCCGCGAACGCGGCGACCACCCTCGGCGCGGCCGCCCAGCAGAGCGGCCGTTACTTCGGTACCGCGGTCTCGGCGAGCAGACTCGGTGACTCGACCTACACCGGGATCCTGAACCGCGAGTTCGACATGGTCACGGCCGAGAACGAGATGAAGATGGACGCGACCGAGCCGAACCAGAACCAGTTCAGCTACGGCAACGGCGACCGGATCCTGAACCAGGCCCGCAACCAGGGCAAGCGAGTCCGCGGGCACGCTCTGGCGTGGCACTCCCAGCAACCCGGCTGGATGCAGAACATGTCCGGCACGTCGCTGCGCAACGCGATGCTGAACCACGTCACGCAGGTCGCGACCTACTACCGCGGCAAGATCTACGCCTGGGACGTCGTCAACGAGGCCTACGCCGACGGCAGCGGCGGCGGACGCCGTGACTCCAACCTCCAGCGCACCGGCAACGACTGGATCGAGGCCGCGTTCCGCGCGGCCCGGGCGGCCGACCCCGGCGCGAAGCTCTGCTACAACGACTACAACACCGACGACTGGTCGCACGCGAAGACCCAGGGCGTCTACCGGATGGTGCAGGACTTCAAGTCCCGCGGCGTCCCGATCGACTGCGTCGGCTTCCAGTCCCACTTCAACTCGCAGAGCCCCGTTCCCTCCAACTACCAGACCACCCTGCAGAACTTCGCCAACCTCGGCGTGGACGTCCAGATCACCGAACTGGACATCGAGGGCTCCGGTAGCTCCCAGGCGTCGAACTACGACCGCGTGACGCGGGCCTGCCTCGCCGTCTCGCGCTGCACGGGCATCACCGTGTGGGGCATCCGCGACACCGACTCGTGGCGCGCCTCCGGCACCCCGCTGCTGTTCGACGGCAGCGGCAACAAGAAGGCCGCGTACAACTCCACGCTGAACGCGCTCAACGCGGGTGGTGGCACCGACCCGACGACAACGACGACGACCACCACCACGACCACGAGCAACGACCCCGTTCCTGGCGCCTGCAGCGCGACGGTGTCGGTGAACCAGTGGAACGAGGGCTTCGTGGCCACGATCAAGGTCACCGCGGGTTCCAGCGCACTGAACGGCTGGAAGGTCACCACCACCCTGTCGAACGGCACCGTCACGGGCTCGTGGAGTGCCACCCGCAGCGGCAACAGCGGAACCGTCGTCTGGTCCAACGTGGACTACAACGCCAACGTGCCCGCCGGCGGGTCCACCGAGTTCGGCTTCCAGGGCAGCGGAAGCGGGGCGGGACTGAACCCGGCCTGCGCCGCGAGCTGACGTCCCGCACCACCCACCGGACAGGCTCCCGCGGATCGGACGAGACGTCCTCCGCGGGAGCCCGCCTGCCCTCGGGAGACCTTGATGACCTTGACCCGGAAGCTTTGGAGCAGCACCGCCGCCATCATCGCGGCCGCGGCTCTGCTGGCCGCCGCCGTCGCGCTCTCGCTCGTGCCCCAGCCGGCGAGCGCCGCCTCACTCGTGCGCGTCACGAACTTCGGCACCAACCCGACCAACCTGAACATGTACGTCTACGCACCGGACGCGGTCGCGGCCCGCCCCGCACTCCTCGTGATGATCCACTACTGCACCGGTTCCGCGAGCGCGGTGCACAACGGTGGTGGACGCGACTTCGTCTCCGCCGCCGACCGCAACGGCTACGTGATCGTCTACCCGGAAGCGACCAGGGACGGCCACTGCTTCGACGTCTCCACGCAGAACGCGTTGCGCCGCAACGGAGGCAGCGACTCCACCGGAATCATGTCGATGGTGTCGTACGCACGCCAGCGCTACAACGTGGACCCGGATCGCATCGTCGTCGCGGGCATCTCGTCCGGCGCGATGATGACCAACGTGCTCGCCGCCGAGTACCCCGACGTGTTCAGCGCCGGCTCGGCGTTCGCCGGCGTCCCCGCGGGCTGCTTCGCGACGACCGACGGATCGATGTGGAACAGCCAGTGCTCGGGCGGAACCCTCCTGAAGACCCCGCAGCAGTGGGGCGACCAGGCCAGGGCGATGTACCCCGGCTACACCGGCCGCTACCCGCGGATGCAGCTGTGGCACGGCACCAACGACACCACGCTGGCGTACCCGAACTTCGGTGAGGCGCTCGACCAGTGGACGAACCTGCACGGGGTGAGCAGGACGCCGGTGTCCACCGACCAGCCCCAGTCGAACTGGACCCGCACCCGTTACGGCGCCACCGGCACGGCGGCCGTCGTCGAGGGGATCAGCGCCCAGGGCACCGGGCACGACGTGCCGACCGCGGGAATGGTCGGGTACGCCATCACGTTCCTGGGCCTCGATCGCCCGCCCACCAGCACGACCACCACAACGACGACGACCACCACGACCACTCCGCCGCCGTCGCAGGGCTGTTCGGTCAAGGCGTCGGTCAACGCCTGGAACACCGGCCTGACCGAGACGATCACCATCACCAACACGTCCTCGACGGCTGTGAACGGCTGGAAGCTGCAGTTCACGCTGCCCGGCGGGCAGACCATCACGGGCGGCTGGAGCGCCACCTACTCCCCGACCACCGGCCAGGTGACCGCGACGAACGTCAACTACAACGGGCAGATCGCGCCCTCCGCCCAGGTGTCGATCGGCCTCCAGGCCACGCACACGGGCAACAGCGCCGCCGCGAGCGGCTTCACGCTCAACGGAGCGCTTTGCAGCGCGGCCTGAACGCGACGACCGGAGGGACGACGATGTTCCATCGACACAGGTCCGTGGCAGCGGCGGCCATCGCGAGCGCCGTGGTCTTCCTGGGCGCGGCCGGCATCGCCCTCGGTGGTCCGGCCGCCGGCGAGACCGGCGCGGCGGCCGCGACGGCGGGATGCGGCAAGACACCGACGCTGACGAGCGGCCAGCACACCATCAGCAGCGGCGGCCAGAACCGTTCCTACATCCTGCGGTTGCCTCCGAACTACGACAGCAACCGCCAGTACCGGCTGTTCGTGGGCTTCCACTGGCTGGGCGGCACCGCGAACGACGTCGACTCCGGCGGCGGTGACGGCTACAACTGGTCCTACTACGGGCTGCGAAGGCTCTCCGACGCCGCGAACAACGGCACGATCTTCGTCGCCCCGCAGGGCAACAACAACGGCTGGGCGAACCCCGGCGGCCAGGACCTCAGGTTCGTCGACGACCTCGTCGGACTGCTCGACTCGGGGCTGTGCATCGACACGACCCAGCGCTTCGCCGGTGGTTTCAGCTACGGCGGGGCCATGTCCTACGCGGTGGCCTGTGCCCGCGCCACCGTGTTCCGCGCGGTGGTCGTCTACTCCGGCGCGCAGCTCAGCGGCTGCGACGGCGGCACCCAGCCCGTCGGGTACCTGGGCATCCACGGCATCAGCGACACGGTCCTGGGCATCGGACAAGGCCGCGCGCTGCGGGACACGTTCGTGCGCAACAACGGCTGCACGGCGCAGAACCCGCGCGAGCCGAGCGCGGGCAGCCGGACGCACGTCGTCACCGCCTACAGCGGTTGCCGGGCGGGCTACCCCGTGGTGTGGGCGGCGTTCGACGGCGGGCACACACCCGGCCCGATCGACTCGGGCGGCGACGGCTGGCGCACCTGGACCTCCGGCGAGGCCTGGACGTTCATCACCCAGTTCACCGGCGGCGGCCCCACGACCACCACCACGACGACAACGACGACCACCACCACTTCGCCGCCCGGCGGCACGGCCTGCCGGGTGAGCACCGTCGTCAACGCCTGGAACACCGGCCTGACCGCGAACATCACCATCGCCAACACCGGTTCCGCGCCGGTCTCCGGGTGGACGCTGGCCTTCACCCTGCCGGGCGGGCAGTCGATCACCTCCGGGTGGAGCGCGACCTACTCGCCCTCCTCAGGACAGGTGACGGCCAGAAACGTCTCCTACAACCCTGAAATAGCACCGAACTCGTCGATCACCATCGGCTTCCAGGCCACCCACACCGGCGACGCGACGGCACCGGCGTCGTTCAGCCTCAACGGGAACGCCTGCGCAGTCGCCTGACCACCACCCGCAGTAAGCGCGACGGCCTGCCGGCCGGACGGGGGCCGGCAGGCCGTTCGCCTGTCACGACCTCGTGGCAAGACTCTCCGCCAGAACGGCGATCGCGTCCGGCCCGGTCCGGCAGCACCCGCCCACCATCCGCGCGCCACCGTCGGCCCACTCCCCCGCCAGCGCGGCGAAACCGGTCCCGTCGCCCGTCCAGGACCTCTCTCGCGCGTCCCACTGCTCCCCGCTGTTCGGGTAGACCACCACCGGCAGCCCGGTCACCTCACGGGCCACGGCGACCGCGACCGCCACGTCCTCCGGCGCGCAGCAGTTCACGCCGACGGCGATCACCTCGCCGACCCCCGCGACGACCGCGAACGCCTCCTCCAACGGCTGCCCGGCGCACGTCCGGTCACCTCGCACGCTGTAGGAGAGCCAGGCCGGCACGCCGCTGCCGCGCACCACCTCCAGCACGGCCTCGGCCTCGTCGACGTCCGGGATGGTCTCGATCGCGAGCACGTCCGGCCCGGCGGCGCACAGCTCCTCGAGGCGCGGGCGGTGGAAGTCGGCCAGCTCCTGCCGGCTCAGCCCGTAACGGCCGCGGTACTCCGACCCGTCCGCCAGCACCGCCCCGTACGGCCCGACGGACGCCGCCAACCAGCGCGGTCCGTCCACTTCGGACGCGGCGGAGCGGGCGAGCGCGACGCTGGACCGCAGCAGGCGCGCCGTCTCGCTCTCGCTGATCCCGCGCCGCGCGAAACCGGCGAAGCTCGCCTGGTAGCTCGCGGTGATCGCGACCTCGGCACCCGCCAGGAAGTAGGCGAGATGCGCGGCGCGCACGGCGTCCGGATCGGTGAGCAGCAACCGCGCCGACCACAACGAGTCGGACAGGTCGTGCCCGGCGAGTTCCAGCGCCGTCGACATGCCGCCGTCGAGCACGACCACCCGCTGTGTCAAAGCCTCTGCCAGTTCCACCCGGTGAGCCTAAAGGGAGGAGGAGTGCGCGATTACACAGATCGCGCACTCCTCCAGGGCGACCGCCGGGAACATCCGCGTGTGCGCGCCGCAAGTCCACACGCGCGGACGCTGTCCCGGCGTCGCCGGTCCGAGCCGGTCAGGCCGTGCCGCGGTGCGCGGCCTGGTCCGGGGTGCTCGCCCGGCGGGACAGCCTGGGCGGCAACAACATCAGCGGTGGCGGCTGCTTGCCCTCCAGCTTGGCGACGAGCAGGTCGACGGCGTGCCTGCCGAGCTCCTCCGCAGGCAGGCGCACCGAGGTGAGCAGCGGCGAGGTCTGCTCGGCCAGCTCGTCCGGGCAGATCGCGACCACCGCCACGTCACCCGGTACCTGCCGGCCGGCCGCGCGCAGGCAGGTGGTGATCCAGCCGAGCGCCGCCTCGTTGTGCACGACGAGCGCCGTCATCGACGGGTGTGCGCGGATCAGGGCCTTGGTCGCCCTGAGCACCGAGTCGTGGTCGCCCTCGACGGCCAGTGCCGTCGCGGCGACTCCCCTGCGCATGGCGGCCGCGCTGAACCCGTTCATGGTGCGGTGGGCGAAGCCGGTGCTGCGCCGGTAGACGGCGCTCGGCGCGCCGAGGAAGCCTATGGAGCGGTGACCCAGGTCGGCGAGGTGGTCGACGCACTTCGCGCCGGCGGCCTCGAAGTCCAGGTCCACGCAGGTGAGTCCGCGCGCCGCCGCCGGATGTCCGATGAGGACGGACGGTTTGGACAGCTGCCGCAGCAGCGGCACGCGGTCGTCGTCCATCTCCACGTCCATCACGAGGAACCCGTCGACCTGGGCGCTGTTCGCGGCACGGCGCAGGCCCGCCGCGCCGTCGTCCGCGGTCATGAGCAACAGGTCCATGTCGTACCTGCGCGCTGTCGTCACCGCCGCCGTGACGAAGCGCATCACCGCGGGCAGGTGCGTGCCCGCCCGCAGCGGGAGCACCAGCCCGATCACGTTGGTCCGGCCCGCCGACATCGTGCGGTCGGAGGCGTGCGGCTGGTAGCCCAGCGCCCTGATGCTCTCGCGGACTCTCGACTTCGTGTCCGCGGAGATCGACCGCTTGCCCGTGAGGACGTAGGAGACCGTGCTCGGGGCTACCCCGGCGTGCCTTGCGACGTCCGCGATGGTGACCACACAGCCTCCTTTCGCGCTTGCGCTCAGTGAGCGTGTCGACACCATAGGGAGCACCTTCTGATGACATCAAGGGTTATGTGTGCGTTAACATTGCGCAATTCGGGTGGTCCAGACGAATTCAGCACTGTCTGGAAACTTGCCCGACAGAAAACGAGAGCAGGTAGGAAGAGCGCGCCCACACGGCGCGGCCCCGAACGACAGGGCCGGCCGCATGGGCACGTTCACATCCAGTTGCTCACAGCGCCGGGTAGGCGTTGCGCATGAGCTCCTGGAACTGGGCGGAGAACCACTTGCCGGAAAGCGGGGCGTTCCCCAGCGATCCCGACATGTTGTTGCCGTTGCGCACGTTCCCGGTGTAGGTCGGGTCGCACATCCGGTCGAAGCCCTTGCCCTCGTTGTTCGGGATCTCCTCGCTCGCGCCGTCGGACTCGCCCGGGGGCTTCACCCACACGTACGCGTCGATGCCCGACTCCGGTGCCGCCTTCGGGCGCTCACCCAGGCCCGCACCCGACTGGTTGCACCAGTTGCCGAGGTGGATGCGGCGGTCCAGCTTGCCGCCGTTGACGTACGCGTCGACGCTGGTCGTCGGGCCGGGGCCCGTCGGTCGGGCGCTGCCGCCCCAGCCGTTGCGGCTGGTGTCGATCAGCATGCCGACGTTGGCGTCGAAGCCCGCCTGCACGGCCCGCTGCCGGAACGCCTGCGCGTAGGACAGCTCGTCGACGTAGCGGTTCCAGTCCACCCACTTCGACTGGCGCACGGAGGTGCCGTTCACCGAGTCCTCGATCTTGAAGTAGGGCTCCTTCAACGCGCCGTAGTTCGCGGTGTTGGCGATGAAGCCCTGGACGTTCGCCTTGGTGCTGCCGGAGGCGTTCGCCGCCTGGAACAGCAGTTCGGCGGTGGCACCGAAGTTGTCGTCCCAGCCGATCCAGCCGTGGTGGCCGATGTCCAGGTAGTTGTAGACGTTCGGCACGGCACCCAGCTTCGCGAGCGCGTAGCCGACACCGGTGACGTAGTTGCCGTTCGACTTCATCGTGTCGCACGCCGCCACAGCGGTCGGGCGCGGGGAGACGTTGGTGATCAGGTTCGGCAGCGAGTCGATCTCCACCGTCGTGACGATCCGCAGGCCGGAGTACGCCGGCCTGGCCAGGATCGACGCGATCGGGTCGATGTACTCCGACTTGTAGCGGTCGATCTCCGTCGCCTTGAGCTCACCGTTGGAGGCGAGCGCCGAGCAGTCACGACCGGGCAGGTTGTAGATCACCAGCTGGATGACGAGCGGTGAGCCCGCCGCCTGGCGCACCGCCTCGTCCAGGTGCCCGACCAGGCCGCGGGAGTCGGCCGTCCCGGCGATCGCCGCGATGCGGTCGAGCCACACGGCGGTCGGCTGGTTCGCGACCCGGCTACCGCCCGGCTCGGCGTTCGCCTTGGCCGCCCAGTCCGGGTTGATGTACTGCTTCGCGCCCACATAGGCGTTGTCGACGCGGGTGCCGGGGTTCGGGTTGCCGCTCGTGGTCGTGGTGGTCGTGGTGGTCGTCGTGGTGGTGGTCGTCGGCGCACCGGTGCACACCGTGCCGTTCAAGGTGAACGTCGTCGGGTTCACGTCACCGCTGGCGGCGCCGGAACCGTTGAAGCCGATGTCGATGGACGCGTTGGTGCCCAGGCTCCCGTTCCACGACATGCTCGTCGCCGTCACGTTGGCGCCCGACTGCGTCCAGTTCGCACTCCAGCCCTGCGCCACGCGCTGGCTGCCGGGCAACGCGAACTTCAGCGTCCAGCCGCCCGTCACGGCGTCGCCGAGATTGGTGATCTTCACCGCGGCACCGAAACCACCGCCACCCCAGGCGTTAGCCGTGTAGTCGACACGGCAACCGGGTGCGGCGCCCGCGGGTGGTGCGGTCAGCGCCACCGCGATCGTCGCCGCGGTGGTGGCGACCACGACTCCCGCCGCGGCCCACCGCCTCTGTCCGTTGAGCTTCATTGCTCCGGATCTCCTGTCTGTCAATGGTGCTTGATCTCCATGAGCGAACACGCGGTGGGCGTGCACTCAAGTCTTTTCAGGCCGAGGTACTCCATGCCGATCGAGCCGGTGAGCGCGAACCCGTCCCCGAACGCGAGGTCCGGGTCGCCCCGGACCTCGCCGCTCGCGAGCGCGGCCAGCCAGGCCTGTTCGAGGCCCGGCCGCAGGATCAGCAGCCCCAGCCGTTCGTACGGCTGCTTGGCGCAGGTCCCCCACTCCGCGATGAACGGGGCGTAGACCTTCGACCGCACCGGACCTGCGAAGCCGGTGAAGTCGTCGTCCCGCTCGACGCTCGCGCACTCGTCGGTCAGCTCGTGCAGCCACTCGGCGACGCCGTCGACGCCCCTGCTGAGGTCAGGGGTGGGTTCGGCGCGTCCTACGAGGAGGGCGAACGCGACCGAACCCACCACCAGGAGGGCGACCAGGGCCCTCATCACCGGATGGCGCACGCGGATCCGTTGAGCGTGAAGGACGTCGGATCAGCCGGTGTGGACGTCGTCGTGGCGTTGAACCCGAACGTGACCGAACCTCCGGCCGGGATGTCCGCGTTGTACGACACGCCCTTCGCGGTCGCCTGCCCGCTCGCGACGGTGACCGTCGACGACCAGGCCTGCGAGAGCTGTTGTCCCGAAGGGAAAGCCCACACGAGCTGCCACGCGCTGATCGCGCTGGTGCCGCTGTTCGACACCGTCACGTTCGCGGTGAATCCGCCGTTCCACGTGCTCGGCCGCGTGTACGCGACCGAACAGGAACCGGTGCTGCCACCACTCGATGTTCTGACCGCCACGGCCGACGACGCCGTTGACGCGTTGCCCGCCGAGTCCGTCGCGACCACCGTCAGCGAGTACTGGGTGTCCGCGGTCAGACCGGTGACGGTCACCGAGTTGGTCGCGGAGGTCGCGACCACCTGGCTGCCGTTGTAGACCCGGTAGCCCGTCACGCCGATGTTGTCCGTCGACGCACTCCAGTCCAGTTTCACCGAGCTGCTGGTGACGCTGGACGCGACAGGGGTGCCGGGTGCCGACGGCGCGGTGGTGTCGGGCGTGCCGGTGCCTCCGCCGAACACGACGTCCGAACAGCTGTAGAACGCCTCGGGGCTGTCCGAACGCTGCCAGAGCGAGTAGATGACGTGCCGGCCGGACTTGTTGGGCAGCCGGGCCTGCCAGGCGTACTCGCCGTTCGCCAGCGGCGGGTTCGTCACCGAGTTGAACGGCGTCGACTCGAGGTCGGACCACTTGAGCGGCTTCGTCACGTCGAAGCCGTCCTTGGTGACGTACTGCTCCCAGGTGCCGGGGTGCGGCGCCCATGCGTTGTACCGCAACGTGACCGTGCTGTTCGCCTGCACCTGCGTCGACGGCCAGTCGGAGCGGGTGAGGTTGTAGGCGGCGTACTTCGTGGTGGGACCGCACAGGTTGCCGTCGGGGATGATCTCCCGGTGGCGTCCGGCGGCGTTGCTGATCAGGTTGCCGAACCAGTCCCACAACGGTTGCTTCCCGCCCTGGGCCACCGCGGCGACGCACGCCGGGTTGGTGGGCTGGATGTCGCCGCCGCCACTGCCGGCGCGACCGTCCTCGTAGCAGAGATAGGTGCGGCTGCCGGGCCAGACCATCGACCCGTGCGCGACCGCCGTGCCGCCGGTCTGCACCAGAACGGCACCGACCGCGACCGCGACTGTCAGGAGCGCTATGCGTTTCCTCATCTCGGGACTCCTCACCCGTAGATCTCGGCGTGCAGGGAGAACGCCGTGGCGATCTCGGCTTGCGCCCAGAATCGGTGATAGGTGAACGTCGGTGCCGGTCCACCGTCCAGATAGGACTGGACCTTCGGCCACTGCGGGTCGTTGCGGAACATCGACCGCATCGACAGGAACGACGAGCCCTGCCCGATCTGGTCACCGTTCGGCATCTTGCCGGTCCAGCCGCTCGGCACGTACGGGCCTTCGCGCGTGCTGGTGTTGTAGACGTCGTCGAACCGGTTGTAGTCCGTGCGGGTCTCCGGCACCGCGATGCCGAGGCTGTCCTGGTGCGACAGCAACGACGTCAGCAACGACTCACCCGTGGTCTTGGCCTGGGCGTTGCCCGACCTCGCCGCGTAGTTGAGCAGCACCTTGGCGAACGACGCCGTCACGCCGACGTCCTGGCTGTGGTTGAGCACGCGGACCCGCAGGTTCGCGTTCGAGCCGGGGTTGGTGGCGTTCCACGTGTCCGGGGCTCCCGACCACTCGAGGTCCGAGGGGATCTGGAAGTTCGTGCCGGTCGTGGTGTTCGCGATCGCCCAAGGCACCCACTTGTCGAGGATCTTCTTGGCGCGCGCGTCCCCGGTCAGCCGGTACAGCGCCGCCGTCCGCTCGATCCCCCACACCTGGAAGCCGAACCACCGGTTGCTCGGCGGGTCGCGCCACACCGGGTGGGCGTCGTAGTACATGCCGTAGAACGTCGGCGTGCCCGACGGAGGCGAGGCGTACTGCCCCTCCCAGCTGTTCGTGACGCCACCGGCCAGACCACCGTCGGCCGACTGCAGCCACTGCAGCATCTCGAGTTGCCGGCTCAGGCTCGTCGCCCAGTCCTGCTGTCCGCTGGCGGACAACGGCTTGAGCGCGGCCACGTTCGACAACGCGTACGCCGCCAACGGGTTCTGGTAGCCCTGGTGCGAGGCACCGTCACCGATGCGCCACGCCCAGCCCGCGGACGTGTCGGTCGCGCCGCCCCACGCGTAGTACCAGGACATCAGGTAGTGCGCGCTGTTCTTGCCCGTCGCGCCGGGGCACGACGAGGGGCTGGTGCAGTTGCCGATGCGCTTGAAGTACTTGTCGAACATGGCGTACCGCAGGTAGTCGCCCATCTTCGCGGACTTGCCGATCTCGGACGAGATGTCGCCGGCCTTGCCCTGCGCCGTCGCCCACTGCTGGGCGAGCAGCGCCACCTGCACCACGCGGGCGTCCGCGTCCGGCGCGTTGGTGTACTTCCACTGCTTGGCGTAGGAGGAGTCCTTGGTGAACAGGTCCAGGAAGCCGTTGGGGCCACCGTGCTTGAACGTGTCGCACGAGGGTTGCGGGATGGTCTCCCACACCGACTCCGACGAGCCGCGCTGGTAGGTGTTGATGTACGCGGGCGCCGTCGTGCCGTCACCGCACTTGCCGAAGCCGTAGGTGTTGTCGACGTCGATCAGCCAGTGCATGCCGTAGACGTCCGAGTTGCCGTACGCGGACTTCAGTTCCGCCGCGATCGGGTCCTGACCCACCGGAACGGTGCCGTCCAGCGTCGACGGGTAGGCGTCCATCCTCGGGTGCTCGGGCGCGTAGGTCGCCGGCTTCGACGGGTCGTACTTGTCGTTGGTCGGCTGGTCGGCCTTCGCCGGGATGATGAACTTCTCCATCGACGCGAACGCGGACTTGAACGGCGCCCAGTCACCGGTGACGCGGCCGTAGCTCGCTTCCAGCCACAGGTAGTAGCTGAACGCCTCGGACGTGGTCTGGTGACCGTGGTCCGGTGCCTCCACCATCAGCGTCTCGACCGAGTGGTACGGCACGAGCAGGTCGCCGAACTTGCGGAAGTAGCCGCTCGCCGGGTCCTTGATCTTGTTGTACTGGTCGAGGAACGCCTTGTTGAAGTCCGATGTGGACGGATCGATCTCGTTGACCGTGACGCTCGCCGGGCTGTACCCGGTGGCCGACGCGGTGAACGTCGCGGTCCCGAGCGAGCCGCCGTTGTTCGCCGACGTCACCGTGACCGTCTGCTTCGCGGTGCCGGAGAACGTGAGCGTCGTCGGGCTCGCGGTCAGGTCGGAGCTGCCGCTGCGGGCGATCGTGACCGTGACCGGCTGGCTCGGTGCCGTGGCCAGGGAGACGTCGAACGTCCCCGTCTGCCCCTGCTTGACCGAGACCGTGCTCGGCGAGGCCACCACCGCCGGTCCGGACAGGACCTTGACCGCGGCGGGTGCCGAGGTCGTGGTGGCGCCGCGGTTGTCCGTGGCCCGTGCCGTGATGCTGTGATCACCGGCCGGCGCCGACGTCCACGTGCCGGTGTACGGCGAACTGGTGTCGGTCGCGATCAGCGTGTCACCGGCGTAGAAGTCGACCTTGGCCACCGTTCCGTCGGTGTCCTGCGCGGTCGCCGCCAGCGGGATCTGCGCGGGCAGCGTGTAGCTGCTGCCCGTGGTCGGCGCCGTCAGTGCCACGGACGGTGCCTGGTTGGGGCCGGTGCAGGACACGCCGTTCACGGCGAAGTCCGTCGGTGGCCGGTTCGTCGAGCCCTTGCTGCCGTTGAAGCCCACCTGCGCGGTGCCGCCCGAGGGCAGACTCGGCGCCCAGGCCGGGTTGGTCACGCTCACCACCGCGCCGGTCTGCGTGAAGTTGCCGCTCCAGCCCTGCGTGACGCGCTGGCCGTCCGGGAACGTCCAGGTCAGGTTCCAGCCGTTGAGCGCCTCCCCGTCGTTGCGGATCGACACAGCAGCGCCGAATCCGGTGTTCCACTCGTTGGTGATCTGATAAGTGACGGTGCAGGCCACCGCGAGCGGTGCCGCGACGGCGGGAACGCCGCCGATCAACACCACCGCCGCAGCCACCAACGCCACTGTTCGTCGAGTCATGCCGCCGCCCTCTCGACAACTGGGAGCGCTCCCAGAGTTCACGGCACTGTAACGTGGACCACATCGGCCAACTGGCCGCCGGTGCAGTCGACGATCCACCGAAGGGCACTGGGGTTTGGTCCTTGCGGTGCAAAGGCAATTCGTCTGCCGGTTCCTCTTACTGCTCCCTTCGAGTGGAATTCTGGGAGCGGTCCCAGACGAAGGGTGGGGGCGCCCACGCCACTTCGGGCGCCCCCTGGTCTCGTCAGCCGCGCCCGGCTCCCGCACCGGCCGTGACCACGCTCTTCACGCTGCTCGCGCCGTCCAGCGGGTACGAGTAGGGAATGCTCTTGACCGAGCCGCCCTGATCGCCCGTTCCCGAGTTGACGAAGTGGTTGCTGCGCGCCACCAGCGAGCCACCGGGTGAACTGCCCTCACCGCGGTGGAACGGGTCCTCGGTGTTCTCGAAGTAGTTGCCTTCGACCAGGACCCCGGCCTCGACGGTCGACGCGACGCCGTAGTCGGTCACACCGCCGTAATAGTTGTTGTAGACGTGCACCGGGTTGCCGAACCGCACGCGCGGGTGGCGCTGCTGCGTGCCGGCGAACCAGTTGTGGTGGTAGGTCACCCGGAGCTTGCCGCGATCCTCCGAGCCGTTGTCGTCGCTGTGGCCCAGCAGCATCGTCTTGTTGTGACTGGTGAACTTGTTCCAGGACACCGTGACGTAGTCCGAGGCCCGCTTGACGTCGACCGCACCGTCGTAGCCGTTGGAGAAGGTGTTGTGGTCGATCCACACGCGGGTGGAGTACTGCACGTTGACCGCGTCGTCACCCCAGTTGGCGAAGTTGAGGTTGCGCACGATCACGTTCGAGGCGTTGGCGATGTTCAGGCCCTGCCCGATGATCGTCGACGACGAGCCGACACCCTCGATTGTCTTGTTCGAGGCGACCTTCGTCATGCTCGACAGCGAGATGGTGCCGGAGACCCGGATCACCGCCGCGCTCGTCGACTTCGCGGCCGCGACGAACGCGGACGCCGTGGTGACCGTGACCGGCGAAGCGCTACCGCCACCGGTCGTGCCACCGCCCTGGGTTGCCCAGCCGACCAGCCCGAACGGGGCTGCCGCGGCCTGGGGAACTGCAACAGCGCCGGCGACCAGCGCTACTGCGGAAATCAATGCTGCACGCTTTGGAATCATTCCATGCCTTCCAATTGGTGAGCGGCGGTACAACTCACACAACCAGCGCGCGCCGCAGCGGTCAACCAATTCGAAGATATTCGATTCGAACAATCGAAAGAAGTTGACAGGAAAGATCCTCTCCCTACCATCGAATTATCGCCGCATATCCCCCTGCAAGCGGAGCGCACATGAAGAAACTCGCACCATTGGTGTTGGCCGCGGCATTGGCCGCGTTTCTCGCACCTCAGGCCCAAGCCTCCGGCAGCACCTTCCCGACGCCGTCCGGGTCGAAACCGGTCGGCACGACCATCAAGGTCGGGTCGAGCGGCTACGACGGCGGCATGCAGCGGTTCTACGGCACCGGCAGCCTCGGCTCCGGCGGCCAGAACGAGGACCAGGGCCCGATCTTCCAGCTGGCCGACGGCGCGACGCTGAAGAACGTCGTGCTCGGCGCGCCGGCCGCGGACGGGGTCCACTGCCTCGGCACCTGCACGCTCAGCAACGTGTGGTGGGAGGACGTCGGCGAGGACGCGGCCACGTTCAAGGGCACGTCGTCGTCGCAGACCATGACCATCAGCGGCGGTGGCGCGCGCAAGGCGTCGGACAAGGTCTTCCAGCACAACGGGCCGGGCACGATGATCATCCGCAACTTCCAGGTGGACGACTTCGGCAAGCTCTACCGGTCCTGCGGCAACTGCGGCACAAGCGGCACGTCGTGCTGGAGAACATCACCGCGTTCTCGCCGGGCAAGTCGCTGGTCGGCATCAACACGAACTACGGCGACACCGCGCGGTTCTCGAAGATCACCATCGTCGGGGACAGCAGCAAGAAGATCGCGATCTGCGACAAGTACCAGGGCGTCACGAGCGGCGAACCGAAGAAAATCGGCACCGGGGCGGACAGCACGAACTGCCTGTTCAAGTCCTCGGACCTCACCTACCGCTAGAGGAAATGCCCCGGCCACCGGCCGGGGCATTTCTCACCACACTTCAAGAGTGTGAACTCCGATGTGTTCGAAATCCCAGTCGTCGCCAATTCCGGGAATCACCGGCAGCGACACGCACCCGTTCTCGTCCAGCGGATCGGCGATGGCGTTCCGGTGCGGCGGGACGCGGTCGAAGTCGACGTGCGGGTGCAGCAGACCGCGTTCGTACCACCGGCCGGCGTCGGTCGCCCCGAGCACGGTGAGGCTGCCCGACCCGTTGCCGTGGATCTCGCAGTCCATGTTGAACGACTCCGCGAGGTGCACGGTCTTGAGCACCGGCGTGATGCCGCCGCTGCCCGCGGGGCCCGCCCGCAGGATGTCGCAGGCCCCGGCGGCGATCCACTCGGCGCGGGTGAGGTGCTTGCCCCACGCCACCTCCGGGCCGATCACCGGGATGTCGAGCTGCTCGGCCAGCCACCGGTAGGAGCTGATCGACGCCTCCTCCATCGGCTCCTCGAACCAGTAGAAGTCCAGCTCCTGCAACGCCCTGCCGAGCCGCAGCGCCTCGGTCCGCGAGTACCAGTGGCTCGCGTCGAGCATCAGCGCCACGTCCGGCCCCACCGCGTCCCGCACCGCCTGGCACGCCTCGACGTCACGGGAGACGCTGGGCGCGCCGGGCACCGGCGGCATCCACGTGTGCAGCTTGATCGCCCGGTAGCCCACCGACACGAGGTGCTTCGCGAAGTCCGCGTAGTCGCCCGGTGTCGCGAGGCCGTCCGTGTCGCCGCACATCGTGCTGGCGTAGGCCGGGATCCGGTCGCGGGCGCCCCCGGCGATCTTCCACGCCGGGAGCCCCGCCTTGCGTGCGACGAGGTCCCACAGCGCCTGGTCGACGAACCCGAGCGCACGGTCGGTGAACCCGCCGTGCGCGCCCCGCTGCCGCCGAGCGAGCAGCCGCCACAGCCGTTCGCGGTCCCACGGGTCCTGGCCCAGCAGCACCGGCCGCACGTGCTTGTCCAGCACCGCGGGCCGCAGCTGGTCCGGCTGCACCTGGCAGTACCCGGTGGCGCCGTCGGCGTCGGTGATCTCCAGCAGCGCCTCGGTCACCTCGTGCTCGGGCGCCGGATGGCGATGCCCCTCCGGATCGACGGACGTGGCCGCGGTGGTTGTGAACGTGCGCACGACCACCCGTTCGATCATTTGCGCTTCTCCCAGTCCTGCTGGGCGGTGGTGAGCTTCGCCGCGAGCTGGTCGAGGAACTCCTGCGCGGACATCTGTCCCAGCAACACCTTCTGGTACAGCGGTTCGGTGTCGGTCTTGGTGATCGAGGAGTACTCGGGCAGGTAGACCGGCGCGGGCACGAGCACGGTCGCCGGGTCCTCCAGCACCCCGAGCGCCATCTTCACAGCCGGGTTCTTCTGGATCCACTCGGCACCGCGCACGTCGGTGTTCGCCGGGATCTGGCCGACCTTCTCGTTCCAGTAGCCGTTGCTCTCGGCCGACGTCAGGAACTCGACGAACTTCCAGGACGCCTCCCGGTTCTTGCCGCCCTTGAAGACCGCGAAGCCGTCGGTCGGGTTCGGCACCACCGTGCGCTTGCCGGACGGCCCCTTCGGCAACGGCATCGCGGCGACGCGTTCCGGGCCGAGCGCCTTCATCACGTCCGCGGTCGAGCCGAGGTTGTGGTGCATCATCGCCACCGTGCCGCCGGTGAACTGCGCGACCATCTGCGTGTAGCTGTTGTTCACGTCGGCCTCGGGCGTGGCCTTCTTGTACAGCTCAGCCACCTTGCGCACGAGCTCGGCGTTGCGCGGGTCCGCGACCGTGCTCTTGCCGCCGTCGTAGAACTTGTCGACAGCGGAGTAGGAGTAGGCCTCGGACAACAGCTGGAAGACCGACCCGGCACCACCGCGAATCGTGAAGCCGTACTGGTTGTCCGCCGGCTTCGTCAGCTGGGTGGCGGCCTTGGTCAGATCGTCCCAGGTGGACGGTTCCGCGATCTTGGCTTCCTCGAACCGGTCCGACCGGTACCAGATGATGTCCATGTTGCCCGACGCCGGAACCGCGTAGAGCTTGCCGTCGGGCGCGGTCTGCCGCACGGTCTCCAGCAGGCCGTTCAGCAGCTTTCCCTTCAGCGCACCGTTCTCGACCCGGTCGTCGGCCGGTTCGAGCGCGTCCTGGCCGATGAGGTGCGCGAGGTAGGACGTCGTGACGCCGCCGACGTCCGGAGTGGACCCGCCGGCGATGGCGGTGTCGTACTTCTGCTGCACCGACGCACTGGGAATGCCGACGTACTCGACCTTGACGTCCGGGTTCGCCGCCTCGAACCGCTTGATCAGCTCCTGGTAGATGGGGGTGCGGCCGGGGCCGCCGTTGTTGTCCCAGAACGTGATCGTCGTGGGCCCGTCCTGTCCAGCGGAACACGCGCTCAGCACCAGTGCCAGCGCGACCAGCAGTCTTCTCATGTCTCCCTCATCCTTTGACCGCGCCTGCGCTGAGTCCCTGCACCAGGAACCGTTGCACCACGGCGAAAACCAGCACGACCGGCACCGCGGCGACGACGCCGCCCGCCGCGAGCGCCCCGAAGTCGGTGTTGAACTCCCCCAGCGCGTAGCTGAGCCCGACCGGCAGCGTGAACTTGTCCTGTCTGCTCGCGAACATCAGCGCGAACAGGAAGTTGTTCCAGGCACCGATGAACGCGAACGATCCGACGGCCACGATCGCGGGCTTGAGTTGCGGCAGCGTCACCGCGAAGAACGCGCGCAGCCGCGAGCAGCCGTCGACCATCGCGGCCTCCTCGAGCTCGACCGGGACGTTGCGCACGAACCCGCTCATCAGGATCAGCGCGAGTGGCAGCTGGAACGCGGTGTCCGCGATCACCAGGCCGGTGAGGCTGTTCAGCAGCCCGGCGGACTTGAAGATCACGAACAACGGGATCAGCATCATCGCGCCGGGGATGAACTGCGTGCACAGCAACGCCAGCAGGAACACCCGCTGGCCGCGGAACTTGAAGCGCGCCAGCGCGTAGCCGCCCATGAGCGCGAACACGGTGACCACGACCAGCGTGCCGACCCCGATGATCAGGCTGTTCTGGAAGAAGAGCCCGAAGCCGATGCCGTTCCACACGGTGTCGAAGTGCTCGAACGTGATCGGCCACGGCACGAGCGCGGTCTGTCCCGTCGGCCTGAAGGCGAAGACGAGCATCCAGTAGAACGGGATGAGCGTGAACAACAGGTAGAGCACCAGCGGCAGGTGCAGCCGGAAGTACCGGCTCGGATCGCGGTGCCGCTTGCGTCGAGGCGGTGCCGGCGGCGGTTGCAGGACCGTGGCCGGGCGGGTGAGCGTCTGGGTCATGCCCGGCTCCCGAACTTGGACAGCCTCAGGTAGAGGATGGAGAAGAACAGCAGGATCACGAAGCCGGCCATCGTCAGCGCGGATCCGTAGCCGAAGTCGTGCGAGTCCACGGCCTTGCGCGCGACGTAGAGGGGCAGCGTGGTGGTCTGGTTCGCCGGTCCGCCGCCGGTGAGCGTGTAGATGAGGTCGACGTTGTTGAACTCCCACACCGCGCGCAGCAGGGTGGACAGCACGATCGCGTCCCGCAGGTGCGGCAGCGTGACGCTGACGAACCGGCGCCATCGCCCGGCGCCGTCGACGGACGCGGCCTCGTACAGGTCGTTCGGGATGGTCTGCAGGTCGGCGAGCAGCAGGATCGCGAAGAACGGCACGCCGCGCCACAGTTCGGTGACGACGGTCGCGGGGAACACGGTCGCCGGATCGCCGAGCACCGACGTGCCGGGATCGCCGATGCCCCACTGGGCGAGTTGCTGGAAGATCCCCGTCGACGGGTTGTAGAGCAGGATCCAGATGCCGGTGGTGAGCACCCCGGACACCGCCCACGGCGAGAACACCAGGGACCTGGCGAGCGCACGGCCGACGAACGTCTCGTTGACGATCAGTGCGAGAACGAGCCCCAGCACCAGTTGCAGTCCCACTTCGACGGCGACCCACTTGGCGCTGAACGTGAGGCTCTGCCAGAACAGCTGGTCCTCGAACAGCATCCGCCGGAAGTTCTCGAACCCGATGAAGCCGTTCTTCCAGGGCTGGGTGACGGTGTGCTGGCGCAGGCTGAACCACCCGACGCTGGCGATCGGGTAGACCAGGAACACCGCCATCAGCGCGAGCGTCGGGGCGATCAGGGCGTACGGCGCCCACGTGCGGGTTTTCACGCGGGGTTCCACCCGCTCAGGTAGGCGTCCTTCGTGTGCAGTCGTGCCTGCTCGGCGGTGAGCTGCGGGCGATCTGTTCCGGTGCCCGCGCCGGGGCCGGTGTTGCGGTACTCCGCGAACCTCGCGCCACGCCAGGGGAATCCGGACATGTCGGTCCACGGCGCGGCCTTGATCGCGGCGGGCAGCGCGGTGTCGCGGACGACGACCTGGGCGATCGCGTCGGGGTCACCGCCGGGGTGCCACGGCCTGCCGAGGAAGTACGTGCCGGCCGGGGCGTCGCTGAGGATCTTCGAGTTGACGATCAGGAAGCCGTGCGGGTTGTCCTTGCGGGTGCTGGCGGCGGTCACGTAGCCGTTGGGGTCGCCGCCGCGGTTCAGCGCGGTGATCGTCGCCCGTTCGAAGACCGCTGTGGCCCGGCCGAAGAGGAAGTCGACGTCGCCGGTGATCGCGCAGTCCCGGTAGTACTGCCGCGACCGCGTGGCCACGTCCGGGGTGTCGGCGTACAGGGTGTCCTGGTGGCCTTCGAAGCGCACCCGGTCGAACAGCATTCGATCGCCGGTGGCCTTGACCGCGACGGCCTGCGTGGCCGTGATCTCCGGATGCTGCTTGCGGTCGAAGGAGTTGCGGAACGTGACGTCGCGGGCGGTGAAGCCGTTGGCCGCGATGGTGGCGGTGGCACTGCCGGTCGTGCCGTACGTGGTGCCGTCGGGCTTCTTGGTGCCGCTGGCGTTGTCGAAGTCGATCACCACGTCCTGGGCGCGTCCGGTGGCGCCCCGCAGCGTGAGGTTCTGCTTGGTGGCCGGGATCTTGACGACCTCCCGGTACACGCCCTTCGGCAGGGTGATCACGCCTCCGGCCGGCGCCGCGTCGATCGCGGCCTGCACGGTGGCGAAACCCTGGCCCACCACCAGGTGGTTGCCCGCCGGTGGCGCGCCCGCCTGGAGGTGCCTGACCCGGTGCGCGGGTTCGAGACCGCGGTTCAGCGTCGGCGTCCATCCGGCGTCCGTACCGAGGGCCTTGTCCGGGAACGCCGCGTTGTGAGCGTTCACCAGGCTGACCGGCCTGCCGTCCACCAGGTTGCCGGTGTCGGTGATCGCCGTGCCGCCCCAGTTGTAGACGACCTCCTGCGGCGCGATGCCCTTGACGAAGTTGTTCTGCGCGTAGATCTGGGACTTGACGCCGACACCCCAGCTGTACGTCTGCGCGCCTTCGTACAGGTTGTTGTAGACGTGCACCTGGCCGAACCGCACGCGCGGCGCCCGTTCCAGCACGTCGCGGAAGACGTTGTGGTGCAACGAGACCCGCAGCTTGCCCGGATCGGTCGTGGAGCTGTTCGACGAGCCGATCAGCATGGTCTTGCCGTGCTCGGCGAAGACGTTGCGGGACACGGTGACGAGGTCGGACCCGTTCGTGATGTCGAGCTGGCCGTCGTGCACCTGGTACGGCCGTCCGAAGTGGAGCGGCTGGGTGCTGTCGACGTTCGGCTCGTCGGTGAACGTGCTGTGGTCGACCCACACGTTCTCGGACCGCTGCAGCGAGACCGAGTCGTAGAGCGAGTTCCAGTTGCCGGGAGGAGAGGCGGGGCTGTTGTCGTTGGGATCCCACTGCGGGAAGCAGTCACGGGTGTCGCGGAAGGTCAGGTCGCGCACGATCACGTTGCGCACGCCGTGGATCCGCAGGCTGCCACCGGTGATGCCGGCGCCACGGCCGACTCCGACGATCGTCGTGTCCGCCTGGACGTTCAGCCCGATGACCGCTTCCTGCTTCTTCGCCGACGCGACCCGCGCGTCCTCCAGCGCCCCTTCCGGTTCGCGCTCCCATCCCCAGACCGCCGGGTCGTACGCCGCGAGATAGCCCGCCAGCGTGTAGCCGTCGGTCGCGTAGTCCTCACACCGCAACGGTTTCCCGTCGTCGCCGGTGTTCGCGTCGATCACGCCCCTGACCTTGATGATCCGCGGACCCGGAGAGGCCAGCGCCGCGACGAGCTCAGCCCGCGTGCGCACCTCGTGCACGTGAGCGGCGGGCGCCGCCGCTCCCCCGGTGGTGCCCGGCCCGGCCGACGCCCAGCCGTCCCCCGCGGGCAGCACCTGCCGCGCCGGGTCGTGACCGGCGTGCGCCGAAGGGCTCACCACCCCGGCGGTCGCGCAGGCCAGAACCAGCGCGCCAACGAAAAGCCGCATGACGGAATACCCTTCGGAAAGGAGGATTCACATTCTTGAACAAGGTCCACGATCGTGAACCGAGTATTACGAATGCTTCCGGCACGCGTCAACGAAGTGAATTCATTCGACGATTCGGCACGGCGTTCGACGATTCTTCGAATCGAATACCGTCGATTGTTCGAAGCGCTGGATCAGCGGTTGATCAATTCTTGGCGCTCGGGGTGCCGTCCAACTCGCGCAGCCGCGCCATCAGCCGCGGCGCCAGTTCCTCTGGAGTGAGCCGGTGCGCCTGCCAGCGATCACGGCTGCCGTCCTTCATCGAGGCGTAGAAGCGGAACCGTCCCTGAGTGACCGACTCCGTTGCCAGCTCGGCGAAGATGACACTCGGAACCAGCCATGCGGCGATGATCGCGCCACGGTCCACATCGACGGCCACGAACAAGAGGTCCAGCGCCAGTCGCGGCCGGAAGGTCTTGGTGCCGACGAACGCCACGAACGTGTCGGACCGCAGGCGCTTGCTGGTCGACATCCGCGCTTTGACCTGCACCGCCAGGATCGCCTCGGTCCCGGCACCGTTGAACAAGAGATCGATGCCCTCGTCGTCGACCAGCGGAGTGGCGACGTTGAGTTTGCCGCGCGAAGCCAAGATGCACGTCGCCGCCACCAGATGCTCCGCCGCCTTGCCCATCCGTCCCGCAGGCGACGGCTCGACGAGATCCGAGGTGCTCATCGCGAGCTTCTCGGCGTGCGACGGAGCTGGTCGCCGCTCAACTCGGTCAGACTCATCCGCACAGCTCCGATCGCCGATGCCGCGGTGCCGACTCATCCGGGCACGTGCCGGAGCTATCGCCCGACGACGCCGGCGAGTTACGAGCCTCCGTGCTTGACCTGCCGCAGCGAGGGCACCAGCACCAGAGCGGGCAACAGCAGGAACGGCACGACCAGCAAGGCCCGCAACACCCCCAGTTGGTTGCCGAGCAGCCCGACGAGCGGCGGCCCCGCCAGGAACGCGGTGTAGCCGATCACCGCGACGACGCTGACCCGTGCCGCCGCGCGCTCGGGATCGTCGGCGGCCGCGCTCATTCCCACCGGGAAGCCCAGCGCGGTCCCGAGTCCCCAGACGGCCACGCCGGCGACCGCCAGCCCGAACGACCCGGCGAACACCGCCAGCGTCACGCCGGAGGCGGCCAGCAGCATCGAGAGGACCACCGCCGGGACGCGGCCCCAGCGGTCCAGCGCGATGGTGCCGAAGATCCGGCCGAACGTCATCGTCGTGACGAACACGCCGAACACCAGGGCACCCAGCGCCGGGTCGGCCTCGTAACCGTCGATGAACGCCACCGCCACCCAGTCGTTCGCGGTGCCCTCTGTGAACGCCAACACGAGCACCAGCAACCCGATCAGCAACGTGCGCGGTTCCCGCCACGCCGCCATGACCCCGCTGCTGCTGCCCTGCTCGGCCTCGGCGGCCAGGCGGTACGTGCGCGCGGCGACCAGCGTGCCGCCGGCGACGATCACGGCCACCACGGCCAGGTGCGCGGTCACGGGCAGGACCGCCCACGCCGCGAACGACGCCAGGCCGGCGGCGGCCACCGTGCCGAGGCTCCACATGGCGTGGAAGCGCGGCATCACCGTCTTGCCGAGAGCGCGTTCCACCTCCGCGGCCTCGACGTTCATCGCCACGTCGCACAACCCCGAGCCGTAGCCGAGCACGAAGATCCCGATCGCCGTCACCACCGGCGACGGGTAGGCGCCGATGCCGACGCCCGCCACCGCGAGTCCCAGCGCGACCGTCACGGCCGACAGGCTCACCGTCCGCTTCGGCCTGAGCCGGTGCGTGACCTCGCCCGCGGTGAGCATCGCCAGGCACGCGCCCACGGACATCGACAGCAGCAGCAACCCCAGCGCGCCCGGCGTCAGGCCCAGCGCGTCACGGGCGGCGGGCACGCGGGCGAACCAGGTCGCCACCGCCACTCCGTTGAGTCCGAAGGTCACCGCGACCCCCGCTGCGGCGGCTCGGACCTGACTGCGCGGCACCGTGACGGACATCCCGGTCCCTCCCTTTCTCGATACTGAAGTACTTACCCCACACATGGAAGCGCTTCCACCGCAATACTGCTGAGATGACGGGAGTACACACCGCGACGCTCGACGACGTGGCACGGGCCGCAGGCGTGTCCCGGGCCACCGCCTCGCGGGTCATCACCGGGCAGGGCCCGGCATCACAACGCTCACGGGACAGTGTCACAGCCGCCGTGGCCGCGCTGGGATACGTACCGGACGCCTCCGCCCGCGCGCTGGTCACCCGCACGGGCACGCGCCTCGCGATCGCGGTCATCGGCCACACCGCCGCCGTGCTCGACGACCCGTACGTGGGCCGCGTCCTGACGTCGGCGGCGCACGTCGCCGCCGAGCGCGAGGTCGGCGTCTCGCTGCACTGGTTGCCCCTGCACGACCCCGGCTCACTCGCCCGCCTCGCCGACGGCCGCGGGCTCGGGGGCCTCGTGGTGGTGAACCCGACGCGGCCGGCGCTGGAGACCGTGCCTCGGGAGCTGCGCGGACGGGTCGCCGCGGTCGGGGTCGGGACGCGGCACGTGCCGTCGTTCGACGTCGACAACCGCGCCGGAACCGACGGCGTCGTGCGCCACCTCGTGCGCACGGGCCGGCGCCGGATCGCGATGGTCACCGGTCCGGCCTGGTTGCCCTGCGGCGACCGCGCCGTCGAGGCGTACCGGAAGGTGTTGCACGACAGCGGCGGCGAGCCCAGGGTCGTACCGGGCGATTTCACGGCCGCGCGAGGTGCCGAGGCGGCCGTCGAGATCATGGCGCGGTGGCCGGACACCGACGCGGTGTTCGCGCTCAGCGACCTCACCGCGCTGGGTGTCCTCGACGGACTTCACGCGCTGGGCGTGCGGGTGCCGGGGGACGTGGCCGTCGCCGGGTTCGACGACATCGCGTTCGCCGGGCTCAGCCGTCCGGCGCTCACGACGAGCACGCACCCGGTGGAGGACATCGCCGCCGCCGCGGCACAGGCAGTCCTCGACCGCCGCGACACCTCCGGGGCGACGTTCTACCCCTCCGCACTCGTCGTGCGGGAGAGCGCGTGATCACTCGACCGAACAGGATTGGCCGTTGAGCGTGAAAGCGCCGGGAGCGGAGTTCCCGGCGCGGACCGTTCCGTTGAATCCGATCGACACCGAACCGCCCGGCTGAATCTGCGGGTTGTAGTCGGCGTTAGCGGCGTCGACGGTCGCACCGGACTGCCGCGCCCTCGCGTTCCACATGTCGGTGACGGTCTGCCCGTTCGCGAAACTCCACCGCAGCGTCCAGCCGTTGACGGACGTGGATCCGGTGTTGCGCACGCTCACATTCGCCTGGAAGCCACCCGGCCACTGACCGGAGATGCGGTAGGCGACCGCGCACGTCCGCGCGGGAGGCTTCGGCGGCGTGGTCGTGGGCGCGGGACGGGGTGGCGTCGTGGTCGTGATGGCCGGAGCCGGTGGCGGCCGCACCGCGGTCGTGCCCGGTGCCGGCAGACCCGTGGTGGCGGCCGGGGGCGGGGCCGCGTCGAGACCGTCACACGGTGGTCCCCACAGGCCCCTGTCGGCACCGGCCGCCTCGGACTCCGCCGAGAGCAACGCGCCGCCGTCGACCCCCTCCGCCCGCAGCACGCCCTGACGCACCGCGAGCAACGCGTAGTCGGTGCCGTCCTCCAGCACCAGGTTCACGTCGCCGGAGACGACGGGACTGATGCGGACGGCGCTGGCCAGCAGTGTCGTCCTGGCAAAGGACAACGCGCCGTCCGCCCAGCAGGGCGGGGGTGCCGCCAGCTGCGCGATGCGGGCCTTCGTGCCGTCCGCCAGTTCGACGGTCCGGCCGTCGATCACGTCACGCACGAAGTGCAGCACGCCCTCATACCGCGCCTCCTCGTTGAGGAGGGTGGGCGGTTTCCAGGGCGTCCGGGTGGACGGCGCCGTCGACGGCGGCCCTGCCGTGCAGGCTCCGGTGAGCAGGACCAGAACCACGAGCCAAAGCTTGCGCGACACCGTTACCCCAATTGTCGTTGAACCCTCAACTACCCTAGAGGGTCACGGGCCCGGCTCAATCGACCGTTCGGAGTGGACTACCTGCTCGGAACGGCGGTCGCCGACCAACGCTGATTGGCACCGGAAGTCGCTTGGTACAAACCAATTCTGGCACCGTCCTCACGCGACTCGCCGACCACGTCGAGCAGACTTCCGTTCTCCTGGTTGACGAAGGTCCACGTGCCGTCCCCGGTGGACGAGAGCACCCATCTCGCGGCCGGGCCGTCGGACGAAGTCAGCACGACGTTGCCACCGGCCGCCGCGATCCGCTGACCCGTGGCGGCGTTGACCACGGAGAACTGCGCGCGGTTGTCGTAGCCTCCGGATCGGCGCTCCACGCGCCACACCTGGTCGGCCGCGGTCGCGTCGGTGGTGCGCTGGACGAGCGAGGTGCCCGACGGCGCGAGCGACTTGCCGCTCTGCGCCCCGGTGAGCCGGTACTGCCCGCCCAGCGCCGCCTCGCGGTTGACGCCGCTGACACCGCTCACCTCGAACGTGACGACCGACTTCGCCGGCACGGAAAGGGTCGCCCTGCGATCCTTGACCCGCACGGCCGCACCCTTCACCAACGCGCCGTACTGGTCCGTCACAACTGGACGTACGGAAGCGTTCTGCCGCACCGACCCGAACGCCGACAGGTCCAGCGTCACGGACTGCGCCTGATCGGTCTTGTTCAGGTGCACCAACGACTTCAGCTCGGTGTTGCGCACCGCCGCCACGTCGGTCGTGGTGTTGACCTTCACCAGGCGATCACCGGGCTTCACGAAGTGCGTGAAGTTGCGCAGCGCGTGGAACTTCGTGTTGACGCGCGCCGGGCAGGTCGCCAGCGTGTCCTGGGCCTTGCAGTCGAACGGGATCTGGATGACGCCCCAGTTCATGCCGTCCGCGGACTCGGCACCGGGCTTCATGTTGTTGTAGTCCTCGACGGCCTGCCACAGCAGCCACGCGCGCGGTTCCAGCTCGCGCAGGTCGTCGATCACGCGCTCCGCGATGCCGAGACCGGGGTCCATGCTGGTGAAGCTCTGACCGGAGCCCCAGTGCCCGTCGACCTCGCTCATCCACAACGGCTTGCCGGCGCCCTTGGCGATGTCGCGGGCGGACGTGCGGCGTCCCGTGCCGTAGGTGTGCACGTTCAACTGGCCGACCTGCGTGCGCACCGAGGCGGGATAGCCCGCCCAGTCGGCGGCGAAGATGCCGGGGTTGGTCTCGTCCGGCGCGGAGACGGTGGCCTTGAGCCGGTTGGCGCGCAACGCCTCCGCCATCGCGGGCACCACCTTCGCCTGCAGGGCGGGCCCGATGTGCGCGCCCTCCTGGCGGCCGCCCGTCGGGTTGCCGTCCGGGCCGAGCGTCGTGCGCCAGTAGGAGGTGTTGGGCTCGTTGAACGGGTCGACCGTGGCGAACTTGATGCCGTGGGCCCGTTCCAGCTCCGCGGTGGTCTGGGCGAGGTAGGCGGCGAAGTCGCCGATCCGGTCCTCCCGCAGCTGGTCCGCGTTCGGGTCGAAGCCGCCGGAGACGTACCCGCTCACCGTCTGGAACCACGGCGGCGAGTTGCTGAAGGACTCCCAGCGGGTCACGTCCTTCTTGATCCGGTCGACCCACCACCGCTGACGCGGATCCGCCGCGGTGTCGAAGAAGCGCGCGTCGCCAGGCTTCCACCAGTCGGTGTCTGCGCGGGTGGTGCCGGCCGGCGCCTTCCACCACCCCGGGACCGCGGCACCCGCCCGCAGGTACTGCGGCACGTCCGGGGCGTTGCCGCCGCCGATGTTGTACCGCGCGATGTTGAGGTTCAGCCCGTCCTCACCGAACAGCAGCTCCGCCAGCTGGTTGCGGATCTCGTCCGGATAGTCGCCCGTGGCGTTGGCGAACCACACCAGGCTCGTGCCCCAGCCCTGGAACGGCTCCTGCTGATAGGTCGGATCCGGTCTCACCGTGACGGTGTCGACGGCGGCCACGGCGGGGACCGCGGTGGCCAGCGACAGCGCCGAAACGGCAAGCAGAGCAAGAAGTCTGGTCATCGGTTCTCCGTTGAACGCGCGATGTTCACGCTAACATCTATCGAGAACCTACTCGCGCGTCAAGGTCCTGCCGGACGGAGGCGCGTCCGTCCGGCAGGCCCCCTTGGAACGCTCGCCCCCGAGGAGACGGGCCCGCACGCTCGAACCCCGAGGAGAGTTACTTGAGCGTGCAGGTGGCGAAGCGCTCCAGTCCCTGAGGCCGCGTGCCCACGCGGCCGATGGCGATCGCGATGCGATCCAGCGCCGAGGCGCGCTTGCCTGCCAACGGGCCCAGGATCGCGTTCTGCACGAAGTTCGGCCCGCCCTGACCGGCCGACGTGCGCAGCCGCTCGTTCGCCTCCGCCAGCTGCTTGCCGAGGTTGGCGAGCTCGCGATCGACCTCGGCGCGCGCGGCCGCCGGCACGTTCTGCACCACCGGCAGCGGGCATTCGATGGCCTGCCCGGCCGCCGATCCGGTACCGGTGTTCGTGCCCGTCGACGCCGGTTTCGACGTCGTCGGCGGCGCGGACACGGCGGGTGCCTGACCAAGTCCGCAGGTCGCGAACCTCTCCAGCCCCTCCGGCTTCGCGGCGACCCGGCCGATGGCGGTCTCGATGCGGTTCAGCGCCGCGACCCGCTTGCTCGCCAACGGGCCGAGAATCGCGTTCTGCACGAAGTTCGGCCCGCCTTCGCCTGCCGACGTGCGCAGCCGGTTGTTGGCCTCCGCGATCTGCTTGTCGAGGTTGGCGAGCTCGCGCTGGACCTCGGCCTGCGCCGCGGCCGGCACCGCCGGGACGACGGGCTGCGGACATGCGATCGCGCCGGTGGTGGTCTCCCCGCCCGCGAAGGCGACGGCCGCGGTCACCGCTGTCAGCGTTGCGGCGACGGCGACCCCGGCCACGAGCACCCGCTTGCTTCGCTGGGGTCGTGCATGCGCTCTCGACATATTCGAACCTCACGACTAGGGGACGTTTTGTGCCGGCAGAACGGGATACGGACCGGGAAAGCAAAAAGTTCAACCACTTGTGAGCGTTCACAGCTGCTGGCATGCTCACGGTTCATTCCGCAGTCCCGCACCTGCGAAGAACCGGGGAACAGCCATGCCATCGGCAGACAGAGTCGTCCACGAGCAGATCCCGTTGCGCGTGCACGGGGTGAACCTCAAGGTCGCGTCGGTGCGGCGCGGGGGCGTCGACGCCCCCGTCGTCTTCCTGCACGGGTTCGGCACGAGCAAGGAGGACTACCTCGACGTCCTCCAGCGACACGAGTTCGCCGGGCGCCCGTTCCTCGCCTACGACGCACCCGGCGCGGGCGCCACGGAGTGCTCCGGCCTGGGAGAGGTCGACGTGCCGTTCCTGGCGGAGACCGCGCGCGCGATGCTCGACCGCGCGGGCATCGGCCGGTTCCACGTGGTCGGGCACCTGACGGGAGCACTCACGGCGCTTCTCCTGGCTCACAAGGAACCGGGCCGGGTGCTGAGCTTCGTCAACATCAAGGGCGTGCTGGCACCCGAGGACTGCGTGCTGAGCCGGGAGGCGCTGAACCACCGCGATCCCGGCGACTACCTCTTCAGGCTCGCGGAACGCAGCCGCGAGACACCGTGTTACGGCGGCGGCCTGTACGCGGCGAACCTCCCGAACAAGGTCCAGCGCGGTGCCGTGCCCACCCTCTTCCGGTCCATGGTCGAACTCGCCGACCACGGGAACCTGCTGCAGAAGTTCCTGTCACTGCCCTGTCCGCGGATGTACCTCTACGGCGAGCAGTGCGCGAACCTCTCCTACCTGCCGATCCTCGACGCGAACGGGGTGGAGCTCGCGGAGATCCCGCACAGCGGGCAGCTCCCCATGTACTCCAACCCCGCCGCGATGTGGCGGCAGATCGCCGAGTTCCACGCGCGTCAGCTGATTCCCAGCGCCAGGCGGTGGTAGGCGGAGTTCCAGCGCAGCCGGTCGGTGAACGAGGCCGGGGTCGTCGCGGAGTCGATCAGCACGAGCTCCGTGGCGGCCATCTGCGCGAAGTCCCGCAGCACCTCGGCTCCGACCGCCTGGGTCATCACCGTGTGGTGCGGCCCGCCCGCGGTGAGCCAGCACTCCGCTGACGTCGACAGCGACGGCGCCGGCTGCCACACGGCCCGCGCGACCGGCAGCTTCGGCAGCGGCTCGTCCGGCGGCACCACCGTGACCTCGTTGGCCACCAGGCGGAACCGGTCGCCGAGGTCGGCCAGTCCGACCACCACGGCGGGACCGGGCGCGGCGTCGAACACCAGTCGCACCGGGTCCTCCCGGTCGCCGATGCCCAGCGGGTGGACCTCACAGGACGGCTGCGCGGCGGCGATCGTCGGGCAGACCTCCAGCATGTGCGCGCCGAGGATCTTCGGCGTGCCCGGCCCGAAGTGGTAGGTGTAGTCCTCCATGAACGACGTGCCGCGACCGGTGCCGGTGCCCATGGCCTTCACGGCGGCGAGCAGCGCCGACGTCTTCCAGTCACCCTCACCGCCGAAGCCGTAGCCGTCCGCCATCAGACGTTGCACGGCGAGGCCCGGCAGCTGCCGCAACCCGCCCAGGTCCTGGAAGTTCGTGGTGAACGCGCCGAACCCGCCGTCGTCCAAGAAGGACCTCATACCGATCTCGATGCGGGCCGCGTACCGCAGCGAGTCGTGCCGCTCTCCGCCGCGCGCCAGTTCCGGTGAAAGCCGGTAGGTCTCGGCGTAGTCGGCGACGAGCAGGTCGATGCCGGCGTCGGGTACCGCGTCGACCACGGCGACGAGGTCGTTGACGCCGTAGGTGTTGACCGAGACGCCGAACCGCAGCTCCGCCTCGACCTTGTCGCCCTCGGTCACGGCGACATCGCGCATGTTGTCGCCGAACCGCGCCAGCTTCAGGCCGCGCAGGTGCGCCCGGCCGGCGGCGGCCCGGGCCCAGCCGTCGATCCGCTCGGCCACCACGGGATCACTCGCGTGCCCGGCGACCGTCTTGCGCGCCACCCCGATCCGGGTCTGCACGTAGGCGAACTCGCGGTCGCCGTGCGCGGCCTGGTTGAGGTTCATGAAGTCCATGTCGATGGTGGACCACGGCAGCGCCTCGTTGAGCTGCGTGTGCAGGTGCAGCAACGGTTTGCGCAGCAAGTCCAGCCCGGTGATCCACATCTTCGCCGGCGAGAACGTGTGCATCCACGCGATCACGCCGACGCACGTGGGGTCGTTGTTCGCCTCCTGCATGATCGCGCGGATGGCGCCGGAGTCGGTGAGCACCGGCTTCCACACGATCTCCGCGCTGATCCGGCCGGACTCGCTGAGCATCCGCTGGATCTGCTGGGACTGGGCCGCGACCTGGTCGAGCGTCTCGGGGCCGTAGAGGTGCTGGCTGCCGGTGAGGAACCAGATCTGGGGCTTGTCCGGCATGTGCTCTCCTTCTGGGCTCACTGGCCGTAAACGTTCTGGTAGCGCTCGTAGAGCCGGTCGACGTGCTGTTGCTCGATCACGTCCGGCTTGCCGAGCTGGAGTGCGAAGTGGACGGTGCGGGCGACGTCTTCCAGCAGCACCGCGGCTTTCACGGCCGCGAGGGCGGTGGCTCCGACGGTGAACGGGCCGTGGTTGCGCATCAGCACGGCGGGAGACCTGCTGGCGCTGAGGGTCTCCACGATCCCCTTGCCGATCGAGTCGTCGCCGATCAACGCGAACGGCCCGACCGGGACGTCGCCGCCGAACTCGTCCGCGATCATGGTGAGCACGCACGGGATGGGCTCCCCGCGCGCCGCCCACGCTGTCGCGTAAGGAGAATGCGTGTGCACGACACCGCCGACGTGAGGCATGTGCCGGTAGACGTACGCGTGGGCCGCGGTGTCGGAGGACGGCGCCAGCTCGCCTTCGACGAGGGTGCCGTGCAGGTCCGTCACGACCATCGCGTGCGGACCGAGTTCGTCGTAGGACACGCCGGATGGCTTGATCACCATCAGCTCGTGGCCGGGCACTCGCGCGGACACGTTGCCGGCGGTCCAGCTCACCAGCTCGTAGCGGGTCAGCTCGCGGTGGAGTTCGGCGACCGTGCGGCGGAGTTCTGCCGTGGCGGACATCAGCTCTTCCCCTCCAGTGCGGCTCGGCGGTACCCGCGCAGCCGGTGCATGACATCGTTGGCACCGCGGCCGAAGTAGTCGTGCAGCTCCAGGTAGTCGTCGAAGAGCCGTTGGTACGCCTTGACGTTCTCCGGGATGGGCGTGAAGACGTTGCGCCGCACCGATCCCATCTCGGCCGCGGCCGCGCGGATGTCCTGGTACGCGCCCGCGGCCACCGCCGCGTGCATCGCGGAGCCGAGCGCGGGGGCCTGGGCCGAGCCGCTCACCGACAGCGGCAGGTTCACGACGTCGGCGTAGATCTGCATCAGCAGCGTGTTCTTGACGAGGCCACCGGCGATCACGAGCTCGGTCACCGGGACGCCCGCGCCGGTGAAGGTGTCGACGATGACGCGGGTGCCGAACGCCGTGGCTTCGAGGAGTGCGCGGTAGACGTCCTCCGCCTTCGTGGCGAGCGTCTGACCGACGATCACGCCGGACAGCTCGTGGTCGACCAGCACGGACCTGTTGCCGCTGTGCCAGTCGAGCGCGACGAGCCCGTGCTCCCCCACCGCCTGTTGTGCTGCCAGCTCGGAGAGCAGTTCGTGCACCGTGATGCCGCGCTCGCTCGCCTGGTCGTGGTAGGCGGGCGGCACGCCGTTGCGCAGGAACCACGCGAAGATGTCGCCGACGCCGCTCTGCCCGGCCTCGTAGCCCCACAGCCCCGGCACGATGCCGCCGTCGACGACGCCGCACATGCCCGGCACCTCGCGTTGCACCTCGCCGCTCATCACGTGGCAGGTGGAGGTTCCCATGATCGCGACCATCTGACCGGGGCCGACGGCCTGCGCGGCGGGCGCCGTCACGTGCGCGTCGACGTTGCCGACGGCCACCGCGATGCCCTGCGGCAGCCCGGTCCACCCGGCGGCCTGCGCGGTCAGCTCACCGGCCCTGTCGCCGAGCGCGGACAGCGGGTGGTCGAGCTTGTCGGCGACGAACGTGGCGAACCCGGGGTTGAGCTCCGCGAGGAACTCCTCGCTCGGGTACTCGCCGTCCTGGTGGATGCCCTTGTAGCCGGCGGTGCAGGCGTTGCGCGTGTAGGTGCCGGTGAGCTGCCAGATGATCCAGTCCGCGGCCTCGACCCACCGCGCCATCGCCGCGTAGACCTCGGGCGCCTCCTCCAGCACCTGCAGGCCCTTCGCGAACTCCCACTCCGAGGAGATCAGGCCGCCATAACGCGCGAGCCACGGCTCCTTGCGCTGCCGCGCGAGCTCGTTGATCCGGTCGGCCTGCGGCTGGGCGGCGTGGTGGCGCCAGAGCTTGACGTAGGCGTGCGGGTTCTCCGCGAACTCCGGCAGCTCGCACAACGGCGTGCCGTCCGCCGTGACCGGCACCATCGTGCAGGCGGTGAAGTCGGTGCCGATGCCGATCACCTGTGCCGCCGAGATCCCGGCCGCCTCGACGGCCTGCGGGACGGCGGTGCGCAGGACGTCGAGGTAGTCGGCCGGGACCTGCAGCGCCCACTCCGGCGGCAACGGCCGGCCGGTGGTGGGCAGCACCTGGTCCGCCACCGCGTGGCGGTACTCGTGCACCGCGGTGCCGAGCTCGGCGCCGTCGCGGACGCGCACGACCACGGCGCGGCCGGACAGCGTGCCGAAGTCGACACCCACCACGCACGCGTCGCGGTCGATCGTCATGTCAGTCACGACCTGAGTGTTATCGCTAACAATCAGGGAGTCAAGATGCGCCCGATACATCGTGATTTCCCTGCGAGTGAGGGAAATGCGCAGGGAGGTGAGCGCACGACAAACAGACCCGCGTCAGTACCGGTACGGGCCGGGCTCGTCCGGTCCCGGCCGCAGCCGCTTCCCCGCGTGCCGCCGGGACTCCCCGCTCGACGGCCGGTGGAACCGCCGAGGTGTCGATGCCGCGCGGGACCCGCACCCGGCAACCAATGGGGCCGCCGAGGACTCGATGTCACACCAGACCCGCACCCCGGCAGCCAGCCGGACTGCCACGGACTCGATGCCACGCCGGACCCGCACCCCGGCAACCAGTGGAACCGCCACGAACTCGACGCCATACCGCACCCCGGCAACCAGCCGGACCGCCACGGACTCGACGCCACACCGCGCCCGCACCCCCAGCAACCAGCGGGACCGCCGAGGTCTCGATGCCACACGGGACCCGCACCCCGGCAACCAACGGGACTGCCACGGACTCGACGCCACACCGCACCCGCACCCCGGCAGCCAGCCGGACCGCCACGGACTGGATGTCACACGGGACCACACCCGAAGCCCGAACGTTCCCCGCTCATCCCTGAAGACAGGGATGCGAGCCGCCGAAGCCTCCGACGCGGGGCCACCGGCGCGGAACTACCGGGGCGGGGCCACGCTGTTCCGCTTCACCAGGGTCGGCGCGACCGTCCGGCGCGGCCGGGTGGTCTCGCCGTCGCTGATCTGCTCCAGCAGCAGGCCGAGCGTCTCGTGCGCGACGGCGGCGAAGTCCGGGCGCACGGTGGTGAGCGGCGGGATGAAGTAGGCGGCCTCGGGCACGTCGTCGAAGCCCACGACGCTCACGTCGTGCGGGACGTTCCTGCCGCGTTCGCTCATGGCCCGCAGCACGCCGAGGGCCAGGTGGTCGTTCGAGCAGAACACGGCCGTCACCTCGGGCATCCTGGCCAGCATCTGCCCTGCCCGGTAGCCCGACGCCGCGCTCCAGTCGGCCGCCACCACCGGCGGCACCTCGGCGCTGGTGGCGTCGAGCGCCGCGCGCCAGCCCTGCACGCGGCCCGCCGCGTCGAACCAGTCGGCGGGGCCGGACACGTGCCAGACGGTCTCGTGGCCCGCGTCGATCAGGTGCTTCGTGGCGTCGAACGCGCCCTTCGCCTGGTCGACGGTGACCAGCGGCGTCGACCTGTCGGGGTCGCCGTCCACGGTCACGAGCGGCACGCCGGCGGGCACGTCGGCCAGTGCGTCGGCGGCCGACGAGTTCGGCGCGATCACGACGATGCCGGCCACGCGCTGGTCGCGGTGCCGTTCGACGGCGGCGGCGATGGAGTCGCGGTCGAGCACCTTCACCCTGCCGACGCTGACCGCGAACCCGGCCTCGCCCGCCGCCTCCTCGAAGGCGGACAGCAACGAGGCCGGGCCGTACAGCGTCGAGTTCTGCGCGACCACGCCGATGAGCTGCGTCTTGCCGGTGACGAGTGCGCGAGCGGCGCGGTTGGGGCGGTAGTCGAGCTCCTTGATGGCCGCCTTCACGCGGAGCCGGGTCTGCTCGCGGACGTTCGGGTGGTTGTTGAGCACACGCGAGACCGTCTGGTGGGACACCCCGGCAAGTCGTGCCACATCGGTCATCGCGGGGTCACGCGACGTCTTCTCCACGAGCGGTCTCCGATCTTCGATCTGCGCCGGTGATGTTAGCGATAACACCAGGTCGGCTTCGATGCAGTGCTCATTGTCCACTTATTCGAGCCGGAATGTGGCACGTCGGCGCGCGTCGCGGTCGCTTCCTGGTCTGGACAACACCACGCGACCGTTGTCGTGGGCGAGATACGTGTCCGCGCCGACACGGAGCGAAACCGCGGCACGGTCCGCAAGTCCCGGCACGCGAACAAAACTCGCCGCCCGGCCGTACGCGTCGGTGTCCTCGAACGGGTCGATGCGGATCGCGTCCCCGTCCACCCGCACGTACCGGTCCGGGAAGTTCACCGACTGCACCGCGACCGTGCCGGCGCCCAGGAATCCCGGCACGAAACGGAACTGGCTGTCGGCGACCTCCCGAACGTTGCCGTCGACGCGCAGCCGGTACTCGTAGTGCCGCACCACCAGCGCGGGCGCGTCCAAAGGCGACAGCCGCGAGATCGGCCCGCCGCGGCCGACGGGAACGCCGAACGAGGGTGTGCCGTCCGCGTTCCAGTGCAACCGTTGCACGCGGGTGTGCCGGTTCGGGTCGAACAGCGGGTCGCCGGTGATGTCGCGATAGTCGCGGGCGTGGTAGACGAGCACGTCGGTGGAACCCACCGTGGTGAACGAGTTGTGCCCCGGCCCGTACTGCGACGTCGGCGCATGAGTCGTGAACACCGGGTTCGGCGACTTCGTCCACGACCGCGCGTCCAGCAGGTTCGCGTTCTCATCGGCGGTCAGCAGGCCCATGCAGTACCGGGCGTCGGTAGCGCTCGCGGAGTACGTCACGAACACGCGGCCGTTGCGGATCAGCACCGCCGGCCCCTCGTTCACCTTGAAGCCCAGCACCTCCCACGACAGCGTGGGCGTCGCGATGCGCACCGGGGCGGTCTTCAACGCCAGCGGCGAGGCCATCTCGGCGATGTAGAGGTTCGAGTTGGTGGCGATGCCGGGCTCGCTCTGCGCCCACAGGAAGTAGCGCTTACCGCGGTGCGCGAACGTCGTCGCGTCCAATGTGAACGTGTCCCACGCCGTCACCATCTGCCCGCGCAGCACCCAGCCGCCCTCGCGCGGGTCCGCGTTCGGCGACTCCAGCACGTAGGTGCGGATGCGGAACGGCTCGTCCTTGTCACCGGCGGCGAAGTAGACGTACCACTTCCCGTCGATGCGATGCAGTTCCGGCGCCCAGATGTAGCCACCCATCCCGCCGGACGCCGGACGGCGCCAGATGGTGCGCTCACGAGCCGAAGCCAGACCGTCCAGAGTGGACGCGCCACGGATCACGACCCGGTCGTACTCGGGCACGGACCCGGTCAGGTAGTACATGCCGTCGGTCGGCGGCGTGATGAACGGGTCGGCGCGCTGTTCGACGAGCGGGTTGCGGGTCGGCACCTCCGCGGCGGGCTCGGCGGCGGCGGAAACGGGCGCGGCGGACGCGAGTGCCCCGGTCGCGGCGAGCACACCGCCCGTGGCCAGCAGGGATCGTCGGGTGATCACGAGCGGCTCCTGATCCGGAGGAACGTGACGGAGTTGGGCGGGAACGTGTGCGTGAAGCTGCTCGCCACCCGGACCTGTTCGGCGCGGGGACGGATCGGTTGGGTGAACTCGGTGTTCATGTCGTCGGGACGGCCCTGCAGCACGGTCGCCCGCGCCGTCGACGCCACCGGGACGCCGAGGTCGACGCGCGTGCGGGCGGCGTTGTCCTGGGCGTTGACCACCTTGACGATCAACTCGCCGGTGGCGAGGTCGCGGGTGACGACCTGCCGGAACGGCTCCGCGAGCTTGTCGTCGGTGAACTCGCCCCACTTCTGGCCGTCGAGGTACAACGCGACGTGCCGCCCGCGGACCTCGACGCGCACGTCGTACGTGCGGCCGGTATCGATGCGCGTGTTGTTGCTCATCAGCGTGCTCTTGCCGCCGCCGACGGCCTTCTCCACCGCGGACTGGGTGTTGTTCCAGCCGCCGAGGTTCCACCAGTAGTAGTTGCCGGTGTCCTGCACGCCGAACGCGACGAGGAAGCCCTCGCGCCCGGACTGCTTGGTGGCCTTGACGTTCAGCGTGTAGTCACGCCAGGTCTTGTCGCCCGCGGTGACGAGCGTGTCCTCGGCGGCCGCGTCGGACTGGACGTACGCGCCGTTCACGACGTTCCACGCGCCACGGCCCGACTTCGTCCACTGCGCGTCGGTGCCGGAGAAGTCGTCGCTGAACAACGCCTGTCCCGACGCGCTGGTAACGCTGACATCGTCGTAGCTCGCGGCGGTCGCCCACGTCGAGAGCCCGATGGCACCGGTGATCGGTGCCTGGGTGGACGGCGTGGCGGACGCGGTGCTCGGCACGACGTGATCGCCCACATTCGTCATGAACAGCTTCTGCATCTCGTAGCTGGCCGAGCCCCACGAGGCGTGGTTGTTGAACCAGATCATGTCCGGGCGCCACTGGACGTAGTCCTCGTTGGCCAGCAACGGCGCGTAGGAGGCGAGCTTCACGACGTCGGCGTTGCGTTCGAGGCCGGTCATGAACGCCGCTTCGCTCAACGCGTTGAAGTACCTGTTGTCCTGCGAGGCGTACTCGCCGAGGAACACCTTGGGACCGTTGCGGTCGTAGGAGTCGTAGCGGTTGTTGTTCTCGAGGAACCAGCTCGGGCTGTTGTAGTAGTGCTCGTCGATCATCTTCACGCCGGCCTGCTTGTTCAGCTGCCACAGGCGGTCGAACGTGCCGCCGGTGTCGTCGGGGCCGGAGTTGCTGACGACGGTGATGTCCGGGTACTTCGCGTTGATCGCGTCGCGGAACTTCGTGAAGCGGGCCATGAACTCGTCGGGCAGGTTCTCCTCGTTGCCGACCGCGACGTGCGTCAGCCCGAACGGCTTGGGGTGCCCCATTTCGGCGCGCTTGCGTCCCCAGACCGAGTCCGCAGGACCATTCGCGAACTCGATCAGGTCGAGCGTGTCCTGGACGTGCCTGGCCAGCAACGCCGGGTCGTCCGTGACGCGGTTCTGACCGCAGCCGGTGACCAGCGCGGGCACGACGGGCAGCGGCATGGCGCCGACGTCCTCGGAGAACTGGAAGTACTCGAAGTAGCCGAGGCCGTAGGACTGGTTGTAGCCCCAGAAGTTCGAGTTCGTGGCGCGCTGCTCGACCGGGCCGATGGTGTCCTTCCACTGGTACGAGCGGCGGCGCTCGAAGTTCGGCGCGTCGTAGCCGTAGTGGCTGCCGGTGTTGACCAGGCAGCCGCCGGGGAACCGGACGAAGCCGGGCTTGAGCGCGGCGACCTTCTCGGCGAGGTCGCGGCGCAGGCCGTGGCCCTTGAAGGTGTCCTGCGGCAGCAGGGAGATCATGTCGAGGCGCAGGGTTCCGGTGCCGCCGCCGGTGACCAGCAGCCTGCCGGTCGTCGAGGTCTTCTGCGCGCGGACGGTACCGGTGTAGCGGGTCCAGCCGTCGCCGCGGACCTGGATCTTCACCGGGTCGCCCAGTGCCGTTCCGGCCGGGTCGGTGACGGTGGCGGTCAGCGGGGTGCCCGCCTGGTCGGTGCGCGCCCAGACGGAGAAGTCGTAGCGCTGGCCGCTCTGCACCGCGATCCCGCTGTTGTAGCCGGAGTTGATGATGCCGGCGGGCAGGCCCAGCTTCAGGTAGCGGCGGTTGCGCTCGTTCATCCGGCCGGTGTCGTCGGCGACGTCCACCGTGCCGCTGTGCGGCGCCCATGACGTCAGGCCGTGGTAGCTCGCGTTGTCAGCGGGGTCGTACTCGAACGAGCGGTTCTGCACCAGCTCGGCGTACAGCCCGCCGTCGGCGGCTCGGTTGATGTCCTCGAAGAAGACGCCGTACATCGAATCGTCGATCGAAGCGCCCTTCTTCGTGGCGTCGATCTTGAGCGTGTAGTCGGTCTCGGCGGCCGCCCCTGATCCGGGAACGGCGACGAGCAGACTGGCCGCGAGGGCGGCGCTCAGCAGGACGTGCTTGCGGGGCACGGGTTTCCTCCCCAAGCTCGGAAGTGAGCGTTAACATAGGGCTGCGAACTCGTTACGAGCAAGCCCTTGACGCGACAGTTGTGAGCGTTCACTCTTGTCCACCTGACAACCGCGGACACGCGGTCGAGCTCCGCGACACCGTCGTCACCCCGGAGGAACCCCAGTGCTGAAGAAGATCACGACAGTCGCCAGCGTGGTCCTGCTGAGCGCGCTCACCGCGTGCGGTTCGGGAGGTGGTGGGAACACCGGCTCGTCCAGCGGTGACACCATCACGATGGGCTTCGCCCAGGTGGGTGCCGAGAGCGGCTGGCGCACCGCCAACACCAAGTCGGTCCAGGACGAGGCCAAGGCCGCCGGGATCGACCTCAAGTTCTCCGACGCGCAGCAGAAGCAGGAGAACCAGATCAAGGCGATCCGCTCCTACATCCAGCAGAAGGTGTCGGTGATCGCGTTCAGCCCGGTCGTCGAGACCGGCTGGGACACCGTGCTGCTGGAAGCCAAGCGCGCCAACATCCCCGTGATCCTCACCGACCGCTCGATCGACTCCGACGACACGTCGCTGTACAAGACGTTCCTCGGTTCCGACTTCGTCGAGGAGGGCCGCAAGGCCGGCGACTGGATGGTGGCCAACGCCTCCGGCGCGACGAACGTGGTGGAACTGCAGGGCACCACCGGCGCGGCGCCCGCGATCGACCGCAAGAAGGGCTTCGAGGAGAAGATCGCGGCCAAGCCCGACATCAAGGTCGTCGCGTCGCAGTCCGGTGACTTCACCCGCTCCGGCGGCAAGCAGGTCATGGAGGCGTTCCTCAAGTCCCAGCCGAAGATCGACGTGGTGTACGCGCACAACGACGACATGGGCCTGGGCGCGATCGAGGCCATCAAGGCGGCGGGCAAGGTGCCCGGCAAGGACATCAAGATCATCACCGTGGACGCGGTGAAGGACGGCATGCAGGCACTGGCCAACGGCGAGATCAACTTCATCGTCGAGTGCAACCCGTTGCTGGGCAAGCAGTTGATGGACCTCGCGAAGAAGGTCGTCAAGGGCGAGCAGGTGCCGGAACGGGTCGTGACCGTGGAGGGCACGTTCACCCAGGAGCAGGCCAAGGCCGCACTCCCCCAGCGCCAGTACTGAGTCCTTCCCCCACCAGGAAAGGACACCCCAGACCCGTAGGGCCCGTCACTCCCGCGCATCGGGTGACGGGCCCCTCGGCCAGAACGACGAGAGCCAGGGCCCATGACCGAGTCTCCGCCACCTGTCGTCGAGATGCGGGGCATCAGCCTCGCGTTTCCCGGCGTGAAGGCGTTGCAGGACGTCGACTTCCGGCTGTTCCCGGGTGAGGTGCACGCCCTCATGGGCGAGAACGGCGCCGGCAAGTCCACCCTGATCAAGACCTTGACCGGTGTGCACCGCCCCGAAGCGGGGCAGGTCGTGCTGGCCGGCGACGACGTGGCGTTCTCCTCCCCCGGCGAGGCCCAGCACGCCGGGATCAGCACGGTGTACCAGGAGGTCAACCTCTGCGCGAACCTCACGGTCGCGGAGAACATCCTGCTGGGCCGCGAACCTCGCAGGTTCGGTGGCATCGACTTCCCGGCGATGCGCCGGCGTGCCGCGGAGGTGCTGGCGCGCATCGGCGTCCACATCGATCCGGCGTCGAGTCTCGGCGAACACCCGATCGCGGTGCAGCAGCTGGTCGCGATCGCCCGTGCGATCGCGATCGACTGCCGCGTGCTCGTGCTCGACGAACCGACGTCCAGTTTGGACGCCGGGGAGGTCGCGGAGCTGTTCCGGATCATGCGCGTGCTGCGCGACGAGGGCGTCGCGATCCTGTTCGTGTCGCACTTCCTCGACCAGGTCTACGAGATCTCCGACCGGATGACGGTGCTGCGCAACGGAACCCTCGTCGGCGAGCACCTCACCGCGGACGTGGACCGGCGCACGCTCATCGCGCAGATGATCGGCCGCGACCTCGGCACGCTGGAGGCGATCGAGCACGCCGCGGAGGAGCGCCAGGCCCAGGGCCCGGTGCTGGTGGAGGCGACGGGCCTGGGCAGGCGCGGCGCGATCGAACCGTTCGACCTGGAGATCCGCACGGGCGAGGTGGTCGGCCTCGCCGGACTGCTCGGGTCGGGCCGCACCGAACTGGCCCGCCTGCTCTTCGGCGCCGATCGCGCGGACTCCGGCAGGCTGCTCGTGGACGGCAAGCCGCTGCGCCTGCGCGGCCCCCGCTCGGCGATCGCGGCGGGCATCGCGTTCAGCTCGGAGGACCGCAAGGGCGAAGGCCTCGTCGCGGACCTCTCGATCCGCGACAACCTGGTGCTCGCGATGCAGGCGGCCCGCGGCTGGACCCGTCCGCTGCCGCGCAGGACGAAGGACCAGCTCGTCGAGAAGTACCTGAAGGCACTGGACATCCGGCCCGCGAACCCGGACGCGCTGGTGCGCACCCTGTCCGGCGGCAACCAGCAGAAGGTCCTGCTGGCGCGCTGGCTCGTCACCGAACCGCGGCTGCTGATCCTGGACGAGCCGACCAGGGGCATCGACATCGGCGCGAAGGCGCAGATCCAGCAACTCGTCACCACGCTGGCCGCGGAGGGCACCGCGATCCTGTTCATCTCCGCGGAACTGGAGGAGGTCGTGCGCATCGCGGACCGCATCGTCGTGCTGCGCGACCGCCGCAAGATCGCCGAGCTGGACGGCTCGGTGACCGGCGTCGACGAGGTCGTCGAACTGATCGCGGGCGGGTCCGCGCCGGAGAAGGTGGTGTCGTGAAGAACAAGCTGTTGTGGCCGCTGCTGGCGCTGGTCGCGCTGTTGCTGCTCAACCTGATCGTGACGCCCTCCTTCTTCGCGTTGCGCATGCAGGACGGCCACCTCTACGGCGGCCTGGTCGACGTGCTGAAGAACGGTGCCCCGACCCTGCTGATCGCACTCGGCATGACGCTGGTGATCGCCACCCGCGGCATCGACCTCTCGGTCGGCGCCGTGGCGGCGATCGCGGGTGCCGTGACGTGTGTCCACATCGGAACGTCCGGGAGCGCCGCCACGGCGTTCGCGGGCATGGCCATCGCACTGGTGCTGTGCGCGGTCCTGGGCCTGTGGAACGGGTTCCTGGTGGCCGGGCTGGGCATCCAGCCGATCATCGCGACCCTCGTGCTGATGACCGCCGGACGTGGCGTCGCCATGCTGGTGACCGAGGGACAGATCGTCACGGTCAACAACACCGCCTACCGCCAGGTCGGCGCCGGGTTCGTGGTGCTGCCGGTCTCGATCCTGATCGCCCTGCTGGTGCTGGGACTCGTGGCGTTCGTGACCCGGCGGACCGCGCTCGGCATGCTGATCGAGGCCGTCGGCGTGAACCCGGAGGCGTCGCGGCTGGCCGGGGTGCGGTCCCGCACGATCATCTGGACCGTCTACGTGTTCGCCGCGGTGTGCGCGGGCATCGCCGGGCTGATGATCAGTTCCAACGTGAGCGCGGCCGACGCCAACAACGCCGGGCTGTGGATCGAGATGGACGCGATCCTCGCCGTCGTCATCGGTGGCACCTCCCTGGCCGGCGGGCGGTACTCGCTCACCGGCACGCTGCTCGGCGCGCTGATCATCCAGACCCTCACCACCACCGTCTACACGATCGGCGTCGCCCCGGAGGTGACGCTGGTCTTCAAGGCGATCGTCGTCATCGCCGTGTGCCTGGTCCAGGCGCCGAAGGCTCGCGCCGCACTGAGCTTCCGGAAGGTGGCCGTCTCATGACCGCTCTCGCCCCGCGGGTGCCGTCGCGGTTCCTGCCGGTGCTCGCGACCGTCGCGCTGTTCGTCCTCGCGTTCGGCGTCGGCTCGGCCCGCTACGACGGGTTCGCGTCCGGCCAGGTGATCGCGAACCTGTTCATCGACAACGCCTTCCTGATCGTGCTCGCCGCCGGCATGACGTTCGTGATCCTCAGCGGTGGCATCGACCTGTCGGTCGGCTCGGTCGTCGCACTGTCCACAATGGTCACGGCGTCGGGTCTGCAGGCCGGGTGGCCGGTCCCGCTCGTCATCGTCGCCGTCCTGCTCACCGGCTCGACGCTGGGTCTGCTGATGGGCCTGGTGATCCACAAGTTCGACATCCAGCCGTTCATCGTCACGCTCGCCGGCATGTTCCTGGCCCGCGGCCTGTGCTTCCTGATCAGCGTGGAGTCGGTGTCCATCAAGGACAGGACGTTCCGCGACGTCGCCACCGCCGCGATCGAACTGCCCGGCGGCGTGACCATCACCTACAACGTCGTGATCGCGCTGCTGGTCGTCGCCGCCGCGATGTACGTCTTGCACCGCACCCGCTTCGGCCGCACGGTCTACGCGGTCGGTGGCAGCGAGTCGTCCGCGTTGCTGATGGGCCTGCCGACCACCCGAGTCAAGGTGGGCGTCTACGTCATCAGCGGCCTGTGCTCGTCGCTGGCCGGCCTGCTGTTCAGCCTCTACATGCTGTCCGGCTACGGCCTGCACGCCGTCGGCATGGAGCTCGACGCCATCGCGGCCGTCGTCATCGGCGGAACGCTGCTGGCGGGCGGGGTCGGGTACGTGCTCGGCGGGCTGGCCGGGGTGCTGGTGCTCGGCACGATCCAGACGCTGATCTCGTTCCAGGGCACGCTCAGCTCGTGGTGGACCAAGATCGTGATCGGCGTTCTGCTGCTGGTGTTCATCGCCGTGCAGCGGACTATAGTCCGGCGGTGACTCGCCCCCGGCTGTTGCTGTTCGCCCTGGTCGCGTTGCTGGTGGCGGTCGTCGGCGTGGTGGTGCTGCGTGAGCCGCAGGGCATCGCGGGCACCGCTGTGGCGGGCGCGAGTGTCGCACCCACGACCACCACCACGCAGCCCACGACCACCACCGCACCCGCGACCACCACGACCGTCCCGAGCCCGGTCAGGACGCCCCAGGGCGCTCCCCTGGCTGGGAAGATCAAGCCGGGCGAGCAGCGCAAGGGCGTGGCGACGTTCTACGACTCCGACGGCGGCGGCGCGTGCTCGTACGATCCCGGCCCCGATCCGCTGACCGCGGCGATGAACGTGGCGGACTACGAGAACTCCGCCGCGTGCGGTGCGTTCGTGCTGGTCCAGGCCGGTGGGAAGAGCATCACGGTGCGGATCACGAACCTCTGCCCGGCGCCGTGCCGTCCGGGACAGCTGGACCTCAGCGCCCAAGCTTTCGCCATGCTGGCACCACCCGTGAAGGGCGAGATCCCGATCACCTGGACCCTCGTCAGCCCGGAGACCCCGAAGACCATCGCGATCCGCTACAAGTCCGGGTCCAGCCAGTACTGGTGCGGGATCCAGGTCCTCGACCACCGCAACCCCGTGGCACGGCTGGAGGTCCAGGCGGGCGGGCAGTGGCGGCAGCTGAAACGCGCCGAGTACAACTACTTCCTGGCCGAAGACGGCGTCGGGTGCGGCGGGGCCATCGCGGTCACCGACGTCCACGGCGAACGTCTGGTGACGAACGCCCTGCCGGTCAGGCCGGACGCGGTCCAGGCCACGACCCTGCAGTTCGCCCGCGCCGGGGAATGAGACCGGCGCGGACGTTGTTGATCGTGGACATGGCAGATGTGAAGCTCAGCCCGACCGAGTGGGTCCAGAGGCAGACGCAGCAGATCCTCGAGACCGGCACGACCGAGGGCATCAAGGTCGTCGGCAGGCCGATCGTGCTGCTGACCGTGCGCGGTGCGAAGAGCGGCGCCCTGCGCTACACCCCGGTCATGCGCGTGGAGCACGACGGCAGCTACGCGGTCGTCGCGTCCAAGGGCGGCGCGCCCGAGCACCCGACCTGGTACTTCAACATCAAGGCGCACCCGGAGATCGTCCTGCAGGACGGCACCGAGGCGAAGGACTACGTCGCCCGTGAGGTCGACGGTGCGGAACGGGCCGAGTGGTGGGAACGCGCCGTCGCGGCCTTCCCGAACTACGCCGAGTACCAGGAGAAGACCGACCGGTTGATCCCGCTGTTCGTGCTCGACCCGAAGTAGCCCGTCACCACCGGAGGGGAAGCGTGGCCAGGTAGTCGCCGAGCTTCCCCGCGATCAGCCGGTGGTCGCGCGCCGAGAAGTGCCAGTCGCACCCGAGGCGGTCCAGCGCCGGGTCGCTGTAGTTCCAGTGGCGGACCCGGCTGTCGCCCTGGGCGTTGCGGTCCTGCACGACCTGGCGGACGGCGTCGGCGAACGCGCCGGAGGCCTCGGGGACGCTCACGACGATCGTCGTGGCCGGGCCGTACCGGGTGCGCAGCTTGTCGAGGAAGCCCTGGTAGGCGGACTTGTACGCGGTGACGAGGCTGTCCTGGGTCGGCCACTGCTCGCCGGGGTTGAGAGCGGTGGAGAAGTCGTTGGTGCCCAGGCCGGCCACGACCAGCTGCGGGCGCCACGTGCCGGGATTGCGCCACACGTCGCCGTCGACGTGCAGCAGCGCCCGGTCGTAGTAGGTGCGGTAGCTGGTTCCGGGCGTGTGACCGTTGTAGTTGCGCACCATGCCCAGGCCGGAGAACGCGTTGACCTGGTAGTCGGCGTTCAGCGCCTTCGCGGCGAGCGCCCCGAAGCTGAGGTCGGTGTTGGTGTTGCGGGTGACGCCGCCGTTCGCGGAGCAGTCACGGGTGGTCGAGAGGTTGCCGTAGCCCGCGGTCAGGGAGTCGCCGATGAACTCGATCTGCCGGGTCCGTGCCGCCGGCCTGGCGAGAACGGTCCCGCCGTTCGCGGCGACGAAGCCGCCGAACTCCCCCGCCGCCCAGGGGCTCTCGGTCCGCTTGACCAGGCGCACGCGGTGCTGGGCGTTGCTCAGGTCGCGGATCCAGTACGTCGTGCGTCCCGGCGTCACCAGCGTCGCAGCCGTCGCGCCGTCGATCTGCACGTCGTAGTCGTTCACCGCGTCGTTGAGGACGATCCCGACGCCGGTGCCGCGGAACCGGCCCTCGAAGTAGACCCCAGGCCAGGTGTACTGGCCGGACGCGGTGACCCGGCCCGCGGTGTGCGCCGTGGCCAGCGGGCCCGCCGCGGACGCGGTGACCGGCATGACGGCGGCCACCAAGGCCACCACCGCGCCGAGGACTGCCTGCGCTTTCCTGCGTGATCCGAACATGAACCCTCGCTCTCAGTTGAGCCGCTGGTACTCGAACCAGTCGAAGTGAACGGTGCCCGCCGCGGCGTACAGGCCGATGACGCGGCCGGTGAACCCACCGGCGACCTCGGTCGAGAGGTACTTGCCGTCGAGCGTGGCGAGTGCGGTGAAGGTCCCGCCGGGTTCCTCCACGCCGAACGACAGGGTGTCGGGCCCGGAGCGCGCGTCCCGCGGGTTCCTGGCCTCCTCCACGCGCACGAGAAGAACCAGCGGTCCCTCCGGCACCGGCCGGGAGGCGACCACGGTGCTCACCGGTCCGATGCGCGCGAGGACCCGCACCTCCCCGTACGCGGCCTCGATCTCGTAGTGGTGTTCCTCGTCCAGCCGGACCGCCAGGCCGCCGCGCCCCTCCGACGGGTCCAGCAGCGTGCGGGCGACGCAGGACAGGTGTTGCTGGCGCCGCCCGGCGAACACGACGGCGGGATCGTCCATTCCGGACCCGCGGGCGTGCAGCGTGAGCCAGCCAGGGCGTTCCTTCGTGGTGCAGTGCCGTTCCAGGCGGTCGCGCAGGGAGACCCAGCACGGCCGCAGCTCGGCGAGGTCGAAGTCGTCCCGTTCCGGTGCGGGGGAACCGGGTGCGCCGGGCACCAGCTCCCCGACCACCGGCCAGCCGTCGGTCCAGGTCACCGGTGCCAGGAAGGTCTCCCGGCCGAGCACGTGCCAGCCGGGGGTGCCGCCGCCGGGCCGCACGCCGAGCAGCACCATCCACCACTCACCGTCCGGCGCCCGCACCAGATCCGCGTGACCGGTGTTCTGGACGGGCTCGTCGGTGCCGCGGTGGCTCAGGATCGGGTTGGCGGGGCACGGTTCGAACGGGCCGTCCGGCGACGAGGCGCGGGCGATCGAGACGGCGTGGCCGCGTTCGGTGCCGCCCTCGGCGATCAGCAGGTACCAGTGGTCGCCGATCCGGTACAGGTGCGGCGCTTCCGGTGCCTTGGCGCCGGGGGTGCCGGACCACAGCGGGCGCGGTTCGCCGAACGTCTCGCCGGTGGCCGGGTCGACGCGGTACTGCCGCACCCCGGCGACCGTGCACCAGCAGTTGCCGTCGTCGTCCCAGGCGAGATCGGGGTCGATGCCGCCGACGCCGGGCAACGGGACCGGGTCGGACCACGGCCCAGCCGGATCGGTGGCGGTGAACACCCTGTTGCCGCCGCCGTCGCTCACGCTCGTGACGACCAGCCAGAAACGGCCGTCGTGGTGGCGCAGCGTCGGTGCGTAGATCCCCGCCGACGACGGAGTCTCCGCGGTCAGCCGCAGCTGGCTCCGGCGCTCCAGGGCGTTGCCGATCTGGGTCCAGCTCTTCAGGTCCCTGCTGTGGAAGACCGGGACGCCCGGGAAGTACTCGAAGCTGGAGCACACCAGGTAGTAGTCCTCGCCCACCCGGCACACGCTCGGGTCGGGGTGCATTCCAGGGATCACGGGAATCACTGCGGACCTCCTGCCAGGACAGCGCATCCGCCGGGTGGCACCTCCCGCACCGGTCCACCCGTCAGCACGTCGTGGGCGGATTCGGGCAGGGATACGGGATCGGCGCCGTGGTTGAGCACGAACTGCCAGCGGCGGCCGTCCTCGCCTTGGCGCACCACGACTTCCAGTCCGGGCTGGGCGGGTACGACGCGGGCCGAGTCCAGCAGCCGGGACACCAGTGCCGTGTAGTCCGCGTCGTCGAGTCGCGTCGACAGGTACCAGGCATCGCCCGCGCCGCAACGGTTCCGGGTCAGCGCGGGAGAGCCGGCGAGCGCGCCGTGCGTGTACGCGGCGATCGTCTCCGCGCCCTGCGCCCGCACCGACTCGCTCCAGACCGTGCCGTGCGAGGAGTTCGAGAGGACGATCCGTTCCTCGTGCCGCAACGGCCGGTACTCCTCGACCCGGATGCCCAGCGCCTCACGCAGCGGAGCAGCCGGATAGCCGCCGAGCCGAGCGTGCCCTCGGCTGTCGACGACCCCGCTGAAGTACTGGACCAGCAACGTTCCGCCGGCGACGACGTAGCGGCGCAGGTTCTCCGCGCCCGCGTCGGAGAGCAGGTACAGCGCCGGTGCGACGACCAGCCGGTACCGGCTCAGGTCCGCTTCGGGGTGCGCGAAGTCGGTGACGACCCCGTTGTCCCACAACGCCCGGTGCGCCTTCCGCAGCGCGGAGTGGTAGTCCAGTTCGGACGAAGGCAGGCCGTCCGAGCTCATCGCCCACCAGGCGTCGGAGTCGTGCAGCACGGCCACGTCGGTGGTCACGGTCGAGCCCGCGAGCGCCCCGAGTCGGCTAACGGCCTCGCCCGTCGCCTTCACCTCGGCGAAGACGCGGCTGTCCGGACCGGCGTGCGGGACCATCGCCGAGTGCCACTGCTCGGCGCCCGCCTTCGACTGGCGCCACTGGAAGAACAGCGCCCCGTCGGAGCCGCGCGCGATGTGGCCGAGCGAGTGGCGCAGGATCTCGCCGGGTTCCTTGGCCAGCGTGCGGCCCTGGTCGTAGACCGTGCTGGTGCCCTGTTCCATCAGCAGCCACGGCCTGCCGCCGCCGAACGAGCGGGCCCGATCCGCGGCGAACGCGACGTCCGCCGCCGCGTCGAGGCCGGGCCGGTCCGGGTAGTGGTCGATCGCGACCAGGTCGACCTCGCGGCTCAGCGCCCACAGGTCGACGTTCTGGTAGCCGGGCTGCATCATGTTGGTCGTCACCGGCCGGTCGCTGTGCGCGCGGATCGCGTCCCGCTGCTCGGCGTAGGCGGCGACCACCTCGTCGGAGAAGAACCGGCTGAAGTCCAGGGTCAGGCCGGGGTTGCGGTGCCACTGGGTGGCGCGCGGCGGCAGGACCTGCTCCCAGCTGCCGTACCGCTGGCTCCAGAACGCCGTCCCCCAAGCCTCGTTGAGCGCGTCCAGTGAGCCGTGCCGGGCACGCAGCCAGACCCGGAACGCGGCGGCGGTGTGCTCGCACCAGCACAATGTCACGTACTCGTTGTGCACGTGCCACAACGCGACCGCAGGATGGTCGCCGTAGCGTTCCGCGAGCGCCGAGGCGATGCGCCGGGCCGCCGCACGGTAGGCCGGGGCGCTGACGCAGTAGGTGTCGCGGCTGCCGTGGACCAGCCTGGTGCCGTCGCGGGTGACCGGCATGGCGTCCGGGTGGGCCAGGGTGAACCACGGCGGCGGCGAGGCGGTCGGCGTGGCCAGGTCGACCGCGACCCCGTTGGCGTGCAGGCGGTTCAGGTGCGCGTCGAGCCACGCGAAGTCGTAGCGGCCCTCCTCCGGTTCGAGCAGGGCCCAGGAGAAGACGCCGACCGTGGCCAGGTTGACCCTGGCCTCGCGCATCAGCTCGTCGTCCTCCTTCCACACCCGCTCGTCCCACTGCTCGGGGTTGTAGTCGCCGCCGAAAGCCAGTCCCCCCAACCGTTTCGCGATCACGCCTCCTCCCGCACGGGCAACCGGGCGCCGTCGCGCAGGAAGAGCGGGATGCGGTCGAGCGGGGCCGCGACGGTGACCGTCCGCCCGCCGTCGTGCTCCTCGCCGGTCCACGCGTCGGTCCACCGCGCGCCAGCGGGCAGGTGGACGTCGCGCTCACGGGCGCCCGCCTCGGTGATCGGAGCCACGAGCAGGTCGGGGCCGAGCAGGAACGCGTCCTCGACTCGCCACGCCGCCGGGTCGTCCGGGAACTCCAGGAACACCGGCCGCATCGGCGGCACACCGGTCTCGGAGGCCGTGCGCATCTGCTCCATCACGTAGGGGCGCAGGCGTTCCCGCAGCCTCAGGTGCCCGGCGAGGATCTCGTACGCCTCCTCGCCGTACGACCAGACCTCGTTGGCCAGCCCGGTCATCGCGGGCTCCAGAACCTGCTCGTCGCCGCGGAAACCGTGCAGGCGGAACAGCGGGCAGAAGGTGCCGTACTGGAACCAGCGCACGAGGACCTCGCGGTAGGCCGGGTCGTCCGGGTCGCCGCCGTGGAAGCCACCGATGTCCGTGGTCCACCAAGGGATTCCGGACATCATCACGTTCAGCCCTGCCTTGATCTGCGTGCGCAGCGTGGCGAAGTCCGTGCCGATGTCCCCCGACCACAGCGCGGCGCCGTACCGCTGCGCGCCCGCCCACGAGGAGCGGTTGAGCGAGATGATCTCGGTCTCCCCCGCCGCGGTGAGTCCTTCGTGGACGGTCCGGGCGTTCTCGCGCGGGTAGAGGTTGCCGACCTCCAGACCGGGACCCGCGTGGTAGCGCAGGTTGTACTGGTGCCCGGGTTTGAGCTCGGGTTCGCCCGCGTCCAGCCAGAACACGGAGATGCCGAGGTCGTGGTAGCCGCGCCGGATCCGGTCCCAGACGTACTCGCGCGCCTCGGGGTTGGTGGCGTCGTAGAAGGCGACCTGGGCGGAGTAGGCGCCGAGCCCCTTGTCCGGCCAGTCGGCGTGCGCCATCGGCCCGAACTCCGTGCCGACGAACAGGCCCTGGTTCAGCATGGGGTGGTAGGTCTCGCTGGCCGGGCTGACCGAGGGCCAGACCGAGACCATCAGCTTGACCCCCATCTCGTCCAGCTCGCGGACCATCGCCGCCGGGTCTGGCCACTCGGCGAGGTCGAACTTCCACTCGCCGAGGTGGGTCCAGTGGAAGAAGTCGCAGACGATCACCGACAACGGCAGTCCGCGCCGCCGGTACTCGCGGGCGACCTCCAGCAGCTCCTCCTGGGTGCGGTAGCGCAGCTTGCACTGCCAGAAACCGGAAGCCCACTCGGGAAGTTCCGGCGAGTGCCCCGTCACGTCCGCGTAGCGGCGCAGCACGTCGGCAGGCCTGCCCGCGGTGATCCAGTAGTCGATCTGGCGGGCGCTGTCGGACACCCAGCGAGTGCCGGTCTCCGCGAGCTCCACCCGCCCGATCGCGGGCGAGTTCCACAGCAGGCCGTAGCCGCGGTCGGAGACCAGCAACGGGATGGTGACCTCGGCGTTGCGCTGGACGAGGTCGATGACCGCGCCCTTCTGGTCGAGCAGGCCGTGGGTGTGCTGCCCGAGGCCGTAGAGCCGTTCCCCTTGGTAGGCCCGGAAACGCTGCTCCAGCCGGTGATGGCCGTTGCCCGTCGCGGTGGCGAGACGCGGTCCCGGCCACCAGAAGTGGGCCGGTTCCTCCGCGAGGAGCTCGGTGCCGTCCTCGGTCCTGGTGAACGTCAGCCTGCCTGCCGCCGCCCCCAGCTCCGGGGTCAGGGCGCCTTCGGTGCCGGCGTCGATCCGGACGGTGAGCGTGCCGTGCACGAGGGTGGCATGGTGCTCGGTGATCTTGATCTCCACCGGGCCGCTGTCCGGTGGCGTGCCGAGCAACGCGCCGGGGAGGTCGTCGAGCAGCGGACCGGCGGGAGTGGCGCGCACGCGGACCGCGTCGGAGCCCCACGCCTCGACTCGGAGCGTCTCGCCCCTGGCCCGCCATTCGAGCGCGGTGCCGAGGTCTCGGAAGTGCTGGGGCATGCGGAAGCTCCTCACGTTCCTGGATGAGTGCGGAGAAGGTCAGGGAAGAAGTGGCGCGGGTCCCGTGCTCTCGCGCACGGTCAAGGTCGGGGTGAGCAGGGCCTGGTCGTCGTCCGGACGGCCGCCGTCGCTCGCCACGGCGAGCCTGCCGACGATCTGCTCCACGGCGACCCGGCCGAGCTCCTGCGCGGACCCGGTCACCGCCGTGAGCCTCGGCGCGAACTGCTCGGCGAGCTGGTCCTGACACAACGCGATCACCGAGACGTCCTCGGGCACCGTCCGCCCGCTGGTGCGCAGCAGGGTGAGCAACGGGCCGATCGCGCCCTCGTTCTGCACCACGAACCCGGTGGTGCCGGGACGGTCGGCCAGCACGCGGGCGAGGGTGCCCGCGGTGCTCTCGTAGGTGCCCTCGCAGGTCCGGTGCAGGAAGCGCAGACCTCGTTGCCCCGCCCGGTCGCGGAACCCGGCGAGGGTGCGTTCGGCGTACCCGGCGTGCCGGTGGTAGACCCCGGATCCGTAGCCGATGAACGCGATCTCGCGGTGACCGAGATCGGCGAGGTGGTCCGCGCACAACGCCCCGGCCGCCACGAAGTCGTGGTCCACACAGGACAGTCCGCGCGCGTCGTCGGCCAGCCCGATGAGCGTGGCCTGGGTGCCCTGCGCGCGCAGCACCGGGATGCGTTCGTCGTCCAGTTCGACGTCCATCAGGATCAGGCCGTCCGCCAGACCGCTGGCGGCGATCCTGCGGACCCCGTCCGGCCCCTCGTCGTTGGTGATCAGCAGGACGTCGTACCCGTGCTGACGGGCCGACGTGGTCACCGCGATCGCGATCTCCATCATGACCGGGACGTAGACGTCGGTGCGCAACGGCACCATCAACGCGATGATGTGCGACCGCCGCGCGGCCAGCGCCCGCGCACCGGCGTTCGGGTGGTATCCGAGCTCCCGCACGGAACTGCGCACCCGGCGCCGGGTCTCCTCGGAGATCGCGCGCTTGCCGCTGAGCACGTAGCTCACCGTGCTGGACGACACGCCCGCGTGCCTGGCCACGTCGGCAATGGTCACCATGGTTGCTCAGCCCTTGATCGCGCCGGTCAGGACGCCCGTGCGGAAGTGCTTCTGCACGAACGGATAAACGAGGAGCAACGGCACGAGCGTCAGCACCACCACGGCCATCTGCAGCGACAGCGGCGCGGTCTGGGAGAACGCCGTGCCGAAGCCGGAGTTGACCGAGCCCGGCATGCCGTTGCCCCGGTTGACGTACGTGTACAGCACGTACTGCAGCGGCCACTTCTCGCTGTCCGTCGGCATGTACAACATGACGTTGAAGAACGAGTTCCAGTAGCCGACGCCGTAGAAGAGCGCCATCACCGCGGTCACCGCGCGCGAGGTCGGCAGCACGATGGACCACAGGATCCGCCAGTCCCCCGCGCCGTCGATCCGCGCGGCCTCGATCAGGTCGGCCGAGGTGCTGGAGTAGAACGACCGCAGGATCAGGATGTTGAAGACGGAGATCGCGCTCGGCAGGATCAGCGACCACCACTGGCCGTAGCCGCCCAGCCCGGTGACGACCAGGAAGGTCGGGATCAGGCCGCCGTTGACGAACATGGTGACGATCAACAGGGTCAGCAGGAAGCGGTGCGCGAACGACCGCGACCGGGACAGGCCGTAGGCGCACAGGACCGAGACCGCCATCGACACGGCGGTGCCGGCCGCGGTGATGCCGAGACTCACCAGCAGCGCCGTGCGCACCGTGGTGTCCTCCAGCATCACCCGGTAGGCCTCGAAGGTCAGTCCGTCGGGCCAGATCACGAGTCCACCGGCGCGGTTGACCGCGCCCTGGGTGGACAGACTCGTCACCACGATGATCCACAGCGGCACCAGCATCACCAGCAGCACGCCGCCGAGGGTGACGCCCTTGGCCGCCTCGCCGGCGATCGTCGGTGGTTCCTCCCACGCCGGCCGGGTGTTCCGCTTCTTCCTGCGAACCGTTTGCGGTGCAAGAGTTTCCGCGGCCTCGCGCGTGCGTTCGATCGTGAGCATGTCGGTCACCTCCGGTACAACCCGTCTTCGCCGAAGGCGTGCGCCAGCTTGTTCGCACCCCAGATGAGCAACAGCGAGATCACGCTCTTGAACAGGCCCGCCGCCGCGCCGTAGCTGTAGTCGCCGGTCGCGATGCCGTAGTAGAAGGAGAAGGTGTCCAGCACGTCGGCCGTGTCGTAGCCCACGGCGTTGCGCTGGATCAGGAACTGCTCGAAGCCGACGGTCAGCGCGTTTCCCAGGCGCAGCACCAGCATCAGCACGATGACGCCGCGCAGGCCGGGCAGGGTGATGTGCCACAGCCGCCGCCACCGCCCGGCACCGTCCGCCGCCGCGGCCTCGTAGAGGTCGGTGTTGACGGCGGCGAGCGCGGCCAGGAAGACGATGATCCCCCAGCCCGCCTCCTTCCAGATCACCTGGGCGGAGACCAGCAGCGCGAAGGTGTCCGGGTTCGTCATGACGGCCCACGTGCCGATGTCGTTGTTGCGCAGGAAGTGGTTGAGCGCGCCCGCGCCGCCGAGCATCTGCTGGAAGATCGTGATCGCCAGCACCCACGAGAAGAAGTGCGGCAGGTAGACGACCGACTGGATGAAGTTGCGCACCCGTTGCGACAGCACGGAGTTGAGCAGCAGGGCCAGCGCGATCGGCACCGGGAAGAACAGGACCAGCTGGACGAAGCTCAGGTACAGCGTGTTCTGCACCGCGTTCCAGAAGAGCGCGTCGCCGAACAGCCGCTGGAACTGGTCGAGCCCCGCCCACGTGCTGTACCAGATCCCGGCCAGCGGGTCGTACTCCTGGAACGCGGTGACGAGCCCGAACAGCGGGACGTAGTTGAAGGCCAGCAGCAGGACGACGGCGGGCAGCGTCATCAGGATCAGCGAACGGTCGCGGCGCAGTCTCACCCGCCAGTTCAGCCGCGCCGGTCGCGTCGCGCGGTCCGGCCGCGGCGGGGCCGCCGTGGTCACTGCCCGGTGCCGTGCTTCTGCAGGACGTTGTCGTTCGTCCACTGGATGAGCTTGTCCCCGCCACCACTGGTCTTCCAGCTCGCCACGGCGTCCTTCACCGCGGCCACCGTCTTCTTGCCGTGGATGCAGTCCTTGATCGCGTCCTCGACCTGCTGTGCGGCGTCCGCCGTGGCCTGCGCCTGGGGCATGCTGATGTTCATGTTCCAGAAGACCGGCTTGGCCAGCGCCTTCACGTTGGCGGCCTGCCAGGAGGTGTAGTCCCTGGTGACGAAGTCGGCGCCGGGGCTGCTGACCTCGGCGGCGGGCGAGGCCAGGAACGGGTAGGTCTGCGCCTGGACCTCCTTCTTGCCGGCCTCTGTCGCCGTCGGCACGCCGCCGACCATGGTGAAGTGGGTGCCCTCGACACCGAAGTTGACCATCGTGAACTCGGCGGAGCCGAACGGCGCGGCGAGGTAGTTCGCGACGGCCAGGCACTCCTCGATCTGCTCCGGCTTCAGGTTGATGTTGAGGTAGCTCATGATGCTGGCGCCCGCGCCCATGTCGACCCGCGGTGTGCTCTTGCCGTCGGCGGCGATGACGTTGAACGCCCCGCGCCGGTAGTTCGGGTCCGCGGCCCTGCCGGACTGGAGGTCGGCGAGGTTCCACGCTCCCGTGCCACCACTGGAGATCAGCGTCTTCCCGCCGTAGAACCGCGTGTTGCCGTTGGCGTTGTCGCCCGCCAGCGCGTCGGGGTGCACGTACCCGGCGGCGGCGAGCCGGTTGTTCCAGTCGAGCGCCGCGTAGAACTCCTCGGTCTCGAACAGGTGGACCAGCTTTCCGTTGTCCACCCGCCACTTCAGCGGGGCGCCGAAGGAGGTGTAGAGGTAGCGGTAGACGTCGTCGAACGCCCACACACCGCTCTTGGCGTCGGTCAGCTCCTTGCCGAGCCTCATCAGGTCGTCGGCGGACTTGACCTGGTCGGCGGTGATGCCCCTGGCGTCGAAGAGGTCCCGGCGGTAGTAGAGGGTGCCCGCGATCTGGAAGCCGGAGGCGAAGGACGGGATCCCGTAGAGCTTCTCGCCCCAGGCGCCGGTGCGCCACGCGGCGGTCGGGATGGCCGCGAGGTTGGGGTACTTCTTGATGTTGTCGCCGGACAGGTGGGGCGTCAGGTCCGCGAGCTGGTTCCCCACCAGCCCGCCGACGTTCATCTGGGAGTTCCACCAGGTCGGCAGCTGGATCCAGTCCGGCAGCCGCTTCGAGGCGGTCATCGTCGGGATGATGGTGTTGTAGTTGTTGCCGTCCGCGGGCTTCATCTCCAGCTGGACGCCCAGAGCCTTGTTCATGGCCGCGTAGAACGCGTTGTCGGCGGGCGGAATGGTCCCCCACAGCGGCGTGACCGCCGAGTACTTCCCGCCCTTGCCCGGGACACCGGACACCGTGGCGACCCGGTCGGCCGGGTAGCTGAGGAAGCCGGGGTTCGTCATCGCGTCGGGGCCGCCCATGACCGACGGGATGTCCGGTTTGATCGACGTGTTCGGCACGTAGGCCGGTAACACGGCCTTGAGCGCGGCCTCCGAGCCCACTCCTGCCCGCTGCGCCGGACCACTTCCGCAGGCGGACAGCAGTGGTCCCAGCGCGACGAGCCCTGCCGCGGAGACGGCGGCGTTCAGGAAGCTTCTGCGGTTCAACTCGTTGCCCATGGCGGAACCGATCCTTCATCGTTGAAGTGTCGAAGCGCTTAAACAGATGCCGGGGAGGTTAGTGACGCAGGTCGCATCAGACAAGACCGTTGACAGCAGAAACCTCTGCGTGACAACGTCGAAACGCTTCAACGCCAGCACTGAGCTGAGGGGTCACCACGTGGTTTCCGAGTCCGTGCCCGCCCTCGATGGGCCGCCTTTTCGCGACTCCGCGCTGTCGACGCGCAAGCGCATCGACGATCTTCTGGCGCGGCTCACGCTCGACGAGCGGATCGCGATGCTGCACCAGTACTCACCGGCCGTCCCCCGCCTCGGCGTGGACGCGTTCCGCACCGGGTCCGAGGCGCTGCACGGCGTCGCGTGGCTGGGCCCCGCCACCGTGTTCCCCCAGGCGGTCGGGCTGGGCGCGACCTGGGACGAGGAGCTGGTGCACCGCGTCGCCGAGGCCACCTCGGTCGAGCTGAGGGCGTTCCACTACCACCGCCGGGCCGCCGTCGGCACGGGCAGGAACAGCCTCCAGGCGTGGGCTCCGGTGCTGAACCTGCTGCGCGACCCCCGCTGGGGCCGCAACGAGGAGGGCTACTCGGAGGACCCGGTGCACACCGCGCGGATCGGCACGGCGTTCTGCCGCGGCCTCAAGGGCGAGCACCACCGGTTCCTGCGCGCGGCCCCGGTGCTCAAGCACTTCCTGGCCTACAACAACGAGGACGACCGCTGCGTCACCTCCTCCGGCCTGCGCCCGCGCGTGCTGCGGGAGTACGATCTCGCGGCCTTCCGCCCCGTGATCGCCTCGGGCGCCGCCACCGGCGCCATGGCCGGCTACAACCTCGTCAACGGCCGCCCGTGCCACGTCACGCCGCTCATCAACGACGAGCTGCGCCGGTGGACCGACCAGGAGCTGTTCGTGGTCAGCGACGCGGAGGCGCCGTCCAACCTGGTGGACCCGGAGCACTACTTCGACGACCACGCCGAGTCCCACGCCGCCGCGCTCAGGGCGGGCATCGACAGCTTCACCGATCACGGGCAGGACAGCGCCGTCCCGATCGGCAGGCTCCGCGAGGCGCTGGAGCGCGGCCTGATCGACGAGGACGACGTGGACCGCGCCGTGCGCCGGCAGCTGGAGATCCGCTTCCGCCTCGGCGAGTTCGACCCCGATCTCGACCCGTACGCCACCATCGGCCCGGAGGTCATCGGCTGCGCCGAGCACCGCGCCCTCGCGCTGCGGTCCGCGACCGAGTCGGTGGTGCTGCTGCGCAACGAAGGACTGCTCCCGCTCGACGCGGACAGCACGTCGCGGATCGCTGTGATCGGCCCGCTCGCCGACGTGGTGTGCGAGGACTGGTACAGCGGCACGCTTCCGTACCAGGTGACCGTCGCGAGTGGACTCCGGTCCGTGCTCGGCGACAGCGAGGTGGTCGTCGCGGACGGCTCGGACCGGATCGCGCTGCGCTCGCGCACCAGCGGCGAGTTGCTGGGCAAGACGCCGTTCGACGTCGTCGACTGGGGCGACGGCGTGCTGACGTTGCGGTCGGCGGAGTCCGGCCGCTACCTGAGCCTCCAGGACACCTCACTGGCCGCCGACCAGGAGCTGATCAAGAGCTGGGACGTCCGCGAGACGTTCCGCCTCGTGCCCGCTGAGGATTCGGTGTTGCTGCAGAACGTGCTCACGGGCCGGTACGCCGTCGTCGATCCCGTCGACGGCAGGGTGAGCGTCACCGCGGAGACCGCCGGCACCGCCGAGCGCTGGGAGCGCGAGGTCCTGCGCGACGGCACCGCGGAGGCACTGGCCGCCGCGCTGTCGGCGGACGTCGCGGTGGTGGTCCTCGGCAACCACCCGCTGATCCACGGACGGGAGACCGAGGACCGCAGGGGAATCGCGCTCCCGGCCGCCCAGGACGCGCTGCTGCGCGCGGTCGCGGGAGTCCGGCCGGACACGGCGCTGGTCGTGATGAGCAGCTATCCCTACGCCCTGGACTGGGCGGACGAACACCTGCCCGCGGTGGTGTGGACGTCGCACGGCGGGCAGGAGACGGGCCGGGCGCTGGCCGCCGTCCTGTTCGGGGAGGCCGATCCCGGCGGACGCCTGCCGCAGACCTGGTACCGCGGCGACGACGCGCTGCCGCACCCGCTCGACTACGACATCATCAAGGCGGGCTGGACCTACCAGTACCACCGCGCCGCGCCGCTGTACCCGTTCGGCCACGGCCTGTCCTACACCGCTTTCGCCCACCGCGACCTGATCCTGTCGTCGGACACCGCCACCCAGGACAGCGCGATCGACCTCTCGCTGACGCTGGCCAACACCGGAACCAGAACCGGCAGCGACGTCGTCCAGCTCTACGTCCGCGCGCTGCACGCGCGGTACGAGGCCCCGTTGCTGCGGCTGGCCGACTTCCGCAAGGTCGCGCTGGCTCCCGGTGAGAGCAGGGTTCTGTCCTTCCGGCTGCCCATGGAGCGGCTCGCCCACTGGGACGTCACGACCGGTGCGTTCGCGGTGGATCCCGGCGCCTACGAGGTTCTCGTCGCCCGCTCGGCCGGGGACGTCGTGCTCACCGCCCCGCTCACGGTGGCGGGACCGGCTCCCTCACCCCGCGCGGGCGTCAGCCGCCTTCTCGCCGCCGACTTCGACGACCACGACAACGTGACCCTCGTCGACGCCACGCGCGCGACCGGTGACGCGGTCACCGCCACCGACGCCGATCGACCGGCCACCCTGTGGTTCGGACGCACCGACCTGTCCGGTGCGCTCCGCGTCGAGGCGGAGGTCTCCTCGGAGAACCCCTTGGCACGGCTGGAGTTCAGGACGGACGAGGGAGTGCTGGCGGACCTTCCGGTGCCGGTCACCGGCGGCCGTTACGAGTGGACGACCGTCTCGGCGGAGCTGTCTTCGGCGGTGACGGGGGTGCGCGACCTGCGCGTGGTCCTGCACGGCTCGTTCAGGCTCACGTCCTTCCGCTTCTGCGCCGCAGAATGAGACCCACCAGCCTGAAGGAGCCTCGATGCCGCTGACGGACGCCCCTCTCGACGAACTCGTCGGCTACCGCCCGGACGTGCAGGCGCCACCGGACTTCGACGAGTTCTGGGAGCGGACCCTCGCCGAGGCGCGCGCGGCCGGCGGCCCCGTGGAGACCGAGCAGGTCACCGATCGGCACCTGCTGCGCACCGTCGAGGTCGCCGACGTCCGCTTCCCCGGCTTCGGCGGCGACCCGGTGGCCGCCTGGCTGCTGCGCCCGCGTGGCAGCGACGGCCCGCTGCCCGTCGTCGTCACGTACCTCGGCTACAGCTGCGGTCGCGGCCTGCCCACCGACCACCTGCTGTGGTCCGCCGCCGGGTACGCCCAGCTCGTGGTCGACAGCCGCGGCCAGGGCCACGACACCCCGGATCTCGTGGCGAGCGGCGGCACCCAGTGGGTCAAGGGCTTCATGACCCGGGGCATCGACTCACCGGACGACTACTACTACCGGCGTCTCGTCACCGACTGCGTCCGCGCCGTGGACGCGGTCGAGCACCTGCCCGGCCTGGACCCGCGGCGGGTCGTCGTCGCGGGCGGCAGCCAGGGCGGAGGGCTGAGCATCGCCGTCGCCGGGCTGGCGCGGGACCGCGTCGCGGCCGCGCTGCCGGACGTGCCGTTCCTGTGCCACTTCCGGCGGGCGGCCGAGATGGCCGGCGAGGGTCCGTACGTGGAGATCGCGGAGTACCTGCGCTGGCACAGCAGGCACGGGGTGGAGCCGGCCTTCACCACGCTGTCCTACTTCGACGGTGTCTGCTTCGCGCGACGGGCGACGGCGCCGGCGTTGTTCAGCGTCGGGCTGATGGACCCGGTCTGCCCACCGTCCACTGTGTACGCGGCGTTCAACCACTACGGGGGCGAGGACCGGACGATGACCGTGTGGCCGTTCGCCGACCACGGTGGCGGGTACGGGTCCAACCCGGTCACGCAGCTGGAGTGGCTGCGCGACCGGGCTCTCGCACCGTGATCCCCTCTGTCAGCCGAAGGAGACGGAGTAGCTGTTGGTGGTGAAGTTGAGACCGCCGCTGGACGACGTGATCTCGTAGCCGAACTGCACGGCGCCGACCGTGACGTCACCGAACCAGCCGCGGTTGCGGATCCAGTCCATGACCGCCTTGACGTTGACCGTGCCGGACCCGGTGTTGGACGTGCGGACGAACGAGAACACCTGGTTCGCGCCGTTCGAGCCGCGGTGGACGTCCCAGGTGTGACCGCCCACCGACACCGTCGTCTCGCGCGCCCCGATCGGGCCGACGGGACCGACCTTGTTCATCCACAGCATGATCTCGTAGGCGTTGTTGCCGGCCCAGATGTCGTAGGCGGTCGTGTAGGCGCCGGAGTTCGGATAGGACACGTTGAAGCTGCTCGACAGGCTCCCGAGCGAGCTGAGCCGCCGGTTCACCTGCCGTTCGGAGTGCGGGTAGGCCTTGATCCCGCCGGTGTTGGGGTGGTTCGCCCAGACGCCCCAGTTGCTGTAGGAGTTGGCCCAGACCGTCTGCGGCCCGTACCCGTTGCCCCAGATGTTGTTGCGGACCGTGTAGCCGCCGTTCGACCACGTTCCCCACCTGTCCGAGGAACTCCAGGCCGCGGCGGACGCGGTGCCGGCCCCCAGGGAGACCGTCAGGGCGGCCGCCATCACGACGACAAACGCACGCACGATTTTCATCTTCGATTTTCCTTCCGCACACCGTTGAACGGAATTCGCGCCACCCGAGAAGCAGAAGCGATTCGCTGAATTCAACCTAACATCGAAATCATCGAACGCGACCGAGCGAAAAAATTCGACGGTGATTCACGGACAGGTGCGCGGCGAATCCGATTCTCGCCTCATCCCGTCCGGCTGAACAGTTTCGGCGGCAGCAACGTGAGCGCCGGGGGCTGTTGCCCGTTCAGCTTGGCCATCAGCAACTCGACCGCGCGCCGCCCCAGCACGTCGGCGGGCAGCCGCACCGAGGTCAGCCGCAGCTGTTCGGCCAGTTCGTCCGGGCAGATCGCGACCACGGCGACGTCCTCCGGCACGCGCCGCCCCTCGGCGCGCAGGCACTCCACGACCAGGCCCAGCACCGCCTCGTTGTGCACGACCAGCGCGGTCATCCGTGCCAGCTCTCTGAGCAGCGTCCCGACCACGGCACGTACGGCGTCACGGTGCCGTTCGGCGGGCAGAGCGGTCGACGCGACACCGCGCCGCATGGCCGCGGCGCTGAAGCCCGCGAGCGTGCGCTGCGCGAATCCCGTGTTGCGCGCGTAGACCGCTCCCGGCGCCCCGAGGAAGCCGATGGTGCGGTGCCCCAGTTCGACGAGGTGGTCGACGCACCGCGCGCCGGCCGCCTCGAAGTCCAGATCGACGCAGGTCAGGCCGTTCGACACCGCGGGATGCCCGAGCAGGACGGCCGGGCGGCCGAGTTCGCGCAGCACCGGCACGCGCTCGTCGTCCAGCTCCACGTCCATCACGAGGAACCCGTCCACCCTGGCGGTGCCGGCGACTCGGCGGAGTCCGGCCGCGCCCTCGTTCGCGGTCACCAGCAGCACGTCCATGTCGTGCTCGCGGGCGGTGGTGACGACCGAGGAGGCGAACCGCATCACGACCGGCAGGTGCACGCCCTCCCGCAGCGGCAGGACGAGGGCCAGCACGTTCGTCCTGCTGCCCGCCAGCGCCCGCGCCCCCGCGTGCGGCTGGTAGCCGAGCAGCCGAATGCTCTCCCCCACCCGCATTCGGGTGTCGGCCGAAACCGGGCGTTTGCCGGTCAGCACGTACGAAACCGTGCTGGGCGCGACACCCGCGTGCCTCGCCACGTCCACAATGGTGACCACGCCGACACCTCCGGTTCCGCAGCGCCTGAACCGAATTGAATCGAAGCGCTTCGAACGAGGTTTCCGAATGTGACACAGGCGAAACCCGCACGTCAAGCGCAGTGCGCCTGTTCGACGAGTTCGACCATTGTCGCGGCGGCGTTCGACAGCTGTTCGACCACACAGGTTCCACGCACTACGATGCTCGCGACGAACCGGCGCGACCCGAAGGGCGGGCATGATCACGATCAAGGAGGTCGCCCACCACGCCGGCGTCTCGATGAGCACGGTCTCCTACGTGCTGAGCGGCAAGCGCACCATCTCCGAGGAGACCAAGCGCCGCGTCGAGCAGAGCATCGTGACCCTGGGCTACCACCCGAACGCCGGAGCGCGGGCGCTCGCCTCGAACCGGTCGCGCGTGGTCGGCCTGGTCGTGCCGCTGCACTCCGACCAGAACATGCCGATCATCATGCGGTTCGTGTCGTCGATCGTGGCGCGCGCCCGTGACCACGACTACGACGTGCTGCTGCTGACCAAGGAGGCGGGTCCCGGCGAGGCCCATCGCGTCATCGCGCGGTCCATGGCGGACGCGATCGTCGTGATGGACGTCGAGAGCGCCGATCCCCGTGTTCCGGAACTGCGCGCCGTCGACGCGCCGGTGGTCCTGCTCGGCATGCCCGACGACCACGAGGGTCTGAGCTGCGTCGACCTCGACTTCGCCACCGCGGGAAGGCAGATGGCGGGCCATCTGGCGGAGCGCGGGCACCGCTCGATCGCGCTGATCGGCTCGCCTCCGTCGGTCTACGAACGCGGCACGAGCTACGCGGCGCGACTGCTGGCCGGATTCCAGGGCGAGACCGCCAAACGCGGACTGCTCGCCACGGTCCACTCGTGCGCGCCCGGCTTCGACGCGGTGTCCGAATGCCTGGACGACGTGCTGCACCCGGACCGCCGCACCACCGGACTGGTGGTGCACAACGAGGCGGTCCTCGGCCCGTTGCTGCTCGAACTGCGGCGCCGGTCGCTGGACGTCCCCGGCGACCTGTCGGTGATCACGCTGTGCCCCGACGACGTCGCGGCGAACCTGCCGGTCCCGCTCACCTCGATCGCCGTTCCCGCACAGGAGCTCGGCGCGATCGCGGTCGAGATGGTGATGGCCCGGCTGGGCCGCGAACTCGCGCCGGAGGTCCGTCTCCTCCAGCCGCTGCTCACCGATCGCGGCAGCACCGCCGCCCGCTGATCCCGCGCGTTCGCCGAGAAAAAGCCGGCAACGTTGTTCACCATTTCTGCGGTTACGCCGCGCGTTCGACGGCATTCGACTCGAAAGCGTCGAAGAACACTTTTCATTGATGCGAAAGATCTTCCGCGCTCCGCCGAAAGGTCGTAGCCTCCCGGGATCACATCGACCGTTCGGGCGAACTCCTCCTGGTGTTCGCCGCATCCCGGCAGAGGACCAATGACACGATCACGAGGCCACGCGCGGACCGCTCCGGGAACCAGACCCGGCAGGTGGCCGGCGATCGCCGTGGTTCTGCTGGTCGGCGTCGCCGGCTGCGGCGGGGAACCGGTGCCACCGGCCGTCACCTCGACGCCGCCCGCGTTCCCCTCGATCATCGAGCCTCCGCTCAGGACCGCGTACTCCGCGACCGTCCAGACCGTCGTGGACGTCCGGACCGTGCGGCTCTCCGACGGCGAGGAGGTGCGCGTCAAGGGCCTCGCCGCGCCGGACGCGTGCTGGACCGACGCGTCCACGACGTTCGCGAGGACGATGCTGCTCGAGAAGCCCGTCGAACGGACGCCGGACGGCGAACCCGTGGTGTCGCTGCGGCTGGCGGACGGCACCGACTACGGGCTGCTCGCGGTCGAAATGGGCATGGCGCGCAACGAGAACCCCGACGACCGCGCGATGCGGGAGGCGGAGGCGTCCGCGACCTCCAAGCGGCTCGGGCAGTGGGGCCCGCCCTGCGTCACACCCAGTGCCACCGCGCCCCCTGCTCCCACCGCGTCCACCACCGCCGCACCGCAGGCGCCGAAGCCGGTGACCGGTTGTTCGGTCGACTACGTCGTCACCCACACCTGGCCCGGTGGGTTCCGCACCGACGTCACCCTGCGCAACACCGGTGCCGCGGAGATCAACGGCTGGACGTTGCAGTGGACGTTCGCCGGCGGGCAGACGGTCTCCGAGATGTGGAACGCGACGCCGAAGCAGACCGGTGGGGACATCTCCGCCACCGCCGTGCCGTACAACGTCGCGATCCCCGCGGGAGAGTCGTTGCTGCTGGGCTTCACCGCGTCCGGGACCAGCACCACGCCCCGCGCCTTCACCCTCAACGGGCACGCCTGTTCGCTCGCCTGAGGTCCTTTGTAGAGACATGCGCCGTTTCCGTTCGATCCAAAACGGACTGTGCACTTCGCACGTTGCTCCGAACGGACCTGTCCTCCGCCCCGCCGTGGCGACGTAGGGTGATTCGATCACGCGGTCTGCCAGCGAATTTCCGGCAGATCGTCGCCGCGCGTGACCGGCCGGGTACGAGGAGAAGCAGTCGCATGAACATCGACACAGCGCTCAAGGAAGCCATGACGATCACCGGTGCCGTGGGTGCCGCGCTCGTCGACTACGACAGCGGCATGTCACTGGGCTCGATCGGTGGTGGCGACTGGCTGAACCTGGAGGTGGCCGCGGCCGGCAACACCGAGGTCGTGCGGGCCAAGCAGCGGGTGATGTCCGCGCTCAAGCTGAACGACGAGATCGAGGACATCCTCATCACCCTGCACCGCCAGTACCACCTGATCCGCCTGCTCACGACGGGCAAGCGGAGCGACTCGAAGCTGTTCCTCTACCTCGTGCTGGACCGGGAGCGCGCCAACCTCGCGCTGGCCAGGCACAGCCTCAAGTCCATCGAAGCCGACCTCACGGTGTGAGCGAGATGCACACCCAGTCGCCGCAGACGCCCGGCGGACTGCCCCTGCGCCGGCGCGGACCGTTGTCGGAGGCACCTCCCGCACCGGAGCGGCAGGTACCGGCGAGTGCCGTCGCGAAGCTGATGACCGAGGCGCTGGAAGAGGTCCACGGCAGCATGGACTCCGTGGCCATCAACGGCGTGCTGGTCGCGACGCGGGACGGCCTGGTGCTGTGCGGCGTCACGCGCGGCATCGAGGACGACGGTGTCGCCGCGATGGCCTCGGCGGCAGCGGGACTCGCGACCCAGTTCACCTCGCAGGCCGGGGTCGGCAGCCCGCGAGCCGTGTTCTTCGAGGGCGACTCCGGGCAGGTCGGCGTGTTCGGGGTCGACGCCGACACGCTGCTGGTGGTGCTCGGCGAGCGCGACACCACGATGGGCATGTTCAACGTCGTGGCCAAACACGCGTTGACCCTGCTGCAACAGGCGGTGGCGGCTCGCCGGTGATCGGTCAGCCGTCCAGGCTCCGGTAGGTGAAGCTGTCGAAGTCGGCCCAGTTCCCGCCGGAGCCGGTCGCGTGCAGTCCTATGTGGACACCGGTGAACCCGCCCGCCGCCTGCGTGCTGAGCACCCGTCCGTCGAAGGGCTCGCCGAGCGTCCGCCACTCCTCGGCACCGGTGGCGACCAGTGCCCGGTACTCCTGCCCGATCGCCTCGAAGCCCAGCCGCACCGCATCGCCGGACAGTCGCGTCGTGGCCAGCAGTTCGTCACGTCCGCCCGCCCGGCACACCAGGGCGACCTCGCGGCCGGCGCCGAGCAGGAGCCGGACGTGGTGGTCGTTGTTCTGCAGCAGCACCAGTCCCGCGGCGTCGGACGGGTCCGTCGGCGTGAACTCCAGCGCGCAGGAGGCGTGGAAGTCCTGGTGCTGCTGACGCCGCAGGACGAGACTCGGCGTGACCAGGTCGGTGATCGACTCCGGGCGCACGCGAAGCCGCAGGTGGCCGGGCCGGTCGGTCAGCGACCAGAACACCTCGTCCGGTGTGCGCAGGAACAGCCAGGCGGGATCGAGGACCGGTGCGTCGAAGTCGTCGGTCGGGTCGATCTCGGGCCACGGGTGCGCGGGCAGCGCGGGAACGTCGTAGCGGGCCTCGACGCGACCGGTGCCAGGACTGAACACCGGGCCGCCCGCCTCCCAGGACACCGGCACCAGGAACGTCTCGCGGCCGAGGTTGTAGTAGTAGCCGCCGTACGGCCGGGTCGCGAGCAGCACCGCGAACCACTGGCCTTCCCGCGTGCACACCAGGTCCGCGTGCCCGGTGGCCGCGATCGGGTGGTCCCGGCCGAGGTGGCGGTGGGTCAGCACCGGGTTGAGCGGCGAACCGCGATACGGCCCGGTGACGTCGTCGGCCGTCGCCACGACCACCGAGTGCTCGAAGTCGGTGCCGCCCTCCGCGCACAGCAGCACGTACTTGCCGTCCACTTTGTACAGATGCGGTGCTTCGAGCCACACGGAGTCGCGCATCGAGCCGGTCCACAGCACGTGTTCCTCGCCGATGAGCTCCAACGCCACCGGGTCGAACTCGCGCAACCAGACCTCGGTCTGACCGGACCGGCCGCCGGGCACCTCGCGGGTCGCCGTCCACCACGCGCGGCCGGTCTCGTCGAAGAACAGCGACGGGTCGAACCCGCCGGCCTCCGGCAGCCACTGCGGCTCCGACCACTCCCCGGCCGGATCGGTCGCCGTCACGACGAAGTTGCCGCTCTTGGCCGTGCCGTCGACCAGCGTGCAGACCACGTAGAACACGCCGTCGTGGTAGCGGATCGTCGGTGCGTACAGGCCACCGGAGGCCCGGACGCCCTGCAGCGGCAACTGGGACGGCCTGTCCAGCACGTGCCCGAGCAGCCGCCAGTGCACCAGGTCTCTGCTGTGGTAGATCGGCAGGCCGGGGAAGTACTCGAAGGTCGAGGTGACGAGGTAGTGGTCCGATCCCGCCCGGCACACCGACGGATCGGGGTGCGAGCCGGGCAGGATCGGGTTCTCGAACTGTGTCAAGTGGACGCTCCCGCTACGGGTTGAGCCTGGTGTACGCGGGCTTCGGCCGCAGGTTCTCGTCGAACAGGCAGGCCGCGCCCTCACCGGGGAACACGTCGGGCACCCACGAGTGCCGGTCGGTGAAGCCCCACGTGGTGAACTCGACGCAGCGCCGCACCGCGTGGCAGGCGTCCCAGACCTGGCCGAAGTAGCTCGCCTGCGCGTCCAGCTTCTCGGGCGTGACGGGCAACGGGATCCGCACGTCGGCCTCGGTGATCGCGACGTCCAGGCCGAGCGCGGCGAACCGGGCGATGTTCTCCTTCATGCCCGACGGGAAGCCGTACATCAGCGAGAGGTGTCCCTGGATGCCGACGCCGTGGATCGGCACACCCTGCCGTTTCAACGACTTGACGAGCTCGTAGGTCGCGTCGCTCTTCGGGTTGAGTCCCTCGATGTTGTAGTCGTTGATGTAGAGCTTGGCCTTCGGGTCGGCCGCGTGGGCCCAGCGCAGCGCGTCGGCGATGTAGCGGTCACCGAGCTTCTCCTGGAACACCGTCTGCCGGCGCGTGCCGTCCTCGTTGAACGCCTCGTTGACGACGTCCCACGCGCGGATCTTCCCGCGGAAGCGGCCTGCCTCGGTCCTGATGTGGTCCTTGACCACGGTCCGCAGCTCTGCGGCCTCCAGCCCGCCGACCCAGTCGGGCAGCTGGCTGTGCCAGACCAGCGTGTGCCCGCGCACGGTCTTGCCGGTCTTCTTGGCGTAGGCGACGATCGCGTCCGCGCCGGACCAGTCGTACTGGCCGCGGACGGCTTCGACGACGCCCCACTTCATCTCGTTCTCGGGCGTGACGCTGTCGAACTCCCGCGTCAGCACCTTCTTGTAGTCCGCCTCGGCGTTCAGGTGCTGGACGGCCACCGCACTGCCCACGTACCTGTTGGTGACGCTCTTCAACGGCCCTGAAGCCGAAGCGGGTACCGGCAACGCCAGCAACAGCACGGCAACACCGGCCGCTAATCGGGTTCGCATGAATCACTCCCTTGTGAGTCAGCCCTTCACTGAACCGGTGAGTCCCCCGACCATGCGGCGTTCGGCGAGCACGAAGAACGTGAGCGCGGGGATCATGGACAACGCGGTGAAGGCGAGGATTTTCGCGGTGTCCTGGGAGTGCTCGGACTGGAACATCGCCACGCCGAGCGGAAGCGTGAAGTTCGTGGAGTCGTTGAACACCAGCAACGGCAACAGGTAGAAGTTCCAGCTGGTGACGAACGCGAGCACGGACACGGTGATCAGCGCCGGCCGCGAGAGGGGCAGCAGGATCCGCCAGAAGAAGCCGAGCTTGGCCGCGCCGTCGAGCAGGGCGGCGTCCTCGAGCTCACCGGGGATCGCGTTCATGAACGGCCGCAGGATCACGATCGTGACCGGCAACGAGAACGCCGCCTCCGGGATCGCGACACCGAGCGGGTTCTCCAGCAGGTTCAGCTGACGCAGCCACAGGTACAGCGGCAGCGTCGCCACGCCGAGCGGGAACAGCAGGCCCAGCGTGAACAGCGTGTAGAACGCCTCGCGGCCCCGGAACGCGTAGCGGGACAACGCGAACGCCGCCATCGACCCGAGCACGACCGCCAGCGTCGTGGCGATCACCGCGATCAGCGCGCTGTTGCCGAGCAGGCGCCAGAACTGCGGTGAGGTCACCACCTCCCGGTAGTTGTCCCACACGAACGGGCCGGGCAACCCGGCCGGCGACGAGTTGATCTGGGCCGTGGTGCGGAAACCGCCCAGCACCACGAACAACAGCGGCACCACCGTCATGCCGATGACGGCGAACGCGGCGAGGTAGCCGATGGTGTTACGACGTGACATCTCAGCGCACTCCCGTCAACGCGCCCTGGGTGTCGCGACGCAGAGCGAACCTCTGGTACAGCAACGCGAACAGGAAGCAGATGATGAACAGGATCACCGCGACCGCGCTGCCGAAACCGAACTCGTAGCGCTTGAAGCCGTGGTCGACCAGGTAGGTGGCCATGGTCGACGACGCGTTGGCGGGACCGCCCAGCGTCATGATCCAGACCAGGTCGAAGAGCTGCAGCGACCCGATCACGGACAGGAACACCCAGATCCTGATCGTCGGTCCCAGCAACGGGAGCACGACGTGCCGGGTGGTCTGCCAGGCACTCGCGCCGTCCAAAGCGGCGGCCTCCCGCAGCTCGGGGGGAACGCCCTGGAGACCGGCCAGCAGCAGGATCACGCCGAAACCGATGTACTTCCACGTGATCACCACGAAGAGCGTGTAGAGCACGAGCGACTGGTCGGCGAGCCACAGCTGCACGAGGCCGCCCAGGCCGACGCTGCGCAGGATCTCGTCGACGAACCCGCCCGGCTGCAACATGAGCAGCCAGATCACCGCGGTCACGGCCTCGGACAGCACGTACGGCGCGAAGACCACCATCCGCAGGAACGTCCGGCCGCGCAGCTTCCGGTTGAGCAGCAACGCGAGCCCGATGCTCAACGGCAGCTGCACGACGACGGACAGCGTGGCGATGATCAGGTTGTGCCCGATGGCGCCCTGGAAGACGTCACCGGAGAAGGCGTCGACGTAGTTGTCCAGCCCCACGAAGTCCGTGAGCGGGCCGAAGCCGTTCCACGAGTAGAGGCTGTAGTACCCGGCGACGCCGATCGGGATCAGCACGAACCCGACGAACAGCACCAGTGCCGGGGTCAGCAGGAACGCGAGCTCGAGGCGGGGGCGTAGTCGGGAACGCCGCCGGGTGCCCCCGGCCGCTGGCGCGTGCGGCACGGGGGCGGTCGGCGGCCGCGTGGTGATCGCGGCACTCATCATTTGTTCCCGGCTGCTGCTTCGCTCACCGATTTCACGATGGTGTCGGGTCCGCCCTGACCAGCGAAGAAGTTCGCGATGGTGTCGTTGAGGGCCTGACCGACCTTGGTCGGGAACGCGGTGTCGAAGTAGAACTGGACGAACGACGCCTTGGTCATGGCCTCGGCGATCTGCTTGTGCGGCTCGCTCTTGAGCGCGGCCACACCGGCAGGGGTCACCGGCAGACCGGAGTTGGTCTCGGCGAGGATCTTCTGCACGTCGTCGCCGACGAGGTGCCCGAGGAACTCGGCGCACGCCTTGGCCGCGCGGGTGGTGCAGGAGAACCCGTCACCACCGCCGAGCAGCACGCTCGGATCGCCCTGCCCGCCCGGCACGCTCGGGAACGGGAACCAGCCGATCTTCGAGCCGAGCTCCTTGTCCTCGGTGAGCGCCTGCATCACGTCGGGATCCCAGTCGCCCTGCAGCTCCATTGCCGCCTTGCCGTTGGCCACCAGGCCCGCCGAGCTGCCCGCCCCCTGCTGAGCGGGCGTCCCGACGAACCCGTCCTGGAACGGTTTCGTGTCCAGGAAACTCTTGAGGTTCTCGCCGGCCTTGAGGAAGCACGGGTCGGCGAGTTCGGTCTTCTCGACCGCCTTCTTCAGGGTGTCGACCGAGCACTGGCGCACCGCGAAGTAGGCCCAGTAGAACGCGTCGGGCCAGCGGTCCTTGCCACCGAGCGCGATCGGCACGACGCCCGCGGTCTTCAGCTTCGCGACGGCCGCGTTCAGCTCGTCCATCGTGGTCGGCGGCGCCGTGACCCCTGCCGTGGCGAAGACGTCCTTGCGGTACCAGAACCCGACGGCGTGCATCAGGTACGGCGTGCCGTACTGCTTGCCGCCGACCTTCCAGCCGTCGGCGTTCTTGGCCAGCGGGCCGATCCAGCCCGACGAGGCCTGCGTGATGTCGGCGATCTTGCCGGACTTCAGCTGGTCGGCGAGCGCTCCGCCGCCCCACTGCTGGAAGATGTCCGGCGGCGTGTTGCCCTGCAGGGCGAGCGGCACCTTGGTCTGGAACTGCTCGTTCTGCAGCGGTTCGATCGTGAACGAGGTGTTCGGGTGCGCCTTGTGGAAGTCGTCGGCGATCTGCTGCCACTTCGACTTCATCGGCTCGGTGGTCCGGTTGTGCCACCAGGTGAGCGTGACGGGACCTTCGGTGGAGGCATCACCGCCGCCACCGCTGCACCCTGCCAGCGCGAGTGCCGCGGCGGCGAAGAGGGCAAGGGGCTTTCTGGAACGCATTTCTGGTCCACTCCTGACGACGTCGGCCGAGTTGGACTGCGTGTGTTGGGGCCAGAGACTCCCGCCAAATCGGCTCCGTGTCAATCGTTGTCGATAACGTTTTACACGGCTAGCCTGACCCGGTGCCTCCACGCTCTCGCGTCACGATCAAGGACGTCGCCGCTCAGGCCGGCGTCTCGGTAGCCACCGTGTCCAAGGTGCTCAACCAGCGGTACGGCGTCTCCGCGGAGACGTTCGCGCGGGTCACGGCCGTGATCAAGGATCTGGGGTACGAGGCGAGCCTGGTCGCGCAGAGCCTGCGCAACCACCGCACGAACGTCATCGGGATCCTGGTCGCCGACATCGAGCCGTTCAGCACCGAACTGCTCAAGGGCGCGGCGGATGCCATCCGCGGCACCGGTTTCGAGCTGGTGGTGTACTCGGCGGGCGGCCGCACCGGCGACCCGCAGGGCTGGGAACAGCGCTACCTCACCCGGCTGAGCGGCACCCTCGTCGACGGCGCCGTGCTGGTCACGCCGGCCGTCGACCTCGAAGGCCTGCCCGGCACCCCCGTCGTCGCCGTCGACCCGCACACCGGTCGGGCGGCACTGCCCACCGTCGACTCCGACAACCTGAACGGCGGACGGCTCGCGACCGAGCACCTGCTCGCGCTGGGCCACCGCCGGATCGCGATGCTCACCGGCCGCGCGGACCTGAAATCCGCGCAGCAACGCGAAACCGGCTACCGGGGAGCGCTCGCGAGCGCGGGCGTCGAGGTGGACGAGAGCCTGGTCTGCCGCGGCGACTACGACGCGGACGTGGCCGCCGCGTCCACGCGGTCCCTGCTCAGCCGGCCCCACCGGCCCACTGCCGTCTTCGCCGCCAACGACACCACCGCCATCGCGGCCATCGCGGCCGCCCGCGAGCTCGGGCTGCGGGTGCCGGAGGACCTGTCGGTGGTCGGCTTCGACAACATCCCCGAGTCCGCGCTGTGCACGCCGCCGCTCACGACGGTGGAGCAGCCGATCCGCGAGATGGGCCACCGCGCCGTCGAGTTGCTGGTGCGGCTCATCAACGGCACCGAGCCCGGCGACACCCACATCACCCTGGGCACCGAACTGGTCGTCCGGCAGTCGACCCGCCCACTGACCCCCTGAGGTTGTCGTGACGACAGAAGCCACCACGCCGGACGAACTCTGGCGGAACCCGCACGCCCCCGTGGCCGCCCGTGTGAGCGACCTCGTCGCACGGATGACGCCACAGGAGAAGATCGCGCAGTTGCAGGGGATCTGGGCCGGCATCGACGCCGCCGGCGAGATGGCCCCGCACCAGCACGAGTTCGCCGTGGCGCCGCAGGACTTCGCCGAGCTGACCCGCCACGGCATCGGCCAGCTCACCCGCGTCTTCGGCACCCGGCCGATCGCGCCGGACGTCGGCGCGCACACGCTCGCCCGCACCCAGCGGCAGATCATCGAGGCGAGCCGCTTCGGGATTCCCGCGATGGCGCACGAGGAGTGCCTGACCGGACTGGCCGCGTGGCAGGCGACCGTGTACCCGTCCCCGCTGTGCTGGGGCGCGACCTTCGAGCCGGACCTGGTGCGGCGCATGGCCGAGCGGTTCGGTGGCTCGATGCGCCGCCTCGGGATCCACCAGGGCCTGGCACCCGTCCTGGACGTCACGCGCGACCTGCGCTGGGGCCGGGTCGAGGAGACCATCGGCGAGGACCCGCACCTGGTGGGCACCATCGGCTCCGCCTACGTGGCGGGCCTCGAGTCCGCGGGGATCGTGGCCACGCTCAAGCACTTCGCCGGCTACTCGGCCTCCCGCGCGGGACGCAACCACGCGCCGGTGTCGATCGGGCCGCGCGAGTTCGCGGACGTGATCCTGCCGCCGTTCGAGATGGCGCTGCGGACCGGCGTCAGGTCGGTCATGAACTCCTACGCGGACAACGACGGCGTGCCCGCCGCCGCGGACGTCACGCTGTTCACGGACCGGCTTCGCGGCGAGTACGGCTTCACCGGGACCGTGGTGTCCGACTACTTCTCGGTCGCGTTCCTGCACAAGCTGCACGGGGTCGCCGCCGGTCGTGAGGACGCCGCCGCGCAGGCTTTGACCGCGGGCATCGACGTCGAACTGCCCACTGTGGACTGTTACGGCGAGCCCCTGCTGGAAGGCCTCTACTTCGAACGGGTGGACGCGGCGCTCGTCGACAGGGCGCTGACCCGCGTGCTGACGCAGAAGGTGGAGCTGGGCCTGCTCGATCCCGGCTACTCCCCCGCGCCCGGCGCGGACCTCGACCTGGACGACCCGGAGTCCCGCGCGCTCGCCCGCGAGGTGGCCGAACGCTCGATCGTGTTGCTGCAGAACGACGGCGTGCTGCCGTTGGCGGGCAAGCGCCTGGCCGTCGTGGGACCGCGGGCCGACGAGCCCGGCGCGATGATGGGCTGTTACTCGTTCCCGATGCACGTCGGCGTGCACCACCCGGACGTCGAGATGGGCATCGAGGTCACCACGGTCGTGGAGGCGTTGCGCGCCGACCACGAGGTGGTGTTCGCGCTCGGCTGTCCCGTGCTCGGCGGAACCGACGACGACATCGCCGAGGCCGTCGAGGCCGCGCGGCAGGCGGACGTCTGCGTCGTCGTGCTGGGTGACAAGGCGGGGCTGTTCGGCAACGGCACGTCCGGCGAGGGCTGCGACGTCACGGACCTGAAGCTGCCCGGCCGCCAGGAGGAACTGCTGGAGGCGGTGCTCGGCACCGGCATGCCGGTGGTGCTCGTGCTGCTGTCCGGCCGGCCCTACGACCTGTCCCGGCAGGCCGACCGGCTCGCCGCCGTCGTCTGCGGCTTCTACCCCGGCCAGGAGGGCGGGCCCGCGCTCGCGGATGTCCTCAGTGGACGCGTCAACCCGTCCGGCAGGCTCCCGATCAGCTTCCCCGGCGCCGGTTCGAGCCAGCCCTCCACCTACCTCAGCGCCCCGCTCGGGAAGCTCACCGAGATCAGCAACGTGGACCCGACCCCGCTGTTCCCGTTCGGCCACGGACTCTCCTACGCCCCCGCCACCTGGGTGACGGCGGGCTGCGAGCAACGCGAGTGGCCGACTGACGGCGTCTGCGGCGTGCACGTGGTCGTGCGCAACGACATGGACGTCCCGACCACCGAGGTCGTCCAGATCTACCTGCACGACCCGGTCGCGGAGGTCGCCCGGCCCGTCCGGCAGCTGATCGGCGCGCTGAAGGTCGATCTCGCCCCCGGCCAGACCCGCACGGTCACGGCGCGGCTGCACGCGGACCTCACTTCCTACACCGGCCGCGCGGGCCACCGCCAGGTCGATCCCGGTGACGTCGAGCTCCACGTCGGCACGTCCAGCGCGAACATCCACACCGCGCTGAAGCTCACGCTGACCGGGCCCGCCCGGCGCGTCGGGTTCGACCGCACCACGACACCCGAGTTCACCGCGAGTTCCTAGCAGGCTCACCCCCTGGCGGCCCGGTAACGTCCACTGCGGACCGACCGGGCTGCCAGAGGGGTGTTCTGTGCTGGAGATCAGCGGACTGACGTGGGCGATGACGATCGGGGTGATCGTCCTGCTGCTGGCGGCCGACCTCGTGATCGCGGCGTGGCGGCCGCACCGGATCGGCTTCCGCGAGGCCAGCCTGTGGTCGGTGTTCTACATCGCTGTCGCCATCGGCTTCGGCGTGTGGTTTGCGAGCGCGCACGGCGGCGGGTTCGGCGCGGAGTACTTCGCCGGCTACATCGTCGAGAAGAGCCTGTCGGTCGACAACCTCTTCGTCTTCGTGATCATCATGACGACGTTCCTCGTGCCGGAGGAGCACCAGCACAAGGTGCTGACGTTCGGCATCGTGCTCGCGCTGATCATGCGCGGCATCTTCATCGCGGTCGGCGCGACGCTGCTGTCGTTGTTCTCGTTCATGTTCCTGCTGTTCGGGCTGCTGCTGATCTTCACGGCCGTGCAGCTGTTCCGGCACCGCGACGAGGATCCCGACGTCGAGAACAACGTCGTCGTGAAGACCGCGCGCAAGCTCCTGCCCGTCACGGACGACTACGTCGGCGGCAAGATCTTCACCCGCGTCGACGGCAAGCGGTTCGCCACGCCGTTGTTCGTCGTGCTGGTCGCGATCGGCGGCGTCGACCTGCTGTTCGCGCTCGACTCGATCCCCGCGGTGTTCGGCGTGACCGAGGAGCCCTACATCGTGTTCACCGCCAACGCGTTCGCGCTGCTCGGCCTGCGCGCGTTGTTCTTCCTCGTCAAGGGCCTGCTGGATCGACTGGTGTACCTGTCGGCGGGGCTCGCGATCATCCTCGCGTTCATCGGCGTGAAGCTGATCCTGCACTGGGCGCACGTGGACATCTCCGCGAGCGTGCCCGAGGTGCCGACGCCGCTCAGCCTCGGCGTGATCATCGCGATCCTGGTGATCGTCACCGTCGCCAGCCTGATCAAGACGCGCAACGACCCGGCGGCCAAGGCCCACCCCGGTTCGCTGCGCGGCCACCGCGACGAAGATAAGTAACACTTGACCACTTAGTAACAGCTGTTACACGATCTGGCGCATGGATCTGCGCGAGGTCGAGCCCGCACGCGACCGCCGGGTGCGTCGCACCCGCGCGGCCGTGCTGAGGGCCGTGATCGACCTGGTCACCGAACGGGGCACGGCGGCGATCACCGTGTCCGAGATCGCCGAGGCCGCCGACGTCAGCAGGCGAGCCGTCTACCAGCACTTCGGTGACCTCGACTCGCTGCTGCTGGAGGCGGGGCTCGACCTCGCCCGGCGCGAGTTGCTGCCCCGTCTCACCGACTTCAGCCAGGCCGTGGACCCGCGCGCCGAGACCCTCGCCGTGGCCCGGCACTTCGCCGACCACCGCGTGTTCTACCGCGCCCTGCTCACCGGTTCGTGCGCGTTCGCCTTGGACCGCGGGCTCATCAGCCTGTTGCTGCCGATCAACCGGCAGGCCGTCGAACACCTGCACCGCGGCCGGCTCACCGAGCAGGCCGCCGAGGACCTCGCCGCGTTCGTCACGGGCGGCGCCGGATCGTTCGTCACGTCCTGGGTGGTCGCGGGCGCGCCCGATCCGGAGACGTTCACCGACCGGCTGATGAGCGTGATCTCACTACTCCTGGAGCCCCGATGATCAGCCGTCTTCTTCAGCGCGGGTTGAAGCTCTCACCTCCGCTGACCCGCGACGTCGTGGTGCAGCGCGATCTGCGGGTTCCGATGCCCGACGGCGTGGACCTGCTCGCGGACCGGTGGATGCCGCGCGCCGGCGGCGACGGGCTGCCGACGGCGTTGATCCGCTCCCCGTACGGCCGGCGCCTGTTCGGCACGGTCATGGCGAGGCCGCTGGCCGAGCGCGGCTACCAGGTGGTGATCCAGAGCGTGCGGGGCGGGTTCGGCTCCGGCGGCACGTTCGACCCGATGCGCCAGGAACGCGCGGACGGCCTCGCGACGCTCGACTGGCTGGTGGAGCAGCCGTGGAGCGACGCGATCGTGCTCTACGGCCTGAGCTACCTCGGCCACGTGCAGTGGGCGGTCGCCGACCAGGTGCCACCGCAGGTCAAGGCGATGATCCCGGTGGTGACGGAGTCCGCGCTGACGCTCGAGTTCCTGCGCGCGGACGGCATGTCGCTGGAGACGCCGTTCGAGTGGGGCGTGCTGGTCGGCACCCAGCAACGACCGCTGGCGATGCTGCGCAAGACGTTCCAGGACAAGAAGACCGCACGAGCGCTGCGGACGCTTCCGTTGCGCGAAGGGGACATCGCGGCGTTCGGCTCGCGTTCCGCCTACATCCAGGACATCCTCACCCACGACGCCGATTCGCCGCGCTGGCAGGAGTTCGACCACCGCCACCGGGTCGCCGGCGTGACCGTGCCGGTCAGCTCCATCGGCGGCTGGTACGACATCTTCCTACCCGGTCAGCTGCGCGACTTCCAGGCGTTGCAGGACAACGGCCGTTCCGCGCGGCTGACCGTCGGACCGTGGACCCACACGGAGGTCATGGCCCCGCCGATCAACGAGGCCTTGGAGTTCGGCCTCGCGCACGCACGCGGCGAGGAGTCACCACAACGTGCCGCGGTCCGGCTGTACGTGATGGGCGAGGACGCGTGGCGTTCGTTCGACTCCTGGCCGCCGTCCGGCTACTCGCCCACGCGCTTCCACCTGGGTTCGGGCGGTGCGCTCGGTTACGCCGTGCCCGAAGAGTCCTCAGTGGACACGTTCCACTACGACCCGGCGGATCCCACCCCGGCGTCCGGCGGCGTGCGCCTGGCGCGCGACGGTGGCCGCGTCGACAACACCTCGTTGGAAGCACGGCCGGACGTGCTCACGTACACCACGCCTGTGCTGGATGACGACGTCGAGGTGATCGGCGAGGTCAGCGCGGAGATCTGGTTCTCCTCGTCGCGCGCGCACGCCGACGTGTTCGTTCGTCTTTGCGACGTCGATCCGGACGGGCGTTCGTGGAACGTGTGCGACGGCCTGGTGAGCCTGACGTCGGCGGAGGAACCGCAGTGCGCCGCTGTCCGGTTGTGGCCGACGGCGTACCGATTCCGGCGCGGACATCGCATCCGGGTGCAGGTCTCCAGCGGTGCGTTCCCCCGCTACGCACGCAATCCCGGCACCGGCGAGCCGAGGGCGACGGCCACGACGATGATCGCGGCGGACCAGACGGTCCACTGTGGACCGGATCGTCCGTCCTCGATCACTCTCCCCGTGCGCTGAGTCAGGTGCCGTCCCGCTTGCCCTTCCCCTTGCCGGGGCCGCCCTTGCCGCTGTTGCCCGGCTTGCCCTTGTCCACGACCTGAACGGGTGCCGGCGCGATGGCCGGAGCGGTCGGCTGCACCACGACCGGCGTGGGGGTGAAGTCCGCGGTGCGAGCCGGAGTCGAGGTCGAGGTTGAGGTCGAGGCAGGCGCTGTGGTCTCCGGCGGCTCGGAACCCGTGGACGTGGCGCCGTTCCAGGCGCTGATCCCCGTGCCGATCGCCGAGATCAGCACCACGATCGAGGCGGCCGCGAGCAGTCCGCGCGAACGGGGCGGCCGGGCCGGTGCCTCGACCACGAGAGTCGGCGGGTCCGCCGCCGGCCTGAGCAGGGCCTTGGCGCACTCCCTCGCGGAGGGACGGCGGGCCGCGCTCAACGACGTCATCCTGGACAGCAACCGCACGAGGTCGAACGGGAGGTCGTCCGGCACCACCGGCGGCCGGTGCAGCCGGGCGACGGCGGCCTCGACCTCCGCGCCCTCGTACTCACGGCGTCCGGTCAGGCACTCCAGCAGCACCAGGCCCAGCGCGTAGACGTCGGCCGCCGCGGTGACCTCCTCGCCGCGCACCTGCTCCGGCGCGAGGTAGGCGGCCGTGCCGACGACGTGACCGGTCCTGGTCAGACTGGCGCCGTCGGTGAACCGAACGAGGCCGAAGTCGGCGAGGCGCGGCTGGTCGTCGGCGTCGAGCAGGATGTTGGAGGGCTTGACGTCGCGGTGCACGAGGCCACGCGTGTGAACGTGCGCAAGGGCGTCAGCCAGTGCCGCGCCCACCCGGCGCACGTCCTCGACTTCCATCGGCCCGTCCGCGACCCGCTCGCGCAGCGTGCTGCCCTCGATGAGTTCCAGCACCACGTACGGCGTCTCGCTGCCCGGATCCGCGTCGTAGACCGTGACCAGGCCCGGATGCGACAGTCCCGCGAGCGCGCAGATCTCGTTGTCGATGCGGTGTGCGGCCGCGAGGTCCTCGCCGGGCCGGAACAGCTTGATCGCGACGTCACGTGCCAGCAGGACGTCCCTGGCCCGGCGCACCTCCGCGACCCCGCCCGTGCCGAGCACCTCGCCCAGCCGGTACCGGTCGGCGAGCAGAACACTGTCCGGCGGCATGGGAAGGCCTTTCCGTTCGGGCGGGACCACACGTGGGTGCCCATCCGACGGGTGATCCAACCGTCCAGGTCAAGGTCGACGTTTGACCGAGGTGGAGGCACGGACCACGAGCTCCGGCTGGAACTTCACGTGCCGGTGCTCGTGGCCCGGCTCGTTCTCCGTCAGCAGCAGCTGGGCGGCGGTGCGGCCGAGCTGCTCACGCGGCTGGCGCACCGACGTGAGCGGAACGGCGGCGGCCGCGGCGAACTCGATGTCGTCGTACCCCACGACGGCGAGGTCGTCGGGCACGCGCAGGCCCTGTTGCGTCATCGACTGGAGTAAGCCGAGCGCGAGCAGGTCGTTGGCGCAGAACGCCGCCGTGGGACGACGGGAGGCGGGCAGGCCGACCAGCCGCTCCCCCGCTTCCCGGCCTTCCGCGACCTGGAGGCTCTTGGTTTCGAGGAACGTGAGCGCGTCCAAAGGAAGGCCCGCGTTTGTTAGCGCTCGCACGGCGCCTTCGCGCCGGTCGCGCACCTGCTGGATGGACAGCGGGCCGCCGACCATCGCGATGCGGGTGTGACCGTTCTCGATCAGGTGGGTGACCGCGAGTTCGCCGCCGAGCACGTCGTCCACGGCCACCGAGCAGCGCGTGCCGTCCGTCGCCTCGCGGTCGACCAGCACGACGGGCGTGCCGCGTTCGGCGACCTGCGCGCTCTCCGCGTCGACCGGGGTGATCAGGATGCCCTCGACGCGTTGTTCGTGCAGCAGTTCCAGGTACTCGCGCTCGCGGCCGTCGTCCGAGGCGCTGTTGCACAGGAACAGGGCCATGCCCGCTTCCCTGGCCGCGTCCTCGACGCCGCGGGCCACGTCCGTGAAGAACGGGTTCGCCGCGTCGAGCACGACGTAGGCGATCACCCGGCTGCGGCCCGCGCGGAGCTGGCGTGCGGACTCGTTGCGCACGAAGCCGAGTTCCTCGATGGCGGCCAGGACTCGCTGGCGCGTGGCCGGGGCGACGACGTCGGGGCGGTTCAGCACGTTCGAGACGGTCGCGTTGGACACGCCGGCGTGCTGCGCGACGTCGCGGATGCCCACTGACGGCTTCACCGGCGGCTCCTTTGTTGAAACGTGACAACGAATCGTACCCCGCAACCCTTGACATGGTGCCGTAACACACCCAGAGTGCTCGTAACTCAGGCGTTAAAACGTTTCAACATCGAGGAGACGGACGTGGACCGACCTCCCGTGGTGACACTGGACGAGGTGAGCAAGTCCTTCGGCGCCGTCCGCGCGTTGTCCGGGGTGTCGCTGCGCCTGCTGCCCGGCGAGGCCCACGCGTTGCTCGGGGAGAACGGCGCGGGCAAGTCGACGCTGATCAAGACACTCGCCGGCGTTCACCGCCCGGACGCCGGTCAGGTGCTCGTCGACGGCTCCGCGCAGCGGTTCTCCGGTCCCGCCGACGCCCTCGCCGCGGGCATCGCGATCATCTACCAGGAACCGACGCTGTTCGGCGACCTGTCGGTGGCCGAGAACGTGTTCATGGGCCGCCAGCCGCTCGGGTTCGGCCGCCGCATCGACGTCGCCACCATGCACGCGCGCACGTCGGAGTTGTTCTCGCGCCTGGGAGTCAAGCTCGATCCGGCCCGGCCGGCGCGCGGACTGTCCATTGCGGACCAGCAGCTCGTCGAGATCGCCAAGGCGTTGTCGTTCGACGCCCGCGTGATCGTCATGGACGAACCGACCGCCGCCCTGTCCGCCCACGAGGTCCAACGGCTTTTCGGTGTGGTGCAGGCGTTGCGCGAGCAGGACGCCGCCGTGCTGTTCGTCTCGCACCGGCTCGGCGAGGTGTTCGAGCTGTGCCAGCGGGCCACGGTGCTGCGCGACGGCGAGTTCGTGTGGTCCGGCGAGCTCACCGACGAGACACCGGACTCCTTGGTGCGCCGGATGGTCGGCCGTGAGCTGTCCCAGCTATTCCCCAAACAGAACACGACCGCCGGTGAGGTGCTGCTCTCGGTGCAGCGCCTGACCCGTGAGGGCGTGTTCACCGACGTGTCGTTCGACGTCCGCGCGGGCGAGATCGTCGCTCTGTCCGGACTCGTCGGCGCCGGCCGCAGCGAGGTGGCGCGGGCGATCTTCGGCATCGACCGGCCGGACGCAGGCTCTGTGCACGTGAACAACCGGAAGCTGAAGTACGGCTCTCCCACCGCGGCGATGGCTGCAGGCATCGGGTTCGTGCCGGAAGACCGCCGCCAGCAAGGACTCGTGATGGACGCGTCCATCGAACGCAACACCGCGCTCGCCTCGCTGGGCAGGCTCTCGAAGTTCGGCTTGCTGCGCCGTCGTAGTGAACGTGCGCTCGCCCAGGACTGGGCGGTGAAGCTGCGGCTGAAGTTCTCGAAGCTGAGCGACCCGGTCGGCGTGCTGTCCGGCGGCAACCAGCAGAAGGTCGTGCTGGCGAAGTGGCTGGCGCGCAACCCGTCCGTGCTGATCGTCGACGAACCGACGCGCGGCATCGACGTCGGCACGAAGGCCGAGGTGCACCGGCTGCTGTCCGAACTGGCCGGTCAGGGCGTCGCGGTGCTGATGATCTCGTCGGAACTGCCGGAGGTGCTCGGCATGGCCGACCGCGTGCTCGTGATGCACGAAGGCCGTCTGGTCGAGGAACTGTCCCGGGCGGAGGCGACCGAGGAACGGGTCGCGATGGCGGCCGCGGGACAGGTGGTGGCGCCATGACCACCCAGCTCACCCCGCCCGTCGCGCCTTCCCGGCGCACCGCAGCCCGCCGCCTCAGCACCCGAGTCGGCCGGGTCCGCGAACTCGGCATCGTCGTGGCGCTGGCCCTCGTGGTCATCCCCACCGCGATCGTCAACCCGCGCTTCGTCCAGCCCCAGAGCCTCCGCGACCTCCTGCTCAACGCTTCGATCGTCGCGCTCCTCGCGGTGGGCCAGACCCTCGTCGTCATCACCCGCAACGTCGACCTGTCCGTCGGCTCGGTGCTGGGCCTGTCCGCGTTCCTCACCGCCCAGCACTTCGCCGACAACCCCGGCACCCCACTGGTCCTGGGCATAGGCTTCGGCGTCGCGGTCGGCCTCGCATGCGGCCTGCTCAACGGCCTGCTGGTCGCGCTCGGCAACGTCCCCAGCCTCGTGGTCACCCTCGGCACGCTGTACGTGTTCCGGGGCGTCGACTACGCACTGGCCCAGGGCAAGCAGGTCAACGCCGCCAACCTCCCCGACGCCCTGCTGAACCTGGGCAGCAGCCGCGTCCTCGGCATCCCGATCCTCGTGCTGGTCGCCGTCGTGGTGATCGTGGTGGCCGCCGTCTACCTGCGCTCCTACCGGTCCGGCCGCGAGCTGTACGCGATCGGCTCGAACCCGGAGGCCGCCACGCTCGCCGGCATCCCGGTCGCCAAGCGCACGCTCACCACGTTCGCCATCTCCGGACTGATCGCCGGGCTCGCGGGTGCGTTGTGGGTCGCCCGCTACGGCACGGTCGACGCCGCCGCGGGCACCGGCCTCGAACTCCAGGTCGTCGCGGCGGTCGTGGTCGGCGGCGTCGCGATCTTCGGCGGCTCCGGCACGGTCACCGGCGCGGCGCTCGGCGCACTGCTGCTGGGCACGATCACGAGCTGCCTGGTGGTGTTGCAGATCCCCGCGTTCTGGCAGCAGGCGATCGCGGGCGCGCTCCTGCTCAGCGCGATCACCGTCGACCGGCTCCTGGCACTGCGACTGGCGAAAGCCCTGCGCACCTCCGAAGGGACCAGCCATGCGTAACCTCCTGCGGTGGGAGACCGCGCTGGTGTTCCTGCTCATCGTGGTAGCGCTAACAGGTCAGGTGAGCACCGACGGCTCGTTCCTGTCCGGCGGCAACCTCTTCTACCTCGGCCTCGACATCGGCGAGATCGCGCTGATCGCCCTCCCGCTCACGCTGGTGATCGTCGCGGGCGAGATCGACCTGTCCGTCGCGTCCGTGCTCGGCCTGTCCAGCGCGCTGATCGGCTGGCTGTGGAACGCGGGCTGGTCGCTCGAGACGATCCTGCCCACGGTGATCGTCGTGGGCGCGGTGTGCGGAGCGGTCAACGGCCTGCTGGTCACCCGCCTCGGGCTGCCCTCCCTGGCCGTCACCATCGGCACGCTCGCGCTCTACCGCGGCCTCGCGCTCGTCGTGCTGGGCGACACCGCGGTCGCCGACTTCCCGGCGAGCTACACCTCGTTCGGCACGACTCCGTTGCCCGGCACGGACATCCCGTATCCGATCGTGCTGGCCGCGATCCTCGCCGTCCTGTTCGGCATCGCCCTGCACGCCAGCTCGTTCGGCCGGTCCGTCTACGCGATCGGCTCCAACGAGGAGGGCGCGCGCTTCTCCGGCATCAGGGTCAAGCGCGTCAAGCTGTCCCTGTTCGTGCTCGCCGGCGCCGTCGCCGCGATCGCGGGCATCGTCTACACGTTCCGCTTCTCCAGCGCCCGCGCGGACAACGGCGTCGGGCTCGAACTGGCCGTCGTCGCCGCGGTGCTGCTCGGCGGCGTGTCCATCTTCGGTGGCAAGGGATCGCTGTTCGGCGTGCTCGCGGGCGTGCTGCTGCTCGGCGGTCTGCGCAACCTCCTGATCCTGCAGGACACCTCCACCGAGGTCCTCACCATCGTCACCGGCCTCCTGCTGCTGGTGAGCGTTCTCGCCCCGTCCGTCACCCGTCGCGTTGGAAGTCTGAGAAAGGCCGCACCATGAAGACACGTCTTGTGCTTGCCCTGGTGATGACCGGGGCCGTCGCACTCACCGCCTGCGGAGGCACCACAAAGGACAGTGCGGGCGACCAGACCGGTGGCGCCACCAACGCCGCCAAGGGCGATCCCAACGCGGCGCTCAAAGAGGGCCTGAAGATCACGTTCCTGCCCAAGCAGGTCAACAACCCGTACTTCACCGTGGCGCAGAAGGGTGCCGAGCAGGCGGGCACGGCGATCAAGGCCGAGCTCAAGGCCACCGGTCCGTCCGACGCGGCCGCCTCGTCGCAGGTCACCTACATCAACACCGCGGCGCAGCAGAAGCAGGACGCGCTGGTGATCTCCGCCAACGACGCCAACGCCGTGGCGCCCGCGCTGAAGAGCGCACGTTCACAAGGGCTCAAGGTCGTCACGTTCGACTCCGACGCGGCGCCGGACGCGCGCGACGTCTTCATCAACCAGGCCACGTCGAACGAGATCGCCGCCGGCCAGGTGAAGCTGATCTCCGAGGCGGTCGGCGGGTCCGGTGAGATCGCGATCCTGTCCGCGACTCCCAACGCCACCAACCAGAACGCGTGGATCGAGGTCATGAAGACCGAGCTCGCGAAGCCCGAGTACGCCGGGCTCAAGCTCGTGGAGACCGCGTACGGCAACGACGACGACCAGACGTCGTTCCAGAAGACGCAGGGTCTGCTGCAGGCGCACCCGAACCTCAAGGGCATCATCTCGCCGACCACCGTCGGTGTCGCGGCCGCCGCCCGGTACCTCAGCTCGTCGGAGTACAAGGGCAAGGTGCAGCTCACCGGTCTCGGCACGCCGAACCAGATGCGCAAGTTCGTCCAGGACGACACCGTGAAGTCGTTCGCGCTGTGGGACCCGACCAAGCTCGGCTACCTCGCCACCTACACCGCCGCCGCGCTCGCGTCCGGGCAGATCACCGGTGCCGAGGGCGAGAAGTACAAGGCCGGTGAGCTCGGCGACTACACGATCGGCGCCAAGGGCGAGGTCGTGCTCGGCCCGCCGACCGTGTTCACCAAGGACAACATCGACAAGTTCGACTTCTGACGTGCGCGTCTGCTTCACCTTGCGGGTCCGCCCCGGTCGTCTCGACGACTACCGGGCGCGGCACCGCGAGGTGTGGCCGGAGATGCGGGCCGCCCTCAGCGAAGCGGGATGGCGCAACTACTCCCTCTTCCTCGCTGAGGACGGCCTGCTGATCGGCTACCTCGAGTGCGACGACTTCGACTCGGCGCTCGCGGAGATGGCGCGCACCGAGGTCAACGCGCGCTGGCAGGCCGAGATGGCGGAGTTCTTCGACGGCGACGGCAACGCCGACGAACGGATGCGGCCGCTCGACGAGGTCTTCCACCTCGACTGAAATGCTTTGGGGAGAACCATGAGTGTGAAGGACGCGCTGCGCGAGCAGCGGATCGAGACGCCGTCGTGGGCGTACGGCAACTCCGGCACCCGGTTCAAGGTGTTCGCGCAGCAGGGAGTTCCACGCACGCCGTACGAGAAGATCGACGACGCCGCAGTGGTGCACCGGCTCACCGGCATCGCGCCGACCGTCGCGTTGCACATCCCGTGGGACAGGGTCGACGACTACGGGAAGTTGTCCGAGTACGCGCGCGATCGCGGTGTCGCGCTCGGGGCCATCAACTCCAACGTGTTCCAGGACGACGACTACAAGCTCGGCAGCGTCTGCCACCCGGACGCGACGGTGCGGCGCAAGGCGATCGGGCACCTGCTGGAGTGCGTCGACATCATGGACCAGACGGGGTCGCGCGATCTCAAGCTCTGGTTCGCCGACGGCCTGAACTACCCCGGCCAAGACAACCTCCGGGCGCGGCAGGACCGACTCGCCGAGGCGTTGGCCGAGACCTACGAACGACTCGGCGCCGACCAGCGGATGTTGCTGGAGTACAAGCTCTTCGAGCCCGCCTTCTACGCGACCGACGTGCCGGACTGGGGCACGGCGTTCGCGCACTGCCTGCAGCTGGGCGAACGGGCGCAGGTCGTGATCGACACCGGGCACCACGCCCCCGGCACGAACATCGAGTTCATCGTGTCGTTCCTGCTGCGGGCGGACAAGCTGGGCGCGTTCGACTTCAACTCGCGCTTCTACGCCGACGACGACCTGATGGCCGGGGCGGCGGACCCGTTCCAGCTGTTCCGGATCATGCACGAGATCGTGCTGGCCGACGCGCTGAAGCCGGCCGCCGGCATCGCGTTCATGCTCGACCAGTGCCACAACCTGGAGCCGAAGATCCCGGCGATCATCCGTTCCGTGCTCAACGTCCAGGAGGCGACGGCGAAGGCGCTCCTGGTCGACCAGGCAGCGTTGTCGGAGGCTCAGCGAGCCGGTGACGTGCTGGGCGCCAACGCCGCGGTGATGGACGCCTACAACACCGATGTGCGGCCACTTCTGCGCGAGCTCCGCGAGGAGATGGGTCTCGACCCCGATCCGATGGCCGCGTACCGGCGGTCCGGGTACGCCGAGCAGATCGTCAGGGAACGAGTCGGTGGCGAGGCCGCCGGGTGGGGTGCGTGATGGAGCAGGTCCAAGCGTTGCTGGGGCGGAGCAACCGGCTCGGCGCCGACCCGCGCAACACCAACTACGCGGGCGGCAACACCTCGGCCAAGGGATCCGAGACGGATCCGGTGACCGGGCAGCCCGTGGACCTGATGTGGGTCAAGGGATCCGGCGGTGATCTGGGCACGTTGCGGGAGGCCGGGCTCGCGGTGCTCAGGCTCGACCGGCTCCGCGCGCTGACCGAGGTCTATCCGGGCGTGGAGCGCGAGGACGAGATGGTCGCCGCGTTCGACTTCTGCCTGCACGGCAAGGGAGGCGCGGCGCCGTCGATCGACACGGCCATGCACGGCCTGGTCGACGCCGCCCACGTCGACCACCTGCACCCGGACGCCGGCATCGCGTTCGCGACGGCCGCGGACGGCGAGGCGCTGGTCAAGGCGTGCTTCGGCGAGCGCGTGGCGTGGGTGCCGTGGCGGCGGCCCGGTTTCCAGCTGGGGCTGGACATCGCCGCCATCAAGCGTGACCACCCGCAGGCGATCGGCGTCGTCCTGGGCGGGCACGGCATCACGGCGTGGGGCGCGACCAGCGAGGAGTGCGAGTCGCACTCGCTGGAGATCATCGAGACCGCCCAGCGCTACCTGGACGAGCACGGCCGTGCCGAGCCGTTCGGGCCGGTCGTCCACGCACCGCTGTCCCCGGAGGAGCGGCGGGTTCTGGCCGCCTCGCTGGCGCCGGTGATCCGCGGCCTGGCCTCGACGGACAGCCCGCAGGTCGGCCACTTCACCGACTCCGACGTGGTGCTCGACTTCCTGGCGCGGGAACGGCATCCGGAACTGGCGGCGCTCGGCACGTCGTGTCCCGACCACTTCCTGCGCACCAAGGTCCGGCCGCTGGTGCTCGACCTGCCGCCGACCGCGCCGCTGACGGACGTCGTCGCGCGCTTGAAGCAACTCCACGAGGACTACCGCGAGGACTACCGGTCCTACTACGAGCGGAACGCCTCCCCCGACAGCCCTGCGATGCGGGGCGCGGATCCGGCGATCGTGCTCGTGCCGGGAGTCGGGATGTTCAGCTTCGGCCGCGACAAGCAGACCGCGCGCGTGGCCGGAGAGTTCTACGTGAACGCTATCAACGTCATGCGGGGCGCCGAATCCGTCTCGCGGTACGCGCCGATCGACGAACGCGAGAAGTTCCGCATCGAGTACTGGTCGCTCGAGGAGGCCAAGCTCCAGCGGATGCCGAAGCCCAAGCCGCTCGCCACCCGCGTCGCCCTCGTCACCGGTGGCGGTTCGGGCATCGGTCGCGCGGTCGCTCAGAGGCTGGCCGCCGAGGGTGCGTGCGTCGTGGTGGCCGACCGGGACGGTGACAGCGCGCGGGAAGTCGCTTCCAGCCTCGGTTCCTCGGACGTGGCGGTGCCGGTGACGGTCGACGTCACCTCCGCCGCGGGCATCGCCGAGGCGTTCCGCGCGGCGGCGCTCGCGTTCGGCGGCGTGGACCTGGTGGTCAACAACGCGGGCCTGTCGATCTCCAAGCCGCTCGAGGAGACCACCGAGGCCGACTGGGACCTCCAGCACGACGTGATGGCCAAGGGTTCGTTCCTGGTCTCGCAGCAGGCGGCCAAGGTCATGCGCGCCCAGGGCATGGGCGGCGACCTCATCTACATCTCCAGCAAGAACGCGGTCTTCGCCGGCCCGAACAACGTCGCCTACGGAGCGGCCAAGGCCGACCAGGCGCACCAGGTCCGTCTGCTGGCCGCGGAACTCGGCGGAGACGGCATCCGCGTCAACGGCATCAACCCCGACGGCGTGGTCCGCGGCTCCGGGATCTTCGCCGGAGGCTGGGGCGCCCAGCGCGCCGCCGTCTACGGCGTGCCCGAAGACGAGCTCGGCGAGTTCTACGCCCAGCGCACCCTGCTCAAGCGCGAGGTGCTGCCTTCACACGTAGCGGCGGCGGTGTTCGCGCTGACGGCAGGCGACCTGTCCCTCACCACCGGTCTGCACGTGCCGGTCGACGCCGGTGTAGCAGCGGCGTTCCTGCGATGACCGCGGTCGCGGCGATCGACCTCGGCGCGTCCAGCGGCCGCGTGGTGCGAGGGGTCTTCACCGATGGCGACGTTCACATCGAGGAGGTGCACCGGTTCGCCAACGGACCGGTGCGCCACCGCGACCGGCTGCACTGGGACCTGCCCCGCCTCTACCACGAGGTGCTCACCGGCCTGAGACTCGCCGATGGTCTGGCAAGCATCGGCATCGACAGCTGGGCGGTCGACTACGGCCTGCTCGACACGTCCGGCGAGTTGCTGGGCAATCCCGTCTGTTACCGCGACTCCCGCACCGACGGCATCACGCCCGCCGAAGGCCTGTACGAGATCAACGGCCTGCAGTTCCAGCCGTTCAACACGATGTTCCAGCTGATGGCCGAACCCCTGCTCTCCCAGGCCTCCCAGCTCCTGCTGATCCCGGACCTGCTCTCCTACTGGCTGACCGGCCAACGCGGCACCGAGTACACCAACGCCACCACGACGGGCCTGATCGACGTCCGAACAGGACGGTGGTCCCCCGAACTCACCCGCGACCTCCCACCCGGCCTGCTCCCGCCCCTGCGCCATCCCGGCGACCTCGCGGGAACCTTCAAGGGCATCCCCGTCACCGCGGTCGGTTCGCACGACACCGCGTCCGCCGTCGTGGCGGTGCCCGCCGAGACGGACCGGTTCGCCTACATCTCGTGCGGCACCTGGTCCCTGGTCGGCGTCGAACTCGACTTCCCGGTGCTCACCGCCGAAAGCCGCGCCGCCAACTTCACCAACGAGGGCGGCGTGGACGGCACGATCCGCTACCTCCGCAACGTGATGGGCCTCTGGCTCCTGCAGGAATGCCTGCGCACGTGGTCCGCTGACCTGGACCCGTTGCTGCGGGAAGCCGCGCACGCGACCGGATCCGTGTTCGACCCCAACGACCCGGTGTTCCTCCCGCCCGGCGACATGCCCGCCCGCATCCAGCAGTGGTGCGGAAAGACTCTGACGCGAGCGGAGATCGTGCGGTCCATCCTGGACAGTCTCGCGCTGGCCCACCGCGACGCCATCGCGGACGCGCAGCGGTTGTCCGGCAAGGAGGTCGAGGTCGTGCACATCGTCGGCGGCGGCTCTCAGAACGAGTTGCTCTGCCAGCTCACCGCCGACGCGTGCGGCCTGCCGGTCGTGGCGGGCCCGGCCGAGGCGACCGCACTGGGCAACGTCCTGGTGCAGGCGCGTGCCGTGGGCGCGGCCCACGGCACGCTCGCCGATCTCAGGAAGCTGGTGCGGCAGTCGCAGCCGCTGCGGCGCTACTTGCCAGAGGCCCGACGGCGATCAACTGAGTAGGTAGATTGCATCCAAACGGCTATGCGTCGCGGATGTATGTGCGACCGTATGCACGTGCCTGCTTCAGACCCGAACGCACTGAATTCGCTGCGTCAGCCAATGCAACGCGTGCTCGACCTGGCCTCGTCGTTTTCCAAGGACACGACGCCCGCCATGAGCGACCGCGACAACGCGACCGCCGAACTGGCCGCCGGCTTGCAAAGCGCGCTCGTTCCGATGATCGAGGTGTTCGGCCTCGAGGACCTCGACATCCAGGTGAAGAGCGGCGGCAGGCAGACCAACTACAGCCCTGTGGCGTGGGTGCGGGTGTTCTCGAAGGAGTGCTCGCCGAGAGCTTTGGAGGGCTTCTACCTGGTCTACCTGTTCGCGGCGGACGGCGGCCGGGTCTACCTGTCCCTCAACCAGGGAACCAGTGAATGGCGCTCGGGTGCGATGCGGCCGATCAACGACAGGCGTGTACTGCTGGGACGTGCGGCAGAAGCGCGCGGCGCTCTGGCTGACTTCGCGGAGTCGCCCGTCGTCCAGACCGGCAAGGTGGCGATCGATCTGGCCTGGGCATCCGTCACGTCGGTGGGCGTCGAAAGCAAGAGGCGGATGCGGAACTACGAAGACGGCAACATCTTCGCTTACGAGTACCAGACCCAGGAGATTCCTTCTCACGACCGGCTGGTCGAGGATCTCGCCGACATGCTTCCGCTGCTGGCCGAGCTCTACGGGACGCCGGTGGGCCCTGGTGACCTGCCGGTTCTGGTCCGCACCCCGGCCGACCAGGAACCGATGGCGAAGGCCCGCGACGCCGCTGCGCGCGCCCAGGGTCGGCAGCTGGATTCCGCGGCCAGGAAGGCCATCGAGCTCCACGCGGAAGACCTCGCTGTGCGGCATTTCGAGGATTCCGGCTGGACCGTCAAGCGCGTTGGTCATCTCAAGCTGGGCTATGACCTCGACTGCACGAGGGACGACGAGAACTCGTTGCACGTCGAGGTCAAGGGAACACAGACGCTGGGCGAAGAGGTGTTCCTGACGCCCAGCGAGGTGCGTCACGTCCGGGACACGGAGAAGTGCGACGCCGCGCATGCGCTGTACGTCGTCTCGCAGATCACCCTCGACCGCACCAACGGGATGCGGTGTTCGGGAGGACACAAGCGTCTCCTGTGGCCGTGGGGCATTGACACAACGCACCTCACACCGACTCAGTACTCCTACCGGGTCCCGCCGTCGTGAGCAGGTACCGGCAGTGCCGCTACTTGCCGACGCGAACCGGGCGCGGACGGATCTGACCCGCGCGGGAGGCCCGGCGCAGCAGCACCACCGTGGCCGCGAGGCACACGACGAGCGCCATCAGGCTGGCCTCCGGGCCGAACGTGCCGCCCGTGAGCACCGACGGACCGGACAGGGTGGTGTGCAGCAGGCCGTTGGGCACGTCCTCCGACCCGGACACCGCGATGCCGAAGACGCCGGCGTGGGTGAAGTTCCAGGCGAAGTGCAGGCCGATCGGGAACCACAGCGACCGCGTCACGACGTAGGCGGAGGCGAGCATGGCGCCGCCCGTGAGGCCGATCGCCAGCGCTCCCCACAGCGTCGCGTTGACGTTGACCAGGTGCGTCGCGCCGAACAGCAGTGACGACACGACCAGCGAGATCACGGTCCCGGCGCGTTCCTCCAGGATGCGGAAGAGCACGCCGCGGAACAGCACCTCTTCCATGACCGCGACGCTCGACATCATTCCCACGAGGCCCAGGAAGCCGAAGAACGATCCCCAGGACAGGTCGTCGACGCCGCCGAACACCAGGATCGCCAGCATCAGGGCGCAGAACAGGCCGAACCCGAGCAGTGCTCCCCTGCCCAGCCCGCGCCACCGGTCCGGCGCCAGCTCCGGTACGTCGTCGCGCCCCTCCACGGCCCGGGACAGCCTGCGGTAGCAGACGATCCCGGCCGCGGCCAGGCCGATCCCGACCGGCAGTGCGAGCAGGGGCAGCGGTGCGACGAGCGTGTCGATGCCGACCACCGCGAGCATCACGGCGAACAGCGCGACGAAGAGAACCGGGAACCTGAACCTGCGCAGCCGGGGCGCGGACGGCTCGGTGGATGGACGGCTGTCCTCGGGGAGTGCACTGGGTTCCATGGCTCAGACGCTAGGCAGCGAAACCGCCCGGCGAATCCCACCGGAGAGGACAGCCGGGAGTAGCTCTCATGGGGGACAGCAGAACGCGGCGCGTTGCCGGCCTCAGGAAGCTGGTACGGCAGTCGCAGCCGTTGCGGCGCTACCTCCCCCAGTGAACGCCCACCGCCCGTGCAACACCTTCACCACCGCGACACCGCTGACATGCGGCACGTGCACCTCGGCGGTCGACCCGACCGGCACCTCGACGATCAGCCGCAGCACGCCGTCGACCTTCACCCACCCCACGGCCGTCCGCTCAAGCCGCTCCGCTGAACGTCCACCGTCCGCGGGGCACGGAGCGCACCGAGAAGCCTTACGCGGTCCGCATGTGCACCTCGACGATCAACGGCTGAGCGGTGGACTACGGCCTGCTCGACGCGCGTGGCGCGTTGCTGGCCAACCCCGTCTGCTACCGCGACTCCGCACCAAAGGGCATGACGCGCCGGACGAGCTCAACGGGCTGCAGTTCCAGCCGTTGAACACGATGTTCCAGCTCAGTCACTGAGCCGTCTCCGCCTCGCCCTCCGCGTCGATGGTCCGCCGGTACTCAGGATGATCGCGGTCCATCAACGAGGCCAGGTGCACCGGCACGGGATAGCTGGTCCGCCCGTCCCAGGAAACAGCGTGGTCACACAACCTCGCCGCCGCGACGGCGTACCGCACCGGATCGGTGTCCGCGCCCACGACCACGATCTCCGTTGTGGTGTGGGCGTACCACGTGTGCCTGCCCAGTTCGGCACTGCCGGACCAGCGCCCCGCCTTGAAGCCCGCCCGGCTGTGCCACTTGCCTCCGGCGAACTGGCGCGGGATGTTGGACAGGATCCACGTCCTCGCCGAACCGCTGAGCTGGTACAACGACTGGGTCGTCTTGACGATCCGCAGGCCGTCCTCGGCCTCGGGGTCGGGGATCCGCACCTCGACCGGACGTGGCAGCTCACGGCTCCCGGACGTCACTCGCACGACGGCCAGAGGGCGGCGACCGGTGGCAGGGTCCCAGCCGGGCAGTACCAGACGGTCATTCACCCGCCCTGCGACGTCCGGTTCGAGGTCGAGGTTCTTGTTGGCCAGCAACGGGTACAGCGATCGAGCGCTGTCACCGGAAACCATCACCACGTAGCCCGCTCCGGTGGCGACGTGCGGCTGCAGCAGGCCGAGCGCGGTTTCGATGGTCGACACCAGAACCTCGTCCTGCCTCCTGCCACCGGGCAACGGCCGCGCGCGGAACGCCGTGTTCGCGATGAAATAGTCGTGCCATCCGGCCGCGGTACCGGTCTTGCGTTCCGGTTCGGCCTGATAGGCGAGGATCCTCCAGTGCCTGTCGTTGGGGATCATGGCGACGAGCGACCAGCTGAGCTTCGGCCGGCCGCCCGTCCACGACGCCCCGCGCTGCTGCCGTACATGTAGCCCCACACACGTGATGGGCGCCTTCGTCCCCAACTGGCCGTGGGACAACGCCCTGCCCATTCGCGGGTGCACCAGACCGGCAACCCGCATCAGGTCAGCCAGTGCGCTGTGGCCGGCGTGATCCTCGGCCGGATCGTGGACAGGTTTGGTTTCTGGCGAGGTCGCGAAGAACTGCGCCAGCACACCGCGTTCCGCGAGCAGCCGGTTGACCAATGGCTTCGCATCGTCGTCCGGCGTCTTGCCCTCATACTCGGTCTCACAGAGCGCCAGCACCCGCGTGCCAGCCAGTCCGGTGACGTGCGGCACCCGGTTCAACGCGGCGACCCTCGTGGCGATCCGGCCGTGCCGCAGCAACTCGTCGGCGTGGTGCAGCACGACTTCCACTCCGCCACCGATGTCGATCGGTTCGTCGTCGGGAAGGTTGTCGACGCTCTCGATCGATGCGAAGTGGTATTTCAACAACCTCAGCACGCGGGCGCGCGACTTGCGGTAGAGCACGAGAAGACGTAGGCGCTCGCAGCCCGCGGCCTCGATGATGGCCGGCAGGGACTCCTCGCCGAGCAGATCGGCGTCGCGGCCCTTCTCCGTCTTCCGGTTGGCCTGCTTGGGAAACTGATGCCCCTGCACCACACCGGCCGTGAGGTTCGGCACCCCCAGCACGTTGGTGGCGTGGTGACTCAACTCTCGGATGGTGTACATGCCCACACCTCGGCCGACCGGCCACCGCGCGGACTTCGGCACGAGCGCGCGCAACCGCCGGGGTTTCCCGGTGAGATCGAGGTCGTCCGGCACGAGCAGCTTCTCGCCTGAGAGCAGGCGGGAGACCGAAAGTGCGATCCGGCTTGTCGGCTCGATCCTGGTCCGCTCTCCCCAGCCCTCCACGGCAAGGCCGAGCAACGGGGCGTCATCCTTGCGGGAAGCCAGCCACGCGGTGCGGGTGTTTCCCAGCCATCGGCTCAACCACGCCACCGACGGTTCGAGCACCAGCGCAGGCGTGCGCAGGTCCGGCAACGTCTGCATCGACAGCTTGACGCGCAACGCGGCGTACTGGGGGACACCTCCCTCCGTCCAGGCAGCAGACCACAACGACTCCTGGTCCCACACCAGCAGGTTGCCGTCCGTGTCGACCCGCAGGGTCACCTCGCGACCATCGACCTTCCACGGCCTCGCTTCCAGCCTGCGGCCGGCCTCCCAGGTAGCCGCGTCGTAGACCCAGTTCGGCGCGTCGGGCTGGTTGCCGGCTCGGTGCACGTGGTCAGCGAGCGACACCTGCTCGACGGTGTTGCCCGCCACCAGGTCCGCCAACTCGCTGTCGTAGCCGAAAGTGATCTCGTCGTCGGGCACTCCGAGCACCGCCTGCTCCCACAGCACCACGGCGTCGCGCAGATCCCGGTGGTCCAACGGCCTGCTGGCCACCAACTGCCGTGGCGCGTCCTTCTTGCTGGTGGGAAAGAGGTTCACGAAGGCGCCGCTGTAGGCGCGCAGGCCGGTCACCAACCCGGCGTAGGGGAGGTTGACGTTGGCGTGCACGCGCTCCCGATAGCGGGCCCGCACCCGCGCCCACACCTCGTCCACCTCCGCGGGGAGCCGGTGGACGTAGGCCGTGCCGTGCAACTGGCCGGTCAGGGGGTAGGCGAGCAATGCCAGTACCTTGTCGGCGGTCACGAAGTCTCCTTGCCGTCGATGCCCGCGAAGTCCAGCCAGGACTCGAGCGTCGAGCCGTAGATGCGACGCAGCTCGCGCTGCTCGACGGGGCTGAGGTTGTCGAAGTAGTAGCGGAGCAGGCGCCGCAGGTCCGTACCGAGCTTCTCGTCGTGGAACGCGTCGTCCACGAGGAAGAGCTCCACCGGGGTGCCACCGCGCCGCGCCCTCCCGGCCAGCTGAATCATGTCGACGAGCATTCCGGCGACCGCCTCGGACTTGAGAGGCTTGCTCAGCCGGCTGAACCGCGGGTCACTGGTCAGGATGTGGAACAACCTGGAGAACGCCCGTCTGCGTTGTTCGGTCCACTCCCCGACCGGATCCACGCTGGGCCCGCCATCGCGCAACGCATGGGCGTTGACGCTCGCGAACATTTCTGCGGACTCGGTGATCTGGGTCGGCGGACGCACACAAACCCACACCGAAGCCAGCGCGGACTTCTGGCCACCCGGCACGAGGATGTTGAGTCCGCGCGTCACCAGGCTCATCGGGGCGATGCACACCTTGACCTGCGGATGACGAGACGGCAGCAACTCCAGATCGTCGATCGTCAACGTGACGACGCCGGAAGGCAGCACCACCGGCGACTGGCCGCTGTTCTTGGAAACGAGAACAGCTACCCAGCTGTGGTCGGGTGTCCTGCTCGCGACCCCGGCCGCGAGCAGGGCGGCGTGCCGGTAGGAGTTGCCGACCAGCATGCACCGTTCGCGATCCGATCTCCCTGCGGCCAACTCCTGCAGATGTCCGTCGAGGTGCTGCCGCCACAGCTGCGCACCCAGCTCCCTGACCGCCGCGTCCTTTCCCGACTCCTTACGACCGCCGATCTTGATCGGCTCGTTCAGCTCGTCCAGGGTCCTGCCGGATCGGGTGGTGAAGGCCCCCGGCTTCGCGTCGGTCATGGCGTAGGTGACGGCTGCCAGGACGTGTTCGCGCGCGGCTCCTGGGAAGTAGGCCGTCGCGGACAGCCCGAGGACCACTCGTTCCACCCCGGCGGCCGCCAGCGCGACGGTGCCGCCCAACTGCGCGACGGTGGTGTGTGGATCACCTCCAACCGCCTGCACTGACAACGTGCCACCCAGCCGTGGGTCGTCGACCCGCTCGACCCGGAACCCGAACAGCAGGTAGCCGAGCGGGCCGTACGGGATCGGCTGGTGCTGGGCGACGGTGCCCAGTTGCTCGGCCAGCGCCCTGGCCGCCGGCATCTCCGTTCCCGGTGCCGCGACAGCGAACGTCAGCCCGGTCAACGCCTGGTGCAACGCTCCCAGCCAGGTGCGCACCAGCAGCGCGTTCACCACGTCCCGGCAGATCTCCTCTTTCCTGACCTTCCGCGCGACCGTCTCCAGCAGCCGGTGCCGGATCTCCCTGAGGTGGTCCTCTCCGCTGTCGTTGCTGACTGCGGTGACCAGCAGCGTGGCCACCTTCCGCAACCACGCAGGCAACCTCTCCCCACCGGGTTTGGCCGTGTCCGGGAAAACCTGGTTGAACTGCCTGTAGACCTCGGCCGGCACCGGTTCGGCCGGTTCGTCCTCAGCGGCGGGTCCGATGCCAAACAGGTGCTTGAGCAGGAGTCCGTCGCGGGAACCCGGCAGGTGCCAGCCGGAGTCCGCGCTGTCGGACGACCGGCGCGCCTGCGGCCGCTCGTCGCCGAGCCACAGGTCGCCTTCCAGCACGTAGTTGAGGAACTGGTCGGCCAGGAAGCGGGTGCGGGTCAACGGGGGTACGACCGCCCGATCCTCCGCCGGCAGCAACGCTGTCCGGTCGTTGTCCAACCTGACCAGGGGTAGCTCGACCGCCGTTCCACTGGCGGAGAGCCTGAGCTGACGGGCTCCCGCGTCGAACATGTTGCTCTGCAACAGGTCCACCTCGTCGACCAGGACCACCGCACCCCGGCGCAACACGAACTCCCGCACCGGCAACCGGCTCAGCTCGACACCGTCGACCCGCACGGGAACGGGGATGGTGCCCGCCACGAAGTTGTGGTGGTTCGTCACCACGATGTCAGCGGACGCCGCGGCGCTCAGGCCCCGATGGCGACCGCACGCTCCCAGGAACGGGCAGGCGTGCCGCGGATGCGGCTTCCGCCTGCCCTTGGAGTCGGTCGCTTCGGACACTCGCCGCAGCCCGGTGCACGGCTCGTCCCCGGCGGCAGGCTGCGGTCCGTCCACCATCAGCCCGGCGAGGGTGCAGCCGTAGCCCAAGGCGTCGAACCGCTGCCACTTCCCCCGGTCAGCCGCCTGCTCGGCCTTCTCCGCGAGCCGCCGTGGCGAGACGAGAGCGGTGCACGTGACCGGCTTGTCCAGAACCGGCAGGTCCTCATTGATCTTCTCGGCGGTCTCCACCGCCTCGTTCACGTTGCCGACCACGAGCACCACGGGAACACCGGCATCCGCCAGGTGGATCGCGAGCAGCCGCATGAGGACGGACTTGCCGACCCCGGTGGGGGCGTTGAGCAACCGGATCCCGCCCGCCTCGAGGAGAAGTTCCTCCACGGACGCCCCCTCGCCGTCCTGCAGCTCGGCGAACAGACCGTCGAGGAGCTCGACCCGCCAGGGCTCCTGCTCGTGCTTCTCGGTGATCCGCTGAGCCAGCTTCAGCAGCTCGTCCCGGTGTGCTCGTACGCTGGGCACACCGGGACTGGTGCTGACGACGACCGGATCGACCACCACGCCATTCACCCAGGACGGAAGGTCCACAACGGACTCGCCGCGCCAGCCGAACTGCCACCTGCCCTCGCTCGCGACGGGCAACGGCGTGCGGCTCTGCGCGTACTTGACCTCCGCGTCGTCAAGCAGGCGCGCCACGAGATCCAACGGCCGTTGACCGTGCCGCGCCACCGCCACCGGAGCACCGTCACCAGTCCGATATGGACTGTCCGGGTCCGCGCACATCAGGCGGACAGCCGCGCGGAACCTGCGCGGTGCCCCGATCTCGTTCGGTCGCACCCGCAGAAACCGGCCCATGAGCCGGCGGGTGTCCGCGGTCTGCGCCGACCAGCCGTGCCACCGGTGCACCAGGCCCGCGGCGACGAGCGCCGCGGCGTCCACCGGCACGGCCGTGTGCCCGTCCTCGGAAAAGCCGAAGAACTCCTCGGCGAAGGCGCAGGCGATCTGGGTCGCGAGCCCGCTGGGACTGGTTCCGATCACGCCGTCCTCCCCGCGGCGTCAGCCAGCTCCTTCTTCAGCTGGTGCGCCGTCACCACCCGGTAGCCGCGTCCGTCGACCAGTTGCCGAAGCAGGTGGAGGTCCTTCCGCTGGTGATCGGGGATGACGATGACCAGCTTCGGCACGGCAGGTGGGTGGGCACGCAACGCCTCGCCCAACGCCCTCGGTGACGCCCACGTCTTGACGTCCACCAGCCACACGTTCTCGCCGAGCGTGATCGCGAGGTCGTACAGATCGCGGTCCGGCCACATCACGACCCCGGCCTGGAGGCCGCGTGCGTAGTCCCGCAGCTCGCACTCCAGCAGACCCGGCAACGTCATGTAGCGCCACGCGACACGGGAAACCGCGAACGACTCGCTCGTGGCCGGCTGCGCGGCGACCGAGGTCGCCGACTTCCCGGCGGGCATCAGCAAAGGTGGCTCATCCGCCCGAGTGTGGGTCCGGCAGGTGTAGGACACACCGTGACGGAAATGCACCTCACACCGGACGGTCACCACCGGTTCGGTGCCGAGCACCCGCATCGGCCACCGGCACAACGGGCACGGGAAGAACCAGCCGCGCACCTGCCGACCCGGCCACCGCGCGATCGGCTCGTAGAACTGGGACAGCAGGTTGTCCCAGGTACGGCGCAGGGTGCGGAGATCTCCGGCCGGACGCTCGACGAGTTCCTCCCGCAAGCGCGTGTACTCCCCTTGCGGAAGCCTCCGCAGCATCTCGAACAACCGCCGCTCCTCCTGCTCGGCGGCCACCCGCTGCCACGGCCAGTGCTCCTCCAACGCGGCGGTGGGCACCAGGAACTCGCCGCACAGGTCTTCCGCCTCGTCGCTGAAGCTGCCGTCCTGGTCGAGCAGCCTCAGTTCCGCGATACCGGCGACGTCCAGATCACCCGGCAACAGATCACCAAGGGGGCCCTTGAGCCCCTCGCGGAAGCCGGCCATCGTCGGCACCTCGCCGATCGGGTGAGCGGCGGAGAGCACGCCGAGACAGCTCATCAGCACGCGCGCCTGCCGAGCACGCGGCACGGCGGGGTCGCCGGCAACGGACGCCGCCAGGCAGCACGCGGTCACCGCCTGGCCGCGGCGTTGATCTGCAGGAGCGCGGGTCGCCGAAACAGTTTCAGCCCAGCTCTCAACCACAAACGAACCTTTCTGAAGCCCGGCCGCCCGGATTGGCGAATTGAAACGGAAGCAAACCACAGCCCATTCACCACGGCAAACAGCCGAATGCAACCCAATATATGACAGTTTTGGGACATTTTTATGACATGGGAGGGGCGCACGCTGTTCGGAAATCCGCACGTCTAATGTGTCGCCGACATCGCAGGTCTCCCGGAAGGAGTGGTATGCAGCCGGAAATCGGCATCGCGGTCCCGTTGACGCTGGTCGACAGGAGTGGGCGGCGAATCGACATGGGACCGGAGGAGGTGACGTTCGGCGCCGTCCGCCTCAGCCGCTGGCAGGTGCACCCCGTAGCCGGGTCGATCGCCACCTTCCCCGGTTCGGCCGCGCACCTGGTCAAGGTCAACTTCGATCTCGTGCTCGACCACGAGGTACCGGCGGTGCGCTGGTTCGAGATCGGCTTCTGCCTGGTAGAAAGCGACTCGACGATCGTGGCCGCGGTGCCGCGAGACGCCGCGGAACCGCAGCCGGAGACGTCGTACGGCCTCAGCCGCAACCTGGAGTTCTTCGCCGCGGAGAACAGCGCCGCACTCGTACACGTCCCGGCGACCGAAGGCCCCATCCACGTCTACGGCGCCTCCGGCGACCACCTCCGGTGGCTGCGCGTCGCCGCGACCGAAACCGGCGTTCGGCCGGGCTCCTATTCAGCGTGGATGGTGCTGCTCACTCCCGCAGACCGCACGAGCGAGAAATTCCGGCTGACCGCCCGATTCGACCCGGAACTCGCGGAAGGGGACGACTTCGGCGCGGTCACCGCGTCGCGCGAGTTCTCCATCGAACTGACCGGACCGACCCTGGCACCGCAGGTCGGCACCGTGCGGACAACCGTTCCCGCATTCGGGCTTCCCGCACGTTCGCCCCGCATCTTCATCTGTTACGCGCACGAGGACGATGCGCACAAGAAATTGGTGAGGGACTTCGCCGACCTGCTACGCGCCTGCGGACTGGACCCGGTGATCGACAAGGCCCATGAGGGTCCTCGTACCTCGTGGGACCACTGGGCACTTCACCAGATCCGCGCGGCTGACTTCGTCGCCATCGTCGCCTCACCGATCGTCAAGGCTGTCGGCGACGACACGTACGAAGGCACCGATCGCGCAGGCATCCGCAACGAGCTCGGGGTGATCAGGAACCTGCAGCAGAAGCACCCCGCCTGGGCGAGGCACCTGCTGCCCGTCGTCCTGCCCGGACACTCCGTCGACGAGATCCCGATGTTCCTGCACCCGCAGACCATGGATCACTACATCGTCGACGCCTTGATCAAGAGTGAGCTCGACTACCTGCTCAAGGCCATCGATGCCACCCCGCCGTGGCAGGGATGGGAGCGGCCTTGAGCGGCACGCTGCACGCGCTCTGCGTCGGCATCGACAACTACCAGGCCCCAGGGTTCAGGCCGATGCAGTTCGCCAAGCGCGACGCGCTGGCCATACACGCGTTGCTGACCGACAACTCGAACGGTGACTGCGTCCTCGTTCAGGACGCGGAAGCCACGAAGGCCAGACTGGTCAGTGAACTCCGCCGCCTCGCAGAGGTCAGCAGCGATGACGACGTGGTGTTCGTCAGCTTCTCCGGCCACGGCACGCAAACGCGGGAACTCGCCACCTACGACGCGCTCCCAGGGCACTTCGCGGACACCACCCTGCCGCTGCCGGAGTTCGTCTCGATGGTCCGGGCGATCAGGGCCCGGCTGCTGGTCGTCGTGCTCGACTGCTGCTTCTCCGGTGGCGTGCTGGCGAGGGCGTTCTTCGAGCCCGGCGACGACGGCGGTGTCGCCCGGTCGGACGCGGCGGGCGCGTGGGACGTGCTGAAGTCGATCAGCGGCGACGGGCGGATCTTCCTCGGCGCGGCCTCCGCCGACGAGGAGGCGTTCGAGCTGCCTCGCTACCGGCACGGAATCCTGACGCATCACCTCGTCCAGGGGCTCATGGGCGCCGGCGACGTCCTCGACGACGAGGGCAAGGTGTGCCTCACGTCGTTGATGCGGTACGTGCAGGCGAAGGTCGGCGCGGAAGAGATCGGGACCAGGAGGCGCCGTCAGCACCCCACCGTCGAGTGCACGATGCGCAAGATCAGCTTCCCGCCGCTGCGACCAGGACCGCGTTACCTGGCGATCGGCGACCACGCCCAGCCCCCTCCGGTCAACAAGGACCTGATGTCCCTGGTGCCGCACGGCATCGACCCGGCGACGGCGAAGCTGTGGCGCGACCGGATCGGCAAGCTCAACGACGTGCAGGTCGCCGCCATCAACGCGGGCGGGCTCCTGCACGGGTGCAACGTCGTGGTCAGCGCACCGACCGCGAGCGGCAAGACGCTCGTCGGCGAAATCGCCGCGCTCCACGCGGTGGACGGCAACCGGAAGGCGGTCTTCCTGCTGCCCAGCCGAGCACTCGTCAGCGAGCAGTACCAGCGGTTCCAGGAGACGTACGGTCCGCTCGGTCACCGGGTCGTGCGCGCCACCGGCGGGCTGCGCGAGCAGGTCGGCGATCTCGTCTCGGGTTCATTCGAGATCGCGGTGGTCACGTACGAGACCTTCATCGGCCTCTGCTCCGCGCACCCGAAGCTGCTGGACCGGGTTGGTGTGCTGGTCGTCGACGAGATCCAGAACCTGTTGCTGCCCGACCGGGGACCGCGGCTGGAACTGTTGCTCACCAGGCTGCGCCAGGCCACCCGGCGGGGCCCGCCGGTCCCCCAGTTGGTCGGGCTGTCCGCCGTGCTGGGCGAGCAGGAGGAGCTGGCGAGCTGGCTCGGCGCCTATCCGGTCCGGCACGCAGATCGCACCATCGCGCTCTCCGAGGGCGTGGTCGGTCCGGATGGCAGCTATCGCCACCGGGTGCACGGTGGTGGGCAGCAGGTGCAGGAAGCCGTACAGCACCTGGTCGCGGCCTCGGCGGAGATCACCCGTGAGAAGCTCACCGAACGGTTGGTTGCAACGCTGGTGGCACAAGGAGAACGTGTCCTGGTGTTCCGCGCGCGGCGGGCCGGCACCAGTGGTTTCGCCCGGCAACTCGCCAGACGGCTCGGTCTGTCCCCGGCCAAGTCCTCGCTCACGGCGCTGCCCCAGGGCGACGAGTCGCGAGTGGGCCTGCTGCTGCGAGACTGCCTGAACAACGGGGTCGCGTTCCACAACGCCGACCTCCTCGGTACCGAGCAGGAGGCGGTTGTCCGGGGCTTCGGGGATCGCGCCGGTGACGTCCGCGTCGTCGTCGCCACCACGACGCTGAGCCAGGGCGTGAACCTGTTCGCCGACTCCGTGGTCATCTGCGAGCTGGACCATCCCGACCGGCCATACACCCCGGACGAGTACCGGAACATGGCGGGCCGGGCCGGACGAGACCAGCCTGGACGAGCGTTCGTCGTCTGCGCGGGCGAGGCCGAGGCGACACGCGTCTGGCGCGACTACGTGAACGCCGAACCGCAGCCGGCTCGATCAGCGCTGCTCGGTCCTGACCTCGACCTGGACGCCGTGGTGCTGACCGTGCTCAACGTGCTGGAGCACGAAGGGCGCAGAGCCGACGCGGCTGGAGTCGCGGAGCTCCTGCGGTGGTCGTTCGCCGCCTTCCACGAACGCTGGGACGACGCCGGCAACCCGTTCTCCCCCGATCGGGTGCAGACCGTGGTCGACGCTCTCCGCGATGAGGGTTTCCTGACTACCGGCGCCGGTGGGCACCGCCTCACCCCGCTCGGCGAAACCGTGGTCCGCAGCGGGCTTTCGGTCTCGTCCGCCCGCGCGCTGGCCGCCGTGCTCAAGGGCGTCACCGCCGCGGACCTGACGCGGATGACCCTGATCGGCGCCGCGCAGCTGGCGACCGAGGACGACGACAAGAGGTTTGCCAAGAAGTCCACCAACTGGCAGCGCGAGTACGACCGGTTCGCCGAGCAACTCCGCCGCCAGCGATGCGCCCCTGCGGTGGCGGGCGCGCTGCTGGGACCGCGCAGTCAGAGAGGAGCCAGGAGCGGCAGGACCCGCCGGGCGATCGCGTGCCTGATGTGGTCTGCCGGTCAGCCGATCGCCGAGATCGAGCAGGTTCTGTCGCTCTACCTGCGACCGCAGGCGGGCATCCGCGACCCCGGTCCGATCGCGTACGCCGCACAACGCACCGCCGACGTCATCCAGCCCGTCATCGACATCGCGCGGCACCTGCACCCTGAGGCCGATCTCAGCGAACTCGCCGAAGACCTGCCGTGGCAGCTCTCGGCGGGGATCGCCAAAGGACTGGCCCCCGTGGCCAGGCACCTGAACCGCGCCGTCGACCGGGAGGTGTACCTCCGCCTGCGCAGCTACGAGTTCACCGACGCGACGGCCGTCGCCGCTGCGGACCACGGCCGTTTGCTGCAGTGCGCAGGCGGCGACGAATCGCTGGCGGCGGCCCTGCGCGCCGCATCCGAAGCAGCGCTGGAAGAAGCGGGCCATCCGGCCCTCGACGACCTGATCTCCCCGCCGGAGGACTGAACCCGGTTGTCCGAAGAGGACGCTCAGCGTGGATCGGCCGGTTCCCAGCCGATCCCGCACGAACGGTTCAGCGTCAGCCCGCTGAACCGGGCGCGCACCTCACCGGCCACGTCCACGTCGAGCGGTTCCCTCGGGAACAGGGGGTCCGTGATGTCGATGGGGAGCTCGTTCTCGATACGCCACGCCCGGCGCGGCGCCTTGTCCGGCGAGAACCGGACTACGAGGTCGAACCGGTCGCACGGCCGGGTCGGTGTGCAGACGTAGTAGGGCGCGAACGTGGTGGGCAATCGCATGCGGATCACGATCGTGTGTTCCTCTCCGGCGTCAAGCGGTCTGGGCAGGCCGAGGTCGAACCTGACCCGCGTCGATCCGACTCGCTCCGGTGTTCGCAGGATCGCGCCACGAATGACGTCCAGTCCCAGGGTGGCGAGGTCGAGCGGCTGGTTCTCCGCGATGGTCATGGAGCAGTCGACCGCGGTCAGGTGTTCGGCCCTGCTGACGACGCGACGCTGCTCGATGATCTCGGTCTCCTCCGCCCCCAGCACCACGACGGTGACGAGGTCCGCCGTGTGCCAGGTCCATTCGGGCTCGCGCTCGGCATTGTCCGGCCGCGTGAGGTCGATCAGCATCTCCGCGACCCGGCCCATCAGGTGGTCCACGTGACGGCGTGCGGTTCGCACGTCGCGTTCCATCTCGGCGGCCATTCGCGCTATTCGTTCCTCGAATCGCCGCTCGCCGCGGTCCTGCAAACCGAATGCCGTGGCCGCTGCGGCAGCCAGGTGACCGGGCAGCACCACGATGACCGCGGTCAAAGCCTCGATGAGCTTCGCGCGTTGCGCGGGCTGACTGTCGGATTCGACGAAACCGCAGATCAGACGTAGTTCCGGACCAATACGTGCGGCTATGTCACGGGACTCGACGCCGTACCCCTTGCGCAGCGCCTTCAGTTCGGCGACCACTCGGTCGCGTCGATTCGAGATCCCGTTCTCACTCACTCGATTATTCCTCACGATCAGGCCTGAACAACCTTTTGTTGACCGGCTACTGACCTTATATCGCACATTTCGCCGGTTCACGATGGTGGTTGTCCCGAGGAAGTCCGTGCCCAATCGAAAGGCGGTTCTCATGAACGACGTCGCGAAGGTGCGTGGGTTGCGGTGGAAGGCGTTGCTGCTCGCGATGGGAGCCAGTGCCGCCGCCCTGCTCATGTCGGCCCCGCAGGCCTCGGCGGACGTGTCCGCGTTCTACGGCCCGAGCTACATCGGGTCGAACTCCGGCGGCGCCAACCTGCGCACGTGCGGAACCACCTCGTGCGGTGTCATCGGCTACAACTCCAACGGCACATCGGTCACGATGCTCTGCTGGGCCGACACCCAGTGGGTCTACCCGCCCCAGTCCGACTACGCCTCGGCGCGCTGGTTCCGGATCGCCTCTCCGGCCGGCACGGGATGGACCCACTCCTCGCTGGTCGAGAACCAGACCTCGGTGGGCCACTGCTGATCCGAACGCCGACACGGAGATGGGCGACGGCTGGTGCAGCCGTCGCCCATCTCCACGTCCACACCGTTAGCCGGGTAATGAAAACCCGCGGCCCAACTGCTGCCCGCAAAGCTTCGCGATCTGTTGCGTCGCGTTCATCAGCGCCAGAACGGTGGTGCTCTTCGAGTCGGCAATCGCGTCGAGTGTCTCCGCGTCCGACTTGAGCTGGCTTCCGCCCTCGTAGCGACCGGCCACACTGGACAACGTGTCGGCATCGCTGAAGATCGCGTTGTCGAAGATCCCGTTGGCGTTGCTCACGCTTTGCCCGAGTTCCTGGTAGCTCTCGCACACCTCGTCTTTCGTGGTCGGTCCGAACGAGCAGCCCGCGAGAGCCACGGCGACCACGATCATCAGCGCCACCCCTCTCATGGCGGTCACCAGATCCACACCACGAATCGGCCACCCCGGAAGATGTAGACCGAGTACAACGCGCACAGGGCGCCGGGGATCAGCAGACTCGCGTTGACGTCGAAGCCCACGTACAGGCCGACGGCGGCGAGGATCGCGTAGTACACCCAGGCGACCGAGCGACGCCTTCGCTTCTGGTTCTCCTGCTGTGGTTGCTGTGTTTGGGATTCGTCCACTGCGGCCTCCGGACGGTCGGGTTGTTCATTGCCTCCCCGCTCGTCATCGGACGGCGTGCGGCGCCGTTAACGACCTGCCGCAGGTTGTCACGGAACTGCCCAGCTTTTGGGTAAACCATGTCACGCCAGGGACTTTCGGGCGCGCGTCTCGCCGACCATGACATCGTTCAGGCCACCGTGCAGCTGGTCGGCCGCCGCCCAGTGCGATGCCGCCGCGGTCCGGTGTCCGTTCGCCGCGTCGACGTTGCCCAGACCGGTCGTCGCACGGGCCATCTCGTACTGACTTCCACAGGTCCCGGCCAGGTGCAACGCGCGTGTGTACTGTTCGGCCGCTTCGTCGAGCCGACCGGCTCGGAAGTGGGCCCACGCCGTGCAGTTGGCGGACATCACGACGTCCAACTCCAGGCCGAGCGCCGCGAACTCGGCCTCGGACTCCTCCACGTGCCGCACGGCGTCATCCCACAAGCCGAGCTCCACTTCGGCCAACGCCGTGCCGCGCAACGCGATCGCCGCGTTGCGCGGGGAGTTCATTCGCAGGTAGGAAGTGCGCGCCTCGCTCAGGTCGCGCACCGTCCTGCGTGGATCGCCTTGGTAGAGCGCGATCCACGCGATGTTGGACAGTGCGTCGGTCACCCCGCGCGGGTCCTCCAGTTCGCGGAACTGCTCCAGCGCCTCCTCGTAGTAGCCGATCGCGACCGCGAGCTCGCCCCGGTCGGCATGGGCCATGCCCAGATTGTTCAACGTGATCGCGAGCGCCTTCCCGTCCCCGGCGACACGGGCGGCGTCAGCGGCGAGGAGGTGGATGTCGATCCACACGTCCCACAGCTTCGTCAGGAAGAAGAAGTCCCTGAGCAGGAACGCCAGTTGCCAGCACTGGTCATGGAGTCCGCGTGCCGCCGCGGTGCGGCACAAGGCCACCAGGTTCGGCCACTCCGCGTCGATCCACGAGGTGGCGGTCGCGCGCTCGGTGAACTTCACCGAGACCTCAGGGAGCGTTCCGACCGACAGCGCCAGGCGATGCCGGTGCGGTGCGAGGAACTCGTCGCTGGACTCGGTCAGCACGAGGCTGTGGTCCAGCAGCCGCCGCAACGCCGCCGCCTGCTCGGCCGGCGCGATGTCCGGGAGAAGGCGATCGCCGGCGAAAGCGCGCACCAGGTCGTGCGCGGTGACGTGATTCGTGCCGAGCGGGGAAACGAGGTGCACGTCACCGAGGTCGTCCAGCAGACGTCGCGTCTCCACGAGGCCCAGGTCGGCGAGAGCTGCCGCGCTGCGCACCTCCACGTCACGACCAGGATGGAGCGCGAGCAGTGCGAACAGCCGCAGCTGGGCAGCGGTCAACGCCTGGCACGACAGGCTGAACGCCGCAGCGACGCTGCGCTCACCGTCGTTCAACGCACTCAGCCTGGACGCCTCGTCGACGAGGCGCTCGTCGAACTCCTCCAGTGTCCACGTCGGACTGCCGTGGAACCTCGCCGCGGCGATGCGCACCGCGAGCGGTAGACGACCACAGCGGTCGACGACTCGGGCAACGACCTCGTCCGGGGCGGACTCCGCACGCTCCCGTGCAATGGCGCGGAACAACGACATCGCTGTTTCCGCAGGCAGTACGTCCACCGTGACGTGCACCGCGTCGTCCAACGCGTTCAGTCGGTTGCGGCTTGTGATGATCACTCGACACCTCGGTTCGGAAGGCAGCAGCGGCGCGACCTGGCGCGCACTGCCGACGTTGTCGAGTACGAACAGGCATCGCTTGCCGCGCAGCACACTGCGATAAAGGTTGGCTTTGGCGTCCGGATGGGACGGGATCTGCTCGGCCGGGACGCCGAGCATGCGCAGAAGAGGGTGGAACGCGTCCTCTGCGTTGGCTGCCTGTGCTTCAGGGGCGTGTCCGGCGAGGTCGAGGTAGGCACACCCGTCCGGGAAAGAGTCAGCCACGGCCCAAGCGGCCCGCAATGCGAGAGCGGTCTTGCCCGCACCCGCGAGTCCGGTCAGCGCGCAGGCGACAGCCCCACGCTCGGCGGACAGGAACGCGGTGATGCGCTCCAGCTCCGCGGAACGGCCGACAAAATGCGGTGTGGACGGCGGTAGCCCGCTCATCGTGGCGGCCAGCTGACCCACCGATCGCTTGCGCGGGCGGTCGCCAGCCAGTTCCAGCAGCGCGCCGCCGGCTTCGAGCGCGTCGTCGCAGGCCTTCGCGAACTCGCGGTTGACCTCGGCACGGCCCGTCTCGACCTTGCTGAGGTAACCCTTGCTGTAGTGGATCAGAACGGCGAAGCGGGACTGGGACAGCCCTGCCAGCAGGCGCAACCGCCGCAACTCACCGCCGAAAAGGGACAACTCCGCTGCTGCCATGGATTGATGATGCCTCACCCGGCAGCTGAAAAGAATGCTCTTCGACGTTCCGGCCGGAAGCTTCACCCGGCGGCCGGAACATCACTGCCGCTCTCAGATCAGGGCGAGCAGGAGCTGGACGAAGTCAACGACGACCACGAAGTGGGTGTGCATGGCTGTGTTACCTCCTGGGTGACCGAGGAAGGCTGCGGAGACGGAACGGAACCTGCCCAGTCGCCGGACCAGACGCCGAGGAAAAGTCCCGCGACGAAGGCCAGCGCGATGATTCTGCACAGCGCGGAGGCCGACATGAAAAGGCTCATCTCCCACCTCCACCGCTACGTTCGCCAACGCTTTCTTCCTCTTCTTCGTCAGCTTTTTGCCGACACCAGAAGCTTCGCCCGCGGACCGATCGGACAGAAAGTGGTTTCCTGTGACCCGAACCAACGGGAAACCTGGAAACACGCGCTGACTAGACTGCCCTGTCTCGCGTTGCTCGTGGGAGGCAGACATGCGGGTCGACACCGGTGCCCTCGTCGCCGAACTCAAGGCGCTGCGCAAGGGGCGAGGACTGGACACGCCGGACATCCTGTCCCGCGTCGGACCAGCGCTGCGAACAACGTTCTCGCTTGCTCCAGACGCGGGTCCTGCGCAGGTCAGGGAGGTTCTGGCCACCAAGCTGACAGAACTGGCGGCACGCCTGCACCCGGACTTCGCCGCCGCCGTGGCGACGGCTCTCGGGCTGGCCGAGGACAGCCAGACTCGCCTGTACGGCGACCGCGTCGTCCTCGTGGCCCGGCAGATCCACCGCGATCGGCGAACCGCCAGCAGGCGGATCGACGAAGGGATCCAGCTCCTGGCACAGCTCGCGATCGCGGAATTGTCGAAAGCGACTCCGGAGAGCGGACCGGAGCCGGCACCGTGGCGAACGAGAACGCTGCGCACCTGGGTGGTGCTCGATCGCGACGTGACTGAGGTGTACGAGATGCGCCGGATCACGACATCAGCGAGCGAAGTGCGGGAGGTGCGCCTCGAGGTTTCTGTTCCAGTTCCCGAGAACTGGGACGACAACGCTCCGGTGGACGATCCGGAAATAGTGTTGCTGACCGGCGGGACGTTGCGCGCACGGGCGAACTACTCGTCGAGCCGCGTCGTTTTCGACCTGGAACTGGCGCAGCCGCTCACCGAGGGGAACGAACACGAGTTCTTCGTCCGCTTCCGCTTTTCCGGCTCCAGGAGAATGGGTCCGTTCTACGCGTGCACCCCGAGCTTTCCGTGCGAGTCGTTCGATCTGCATGTCAGATTCGCCGCGCACCGCCCGCCTGCCGCTGTCTGGAAGGTGGACGGTCTGCGCATGAGCGAGGTCAACGACAGCGCCGCGCCGCGAGGTCCGATCCGACCCGACAGCGCGGGTGAGGTGAAGGTTGCCTTCCGCGATCTCACCCCCAACCTGTCCTACGGAATCGCCTGGGACGAAAGGCGATCACTCGGCTCGGACCCGACCCACCCTGCGCACGAGGAGCGCCGCGAGCGGAACGGTCATGGCGAGCAGGACTCCCGCGGACAGTAGCCACCACGTCGGTTCGTGGCGCCACAACGGCTCCGCGGGCACACCGGGCACGTGCGCCCGAACGTCCACAGTGGATGCGCCGGCGGCGTACCCCCAGCGCGCCGGGGCGAGCCAGGACAGCTGCTCCAGCACCGGCCGATCGGTGATCGGAATCATCCCCCCGCACAACACCAGCTGCGCCATCACCAGCACCACCAGCAATGGCATGACCTGCTCCGAAGACTTCACCCACGCCGACACGACCAACGCCAGCGCGCACGACGCGAAGGCGGTGAGCCAGACCGCCACGATCAGTTCGATCGCCTGATGCCCGAGCAGCACGGCGTCGGCCGGTCCTGGTTTCACCGCCAGAGTGCCGGCCACCAGCAGGACCGCCTGTATGGCGACGATGACGCCGAACACCAGCAACTTGCTCAGCCCGTACGCGCGCGGCCGCAGCCCGGCCGCACGTTCGCGCAGGAAGATCGTCCGTTCAGCGACGATCTCCCTTGCTCCGCAGGCACCGCCGGTGAATGCCGCGCCGACGAACAGCAGCACGAGCATCTGCGTCGGTTCGGTGGGGTCCGCCGCTCCTGGTGGTCCCAGTCCCGCCTCGCCCGGCACGGCCAACGCGAGCCCGGCGAGCAACAACGGGATCAGCAGGAGGAACGCGGCGTAGCCGGGATCAGCCAGGATGAGCCTGGTGTGCCGGGACACCAGCGTCGCCAGCTGACGCCACACCGTTCTCGGGGTGGCGACGGACCGCGGCGCGTTCGTGGCCACCCGCCGTTCGGGAGCACCGGCCCCGACAGGCATCGGCCTGCTCGCAGCCGCTTCGAAGATGTCGGCCCAGCTGGCTGCTCCGAACCGAACGCGCAGGTCGTCGGGCGCACCCAGGAAGAACGGCACGCCGCCGAGCGCCAGCACGAGGATCCGGTCGCATTGAGCGAGGTTGTCGGGGTTGTGGGTCACGACCACGACTGACCGTCCCGCGTCCGCAATAGCGCGCAAGGAGGTCATGATCTGCTTGTCCAGCCACGGATCGAGACCAGAGGTCGGTTCGTCGAGCAACAGCAACGGTGGCGATGTCAACAGTTCCATCGCGATCGACACGCGTTTCTGCTGGCCGCCAGAAAGCCGGCGCACCGTGGTCCGCGCTTGCGAGGTGAGATCCACCTGTTCCAACGCCGCGGCAACGACGTCGTTGCGTTCACGCCGCGTGGTGTCGGCCGGCAACCTGAGCTTCGCGGCATAGGCGAGTACACGGCGTGCGCTGAGCCGGACGTGCATCACGTCCTTCTGCGGCACGACGCCGATCCGTTCACGAACAGCCGCGTGTTCGTGTACGTCGAGTCCGTCGTAGCTGACGTGACCGTGCGTCGGCACGAGCACGCCGGTCAGCACCTTCAGCAAGGTCGACTTGCCCGCGCCAGACGGTCCGACCACCGCGACGAGCTCGCCCGGCCGCACGTCCAGCGACACTCCGGAGAGCAACGGCTTGCCGTCGGGCAACGTGAACCCGACGTCGTCAACGACCAGATGTTGCTTGGCTCCTGGCAACGGCGTGAGTCCCACCGGCGTGACGAGGACGTCCGTAGAGCCGAAGGTGAGCAGATCGCCGCAAGACACCAGGGCGTCGGCCGCGACGGGTTCGCCGTTGTGCAGCACCGGGTTCGCGCTGCCCAGATCGGCGACCCGCCAGCCGTCGCCGGTGTACCGCGCGGTCGCGTGCCGCCGCGACACCATCGGATCAGCGAGCACCAGGTCGTTGCCCGCCGCCCGGCCGATGCTGATCACGCCGCTCGGTGGTGTGGCGGTACCGCAGCGGAACACCACCTCCACCTCACCCGCCAGCCGCACCACGAGCTCACCGGCGATGCGCTGTTCGCGCACCTTCCGCCCGTCCACCCAGGTGCCGCCCGCGCTGCCGTGGTCGCGCAGCACCCATCCGTTGTCGTACTCGACCCGGAGGTGGTCGCGCGACACCTCCGGGTCGTCGACCACCACGTCGCTCGTCGCACCGCGTCCCACGAGAACCGAAGCTCCCGGCGGGAACGTCCACGACCGACCGCCTGACGACACCTCCAGCCCGGCTGTCACCGGGACGTCGTCGTGGTCGTCGAAGCGGTGGAGGCCGCCGGCAGACCCGAAGTCGGCACTTCCCTGGCCAAGCCCAGCAGCTTCGCCTCACCCAACGCGAACGTGTTGTCGCTGCAAGTCCTGGAGCCACTCGTCACCTGGTATTGGAACGTCAGCCGCAGCACCCCGGTGAGGTCGAGGTCGAGCGGGACGGTCGAGCCGAACCCGACCGGCTTGGTGAAGATCTGCCTGCCGTCCGCCAACACCTCGAGCTGGACCTTGACCGCGGTGTTCTCGGAGTTGTCGCTGAAACCGGCCGCGGCTACGAACCGCCGATAACCCTTTGAGAGGTTGTACTCGACGCTGAACACCTCGGACGCACAGCTGCTGTAGTAATTGAGGTTGGTGCCCACAGAGTGCACGTACTGCTTGGCTCCCATCCCCACCACGAACCCGTTTCCCGAGGTGCCCCACCGTCCCGCAGTCGGTGTCAACGAGTCCAGGTACACGACTACACCCGCTCTAGCGACGACGAGCTTCGCGCCGTCCCCCACTGGTTGCCCGGCCGCAGGTTCCTGGCTGAGCACCGAATCCGGCGCGGCCTTCTCGTCGACCTGGTCGACGATCTCCACCTTCATCGACCTGGGCAGCGCATCCTTCGCCGCGCTGATGTTCTTGCCGACCAGGTCCGGCATCGTGGTGATCCGGACCTCGCTGGAGGTCGTGGTGGTCGGCCCCGTGGTCGTCGTTGTAGCAGTACCGTTCCCTCCGGTCGGAGTGGCGGCGACCGCGCCGTTGCCGGAACTGTTCTCCTTGGCCGACATCAAGGCGTAGGCACCGCCCGCGCCACCCAGCAGCACGGCGATCGCGGCCAGGACGGGGAGCACTCGGCTCCTTCGTTTCTTCGGTGGGGGCGAGGGGGCCTTGGGCACGCGGAGCACCGTTTCGTTGTCGTTGCCTTGGTTCAACGGAATGGCCGCGGGCGGCAGGTCGAGACGAGTGCCGACCGGTGAGTTCAGCAGCCGCGAGGAGAGGTTCAGCAGCACCGCGGAGACGAGTTCCGCTGACCGCGGCCGGGCGGCCGGGTTCTTGTGCAGCAGGTTCGCGATCACGTCCCACAGCTCGTCCGGAACGCTGTTCGGCCTCCCCGGCGCTTTCTCGCAGTGGTCGCGCAGCACCTGGAACACCGACTCACCCACGAACGGCGTGACACCGCAGCACAGTTCGTACAGGACGATCCCGAGCGAGTAGAGATCGGCGGCCGGGCTGACGTCCTTGCCGTCCACCAGTTCGGGCGCCACGTAGTACGGCGTGCCCGCGAGCATCGTGCTGCGGCCGACCTTGGACGTGTTCGTCATCTTGGAGATGCCGAAGTCCGTGAGCCGGGGCGTGGAGGAGTCCATGAGGACGTTCTCCGGCTTGACGTCGCGGTGCACGAACCCCGCCAGGTGCACGCTGTGCAGGGCGTCCGCGATGCCAGCGCCGATGCGCGCGACCTCCGCCGGCAACAGTGTGCCGCCCGAGGCGTTGAGCAACTTGCGCAGACTGCCGTCTCGCACGAGATCCATCACGATCGCGGCCGTGTCACCCTCCACGACGAGGTCGTGAACCGTGACGAGGTGCTGCCCCCGAAGGCTGGTCAGTATCGCTCGTTCCTGGTGGAACTTGGCGATGAAATTCGGATCGTCGACCAGGTCGGAACGCAGCAGCTTGAACGCGTAAGGCGCGCCGCTCTCGTCCACGCCCTCGTACACCTGGCCCATCGCGCCGGAACCGAGGAACTCCCCCAGCGTGTACCGACTCCCCAAGCGTCGCGTCATGCGCCGAAACCTCACTTTTCCATGAATCAGTGAATGACGAGGGTAGGCGTCTGCCCCCGGGACGCAGTGGACAAAACCGGGACAGTTCCCTGTCGCATTCTGCGGCGACCGATGAAGCCGCGCCCAGCGGATCCGGCCAGGACAAAAAAGTGACAGTTTCCCGGCGGAAGTACGACATTGCCGAGTAGCGTCCCGCATCGACCTATACCGTCCACGGCGTGAAAGCCGGTTATGACGTGTTCCTGTCGTTCAGCGGCGACGATCGGCCGCGAGTCATGGAGCTGTACAAGGCGCTGGGGGACGCGGGACTGCGCGCGTTCATCGACGAGCGCGGCATCCGGTACGGCCATGGCGTCTCCGCGGAGATCACGACGGCGCTACGCGAATCGAAGACGATGCTCGTGTACTACTCGGCTTCGTTCCCGCAGCGGTCGGCGTGCGAGTTCGAGCTGCGGTACGCCTATCTCACGGCACTGCGGGCGGGTCAGGTCGAGCAGCGGATCCTGGTGGTCAACCCGGAGGATCCGGTCACCGACCACCTGCTCCCGCTGGAGCTGAGCACCAACCGGTACGTGCGGACGTGGCAGTCGAAGCGCGATCTCGCCGACCTGGTGGCGCTGGTCCGGCAGAAGGCGGACGCGCTGGACGGCCCGTTCCCCGGAATGGGCTTCGGCCCGCCGCCCCTGGTGAATCAGCGGAAGTTCGAGCCGACGGTGGACTTCGTCGGCAGGTACCGCGACCGGTGGGCGTTGCACTCGGCACTGCACCGCGGCGACCACCCGCTGATGAACCCGGTGACAGCACCACAGGTGGCCTCGCTCACCGGCATGACCGGCATGGGCAAGACCTCGCTCGCCAAGGTCTACGTGCACGACTACGGGTTCCTCTACCCCGGCGGCATCTACTGGACCGACCTGACCGGCGCGACTCGTCACGCGGACCGGGTGCGTGCGGTGCACACCGCGCGCCTGCGTGAGATGGCCGAACAGGCCGGCCACCTGCCGGGTGGTCCGACCCGCCGTCAACTGCTCCACTGGTGGACCCGGCACCTGAGCGAACGGCCAGGTCCCAAGCTGTGGGTGGTGGACGCGCTACCGGCGGGCACGCCGGACGACGTTCTCGCCGAGCTGGTCCCGGACGTCGCCGGCGTGCACACCTTGCTCATCGGGCAGCAGGAGCTCTCCCACAGCATCGCCACACCCGTGCGGCTCGGTGGTCTCTCCCCGGACGACGGCCGCGAGCTCTTCACACAACTGCAGCACCGCCCGGCGGTGGGCGACGAGGTCGACGCCGTGAACACGGTGGTGGCACGTCTGGGCGGGCACCCCTATGCGATCCGGTTCGCCGCGACGGGAGCCCGCGGGCGAGAAGGACTCTGGGACCTGCGCAAACGGGTCGACCACCTGACCTCCGACGCCGGGGTGCTCGACCGGGCGCTGGCGATGACCCGAGACACGATCGAACACCGGGACGGCCTCGAACGCATGGTGCTCGTGCTCTCCGCGGTGTGCGCGCCCGAACCGTTGCCGGCGGCGTTGATCAACAGGGTCGCCGAGGCGTTGGAACCTTCGGTTCTCCCCCGCACGGCCGCGGTGCTGGCCAAGCTGGACCAGGACCGGCTCGTCACCCAGGAAGACACGTCGTGGCAGGTGCACCAGCTGGTGCGCGAAGCGATGTCACAGTGCGCCGGACGGGACGAGCTGGGTGGCGTCGCCGTGGTCGCGGCACGTCAGCTGCTGCTCACACTGCCCGAGACCGGCGCAGCCGAGCTGGCACCACACGCACGCGCGTTGCTCTCCCGGACCAAGTCGTCACCCGACCTGTCGATATCACTCAACGAGCTGGTAGCTGCCCACCACGACGCGCGCGGCGAGCCAAGCCTCTCGGCACCGTGCTACGAGGAGCTGTTCGGCTGGCAACCCGGCCGACTCGACCACCTGCACGCGGCGGCCAGACGGAGGTTCGCCGCTGGCGACTACGACGAGGCGCTGGAACACGCCGACAGGCTCGCCGAGCTCGCGCAGGACGACCTGACGACCATGCGGGCGGAGCACGTCCGGGCCGATGTGCTCGACGCCAGGACCCGGCACCGCGAAGCCGAAGTGATCTGGCAACGACTGGTCACGGGTACCGCGCTGAAGGGCGCACCACCGCCGGAGCAGATCACGGTCCGCACCGCGCACGTGCGCAACCGCCGCGCGCTCGGCTACTTCGCCGAAGCGACCAACCTGGCGAACGCGCTGATGGCCGAGATGGGCGAACAGTTCACCGAGGAGTTGATCCCCCTCCAGCTCGAACTGGTCGCCATCGGAATGGCGACGGAGGACCGCATCGGAGCGCGCGCCAAGGCCAAGGAGATCGTCGATCGCTACCAGCGCCAGGGGCTTTCCGGCCACATCCACGCGCTGGAGGCCGCGGCGCTGCTGCACGAGGCGCAGCTGGAGGTCTTCATCCTGGAGAAGTTCCCGGCCAAGGAGGACTGGGTGAGAGCCGAGGTGGCGTTGCGCGAACAGGTGGCGGCCGCCCGCCGCGAGTTCGGCCCCGGCAACCCGAGGACTCTGGCAGCGACCGTGGCACACCTGCGGGTCATGGTCGGGCAGGGTGCCCCTCACCTGGTCTTCGCCGAGTACGCGGACCTGGCCGGCCGGGTGGCCGGCCACCTCGGCCTGGACCACCGGCTCTACCTGCGCACCGTGTTCCTCCTCGGCCAGGCACACGCCCAGAACAGAGATCGCGACCAGGCGTTCGACCACTACACCCGAGCTCTGAAAGGTCAGGAGCACGTGCTCGGCGCAGGCCATCCGGAAACCCTGAGGACGCGGTACGAGCTCGGGATCATGCACTTCTGGCGAGGCGACCGCGCGGAGGCCAGGCGGACGTTCCAGTCGGTGCGACGCGACGCGGTGGAGGAGATGGGACGCCGCAACGACCTCTACGGCCAGGCGTTCACGGCCGAACTCCTGGCGACCTTCCTCCCGAGCGCGGCGATGCACGCGTTCGACTGGTTCGAGCAGCAGGTCAACAGAAAGCGCGAGTCCTGATTTTGTCTTCTTTTTTTCAAGTTTCCCGGAGTTGACATTCTTCGCCACCTGGAAAACAACGTTCTCGCGAAGCCGGTAACGCACCCGATGCCAGCGTCGACATAGCGCTCAGCAAACCGAGTCGACCTGGCCGGAGGGATACATGACCGTCTCGACGCATCAGCTCGTGTGCGAACTGAAATCGTTATGCCGCGGTCGTGGCGTACAGGCGCCTGGTCTTGAGCGACACATCGGTCCGTTCTTGCGCACTGCGACCGCGATGGAAGCGCACGACGGCGCGGAAATGAGCAGGGAGAAACTCCGGACGTGGGTCGACGGCCTGGTCCACGTGCTGCCGGAAGACCTGCGGCTCGTCGTCACCACCGCGCTCGGCCTCAATCCGCAAGCACAACACCTGTTCCTCTCTCATCGGCTGGACTGGCTCGCCGACCGCTCGCACAGGGACGCGCGCACCGTCCGCCGCAGACTCGACGACGGATTCGCGCGTCTGGCCGAGGCAGCGCTCCGGCCACGCCGGCGGCCGCGGGAGGAGTGGTACATCGCGCGCATCCGCGTCGAACTCCTGCTGAACGAGTCACCGCCGGCCCGCATCGAACACTGGACCGTTGTGGCCCTGCGCGATGGCGTGGACGAGTTCACTCTTCCCTGCACCACCGACGTGACCGTGCTGAAGGGAGCGCTGAAAGGAGAGTGCGGGCTGCGTTTCCGGGAACCGCTGCGCGCAGGCGAGACCCAGGAGTTCTGGGTGCGAGCGCCCCTGTCCGCGCCGGCGAGCTACGCCCTGCGGTGTGAACGCTTCGACCTCGTCGTGAACGACGCGTCCACGACCGACCTGCCGGCACCTCGTGGCGCGAACCAGCGGACTTGGGCGACGGCGACCACCTGAGCAGGTCGCAACGAATCGAACGTCCACAAAGGAATCAGCCGATCCCGTCCAGCGGAACGCGGAGGACGGGCCGGATGACGCGCAGGAACGGGATGCAAGGCAGGCCGTGCAGTGTCAGGAAGCCGGTTCGGCGGTTGCCGCCGCTGCGGCGCTCCCTCCCCCGGTGAACCTCCACCGTCCGTGCGGCACCTTCACCACCGCGACGCCACTGGAGTGCGGCACGTGCACCTCGGCGGTCGAACCGACCGGCACCTCGACGGTCAGCCGCAGCACTCCGTCGACCTTCGCCCACCCCACGCTGATGCGGCCGCGCACGCTCTCGAACTCCATCCGCGCCCACGCCAGAGCGGTCGCGGAGGGCCGGACCGTGAACGTCCGGTAGCCCGCGTCGCCCGGTCGCAGGCCGGCGACGTGCTCGTACAGCCACTGCGCGATGGTGCCCTTGAAGTAGTGGTTGCGGGAACGGGTGCCGGTGTCCCACATCTCCCACATGGTGTCGGCGCCGTTCGAGAACCAGTGGCCCCAGCTCGGGTACGACCGCTCGGTGGCCATGGCGTGTGCGACGTCGGCGTGACCGTTGTCGCCCAACGCTTGGAGCAGCACGCTGGCGCCGAGGCAGCCGACGTTGACGTGGTTGCCGTTCGCGCGGACCTCGGCGGCCAGCTTGTCCGCGACCGCCTGGATCGAGCCCGCGGGCACCATGCCGAACGCGAGCGGGATCGCGTTGGACGTCTGCCGGTAGTCGGTGTCCTTGGCGGTGCGGTAGTAGCCGTCCAGGAAGGTGGTGTTGAACGCTGACAACAGGTTCGCGGCCACCTCGCGGTAGCGCGGGACGGGCTTGCCGATCACATCACCGAGTTCGGCGGTGTGCACCAACGCGCGGTAGAGGTACGCCGTGGCGGTGAGGCGGGTGTCCTCGGGCGGGATGCCGCCGGAGTCGGGTGGCAGGAAGTCGCCGAGCGCGGTGACCGCGAGGCCGTCGCGCAGCCTGCCGATCTCCCAGTCCAGGTAGCGGGTGAGCACCGGCCAATGCTGCGCGGGCAGCCGGTCGTCGCCGTAGATCCGGTACATCTCCCTGAGCACGAACGGGTAGACGGTCGTCCACTCGGGAGCAGGCGCCAGTTCGCGGTAGCCCCAGCCGCCGCTCGGCACGATCACCGGCAGCTGGCCTGCCGCGTCCTGGCCGTCCGCGAGGTCGCCGAGCCACTTGGTGAAGAACTTCGCCATGCCGAACTCGGCGAGCATCGACGGCGCGCCGACCTGTGCGTCGCCGGTCCAGCCGTTCTTCTCGTAGGTCGGGGTGTCGGTGGGGATGCCGTGCAGGTTGTTCGCGACGGTGCGGCGCATCGCGGCGTCGTACTGCTCGAACAACGGCTCGGAGCAGCGGAAGGTGCTGGCCTGCGGCACGTCCGAGTGCACCAGCCGGCCGACGAGCTTCGGCGCCGCCGTCAGTCCGGTCACCTCGATGTAGCGGAAGCCCTTGTAGGAGAACTTGGGTTCCCACGTCTCCGCGCCGCCGGCGCAGACGTACTCGTCGAGCTGGATGCGGTTGCCGGTGACGTGCCCGTTCTCCATGTGAACGCTGCCATCGGAGTTCAGCGTCTCGCCGTGCTTGAGCCGCACCAGGGTGCCGGCCGGGGCGGTGACGGTGAGCTGCGTCCAGCCGGACATCGTGCGGCCCATGTCGGCGACGAACACACCCGGCTTGAGCACGCTCACAGTCGGCGTGACCGACTCGATCACGCGAATCGGTTCGTGTTCCTGGGCCTTCAGAGCGCCCTTCGGCGCCGGCCGGACCGTCGTGCGCTGCCACGCGCCGTCGTCGAAGCCCGGTTTGGTCCAGTCGCGCGGCGCGAGGCGGGCGTCGTAGGTCTCGCCGGTGTAGAGCGAGTTCGACACCGTGGGGCCGTCGGTCAGCCGCCATTCCTCGTCCGACGTGATGGTCGTGCGGGTACCGTCCGGGTGGTCGATCTCCAGCTGTGCCAGCAGTTTCGGCTCGTCGTGCCACGGCGGGCGCTCCCACCGCCACACGTTCGGCGTCTTCATGCCGTAGAAGCCGCGGCCCAGTGTCACGCCGATCGCGTTGCGGCCACTGCGAACCAGACTCGTGACGTCGTGCGTCGCGTACAGAACGGTGTTGTCGTAGTCGGTGAACCCGGGATCGAGCACCCGGTCGCCGACGCGCCGGCCGTTGATCTCGGTCTCGTGGTACGCGAGGCCGCTGACGTACAGCCGGGCGCGCTTGACCGGTTTTGTGAGCGCGAACTCCCTGCGCAGCAACGGCGCGGGCTGCTCCTTGACCGTGACGTTCGCTCCCCACGGCCCCTGGCCGTACGGTTCGAGCACGGTCGCCGGAGTCCACGCGGAGTCGTCGAAGTCCGGGGTCTGCCAGCCGGGTTGCTCGGTCTGCGCGACCTTCCAGCCGGGACCGGTGACGATCTCGCGCTGGCCGTCGGGAAGATCGACCACGAGCCGCAGCAGGAGCCCGGCCGGTCCCGTCGACCTGTTGGTGGCGCGGGCGGCCAGCACGATCCGGCGGCCGGCCAGGCGGGTCACGTCGGCGCGTTGCCCGACCTTCCACACGTCGACCTGCTCCGGGACGTGCAGGACCTCAGAACCGTTGACGTACAGGGTGAAGTCGTCGTCCGCGGTCGCGACGAGCCTGGCCCTGACCGCGTCCGCCGGAAGATCGATCGACGTCCGGAACCACCGGCTCTCCACCGGCGACGTCGCCGACCAGATCCACGAGGCACCGGCGAAGGTGATCGACGTGTCCGCGGCACCGATCCACCGCGCCTGCCACGGCGTGCCGAGCAGGGCGGTCTCCCACCAGTTCGTCGTGCTCCACGCCGACACCCGGCCGGAGCCGTCCCACACGCGCACCCGCCAGTGGTAACGCGTGCGCGGCTTCAGTTCCTTGCCCGCGAACGGAACCCCTGCGGTCCGGTCAGAACCGACCTTCCCGGACTGCCACACGTCCGACCGTCCGGGCGCCGTGCCGACCTCGACCTGGTAGGCCGTCTGCCGTGCGCCGGTGCCTTCCGCCGCCAGCACCCAGCCGAGCCGGGGTGCCGTGACATCGGTGCCCAGCAGCGTTTCCGCGTACTCGACGGTCGTGCGCACGACCCGCATGCCACCAGCCTTGTCGGCCGGCCCGGCGTGCGCCACCCCGACCGGGAGTGCCGTCGCGGACAGCCCGACGGCCGATGTCCTGAGGAACTCACGTCTGCGCACGTCGTCTCCACCTTCGTCGCTGGATGAAACGTTTCAATCGCGGCGTCGAGGCAAGACTGTTGTGGACCGGTCGGAGTGTCAAGGACTGCGGGAGCAGGCTGTCCGCAATCGGACATCACCGGTTGAATCGTTTAAACGTCAACCGGTCGTGCAGGTGCTTCCGTTGAGGGTGAACGAGGTCGGCGCGGGGTTCGACCCGCTGTACGTGCCGTTGAACCCGATGCCCACCGACGCGTTCGGCGCCAGCGTGCGGTTCCAGGTCAGGTTGGTCGCGGTGACCGCGGCACCGGACTGGGCGAACGTCGCTCCCCAGCCGGGCAGCGTGACCTTCTGGCCGCCTGCGTAGCTGAAGGCCAGCGTCCAGCCGTCGACCGCGGAGGTGCCCGTGTTGGTGATGGTGACGTTGGCGGTGAAACCGTTGCCACCGCCCCAGTTCTGGCCGGAGTAGCCGACCTTGCAGGCACCGGTGCCGCCACCCGCGCCGGTCGTCGCCGACACGATGCCGGAACTCGCCGACACGTTGCCGGCGGCGTCCTTCGCCCGCACCTGGTACCGGTAGGTGGTCGACGGCGAGAGACCGGAGTCGGCGTACGTGGCGGTCGCCGTCGAGCCCACCGCGGTGAACGAGCCGCTGCCGACGGCGCGCAGCACGTCGTAGCCGGTGACGCCGACGTTGTCGGTCGAGGCCGTCCAGTTCAGCGTGAGACCGGTGGACGTGACCCCGGAGGCGACCGGAGTACCCGGCGTGGAGGGCGCCACGGTGTCGCCGGGATCGCCACCGCCGTAGATCGTGGACTCCTTCGAGGTCTGTCGGACACCGTTGGCGCCGTTGAGGAACCGCTCACCCCAGGAGGTGAGGCTCGCCGGGTTGAACGAGTTGGTCATGTCGAGGTAGCCGACGTCGCTGCTGTTGCCGCTCCACGACCAGCCGAGGTAACCGAGGCCGCGCGCCTGGGCCTGCGCCATGATCGTGGCCTCGTCCGGGTCACCGTCGCTGTGGTTGTGCCCGAACTCCCCCACCACCAGCGGCAGGCCGGCGGTCCGGAACGCGTCGAAGTACGCGTTGATCTCGGCCGCGGTGTCGTAGACGCCGTACATGTGGATGGAGAACACGGTGTTGCGCAACGGATCGGCGTTGAACACCGACGCCGCGTTGTCGCGCATGATGTTGCCCCAGTCCTGGCCCCACATCGGCGCGTCGGCCATGATCAGGTGCTGGAGTCCCGCACCGCGCAGTCTGCTGATCGCGCTGCTCGTGGCGCTGGCCCACGTCGCGCTCACCGAGGCGTTGTTGCCGAACGGCTCGTTGCCCAGGTTGACGACGACGTAGTTCTCCTGCCCCTTCAACGCGTCGGCCACGCTGATCCAGTAGGTCGCCGCCTGGTCCAGGCTCGCGGCACCGCTCTGCTCACCGAACCCGGTGGTGTCGTGCACCTCCAGCACGCAGATCAGCTTGTTCTGCTTGCACAGCGCGATGACGCTCGAGACCTCCGCCGCCGGAGTAGGTCCCCACCGCTGCCCGCTGCCCAGCACGACGCGCACCGTGTTGGTGCCGAAGGTCTTCATGTCCGCGAACGCCCTGGTCTGGCTCTGGTACCAGACGTGCGCGTGGTTCACGCCGCGCATGACGAACGTGGCGCCGTTGCCCTCGACGACCCGCGTGCCCTCGACGTGCAGGCCCACCGCCGCGGGTTGCGACCGCAGCGCCGCCACCAGCGCCGGGTACCAGCGGCTCTCGATCTTCTGGATGCCGGTGGTGCTGTTGGGGTGAACGCCGTCGCCGGTGTCGGCGGCGGTGTCGAACCCGGTCCACTGGTCCACCACCGTGATCGGGGACGCCGTGGTGCTGTTCGCCCGTGCCCAGCCGGGAATCGCGGCGTTCAGGTCGGCCACCCGCTGCCCGCACGCGGAGCAGTTCGACGGGTTCATGGGGATGATCTGCGCGACGATCAGCTTGGTCGCGGGGTTGCTCGCCCGCATCTGGCCGAGCAACGCGGTGTAGGCGTTGAGGATCGTGCTCGCGGGGATGTTGTTCCACACGTCGTTGGTGCCGAGGTGCATGAGCACGACGTCCGGCCGCGCCGAGGAGAGCCAGCCGGGAAGCTGGTTGTCCCGCACGATGTTGGTCGCGAGGAACCCGCCGTGGCCCTCGTTCTCACCGTCGTAGGAGAAGCCACAGCCCTGCGCCGGCAGCGACCCGACGAAGTCCACGTCGGTGTACCCGGTGTCCTGCAGGTGTTTCCACAGCAGCGCCCGCCAGCACCCCGGGGAGCCGGTGATGGAGTCACCGAGCGCCATCACTCGCGCTGGTGCGGCGGCGTTCACCGCGGTGGGAGCGATGACGACACAGGCCGCCAGCAGCAGCCCGGTCACCACCGCTCGGAGAAATCGCAAGGTCACGACGACCTCCAGGGAAATGTTCGATTGTTCTCGGGGAATTCTGGGAGCGCTCCCAGAATTCGGACACTAGCCAGCCGATCACCGGCAGACACCGCCGAGTGGCCCACCGGCGGAGCCTGTCCGGTGCGGACATCGGGCTGACCTCGGGTTTGTCCGGCCGGACGGCCTCTGTCATACCGTCGAACGCATTCGTCGAATCGACCGCGAACATTCGCCGAACCGTTGACGGCCCGAGTTCGCGACTAGATCATGGCAGCGCTCACATCCTGCCCGAATTCTCTTTCCTCGAATCCCCCTGCAAAAGCGGAAAGCGAGTCCCAACCCCTCATGTTAACGTTCACACGACTACTCGTTCTGATAGTCGCCCTGAGCACCGTCACCGCGATCGGCGGTACACCTGCCTCCGCCGGGCCCGCGATCTCCGGGAACCAGGTCCGGGTGCCCGCCGCGCCGATGGGCTGGGCCTCGTGGAACACGTTCTTCGAGAACATCGACCACAACGTGATCAAGGCGCAGGCCGACGCACTGGTGTCGTCCGGGCTCGCGGCCGCCGGCTACCGGTACGTCAACATCGACTCGGGCTGGTGGAAGGGCACCCGCGACGGCGCGGGCGACATCACCGTCGACGAGGCCCAGTGGCCCGGTGGCATGAAGGCGATCGCCGACTACATCCACGGCAAGGGGCTCAAGGCGGGGATCTACACCGACGCCGGCAAGAACGGCTGCGGCTACTACTTCCCCACCCCCGGTCCTCCACACGCCGGCACCGGCAGCGAGGGGCACTACGAGCAGGACATGCTGCGGTTCTCCCGCTGGGGCTTCGACTACGTCAAGGTCGACTGGTGTGGCGCCGACGTCGAGAAGCTCGACGCTCCCGGCACCTACCGGGCGCTCAGCGACGCCGCAGCCAGGGCGAGCGCGACCACCGGACGTGAGCTGGTGCTGTCGATCTGCGAGTGGGGCAAGAACGACCCGTGGAACTGGGCGCCGGGCATGGCCCCGTTGTGGCGCACCGGAACGGACATCATCTTCGCGCACGAGACGCCGTCGATCGGCATGGTCCACGAGAACTTCGACAAGAACCAGCGGCCCACCGCGCAGCACACCGGCTACTACAACGACCCGGACATGATGATGATCGGCATGCCCGGCCTGTCCGCCGCGGCGAGCCGGGTGCACATGGGCCTGTGGGCGGTCGGCGGTTCACCGATGCTGCTCGGCAACGACCTGACGAAGCTGAACGACAGCGCGCTCGGGGTGCTGACCAACCGCGAGGTGCTCGCCGTGGGCCAGGACCCGCGCGGACTGCCCGCCGTGGAGGTCGCGGAGGACGTCCGCGACCAGCAGGTCTACGCGAAGGTGTTGTCCGGCACCGGGCGCAGGGCGGTGGCCCTGCTCAACCGGACGTCCTCGCCGGCCACCATGACGGTCAGGCTGGCCGATCTCGGCCTGGCCGGCCGGATGGCGGCCGCACGCGACCTGTGGAGCGGCATCGCCACGCCGATCACCAACGGCAGCCACAGCGTCACGGTGCCGGCGGGCGACGCGGTGCTGCTGTCCGTCGCCGGCACGGAGGCGAGCGCCGCCACCTACCCCGTCGTGAACTCCCGCGCCACCGGTATCACCGCCAGCGCCGGCGGGCTCGCGGTCGCCACGTTCGAGTACACCAACGCCGATCGCGTCGCCCGCCAGACCACCCTGCAGGTCAACGGCGGCCAGATCCCCACCACGCTCGCTCTTCCGCCGACGCCCCAGGGCACCGTGTCCGCGATCGTATCCCTGGCGAAGGGAACCAACTCGCTGACGCTGTCCGGAACTGGGGTGACGGCCGTCGAGGTGCGCGAACTGCCCGGCACGGCGGGCACCGAGGTCATCGGCTCGCAGTCCGGCCGGTGCGCGGACATCAACGGCAACACCATCACCAACGGCACGCAGGCCCAGCTGTGGGACTGCAACGGCGGCGAGCAGCAGACGTTCACGCTCACAACCCGCAAGGAACTCGTGGTCTACGGCAACAAGTGCCTCGACGCCTGGGACCACGGCACGACCAACGGCACGAAGGTCGCCATCTACGAGTGCACCGGTGGCACCAACCAGCAGTGGAACCTCAACGCCGACGGCACGATCACCGGCGTGCAGTCCGGTCTCTGCCTCGACGCCTACAACGCGGCGACGGCCAACGGCACGAAACTCGTGCTGTGGACGTGCAACGGCGCCGCCAACCAGAAGTGGACGCGCAACTGATGATCAGACCCCTGCTCCTGATCCCCGTGGTGCTGGCGGCGCTCGCCACGCCGGCACACGCCACCACCGGTGGCAGCTTCGAAGTGCTGACCTACAACGTGGCAGGCCTGCCGGAACCGCTCTCCTCCGGCAACCCCGCCGTGAACACCCCGTTGATCAGCCCGCGTCTCGCGCCCTACGACATCGTCAACGTCCAGGAGGACTTCAACTACCACGCGGCGCTGTACGCCGGCGACAACCACGCGCACCGCACCCCGACGACCGGTGGCGTCCCGTTCGGCAGCGGCCTGAACACGCTGTCGCACCGGCCCTACAGCGATCTCGAACGCACGAAGTGGTCGTCCTGCAACGGCACGGACTGCCTCACGCCCAAGGGCTTCTCGTACCAGCGGGTCGAGCTGGCCGCGGGCGTGTCCGTGGACCTCTACAACCTGCACCCCAACGCCGGTACCGAGAACTCGGACCTCGCCGCACGCCGGTCGAACATCACCCAGCTGTCCCGTTTCATCGCCGCGAACTCAGCGGGCAACGCGGTCATCGTCATGGGAGACACCAACACCCGCTACACCCGCGCGGACGACAACATCCGCGAACTGGTCACCACCAACGGACTCACCGACGCGTGGGTGCAGCTCGAACGCGGCGGCCAGGCACCGGCGGCGGGCGACCCGGCGCTGGTGTGCGACCCGGCGGCGCTCACCGACTCGTGCGAGGTCGTCGACAAGATCCTCTACCGGGGCAACCGGCAGATCACGCTGACCGCACGCGACTACCGCAACGACAACGCGGCGTTCGTGGACGCCCAGGGCAAACCGCTGTCCGACCACTACCCGATCGCCGCGCGGTTCGACTGGACGGCGGACGACGGCATCCAGCTCAGCGCCGAAGCCGGTGGTCCGCACGGCAGCCCGTTCACCGACGTCGCGGCGATCGACCTGGGTGCCGTGCGCACGCTCACATTGCGCGGTGCCAGCAGGTTGGACCAGATCGCCGCCACGCTCACGAACGGCACGACGCTCGCCCACGGCGGCTCTGGCGGCACGGCCACGTCCCTGACGCTCGAACCGGGTGAGCACTTCGTGTCCGCGAAACTGACCCAGAGCAAGTACAACGGCCGCACGCGGGTGTTCTCGGCCGCGTTCACCACCAACCGCGGACGCACGCTCTCAGCGGGTCAGCCGACCGGCGAGACGCTCACCGTCACCGCACCGGCGGGCTGGCGCATCGCCGGGTTCACCGGCCGGTCGGGCACCGAGATCGACCGGCTCGGCGCGATCTTCGTGCCCGCCTGAGCGACGACGTCCGCGTCCGGGCAGGTGCCTGGACGCGGACGTTCGTCACCGCGGGACGAGCTTCTCACCGAGCATCAGCTGAACGTCCGGGCGGATCGTCACCTCTGCCGCATGTCCCTGGCACGTCACGACAACTGTCTTCTCCCCTTGGAGAGTGCGCAGCGCGACAGCTTTCAGCTCCCCTCCGTCCCACCACACGTCGACGACCACTCCGCCTCGTGCCCGCAGTCCGCGCACCACCCCGGTCGGCCAGGCCGAGGGCAGCGCGGGCAGCAGGCGCAGGACGCCGGTGTGGCTCTGCACCAACATCTCCGCGATCGCCGCGGTGGCACCGAAGTTGCCGTCGATCTGGAACGGAGGGTGCGCGCACAGCAGGTTGCGGTACACCCCGCCGCCGTGCGGACTTCCTTCCGTCGCCTCCGTCAGCAACATCGAGAGCAACGTGTGCGCGCGGTCGCCGTCACCGAGCCGGGCCCACAAAGCGGCTTTCCAGGCCAGAGACCAGCCCGTGCCCGCGTCTCCCCTGGCGACGAGCGCACGCCGTGCGGCCTCGGCCAGCGCCGGAGTGCGCACGGGATCGATCTGATCACCGGGATACAGGCCGTACAGGTGCGACACGTGCCGATGGCCCGGCTCCGCGTCAGGTACCTCGTCGGCCCACTCCAGCAGGCCGCCGTGCGACCCGATCGGCGGTGGCGGCAGCTCGATCCTCCGCACCTCGTCCACCACGTCATCGCGCAGCCCCAGCACGTCCGCGACCTCGACCAGGCCGGCGAACAGGTCCGCCGTCAACGCCAGGTCCATGGTGGACCCGACGCCAGCCGCGACCGGCTCTCCCCCGGCCAGGTAGTGGTTCTCGGGTGACGTCGACGGCGCCGTCGTGAGCACGCCGTCGCGGGAGACCAGCCAGTGCAGGCAGAACTCGGCCGCCCCGCGCAGCACCGGCCACGCGTGGTCACGCAACCAGCCGGCGTCACCGGTGAAGGCGTAGTGGTCCAGGAGATGCCGGCACAGCCACGCCGCGGCCATCGGCCAGTTCGCCCACGCCGGGTCGCCGGCACCGGCACCGACCGGGGTGGTGAGGCACCACGGGTCGCTGTTGTGGTGCGCCACCCACCCCGGCGCGCCGTAGAGCGCCTTCGCCGTCTCCGCACCGGGTCCGGACAGCTGCTCGACGAACTCCAGCAGCGGCTCGTGGCACTCGGGCAACGCGGTGACCTCGGCCGGCCAGTAGTTCATCTGGAGGTTGATGTTGAGCGTGTAGTTGCCGCGCCACGGCGGATCGGTGTGCGGGTTCCAGACGCCCTGCAGGTTCGCGGGCAGCGTGCCCGGCCGGGAGCTGGTGATCAGCAGGTAGCGGCCGTACTGGAACAGCAGCGCGGGCAACGCCCGGTCGGGCCACGCGATCCGCTCGTCCGTCGGCAGGTCCGGTACCGGGCCCAGCTGGAGGCTCACCCGGTCGAACAACGCCCGATGGGCCTGGACGGCCTGGTCGCGGAACGTCGCCCAGCCCAGCCCGCGGGCCTGTTCGACCCGTTCGAGCGCCACGCGGGAGCACTCGGCGGGATCGTCCACCGGCGCGGTGCCGGGCCCGCGGTAACCGGCCTCCGTGGTGACGTAGACCGTGTCGCCGTCCACCGCCACGACCGCCGCCCAGGCCATCCCGGACGGCACCACGCCCCGCACCCCCACGATCCCGCCGGACGAGGTGAAGTGCTCTCCTGGCAACGACCCGCGCAGCACCGGGCTCACGCCGGCACCGGTCACCCGCAGCGCCAGGACGTGCAGGCCCGCGTGGCACACGGCCTCCCGCCGCACCGCCGTCCGCCCGCTCCGGTAGGAGACCGAGTACGTGCCGGTGCGCAGGTCGAGCTCACGCCGGTAGGCCTCGGCCCTGCCCGGTCCGCTGACGAGCGAGACCTCCGCCAGCGGCAGGTACTTCGCGGTGTCAGGCCCCTGCAGGCGTCGCAACACCTCCTCCGCCGCGCGAGGTGAGCCGGCCAGCACGTGCGAACGGGCCTGTTCCACCAGGTCCGGATCACCGGACGGCGCCGCCAGCGGTGAGCCCGTCCACAGCCGGTCGTCGTTGAGCTGCACCAGTTCGGCGTCGACGCCGCCGAAGCACATCGCGCCGAGCCTGCCGGTGCCCAGCGGCAGCGCTTCCTCCCACGCCGCGGCGGGGGCCTCGAACCACAGGCGGGTCACCGCGGCACCACCAGGTCGATTCGACTCGTTCGACACCTCTTCCGTCGAACGGCGCACTCGATTCGACGGCAACGAAGGAAAACGCTTTCCGCATTATGCAGCAACACATTCAGACCCTTGCGTCAGGTGCTGGACAGGGGTCATGGTAGCCGTCGTGGATCTGCGACGAGGGGTTCTGCTGCCGTTCGTGTTCACCGCCGTCCTGGCCGGGCAGCTGCCCGCCGCCGCGCACCCCACGCCCGGTGAACACCTCGACCGCGGGCTCGTCGCGGCCTCGGTCGAGGGCGGTGTGCACCTGAGCTGGCGCCTGCTCGGCCAGGAGGCCACCGGCTCCACCGCCACCGGCCTCTCGGGACCCGATTTCGCGGTCTACCGGGACGGGAGGCGCGTCGCGACCGTCACCGACAGCACCACGTACGTCGACACCGGCGCGGCACCTGGAGCGCGATACCAGGTCGCTCCCGTGCGACGCGGTGTGCCGCTGGGGCGCAGCAAGTCCGTGACGGCGTGGACGGCACCACACCACGACCTGCCGCTGCACAAGCCCGCGGACGGCGTGACGCCGGCCGGTGAGCACTACACCTACTCCGCCAACGACGTCAGCGTCGGTGACGTGGACGGCGACGGCCAGTACGAGTACGTCGTGAAGTGGGATCCCAGCAACTCCAAGGACGTCTCGCAGGTCGGCTACACCGGCCCGGTGTACCTCGACACGTACCGCTTCGACGGCACGCTGCTGCACCGGATCGACCTCGGCGTGAACATCCGGGCGGGCGCGCACTACACCCAGTTCCTGGTCTACGACTTCGACGGCGACGGCCGCGCGGAGCTGATGACGAAGACCGCGCCGGGCACTCGTGACGGCCGCGAGCGGTACATCACGATGCCACGGGAGGACGTGCGCGCGGGATATCGGCACACCGACGACTACCGGCTCAGCCCGGACGGCTACCGCGACCACCTCATCGACGTGTTCCGCGGCTGGGACTCCCATCCCGAGGTGGTCGCCGGCCGGTGGCCCGCGACGCTGGAGCAGGCGTTCGGCATCGAGCCGCGGTACGCCTACCCGCTGTCCACAGAGGACGCCGCCGCACTGGTCGACCACTTCATCGACGTCTACGCGCCGTCCCGCAGCACCAACAACAAGCTGCGCCAGTTCGCCGGTTTCATCGTCGACGGCCCGGAGTACCTGACGGTGTTCGACGGCGCCACGGGACGCGAGCTGCAGACCATCCGCTACGAACCCGGCCGCACCGACGACGGGCTGATGTGGGGCGACTACGCGATGCCCCGGATCGAACCGGGCAACCGCGTCGACCGGTTCCTGTCCGGAGTCGCCTACCTCGACGGCAAGCGTCCGTCCGCGATCTTCGCCCGCGGCTACTACACCCGCTCCACCGTGGCGACCTACGACTGGGACGGCAGGCGGCTCAGGAAGCGCTGGCTCGTCGACAGCGGCTGGGTGCCGATGACGAACCCGTTCCGCGACACCCCGCACGGACGTGACGGCGCAAACCCGAGTCACGCCGAGCTCACGACGCAGGGCGCGCACTCGCTGAGCGTCGCCGACGTGGACGGCGACGGCAGACAGGAGATCATCTACGGTGGCGCGACGCTCGACGACAACGGTTCGCTGCTGTACAGCTCGGTCGGTGTGCTGCCACCGGGCAGTGCGGAACCGGGAGCCGAGGTCCGGGTCGGGCACGGTGACGCCCTGCACGTCACCGACATCGATCCGAACCGTCCCGGTCTCGAGATCTACATGGTCCACGAGGGCGCGCGCTCCGCCCCGTACGGCTACGCGCTGCGCGACGCCCGCACCGGCACGACGATCTACGGCGCCTACTCCGGAATGGACACCGGCCGAGGCATGATCGGCGACGTCCGCCCGGACGTGCCCGGCCTCGAGACGTGGGCGTCCATGCCGAACGGCTCGGACTCCGCGGGCATCTGGAGCGCGGACGGCCGCAGGCTCGAGAACCGTTCTCCCGGAACGAACATGAGCATCCGCTGGGCCGGTGACCTGACCACCCAGATCGTGACCGGCGCCCAGGACGTGACGCCGGCCGTCGAGGACTGGCGGCGCGGCACGCTGCTCACCGCCACCGGAACGCGCATGAACAACGGCACCAAGGGAAACCCGTCGCTCGTGGCCGACGTCTTCGGCGACTGGCGCGAGGAACTGGTCGTGCGCACGCAGGACAGCACGGCCCTGCGCTTCTACCTCAGCACCGAACCGACGCACCACAAGATGTACACGCTCATGCACGACCGCCAGTACCGCGTCGAGGTCGCCCGCCAGCAGACCACCTACAACCAGCCCTCGTACCCGAGCTTCTACTTCGCCTCGGACGTCGACTGGTCGCGCGTTCCCCTGCCCTCGCACCGATTGGCCGGATCATGATCACACGACTTCTCGTCACGGCGGTGGTGCTCGTGAGCACCACCGCCGTGGCCCCGGCGGCGTCCGCCGCCACCACGAGCTCACCCACCGACCCGAACGTCAGGTACTTCGGCCGCTGGAACACGAGTTCGTCGAGCGCCTACGTCTCCGAGTGGGCGGGCGCCTACCTCGTCGTCGGCTTCACCGGCCGGACGGTGAAGCTCAGGCAGCGCCGCGCGATCGACTTCTTCGTGAGCATCGACGGCGGGCCTGACGTGTCCTACGTGAACCGGACCGGCACCGTGGACCTCACCCCGGCGCCACTGGCCGCGGGCAACCACACCCTGCGCGTCTCCTACCGCCCGATCGCGGGCTCCTACAAGGGCGACGCGGTGTACCAGGGCATCGAGATCGACACCGGCGCGCGCACGTTCGCGCCCACCGTGCCGTCGAAGATCATCGAGTTCGTCGGCGACTCGATCACCGTCGGCCAGTTGTCGTCGAAGCAGGCGCTCACCGCGTACGGCTGGCTGACCGGCGAGAAGCTGAAGGCCGGCCACACGCAGATCGCGGTGGGCGGCGCGTGCCTGCACCCGGCGGCGGACGGCTGCCTGAGCATGCGCGAGGGCTTCCTGCGCACCGGCCTGGCGCTGAACACGCCCGCGTGGAACTTCGGTCGCTACAAGGCGAACGCCGTCGTGATCAACCTCGGCACGAACGACGTCGGCCACAGCGTCACCAAGGACGAGTTCCGCTCCTCCTACGTCACGCTCCTGCGGCGTGCGCGGGAGAAGTACCCGACGGCGGCGATCTTCGCGCTCGGGACGTTCCGCAAGCGGTACCTCCCGGAGACCCAGGCGGCGGTGCGGACGCTCACCGACGGCGGCGACGGCAACGTGCACTTCGTCGACACCACGGGCTGGATCGACGAGGCCACCGACACGTCGGACAACGTGCATCCCAACGACCAGGGCCATCGCAAGATCGCCGACCGGCTTGCTCCGATCGTCGCGGCCAAGATCTAGAACGTTCAAAAGAACCGAATCCGCGAACGGCGACCTGTTCGCGGATTCGGCAACGCACATCAGGGCGAGGCGAAACTCGGGTGCGGCGGCTGGTTGTAGGCGGTGTTCTGCCACGCCACCGCCTCCCGGTACTGCCGGTCCTCCATCAGCGACGCCCGCCGGATCGTCGTCGGCTCGGTCGTCGAGTAGATCCGCAACGCGCTGCTGTCCGAGGTCCGCCAGATGACCTCCTCGCGCCAGTCGCCGAGGATGTCCGCCTGCAACGCCGGTGTGGACTTGGTGCCGTTGTTGGAGGCCACGCCCGAACCGGTGAGCAGCCGCGTGTCGCCGTTGGGGCCGTACTTGTCGATCGTGGTGCCGTTGAGCAACTCGCGCTGCGCGTCACCGTCCCACCAGATCACGAAGTTGATCGAACCCGGCTTCCGCGCGGCGACCTGGGCTCCCGTGGTGGCACTGCGCAGACCTCCCACGGACGCCGACCACGCCTCCGCGCCGGGGTTGCCGGCCCAGATGTCCGCGGCGACCCCGCGGCCGTTGTCGCAGCCGCACGACGGCGCGCTCCAGATGATCTGACCCGTGCGCGCGTCGCCCATCCAGTGCGAGACCTCGGTCGTCCACTCCGACGGCTTGAAGACCTCCAGTCCCGGCCTGGACGGGATGAAGTCGCCGACGTGCAGGGCGTCGCCGTGGTGGGTGCTGTTCTGCCACAGGCCGCGGCCGTTGTCGTCGATGGCCATCGAGCCATAGACGACCTCGTCACGGCCGTCGGCGTCCACGTCGGCGATCGAGAGGTTGTGGTTTCCCTTGCCCTCCCAGGCCGAGCGGTTCGACTGGGACGCCGAGTCGAACGTCCAGCGCTGGGTCAGCTGACCGCCGCGGAAGTCCCACGCCGAGATCACGCTGCGGGTGTAGTACCCGCGGGCCATCACGATGCTCGGGCGCGAGCCGTCCAGGTACGCGGTGGCGGCCAGGAAGCGGTCGACCCGGTTGCCGTAGCTGTCACCCCACGACGAGACGGTTCCGCGTGGTGGCACGTAGTTCTCGGTGTCGAGCACCGCGCCGTCCGTGCCGCGGAACACCGAGAGGAACTCCGGCCCGGTCAGGACGTAGCCGTCGCTGTTGCGGTGGTCGGCGCTCGCGTTGCCGATCACCTGTCCCGTGCCGGACCGCGTGCCGTCCGCGGTCTTCACGGCGATCTCGGCCCTGCCGTCACCGTCGTAGTCGAAGACCTGGAACTGCGTGTAGTGCGCGCCCGCCCGGATGTTGCGGCCGAGGTCGACGCGCCAGAGCCTGGCACCGCTGAGCTTGTACGCGTCCAGGTACACGTTGCCCGTGCGGCCCGCCTGCGAGTTGTCCTTGGCGTCAGCGGGATCCCACTTCAGGACGATCTCGTACTCGCCGTCGCCGTCCAGGTCTCCGACCGACGCGTCGTTCGCCACGTAACCGGATCCCGGGCTCTGGATGGGAACGTCCCTGCTCGTCGCCAGGGTGCCGACGGACCGCGTGGCCGCCGCCGATTCCACGCCTCCGCTCACCTGACGCACCGAGTAGGACGCGGTCGCGGGCGCACCCGCGTCGAGATAGCTCGTCGCCGTCGTCACCGGCGCGCGGGTGACCTTCACCCCGTCGCGGTAGACGTTGAACGCCACATCGGCGGCGTCGGAACCGAGCAGCCGCCACGACACGAAGTTGCCGTCACCGCGCACCGATCTGATGCTGACCAGTCCGCGGTCGGCACTCGCCGGTTCGGTCGCGAGCGCGGGAACACCGCTCGCGACGAGTACCGCCGCGAGCAGCGCGGACATCGTTGTCCGTCTCATCGTCGATCACCCTCCTGACACCGGAACTCGTTCTCCCAGAAGTGATCCGCAGAATTGAAACGTTTCACCAGAAAGAACGGTAGCGTCGAAAAATCGAATGCGCGGAGGGCGATTTCTTCGACCTGGATTCGACGCCACCGACAACGCCGGGGTCAGGCTCCCAGCCGGAAGTCGGCGACGCGGATCGCCGACGGCGTGGTGCCGCTGGAGATCTGCTGGTACTGCACCGACAGGATCCCCTGGGAGGCGACACGGGACGCGTCCACGTTCACCTCGCCGAACGCCCGCAGCGACGGACGGTCGAACAACGTCGTCCAGTCCGTCCAGCCGCTGGCCCTGCTCGCCGCCACGATCTTCCCGCGCGGCAGCACGAGGTACGCGTTGTCGTCCCGGTCGAACACGATCTTCGTGCGCTGGCTGTGGTTCGGCGGGATCGGAACCTCCATCTTGGTCCAGCTGCCGTCCGCTCCGCGGAACACGTGGAAGGTGCGGCCGTACTGCGTGCGCTGCTGCGCGTAGTTCGACACGCACTGGGTGAACCGGCCGGGAACGTAGCTGATCACCACGTGCGGCCGGCCCTGGGAGTCCACGGCCTGACTCTCCTGGTTCATCAGGCCGTGGTTCGGGTCGAGCGGATCGGCCACCAGTCCTGGTGAGCCGACGTTCACCGGCGTGCCACCGGTGGTGCCCACCGCGGTTCCGGCGCCGTTGCGCCACGTCCGGCCGCGGTCGTCGCTGTAGACGTAGCCGGTGTCGTGGTTGGTCAGCCCGCCCGCGTTGCACAGCACACCTGCATTGCCTTCACGCCAGGTGAAAGCGGCGTGCAACCGTCCACTTCGGTCATACGTCAGGCCATGCAGGTACATGTTGCGGGTGGTGGACACCACGCCGTTCGGGCCGGTGTACGAACCGGTGGCGGACGACCAGCCGCCGAGCTTGCGCCACGTGCCGCCGGAGTACTCGGCGAGCTCGTTGACACCGTTGCCGGAACCACCGGTGCGGTAGCTGAACTGCAGCCTGCCCTCGGGCGTCACCACGAACTGCGGGTAGGTCATGGCCCCGAGCTCGACACCGCCGAGCGTGCGCTGCTCCGGACCGAACGCGGCGGCGTTCCACGACTGAGCGCCGGTCGCGAGGCCTGGCTGCGAACGGAAGTAGAACAAGCGCGTGTTGTGGGTGTCCATCGCGACGTGGATCGCGTTGTCCTGCGGGGAGATTCCCAGCGAGATCACGTTGTGCGAGTCGTCGACGCTGAGCCGGTGCGGCAGGACCACGGTCTCCCACTGCGCACCGCCCACGGTCCGCCGCGCGATCACGGCCTCGCGGCTCGCGGTGTACCAGGTGGCGTACTGACGTCCCTGATAGGTCAGGATCGCGTCCTGCTGGAACGAGTTGTTGTTCACCACTCCGTCGTAGGACACGAAGTACAGTGCGGACGGATCGAGCAACGTGTCGCTCACGAGGCTGACCGCCGGCGCCGCCATCGCGGTTCCCGGTGATGCCAGCAGCACCGCGGCCACCAGGCTCAGAGCTGTCCTCTTCACGGTTCCCCCGGCTCGTCGCGGTTCGGCTTGTCCCCCGGAGCGTGAAGTCGAACAAAATCGAACGCAAGCGTCGACCTGTTCGATAACAGCGGTGGCATGTGAACGGCACGGACCTCGTGGCCCCTTGTCGCCCTTCCGGCCCAACTGTTCACTTGTGTTCAGTTCTGTCTGAACATGGAGGTTCAGCGTGCGGCGTGCGATTGTTCTTGCCACGGTCCTCCTGGTTGCGGCGGGTTCGATGACACCGATCGCCTCCGCCGCGGATCCACCTCCGGACGTGCACACCTACCTCGAGGATCCGAGCAGGATCGCCGAGGGACAGGAGCCGCACCACGCGTTGCTGCTCCCCCAGGCGGATGTCGCCGCGGCCGCACGCCGCGACGAGCGCACCCCGTTCACGCGGTCGCTGGACGGCCAGTGGCGGATCTCCATGGCGGACAGGCCCGCCGACGTTCCCGCGCGGTTCTACGCCGACGACTACGACACCTCGGGCTGGCGCGCGGTGACCGTGCCGCACACCTGGCAGACCGACGGCCTGGACCACCCGATCTTCCGCAACATCGCCACCGAGGTGCAGCCGGACGACCCGCCCCGCGTGCCCCGCGACGTGAACCCGACCGGTGCGTACGTCCGTGACTTCGACGTGCCCGCCGACTGGACGAAGCGCGCCACGTTCGTGCGCTTCGAGGGCGTGACGTCCGGCTACTTCGTGTGGGTCAACGGCAAATACATCGGCTACGACCAGGGTGGCTACACCCCGGCCGAGTTCGACATCTCCTCCGCGCTGCGACCGGGCCGCAACAAGATCGCCGTCCAGGTGCACCGCTGGAGCGCCGGTTCCTACCTCGAGGACTACGACCAGTGGCGGTACTCCGGCATGTTCCGCTCGGTGTCGCTGTACTCGACACCCGCCACGTTCATCCAGGACGTCACCCTCAGGACCGACCTCGACGCCACCTACACCGACGCGACCCTCACCGCGGACGTCGAACTCGGCCACAAACCCGGCGGAACGACCGGCACGCACCGCGTCACCGCCAGCCTGCGTGACTCTCGCGGAGCCGAAGTCGGTTCGGCGAGCCAGCAGACAGACGGCAGCACCGCACGCCTCACGTTGCCCGTCCGCAACCCGGCGAAGTGGACCGACGAGACGCCGAACCTCTACACCGTCGTGCTGACGCTGACCGCACCGGACGGCAAGGTCACGCACATCACCAGTGACACAACCGGTTTCCGCGAGATCGAGATCCGGGACCGGACCTTGCTGGTCAACGGCAAGCGCGTGCTGTTCAAGGGCGTCAACCGCGCGGAGACCGACCCGGACCACGGCCGGCACGTCCCGCGTGCGGCGCAGGAACGCGACGTGGCGCTGATGGAGCAGCTCAACGTCAACGCCGTGCGCACCTCGCACTACCCGAGCGACCCGTACTTCTACGACCTCGCCGACCGGCACGGCATCTGGATCGATGACGAGGTCGACATCGAGACCCACAACCACGAGAACTGCGCCCGGTGGTGCCAGGCGAACCAGCCGGAGTGGCGCGAGACGTTCCTGGACCGGCTGATCGCCATGGTCGAACGCGACAAGAACCACCCGAGCGTCTTCCTGTGGGACACCGGCAACGAGGCTGGGCTCGGCGCGCACCACTACGAGATGGCGAAGTGGCTCAAGGCCAACGACCCGTCGCGGCCGATCTACCACCAGTCCAACAACCCCGACGGCGACGCACCGTTCGCCGACGTGTGGGGGCCGCGCTACCCGTCGCCGGAGAGGTTCGCCGAGCAGGCGAAGAGCACGACCAAGCCGCTGATCTTCGGCGAGTACGCCCACGCGATGGGCAACAGTCTCGGCAACTTCCGGGAGTTCTGGGACATCATCCGGGCCAACCCGCAGACCCAGGGCGGCTTCATCTGGGACTGGGCCGAGCAGAACATCAGGCAGAAGACCCGCATCGCGCCGGACAGCTCGGGCAACGACATCACCGCGCTGTTGTCGGGCGCACCGAAGCTCGTCGACGGTCACCGCGGCAAAGCCCTGTCGCTGTCCGGACTCGACGACTTCGTCGAGGTCTACCGCGACCGCAGGCTCGACATCACCGGCACCGCGCTGACACTGGACGCGTGGGTCAAGCCCGGCAAGTGGACCGGCCAGTTCCCCATCATCGCCAAGGGCGACCACCAGTGGACGCTCAAGATGAAGAACGAGACCACGCTCGAGTTCTTCGTCCACAGCGGCACGTGGCGTGCCGTGCAGGCGAAGGTACCGGCCGACTTCTACGGCAAGTGGCACCGCGTCAGCGGCACGTACGACGGCACCGCGCTGCGGTTGTACATCGACGGCGCCGAGGTGGGCACCCTGCCGTTCACCGGCGCGATCGACTACTCGGCGGCGGACGTGAACATCGGCCGCGACTTCGAGATGTCGTGGAACGACCCGTCGACCGTCGGCTGGATGTCCCGTGGCGAGGTCGACGACGTGCGCGTCTACGACCGGGCGTTGCCGGCCACCGAACTCGGTACCTCCTCCGCTCCTGCCGGTGGCGCCGTGCTGGCGCTCGACTTCGACAGCGTGCGGGAACGCGGCACGCACTTCGCGTACGGGTCGACGTTGTCCGGTGTGGACGGTCTGATCGGCACGGACCGCAAGCCGCAGCCGGAGACCACGCAGATGGCGTGGGCACACCAGCCGATCCGGTTCGGCTACTCCGGCGGCGTGCTGTCGGTGACCAACGAGCGGCAGTTCACCGGCACCGACGACCTCACCCTGCGCTGGCGGGTCACCGAAGGCTCACGGGTGGTCAAGAGCGGCGAACAGCCGTTGCGCGTCGCCGCCGCCTCGACTGCGGCGATCTCGCTGCCGGTCCCGGTCAACGGCGCGGATCGGGAACGGTTCCTGACCGTCGAGACGGTCACGTCGGCCGCGGCGCCGCTGCTGCCGGCCGGGCACGTGCTCGCGCACGACCAGTTCTCGCTGGGCGGCAGCCGCGTTCCCGGTCTGGACAGGGCGCCGCTCGACTGGGCCGTCGTGTTCACCCACGAGGACGCCCAGAAGGTCACCGCCACGGCGGCGGGTGCCGCCTACACCGTCGACAAGAAGTCCGGTGCGCTGACGTCCATGAAGTCGTGGGGCCGCGAACTGCTCGCCAGTGGCCCGAAGCTCGACGCGTGGCGTGCGCCGATCAGCAACGAGACCTACACCTGGGGCCGCGCCGAGGGTGAGGACTGGCGCAAGGCCGGCCTGGACCGCCTGGAGACCACCGTGTCCGGTGTGCGGGTGGAGAAGGACGGCCACAAGGCCACCAGGATCATCGTCGACAGCAGGGTGGCCGCGCCCGGAGTCAGCGGGGCGTGGTTCGACCAGACGATGGTCTACTCGGTGGACTCGGCCGGTGTGCTGCGGCTCGGGCACCGGGTGACGCCGCAGGGCTCGATGCGGACCCTGCCGTACCTGCCGCGCATCGGTGTCCAGCTGTCCGTGCCCGACCGCTACTCCGAGTTCTCCTGGTACGGCAGGAAAGCGGAGAGCTACGTCGACCGCAAGGACGGCACGCCGATCGGGGTGCACTCCAGTTCGGTGGCCGACCAGTACGTCGAGTACCACCGTCCGCAGGACCACGGCAACCACACCGACACCCGGTGGGCACTGCTCACCGACGGCCGCACGTCCGGTCTGCTGGTGTCGGGCGCTTCCGAGGTCAGTGTGACGCAGTACGACGACATCGAGCGCGCCGCGTACCCGTTCCTGTTGCAGCGCAACAAGGGGTACTTCACGCTGCACGCCGACCACGCCGTGACCGGTGTCGGTGACACGCCGAACCCGGTGCGGCCGCGCAACCAGGTCCGTCCTGACAGCACCTACGAGTACACGATCACGATGCGACCGCTGACGTCGCAAGAGGCCTGGTCGGGCCTTCCGGCGGGGGCCTGACCGGTGGAGGTGGCCCCGGCGCTCTCCGGGGCCACCTCGCTTTTCACGCCCGCGTGCGTCCGATGTGGACGTTCTGCTCACTCGGCGATCTGGTACCTGCCGAGCACCATCTGGGCCAGCTCGTCCGCGACCTCGTCCAGCGTCGCATCGACCCACCCGACGACCCAGTCGTGCATGAGTCCGTTGACGGCGCCGATGATGGCCGCGGCGGTGATGCGGTAGTCGCCAGGAGGTATCTCGCCCCGTGCGGCGGCGTCCGCGGCCAGCCGGTTGATCATCTCGACCCAGATGGCGCGGCGTTCGAGGCGCTGACGGTCCATGCGGGGGCTGACTCCGACGACCTCGACGTAGGCGATGCGGGCGTGCCGCGGGTCGGCGCAGGCACCCTTCACGTAGGCGTGCACCAAGCGGGGCAGCAGCTCCGGCAGTCTCAGGTGCCCGGAGCCGGGCAGCACCTCGGCGACGGCCTTCCCCGCCACGTCGTTGACGTGGAGGTGCAGGTCGGCCAGCAGGTCTTCCAGGGCGCGGTACTCCTCGTAGAACTGGCGGCTCGACAGACCGGCGGCCTTGCACAGATCGCCCAGGCGAGTCCCTCGGAAACCCGGTCCGGTGCCGAACGTCTCCAGACCCGCTTCCCGGAACCGCCTGCGCCGCCCGTCCCGGCGCTCAGCCGCGTCCTTGCCTCCGTAGCGGCCCTCCGCCGGGGTGATCCTGCCTGCCACGGTGCCTCCAACGGATGCGTGCGGTGGTTGCCTCCACTGGCTCTTGTGGCCGGGATCACGCCACCCTACTATCCAGTAGGTAAAATCTGAACTTGGCCGAGTTCAGATCTCCCTGCGGTATGCGCCCTCCCCTTGCCGGCGCCCACATCATTCGGAGATGCAACGATGCACGCTTCGTCCAACCCTGCGCGGAAACCTTCCGGAAACGCTCTGACACGCCGCCGCCTCGTCCACGCCGTCGCCGCGGCGGCAGTGCTCGCCGCCTGCGTCACCACTCCGGCCGCCTCCGCGGCGCCGCTGCGTGAAGTGATGTTCGTCGGCAACAACTGGGACGGCACCGCCGACGTGATCAGGTCCACCGGCGACTTCGCCAAGATCGGCCGGATCAACGTCATCCCCGACAAGGACCAGCGACTCACCGAGATCTACCTCAACCCGATCAAGCTGGCCTTCTTCCTCGGTATCCGCTCGGGCCCGGGCGAGGGGCACGACCAGTTCGTCGACGACATGTACTCCACCCCCGACGGCACGGCCATGGTCGTCTCACGACCCAGCTTCGCCGACGTCGTCTCCCTCGACCTGGCCACCGGGAACGTCAAGTGGCGGTTCCCCGTGTCGGGCTTCCGCGCCGATCACATGTCCGTCTCCCCGGACGGCACCAGGATCGCGGTCTCGGCGTCGACGTCCAACACCGTGCACGTGCTGGACATCAACACCGGCCGGCAGCTCGGTTCCTTCAAGACCGGTGACAAGCCGCACGAGAACGTCTTCACCAACGGCGGCAGGTACCTCTGGAACATGTCGATCGGCGAGGTCAACAACGACTTCGACGCCCCGTGGCAGGACTTCCTGAAGGGCGACCGGCACATCACCGTCGTCGACGCCGCCACCTACCAGATCGTCCGCACCATCGACATGCGCGGCAAGCTGGACGCCTTCGGCCGCAAGGACCTGTCCAACGCCGTGCGGCCCGCGACGTTCAGCCCTGACTTCTCCAAGCTGTACTTCCAGGTGTCGTACTTCAACGGCTTCATCGAGTACGACGTCGCCACCGACAGGATCACCCAGGTGAAGACCCTGCCGAAGAACCCGAACACCAGCGACGACCGCACCACCTTCGTCAACGACTCACGCCACCACGGCCTCTCCATGAGCCCGGACGGCAGCAAGCTGTGCGTCGCCGGAACCATGGACGACTACGCCACCGTCGTCGACCGCGCCACCCTGCGGGAAGGCCCGCTCGTCACCGCCTCCAAGCCCTACTGGGCCACCGTCAGCGGCGACGGCCGCCAGTGCGTCATCTCCGAGAGCGGCGCCGACCAGGTCACCGCGATCGACTTCGGCACCGGCCAGAAGGTCGTCTCCGTACCCGTCGGCGACCACCCGCAACGCGTCCGCATCGCCCACATCTCCGCCGGCTGGACCGGCCCCACCGACTGACCACCAACCCGAGGAGGTGGCCCCGGCGCTCTCCGGGGCCACCTCGCTTTCACGCCCGCGTGCGTCCGATGTAGACGTTGCGGGCCCGGTAGACGGTCTCCGCGGTCGGGCCGGGGCTGCCGGACGAGCCCTCCATCTGCAGGTTGATGATCACCCAGAGCGGCTTGCCGACGAAGTTCCTCGCGGTGTGCTGGGCGATCCACTTGCCGTCGAGGTAGTAGTGGATGTCGACGTCGGTGCTGTTCACCTTGGTCACCCAGGCCCGGTAGGTGTGCCACGAGCCCGGCGAGGACACCCCGACGATCGAGCTCGACACGTCACTGGACGTCCGGAAGGTGTTGAACCAGTTCCGGTTGTCCCCCTTGAACTCCAAGACGTCGCTCTCGGGCGGCCAGCTGTTGACCCCGGTCAGCCAGAACGCGGGCCAGGTGCCGCGGGTCGACGGCGCCTGGAAGTCGCCCTTCACCTCCCAGTTCGGGAACTGGTCGTTCACCACCACGTGTTCCTTCGCGTGGATCGCGCCGGAGTGGTAGCGGATGGGCAGATGTGGATCGGCCCCGCTGTTGCCCTCGTCCCAGGAGATGCGCGTCGCCTTGACCGTCAGCACGCCGCCGGACAGCGACACGTGGTTGTGGTCGCTGGAACTCGCGTACATCCTGGCCGTGCCGTTGTGGTCGGAACCCCACGGGTAGCGGTAGTTCCATTCCGACTCCAGCGCGCCGTAGCCGCCGAAGGAGCCCGTCCCGATCACCTCTTCCCACGCCGCCGCGTTCGCGGGAGTCGTGGAAGCCGCTGTGAGGACGACGACGAGTGCGCCTGCTGCGATTCTCATCGCCTCACTGTCCAGCAAGGACTTGTTGCCGCACAACGGTTCTGTCGATTCGACGGACGATTCGACTCGACGAGGTCAGTCGTGCGGCGAGGTGCCGTCCGCCGGGTCGTGGACGTCGAGCCGGCCGCACATGCCGAACCGCTGCGGCCCTTCCGCGCGCATCACGTGGAGGTCCGCCTCGGCGAGGTGGCCGATGTCACCGTCGCGCAACCGGTTCAGCTGCTCACCGGTGCGTTCGGCCGATGCCAGTGCCCCGGCCCGCCACCGCTTCTCCCAGGCGTCCAGAACGTCCTGCTTCAGCCGCACCGCGGAGCGGTAGAAGTCGTCGAGCGCGGAGTCCTCGCCCGCCTCGACGCGTCGCCGCAACTCCTGGAACCCTTCGACGGCAAGGTCCTTGCGCCGCCTGGCCGACTCCTCGTCACCGGCCTGGGCGTGCGCGGGGTAGTTCTCCACATCGGCCAGCACTGAGGCGGGGAACGTGAACACCGCGTCCCCGGCCTCAGGCAGGCCGCTGTTCTGCATCACGACGAGGATCCGCAAGTTGTCCTCGTTGACCAGGCGATGGATCGTGCCGGGCGTGAACCAGGCGACGGTGCCCTCGCTCAACGGCGTCTCGGCGAACCCGCGCCGAGTCAGGGTCTGGACGCTGCCCCGCCCGCCGATCACGTAGTAGCACTCCGAACAGGCCAGGTGAACGTGCGGCGAGCCGCCGCAGACCCCGTCCACCGCCGGCCAGTCGTACACCCTCAGCCCGGAGATCCCGACCCCACCAGGAAACGGCGTCACCACGGATGTTCCTCCACATGGGATTCCAGTCGTGCCCGGTCCCACTCGCCGTTGGCCACGACGAGCCGGTAGCGCAGGTTCAGCGCGTCGCCCGGAGCCAACTCGACCGTGTCGTGGAAGGCGAACGACGGGTTGACCGCGGCGAACGGTGTGCTGCGCACGAACCAGTGTGTGCCCTTGTTGTCCGGGTGGTCCAGGAACAGCAGCGTCGACGAACGGTCCACCTCGTCGTGGCGGCCGACGAACGCGAGCCACCGCGCGGCCTCGCCCATCATCTCCTGCCCCGCTCCCCCGTCCGCCGCGATGACCGTGCCGTCGGTGAACGACCGCGGGCCGCGCCAGAAGAAACCGGTGTAGCCGGCCAGTTCACGGCCGTTGGTGGTCGGGCTGCCGAAGACCAACGGCTCCAGGCGGAGGTTCGTCAGCGTCGTGGCGAACTCCAGCGTCCACGAGTCGTCCTCGACGTCGCGCACCGAGAACGAGCGCGTCTCCCCGACCCAGCGCTCTCCCGCCTCGGTGAACCAGGACAGCCGCTCGTCGATCCGGGCCCCGTCGACCTCGAACTCCTCGTGCCGCATGGTCCCGACGTTCGGCAGCACCACGTACCCCTGGTCGCGCACGTACGTCACGCCACCCCAGAAGTTCTCCCCCGACACGTCGGTCGCGGTCATCTGCACGCCCTTGTGCCAGCGGTGGTCGTGCGGCCGGAACGCCGTCACCACGTCACCGGCCAGCGTGCGCACGGGATGCAGGTACGGCTTCGGGCCCTCGAACGCCGGCGTCGACGGCCGGTGCACGTAGGAGAAGAGCTCGACGTCGCCCACCGACACGGCGAGCACCTCGTCGTCCTGCCGGGTGATCACCGGGGATCCGCCCACGGGGCACCGACTCCTTCCATCGTCGCGTAGAACGGGCTGTCCGGACCGATCTCGCCGGCCTTCACGACGGCACCGGTGAACGCGGAGGCGTAGAGCGCCGCGATGAACTCCATCGTGTTCCTGGCGTCCGCGAGGGTCACCGGAGGCGTCTCGCCGCTGTCGAGCGCGTCCAGCAACGCCGCCAGCTGACCTCGGTGGCCACTCACGACCAGTGGCTGCTCGCCGCGCCAGGCACCGACGACCTCGTCGTGGCCTGGCGCGGGGGTGATGGTCCAATGCGCGTCGGTGTAGCCGTAGAGGTGCTCGACCTCGATCGTGGCGCGCTCGAAGTCGAACCTCAGCTGCGAGGTCTCCCGGGGCGACAGCAGGGAGTTGATCACCGAGGCGACCGTGCCGTCGGCGAAGGTCACCAGCGCCAGCGAGACGTCCTCGGTCTGCACGTTCCGCGCCTGCCGGACCGCCACCGCCCGGATCTCCTGCCACGGCCCCAGAACCGACAGCAACAGGTCGAACTGGTGGATGCCGTGCCCCATCGTCGGCCCGCCGCCCTCGCTCTCCCACGTCCCGCGCCACGGCACGTCGAAGTAGGCGTCACCGCGATACCAGAGGGTGTCGCACTTGGCGACGAACGACCGGCCGAGCACCCCCTCGGAGACCAGCCGCCGCAACCGGATCGCGGCGGGCCCGAAGCGGTGCTGGAACACCGTCGCGACCCGGCCGGTCGACCCGCGCTCGGCCGCGATCAGCATGTCGATCTCGCTCAGCGACAACGCCGGCGGCTTCTCCACCAGCACGTTCACGTTCGCGGCCAGGCATTCCAGCGCGAGCGGCACGTGGGAGCGCGGCGGTGTGCAGATGTGCACCAGGTCCAGGTCCTCCGCGTCGAGCAACGCGGCCGGAGTGGGGTGTGTGTGCGGCACACCCCACTCCTCGGCGAACGCCGTCGCACGACCGGCGTCCACGTCCACCACCGCGACCAGCTCGATCCGTCCTCCCGCCGCCCGCACCGCTTCGGCGTGGGCGGCCGCGATCGCACCCGTGCCGATGACGGCGGCGCGCCTCACTTCGCCGCGTCCACTTCGGACTGCACTTCCTTGATGAACGACGCCGCGGCCGCGTCAGGAGTGGTCCGGCCGAACAGCACGTCCTCGGTGTGCCGCTTGAGGATGGTGTCGAGGGTGCTGGCACCGTTCGGCGTGATCCTGGGCGGGTCGCTGACCGGGACGGTGTCGAGGTACTCCTTGGCGGCCTTGTCGGTCTCCTTGAGCTGCCCCGCGATCGCCTCGCGGATCTTCTGGTTGGCGGGCACGCCGCGTTCGGTCAGCAGGATCTTCGCGGCCTCCTCGTCGTTGGCGAGGAAGCTCACGAACGCGGCGGCCTCGGCCGGGTACTTCGACCGCGAGGACACCGACCAGAACATCGACGGCTTGTAGTAGGCGCCGGGTGCGGTGCCCTGGGTCTCGCCGGGCAGCCGCAGCAGCTTCAGCTTGGCGCCGCTGGCGGCGGTCAGCGCGGTCAGCTGGGTGTTCCACCACAGGCCGAACGCCGCGGTGCCGGTCGCGGTGGCGGACTGGTTCAGCCCGGCGGAGGCCTTCTCGACGGTCACCGACGGTGGCGCCGCGATTCCGGACTTGGCCAGGTCGAGGATGTACTGCCAGTAGTCGCGCGCGATCTCCTGGGGCAGCACGACCTTGGCGTCCGCGTCGAACATCGCCTTGCCCTGCTGCCGGGCCCGGATGCTCAACCCGGCCGCGTCGTTGATGCCGGGCGACTGGACGCCGAACACCGAGCCGCCACCGGCCTTCGAGACCTGCTCGCCGATCTTCTTGAGGTCGTCCCACGACCACTTGGTGTCGTCGGGCACGGGAATGTCGTACTTCGCCAGCAGGTCGAGGTTGACCATGATCGAGTACATGCCCAGGCCGACCGGCAACCCGTACTGCTTGCCCGCGATCGCACCGGTGGCGAGCGCCTTCTGGTCGAAGTCGGCGGTGTCGAGGTGTTTCTTGGCCTCGTTCAGGTCGAACAACGCCCCGCGCTCGGCGTAGGAGGCGATGTAGAGCTCGTCCATCTGCATGATGTCCGGCGCGTCGTTGGCCGCCATGGTGGTGGCGAGGCTGTCCCAGTAGCCGTTCCACTCCTTGAACTCGCCTTTGACGGTGATGTTCGGGTGCTTCTTCTGGAACATCTCGATGACCTGCTGGGTCCGCTTGTGCCGGTCGTCGGCACCCCACCAGGTGAAGCGCAGCGTGACCTTCTCCGTCGTCAGGTCGCCACCCGCGTCGGACCCGGACCCGCACGCCGCCAGGGACGCGGTCAGCGACAGCAGCACCACCCACGCGGCACCGCGGCGAACACCTCTGAACATGAGCTGTCCTTTCGGCTACTTGCCCCCGGTCGTGGCGATCCCCTGGACGAGGTACCGCTGGCCGATCAGGAACGCTAAGAAGATCGGGAGGAGCGACACGACGCTCATCGCGAACTGCGAGCCCCACGACGTGGCGACCGTCGAGTCGACGAACGAGCGCAGGGCGACGGGAACCGTGTACATGTCCGGGTCCGTCAGGTAGATCAGCTGGCTGAAGAAGTCGTTCCACGTCCAGATGAACGTGAAGATCGTCGTGGTCGCGAGCGCCGGTTTCATCAGCGGCAGCACGATCCGCAGGAAGATCCGCGGATGCCCGCACCCGTCGATGCGCGCCGCCTCGTCGAGTTCGCGTGGCAGACCGCGGATGAACTGCACCATCAGGAAGACGAAGAACGCGTCGGTGGCGAGGATCTTCGGCACGATCAGCGGCAGGAACGTGTTGACCCAGCCGATGTTCGAGAACAGCACGTACTGCGGCACGATGATCACGTGGATCGGCAGCATGATCGTGCCGAGCATGATCCCGAACCACCAGCGCTTGCCGGTGAACTGCAGCCGGGCGAACGCGTAGGCCGCCATCGAGCACGACACCAGGTTGCCGACGATGCAGCCCAGCACCAGGACCGCCGAGTTCAGCAGGTAGGTCCCGAACGACGGCGTGAGCGCGTTCCAGCCCTCGGTGTAGTTCTCGGTCTGGAGACTGTCGAGGATCAGCCCGGGGCTGCGGAAGATCTCGTCGCCCGGCCGCAACGAGCTGACGACCATCCACAGCACCGGGTACAGCATCACGAACCCGATCAGGACCAGGCCGGCGTGCTTGGCGAACTTGGCGAGCCGCTCAGTCGTCATAGAACACCCAGTACCTGGCCGCCCAGAAGTTGATCGCTGTGAAGGCCGCGATGATCAGCAGCAGGAACCAGGCCAGCGCCGACGCGTAACCCATGTCGAACCGGCTGAAACCCTGCTGGTACAGGTAGAGCGTGTAGAACATGGTCGAGTCGGACGGCCCGCCGGTGCCGCCGGAGACGACGAACGCCTGCGTGAACGACTGGAACGCGTGGATGATCTGCAGCACCAGGTTGAAGAACAGGATCGGCGACAGCAGCGGCAGCGTGATCCGCCAGAACCGCGACCACCTGCCCGCGCCGTCGATCGCGGCGGCCTCGTAGTAGACCTCGGGGATCTGCCGCAGCCCGGCCAGGAAGATGATCATCGGCGAGCCGAACGTCCACACGTTCAGCACGATCAGCGTCGACAGCGCCGTGTCCGGGTCGGAGATCCACCCCTTGCCCTCGACCCCGAAGAAGCCCAGCACGCGGTTCACCAGGCCCTCGGTGCCGAAGACCTGCGTCCACAGCACCGCGATCGCCACGCTCGACCCGAGCAGCGACGGCAGGTAGAACGCCGAGCGGTAGAACGCGAGCCCGCGCAGCCCGCGCAGCCCGCGGTTGAGCAGCAACGCGACGCCCAGCGCGCACGCCAGTTGCAGGGGCACCGACACGAGCACGTAGGTGAACGTCACCCGCAACGCGTTGTGCAGGCGCGCGTCGCTGAGGATGCGCGCGAAGTTGTCGAATCCGATGAGCTTCGGCGGCTGGATCAGGTTGTACCTGGTGAAGCCCAGTCCGAAGGACGCGAGCACCGGTCCGACCGTGACGAGGAGCAGTCCGGCGAACCAGGGCACCAGGAACCAGAACGCGGCCCTGTTGTCCCGTTTGCGCACCTGCGTGCCGCTGCGACGCAGCCCCCGCAGTTCGTCGAGTGCGCTCATGAACTCCCGACCCCGTCGTCTGGAAAACGCTTTCCGGAGTCTGCATCGGTGCACCACGAGCGTCAAGCAGGGCTGTCGAATGCAGTCGAACGGGTCGTCGAACAGCCGCGTCTCTGTTCGACGACCCGTTCGACACGGGTCCTTTGTGGACCTGGTCCCTACGCGTAGGGGTTGCGCCCGGAGAGCCCGCCCACCTTGCACGGGCCGTTCGACGCGTCACGGCAGACGACGACGCCCATGTAGGTGATCGAGTCGCCGCTGATCGACCACGTCAGGTTGTTGTAGGAGGAGTAGTCCTCCTTGTCACAGCCGGAGTAGTCGTACCGGCGCGTCGGCGTCGTGTCGGGGTGCAGCGACCCGTTGTAGAACAGGAAGTAGGCGTAGACCGGCTTGGCGTCACAGCCCCAGTCCGACACGAGCAGGTCGATGTTGCCCACCGAACTCCGCCCGGTCCAGTCGAACGTCGCCCCGGCGTACCCGTAGTCCTGCCCCGAGTAGATGAACTCCTGATCGGCGGCACCGGCGGAGGGCGCGGCGACGGCGACAGCCGAGAGCGCGACCACGGCGGCGGCCGCGATCCGGCCGGCGATCCTGCTGAAGGTTCTCGAAACCATGGCGGCAGTTAACAGCGCTCACCCACGCGTGCTGAAGCTATTGCACCACAACGCAAAGCCTCACCAGCACCGAACGAGCCGGTCAGACGGCCTTGCCGGGCGGCGCGGAGCAGAACACCCGCGGGGTCCCCCAGGCGTTGGCGGCGTCGCGGCCGGCGCGCACGTCCAGCAACGTCAGCCGGTCGACGTCCGAGATGTCGACCTCGACGTGCTGGGGAGCGTCGGCGATGCTCGCCTGACGGGTGACGGCCTCCGCCTCGTCGGCCCTGATCACGAACTGGCCGATCCCCTCCGTCTGGACCGAGGCCGCGTCCTTGCCGATCCACACCGACAGCCGGGTGCACCTGCCCGCGGTGGACCAGGTGCGGAAGTTGGCCGGCTGAGTCGCCGACGAGCCGGCCGAACCCCGGATGGCGCGGGCGAACGGCTCCTTGCCCACCCCGATGCTGATCGACGCCAGGGTCTCGTGCCCGGCGCCGGACTCGACCGTCTGGTAGGTGGTGAGGTCGTACCAGTCCTCGACGGGCGGCGGAGGCGCGGCCGGCGCCGTGGTCAGGACGGTGGCCGCCGGCTCTTCGCCGCTCAACACTCCGCTGACGAGCACGGACGTCCCGACCACCAGCACGATGATCACGGCGGCCGCGACCGCGATCCATCGCCCGGGTTTGTGACCTGCGCCACTGTCTTGCCTAGTCATGCCCGGCATTGTCTTGGAAGGACACCTCTTTGTTACAGGGTCAGCTCCTTTTGAGACAAAAAGAAACTCCATTCAGCGCAATGCCTGGAACACCGGCGGCTCCTCCGCCGCCAGGTCGTCCGGCAGCCGCAGCCCCTGCCGCCGCGGTACCAGTTCCGACTGCAGCACGATCGCCGCCGCGCCGATCGCCGGCGCCGACGCGGCCGACGGCGACAACCGCACCGAGATCGGGTGGACGTCGCGCGCGATGAACGCGCTGTCCAGTTCGGCGCGCAGCACCGGCAGGTAGATCGAGCCCGCGATCGCGAAGCTCGGGCCGGTGAGCACCAGCACCTCCAGGTCCAGCACGTTCGCGAGCGTGCGGGCCGCCGCCGCGACGTAGCGGGCGGACCGTTCCAGCAACGTCACCGCGCGGGTGTTGCCCTGCCGGGCCGCCCTGCTGATCGCCGCGAAGTCCGCCGCGACCGGGGTGGCCGCACGGGTCCGGCCGCCGACGAGGCCCGCCGCACGGGTGAGCGCCCGATCCGCCCGTGCCTGCTCGACGACGGCGGCGGGACCGGCCAGCGCTTCCAGGCATCCCTTCGCACCGCACCAGCACCGCGGGCCGTCGATGTCGAGACAGGCGTGGCCGATCTCGCCGGTGTGCCCGCTCGGGCCTCGGTACGTCGTGCCGCCGAGCACGACCCCCGCGCCGATCCCGGTTCCCATGAACAACGCGGCGAACGTCGACGTCGCGCCGACACCGCCGGACCAGTGCTCACCGATCGCCGCCGCGGTCGCGTCGTGGTCGAGCACGACGGGCAGTCCGGTCGCGCGCTCCAGCGCCCGGCCGAACTCGTGGTGCTCCGACGGACGGGCCGCGACGAGTCCCAGCCCCAGGATTCGATCGCGTTCGACACCGACGCTGTCGATCAGCGCGTCGGCCTCGCGGGCCACCCTGGCGACCACGGCCGCCGGTTCGTCGGCACCGGCACCGGCGCGCGAGATCCTGGCGACGACCGCCCCGCCGAGGTTGGTCAGCACGTAGGTGATCCGCGCGTCGTCGAGGTGCACGCCGACGGCGTAGCGCGCGAAGTGGTTGAGCTGCAACATGACCCGGCGCTTGCCACCGGTCGACTCCGCGTGCCCGGTCTCGGCGACCAGGCCCTCGTCGATCAGGCCCCGCACCACCGTGGAGATCGTGCCGCCGGTCAGGCCGGTGGCGTTGACCAGGCCGACCCGGCTGATCATGCCCGCCGCCCTGACCAGGTCCAGCACCGCCGCCCTGGTGCTCGCGTGGGTCACCCGCGCCGGTCCGCTCACCGCACTCCTCCGTCGAACGACGAACTTGGCACATCGACAAGTTCGGGATCAGTAAAGCATCCCGAGTCGTTGACTTTCTTTGTTTAGTAACTGAAGAATCCTCGCCGCGAACCACCCAGCCCACGGGAGGATCAACGATGTTCCTGCACAAGCGGCTCTGCTCACTCGGTCTCGCGGTGGTCGTCGCGGCCACCGCCGCCTGCTCCGGATCCGGCGGAACGAGCCGGTCCCGGGACACGCTCGTCGTCTACACCGGGCAGGCCGGCGACTACCAGCTGAACTTCAACCCCTACGCCCCCACCCAGATCGAGGGGCCCGGCACGATCTACGAGCCGCTGTTCTTCTACAACATCGCGAAGGACCAGCCGCCGAAACCCATGCTCGGCACCGAGTTCAAGTGGAACCCGGAGGGCACCGAGCTCTCGGTCACGCTCCGAAGCGACGTGTCCTGGTCCGACGGCGAGAAGTTCACCGCCGAGGACGTGAAGTTCACGCTCGACATGGTCGCGAAGACCCCGGCCGTCAACAAGACGGGCTTCAAGGGCACGACGACGGCGGTCGACGACACGCACGTGGTCGTCAAGTTCCCCGAACCGTCCTACATGGACGGACCGCAGGTGCTCGGCCAGCTGTGGATCATGCCGGAGCACATCTGGAAGAACTACGCCACGCCCGCCACCGAGGTGAACCCGAACCCCGTCGGCACCGGCCCGTTCCAGCTCGGCGAGTTCAAGGCGCAGTCGTTCACCCTCAAGGCGAACCCGAAGTACTGGGGCGGAGAACCCGCGCTCAAGCAGGTCCGCTACCTGTCGTTGTCGGGCAACCAGGCCGGCGTGGACGCGCTCAAGGCCGGGTCCATCGACTGGCAGACCGGTCCGATCCCGGACATCAAGGACGTCGAGAAGAACTACCCCGGCTACAAGGTCGTCACGCTGCCGCTCAACCAGGTCTCGCTGTTCACCTGCTCCAACGCGCAGCTCGGCTGTCAGGGCGCGCAGACCGATCCGGCCGTGCGCCAGGCGATCTACCACGGGATGAACCGCACGCAGATCAACTCGCTGGCGTTCCAGAACACCGGCAGCGAGATGTCCCCCGGCTTCACGCTGCAGCCGCGCGACACCTCGTTGCTGTCGAGCAAGCTCACCGACCGGATGGCGCCGATGAACGCCGATGTCGCCAAGGCCGCCGAGCTGCTCACGTCCGCCGGCTACGCCAAGGGCCCGGACGGCATCTACGCCAAGGACGGCAAGCCGCTGGCGCTGACCGTGAAGGTGGTCGCCGGCTGGACCGACTACATCACCGCGCTGGAGACCCTGAGCCAGCAGCTGCTCCAGATCGGCATCAAGATCACGCCGCAGCAGCTGTCGTGGAACGAGTGGGCGGACGCGCGCGGCCGCGGCCAGTTCGAGCTGCTGATCGACTCCGTGGAGCAGGGCCCGGCGCCGGACCCGTACTACACCTACAGCTACTTCTTCTCGACCGCGACGACCGCGCCGGTCGGTGAGGCGGCCAACCCGAACTTCGCCCGGTTCAGCAGCCCGGTCGTGGACGCCGCGCTGGCCGAGCTCAAGAAGACCGACCGGGGCAACCCCGCGCGGCAGCAGTACTACGACACCATCCAGGTCGAGCTCGAGAAGTCCATGCCGTACATCCCGGTGCTGACCGGCGGCATCCCGAACGAGTACAACGACAAGGCCTTCACCGGCTGGCCCACCAAGGACGACCTGTACGCGTTCCCCGCCGTGTGGAAGCGGCCGGACGCCTCGCAGGTGTACGCGAAGCTCAAGCCCGCCGGGTCCTGACGATGGGCTACCACCTGCGCAAGGTCGCCTTCTACCTGGCGGCGCTGTGGGCGGCGGTGACGCTGAACTTCGTCATCCCGCGGCTGTTGCCGGGCAACCCGGTGGACATCCTGATGGCCAAGCTCCAGCAGCGCGGCGGGTCCGTCGACCCCGCCGCGCGGCAGGCCTACGAGACGTTGCTCGGCACCGGCGGGCGCGAGTCGTTCGTTCAGGAGTACGTGGCGTACCTGGGCAGTCTGCTGCGCGGTGACCTCGGGGTGTCGGTCAGCGCGTTCCCGGCGAAGGTCTCCGACGTGATCGGCGCCTCGCTGCCGTGGACCGTCGTGCTGGTCGGGCTCGCGACGCTGATCTCGTTCGCGCTGGGCATCGGGCTCGGCGCGCTCGTCGGCTGGAAGCGCGGCACCTGGCTCGACTCGCTGGTGCCCGCGACCACCATGCTGGCGGCGGTGCCGTACTTCTGGCTGGCGCTGATCCTGGTCGCGCTGCTCTCGTCGGGACTCGGCTGGTTCCCGCTGCACGGCGGCTACGACGTGGTCCTGGATCCCGGCTGGAGTCCGGAGTTCCTCGGTTCGGCGCTCTACCACGGCATCCTGCCCGCGCTGACGATCGTCGTCTCGTCGGTCGGCGGCTGGCTGCTCGGCATGCGCAACATGATGGTCTCGGCCATGTCGGAGGACTACGTGCTGACCGCGCGGGCCAAGGGCCTGACCGGCAGCCGGGTGATGGTCCGGTACGCGGCCCGCAACGCCGTGCTGCCGTCCGTCGCCGGGTTCGCGATCTCGCTCGGGTTCGTGGTGTCCGGGTCGATCGTCACCGAGCAGGTGTTCTCCTACCCCGGCATCGGGTCGAAGCTGCTGCAGGCCGTGCAGAACAACGACTACGCGCTGATGCAGGGGATCTTCCTGGTGATCACGGTCGCGGTGCTCGGCGCGAACCTGGTCGTCGACCTGCTGTACGGGCTGATCGACGCCCGCACGAGGGATCGGAGCACGGTGTCATGACCTGGTCGGGAAAGCTCGGCGCCGGGCTCGGCCTGGCCGGTCTGATCGTCCTCTTCGGACTGCTCGGTCCGCTGCTCACCGGCGATCCGGCCACCATCAGGGACATCGGCCTCGTTCCGCCCGGCGGCGAGCATCTCCTGGGCACCACCGTCACCGGGCAGGACGTGCTGGCCCAGCTCACCCACGCCACCCGCGGGTCCCTGTGGATCGGCCTGCTCGTCGGGGTGATGGCGACCGTGCTGTCCGGGATCTTCGGCATCGTCGGCGCGTACGCGGGCGGTGCCGTGGACGAGGTGTTCTCGTTGTTCTCCAACGTGATGCTGGTGATCCCCGGCCTGCCGCTGGTCATCGTGGTCGCCGGGTTCGTGCCCGCCGACCAGCGCGGCACGTGGACGATCTCGCTGGTCCTCGCGATCACCGGGTGGGCGGCGGCGGCCCGCGTGCTGCGCGCGCAAACGTTGTCGTTGCGCAATCGGGACTACGTGGCCGCGGCACGGGTCTCCGGCGAGAAGACCTGGCGGGTGATCTGCGTCGAGATCCTGCCGAACCTGTTGCCGATCCTCGCCTCCCAGTTCGTGTTCGCCGTCGTGCTGGCGATCCTGAGCGAGGCGGGCCTGTCGTTCCTCGGGCTCGGGGCGGCTGACTCCTCGACGCTCGGCACGATGCTCTACTACGCGCAGAACGGGTTCGCGCTGCAACGGGACGCGTGGTGGTGGTTCGTCCCGCCGGGGTTGATCATCGCGTTGTTCGGCGGCGCGCTGTCGCTCATCAACTTCAGCATCGACGAGATCATCAACCCGGCGTTGCGCGAGCGGCCGCGCCGCAGGCGGGACGTCGTGGCCACCACACCTGCGGTGGCCGACGAGGACGCCGTCCTGACGGTCACGAACCTCAACGTCGTCTACCAAGGCGCCACACCAGTGCACGCGGTCAAGGACGTGTCGCTGACGTTGCGGCGGGGCGAGATCCTCGGCCTGGCCGGCGAGTCCGGGTGCGGCAAGACCACGCTCGCCTACGCGATCAACCGCCTGCACCGGCCACCGGCGGAGGTCACGTCCGGTTCCGTCGTGTTCGACGGCATCGACGTGCTGGCGCTGGGCCCGGACGAGCTCCGCGCGTTCCGCTGGGTGAAGCTGTCCATGGTCTTCCAGGGCGCCATGAACTCCCTGAACCCGGTCACCCCGATCCGTGCGCAGTTGCAGGACGTCCTGCGCACGCACCGCCCCTCGATGTCCACTTCGGACCGTGAGGCTCGGTGCGTTGAGGTGCTCAGGCTCGTCGGTGTCGACCCGGCGAGGCTCGGCTCGTACCCGCACGAGCTGTCCGGCGGCATGCGGCAGCGCGTCATGATCGCCATGGCGCTGCTGCTCGAACCGCAGGTCATGATCATGGACGAACCCACGACCGCGCTCGACGTGCTGGTGCAGCGCGAGATCCTGAACGAGATCAAGCGCTTGCGCGACGAGCTGGGGTTCGCGGTCGTGTTCATCACGCACGACCTGCCGTTGCTGCTGGAGCTGAGCGACCGGATCGCGGTGATGCGCGACGGCGAGGTGGTCGAGTACGAGTCGGCCGAGGAGATCTACCTGCGGCCACAGCACCCGTACACCCGGCAGCTGCTGGCGTCGTTCCCGAGCCTGACCGGCGAGCGAGGAGCCCTGATCCGATGACCACGCTGGAAGTCCGCGACCTCAGCAAGACGTTCCACCGGCACCGCGCGGTCGACGGAGTCTCGTTCACGCTCACCGCCGGGCGGACCGTCGCGCTCGTCGGCGAGTCCGGGTCGGGGAAGTCGACGATCGCGAGGATGATCGCCCGCCTGGTCCGGCCCACCTCCGGCGAGATCGCGCTGACCGGGCCGAACGGCGAACCGGTGCCGTCGCGCCGGTACCGCGACCACGTCCAGATGATCTTCCAGGACCCGTTCGCGTCGCTCAACCCGTTCCACACCGTCGAGCACCACCTCGCCCGGCCGTTGCTGCTGCACGGCCGCACTCGGGCGGAGGTGCCCCACCTGCTGGAACGGGTGAGCCTCACACCGGACTTCGCGCGCCGCCGTCCGCACGAACTGTCCGGCGGGCAACGGCAACGCGTCGCCATCGCCCGCGCGCTCGCACCCGGTGCCACGGTGATCGTCGCGGACGAACCGGTGTCCATGCTGGACGTCTCGATCCGGCTCGGCGTGCTCAAGCTGCTCGACCGGCTGCGCCGCGAGGAGGACCTCGCCGTCCTCTACATCACGCACGACCTCGCCACCGCCCGGCACTTCTCCGACGAGGTCCTGGTGATGCACCGGGGCCGCATCGTCGAACGCGGACCGGGCGACGACGTGCTGCTACGTCCCCAAGATCCGTACACCCGGCAGCTGGCCGCCGCCGCGCCCGACCCCGAAACCCGCTTCCTCCAGGGAGGTCCGTCTTGATCCGGCAGTACCTGCACGACGGCTGGCAGCTGACCGCGACCACGAACGAGGTGCCGGACAACGTCCGGGGCAGGACGGTGCCCGCGACCGTGCCCGGAAGCACCCACCTCGACCTGCTCGCGTCCGGGCTGATCACCGATCCGTTCCTCGACCGCGCCGAGGAGGAGCTGGCCTGGACGCACCGCGCGGACTGGCGGTACAGCACCAGGTTCCTCGCCGCCGCCGTCCCGTCCGGACAGGCCGAGCTCGTCTTCGACGGACTGGACACCATCGCCGCCGTCGAGCTCAACGGCCACCTGCTCGGCCACACCGCGAACATGCACCGCGGCCACCGCTTCGACGTCCGGCCGTTCCTCGTGGACGGTGCGAACGACCTCAGCGTGTCGTTCTCCTCCGCGCTGACCCACGCCGAGAAGGTCGAGGCCGCGCTGGGCCGGCGCGAGCACGTCAACGCCCACCCGTTCAACATGATCCGCAAGATGGCCTGCAGCTTCGGCTGGGACTGGGGACCGGATCTGCAGACCGCGGGGATCTGGCGGCCGGTCCGGCTGGAGCGCTGGCACACCGCGCGGCTGGCCCGAGTCCGCCCGATCGTGACCGTCGCCCCGAACGGGACCGGTCAGGTCGAGCTGCACGTCGACGTCGAGTGGGCGCCGGACGCCGCCGAAACCCTGACGCTGCTGATCACCGTGGGCGCGCACAAGCGCACCGTCGTCGTGCCGGCCGGTCAGACGACCGTCGTCGCCCGCGTGGACGTGCCCGGCGCCGAACTCTGGTGGCCCACCGGGTACGGCGACCAACCGCTCTACAACCTGGACGTCGTGCTGCGCGGATCGGAACAGCTCGACAGCACCGCGAAGCGGATCGGGTTCCGCACGATCACCGTCGACACGACCCCCGACGAGCACGGCACCCCGTTCACGATCGCCGTCAACGACAAGCCCGTCTTCGTCAAGGGCGCCAACTGGATTCCCGACGACCACTTCCTCACCCGGATCACCCGCGACCGGCTGGCACGGCGGGTCGACCAGGCCGTGACCGCGCACGTCAACCTGCTGCGGGTGTGGGGCGGCGGGATCTACGAGTCCGACGACTTCTACGACGTCTGCGACGAACGCGGAGTCCTGGTGTGGCAGGACTTCCCGCTCGCCTGCGCCGCGTACCCGGAGGAAGAGCCGGTGCGCGGCGAGCTGGAGGCCGAGGCCCGCGAGAACGTCGTGCGCCTGATGTCGCACGCCTCGCTGGCGCTCTGGAACGGCGGCAACGAGAACCTGTGGGGGTTCGCCGACTGGGGCTGGCCGGAGCAGCTCGACGGCCGGACGTGGGGTCTGGGCTACTACGACGACCTGCTGCCGCGGATCGTGGCCGAACTCGACCCGACCCGGTTCTACTGCCCCAGCAGCCCGTACAGCCCGGTCGACGGCGTGCACCCGAACGACGAGAACCACGGCACGCGCCACGACTGGCAGGTCTGGAACCAGGTCGGCTACCAGCGCTACCGCGACCACGTGCCGCGGTTCTGCTCGGAGTTCGGGTTCCAGGGCCCGCCGGCGTGGTCCACGCTGACCCGGTGGATCCACGACGAGCCGCTCACCCCGGACTCGCCGAGCTTCCTGGCGCACCAGAAAGCGGACGACGGCAACGGAAAGCTCGCGCGCGGCCTGGCACCGCACCTGCCCGTGCCGTCGGCCTTCGAGGACTGGCACTGGGCGACGCAGCTCAACCAGGCGCGAGCGGTGGCCTTCGGCATCGAGCACTTCCGCTCGTGGTGGCCGCGCACGGCCGGTGCGATCGTCTGGCAGCTCAACGACTGCTGGCCCGTCACGTCCTGGGCGGCGATCGACAGCGAGGAACGGGTGAAACCGCTCTGGTACGGGCTGCGGCACGCCTACGCGCCCCGGCTGCTCACCTTCCAGCCGCGCGGCGACCGGCTGGTGCTCATCGCCGTCAACGACCACGACGAGCCGTGGGACGCGCACCTCACCCTGGAGCGCCAGACGTTCCGGGGTGTCACGCTGCACCTGACTAGACTGCGCCGGACGGTGGCACCTCGCTCGGTCCTCGCACTGGACCTCGACGAGGCGCTGCTGCGACCGGCGAACGACGACGCGGAGGTGATGGTGGCGACCACCGCCGAAGCCCGCGCGATCCTGCCGTTCCGGGAGGACGTCGAGCTGTCGTACGACCCGCGTCCCCTTTCCGCCCAGGCACAGGCCGTGCCCGGCGGTTACGAGGTCGAGGTGCGCGCCGGCTCGTTCGCCCAGGACGTCGCGATCCTGGCCGACCGGGTCGCACCGGACGCGGTCGCCGACGACTCGCTCGTGCCGATGCTGGCCGGAGAGGTGCGCGTGTTCCACATCCGCACGGCCGCTTTCGTCGATCCCGCGGCCTTCACCGATCCACTGGTTCTCCGCTGTGCCAACGACCTTTGCGCGGTGCCCGATGCCCGCTGAACCGACCGGCGCGATCGGGCTGGTGCTCGCGCGGCCCGCGCGCCTGCTCGGCGTCGAGCCGTTCTTCATGGAGTTCATCGCGGGGATCGAGGAACGGCTGGCCGAGCGCGACCTGTCCGTGCTGCTGCACGTCGTCGCGGACCACGAGGCCGAGATCACCGCCTACCGCCGCTGGGCGAGTCGCGATCTGGTCGACGCCGTCGTGGTGGTGAACCCGGTGGTGGACGACCCACGCCCCGCCGTGCTCGCCGAGATCGCGCTGCCCGCGGTCGTCGTCGGCGACGACCCGGTGCTGCCCTGCGTCCGCACCGACCACGCCGGCCCGGTCGCCGAGGCGCTCGGGCACCTGCTCTCGTTGGGGCACCGGCGGATCGCCAGGGTCACCGGCCCGTCGGCGTTGCTGCACACGCGGGCCCGCACGGACGCGTTGCTGGCCGGGTGCGCGCAGGCCGGTGTCGACCCGGTGATCGTCGAGGGCGACTACTCGGAGGAGGCGGGCGCCAAGCTCACCGCGTCGCTCCTCAGTGGACCGGAGCCGCCCACCGCGATCCTCTACGACAACGACGTGATGGCGGTCGCCGGACTCGCCGCGGCCGCCGAACTCGGTGTCGCGGTGCCGGCGAGCGTGAGTCTGGTGGCGTGGGACGACTCGACGTTGTGCCGGCTCGCCTCCCCCGCCCTCACGACGATGAGCGTCGACGTGCACCAGTTCGGCGTGTCGGTGGCGGAGTCGGTGCTGGAACGGATCGACGGCGGCCCGGTCACCCCGCGCTGGTCGCCGACCGCCCGCTACCTGCCGCGCGGCACGACGACCACCGCGTCCATTTAGGACACCTCAGGCCGGTGGCCAGCTCCGCAGCGCGGCGTCGGCCACCCGCTGGAGGTCCTCGCGGGACGCGCCACCGGCCGCCTGCACGGCCATGCCGTTCGCGATCGTCATGACGTAGCGGGAGATCAGGTCCGGATCGGCGCCGGCGGGCAGGTCTCCCTCCTCGACGGCCCGTTCGAACCGGTCGCGCAGGAGCCCCTGTCCTCCGTTGCGCCACTCGGTCAGGATGTCGCGCGCGACCCGTCCGGCCTCGCCGACGGCCAGCGCGCCCTGCACCCCGAGACAGCCGACGGGGCAGCCGGGCCTGGTGTTGGCGCGCACCGAGCCACCGAGGAACGTCTCCGCGACCTCGCGGGCGGTCTCGGCTTGGAGGGCTTCGACGGCGTAGGAGACCGTGCCTTCCGAGTAGCGCTGCAACGCCTTGCGGAAGAGCTCCTCCTTGTTGCCGAAGGCCGCGTACATGCTCTTGCGGGAGATGCCCATGCGCTCGGTCAGGTCGGCGAGGCTCGCGCCCTCGTACCCCTGCTCCCAGAAGACCACCATCGCCTTCTGGAGCGCCTCCTCGGCGTCGAACTCCCGCGGCCGACCGATCTGAGCCTTCTCCACGGCCTCATCCTACCCTTCCGCACCGATCAGTGCAGAAGTGCTACGGTCGCAATATGCACCGATCGGTGCACAAAAGCGTGGAGGTCAGGTAATGCGCAGGCTGGAAGGCAAGACCGCGGTCATCACCGGTGGCGGCACGCGGGGCATCGGCAGGGCCACCGCGGCACGGCTGGTCGAAGAGGGCGCGCACGTGTTCATCACCGGCCGCCGCAAGGCCGAGCTGGACGAGGCCGTGGAGGTCATCGGCCGGAACGTGACGGCGGTGCCGGGCGACATCACGAACCCGGACGACCTGGACCGGCTCTACGAGACGGTCGCCGCCCGCGGCCAGGGCCTGGACGTGCTGTTCGCCAACTCGGCCACCGCGTCGTTCGCGACCATCGAGACGATGACCGAAGAGGACTACGACCAGACCTTCGGCGTCAACGTGAAGGGCACCATCTTCACGGTGCAGAAGGCGATTCCGCTCCTCAACAAGGGCGCCTCGGTGATCATCAACGCGTCCACCGCCGCCGACAGGGGCACCGCCGGATTCGGCATCTACGCCGCGTCCAAGGCGGCGCTGCGGACGTTCACGCGCGCCTGGGCGAACGAGCTCAAGGACCGTGGCGTCCGGGTGAACGCGATCTCGCCGGGACCGACCGACACCAACGGGATCACCGAGCTCGTGGGCGAGGAGAACGCGGAGGCGTTCAAGGCGAACGAGGCCGCCCGGATCGCGATCGGGCGGATGGGTCACGTGGACGAGGTCGCGGCGGCGGTGGCCTTCCTCGCGTCCCCGGACAGCAGTTTCATGCTCGGCGCCAACGTGTACGTCGACGGCGGCGAGAACCAGATCTGACCCCTCGCTGGACGCCGGGAACTCGCTCGTGTGACACTTTGTCCAGCATCTGACACTTCGTTCAGTTCTGGAGACCTCCCGTGCGAGATCCCGCCGGTACCACCGCGGACGCCGTGTTCGCCGCGTTGTCCCCCGTCGTCGAGGGCATCGCGGCGACGTTCGGGCGAAGCTGCGAGGTGGTGCTGCACGACTACCGCGACCAGGAACGATCGGTCGTCGCGGTCGCCGGATCCGTCACGGGCCGGGAGGTCGGCGACGCGATGAGCGAGATCGGCCTGCGCGTCCTCGCCGCCGGGGACGACGCCCGCAACGAGGTCGGTTACGTCACCCGCGCGCAGGACGGGCGGGTGCTCAAGTGCACGACGCTGCCGTTGCGCGACGTCGACGGGACGTTGATCGGCGCGTTGTGCGTCAACATCGACGTCTCGGCGATCAACCGCGCGACCGGCGTGCTCTCGGATCTGCTCGGCCTGTCCGCGCTGGAGGAACCGACCGCGTCGACGAACTTCTCCGGCGACCTGGACCAGGTGGTCGAGTCGCTGATCGAACGTGCCGAACGCGCGCACGCCGTGCCGGTCGCGGCGCTGGGACGGGACGAGCGGCTGGTGCTCGTCCGGTCGCTGAACGAGGCCGGCGTGTTCGCGTTGCGCGGCGCGCCAGGACGGATCGCCCAACGACTGGGCATCTCCCGCACCGGTCTGTACAACGACCTCGCCGAGCTGAAGAAGGACACCCCGTGACCGACAGCCCCGCCTTCGTCAGCGAGTCCGAGTCGGCCGCCCTCGCCGACGACGACCTCGCGCTGGCCGCCGCCCGCGAGGCGTTCCTGGCCACCGCGACGGGATCGACGTTCCCGGTCGTCATCGGGCAGTCGTTGCCGCACAACAGGTTCACCCTCAAGTCGGGCGCCGCCGGTGACCTCGTCGGTGTGAAGATCGGCAGCTTCTGGCCTGACAACGTCGAACTCCCCCGCCACAGCTCCACGATCGTGCTGCTCGACCCCGCCACCGGCAGGCTGAGCGCGGTCGTCGAGGCCGCGGCCGCCAACGCCTACCGCACGGCCGCCGCCGACGCGCTCGCCGTGGACGCGCTGGCCCGCAAGGACTCCCGCACGCTGACCGTGTTCGGAACCGGGCACCAGGCCCTGCACGAGGTCCGCGCCGTGAGCCGGGTGCGGCCGATCGACCGGGTCCTCGTCGTCGGCAGACGCGCGGACGCGGCACAGGCGTTCGCAGCGGAGGTGACGGCGGTGACCGGCGTGAAAGCCGACCCCGTCGACGCCAGGACCGGGGTCGTCGCGGCGGACGTGCTCGTCACGGCCACGACCGCCCGCGAGCCCCTGTTCGACGCGAGCTGGGTCGCGCCGGGCACGCACATCTCCGCCATGGGCGCCGACGGTCCCGGTAAGCAGGAGCTGCCGGTCGCGCTGTACGACCACGCCTCGCTGTTCTGCGACCTTCCCGAACAGTCCCGGACCATCGGCGAGTTCCAGCACGCCCACTCCGTGCCCGTCGCCCTGGGAGCCGTGCTCGCCGGCGACGCCGAAGGGCGGACCTCGCCGGAGGACGTGACGGTGTTCGACAGCTCCGGATTCGCCTTGCAGGACCTCACTCTCGCCGCCGCCCTGCTGCGTCGCCGCGCCGCTTCCCACGGAGACTCCGAATGACCACTGTGGACACCCCGTACGCCCTGATCGACACGGAACGGCTGGACCGCAACGCGGCCCGGCTCCGCGACCACCTGCACGGACTGGGCGTGCCGTTGCGGCTGCACGTGAAGACGTCCAAGTCCGTCGAGGTCGCGCGGCGGGTCCACGCGGACGGGCCGATCACGGTGTCCACCCTCGCCGAGGCCGAGCACTTCGCCGACGCGGGCTACCGGGACGTCCTCTACGCCGTCGGACTGGATCCCCACAAACTGCCCCGCGTCGCCGCCCTGCTGCGTCGCGGCGTGACGCTGACCGTCCTGCTCGACACCCTCGCGCAAGCTGAGGCGCTGACCCGGTTCGCAGCCGGGGAGAACCTCCGGATCCCCGCCCTGATCGAGATCGACTGCGACGGGCACCGCGGTGGCATCGCACCCGCCGATCCCGCACTCGTCCACATCGGACGGTCACTCGGCCCGCACCTCGCCGGCGTGCTCACCCACGCGGGCGAGTCCTACTTCGCTTACACGCCAGAGGCGTTGGAGCAGGCCGCGCAGAACGAGCGGGACGTCGCCGTGGCCGCCGCCGAGACCTTGCACGCCGCCGGGCTGCACTGCCCGATCGTCAGCGTCGGCTCGACGCCCACCGCGCACGCGGCGACCGACCTGGCGGGCGTCACCGAGGTCCGCGCCGGCAACTACGTCTTCTTCGACCTCGTCATGGCCGGCATCGGCGTCTGCGGCGTCGACGACCTCGCGCTCTCCGTGGTCGTCACCGTGATCGGCCACCGGCACGACAAGAACTGGGTGCTCACCGACGGCGGCTGGATGGCCACGTCCCGGGACCGCGGCACGCAGGTGCAGGCCGTCGACCAGGGCTACGGACTCGTCGCCGACGAGCACGGCGAACTGATCCCCGATCTGCTCATGACCGGGGCGAGCCAGGAACACGGCGTCCTGAGCACGCGCGACGGCAAGCCGGTTCCCGACCTGCCCATCGGCACCCGCCTGCGGATCCTGCCCAACCACGCCTGCGCCACCGCGGCCCAGCACGACCGCTACCACGTCGTCGACGGCACCACGTGGAGCCGCCTGCGCGGCTGGTGATCACGCCGTCGGGTCGGCGCCGAGCGCAAGAGCGAGCAGGTCGCCCAGCTGGTCGAGCTGAGCCGCCGAGAGGTTCCGGAACGACGTGTCCAGGACACCGTCGGCGAGGTCCTGGCCTGCCACGAGCAGCCTCTCCCCCTCCTCGGTGAGCCGGTGCCGCACGGGCCGTCCCGGTCCCGGAATCCGTTCGATCAGACCGCGATCGGCCATCCGCGTGGCCAGCGACCCGAAGGACTGGTCGGTCTGGAAGGTCAGCACCGCGAGGTCGTGCAGCGAGGCGTCCGGGTTGCGGGCGAGGTGCCGCAGCGTGTCCCACTGCACCAGCGACAACCCGAGCGGCGCCAGCGCGTGGCTCATCGTTCGGTGGTGGCGGTGCTGCAGGCGCTTGACGGCCAGGCCGACGTCGGCGGGACGGTGAGGCATGCGGATCAGCCTACCCGACTGAAGACAGGTTGCTTATATAAGGATCCTTATCTAAGGTTCATTATATGACTCCTGAGCTGACCCTGCTGGACCTCGACCGCACCCGGACGTTCCTGCTGCTGCACGGCGGCGGTGGCACGCAGACGATGGCCGGTTTCGCCCACCTGCTCGCCGAACGCGCTCACGCACGGGTGCTGCTGCCCACGCATCCCGGCTTCGGCGGCACGCCGAAACCGGCGGACCTCGTCGGCGTCGCCGACCTGGCCAGGACGTACGTCGACCTGCTCGACCGCCTCGACCTCACGAACGTCACCGTGCTCGGCAACTCCTTCGGCGGCTGGGTGGCCGCCGAGATCGCGTTGCTGGGCAGCCCGCGGGTGAGCGGCGCGGTGATCGCCAACGGGATCGGCGTCGAGGTCGGCGGCCACCCCGTCACCGACGTTCGCGGCCTCTCGCCGGCCGAACTGCGGAAGCTCTCGTGGCACGACCCGAGCAAGGCGCCGCAGCCCAACCAGACCTCGACCACCGGACCGGGCCCGGACGTGCAGGCCCTGCTCGGCTACACCGGTCCGGCGATGGCCGATCCGACGCTCGCCGAACGGCTCGGCCGGACTCCGGTGCCGGTCCACGTGGTGTGGGGCGAGAGCGACGGCATCGTCTCCCCCGAGTACGGCAAGGCGTTCGCCGCCACGTTCCCCCGGTCGACGTTCACCCTGCTGCCCCGCACCGGGCACCTGCCGCAGGTCGAGTCACCCGAGGCACTGCTCGACGCGGTGCTCTCAGTTCGCTGACGGCACCTGGCCGGGCTCGCGCCGCAGGTCGGCCAGCCCGCCGCGGACGTCGTCGATCGTGATCTGCTCCGCGGCGGCCGAATCGCCCGCACGCAGCGCGCGGACCAGGGCGCGGTGGCTGGTGTAGCGGTCGAGACCGAACTGGTGGTTCGCGAGCACCCGGTCCAGCATGCGGGTCCGGCGCTCCGCCGTGGTGAACACCCTGGTCTGCTCCAGCAGCCTGGCCAGAACGGCGTTGCCCGCGCAGGCCGCGACCGCGTCGTTGAAGCGCTGCATGGTGTCCAGCAGGACGTTCAGGTGCTTCTCGACCGGACGGCCCTCGGCGTCGCGCTGCTTGATGACGATCAGCAGGTCGTCCGCCTCGTCGAGAACGGCGTCGAGCTCGTCGAGCTGGGCGGTGGTCGCGTGCCGGGCGGCGAACCGCGCGATGAGGCCGCGCAGCGCGATCTCGACCTCGGCGAGGTCCTCGACGGCGGAGGCACCGATGTCCGCGACGACGACCGTGCGCGGACCGGTCCTCTTGATCAGGCCGTCCTGCTCCAGCCTGCGGATGGCCTCCCGGACCGGCGTGGGACTCATCGACAGCCGTTCGGCGAGGCCGCGTTCGGTGATCTTCTCGCCAGGAGCCAGGCCACCTGCGGCGATGGCCTCCTGGACCGAGCGGTAGGCCCGGCCTGCCAGCGTGTCGGACTGAGGATCCTTGTCGGCCATCACGAGCACCGATACTACGACAAGCACCTAAGCTATTGCTTGCTTATTTTGCTATAGCATCCTAACTTGGGGGTCGCCGCGACGTTCCCGAGCCAACGGAGGCTTCCCGATGTCGTCACTCGCCGCGCCGGTCGACCGGCGGCTCACCAGGCGCATCACGTTCTTCGTCGCGCTCGCCGTGTTCGCGCAGGAGACGACCTGGGACTTCTACGACGCCCAGGTACCGCCGCTGCTGCGCGAGCACATCGCCAGCACCGCGATCGTCGGCCTGCTCATGGGCATGGACAACCTGCTCGGCATCTTCGTCCAGCCGTGGATCGCGAACCGCTCGGACAACACCCGCACGCGGTGGGGCCGCCGCATTCCCTATCTGGCGGTGGGCATGCCGCTCGCCGCGGTGCTGTTCGTCTTCATCCCGCTGGCGACCGCGTTGCCGGCCCTGATCGCGGTCATCTTCGTCTACTCGTTGGTGGGCAACAGCTTCAAGCCGATCGCCCAGGCGTTGCTGCCGGACTTCATCGAGCCGGAACGCCGGGGCAGGGCGAACGCGGTGGTGAAGATCGCCTCCGGCACGACGGTCATCGTGTCCGCGCTCATCAGCGCGTTCATGGTGGACGACCACCCGAAGCTCGCGTTCACCGTCCCCGCCCTGATCATGCTGGTGTGCACGGCGGTTCTCGTCTCACGGGTGCGCGACAACACGTCGAGGGGCTACCAGCTCGCGCTCACCGAGGACGCCCACGACGAGTCATCGGTACGACTGCGCGACCTGGCCAAGGACATCCTGCGCGACCCCAACCGCAGCCGGCTGCTCGTCGTCACCGCGGTCCTGCTGTTCGCGTCCGCCTGGTTCTCCTCGCGGTCGTTGTTCACCCCGTACGGCATGGAAACCCTTGCTCTGTCCCGAGGTGAGGCGGGCTCGCTCACGTTCCCGAGCGGTGTCGCGTTCCTCCTCGCCGCCTACCCCGCCGCGTTGCTCGCCGAACGCATCGGGCGCATCCGGACGATGACGATCGGGATGGTCGTCTTCGGCGCCTCCCTCGCCTTCGGCAGCCTCGTGCCGACCCCCACCACCACCGTCATCGCCTTCTGCGTCGCGGCCGCCGGAGCGTCCGGGTTCCTGATCAACGCCGCCGTCGTGCTGTGGAACCTGGCGCCGTCCGCCCGCGTGATCGGCGTGTACACGGGCCTGTACACGGTGAGCTGGGCGGCCGGCGGGTTCATCGGACCGGGCGTGGTCGGCGCGATGGTCGACATCACCGGCTGGCGCTACATGCTGCTCGACATCTCCCTGATCACCGCGCTCGCCACCGCCGTGATCCTGCGCGTCGCCGTCCTGAGCCGACGTCACTCCGTCTCGCTGTAGAAAGGAAACTCCTATGAGCGCTCCCACGGGAGCTGTCCGCGTTCTGTCGCCCACCGGCATGCTCGGCGCAGGCTTCACCCAGTCCTCTGTGGACCGCGGGCTGGAGCTGGGCGCCGACGTCATCGCCGTCGACGGCGGCTCGACCGACTCGGGCCCGCACTACCTGGGCTCGGGCACCGCCAAGACGACCGCCGCCGCCGTCGCCCGCGACCTGCGGATCCTGCTCCGCGCCGCCGCCCAGGCCCGCATCCCGCTGATCGTCGGGTCCTGCGGCACCAGCGGAACGGACTCGGGTGTCGCCTGGATCGCCGGGATCGTCGAGGACGTCCTGTGCGAGGAGAAGCTCGACCTGTCCGTCGCGACGATCTTCAGCGGGCAACGCGCCGACTTCGTCAAGACCCGTCTCCGGGAACGCGCGGTGCATCCGCTGGCACCGGCCGCCGCCCTGGACGAGACCACTGTGGACAGTTGCACCCACATCGTCGGGATGATGGGCCACGAACCGATCGAGGAGGCGCTGCGCGCCGGGGCTGATGTGGTGCTCGCGGGCCGCGCGACCGACACGGCCCTCGCCGCCGCACTCCCGTTGCTGAGGGGCATGCCGGCGGGTCCGGCGTGGCACGCGGCGAAGATCGTCGAGTGCGGCGGTCAGTGCACGACGAACCCGCGCACCGGCGGCGTTCTCGCCACCATCGACCACACCGGTTTCACCATCGAACCGCTCGACCCCGACGCCGCCTGCACGCCGATCTCCGTTGCCGCGCACATGCTCTACGAGACGGTGAACCCGTTCCGGATGCGCGAGCCCGCCGGCGAACTGGACGTCACCGAGGCCACCTACACGGCGCTGGACGAACGGCGCGTGCGCGTCGAAGGCTCGCGGTTCCACCCGGCCGAGCAGCACACGGTCAAGCTCGAGGGCGCCCGGATCACCGGCTACGAGACGATGTCGTTCACGGCCATCCGCGACGAGCACATCCTCGCGAACATCGAGGACTGGACCGACCTGTTCGTCAAGGTCTTCACCTCCCGCGTCGAGCAGACCCTCGGCCTCGACAGCGCCGACTACTCGTTCGACCTGCGCCGCTACGGCTACGACGCCGTGCTGGGCTCGCTCGAACCGGCCACCCGTCCCCCGCGCGAGATCGGCGTGATGCTGCTGGTCCGCGCCGCCACCCAGGAGCTCGCGACGGCCGTCGCCAAGGTCGCCAACCCGTTGATGCTGCACCTGCCGACCCCGGACATGGCCTACCTGCCCAGCCTCGCGTTCGCGACCTCCCCCGCCGAGACCGAACGCGGCCCCGTCTACGAGTTCGTGCTCAACCACGTCGTCGACACCCGCACCCCCACCGAGATGTTCCGCACCGAGCACCGGAAGGCGCACTCCCATGGCTGAGACCACGTTCGGCGACATCGCGCTGGAGGTCCGTTCCAAGAACGCCGGACCGTTCTGGGTGACGATGGAGCTGTTCATGCGCAACCCCGAGGACTACGCGCTGGCGGCCGCGCCGGAGATCATCAACGATGACACCATCGCGTTCCTCTACGGCGTGCGCGCCGAGGACGTGCAGATCTTCCGGATCCCGTCGCTGAACGTCGTCAAGATCTCGTTCCCCCGGCCCGTTCCACAGGGTGGGTTGCCCGATCGCGACATCCACGCCGGACAGCACCACGTCCCGCTGGCCTCGCTGGCTACTCCACCGCGCACTGCAGGCCGTTGAGGACGAACGCGGTCGGCGCCTTGTGCGTGCTGCGCGTGGTGCCGGTGATCCCGAGCTGCACCGACCCGCCCGAGGCGATCTGACGGTTGGCGGTCTCGTTGGCGACGCTGACGATCGACCCGTACTGCCGGCCGGTAGCGTTCGTCACGTTCTGGAGGGTGTCCCCGTTCGACACCGTCCAGAGCAGCGACCAGCCGTTCACCGCCTCGGTACCGGTGTTGCGCACGGTCAGGGTCGCCTGGAACCTGCCCTGCGACTGCCCGGTGATCCGGTAGGCGGCGGCGCAGGCCTTCGCCGGCTTCGGCGGGGCCGCGACGGTCGGCGGCGGGGCGGTGGTCGTCGTGGTCGTCGGCGTGGGCTTGGTCGTGTCGGAGCCCTCGCACGGCGGCCCCCACAAACCCCGCTTGGCCGCGGTGGCCTCGTCCCGTGCCGCGATCAACGGCCCGCTGTCGACGCCTTCGGGCTTCAACGCGCCCTGCCGCACGGCGAGCACCGCGTAGTCGGTGCCGTCCTCCAGCTCCAGGTTCACCTCGCCGATCGACAGCACGGTGAACCTGACGGAGCTCGCCAGCAGCTTCGACCTCGCGAAGTCGAGCGCGGCCTTCGCGAAGCACTCCTTCGGTTCCGCCAGCAGGGCAATGCGGACCTTCGTGCCGTCGGCGAACTCGACGGTGCGGCCGTCGACCACGTCCCGCACGACGGTCAGCACGTCCTGCGGCGGCACCACCTCGTTGACCAGCGTCGGCACCTGGACCGAGGTCTGCGGCGACGGTGCCGGCGCCGCGGGCTGGGCCGAGCACGCGCCGATGAACAACAACATCACCAGCAGATACCTGCGCACCACGACCCCCGACCGTCCACCCGACACGGAAGTCGCTTGGCACAAAACGATTCGTGCACCGTCCTCACGCGACTCACTGCTGGACTGTCGGCCCAGGTGATCAGCGCGTTACCACCTGGTCCAGTTCGGACGAAGGCGGTTCGACGACGGGCAGCCACGCGGTGGACCGCTGGTGCGTCGGCTGCACGGCGGAACCGGAGCGGGACCTGAACGACATCCGCGTGGTGCCGGACGCGGCACCCGGCGTCCACAGCATGCGCTCGGAATGGGATCCACCGTGGAACTGACGGCTCAGTAGACGAACCGGCGCACGTCGTCCGGCTGGAGGACGAGCCGGACCTGGTCCGCGCCAAGGATTTCGGCGAGGTCGGCGACACGCGACGGGTCGTCGGCGTCCCAGTAGCGGGCGGCCAGGCGTTCGGCCAGTTCGTGCGCCCCGTCGGACTCCACCGTGACGTGGCCGGAGACCGCCAGCCACCGCTCGCGCTCCCCCACCGGGGCTGCGACGACGATCGAGGCGCGGGGATCGCGGCGCAGGCGGCGCACCTTCAGCGAGTTCGGGTCGGTGAACAGCTGGATCGTCCCCTCGGCCGTGGCCTCGAACCACACCGGCCGCGGCTGCGCAGGCACCGGCCCCGCCGCGACGGACAGGAACCCGTACAGCGGGCGGCTCAGGAACTCCAGATCCTCGGTGGTCAGCGAATCGCTCATGGGCTCGATTGAACACGGCCTGATCACGACCGGCACATGGGCGAGAAGCCGCGGCACCTGTCCAATCGTCTAGATCGCGGTGGTCCGCGCGCCGATCCACGCGATGACGAGCAGGACCCCCACCACGCCCGCGAACTGCCACAACACCAGGTCGAAGCTCCTGCGCACCCCGGTCTCCGCGGGCACGGGGTCCGGCCGGCGCTGCTCGATCTCCTCCCGGATCCGGTGCTGCACCCGGCTTCCGTTCAGGGAACTGGCCACGGAGAACGCGCCCGCGGCGACGTTGATCCGCTCGCCGTCGGTGGTGACGAGGTGGACCTCGCGTTCCGACTCGACCGACGCGAGGTCGGCCCACGGCACCCAGTACGCGCGGAACCAGTTCACCACCAGCACACCCGAGCCGTAGATCTTCACCGCCGCGTGCGCGCCGACCATCCACACGAACCAGGTGATCGGCGCGATGATCGCGATGAACTCCAGCCGCTGGGCGAACCCGTTGCCGGGGAACGGGGAGAGCAGCACGTACACGGTCGTGACCAGCATGCCCACCGTCACGGTCCAGCTGAGGACGCTGTCGAACTTCCTGCGCAGCACCACTGCCGCCCTGCCCCGGCTCATGGCCACACGATAGGACTTGTCCATGAACCTGGAGACCTTCATCGACCCGAAACTGGCCGCGCACGTCGAGGAGTCGCGCCGGACGAACGCCGAGCGAGCTGTCCGGCGCGGCCCGGGCAACGCGGACGAGCTGCGGAGCTTCCGGGTCGCCCCAGCCCAGGACAACACCGTGGTCGAGGCCCGCGGCCGCGAGGTGCCCGTCCGGATCCTGAGGCCGGAGGGCACACCCCGCGGGGTCTACCTGGACTTCCACGCCGGCGGCTTCTTCATGGGTTCCGCGGCCCAGGACGACGCCCGCAACCAACGGCTCGCGAACGCGGTCGGAGCCGTCGTCGTGAGCGTCGACTACCGGCTGGCCCCGGAACACCCCTGGCCGGCCGCTCCGGACGACGCCGAGACGGCCGCGCTCTGGCTGCTCGACCAGGCCGAGGAGCAGTTCGGCACGGACCGGCTCGTCATCGGCGGCTTCTCGGCGGGATCCACCCTCGTCGTCACCACGCTGCTGCGGCTACGCGACCGGGGCGAGGCGGGCCGGGTCGCGGGCGCGGTCCTCCAGGCCGGCACCTACGACCTGAGCGGGCTGACCCCGGCCGGCCGGTCGATCGCGGACGAGTACTTCATCGAGGCCTACGCGGGCCACGTGCAGGACAGGACGAACCCCGACATCTCGCCCATCTACGGTGACCTGCGCGGACTGCCGGACTTCCTGATGGTCGTCGGCGACCAGGACGTCATCCTGGAGGACAACCTGGCCATGGCGGCCCGCATCGTCGGGGCGGGTGGCGAGGTCGACCTCAGGATCTACCCGGAGTCGCGGCACGGCTTCACCAACCGGGACAACGGCATGGCGCGCGCGGCCTGGCACGACATCGAGCAGTGGCTCGCGGCCAGGCTCTCCTAGACTCGGCTCAACAGTGATCAACACGAGGTGGCGACATGAAGCTGGGCGATGTCACGCGGACAACTCTGGCCTGCGTCCGGATCTTCAACGGCGCGCTGGGCCTGGTCGCCGCCGACCGGATGGCGAAGAGCCTCGGCGACGAACTGGGTGACGACAAGCGGTTCGTCTACCCGGCCCGCATGTTCGGCATCCGCACGCTCGTCCTCGGCGTGGACCTGCTGACGTTGAAGAGCGGTGACGCGAACGCCCGCCGGGTGCTGCGCCAGGCCGTGCTCATTCACGCCACGGACACCGCCGCCGCTGTCTACGCTGGCAGGCGCGGCGAGTTGCCGGCCAGGGCGGCGAAGCTGACCACGATCATCTCCGCCGTCAACACCGGGCTGGCCGTCGTGTCGCTCCTCGCCGCCGAGAAGGACAGCTGATCGGAGGGCCGCCGTGACGGTCGAGATCACGCTGCTCGGAGAGGTGAGCGCGCGGGTCGGCGGTCACCCCGTCGAGCTGGGGCACGCGCGGCAGCGGTGCGTGCTGGCCGCGCTGGCGATCGACGTCGGCAAGGTCGTGACCGTGCGGCAGCTGATCGAACGCGTCTGGGGCGCCGACCCGCCGCAGCGGTCGCGGGCCACGCTGCACAGCTACCTCTCCCGGTTGCGCCACGCCTTCGCCGACGCCGTCACGCTCGCCGGCCAGCCCACCGGGTACGTGCTCGTCGCGGACGAGTCCTCTGTGGACCTCGCGCGGTTCCGGAAGCTCCGCGACGAGGCCCGCGGGCCGGCCGAGGACGTCGGCGTCCTCACCGAAGCCCTGACGCTGTGGCGGGGCGAACCGCTGACCGGCATCGGCGGCGACTGGGCAGGCGAGGCCCGCGACCGGCTCACCGCCGAACGCACCGCCGCCGAACTCGATCTCCTCGACGCACGGCTGCGGCTCGGCCAGGGCCCCGAACTGCTCGCGGCGGTCTCCGCCCGTGCCGCGACGAACCCGCTGGACGAACGCGTTGCCGCACAACACATGCGGGCACTCGCGCAGGCGGGCCGGATCTCCGAGGCGCTGGAGGAGTTCCGCGCGCTCCGCGCCCGGCTGATCGGTGAGCTCGGCGCCGAACCGAACCGGGAACTCCGTGAGCTGCACGGGAAACTGCTGCTCAGCGAGCCCGAACCACGCCACGTCGTGCCGCGGCAGCTGCCGTCCGCGCCGGCGCAGTTCGTCGGCCGCGAGCAGGACCTGACCGAACTGGACGACGCGATGCGCACGGCCGGCGTGGCGACGATCGCGGGCGCGGGCGGCATGGGCAAGACGTGGCTCGCGTTGCAGTGGGCGCACCGCAACCTGGGCCGCTTCCCGGACGGCCAGCTGTTCGTGGACCTGCGCGGGTTCAGCCCCGACGAGACGCCGATGGAACCGGACGTCGCCATCCGCGGGTTCCTGCACGCGCTCGGACTCGACGCCGCAGCCGTTCCGCCCGATCCACCGGCCAGGGCCGCGTTGTTCCGCGACCTCACCGCGCGCCGGCGGCTGCTCGTGGTCGTCGACAACGCCGCCGACGCCTCCCAGGTCGTGCCGGTCCTGCCCGGCGGCGACACCTGCCGCGTGCTCGTGACCAGCCGGAACAGGCTTCCAGGGCTCGGCGCGAAGGCCGTCGGTCTGGAGGTGCTCGCCGACGACGACGCTCGCACGTTGCTGGCGGCGCGCATCGGCGCGAGCAGGCTGAGCGCCGAACCTCTCGCAGTGGCCAGGCTGATCGCGCTGTGCGGCGGGTTGCCGCTCGCGCTGAGCATCGTGGGCGCGCGGATTCTCACCGAACCCGACCTGTCGCTCGCCGCCATCGCCCGGCAGCTGGAGGAACTCGGGCTCGACGCTTTGGACGCGGACCCCAGCGTGAGCGTGCCGGTCGTGCTGTCGTGGTCGTACCGGGCGCTCACCGGCCGGCAACGGGACCTGTTCGCACTGCTGGGAATCGCGCCCGGCGAGGACATCGATCTCACCGCGGCGGCCAGCCTCGCCGGTCTGTCCGTTGAGGACGCACGAACGACGTTGCGGTCGCTGGAACAGGCCTCGCTGGTCTCGATCGGCACCGGGTGCCGCGGCAGGATGCACGACCTGGTCCGGGCCTACGCGGCCGAGCAGGCCAAGCACACCGACCACGACGAGCCGTTGCGCCGCCTGGTCGACCACCACGTCCACACCGCGCACGCCAACGACCGGCTGATCGACCCGCACCGCCCGTTGATCACCCTCGACGACCCGGCCCCCGGCACGCACATCACCGCCGCCACGGACAAAGCCGGTGCGCGGGTGTGGTTCGACGCGGAGCGGGGCACGCGCCTGGCCGTGCAGCAGGCGGCGGCCTGGCGCGGCTGGAACGACAAGGTCGTGCTGCTGGCCAGGGTGTCGCACGCGTACCACCAGCAGCGCGGCCATCTCGACGACGGGCTGGCCATGTGGCAGACGGCCATCGACGCGGCGAAGGACCCGGCGGACCGGGCCGTCGCGCACCGGATCATGGGCAGCAGTCTCGGCCAGGTCCAGCGGCACGACGAGGCCCAGCACCACCTGAGCGAGGCGCTCGCCCTCGCCGAACAGGTCGGGGAGCCACTGCCGCTGGCCGACGCGCACGGCACGGCCGCGTGGCTGTGGGCCAGCCGGTCGGACTACGGACGCGCCTTCGACCACGCCAAGGCCGCGCTCCCGCACTACGAGAAGTCCGGCAACAAGATGCTGATCGCCATGGCGCACAACAACATCGGCCATTGCGCGGCGGAGGTCGGCGACACCGCACAGGGCCGCCTGTCCGCCACCAGAGCCCTCGAACTGCTGCACGAACTCGGCGACCGGCACGGCGAGGCGACCGCCGTCGACACACTGGCCCGCGTCGAGCACCAGAGCGGCAACCACGCGGTGGCGATCACCCACTACGAGCGCGCGATCGAGCTGTACCGGACGGCGGACGACGACTACGGCACCGCCAACACGTTGATGAACCTCGGCCACACCCACCTCGCGCTCGGCCAGGCCGAACGGGCCGCCGAGGTCTGGCAACGGGCGCTGGGCATGCTCGAACAACAGGGCCGCGAGGAGGAGGCCGGGCGTCTGCGCGAGCAACTCCGACCCCGAACATGACCGCACGGGATCAGAACGAGCCGGTAGAAGCGGTTCCGGCGCGGCGCGTCCTGCCGGCACACCACCAGGAACGGCTGCACGCACCCGCCGAACTCGCCACGCACCCACTCCTGGTCGACGCCGCCCGCGAGTACCAGATCAGACCATGCTCTCTGTCCATAGTGGACCGACCGCCATGTGAGCGCTAACACCAGCTCGCGCTGACTCAACCGACCCGACAGCCGCCTACCGACATCCATTCGACTATTCGACTCCACGTCTGCCGATCGAGTGAAGTTAGCGCTAACATCCAGCGCTGAACCGAGCGACTGGAGCATCCTCATGTCCTCATCGTTGAGTCGACGCAGGCTCTTCCAAGCCGCGGGGGTGGCCGCCGTCGCGACCACGGCACCGTCGCTGATGGCAGGGCCGGCCCAGGCCGCCACCGTGCCCCCTGCCCGTGGCGACGCGGGCGTGTCCGCCCACCCGTTCGACCTGTCCGAGGTCCGGCTGACGCAGGGCCGATGGCTGGACAACCAGAGCCGGACGCTGTCCTACCTGAGGTTCGTCGACGTCGACCGGCTGCTCTACAACTTCCGCGCCAACCACCGGCTGTCCACCAACGGCGCCGCCGCGCTCGGCGGCTGGGAGGCGCCGAACTTCCCGTTCCGCACGCACAGCCAGGGACACTTCCTCACGGCCTGGGCGCAGGCGTGGGCGGTCCTGGGCGACACGACGTGCCGCGACAAGGCGAACTACCTGGTGGCCGAGCTGGCCAAGTGCCAGGCGAACAACTCGGCGGCGGGGTTCAACTCCGGTTATCTGTCGGGCTTCCCGGAGTCGGACTTCGACGCGATGGAGGCCGGTTCGCCCAGGTCCGTGTCGTACTACGCCCTGCACAAGACCCTTGCCGGACTGCTGGACGCATGGCGCTACATCGGCAACACGCAGGCACGGGACGTGCTGCTGCGCCTCGCCGGGTGGGTGGACTGGCGCACGGCCCGGTTGTCCTACAGCACGATGCAGAGCGTCCTGGGCACGGAGTTCGGCGGCATGAACGCGGTGCTCGCCGACCTCTACCAGCAGACGGGCGACTCCCGCTGGCTGACGACGGCCCAGCGGTTCGACCACGCCGCGGTGTTCGACCCGCTCGCCGCCAACCAGGACAGGCTCAACGGCCTGCACGCCAACACCCAGGTGCCGAAGTGGATCGGCGCGGCCCGCGAGTACAAGGCGACCGGGACCACCCGCTACCGCGACATCGCCGCCAACGCCTGGACCATCACCGTCGGCGCGCACACCTACGTCATCGGCGGCAACAGCCAGGCAGAGCACTTCCGCGCGCCCAACGCCATCGCCGCCTACCTCAACACCGACACGTGCGAAGCGTGCAACACCTTCAACATGCTCAAGCTGACCCGCGAGCTGTGGCTGACCGATCCCGGCCGCGCGGCCTACTTCGACTACTACGAGCGCGCGCTGCTCAACCACCTGATCGGCCAGCAGAACCCGTCGGACCCCCACGGCAACATCTGCTACTTCACCGGCCTCAACCCCGGCCACCGGCGCGGCAACACCGGTCCCGCGTGGGGCGGCGGCAACTGGAGCACGGACTACGGCACGTTCTGGTGCTGCCAGGGCACCGCGCTGGAGACCAACACCAAGCTCGCCGACTCCGTCTACTTCTTCAGCGGCACCACGCTCACGGTGAACCTCTACACGCCGTCGGTGCTGACGTGGTCGTCCCGCGCCATCACGGTCACGCAGACCACGAGCTACCCGGCGAGCGACACCACGACACTGACCGTCACCGGCAACGCGGGCGGGTCGTGGACGATGCGGTTACGCATCCCCGCCTGGACCACGGGCGCGACGATCAACGTCAACGGCGTCGCGCAGAACGTGACCGCCACGCCCGGCACCTACGCGTCCCTGACTCGAACGTGGGCGTCCGGCGACGTGGTGACGCTGCGGCTGCCGATGCGCGTGGTCGCCCAAGCGGCCAACGACAGCGCCAACGTCGTCGCGCTGACCTACGGCCCGGCCGTGCTGGCGGGCAACTACGGCAACACCGGCCTGTCCGCGTTGCCCTCGCTGGACATCGGCTCCGTCACCCGCACCAGCACGTCATCACTGGCGTTCACCGCGACGGCGAACGGCACGCAGGTGAACCTCGGGCCGTTCCACGACGCGCACGGCTTCAACTACACCGTCTACTGGAGCACCGGCGGTGGCGGCGCGGCGAGCTACCGGCTGGTCAACGCCGGCACCGGCATGGTGCTGGGCGTCCAGAACATGTCCACTTCGGACGGCGGCCTGGCAGTGCAGTGGCACGACAGCGGAACCGCTGACCACAACTGGCAGCTGATCACCGACGGATCCGACGTGCGGCTGCGCAACGTCCACAGCGGCAAGGTGCTGGGCGTGGAGAACATGTCCACCGCCGACAACGCCCGCGTCCTGCAATGGTCGGACAACGGCACCGCCGACCACAGGTGGACGTTGATCCCCAACGGCGACGGCACCCACAAGGTCCGCAACGCCAACAGCGGCAAGCTGCTCGGCGTCCTCAACGGTTCCACCAGCGCGGGCGCGCAGGTGGTGCAGGACTCCGACAACGGCAGCACGGACAACCGCTGGCGCCTGGTCGCCAACTGACGACGTGGGTGCGTGCCCACGGAAAGCACCGGGGGCACGCACCCACGTCGGACGGACCTTCTAACCGAAGTTCACGTCACTGCACCACATGTAGGCCTGGTCCAGGTGCGAGGCCTGCCAGATCGTGAACACGACGTGGTGTCCGCGGTAGGCGCCGGAGGTCTGGACGTTGAACGTGATGTCCTTGGCAGGGGCGTACCTGCCGGTCTGCGTGATGAAGTCGAGGTTGCCCCAGCCGAGTCTCTGGGTGGTGGGGTCGTACCCGTTCTTGCTCACGTAGACCCTGAAGTAGTCGGCACCATGAGTGGCCTGGTCGTACAGGTGCATCGAGAAGGTGCTGCCGACGTTGGTGGTCTTCCACCGGCCAGGTGTGTTCAGGGAGTTGTTGCGGGACAGGGCGTTGCTGCAGAGCTGCCCGTCCGGGGTCCTGGCCTGGAAGTTCCCGCCGAGCCCGTCCCGCAGCGCGCTCATCCAGTTCCACATGGTGTCGGCGTTGGCCTGGAAGGCCTGCCAGCACATGGGATCCTGTTGCTGCATGGCGGGATTCGTGTGCTGACTGCCCCAGGTCTGCCAGCACTGGTAGGCGCGGGTCGCGGGGCCGACGATGGTGCCGTGCGCCGAGGCCGGTGGGGCCCAGAGGACGGTGCAGGCCAGCACGCCGACGATCACGGCGATGATGCCTCGACGTCTGGCGACGGAACCGGAGGTAGTGCGCGGACGCATGGTTGAGCCTCCATTCTCCGATGATCGAGCAACAGCGATCGATCTGGGAGCGCTCCCAAATTCAGGCTATCCGTAACCCTCCGAGATCGCAACGATGCATTGAGTGACAGCGACGACGCAGGCCCCGTCGAATCCAAGTCGGCCGACCTCACACCGCGTTCGCAGTTTTCGCCCTCCTCCAACGCTTCGACTCGATTCGACGGTCGAATGTGGACCACGCGAAGAACGTCCTCTTGACCACCCACGACCGGGCCACGATTCTGGGAGCGCTCCCAGATCCGTCGACGAGGACGTGATGCGCATGGCAAGGCGCCGCCTTCTCCTGGTGGCCGTGCTCGTGGCGGCCGGACTACCGGCCACACCGACCACCGCGTCCGGTGCGCCCGACGCCACCGTCGTGGTCAACGCGAGGGCGGGGCTGGCCACCGTGCCGGACACCGCGCTCGGCGTGAACCACGCGATCTGGGACAGCCAGCTCGGCACGAACTCGGTCGCCGACCTGCTCGGGGACGCGGACGTGCGGATGATGCGGTACCCAGGTGGTTCGTACGGCGACATCTACCACTGGAAGGACCACACGGCCCCCGGCGGGTACGTGGCGCCGAACACGGACTTCGACACGTTCATGGGTGGTGTGCGCCGGGCTCAGGCGCAGCCGATCATCATCGCGAACTACGGCACCGGCACGCCGCAGGAAGCCGCGGATTGGGTGCGCTACGCCAACATCACCAAGGGGTACGGCGCGAAGTACTGGGAGATCGGCAACGAGCTCTACGGCAACGGCCACTACGGCTCCGCGTGGGAGGCGGACGACCACCCCGACAAGAGTCCCGCCGGCTACGCCAGGGAGACCGTGGCCTACGCACAGGCGATGAAGGCGGTCGACCCGACGATCAAGATCGGCGCCGTGCTCACCACCCCGGCGAACTGGCCGGACGCGATCGTCGCCGCCGGTGACACCGTGAGCTGGAACCAGACGGTGCTCTCGATCGTGGGCCCGCACGTGGACTTCGTCGTCGTGCACTGGTACCCCAGCGGATCGACGGCGGCGGAGACGATGGCGAGCGCGGACCAGGTCACCGACATGACGTACCTGCTGCGCCGGCAGATCACCCAGTACGCCGGGCCGGACGCGGACCGCATCGGGATCGCCATGACCGAGCTGAACACCACGTACGGCCGCAACACCCAGCCGGGCGCGCTGTTCGCGGCCGAGGCCTACACCTCGTTGCTGGAGAACGGCGTTTTCACCGTCGACTGGTGGAACACCCACAACGGTCCCACCAGAGCGTCCACTGTGGCCGGTCAGCAGGACTACGACGACTTCGGCCTGCTCTCCAGCGGAACCTGCCTGGAGGACGGCGCGTGCGAGCCGCCGCTGAACACCCCGTTCGCGCCGTACCACGCGCTGAAGATGCTCAGCCTCTTCGCCCGACCCGGTGATCAGCTCGTCCGCGCGGGTTCCGGTGACCCGTCGGTCCGGGCTCACGCGGCACGGCGGCCGAACGGTGATCTCGCGGTGTTGTTGCTCAACTCAGACCCGGACAACGCACGCACGGTCGCCATCGACTACGCCGGATACTCGCCGTCCGCCGCCTCGCCGACGGTCCACACGTTCACCAACGGTGCCAACGAGATCTCGACCTCGACCGACGGCGACGCGCTCAGCCGGACGCTGCCGCCGTTCTCGCTCACGACGCTCGTCCTGCACCCGGCCGCTCCGGCTCGACTCCCCGCCGCGCCAGAACAACCGGTCTCGGCCCAGGTCACCGACCGGACCGCGACGATCACCTGGCCATCGGTTCCCGGCGTCGTGAAGTACGAGGTCCACCGCCAGCTCGGCACGACCGGCGAGCAGTGGGGCGAGACGTCCGGCACCTCGTTCACCGTCGGCAACCTCAACCCCGGCACCAGGTACACCGTCAACGTGCTGGCGCGCACCGCCGCGGGTGCCGTGTCCTGGGCTTCTCCCCCGCTCACCATCACCACCGGCAGTCCCGCCCAGAGCACCTGCACCGTACGACTGTCCACAGTGTCCGACTGGAGCAGCGGGTACGTCGGCGGCATCGACATCACGAACGCCGGCACCCACCCGATCTCCGACTGGACGCTGACGTTCGACTGGCCCACCGCGCGCCAGCAGGTGGGCTCGGGCTGGAACGCGACGTGGGCCCAGACCGGGACCGCGGTCACCGTCACGGGATCCACCCGCATCGAACCGGACGCGACCGTGGGCGTCGGCTACGTCGGCAACTACACCGGGCCGAACATCCCACCGGCGGTGTTCAGGCTCAACGGAACGCTCTGCCGAACGGCGGCATGAACCTCTTGCTCAAAGGAGAGCGGATGAAGCGGCGGAACAAGGTTCTTGGCGCGCTGCTCGCGGCTGTGACGGCCGCGAGCGCACTGGTCGCCATCGGCACGACCGGCCAGGTCACGGCGGTGGCAGCGGGCGGCACGGGCACCGGGTACCTGCACACCAGCGGGAGCAGGATCCTGGACAGCACCGGCGCGACGGTCCGGCTGACCGGCATCAACTGGTTCGGGATGGAGACCGACAACAAGACCTTCCACGGCCTGTGGGCCAGCGTCACGTGGCGCCAGCAGCTCGACCACATGGCGCAGCTCGGCTACAACACGCTGCGCGTCCCGTTCTCCAACGACGCGCTGAAGTCCGACGCCAGGGCGACCGGCATCAACGACTACACAAACCCTGATCTGGTCGGTCTGTCCCCGTTGCAGATCCTCGACAAGGTCATCGACTACGTGGGCCAGAAGGGGATGCGCGTCATCCTCGACCGGCACCGGCCGACCAGCGCGGGCCAGAGCGCCCTCTGGTACACGGCGGGCGTCCCGGAGAGCACCTGGATCACCGACTGGAAGATGCTCGCCCAGCGCTACGCGGGCAACACCACGGTCATCGGCGCCGACCTGCACAACGAGCCGCACGCCGAGGGCACCAACCCGGCCGCGACCGGTTCGTGCTGGGGCTGCGGCGACACCGCCCGCGACTGGCGGCTGGCCGCCGAACGCGCGGGCAACGCGATCCTGGGCGTGCAGCCGAACTGGCTGATCTTCGTCGAGGGCGTGAGCTGCCCGAGCGGCGGACTGTCGAACGTGTGGGACGGCGACCCGTCCAACGACGAGGACTGCGGCTGGTGGGGCGGGAACCTGTCGAAGGCGGGCCAGTTCCCGGTGCGCCTGTCCGTGCCCGGCCGGCTGGTCTACTCCCCGCACGAGTACGCCACGTCGGTCTACAACCAGCCGTGGTTCAGCGCTCCGGACTACCCGGCGAACATGCCGGCGATCTGGGACAAGTACTGGGGCTACCTGTACAAGCAGAACATCGCTCCGCTGATGATGGGCGAGTTCGGCACCACGCTGGCCAACCCGGTCGACAAGGTGTGGCTGGAGAACCTGATGGCCTACACCGGGACCGGCGTCAACGGCATCTCGTTCACCTACTGGTCGTGGAACCCCAACTCCGGTGACACCGGCGGCATCGTCGGCGACGACTGGACCACGGTCAACCAGGCCAAGCAGAACATCCTCCAGCCCTACCTCATCCCGCCCACGGGTGGCGGTCCCGGCCCGACAACCACCACGACGACCACCACTGGCGGCGGCACCGGCGGGTGCAGGTCGGCCTGGAAGCTGGACAACTCGTGGCAGGGCGGCTTCCAGGGCGCGCTGACCGTCACCAACACCGGGACGAGCGCCGCCAACCCGTGGACCGTCGTCTTCACGCTGCCCAGTGGTGTCACCATCTCCAACGGCTGGAACGGCACCTTCAGCCAGAGCGGCACCACGGTCACCGTGACGGCGCCGTCGCACAGCCCGTCTCTGGGTGCGGGAGCCGCGGTGTCGCTCGGCTTCACCGCCAACGGCACGACGAGCACTCCTTCGGCCGTCACGCTCAACCGGGCGACCTGCACCACCTGACCAGTCCCTGGTCCGCGGTGCTGTGGGGGCGCCGCGGACCAGGGACACTCACGGGCGCGAACAACCCCCTGGCCGGGGAAGTCTGACTTCTGCACACAGCACCACGAGGAGCGGACGACATGCCCACCATCACCCTGACCCAGCAGACCACCGCGACGCCCGAGCAGTTCGTCGCGGGACTCACCGACTTCGGCCCCGGCCGCGCGGACCTGTTCCCCAACAGCACCGACGCCGACCTGCGGGTGCACGACCGGGGCGACACGTTCGCCGACGTCACCGAGGGGTCCGGCGGCATCTGGGAACGCCTGCACTACGACTGGTCCGATCTCGGCCACGTCGTGCTGACCACCGTCGACTCCAACGTGTGGGGCGGACGTTCCGGCCACACCTACACGTTCACCAAGCAGGCCGACGGAACGACGCTCGTGCACGCCCACGTGGTGCGCGAGGGCAAGAACTTCAAGGGCAAGCTGCTCGGTCTCTCGCTCGGGTTGCTCGGCAGGAAGGTGCTCGGCGGGGCGCTCGAGAAGACCGTGAGGGCCATCGAGACCAGGGGTTAGGTAAGGGTGCCCTAGGTCAACGCGACGGGCGGAAGCTAACGTAACCCGTCGTGAGCATGGTCGTGGAGCGACGCGGGCTCGAACCCGCACCGGCACCGGAGAGCCCGCACCGGCGGCGGCGCCTCGGGCTGGCGGGTCTGCTGGTGTTGCTGGCCGTGGCGTCGGTGCTGTCACTGGTGATCGGCGCGCGGTCGCTCACCCCCGCCGAGGTGTGGCAGGGGCTGTTCGGCGATCCCGGCGGCGACCAGCGGCTCACCGAGATCACGCTGATCGTGCAGACGCTGCGCGTGCCGCGGACGGTGCTCGCGCTCGTGGCGGGCCTCGCGCTCGGCGTCGCGGGCGCGTTGATCCAGGGGCACACCCGCAACCCCATCGCGGACACCGGCCTGCTCGGCGTCAACTCCGGGGCGTCGTTCGCCGTGGTGCTCTCGGTCTACCTGTTCGGCCTGCAGAACCCGGTCCAGTACATGTGGTTCGCGTTCCTCGGCGCCGGGGTGGCGGGCGTGGTGGTCTTCGGGCTGTCGAGCCTCGGCCGCGGCTCCGGCAACCCGCTCACGCTCGCGCTGGCGGGCCAGGGCGTCACGGTGTTCCTGGCCGCGATGACGACAGCGGTGGCGTTGGGCGACAAGCAGACGCTCGACGTGCTGCGGTTCTGGAACGCGGGCTCGGTGCAGGGCGTCGGGTGGGACGTGATCGTCGTCGCGGCGATCTTCGTCGGCGTCGGGCTCGTCCTGGCGATGATCAACCTGCCGGTGCTCAACCTGCTCAACCTCGGTGACGACGTCGCGCGCGGCCTCGGCGTGAACATCGCGGCCGGACGCACCGTCGGCGTCATCGCCGTCACCCTGCTCGCGGGCGCGGCGACGGCGGCGTGCGGGCCGATCGCGTTCCTCGGCCTGATGGTCGCGCACATCGCGCGATGGCTCACCGGACCGGACTACCGCTGGCTTGTGCCGTACGCGGGGCTGCTCGGCGCGGCCGTGCTGCTGGTCGGAGACATCGCGGGACGGCTCGTCGTCCGTCCGGCCGAACTGCAGGCCGGCATCGTCATCGCCCTCATCGGCGCCCCGTTCTTCGCGGTGCTGGTCTGGCTCGGGAAGTTCAGGCAGGCATGACCACCGCACCGGAAGCACCCGAAATGCACCGCGGCGTCCGCGTCGGTGGCTGGTCCTGGGTCTGGCGGCCGTGGGTCGTGCTCGTCACGGTCGTGCTGGCGGCGCTGACGTTCCTGATCTTCTGCGTGTCGATCTCGATCGGCGACTTCACGATCGAGCTGCCCGCCGTGGTCAGGACGTTGTTCGGCCAGGGCGAGCGGGTCGACGAGTTCGTGATCATGGACCTGCGGATGCCGCGCGCCCTGGTCGGTCTCCTCGCCGGGGTCGCGCTCGGGATCTCCGGCGCGCTGACGCAGTCGATCGCCCGCAACGCGCTGGCCAGCCCGGACGTGCTCGGCATCACCGGCGGCGCCAGCGCGACCGCGGTCTTCATCGTGACGGCGGGCGGCGGCACGGCGATCGGCGGCGTCATGGGCCTGTCGGCGGCGGCGCTGACCGGCGGGCTGCTGACCGGGTTGCTCGTCTACTTCATGGCGTGGAAGAAGGGCATCGACGGGTTCCGGCTGATCCTCATCGGCGTCTCGGTCAGCGCGGTCATGCAGGCGGTCACGACGTGGCTGCTGGTGCTGGCCGACATCCGCGACGTCGCCCGCGCGCAACGCTGGCTCGTCGGATCGCTCGACTCGCGGGCGTGGACCGAGGTCTGGACGACGCTCTGGGTCACGATCGCGCTGGTCGTCGTCGTGATGGTGGTCGCCTTCCAGATGCAGCCGATGCACTTCGGTGACGACGTCGCCGCCGGACTCGGCGTCCGGCACTCAGTCGTGCGCGCCGTCCTGCTGATGTGCGCGGTGCTGCTCGCGGGCGTCGCGGTCTCCGCCGCGGGCCCGGTGCCGTTCGTCGCGCTGGTCGCGCCGCAGATCACCATGCGACTGCTGCGCTCCCCCGTGCCGCCGCTGCTGGCGTCCGGTCTTTTCGGAGCGCTGCTGCTGATCGGCTCGGATCTGCTGGCGCGCAGCGTGCTGCCCAACGACCTGCCGGTCGGCGTCGTCACGGCGATCATCGGCGGACCGTTCCTCGTCTACCTGCTCGTGCGCGCGAACGTGAAGCGCGCGACCTGAGGTAAGCCTCCATTAAGTAAGGTTGTCCTATGACCGCGCTGCGCAACGATGCCGCCCGACTGGGCGCCGAGGGCGTCACGGTCGGGTACGCCGACCGGGTCGTGCTCGACAACCTGGACGTCGCCATCCCCACCGGGGTGATCACGACGGTCATCGGGCCCAACGGCTGCGGCAAGTCGACGTTGCTGCGCACGCTGTCCCGGTTGCTCAAACCGCGCCAGGGCACGGTGCTGCTCGACGGTGGCGACATCGCGCGCCTGAAGACCAAGGACGTCGCGAAGCGGATGGGCCTGCTCCCGCAGACCCCGATCGCGCCGGAGGGACTGACGGTCGCCGACCTCGTGGCCCGCGGCCGGCACCCGCACCAGAGCTGGTTGCGCCAGTGGTCGAGCGACGACGCGGACGTCGTGGCCAAGGCGTTGCACATGACGGGCGTGGCCGACCTGGCCCACCGTCCGGTCGACTCGCTGTCGGGCGGGCAGCGGCAGCGGGTGTGGATCTCCATGACGCTCGCGCAGGGCACGGATCTGCTGTTGCTGGACGAGCCGACGACCTATTTGGACCTCGCGCACGCGATCGACGTGATCGACCTCGTCGACGACCTGCACGAGGGCGGCTGCACGATCGTCATGGTGCTGCACGACCTGAACCTGGCCGTCCGCTACAGCGACAACCTGATCGTGATGAAGTCCGGATCCATTGTGGCGCAGGGACATCCGAGCGACGTGATCACGAGCGATCTGCTGCTGGACACGTTCGGCCTGCAGGCGAAGGTCATCGACGATCCCGTGAGCGAACGGCCGCTGATCGTCCCGATCGGCCGGACCCACGTGGTATCGAAGAGTGACCAAGACCTTGGTTAGCCTGCCCTAACTGGGTGATAAGGTTCGGCTGTCCTAATTTCCCCCGCCGCGTGGGCAGCGAAGAAGAGGTGCCGAATGGGCCAGAGAACGACCATGACCTGGAAGCGACTGACAGCCGTGGCAGCAGCCGCCGTTGTCGGTGCCAGCGTCCTCGCCGGGTGCGGTTCCTCCACGCCTGCCACGACCCCGGACGCGGGCAACGCCGCCGGTGGCACGTTCCCGACCAAGGTCGAGCACTTCTTCGGCACGACGGAGATCAAGGAAGCGCCCAAGCGCGTCGTCTCCCTCGGCTACACCGACGAGCAGACCCTGCTGGCGCTCGGCGTCGTCCCGGTCGGCATGGTCGACCAGTACCCGAACCCGGACGGCAAGACGCCGGACGTCAACACCCAGTGGCCCTGGGTGAAGGACAAGTGGGGTTCGGCCAAGCCCGAGGTCGTCATGAAGAACGGTGACACCGAGCCGAACTTCGAGAAGATCGCGCAGCTGCGCCCCGACCTGATCGTCGCCGTCTACTCCGAGGCGACCCAGGAGTGGTACGACAAGCTCTCCAAGATCGCGCCGGTGGTCGGCCGCACCAAGGAGGAGAAGGAGCCCTTCTCCGCCAAGTGGCAGGACAACGCGCTCCAGGTCGCGAAGGCGGTCGGCAAGGCCGACGAGGGCGCCAAGCAGATCAAGGCGATCGACGACAAGATCGCCGCGGCCAAGGCGGCCGACCCGGGCTGGGCGAACGAGACCGCGGTCGTCGCGTCCTGGTACAAGGACGCCATCGGGCCGTTCTCCACGACCGACGTGCGCAGCCAGGTCATCACCGGCATCGGCTTCAAGGGCAACACGAAGGTCGACGAGCTCGCGGCGGGCAAGTTCTTCGTGTCCCTGTCCCCCGAGCGCATCGACGTGATGAACGTCGACCGCATCTTCATCATCAACGACGAGGCGGACCTGAAGGCGCTCAAGGGTTTTGAGCTCTTCAACAACCTGCCCGCGGTCAAGGCCGGCAAGGTCCACTACATCCTCGACGGCGAGGGTGCGGCCGTCGGTGCCGCGATCTCGCAGGCGACCCTCGCGTCGATGCCGTACGCGGTGGACGAGCTGGTCAAGGCCGCCAAGTCGGTCAGCTGACCTCCTTCTGACACAACAGTTCCAGCGAAAGGCCTCCCCTCGTGACCACGAGCGTCTCCGTCCCGCCGGCGAAGATCCTGCGCACGGCGTCCGGACGGGAGGCCTCTCGCTGGGTGCTCGACCACTGCCGCTCCGCCCCCGGTCTGCCGATCGCCACCGTGCTGGCGACGGTGGCCGGGGCGGTGCTGCAGATCATCCCGGTGTTCCTGCTGGGCACCGTGGTCGACGGCGTCACGCAGGGCCGTGACGCGTCGATCCTCTGGACCATCGGCATCGCGACCGTCGTGTCGGCCCTGGCCGGTGCGGTCATGACCGCCGTCTCGACCTACCTCGTCGGACGCGTCGGCGCGGAAATGCTGGCGCGCCTGAGGGAAGGCGCGGTGCGCGCGGTGCTCGGGATGCCGAGCGCGCGCATCGAGGAAGTCGGCCGCGGTGACGTGCTGTCGCGCGTCGGTGACGACGTCGCGGTGATCTCCAAGGGTTTCCGCACGGCCATTCCGACGATCTTCTCGGCGGTCGTGCTGGTCGTGATCGCGACCGCGGGCATGTTCGGGCTCGACTGGCGGCTCGGTCTCGCCGGTGCCTGCGCGCTGCCCGCCTACTGGCTGGCGTTGCGCTGGTACCTGCCCCGGTCGCAGCCGCTCTACCGCGCCCGTTCCGAGGCGCAGGCCGATCGCGCACAGGCGTTGATCAGCGGCCTCGACGGCATCGCCACCGTGCGGGCCTACCGCCTGGAGAACGTCTTCCGGGACAAGGTGACCGCGGAGTCGTGGCGGGTGCGCAACATCGGCATCGACGTCTTCCGGTTCTTCGGCCGGTTCATCGGCCGCGAGAACCGCGCCGAGTTCATCGGCCTCGGGCTGATCATCGTCGTCGGCTACTTCCTGGTGACCAACGGGCAGTCCTCGCTGGGCCAGGTCTCCGTTGCCGCGCTGCTGTTCCACAAGTTGTTCGTGCCGCTCGGCCTGATCATGGCGTTCTTCGACGAGGCGCAGAAGTCCGGTGCCGGGCTGACGCGACTGGTCGGCGTGACCACCGAGTCCGACGGCGACGAACTCGTGCGCAGCGCGGTGGCCGTCGACGCTGACGCACAACCACTTCCGGTGTCGGTGCGCGGGCTTTCCTTCCGCTATCCCGATTCCGAGCACGACGTGCTCGAGGACATCGATCTGGAGATCCCCGCCGGCACGTCGCTCGCGTTGGTCGGCGCGACCGGTGCGGGCAAGACGACGCTGGCGGCCCTGGTCGCCGGCACCGGCACTCCGCTGGCCGGATCCGTGCACATCGGGTCGTCCGATCTCGTCGATCTGGACGAGGCGGGCGCCCGCGCGTTGGTGAGCATCCTGACCCAGGAGGCCCACGTCTTCGCCGGCCCGCTGGCCGAGGACCTGCGGCTGGCGGCACCGGACGCGACCGACGACGAGCTCATGGACGCGCTGCGGACCGTGGGTGCGGACACGTGGGTCGAGACGTTGCCGCAGGGCCTGCAGACCGACGTCGGTGAGGGTGGCGAACGCCTCGACGTGACCAAGATCGCCCAGATCGCGCTGGCCCGGCTGGTGCTCGGCCGCTCCCCCGTCGTCGTGCTGGACGAGTCGACGGCCGAGGCGGGCAGCCAGGGTGCCGCCGCGCTGGAACGAGCCGCGCTCGCGGCCTGCCGGGGCCGCACCACACTTCTGGTCGCGCACCGCCTGACCCAGGCCATCGCCGCGGACCGGATCGCCGTGCTCGACGCAGGTCGCGTGCTGGAACACGGCACGCACGAAGAACTTGTGGCGCGTGACGGGCGTTACGCAGCTCTTTGGGCCGCTTGGCGATTCGGAACGGCAACTACTTAGGTTAGGCTTCCTTCACCGATGTGAAGGGATGGCTGAGTCGTCGATGGAACAGATGGCCGACCGTGACGTACTTCTTTCGACCGCCCGGATCGCCTCCGTTCGGCGCCGTGCCGGTGAGTACCCGCAGCGGACCATCGCCGTCGCGAGTGCCGTCGCACTGAACCACTGGGCGACCCCCGGTTTCCGTGTCGACGGGTTCGAGCTCACGCCCGCGACGCTGTTCAGCGACCTGCTCGTGTGGGCCGACAAGGGTCAGGCCTGGGACGTCACCGAACGACCGGACGGCTGGGCCGTTCCCGTTCCGGACGGTGTCGACCTGGCCGAGGCCGAGCGCGCGCTCGCCGACCTCGCCGAGTTCCCCAACCGCGCCATCGGCACGTTGACCTCGCAGACACTCGAGGAACGGCTCGCGGACCTGGCCCGCTGGAACGACAACGAGTTCCCGCGTGACCGGCCGAGCATCGTGGAGTTGTTCCGCGAGCAGGCCCGGCAGCGCCCGGACGCGGTCGCGATCAACGACGGTGACCGCGCGTTCACCTACGGCGAGGCGCTGACCCAGTCCAACCAGCTCGCCCGCCACCTGGTCGAACGCGGTCTCACGGAGGAGCAGGTCGTCGGCATCTCGCTCGACCGCTCGGCCGAGATGGTGATCAGCCTGCTCGCCGTGCTGCAGGCCGGGGGCGCGTTCGTGCCGCTGGACCCGCAGTGGCCGGCGTCGCGCCGCGAGTCCGTGATCACCGACGCGCAGGTCGTCTTACTCCTGGGCAGTGGCCAGGAGAACGAGCCCGCGGCCGTCGAGGTCGACCTCTCTTCCTGGGGTTTCTCGGACTACTCGGGCGATCCCACCGATGTGACGATCCGCGGCGCGCAGCTCGCGTACGTGATGTTCACGTCCGGCTCGACCGGCCGTCCCAAGGGCGCGATGATCCGGCACGAGGCGATCAGCGAACGCCTGCTGTGGCAGGTGAACCAGATCCTCCACTTCGGACACTCCGACGCGTCGCTGTTCAAGGCGCCGCTGTCGTTCGACATCTCCATCAACGAGATCTTCCTGCCGCTGGTGTGCGGCGGGCGGACCGTCGTCGTGCGGTCCGGCGGCGAACGCGACCCGCACCACCTGCTGCAGACGATCGACCGCCACCGCGTGACGTTCGTGTACCTGGTGTCGTCGATGCTCGACGTGCTGCTGAACATCGCGGGCGACGGTGAGCTGGCCAGCCTTCGGCACGTGTGGTGCGGCGGCGAGGTGCTGACTCCCGAGCTGTACGACCGGTTCCGCACGCAGCTCGACATCCCGATGTACCACGGGTACGGCCCGGCGGAGGCCACGATCGGCGTCTCGCACGTGATCTACCGGGGTGAGGCCGAGCGCCTGTCGACGTCGATCGGCAAGGCGAACCCGAACACCGACCTCTACGTGCTCGACGACGAGTTGCGGCCGTGCCCGGTCGGTGTCGGCGGCGAGCTGTACATCGGCGGGTTCCTGCTGGGGCGCGGGTATGTGAACGCACCCGGCCTAACGGCGTCGCGGTTCGTGGCGAACCCGTTCGCCACCGACGGGTCGCGCCTCTACCGGACCGGTGACCTGGCGCGGTTCGCGCCGGACGGGTCGCTCGACTTCCTCGGCCGCGTCGACAACCAGGTCAAGATCCGCGGCATGCGGCTCGAGCTGGAGGACGTCGAGGTCGCGCTGGCCGAGCACCCGCAGGTCCGGCACACCTGCGTCGTGGTCAGGAAGAACTCGGCGGGCGGCAACTACCTCGTCGGCTACGTGGTTCCTGCCGATGAGAGTCTGACCTCGGACGCTGTGAAGCAGTGGGCGGTCGAGAACCTCGTCGAGTACATGGTCCCGACCCACATCGTGGTGATGAGCGAGTTCCCGTTGACCGCCAACGGAAAGCTCGACCGCCGCGCCCTGCCGGAGCCCGTGGTGGAGACCGGGCCGGTGACGGCGGCGGCCAACGACGACGAGGCCGTGATCTGCGCGGCCGTCGCGTCGGTGCTGCGGGTCGAGCAGGTCGGTGCCGACCAGGACTTCTTCGAGCTGGGCGGCGACAGCATCCTGGCGATCTCGCTGCTGTCCGCGTTGCGGGCGGAGGGCGTGTTCGTCACCGCCACCCAGATCTTCGTGAACCGCACTCCCCGCGCGCTGGCCGCGGTGGCGACGCGGGACGGCGCTGCGGTGGTCGACCACGACGACGTTCCTACCGGTCCGGTCGCAGGGCCGCCGATCGTGCAGTGGCTCGGGGAGACGACGGACGCGATCGACGGGTTCGTGCAGTCGGTCGTGCTCAACACGCCTGAGGCTCTGACCGCTGATGCGCTGACCCAGATCCTGGACGCGGTGGTCGCGCGGCACGACATGCTGCGCGCCAAGCTGGTGCGGGGCTCGAGCTGGTCGTTCGACATCCCCGCTGACGGTGTTGCGTTGTGGGACGAGAGCGACGCGCCGCTGGAGGAGTGCGTCGCGGCGGCGACCGAGGGGCTGGACCCGGACGCGGGCGGCATGCTGCGCGCGGTGTGGCGGCCTTCTGCTCGGCAGCTCGTGATCGTGATCCACCACGTGGTGATCGACGGTGTGTCGTGGCGAATCCTGTTCGACGATCTCGCTCAAGCCTGGCAGCAAGTGTCTTCTGGTGAGGCTGTGGAACTCCGGCCGGTCGGCACGTCGTTCCGGCGCTGGACCCAGTTGCTGGAGAAGGCCGGGTTCGAGGGCGATCGTTCGTACTACGAGCGTCCGCTGCCGGGTGCGGATCAGCTCCTCGGCCGACGCGAGCTTTCCGATGCCGATGTCGTTGCGGGCGAACAGGTTCGCACGGTGACCGTGGGTTCGGCCGCCACCGCCGCGTTGCTGGGCGACGTGCCGGCGTTGTTCCACGCCAAGGTCAACGACGTGCTGCTGACCGGTCTCGCGGTCGCGCTGGCCCGGTGGCGGCGGGACAACGGGCAGGACCAGACGTTCGCGCACATCGAGCTGGAGGGCCACGGCCGTGAGGGCCGGTTCGTGCCGCTCGACCCCGACCTGTCGCGGACGGTCGGCTGGTTCACGACGCTGTTCCCGGTGACGGTGGATCCGGGTTCCGCCGATGATCTGGGTGCGGCGTTGAAGCGGGTCAAGGAAGACCTCGCTCGGGTGCCGAGCAACGGTGTCTCCTACGGCGCGCTGAAGTACCTGGGGCGTGCGGAGTTCGACGCGTCCCGGCCGCAGGTGCTGTTCAACTACCTCGGCCGGTTCGCCGGTGGCACGTCCGGTGACTGGCAGCTCGCGGAGAACGCCGGTCAGCTCGGCGAGAAGCGCGACCCGGCGATGCGGCTGCCCAGGGCGCTGGAGTTCAACGCCTCGGCCGAGCCCGGCGCGGACGGCTCCCTGGAACTGGTCACCGTGATCTCGTGGCCGTCCGGGGTGTTCAGCGACGAGGACATCGCGCGGATCGGCGCGTACTTCGTGGCTGCGCTGGAGGGGCTCGCCGCGTTGACGCAGGGCGGCCACTCCCCCAGCGACTTCGACCTGCTGCCGCTCACCCAGTCCGATGTGGACTCGCTGGATTCTTCGGTGTTGCGCGACATCCTGCCGCTGACGCCGTTGCAGGAGGGTCTCTACTTCCACTCGGTGTTCGACGACGAGTCGGCGCACCGGTACGTCGAGCAGCAACTGCTGACGCTGACCGGCCCGGTGGACGCCCGCAGGCTCGAAGCGGCCGCCGCCCGAGTGCTGGAGCTGTTCCCGAACCTCGCCGCCCGGTTCGTCGGTCTCGCCGACGGACGGGTCGTGTCGGTGCTGGAGTCCGGCGTCCGGCCGGAGTTCTCCACTGTGGACGGTCTGGGCATGACCGCCGAGGAGATCCAGGAGTACGCCGAACGGGACCGCGTCGCCGGGTTCGACCTCGCGCGCGGCCCGTTGATGCGCTTCACGCTGATCCGGGTCGCCGCTCAGCGGTTCGTGCTGGTGCAGACCGTGCACCACATCATCGCGGACGGCTGGTCGGTGCCGCCGATGCTGCGCGCGCTGCTGGCCGAGTACTCGACGCCCGGTTCGGTGCATCCGCGCGGCAGCTACGCCGACTACGTGCGCTGGCTGGTCAACGCCGATGCCGTGGAGAGCGACCGGGTCTGGTCCTCCGAGCTGGCCGGCCTCGCGGCGCCGTCGTTCGTGGCCGAGGGGCACACGCCGTCTGAACTGTTCGACGACGTGGTGATCGACGCGGCTCCCGACCTGGACGCCGCGGTACGTGCGGCCGGTGTGTCGCTGAGCGTGGCCGTGCACAGCGCGTGGGGCGTGACGCTGGGCGGCATCCTGGGCAGCCAGGACGTCGTGTTCGGGTCGACGGTGTCCGGCCGTGACGCCGATGTTCCCGGCATCGACGAGATGGTCGGCCTGTTCATCAACACGATTCCCGTGCGCGTTGGCTGGTCTGGTTCTTCTGCGCGTTCGTTGCTGGAGTCGGTGCGCGCGCATCAGACCGCGGTGTTGCCGCACCAGCACGTGTCGCTGACCCGGATCGGGCGGCAGGCTCAGCACGGTTCGGCGTTCGACACGCTCGTGGTCTTCGACGTGGCCACCGACGTGACGGCGCTGGAGGGTCCGTTCAAGATCGCCGAGGTCGTGAACGAGGGTGCGCCGCACTACCCGTTGACGCTGGTGGTCGAGCGGTCGCTCGACGGAGCTTTGCGGTTCAACCTCATCTACGACACGACGGTCGTGCGCTCGGACGGCGCCCGCAGGATCGTGCAGGCGTTCTCGGACACGCTGAACTCGTTGCTGCACGAGGAAGAAATCCCCGCAGTCTCGATTTCGTCTTCGCGTGCCGCGGCCTCTGTCGAGCCGGTGACGCTGGCAGAGCTGTTCGACGCCGCCGCGGTGCGCGATCCGTCCGCGCGGGCCGTGACGATGTGCCACCTCGACGGCAGCGCCGAGGGCCTGTCGTACGGGATGCTGGCCGACGCCAAGGACCGGCTCGCTCGTAGCCTGGTCAATGCCGGAGTTGGTCCGCGCCAACGGGTCGCGGTCGCGATCGGGCGGTCGTTGCAGCAGGTCGTCGCGCTGGTCGGCATCGTGTCGGCTGGCGGCGCCTACGTGCCGTTGGATCTTGCTTACCCGGACGAGCGGCTCCAGTACGTCCTCGCTGACTCCGCGCCCCAGGTCGTGCTGGTCGAGGCTGAGCATCGCGAACGCTTCGAGCGTCTGCTGGTCGCGGCCGGTGTGTCGGCGCGGGTGCTGGTGTACGGCGAGGAAGTCGCTGGCGACGCACGGGTTCCGTCGTTCGACTGGCGCAACCCGGCCTACGTGATCTACACGTCCGGCTCCACGGGTAAGCCCAAGGGTGTCGTCGTGTCGCACGCCAGCGTGGTGTCGCTGCTGGCGAACACCCAGCCGGACATGAACTTCGGGCCGGACGACGTGTGGACGCAGTTCCACTCGTACTCGTTCGACTTCGCGGTCTGGGAACTGTGGGGCGCACTGGTCCACGGCGGCGAACTGCTCGTCCCCGACCACGGCCTGACGCGCTCGCCGGTCGACTTCCACGCATTGGTTCGGTCGCGTGGCGTCACTGTCCTGAACCAGACGCCGTCGGCGTTCTACCAGTTCATCGAGGCGGACCGGCTGAGCTCGCCGCTCCCCGCGCTGCGCCGGGTGATCTTCGGCGGCGAGGCGCTGGAACTGTCGCGGATGCGCGGCTGGGTCGAGCGCTACGGGACCACGCGGCCCGAGTTGGTCAACATGTACGGCATCACCGAGACCACGGTCCACGTGACGCATCGGGTGCTGGATTCCCTGGACTTCGAGTCTGGGCGTGAGGTCAGCCCGATCGGCGGGCCGATCCCCGGTCTGCGCACGTACCTGCTGGACGGCGCTTTGCGGCCGGTCGCTCCTGGGCAGGTCGGGGCGATCTACGTGGCGGGGTCGCAGCTCGCTCTGGGCTATCACAACCGGCCGGATCTGACGTGCACCCGTTTCGTGGCGGACCCGTTCGCGGCTGACGGTTCGCGGATGTACAACTCTGGCGACCTGGCCAGGCGTGCGCTGGACGGCTCGCTGGAGTTCGTCGGCCGGGCTGACAACCAGGTGCAGCTCAAGGGGTTCCGGATCGAGCTGGGCGAGGTGGAGTCGGCAGTTCGCTCGGTACCAGGTGTCGTCGACGTCGCCGTGACGGTGGCGGACACCGCCGACCACCTCGTCGCGCACGTGGTGGGGTCGCCGGCTGCGGATTTGCTGAGCTTGCTCGGGTCGAAGCTGCCGGTGCACATGGTGCCGCAGCGGATTCTGCCTCTGGACGCGTTGCCTTTGACGGTCAACGGCAAGCTGGACCGCAAGGCGCTGGAATCGCGCGCTCGTACTTCGGAGGATTCGCCGGTTGTCGCCGGCTCGCCGGCGTTGGAGTCGCTGGTCGGCATCTTCGCGGACGTGCTGCCCGGGACTGCGGTGGACGCGGACACGGACTTCTTCGTGGCCGGTGGAGACAGCATCATCGCGATCGGGGTGGTGAACCGGGCTCGGGCTTTGGGGGTGCGGATCGCGCCTCGGGACCTGTTCCTGCACAAGACGCCTCGGGCGCTGGCTTCCAAGTTCGCGGTGGCACCGGTGGCCGCGCCGGTCGTGGGCTCCGAGGTTCAGGACGGGCCGGTGGTGCCGACGCCGATCGTGCTGCGGCAGCGGGAGCTGGGCGGGGAGCTTCGGCTGTTCGCCCAGGCGCGGCAGGTCGAGTGCGCGAGTCTGGCGGACGCTCAGCGTGCCGCCGACGCCGTGGTGAAGGCGCACGCGGCCCTGCGGATGCGGCTGACGGTGACGGACGGGGTGTGGTCGTTCGGAATCACGGACGGTACCCAGCCCAGCGGAACCGCGGACGGTACCCAGCCCAGCGGAACCGCAGACGGGACGCAACCCCTCGGAATCGATTCCGATTCGCAGGCCCCCTGGGGGGATCGGGTCCCCACTCCAATCATCCCAAGCGGGTCCGACAGTTCTGGTGATCTTGAGATTCCGGTGGTCCGAGCGACCACCGACGACCCTCAGGCCGCCGCCAACGAAGCCGCCCGCCGCCTGAACCCCGAAACCGGCGTCATGGCCGCCTTCACCTGGCTCGAACCCACCCAGACCCTCGTCGTCGTCATCCACCACCTGGCCGTGGACGCAGTCTCCTGGCTGATCCTGCTCGACGACATCAACGCGACCCTGCGAGGCGAACCCCTCGCACCCGCCACCACCCCGTTCAGCGCCTACACCCGCGCCCTCACCCTCCAGGCCCAGACGAGCACCGGCCTGCGCCACTGGATCGAGGTGCTCGACACCCCGTCCCTCACCCCGCAGATCAGCGACCAGCGCGAGGTCACGGTCAACCTGTCCGCCGACATCACCGACCGCGTCGTGCACACCGCACCGACCGCGCTCGGCATCGGCCTGACCGAACTGCTGGCAGGCGCACTACGAACCGCACTCACCGAAATCCAAGGCACGCCCACGGATCTCGTCATCGAGTTGGAGCGCCACGGCCGGGTAGCGGCTCTCGAGCACCACGACTACACGCGCACGGTCGGCTGGTTCACCTCCATCGCGCCGGTGAAGCTCAGCGCGCACACCAACCCCGTCGACGCCGCACGTGAGCTTGTGCAGCGTCAGCCGGACGAGGAGCAGCACGTCGGGTACGGCCGGTTGCGGTACCTGAACCCGCAGACCGCGCCCGTGCTGGCCGCGCTGCCGAGGCCGCAGGTGCTGTTCAACTACCTCGGCCGGGGCAGCGAGTCGCGGGCGATCCACCTCGACACGGGCTCGCAGCCGAGCCCGTACGCCGTCGAGGTCAACTGCTGGGTCGACACCGGCACCGGCAGCCTGCGGGCGACGTTCGCGCTCACCGAGGACGTGTCGGACGAGATCGCGGCACGCTGGCTGCTCGCGCTCGAACGCATCGCGGACACCTCGGTCACCGCGACCCGCACCGCGCCGTTGTCGCCGTTGCAGCGCGGTCTGTACTTCCAGGCCGCACTGAGCGCGGCCGGGCATTACGTGGCGCAGAGCTACTTCACGTTCGACCGGCGTCTCGACGCCGACAAGCTCGCCAAGGCGATGGCGCACGTCATCGCCAAGCACCCCGTCGTCGGCGCGGGCTTCGCGGACGAGGACGGCACGCCGGTCCAGGTCCTCACGTCCGGCGGTCAGGTCGAGGTCCGCACGGTCGACGTGCTGAACCAGGACGCGGTGGACGCGCTGCGGGTCGAGGACCGGGGCACGGGCTTCGACCTCGAACAGCCCCCGCTGGTGCGGCTCACCGTGCTGCGGCTGCCGGACGGCCGGGACGCGTTGCTGTTCAGCTACCACCTGCTGCTGTGGGACGGCTGGTCACGCGAGATCGTGCTGCGCGACCTGTTCGGCGCCTACCAGGCGCTCCTCGCGAACGAGCCGGTCGACTCCACGCCCGCCTCGCCGAACTTCGAGAGCTACTGCCGGACGCTGGCGGCCAAGGACCAGCAGGCGGCGGAACGGTTCTGGGGCGACTACCTGGCGGAGCTGCCCGGTCCGACGCTGCTCGGCGACGGGTCCACTTCGGACACCCTGCCGACGAAGATCGTGCGGACGCTGTCCGAAGAGGACTCCAGCCGCGTTAAGGAAGCGGCCGGCAGGCACGGCGTGACGCTCAACTCGGTCGTCACCGGCGCGCTCGGGCTGGTGCTCGGCAGCGAGACCGGCCGGGGCGACGCGGTCTTCGGTGTCACGGTCTCCGGACGTGAGGAGGAGGGCACCGAGGGCATCGTCGGCGTGCTGCTCAACACCGTGCCGATGCGGGTCCGCGCCAAGCCTCAAGACACCGCGGCCGAGTTCCTCGCGAACGTGCAGGCCTCGCGGGTCGACGCCATGGAGCACGAGCACGTCGGGCTCGGCGAGATCCAGCGGGCGAGCGGGCACGACCAGCTGTTCGACAACCTGTTCGTGCTGCAGAACTTCCTGGACGACAGCACGTTCGACGAACTCAACGCGCGCAACGGGATCATCGACCACGAGTCCGAGGACTCGACGCACTACCCGTTCACCTGGGTCGTCACTCCGGGCCGGCAACTCACGGTCAAGCTGGAGTACCGGCCGGAGGTCACCGCGCCGGAACTGGCCGAGCGGCTGTTCGACGACTACCTGCGGATCCTCACCGACCTCGCCACCGCCGAAGGCCCGCTGGGCACGATCCGCGGCACGGGACCGGAGCCGGAACTCAACCCCGCCAACGACTTCGGCACCCTGACCGTGGTCGACCTGTTCGACCAGGCCGCCGACCGCAGTCCTGACAAGATCGCCCTGGTCGCGCACGGCAAGACGATGACGTTCGCGGAACTCAGGGACCGCAGCCGGCACCTGGCCGGAGTGTTGACAGCTAAGGGAATCGGCGTCGAGACGTCAGTCGCCATCGCGGTGCCGCGCTCGCTCGACTGGGTCGTCGCGCTGTTCGGAATCCTGCGCTGCGGCGCGGCGTACGTGCCGCTGGAGCTGGACCACCCGGACGAGCGGATCGCCGCGATCATCGAGGACGCCCGGCCGTCGCTGATCATCACGACGACGGCGGTCGCACCGCGGATCCAGAGCGACACCTTCACGCTGGACGAGCCGTGGCCGGACGCCGAACCGGTGGTCACGTTCGCACCCAACGACTCCAACAGGCTCAAGCACGCGGCCTACACGATCTACACCTCGGGAAGCACCGGCAAGCCCAAGGGCGTCGTGACCGAGTACGCCGGCCTGACGAACATGCTGGTCAACCACCAGCGCAGGATCTTCGAGCCGGTGCTGGCCGAGCACGGGCACCGGACGTTCCGGATCGCGCACACCGTGTCGTTCGCCTTCGACATGTCGTGGGAGGAGCTGCTCTGGCTCGCCGACGGCCACGAGGTGCACATCTGCGACGAGGAACTGCGCCGCGACGCCACCGGGCTCGTCGAGTACTGCCTGAAGCACGAGATCGACGTCATCAACGTGACGCCGACCTACGCGCAGCAACTGGTGGCCGAAGGGCTGCTGGGAGCCGAGCACAAGCCCGCGCTGGTGCTGCTCGGCGGTGAAGCCGTCACACCGACGCTGTGGCAACAGCTCGCGGACACCCCCGGCACGATCGGCTACAACCTTTACGGGCCAACGGAGTACACGATCAACACGCTGGGCGTCGGCACGTTCGACTGCGTCGACCCGGTGGTCGGCGTGGCGATCGACAACACCGACGTCTACGTCCTCGACCCGTGGCTGCGCCACGTGCCGGACGGTGTCGCGGGCGAGCTCTACGTGTCGGGCGTGGGCATCGCGCGGGGCTACCTCGGCCAGCCGGGGCAGTCCGCCGAACGGTTCGTGGCCTGCCCGTGGGTGCCCGGCGAGCGGATGTACCGGACCGGTGACCTGGTCATCCGGCGCCCCGACGGCAACCTGCTCTACCTGGGCCGCACGGACAAGCAGGTCAAGATCCGCGGTCACCGCGTGGAACTGGGCGAGGTCGAGGCGCGGTTCGCCGCCCACGACGGCGTCCGGTTCGTCGCCGCCGTCGCGCAGGCCGACCCGCAGGTCGACGGCGCGTACCGGCTCGCGGCCTACCTCGTTCTCGCGGACGGCGCGGACATCCCGTCGATCGCGGCGGAGGTCGGCGCCGGCCTGCCGGACTACCTGCGGCCCTCGCACTACGCCGCGGTGGACGCGATCCCGCTCACGGTCAACGGCAAGGCGGACACGTCGGCCTTGCCCGAGGCCCGCCCGCTCGGCACCCTGATGACCAAGGTCGAGGAACGCGAACTGACCGAGACCGAGATGATCGTCCGCGAGATGTTCGCGGAGGCGCTCGATCTCGACGAGGACGAGGTGGGCATGACGAGCGGTTTCACCGACCTGGGTGGGCACTCGATGCTCGCGGTGCGGCTCATCGGTCTGCTCCGCCGCGAGTTCGGTCCCGTGGTCACGATCCGCGACCTGCTGTCCCTCTCCACCCCCGAAGCGATTGCGCGGCACGTTGACGAACACTGAAGTCCGCACCGGCAGGGAGATCCTGCGGGTCGCCCTGCGCCGCAACCGAGGCGCCATGACGGCCGGGACCCTGCTGATGGGGTCCTACCAGGCCGCCGAGACCGCCGTGCCGATCCTGCTCGGCGTGATCGTCGAGTACGCGCTGCGCGGCGGGCAGCTCAGCTCGCTCGGGCTGGCGCTGCTCGCGCTCGGCCTCGTGATGGCCACGGTGTCGTACTCGTGGCGGTTCGGCATGCGCATCCTGCAGAAGGCGAACACGACCGAGGCACACCGGTGGCGCGTCGAGGTCGCGGACCGCGGCCTGCAGCCGGTGGCGCGCGAGGTCGACCTGAAGTCCGGCGAGGTCCTCACCATCGCCACCGAGGACGCCGACCAGACCGCGGACATCATCGAGGTGGTGCCGCTGCTGATCAGCTCGCTGGTGTCGGTGGTGATCACGGGTGTCGTGCTGGCGGTGATCAGCGTGCCTCTGGGTGTGCTGGTGTTCGTCGGCACGGCGGCGATCCTGAGCGTGCTCAGCGTGATGTCGCGGCGGATCGGCACGAACACCCAGGTGCAGCAGGCGAAGGTCGCGCGGGCCGGGGCGAAGGTGTCCGACCTGATCGCCGGTTTGCGGCCGCTGCACGGGTTCGGCGGCAGCTACGCGGCTTTCCAGGCCTACCGCCGGGTGAGCACCGAGGCGAAGAAGCAGTCGATCGTGGTGGCCCGCGTGAACGGCATCTACGCCGGTGCTGCGCTGGCGCTGAACTCGTTGCTGGCGGCGGCGGTGACGCTGTGGGCGGGCCTGCTGACGTTCCAGGGCGAGATCACCATCGGTCAGCTGGTGATGGCGGTCGGCCTGGCGCAGTTCCTGATCGAGCCGCTGAAGCTGTTCTCGGAGATGCCCAAGTACGTGATGATCGCGCGGGCCTCTGCCGAACGGATGGCGTTGATCCTCGCCGCGCCCGCGCTGATGACGCCTGGCGTGGAGGAGCCCGGTCCGGAGAGCGGGCTCGACGTCGCCGGCGTCACGCACGGAACGTTGCGGGACTTGACGTTCTCCGTGCAGCCCGGCGAGTTCGTGGCGATCGCGGCCTACCAGCCCCAGGCTGCGGCCGAACTGGCGTCCGTGCTGTCCGTCGACGTGCCCCCGGCTTCCTACGAAGGCGTGGTGCGGGTGGGCAAGCAGGAGGTCGCGTCGCTGACGATCGAGAGCGTGCGCACCCACCTGCTGGTCAACCCGTCGCACCACGAGGTGTTCGCGGGAACGTTGCGGGAGAACGTGGATCCGGCCGGCTCCAGCACGTTGGTGGAAGAAGCCGTGTCCGCGGCGATGCTGACCGACGTCGTGGCCCTGCACTCCGACGGGCTCGACTACGCCGTACGCGACCGAGGCGCGAACCTGTCCGGCGGGCAGCGGCAGCGGTTGTCGCTGGCACGGGCGCTGGCCGCGAACCCGGAGATCCTGGTGCTGCACGACCCGACCACGGCGGTGGACGCGGTGACCGAGCAGCTCATCGCCCGCAACCTCACCGAGTTGCGCCGCGGCCGCACGACGGTCGTGATCACCAGCAGCCCGGCGTTGCTCGACGTGGCCGACCGGGTGATCGTGCTCGACGGCGGCGCGGTGACGTCCGAGGGCACGCACCGCGAACTGCTCGGCCGTGACTCCTCCTACCAGCTGGCGGTGGCCCGATGACGAGGTTCGAGTGGCGAGGAGGCCCGGCCTCGCTCAGGTTCGAGAGCGTGCTGGACCCCGTCGAGCTGACGCACGAGCAGGACGACCTCTGGTCCGCCGAGGTCGAGATGCCGGACCGGCTGCGCATGACGTACCACTTCGTGGACGCCGAAGGGGACGAGCACGCCGATCCGTCGAACCCGTCCGGTGCAGGCCCGAACCGGTCGATCTTCGCGACCCCGGGCCTGGAACCGCAGCCGCACTGGCCGGTCGTCGGACCGGACGAGGTGCTGGACGTGCCGTCGCTGCGGATCCGGTGGAACGGTACGTTGGGGCGCAAGACAGTTCGCGTGCACCAGGGCGGTGAGCCAGTCGTGCTGCTGCTCGACGGCGACGACTGGATGTACGTGCACCCGGCCGTGGCGGCGTTCGAGTCGGCGGTGAAGAACGGCGAGATGCCGCCCGCCACGCTGGTTTTCCTTCCCACGCCACGTGATCGTGACGCCGAGTACAGCTCTTCCGCGCTGTGGCAGGCGATCCGGGATGAGCTGCTGCCGTTGCTCGCGGAGAACGGCGTGACCGTGGATCTCGAACGGTTCGTGGTCGCCGGGCAGAGTCTGGGCGGGCTCAGCGCGTTCCGTGCCGCCCTGGACTTCCCGGACCTGGTGTCGAAGGTGGCCTGCCAGTCCGGGTCGTTCTGGTACACCCGCGACCTGCCCGAACACGGCCTTTCGCTCGACGGTCCGGCCGGCGGTGACACCGCCTCGCAACTGCGTGCGCTCCCGGATCTGTCCGGTCTGCGCGTCGCGTTCGACGTCGGCGAGCACGAACCGAGGATGCACCGGCACTGCGAAGCCGTCGAAGAGCTTGCGGTGCAGGCGGGTGCGACGGTGCGGGTGAACCGCTCCCCCGCCGGACACGACCGGGCGGGCTGGCGGCACGCGCTAGTGCGCGACGTCGCTTGGTTGCTGAGTTAGGTTCCAGCTGGCCAGCAGGCGCAGGTTCTGCTCGGACGACGACCCCGGCTCCACCGTGTGCAGCGCCATGGACATGTCGGGGTCGCCGTCCACCGTGAACGACTCGTAGGCCACCGTGATCTCGCCGACGACCGGGTGGTTCAGCGCCTTGGTGCCGTGGGCGTGCAGGTACACGTCGTTGTCGGCCCACCAGCGGCGGAAGTCGGCGTCCCGGACCGAGAGCTCACCGACCAGCGCGGCCAGCTTCGGGTCGTGCGGATGGCGTCCGGCGTAGATGTGCAGGTGCGCGACGGCCAGACGGGCGTTGGCCTCCCAGTCGAGGTAGAGCGCGCGGGCCGCCGGGTCGAGGAACATGAACCGGACCGGGTTGCGGTCCTGCGGTGACGCGGCACCGAAGTCCATGTACAGCGCGCTGGCCAGGGCGTTCATCGCCAGCACGTCCGAACGGCGGCCCAGCAGCATCGCGGGTACGTCGGTCATCGAGTCCAGCACCCTGAGCAGGCCGGGCCGGACCCGTTGCGGTGGCAGCGCCTGGGTTTTGCGCGTCGGTTTGGCCACTGTGTACAGATGAGCGCGCTCGGTGTCGTTGAGCTGCAACGCTCTCGCCAGTGCGTCCAGAACGGACTCGGAGACGTTGACGTTGCGGCCGCGTTCCAGTCGCACGTAGTAGTCCACGCTCACGCCGGCGAGCTGCGCGACCTCTTCCCTGCGCAGGCCGGGAACCCGGCGAGTGCCCGGCAACGCGGGCAGGCCGGCGTCCTCGGGCGTGACCTTCGCCCGGCGGGAGCGGAGGAACTCGCGGAGTTCGGTGTTCACCTCTCCAGCGTAGGGCGGTTCGCCGAGCCGTGCGGGGTACTGGCAGGTCCTGTCACGCCGAGCCCGGCAGGGGTTCTGTTGAACGCATGGAACAGAGGGTTCTCGGTACGACCGGCATCACGGTCAGTTCGTTCGCACTCGGCGCGATGACGTTCGGCAGCTTCGCCATCGCCGACCACGACGAGTCGATTCGCATGATCCACACCGCGCTCGACGCGGGCGTCAACTTCGTCGACACGGCGGACATCTACTCGCAGGGCGAGTCGGAGGAGATCGTCGGCAAGGCGATCAAGGGCCGCCGCGACGACGTGGTGCTCGCGACGAAGTTCGGCCTCCCCATGGGCGACGACCCCAACACGCGCGGCGGCGCCGCCCGCTGGGTCAAGCGGGCGGTCGAGGACAGCCTGCGCCGCCTGGACGTCGACCACATCGATCTCTATCAAATGCACCGCCCCGACCAGCACACCGATCTCGACGACACGCTCGCGGCACTCACCGACCTGGTGCGCGCCGGCAAGATCAGGACCATCGGCTCGTCCGCCTTCCCCGCGAGCGAGATCGTGGAGGCCCAGTGGGTGGCCGAGAAGCGCGGCCACCAGCGCTTCCGCACCGAGCAGCCGCAGTACTCGCTGCTGAACCGGGGCATCGAGGCCGACGTGCTGCCAGCCGTGCAACGGCACGGGATGGGCGTACTGACCTGGAGCCCGCTGGCCGGTGGCTGGCTGTCCGGCCGGGCCGACCCGACCGCGGGCAGCGCCACGCGCGCGTCGTGGGGCGGCACCTACGACATGTCCGATCCCGCCAACCAGGCGAAGCTCGCCGCCGTCGAACAGTTCTCGAAGCTCGCGGCCGAGGCCGGCGTCTCGCTGCCGACGCTGGCGACGGCGTTCGTGCTCGCCCACCCCGCGGTGACTTCGGTGATCATGGGCGTGAGCAAGCCGCACCACCTGACCGACCTGCTCGCGAGCGCGGACTTCCGGCTGACCGGGGAGATGCTCGACCGGATCGACGAGATCGTCCCGGCCGGCACGAACGTGCGGCAGAACGACGCGTTCATCCTGACGCCGGTGATTCAGGACAAGCGGTTGCGCCGCCGCTGATGCAGGCTGTGTGGCATGGCCACACCTCCTGTGATCTCGGTGATGCTGATCGTTCCGGACGCCGACGCGGCCGTTGCCTGGTACCAGGCCGCGTTGGGCGCCACGGAGCTGTGGAACCTCGGCGGCGTCGCCGGTCTCGAGATCGGCGGCGCGCCGTTCTTCGTCCACGAGGTCAATCCCGACAACCCCGCGGAGTCCAGTCCCGGCGGCGTCACCAGCGTCCGGGTCGAGCTGTTCACCGACGACCCCGACGGCGTCATCGCCCAGGCGGTGGCCGCGGGAGCCGCTGGTTCCGCGGTCGTGAGTCACGAGGTGCCCTGGGGCACCCATCGGCAGGGCGGCTTCACGGATCCGTTCGGCCACAAGTGGTCCGTGGGCGACCGGTCACCCCTGGGCTGACTGCAGCGGCCACACCTCGACGACTCCGTGCGCCACCGCGCACGGAGTCCCAGCCACCATCCGCACGGCCTCCTCCACGGACTCCGCCTCGATGATCGCGAACCCCGCGATCGGCAGGTCGGACTTGAGGAACGCGCCGTCCTCGACGGTCGTGCCGGTGTTGTCGGGATTGCGCACCTGGATCGGTGCACCGGCGATCCCCATCTCGACCCCGGCCTTGCGCAGACGTTCGTCGTGCGCGTGCGCCTCGTCGCGCACGGCCGGTGCCGTTCGGTCATAGTCCGCACGCTCTCCGTAGCCGATCGTCACGAACTTCATCGTGGAACCTCCTCGATTCGGACTTCCTCCTCCATACCGACTTCCGGGCCGCCCGAAACTCATCGGTGCGTTCATCGACTGTTCACCTCGCGGTTGCGACCACCCACCCCGGCACGGCGTCGAAGTGACGAAAGATCTGTTCTCTGACAGGGCTTTTCGTAGAGGTGGACAGTGAAGAGAACGCTCGGCATCGGTCTTGCGGTCGTGTTGCTCGTGGGTGTCGTGACGGCCATCGTCCTGGGACAGGGCGGCGGCGAACCGGCCCGGCTCCAGACCGTGCGCGGGGTGATCGGCTCGGAGAAGCTCGCCTTCTTCGCCGACCAGCGGGTCAAGGACGTGTTCGCGAAGCACGGACTCAAGGTCGAGGTGGATCCGGCCGGGTCGCGCCAGATCGCGACGGCCACCGACCTGGACTCGTACGACTTCGCGTTTCCTTCTTCGGCGCCCGCCGCCGAGAAGATCCAGCGCGATCGCAAGGCAGCGCGGACGTACGCACCGTTCTCGTCGCCGATGGTGGTCGCCACGTTCGACCCGATCGTCGACCTGCTGACGACGGCCGGCGTGGTGAAGCCCGGGCCGGGCTACCGGACGTTCGACGTGCAGGCCTATCTCGAGCTCGCGGCCAAGGGCACGCGCTGGGACCAGTTGCCGGGCAACACCTCCTATCCCGCGCGCAAGAACCTGCTGGTCACCACGACCGATCCGCGTGACTCGAACTCGGCGGCGATGTACCTGGCGATCACGTCGTTCGTCGCCAACGGCGGGGTCGTGTCGTCGCAGGACGCCGAGGCCAAGGTGGTGCCGGCGGTGTCGAAGCTGTTCCTGGACCAGGGATATACGCAGAGCAGCAGCGAGGGACCGTTCGAGGACTACCTGTCTGTGGGCATGGGCAAGACGCCGCTGGTGCTGGCGTACGAGGCGCAGTTCGTGGACAGGGTGGTGCGGGGCGACTCGTCGATCCGGCCGGACATGAAGCTGCTCTACCCGGCGCCGACCGTGCTGTCGAAGCACACGCTCGTGCCGTTGCGCGAGAACGGTGATCGCGTCGGGCAGCTGCTGCAGAGCGACGCCGAACTGGGGAAGCTCGCGGCGACGTTCGGGTTCCGCACCGCCGATCCCAGGCACTTCAACGACATCGTCAAGGAGAAGAGCCTGACCGTGCCTCAGACGATCGTGGACGTGGTCGAACCGCCCGCGCACGAGACGCTGGAGCGGATGCTCGAAGCGATCGCGAAGCAGTACTGACATGGCCGATTTCGTTCTGACGCCACCGGATCCCGTCGAACCCGTGCCGGTCGACCGCGCGGCCGGGCTGATCCCCGTCGCCGACGAGACCAAGGTCGAACTGTCGTCGCGCGCTGAGGACTTCGTCTCGGCGCTGGGCGCCGTCGACCCGCAGTCACCGGACTTCAGCCGCATCGCCGACGAGGCACTGGTGCTGGGCGAGGCGGAGATGCGGCTGGCGGCGCAGATCGCGGGCCGGCTGCTCGACCGCACGCTCGCGTCCGTCTCGTCGCCACACGGCGCCCAGGTCTCGACGAGCCTGGTGGAGCTGCGGCGTTCGGTGCGCGAACTCGACCCGCAGGACCTCACCAAGCTGACCGGCCGCAAGATCCTCGGGTTCATCCCCGGCGGCAACTCGGCCCGCGGTCTGCTGGCCCGGCTGCGCGCGGCCGACGAGCCGCTCAACCGCATCGTGCTGAAGCTGCGGTCCGGCCAGGACGCGCTGAAGCGCGACAACGCCGCCATCAAGGGCGAGCGGCAGCGGTTGTGGGACCTGATGACCAAGCTGTCCCAGGACGCCGCTCTCGCCGCCGAGATGGACGAGGCGGTGCAGCGCCAGGTCTCGATCCTCGACCTGGCGGAAACCGGCCGCGCCCAGGCGTTGCGCGCCGACGTGCTCTTCGGGCTGCAGCAACGGCATCAGGACCTGCTGACCCAGCTCGCCGTGTGCGCGCAGGGGTACCTGGCGCTGGACGTGGTGCGCCGCAACAACGACGAGCTGATCAAGGGCATCGAACGGGCGGTCAGCACGACCGTCACGGCGTTGCGGATCGGCGTGGCGGTGGCGGCGGCACTGGCCGGGCAGCGCGAGGTGATCGACCAGGTCGACGCCGTACGCGGGCTCACCGACTCGATCCTGCGCTCGAACGCGACGCTGATGTCCTTGCAGGGCGAGGAGATCCAGCGCATCGCCTCGACCCCGGCCGTCGGCATCGAGGCGGTGCGGACCTCGTTCGACCAGATCTACGCGGCGATCGACGCCATCGACACGTTCAAGGCCCGCGCGGCCGACTCCCTGTCCAGCACGGTCTCCGCGCTGGACACCGAGATCCGGCGCGCCCACGACCACCTGAGCCGCGTGCGCGGCGCTGAGGAGTCAGCATGATCCGCCGTCTCATCCCCGCGGTCGCCGTCGTGGCGCTGCTGGCGGGATGTTCCGACGCAGCCGACCCGGTCAAACCCGTCGGCGACGCCACCCCCGGCACCCTTCGCGTCCTCGCGGGCAGCGAACTCGCCGACCTCCAGCCGATCCTCGACGAGGCCGCTCGTGCCACAGGCATCAGCGTCAAGTTCAGCTTCACCGGCACCATCGAGGGCGCCGAGAAGGTCGCGAGCGGCGCCGCCGAACAGGGCTTCGACGCCGTCTGGTTCTCCTCCAACCGCTACCTCGAACTCGTGCCGGAGGCCCAGAAGCGGCTCGGCACGCCGACCAAGGTCATGTCCTCCCCCGTCGTGCTGGGCCTGCCCGCCGCGAAGGTCAAGGAACTGGGCTGGGACGGCAAGCGCGTCGGCTGGGCGGAGATCGCCGCTGCCGCCGGGGCCCAGAAGTTCAACTACGGCATGACCGATCCGTCCGCGTCCAACTCCGGGTTCTCGGCGCTGGTCGGGGTCGCGGCGGCGTTGTCCGGGTCGGGTTCCGCGCTGGACGCGGCGAAGATCGACGCGGTCGCGCCGCAGCTCAAGCAGTTCTTCTCGGCCCAGACGCTGTCGGCGGGCTCGTCCGGCTGGCTGTCGGAGGCCTACCAGCGCCGGGCCAGGGGCGAGGATCCCGGGGCCAAAGTGGACGGTCTGATCAACTACGAGTCGGTGCTGCTGTCGTCGCCCGACCCGTTGACGCTGGTCTACCCGAGCGACGGCGTGGTGACGGCGGACTACCCGCTCACGCTGCTCACGTCGGCGTCCTCGGAAGCACGTGAGGCGCACCAGAAGCTCTCCGACCACCTGAGGAGCGCGGACGTCCAGCGCAGGATCATGGGCACCACGCACCGCCGCCCGGCCGTGCCGCAGGTGCAGCCCGACGCGAAGTTCACCGTTCGGGACCTGGTCGAACTGCCCTTCCCGGGCAGCCAGTCCGCTGTGGACGGTCTGATCACCACGTACTTCGACCAGCTGCGCCGCCCGTCGCGCACGCTCTACGTGCTCGACACGTCCGGCTCGATGCAGGGCGACCGCATCGACGGACTGCGCCAGGCGCTGGTGGGCCTGACCGGGGCCGACGAGTCGCTCGCCGGCAAGTTCAGCCGGTTCCACGGCCGCGAGCAGGTGACGTTGCTGCCGTTCAGCAGCAGCGCGCGGCCCGCGTTGAAGTACGAGGTGCCGCAGGACGACCCGCGCCCGATCCTCGACCAGATCCGCAACACCGCCACGTCGCTCAACGCGGCCGGTGGCACCGCGATCTACAGCAGCCTGCGCAGCGGCTACGACGTGTTGCGCCAGCAGATCGACGCCGACCCAGACCGGTTCACGTCGATCGTGCTGATGACCGACGGCGAGAACACCGGCAGCGAGGACGTCACCGACTTCCAGCTGTTCCACCAGGGTTTGCCGCAGAACCTGAAGGGCATCCCGATCTTCCCGGTGCTGTTCGGCGAGAGCGCCACGGCCGAGATGGAACAGGTGGCGAAGATGAGCGGCGGCAAGGTGTTCGACGCCCGCAGCCGTTCGCTGTCGTCCGCTTTCAAGGAGATCCGTGGCTATCAGTAGACATCTCGCCTCCTGGAAGAACCTCGCCGGCTGCACCGGCGGGCTGATCGGCCTCGGCCTGCACTTCGCCGGACTGGCCGGCGCCTACTGGGTGCTGGTCGTGATCGGCCTGTACGGCGTGGGAGCCCTGGCCGCACCACCCGAGCGCGTCACGCTGGTGACCGACCCGGTGGAGGAGGCCGGCGCGCTGCGGTCCGAACTGGACGCACTGGTCGAACGGGTGCGGGGATTCCGGGTGCCGGACGAGGTCGCGCCGAGGTTTGCGGCGATCGCCGAGGTCCTGCGCGGCATGCTGGACCGCCCGCGTGAGCTGCGCGCCGACCCGGACGCCCTGCACGCCGTCACCAGGCTCGTCGGCACCGACCTGCCGCTGTCCGTGCAGACCTACCTGAACCTGCCGTGGTGGTACGCCGCCGCACGTGGCTCGGGCACGGAACTGGTGCGGCAGCTGGACCTGCTGCACGCCGACGCCGTCCGCACCGCGGAACGGTTCCACGCGGCCGACGCGCAACGGCAGGCCGACCACACCCGCTACCTCGAAGATCGCGGGTAGCCTCGGATCCATGCGGTACGTGCGGATTTTCGCGGACGAGAACGGCAAATCGGCCTTCGAGGACGTCGTGGTGCAAGGCACACCAACGGTCACGGTCGCGGGCGTGCCACCACTTCTCGTCTCAGGCCCGTTTCCCGCGAGCTCGATGCTGGTCGTCGAACAACCGGCCGGCGGCACACCGGAGTGGGAGCTGCACGTGGCGCCGCGCAGGCAGTGGCTGATCGTGCTGACCGGCCGAGCCGCCGTCACGGTGTCGGACGGCGAACGGCGCGAGTTCGGCGCGGGCGCGCTGCTGTCCTTTGAGGACACCGAGGGCGAAGGTCACCTCTCCACCCCGCTCACCGACGACCTGTCGTACGCGATGTTCCCGCATCAGCCCGCGTAGCCCAGCGCGGCGGACAGATCCCGGGCCGCACCGGCGACGATCCGCCCCAGCTTGTCGAGCTGCGCGCCGATCCGTTCCTTGGGCGCCGACACGTTCAACGCCGCCACGACCCGTGACGTGAAGTCGTACACCGGCGCCGAAGCCGCGACCACGCCCCGTTCCAGTTCCTCGTCCGAGGTCGCGTAACCGCGCTCCCGCACCCGCCGCAGCTCGGCGACCAGCGCGTCCAGGTCGGTGATCGAGTTCGGCCGCGGCGACGGCTGCTCCAGCACCGCGAACGTCGAGTCGGCCCGCTCCCCCGCCTCCAGCACGCCCTCGTCGTGGCCGTGCTCGGCGTACCAGACACCGAGCGACCCGGCGTCCCAGTCGCTGAGCAACGCCCGCCCGGACGGCGTCCGCCACGCCGCCGTCGTCACGCCCTCCCAGCCGGTGGTGTGGAAGCGGTTCGGGCTCAGTTCGCTCAGCAACGTCAGCACGTTTCCGCCGCGCAGCACGCACAGGTGCGCCGTCTCGCGGGTCACCTGCGCCAGGTGCTTCAGGTGCCCGCGCGCGTTCCACGCCAACGCGCCCTCGGCGGTCCGTGCGGCCAACGCGTACAGCCGCGACCCCAGCCGGTAGGCCTGCGAGTCCGGGTCGCGGTCGACGAGCCCGCTCTCGCCCAGCGTCGCGAGGGTGCGCGACACGACGGTCTTGTCCCGGCCGACGAGGGTCGCGATCCGGACGACGCCGAGGCCGCCGGCCTGCACGGCTTCCGGCCGGCCGAGCACCTCCAGCACTTCGATGTCCCGGGCGAGGCCTGCGGAGTTGCGTCGAGATCCCTGCATGGCGGGGCACTCTACGAGGGGCGTTGCCATATTGCCAACACGTGTTGTGCATAAGACCACGCCAAATCTACCGTTCCCGGCCATCGGCACCGACGCCGAAAGGAGGCCCCGTGTCCGGTTCTCTCGACGTGTTCCTGGCCCGCCGCTGGGAAGACCTCGTCACGCTGACGCTGCAACACCTCGCCGTGGTGGCCCTGAGTCTCGCCATCGCCACTCTCCTCGGCGTTCTGATCGGACTTCTGGTGTGGGACAAGAACGTCCCGCGCACCGCGGCGCTCACCGCCGCCGGTATCGCCATCACCATCCCGTCGCTGGCACTGCTCGCGCTGCTGAGTCCCGTGCTCGGGCTCGGATGGGCGCCCACGGTGGTGTCGCTGGTCTTCTACTCGCTGCTGCCGATCGTGCGGAACACCGTGGTCGGCCTGCGGGAGGTGCCCGCACACCTCATCGAGTCGGCCAGGGGCATGGGCATGACCCCGGCGAAGACCCTCATCAGCATCCAGCTGCCGCTCGCCTGGCCGGTCATCGTCACCGGCATCCGGGTCGCGGCGCAGCTCACCGTCGGCATCGCGGCGATCGCGGCCTACGTCGCCGGTCCCGGTCTCGGCCTCTACATCTTCAAGGGCCTGTCCTCGCTCGGCTCGGTCAACGCGCTGAACTTCACGCTGACCGGCACGGTCTGCGTCGTGCTGCTGGCCCTGCTCCTCGACGGCGCCTTCGTCCTCATCGCCCGCTACAGCACTTCTAGGGGTCTCCGTGTCTGAGCCTGGAGTCGGCATCGAACTGAGCCACGTCACCAAGCTGTACGCGGGCCAGCACCAGGCGGCCGTCGAGGACTTCTCGCTGTCGGTCCACCCCGGCGAGCTCGTGATGTTCGTCGGCCCGTCCGGCTGCGGCAAGACAACGACGATGAAGATGATCAACCGGATCATCGAGCCGTCGTCGGGGTCGATCACGATCGACGGCCAGGACGTGCTCTCGTTGGACCCCAACGAACTGCGTCGCCACATCGGGTACGTGATCCAGCAGATCGGCCTGTTCCCGCACATGACGATCGCGGAGAACATCGCCACCGTGCCGAAACTCCTCGGCTGGTCTCGCGAGCGCACGAACGACCGCGTCGACGAGCTGCTGCGGACCGTCCAGCTCGACCCCGCGGTGTTCGCCCACCGCTACCCCAAGCAGCTTTCGGGCGGCCAGCAGCAACGCGTCGGCGTGGCGAGGGCGTTGGCAGCGGACCCGCCGGTGATGCTGATGGACGAACCGTTCGGCGCCACCGACCCGATCACCCGGCAGAAGCTGCAGGCCGAGTTCCTCAAGCTGCAGGCCGACATCGGCAAGACGATCATCTTCGTCACGCACGACTTCGACGAGGCCGTCCGGCTCGGCGACCGGATCGCGGTGCTGAGCGAACGCAGCCAGATCGAGCAGTTCGACACACCCGCGAACATCCTCGCCAACCCCGCCAACGACTACGTGTCGAGCTTCATCGGCCACGGCGCGGGCCTGATGCGACTGGCGTTGATCCCGATCGCCGACGTGGAACTCGACGCGCCGGACGCGACCTCGCCGGCCGTCGACGCCGACGCGTCGTTGAGGGACGCGCTGGACCTGCTGGTGGTCACCGGTGCCGAGCGGGTGAACGTGTCCGGAGGCGGCGGGTCCCTGACCCACGCGAGGATCTCGGCCGCGCTGAACAAGGCCAGGCAACCGGTGGAGGCGTCATGACCGTCCACACCGGACGTGCTCCCCGACTGGCGCTCAAGCGTTTCGCCACGCCGATCGCGGTCGTGGTCGTGCTGGCCGTCCTGTTCCTCTGGCTCGGCACGCTCTCCCTGGACTCGATCGAGCAGCGCACGCTCAACACGAGCTACCTGCTCGAACGGACGCAGGAACACCTCGTCCTCACCGTGGTCTCGTCCGCTCTGGTCGCGCTTCTCGCCATCCCGGCGGGAATCGCCGCCTACCGGGTCCGGTCAAAGGCAATCAGGGCGTTCGTGATCGGACTGGGCAACATCGGCCAGGCGACGCCCGCGGTCGGTGTGGTGATCCTGCTGGCGATCGTGTGGCGGACGGGCTTCTACACCGCCCTGATCTCGCTGGTCGCCTACTGCTTCCTGCCCGTGCTGCGCAACACCCTGACCGGCCTCGAACAGGTCGACCACGCCACCCGCGAGGCCGCCAGGGGCATGGGCATGACCCCGCGCCAGGTCCTGTGGCGCATCGAGCTCCCGCTGGCCTCACCGGTGATCCTGGCCGGGCTGCGGACCGCTCTCGTGTTCTCCGTCGGTGTCGCGACCATCGCGACGTTCATCAACGCAGGCGGCCTCGGCGACATGATCGTCAACGGCCTGAAGCTCCAGCGCTACCCCGTGATCGTCGTCGGCGCCGTGCTCGTCGCCGCGATCGCCGTCCTCATCGACTGGGCAGCCGGTCTCGTCGAGGACCTCGTCCGCCCTCGCGGTCTCTAATTCGCCTTCCTCCACAAAGGACCCTCCATGTACAAGCGCGCCCTCGTCGGCGTGCTGGCCCTCGGGCTGGCCGCCTGTTCGAGCTCCCCGTCCGCCGACACCGCCGCGAAGACCAGTGATCTCGCGGGCCTGTCCGGCCAGATCGGCTCGAAGGACTTCGCCGAGCAGTACATCCTCGCCCACCTGACCACCAAGCTGCTCAACGCCCACGGCGCGACGCTGGAGGCCAACACGAAGCTGGTCGGCTCGGCGAACGTGCGGCAGGCGTTGGAGAACAAGCAGTTCGTGGGCTACTGGGAGTACACCGGCACGTCCTGGATCACCTACAACAAGCAGACGCAGCCGATCAAGACCGAGCAGGAGCAGTTCGACGCGGTGAAGAAGGCCGACGAGGCCAAGAACATCGCGTGGGTCGCGCCCGCGCCGTTCAACAACACCTACACCTTCGCGATCCGCAACGAGAAGGCGAAGGAACTGAACGTCACGAAGATGAGCGACCTCGCCAAGCTGCCCGCGAACGAGCGGACGTTCTGCATCGAGAGCGAGTTCTCCACCCGCGACGACGGCTGGCCCGGCGTCTCGAAGACCTACAGCTTCGACGCTCCCAAGGACAACGTGAAGCTGCTCGACACCGGCGTCATCTACACCGCCACCAAGGACGGCAAGGACTGCAACTTCGGCGAGGTGTTCGCCACCGACGGCCGCATCGCCGCGCTCGGGCTGACCGTGCTGCAGGACGACAAGGCGTTCTTCCCGATCTACCAGGGCGGCTTCACATTGCAGGCCGACGTGCTCAAGAGCCACCCGAAGATCGCCGACGTGCTCAAGCCCATGGCGGACAAGCTGACCACCGAGGAGATGCAGAAGCTCAACGCCAAGGTCGACGTCGACGGTGACGAGCCGGACGAGGTCGCGCAGGAGTGGCTGACCGCGCAGGGGCTGATCTGATGCAGATCGGGGAGAGCTTCGTCGGCGAGGGCGTCAACGCCGCCCACATCAACACGGTGCTCGGTCATCGCGACGGACCGGCCGGCACCGCGTGGGCAACCGCCCTGGCCACGCCCTCAGCGGGGCACGTCCCGTTCGTCGCGGTCCTGCGGCCTTCGTTGCCGGTCAAGCCGATGACGTTGTTCGTCACCAAGGCCGCGCCCGCGAACGACGACCACGGGTTGCTGATCTGGGGCCCCGCGCAGGCCGGCGTCGCGGCGGGGGTCGCCGACGCGGTGGCCGACGGCAGCATCCCGGAACCGGACACCTCGACGCACGTGCTGATCGCGGCGGTCTGGGTCAATCCCGGCGCCGACGACGCGGACACCGTGTACCGCAACAACCGTGAGGCCACTCGGACAGCACTTGCCAACGGCGCCAAGGACCTGCCGACGATCGACGCGGTGCTCGCCGCGAAGGACACCCCGAGCAACCCCTTCTACACGCCCGAGGAGAGAGCGTGACGACCGTCGGTTTCATCGGCCTGGGCAGCATGGGGTCCGGCATGACCCGCAACCTGCAGAAGGCCGGATTCTCCCTGGTGGTCAACGACATCCGCCGCGAGTCGGCGGACGAGCTGGTCGCCGGCGGCGCCAAGTGGGCGGACACGCCCGCCGAGGTCGCCGCGGACAGCGACCTGGTGATCACCATGCTGCCCACGCCCAAGCACGTGCACGAGGTCATGAACGGTCCGGCGGGTGTGCTCGCCGGCATGGTTCCGAGCGGCACGTGGATCGACATGTCCACGTCGGTGCCCGAGGTGGCCGACGAGATCCGCAAGAAGAACCCGGGCCTGCACGTGCTGGACGCGCCGGTCAGCGGCATGTCCGTGGGCGCCGCGAACGGCACGTTGCAGATCTTCGTCGGCGGCGACCTCGATGACGTGAACCGCCTCCGACCTGTGTTTGACGCCATGGGAGACCGGGAACGCATCCTGCACGTCGGCGCGCACGGCGCGGGCTACACGGTGAAGCTGATGCTGAACCAGCTGTGGTTCTCGCACCTGGTCGCGACGGCCGAGGTGCTGTCGATCGGCGTGAAGGCGGGTGTCGAGCTGGGTGTGCTGCGCAACGCGCTCGTCAACAGCCCTGCCCGGAGCAACTTCGTGGAGAACGACGTGCTGTCCGTGCTGGACCACGGAGACTACGACGAGGGCTTCGCGATCGCGCTGGCCTGCAAGGACCTCGGCCTGTCCACGGATCTCGCGGCGTCCGTCGGAGTGCCCGCCGAACTGTCCGCGCTCGTCGAGCAGATCTTCCGCCGCGCCCGCGCCAGCTACGGCGACCGGGCGGGCGAGATGACCCCGATGAAGCTCTACGAGGACCTCATCGGGGTCGACCTGAGGCTGTGAGGGGACCCGCCATGCTCACCAAGTTGTACATCGACGGCAAGTGGCTCGACTCGAGCGACGGCCGCACGTTCGAGGTGCTGGATCCGTCCACGGAGGAGGTTCTGGCGCAGGTAGCCGAAGCCACGCCTCGGGACGGCCTGAAGGCACTCGACGCCGCCGTCGCCGCCCAGGCCGCGTGGGGGAAGACCGCGCCGCGTGCACGGGCCGAGATCCTGCGCAAGGCCTTCGAACTGGTGACCGCGCGGACCGAGGAGTTCGCGCGGCTCATCACCTCGGAGATGGGCAAGCCGCTGGCCGAGTCACGGGCCGAGGTGGCCTACGGCGCGGAGTTCCTGCGGTGGTTCTCGGAGGAGGCACCGCGCATCTCCGGCCGGTTCACGACCGCACCGGACGGCAAGAACAGGCTCGTGACGGTGAAACGGCCGGTCGGACCCTGCCTGTTCGTGACGCCGTGGAACTTCCCGCTGGCCATGGCCACCCGCAAGATCGCCCCGGCGATCGCGGCCGGTTGCACGATGGTGCTCAAGCCCGCCGAGCTCACGCCGCTGACCGCGTTGCTGTTCGCCGAGGTGCTGACCGACGCCGGACTCCCCGCGGGCGTGCTCAACGTGGTCACCACGACCGATCCGGGCGCGGTCACCGGCCCGCTGCTCACCGATCCGCGGCTGCGCAAGCTGTCGTTCACCGGGTCGACCGCGGTCGGCAAGAAGCTGATCGCGCAGTCCGCCGACCAGGTGCTGCGGGTCTCGATGGAACTGGGCGGCAACGCGCCGTTCCTCGTCTTCGAGGACGCCGACGTCGACGCGGCCGCCGATGGAGCGGTGCTGGCCAAGCTGCGCAACGGCGGCGAGGCCTGCGTGGCGGCGAACCGGTTCCTGGTGCATTCCTCGGTGGCCGCGGAGTTCACGGCGAAGCTGGCCGACCGCATGAAGGACTACCCGCTCGGCCCGCTGGTCGACGCCAAGACCCGCGCGAAGGTCACCGAACTGGTCGACGACGCCCTGGACCAGGGCGCGCAACTGGCGCTCGGCGGTGTCGCGTTGGAGGGCAAGGGTTTCTTCTACGAGGCGACCGTGCTCACCGACGTGCCGGCCGACGCCCGCCTGCTGAAGGAGGAGATCTTCGGACCGGTCGCGCCGATCGTCACCTTCGAGACCGAGGAGGAAGCGGTCCGGCTCGCCAACGCCACCGAGTACGGCCTGGTGTGCTTCGCCTACACCCGTGACCTCAACCGGGGACTGCGGCTCGCGGAGTCGCTGGAGACCGGAATGCTCGGCCTCAACACGGGAATCGTGTCGAACCCCGCCGCTCCGTTCGGCGGCGTCAAGCACTCGGGCATCGGCCGTGAAGGCGGCGCCGAGGGCATCGAGGAGTACCTCGAGACCACGTACGTCGCGGTATCCGATCCGTTCGGGAGCATCTGATGGACTTCGGGTTGGACCTGTTCTCCCTCAAGGGGAAGAACGCGATCGTCACCGGCGGCAACACGGGGCTGGGCCAGGCGTTCGCGCTCGGCCTGGCCGCCGCCGGGGCCGACGTGTTCGTGCCCAGCCTGGTGTCCGACGACGGCGAGACGCAGAAACTCGTCGAGGCGCAAGGACAGCGGTTCGGCGAGATGACCGCCGACATCACGGCGCCGGGCGCGTGCGCGTCCGTTGTGGACGCGTGCTTCGAGCAGTTCGGCTCCGTCGACATCGTCGTCAACTCGGCCGGCATCAGCCTGCTCGACGACGTGGAGAACTTCGACCGCGCCAAGTGGGACCCGATGATCGCCGTCAACCTGACCGCGGCCTTCGAACTGGCCCACGAGGCGACCAGGTACATGATCCCCCAGCGGTCCGGGAAGATCATCAACATCGCGTCGCTGTTCTCGTTCCTGGGCGGCCGCCAGTCCCCCGCCTACGCCGCGACCAAGCACGGCATCGCCGGGTTCACCAAGGCCTACTGCGACGAGCTGGCACAGCACAACATCCAGGTCAACGCGCTGGCGCCGGGCTACTTCGCCACGAAGATCACCGAGGCCACCCGGTCGGATCCCGAGACCAACCAGCGCGTGATCGACCACATCCCGGCCGGTCGCTGGGGCGATCCGAGCGACCTCATGGGCGCACTGGTGTTCCTCGCCTGCCGCGCCTCCGACTACGTCAACGGCCACACGCTGGTGGTCGACGGCGGATACCTCGTTCGCTGACTCTCTGAAGGCAGAGCCATGTTTCCTGCACCGCCGCCCTCCGTTCCCTCCGCCTCCGACCTGAGCCGCGAGCAGATCGTCGTCGGCCTGACCGAGCTTCTCGGCTCCGCGAAGGTCTCCACCGACGAGCACGAACTGCGGGACGCGAGCGTCGACAGGTTCCGCAAGTACACCTCCGTGCACGGCATCTTCACCGGACCGATCCCGGCCGCGATCGTCAAGCCGGGGTCCACTGAAGAGGTCAGCAAGGTGCTCGCGTTCGCCAACGAGCACCAGATCAACGTCGTGCCTCGCACCGGCCGAACCGCGACCGAGGGCGGATTGGAGACGTTGGTGGAGAACACCATCGTCCTCGACGGCTCCACAATGAACGCCATCGTCCGGATCGACCCGGTCAACATGATGGTCACCGCGCAGTGCGGCGTTCCGTTGCAGCAACTGGAGGACGGACTGCGCGAACGAGGCCTGACGACCGGTCACTCGCCGCAGTCCAAGCCGCTCGCGCAGATGGGCGGCCTCGTCGCGACCCGGTCGATCGGCCAGTTCTCCACGCTGTACGGCGGGATCGAGGACATGGTGGTGGGCCTGGAGGCGGTGTTCCCGGACGGCACGGTCACCCGGATCAAGAACGTCCCGCGCCGCGCGGCGGGCCCGGACATCCGGCACGTCGTGATCGGCAACGAAGGCGCGCTGTGCGTGATCACCGAGGTCACCGTGAAGCTGTTCCGCCACCAGCCGGAGCACAACCACTACTTCGGCTTCCTCACCGACGACTTCGGTGACGCCGTCGAGCGGCTGCGGACGTTGATCACCGACGGCTACCGGCCGTCAGTGTGCCGCGTCTACTCGCCCGAGGACGCGAACCAGCACTTCAGCCACTTCTCGGACAACAAGAACGTGGTCGTGCTCGTCGCGGAAGGCCCGGAAGGCATCGCGCGGGCGACCGCCGAGGCGATCGAGAAGACGTTCGCGGGCACCGAGGCCGTCGACCCCAAGCTGATCGTCGAGTGGTTCGACAACCTCAACTGGGGCCAGGACAAGATCGACGCCGAGAAGCGCGCCATGCTGGAGACGCAGCACCTCGGCTACACCACCGAGGTCTCGGTCGACTGGTCGAACGTCACGCCGCTCTACGACGCGATCATGAACCGGGTGCGGACCGAGTTCCCCCGCTTCGCCGACCTCACGATGCTCGGCGCGCACTCGTCGCACAGCTACCAGACCGGCACGAACCTCTACTTCGTCTACGACTACGACATCACCTGCGAACCCGAGCAGGAGATCACCGAGTACCACATCCCGCTCAACGCGATCATCGTCGAGGAGTCGTTGCGGCTGGGCGGTTCCATGGTGCACCACCACGGCATCGGCAAGTACCGCACGCCGTGGACGCGCGAGGAGCACGGCAGCGCCTACCACCTGCTGGAGGTGCTCAAGCGCGGGTTCGACCCGAACGGGATCATGAACGCCGGCACGATCTTCCCGGTGTCATGAGCTACCTGATCGCGATCGACAACGGCTCGCAGAGCACGAAGGTGTCGATCGTCGACGAGGTCGGCCGGGTGCACGCCTCCGCCCAGCGCCCGCTGCGGCCGTACGAGCACCCGCGGCCGGGCCAGGTCGTGCACCCGGACGACGACGTGTGGGACTCGATCGCCGAGGCCTGCGCCGAGGCGATGCAACGGTTCACCGGCACACCGGGCGAGATCGCGGGCGTCGGCCTGTGCACGATCCGGTTCTGCCGAGCGCTGCTGCAAGCCGACGGGACGCTGGCGGAGCCGTTGCTGAGCTGGATGGACGACCGGCTCGGGCAACGACAATGGGACGACGAGGCGATCCGGTACGTCACAACCTCCTCGGGGTACGTGACGCTCCGGCTCACCGGCGAGCGCCGCGACACCGCGGGCAACTACGAGGGCATGTGGCCGATCGACCACGAGACTTGGCGCTGGCCGGATTCATCACCGTCCTATGCGGACACCGGAATGCGCCGCGAGCAGCTGTTCGACCTCGTTGACCCCGGCGCATTGCTCGGGACCGTCACCGAGGAGGCCTCCGAGGCGACCGGCCTACCCGCCGGACTGCCGGTGTACGCGACCTCGAACGACAAGGCCGTCGAAGCGCTGGGCAGCGGGCTCGGCGACGAACTGCTGGTGTCGCTCGGCACCTACATCGCCGCGATGACCACCGGAGATCGGCACACCGTCGATCCGGAGGGCCGCTTCTGGTCGAACTTCGGCTCTGTGCCGAGCAAATACCTGTACGAGAGCAACGGAATCCGGCGCGGCATGTGGACGGTGAGCTGGTACCGGCAGCTGGTCGACTCCGACCTCGGCGAGCTGGAGACCGGTGCGGCGAACGTCGAACCAGGCTGCGGCGGCCTGATGACGGTCCTCGACTGGCTGGCACCCGGCGACCACCCGTACCGGCGCGGCGCACTCCTCGGGTTCGACGGCACCCAGGGCCGCCACCACGTGTACCGGTCGATCCTGGAAGGCATCGCGCTGACCATGAACCGGCACAGCACGGCGATGGCGCAGGCGTTGGGGCGTGAGTTCCCCGAGCTGATCGTGTCCGGCGGCGGGTCGCGGTCCGACCTGATGATGCAGATCTTCGCGGACGTGTTCGGACGGCCGGTGCGGCGCACGAAGATGAGCGACGCCGCCGGTCTGGGCGCCGCGATCTGCGCGGCGGTCGGCAGCGGCGTGCACCCGGACTGGGACAGCGCGGTCAAGGCGATGGTCACCACGGCCGACGTCTTCACGCCCTCCGACGTCGAGTCGTACGAGCAGATCGCGCGGGACCACGCCCGCATCACGGAGTACACCGATCCGCTGTTCGCATCAATGCACCTCTAAATGCGTGTTGACCGCGTACGTGCCGGTCACCGTCCTCCGCTAGGTTTCCCCAGTCCTGGCTGAAGAAGTGCATTCGAGGGTGAAGCGGTGCTGGTGCCGGAGTCGGCGTTCGAACGGGCGGAACTGGGCTCTGGGCAGCTCGTCGCGGTCAACCGGCCGCCGGGCGCCGAACGGACGCAGTACCTGGTCCAGGCCGTGGAGCAGGCCCAGGCGCAGGGGCTGGCCGTCGTCTGGACGACCTGCCGCGCGGACGCCCCGGCGTACTGGCCGTGGCACGCGATCCTCGCCGGCCTGGGCGGCGACGCGGCCGCGCTGGACGCCGAACCCGACGTGTGCGCGCAGAAGGTCGTCGACGTCCTCAAGCGCACGCCCGCGTTGATCCTGATGGACGACGTCGACCTGGCGGGCGAGGAAGCGTTCCAGCTGACGCAGCTCGTGGCCGGAACCGTCCACCAGCTGCCCGTCGTCATCGTTGTCACCTCCACCGGCACGACCGCGCTGGACGACGCGGTCCGGCTCGTCGAACGGGCGCACGCCGTGCTGGCCAGGGGCCGGATCACCGAGGCACGGGACCTGCTCGACCAGGCTGCCCGCGACGGTGACCCCGAGGCGGCGCTGGGCCTGCCGGGCATGTGGGTCAACAAGTTCCGCGGCCGAGCCGACCGCGCACTCGCGATCGCCCGGCTGCGCGAGGCCGTCGCCGCGCAACCGTCCGAACCACTGCGCACCCGCCTGGTCACCAGGCTCGCGGCCGAGCACGCCTACGACCGGCGCGAGACCGAGTGCGTGCTGGAAGCGTTGGAGCAGGCCAGGAACACCGGCGACCAGCTGACCCTGGCCGAGGCCCTGTCGTTGGCACATCACGCGTTGTGGTCCCCGGAGCACACGGCCTTCCGGCTGGCGCTGGCCGACGAACTGATCTCCGTGGCGTCGGCGGCGGGCCTGGACCTGTTGGCGCTCAGCGGTCTGTGCCGGCGCACGATGGACCTGTTCTGCCTGGGCGACCCGCACGCGGAACGCTCGCAGGTCGAGCTGGCCCGGCGGGCGTCCGGCTATCCGGCGCTGTTGTTCTTCCACGCCGCGATGGACGTCATGCGGACGATCCGGGCCGGTCGGTTCGCGGAGGCCGAGCAGAAGTCCCTGGCCTGCCTGCGACTCGGGCTCGAGGCGGGCGACGTGGACGCGGAAACTTTCCACAGCACGCACCTGTTCGCGATCCGCTGGTTGCAGGGCCGCGGCGGCGAACTGGTCGACCTGGCCGAGCAGGTGACGCACTCCCCCACGTTGCCGGACCTGGAGTTCAGCTTCGAGGCCGCGCTCGCGTTGCTGGCACTCGAAGCGGGCCAACGGGATCGCGCGCGGTCGGCGTTGCACCGGCTGACGATCAACGGACTCACCGCGGTCCCGTTGTCCAGCACCTGGATCACGTGCCTGTTCTGCGTGGTGCACGTGGCCGCGGCGCTGGGCGAGGCGGACATCGCCCGCGAGGCCTACCGGTTGCTCGAACCGTTCGCGCCGCTGCCCGTCGTGCCGGCCACGGCGATCGTCTGCTTCGGCTCGACCGAACTGCTGCTGGGCATCGCCGCCACGACGTTCGGCGAGCCCGCGCTCGCCACCGAACACCTGGAACGCGCTGTCACCACCAACATCCGGCTCGGCAACCTGCCGATGACCGCCTACGCCCGCGCCACGCTGGCCCAGACCGTCGGCGGCGAACGCGGCAGGGCGCTGTTCGACGTCGCCATCAACGACGCGAACGCGATCGGCATGACCGCCCGCGCCGCGATGTGGGCGCAGGCCCGCGACGGGCTGTCCGGCCGGATCACGATCCGCAAGGAGAACGCGTGGTGGATCGTCTCCCACCACGGCAGGGAAACCCGCGTCGAGGACCTGGTGGGCATGCGCTACCTCGCGCGGCTCGTGGCCGATCCGGGCGTCGAGATCGCCGCGCTGGAACTCGTCGGCGGGCAGGACAGCGGCAACCAGCCGGTGCTCGATCCCGTGGCCCGCGCCGCGTATCTCACGCGCATCCGCGACCTGCGCGCGCAACTCGACGACCACCCGACGCCGCGAGCCGAGGCCGAACTGGAGGCGTTGCTCAGCCACCTCGAACGCGAGACCGGCATGGGCGGTCGCGGCCGGAACTTCGCGGGCCCGGCCGAACGCGCCAGAACCGCCGTGCGCAAGGCGATCCGCCGCGCCATCGACACGATCGCGGCGACCGAGCCGTCGACGGCGGACGCGTTGCGCGAGGCCGTGACCACGGGCTATCACTGCTCGTACCAGCCCGGCTGATCTTGACCACCACGCGGCAACCGGTTGGCCACCGCGGATCCGCAGACTTTCGCGGCAAGGGGAGAACAGGTTCTTCGGGGGGAGAACCGGATCGTGGCTCGCACCCCCCAGGGCGAGCCACGATCCCGCTCCGCGGCTCGCACCCCCGACACGAGCCGCGGAGCCCCTACCCGGCCAGTACCGCGGCCTCCCTGCGCCGCAAGGCAGAACCGGGTTCCAGGCCGAACTCCTCAACGAGCAGCGCCCGCACCCGCCGGTAGGTCCGCAGCGCGTCACCCGCGCGGCCGGCCCGGTGCTGGGCCTCCATCAGCAGCTCCCACAACGACTCCCGCAACGGGTAGAGCGCGACGAGCCGTTCGAGCTGGGTGATCGCCTCGGCGTACCGGCCGTCCAGGCACAGCGCCGCCGCCTGGTTCTCCTCCGCGAACGCCAGCGCCTCCCGCAGCCGCACGATCTCCGCGCCCGCCCAGCCCTCGACCGGGCAGTCCGCCAGCGGATCGCCGCGGTGCAACGCCAGCGCCTCCGCGTACCGGCCGCGGCGCAGGTGTTCGTCGAACTCCTCGACGTCGACCACGACCTGCGTGACGTCGAGCAGGTAGCCGGGTTCGCGCGTCAGCACCACGCCGTCCGCGCCGGCCAGCTCCAGCGCTCTTCGGACCTTCGCGACGTGCCCCTGCAGCGTCTTGGTCCCCGTGGGCGGCACGTCCTCGCCCCACAGGCCGTCGACCAGCGCCGACCTCGACACCAGCCGCCCGGTGCGCAACGCCAGCAACGCGAACACGGCCCGCCGCCGCGCCCCGGTGAAGTGCACCGGCCCGTTCGGTCCGCGCACCTCGAGCGGCCCGAGCAGCCGCACCTCGATCTTCATCACCATTCCCCTCCCCTTGGACATTGGTAGAGGCGTGCCACGGGTGTGCCGCGTGGCGTCACATCACGGCTAGGTAACTGAGCGATAACAGCACGGTCTACCGACCGACCACTCGGTCGGTAGTTCTGGTCTGCTCGGACGCATGGACATCGAGAAAGCAGCCGTGATCGATTTGGCAGCCCGGCTCGACCTGCCGCAGAAGGTCCGGCTGCTCACCGGTTCCGCGCTGTTCGCGCTGCACCCGGAGCCGGAGATCGGGCTGGCGTCGCTGAAGGTGTCCGACGGCCCGACCGGTGTCCGCGGCGCCGAACTGCGCGGCGGCACGATCGCGTGCGTGCTGCCGAACGCCACGTTGCTGGCGCAGCACTGGGATTCGGCGCTGGCCCGCGAGGTCGGCGAGGTGCTCGCGGACGAGGCCGCGGCACAACAGGTCCACGTCGTGCTCGGCCCGACGATCAACCTGCACCGCACGGCGCTCGGCGGCCGGCTGTTCGAGGCCTACAGCGAAGATCCGCTGCTCACCGGCGTGATCGCCGCCGCGTACGTGCGGGGGTTGCAGGACAAGGGCATCGCGGCGACGCCGAAGCACTACGTGGCGAACGAGTCCGAGACCGAGCGGCGCACGGCGAGCATGGTGCTGGACGCGAAGACGTTGCGCGAGATCTACCTGCTGCCGTTCGAGATCGTGGTCGAGGACTCCGCGCCGTGGGCGATCATGGCGGCCTACAACCTGGTCAACGGCGTTCCCGCGACCGAGCACACCGAACTGGTCGAGGGCGTGCTGAAGGGCGAGTGGGGTTTCGACGGCCTGCTCATGTCCGACTGGTTCGCCACGAAGTCCACGGCGGCCAGCGCCAACGGCGGCCTCGACCTGGCCATGCCCGGACCCGGCGGGCCGTGGGAGGACAAGCTGGTCGCGGCCGTGCGGGCCGGCGAGGTCGCCGAGTCGACCATCGACGACCACCTGGGCCGGTTGCTGCTCCTGGCCGCGCGGACCGGGGCGCTCGGCGAGCAGCGCTCCTGGCCTGACGATCTGCCCGCGCCGGACAGCACGCTTCGCCGCGAGCAGCTGCGGAGGTTCGCGGCGGGCGGCATGACCGTGCTGAAGAACTCCGGTGTGCTGCCGTTGCAGGACTCTCGTGTCGCGCTCATCGGACGGCACGCGATCGACACCGTCGCACAGGGCGGCGGTTCGGCCGGGGTGCGGCCGCCGCACGTCATCAGCATCGCGGACGGCCTGACCTCGCAGCTCGGCGACGCGGTGTCCGTTGTGGACGGTGTGGAGGTGCGGCTCCGGTACGCCGCTCCCGGTCCCGGGGTGCTCAAGGACATCCGCGCCACGACGTACGACGCGGACGGCGAAGTGCTGGCGTCACGCGAGATGGAGATCGCCGAACTCGCCGCGTACGGCGGATGGGCGCAGGGCGCGGCGTCGATCGAGGTGTCTGGCGAGATCGTGCTGGACGAGCCGACGCGGATGCTGATCGGCGTGCGCGGGTTCGGCGACTGGACGCTGGACGTCGCCGGACGCCGGTACGCCACCCTGCTGGCCTGGGCGAACGGCATCGTCGAGGAGGCGCTGCTGAAGCCGCCGCACTGGACGGCCGAGGTCCTGCTGTCCCCCGGTGATCGGATCACGGCCCGCGTCCGCGAGGCCAGCGCGCTGGTCGGCCTGATCACCCAGCCGGTCCCCCGCGCTCCCGCCGACGCGATCGGTGCGGCGGTGCGGGCCGCGCGCGAGGCCGACGTGGCGGTCGTGGTCGTCGGCCTCACCGAGGAGCAGGAGACCGAGGGCTTCGACAAGACCACGCTCGCGTTGCCCGGCGAGCAGGACGCGCTGGTCGCGGCGGTGGCGGCGGCAGCGAAGCGCACGGTGGTCGTGGTGAACGCGGCCACGCCGGTGCTCATGCCGTGGCTCGCGCAGGTCGACGCCGTGCTGTGGGCGGGACTGCCCGGTCAGGAGGCCGGGGACGCCGTGGCGGCCGCGTTGCTCGGGCACATCGAACCGGCCGGGCGGCTGGTCACCACGTTCCCGCGGGCCGACTCCGACGCGTTGCCGCTGATTCCGTCCGACGGCGAGCTGGTGTACTCCGAAGGCACCGCGATCGGCTATCGGGGCGCGAGCGATCCGTTGTTCTGGTTCGGCCACGGTCTGGGCTACACGACCTGGGAGTACGGCACCGCTTCTCAGTCCACTGTGGATGGTGTGATCACGTCCGTGTCCGTGGAGCTCACCAACACCGGTGAACGGCCGGGGCGCGAGGTCGTGCAGGTCTACCTGCGGCCTCAGGACGAGCCCGTCCGGCTCATCGGCTTCGCGGTGGCGGACGTCGAGGCAGGGCAGAAAGTCCAGGTCGAGGTGCCGTGCGACCCGCGCGTGCAACGGGTGTGGGCGGACGGCTGGCAGCCGATCACCGGCGGCGAGGTGCTGATCGCCCGCGGGCTCGGCGACGTCCGCGTTACCCTGCCCGCTGATCAGGAGTGAGGTGACGCCGTGTCGGTCCCGCCCCGATACCGGGCCAAGTCGCGGGTGGACGTCTCCGGTGAGGAGTCGAGGGCCAAAGCCGTGGCTGTGGCGACCGAACTGTTCGCGCTGACCGGTTTCAAGGGAACCTCGGTGGCCGCCGTGGCGGCGAAGACCGGGCTCTCGCAGTCCGGTCTGCTGCACCACTTCCCGAGCAAGGCCGCGCTGCTGACGGCCGTGCTGGAGGAACGCGACCGGCAGGACGGCGAGTTCCTGGCCGGCGGCTCGGGTCCTCCACTGGGCTGGGCGGCGTTCGACGCGCTGGCCGCACTGGTGGCGCGCAACTCGACGCGGCCGCACCTGGTCGGCCTGTTCGTGCGGCTGGCCGCCGAGGCGACCGAACCCGCCCACCCCGCGCACACGTGGGTGCGGGAGCACTACAGCGGATTGCAGCGATGGCTGGGCGATGCCGTGCGCTCAGGCCAGGAACGCGGCGAGATCGCGGCAGACGCACCGGTGGATTCGATCGTGCGCACGACCATCGCGGTGATCGACGGATTGCAGCAGCAGTGGCTGCTCCAACCGGACGAGGTGTCGATGACGGCCGAATTCGAGGCTTTCGCAGGAATTCTGCGCGCCCGCTGGGCTCTCTGAGAGCCCTGGAAGCAAGGTGGTGGCCCGGTTCAGTCTGGGGGACCCGTCCGGGCCACCGGTCTTGCGAAAGGTGGCCGACGTGCGCGGTGACTTTCACACGCCGGCCGGGTTCTGGGGGAACCAGATCCGGCAACTGCGCCGACCCCCACTCCCGGGAGTTTCTCGGGCCCGGCGGCGCAGGTACCGGATCTGGACACAAAGATGACAGGGGGCGTGCACAGATTTCGCCCAGGCCGTGCACAGACCGTCAGGAAGTGCGCGAGGATGGCTGTGCACCCCAACGCCTGGATCATCGAGGAGCGATATACCCGTGGAGTTCCTGCTGCTCGGTTCGCTGGCGGTACGGCGGACGGGCACACTGCTGGAGCTGGGCGGACCCCGGCAGCGCGCGGTGCTCACCATGCTGTTGCTGCACGCGAACGAGGCGGTCAGCGTCGCACAGCTGACGGAGGCGGTCTGGGATTCACCGCCGGTGTCGCCCGAGTCGAACCTGCGCACGTACGTCGCCGGGTTGCGCAAAGTTCTCGGTGAACGCCTGATAACGCATCCCGGCCACGGCTACCAGCTCGTGGTCGAACCCGGCGAACTGGATCTCGACGCGTTCGACCGGCTCGTCCGCGAGGGCGAGACCGCGCTGGCGGACAACGACGCGGAGGCGGCCGCGGACCTCTTCGGCCAGGCACTGGCCAGGTGGCACGGCATTCCGACCGCCGAGCTCAACGCGGGACCGTTGCTGCGCGCCGAGTTCACCCGGATCCAGGAACGCCGTCTCACCGCGGTCGAGCGGTTCGCGAAGACGTCGCTGGAACTCGGCCGGTTCGACGACGTGATCGACCGGCTGCGGCGGGAGACCGCGCTGCACCCGTTGCGCGAGGAGCTCTGGGCCCAGCTGATGCTGGCGCTGGACCGCTCGGGCCGTCGCAGCGAGGCGCTGGAGGCCTTCGCGACGGCCCGCAGGCACATGGTCGAGCAGATCGGCGTCGAGCCGGGCGCGCGGTTGCGCCAGTTGCAGCAGGTGATCCTCGAAAGCCGGGTGCCCTCGCCCGCGGCTTTGAACGCGCATCGCCAGCTGCCGATGGACATCGCCGAGTTCACCGGCCGGGAGTCCGAGCTGCGGCGGCTGTGCGAGCCCGGGCCCCAGACCACCGTCGTGATCTCCGCGATCGAGGGCATGGCCGGGGTCGGCAAGACGAAGCTGGCCGTTCGCGCGGCCCACCGGCTCGTTCGGCGTTACCCGGATGTCCAACTGTGGGCCGACTTGCACGGCTTCGACGCCGACGAGCTGCCCGCGGACCCGTCCGCCGTGCTGGAGAGCTTCCTGCGGCTGCTCGGCGTGCCCGGCGGGCAGATCCCCGCGTCGCTCGAGGAACGGGCCGCGCTCTACCGCGACCGGCTCACGGGCAAGCGCGCGTTGGTGCTGCTCGACAACGCCGCCGGCGAGGACCAGGTGCGGCCGTTGCTGCCGGGCAGCGCCACCTGCATGGTGCTGATCACCAGCCGCCGCACGCTGCTGCGGCTGGACGGCGTGAGTTCGCTGTTCCTCGACGTCTTCACCCCGGGTGAGGCGCTCGCGCTGCTCTCCAGGATCGCCGGCGAGGACCGCGTGCAGGCCGATCGCGAGGCCGCGGAACGGATCGCGGAGCTGTGCGGGCACCTGCCGATCGCCGTCGCGCTGGCCGCCAAGCGACTCGCCCGTCGTCCACAGTGGACGATGCGTGACCTGGTGGACCAGCTCGAACGGGGAGGCGGTCTCGGTGTCCGGGGCGTGTTCGACCTCTCGTACCAGGCACTGCCGGACAACCAGAGGCGTCTGTTTCGACTCCTCGGACTCCACCCGGGAGAGGACTTCTCCGCCGACTCGGCCGCCGCGCTCGCCGGGCTGACCCCGCACGAGGCGGCCGACCTGCTGGAGACGTTGCTCGACGAACACCTGTTGCAGCAACACACCCCAGGCCGCTACAGCCTGCACGACCTGCTGCGCACGTACGCCGTCGAGCAGGTCACCGCCGCCGAACCGCCGCCCGCTCGCGCGTTGGCGCGGCGCCGCGTGCTCGACTGGTACGTGCACACGTCGTGGCGGAGCGCGCAGCAGCTCAACCCCCAGCGCAAACTGGAGATCAGCCCCGCGGACCCGGTCGTGCACGCACGTTCGTTCGCCGATCGCGACGCCGCTCTGCTGTGGTGCGACACGGAACGCGCGAACCTGGTCGCGGCGGTGCGCGACGCCGCCGGGCACGAACTGCCGGAGCACTGCTGGAGCCTGGCTCAATGCCTGTGGGACTTCTTCAACCTGCGCAAGCACTGGGCGGACTGGCTCGACACGCACGGCGTCGCGCTGGCCGCCGCACGATCGGTCGGTGACCGCAACGCCGAGGGCAGGATGCTGATCACGCTGGGCATCGCGCTGCGCGAGGTCCGGCGGCACGAGGAGTCCATCGAGTGCAACCAGCAGGCGCTCGCGATCTTCCGCGCGACCGGCGACAAGGCCCGCCAGGAACCGACTCTCAACAACCTGGGCATCGTCTACATGGTGCAGGGCCGCTCCGACGACGCGCTGGCGTGCTACGAGCAGTCCGCCGAGATCGCGCGTGAACTCGGCAACCTGCACTCGGAAGCCGTGACGCTGAACAACATCGCGCTGCTGCACGCCGACGCGGGCCGGTTCGACGTCGCGCTGGCGCGGTACCTGCGGGCGTTGGAGATCCGCAAGGACATCAAGGACCCGTACAGCGAGGCGATCCTGCTCAACAACATCGGCGAGGTGTACCGGGGGCTGCTCGACTTCCCCCAGGCCGTGTCGTACGTCGACCGGGCGCTGGAGACGTTCCGGGCGATCGGAGACATCTACGGGCAGGCCGAGTCGCTGGACAACCTCGGGCTGGCGCTGGACGGGCTCGGTGACCGCCGGGGCGCGGAGAAGTGCTGGCTGGAGTCCGTGACGTTGTTCGAGGAGCTGGGCGAACCCAAGGCCGACGAGGTGCGCGGCCGCCTGTAGCGCGTGAGATCAAGCAAAGCGCGATCCGTGCCGTATCGCGTTTCTTCAGCCTGGCTGAACAGCCCCTGGGCGAGTTCAACAACAACTGAAGACGTGAGGACACGGCATGAAGGATCTCTCGTTCGACCCTGACGACCTGGAGCTCGGCGACCTCGCGGTCACCTCCCTGCGCGACTCGGTCGCGTTGCCGGAGTCCGGTGCCTCCGGAGGCGCCTCGTCGTGCTCGTGCGGCAGCTCGTCGTGCAGCAGCTGCACCCAGCCTCCCGTCCAGAACGCATGAGCGATCGCGTGCAGGGAGAAACAGCGCCATACGCACTCGTGCGCCTGGCGGCCCTGCCGCACCCGGACGGCGCTGCGACGGCAGCGCCGTTCCGGCGGGCGGTGGAGACGTTGGCGGCGCTCGAAGCCTCGCTGCTGTCGCTGGCCGCCCCGGTGTCGGACCTGTTGCACGACAGCGCCGGCACGCACTCCGACACCTACCACCGCGCAGTCGTGCTGCCGTTGCGCCGCGACGTCCACAACGGACGGTTGCCCCGGCCTTCACTTCGCGCGGAGGCCGGCGAGCTGATCTCGCGGTTTCCGCAGCTCGGCGAGTGGTTGTCGGCCATGGACCAACGCGCTGAGGTGACCGCCGAGATCGAGCGGCTGCTGCCGGACGCGCTCGCCGCCGAACGCGAGGTGCTCGCGTCGTTGTGCGGCACCGAGTCCGTGCGGAAGGCCGCCGTCTTCAGCGGCCGCGACCTCTGGCAGGGGCTCGCGCGCGCCGGTGCCGGGGACAAGCGTTCCCGCAAGGCCGAACCCACCGTGCTGCGCTACGCCCTGCGCGCGACGTCGAAGACCAGTCCCCTGTCCTGGTACGCGGCGGTCGGCTGGGCCACCTGGTCCCCCGACGCCCCCGCGCCGGACTTCGGCACACCGGTCGCCGTCACGCGGGTCAACCAGGTGTTGCTGACCCGGTTGATCGCCGCTCTCCTCGCCGATCGCGCTCACCTCTTCGACCACCCGCACCGCCTCGCGCCCGACGTGCACGCCAACGGCGGCCAGGTGAGGTTCCGCCGGGACATCCCCGCCCGCGGACCGTTGCGCGCCAACGTCGGCATCGAGGAGGACGTCGAACTGGCGTCCAGCCCGCCCCTGCAGTTCCTGGTCGGTCTCACCGGCGCCAACCCCAAGGGCATCAGCCCCGCCGAGCTCGCCAGCGCGCTCGCGACCCGGCTGCCCGACGGCGAGTCCGAGCGCGCGCAGCACTACGTCGCGCTGCTGCTCGACATCAAGCTCCTCGTGCCGGTGCTGCCCGCCGACCCGCAGGACCCCGAGGCCTGTCCCGCGCTGGCCTCGTGGCTGCGCGACACCGGCCGGTCCTCGCTGGCCGACCGGGTGATCTCGATCTACCGGGACACGCTGGCGTTCGCCGAGATCGACGCTGCCGCACGACCTGCCGCGCTGACCGCCCTGTTCGCGTCGTGGGAAGAGCTGGGCTCGATCGTCGGGGTGGACCTCGGTGATGTGACGCCGTTGAGCGAAGACGTCGTGCTGCCACTGCCTGTTCGTCTCGGCCGTGCGCACGGCTACGACGGCGTGCGATCGTTGGCCGGCCTCACGCCGTTGCTGATGCTGTTCGACCGGCACCTCGCGATCCGGCGGCACTCGCGCGACCTGTTCGTGTCGGAGTTCGGCCACGGCGGCTCCGCCCGCCTCGCCGCCTGTGCGCCGTTGATGCACGAGGCCATGTCCGGCGCGCCGACCGGCGGTCTCGGTGCGAGCCGGGCCCAGGTCGCCGATCTGGTGCGGGACGGCGTGATCAGCGACGAGGTAGTCACGGCCGCCGCGGACCTGCTGCCCGCGTGGATGAAGACCAGGCCGACCTCGTACTCGTTCTTCGCCCAGCCGTCGCCGGACGGCCTGGTGGTCAACCACGTCTACGACGGATTCGGCCGTTTCCCCGGCCGGTTCCTCGACCTGCTGCCACCCGAGGCGTACGCGACCGTCCGGGCCACTTTGGACGGTGTGTTCCCGCGCGGTTTCGTGGAGTACCGGCCGGTGCAGGGCTTCAACCCGAACCTGCACCCGTTGCTCGGCCGGGCGGAGATCGGTGAGGACCCGCGCTGGGCCGACCACACGCCGGACGCGCTGGAGGTCTTCCACGACCAGCAGAACGACGAACTGCGACTGCGCCGCCGCGACAACGGCGCGGTGCTGGACGTGCTCTACCTCGGCTACCTCATGCCGATCTCGCTGCCCGACCGCGTCGCACCCCTGTACTCCGACCTGACCTGCGGCGCGGCCGACCTCTCCCCGTTGCAGCCGGTGTCGTTGGACGGCGACGTGCGGATCGCTGATCGGTTGCGCTACCGCGACGTCGTGCTCGGCCGCCGTTACTGGGACTTCCCGGCTTCTTCTTTGACGGAACCGTTCTCGTCGGTGGCCGGCGCGACCGCACTGCGCGCCCGCTACGGCATGCCCGCGCAACTGTTCGCGGGCATGGGTGGCGTCATCACGTCCCGCGAGGACTTCGAGGCCCGCGTGAACGGCCCGAAACCGCAGTACGCCGACCTCACCAACGCGCTGCACCTGCGCTGCCTGCCCCGCCTGACGTCCCGCTACGGCGACCACGTCCGGCTCACCGAGGCACTCCCGGTCCCGTCCGGCCAGGTGCTCGAAGTGGTGGCGGAGACCTACCGGAGGGCCGGATGACCGACGTCGTCTGCTACTACCACGACCCGATCAAGGCCCCGCTGCTGCGCGACGGCGTCCTCCCGGCCCTCGCCGCGGCCGAGGCCACGTTCGCCGACGTCGTGGGCCACGTCGAACGCCACTGGCTGCACGGCCCGCACGTCCGCGTCGTGCTGACCGGCCCGTCCGCCCCGACCGCGGCGTTGCTGGTGGCGACCCTGCTGCGCTCCTACCTGGCTTCGAGCCCGTCCACAGTGGAGCTTTCCGAGGCCGAGCTGCTGGCCCACGCCGAGTCCGCGGCCGTGGCCGAGCTCCTGCTGCCGCCGTTCACCCCGTTCCACCCCAACAACTCCGTGCGCATCGAGCCGACCGACGACTCCCGTGCCCGCGCCTTCCTGCCCCCAGCACACGTTTCCCTGCGCGCGGAAGGCCTCCGCCTGGGCCTGCCCGCGTTGCGCCACTCGCTGTCCGTGCCCCGCCCGACACTCGCGCTGACCGCGATGGCCGTGCAGGCCAGCCGTTACCCGGCCGGCCTGCAGTACGGCTACCACTCGTTCCTCTCGCACGTGGAGGACTTCCTGCTGGCCAGCGACCCCGACGGTGTCGTACGGTCCAAACTGGACTCGATATGGACCGCAAACGCTTCCGCGGCCTGCGCCCTGGTCGAACAGGTGGCACTCGGCCACCCCACCACACACCTCGAAGCGGCCTGGCAGACCTGGACCATCGCCCTGCGCCTGACCGCTCAGGAACGCTACGACGCGGGCCTGCTCACCTCGGACCCCAACCCGCGCCACGGCGAACGCGCCTACGAGGTGGGCGACCAGGACGCCATCCGCCGCTACAACTACGGCGAGCGAACGAAGTTCACCGACTACCACACCGCGATGTGGACCGTGGACCTCTCCGACCCGGCGATCACCCGGTCGATGACCGTCTACCGCCTGAGCACCAACGTCCTCTACCAACTCCTGGCGATCTGCGACGTGACCCCGATGGAGCGCTACGCCGCCGCCCACCTCCTGGCCAACGCCGCACAAGAGGTCCTCGGCACCACCTGGGCAGAACAGTTCGCAGCCCTGCCGAAGGTGGGGTGACGCGCATGCTCGTGCGGCTGCGCCCAGTCGTCACCGCCACCCCGACCGCCGACGGCCTGCACCTGCGCGGCTGGGCGTCCAGCTGCACCCTCTCGGGCGGAACCGGCCTGTGGAAGGTGTGGCAACGCCTCGCCCCGCAGCTGGATGCGGGCATCCCGCGAGCCGCGCTGGAGGTGCCGTTCGACGCGGCTCCGGCCGTGCGGGCGGCGGTATCGCTGATCCTGGACCAGTTGTGGGAACACGACATGCTGGTCGAGATGCCGGAGTGGGGCGCCGACGCGCCCGCGCCGGAGGTGGCGGCCTGGCTGGAGTCGGCGGCCGCCGAGCCGGTGGAGGCCTGGAGGCGGCTTCGTGCGGCCACGGTGGTCGTGTCGGGCCGTGGGCCGCTGGAGAGCGCGGCCGTTCAGGCGGCAGAGGCGGTGGGGCTGGCGGTTCAGCTGTCGGAGGCGGCCTCGCCTCCCCACGCGAGCAGGTCGACCGGCTCGCACGCGAGCCAGCCGCATGCCGAGCTCCCCGCCGATCAACCCGCGAACCAACCGGCTGCTGAACTCCTTCCCCATCAGCCCGCGAACCAATCGGCCGCTGAACGCCTCACCGATCAACCCGCCAGCCAACCGGCCGCCGGACGCCTCACCGATCAACCCGCCAGCCAACCGGCCGCCGGACGCCTCACCGATCAACCCGCCAGCCGACCAGCCGCCGGACGCCTCCCTGTTCAGCCCGCGAGCCGCGAACTCATCCTCTCCGCGGGCGATCTCACGGTCCAGGCGGGCTGTGGAGCCGAAGCCGGCTATGTCCTCCCACCCACCCAAGGCAGTCTCACTTCACTCCACACTGAAGTGACTATGCGCACCGCCGCAAGGCTGGGCATCACGGGCGAACCACCCGAGATCCTGGCCACGCTCATCGGATCAGCCGCCCTCCACCGCCTCGTCTGCGCCATCGCCGGCCTGCCCGACCCAGCCGCCGAACTCGCAACCGCCAACCCCACCACCGACGGCGCAGCCACCTACCCCATGGCCCTGGTAGCCCACGCGAACCCGCTCAGCGCCACCTACCACCCACTCCTGCAAGGCCCTCCCCCGTCAGACCCGTGGCAAGCCCTCGAAGCCCTGACGGACAACGAACTGGGCCCGGTCGACACCCCAAAGTTCGGCCCCCTCCCCCAGGTCCCCGCCAACCTCGCCACCTCGGGCGACACCCTCGGCATCGGCACCACCGCCGACGCCGCCCGTCTCAACGCCGCCCTCAACGCCCTCAAGACCGACGGCGTGCTCGGCATCGACGACACCCACGCCCGAGGCGCGGCACTGCGCCAGGCCGCGCGCTACCACCGAGGCGAACCGGCCGACGCACACGAGTGGACCAGCGATCCGACCGCGCACCGCTGGTGGAAGGCGCTGACCGCGAGGTTCGGCGTCCAGGCGGTCGTCCGGGTCGAGCGTCTCGCGGCAGGCGTGCACAGGGCGGAGATCAGCAACGGACGGCAGGTCCTCGCGTGGGCCGTCGAGGCAACGGCCGCGGACGCAGTTGCCTTCGCCGCCCTCGCCGCCACCGGCTACGCCCAGGCGGGCAGGACCGGCACCGCGCACCTCAACGGCGCGGCCCCGTGCAAGACCACCGACAACCCGGACTGGGTCACCAGGCAGTGGCATTGGCCCGCCGACGTGCGAGACCGCGAAGAACGGCTCCAGCAGGCGATCGCGAGGCTGCCCGGAGTCCGGGTCGTCCCGCTCCGGCTCGACCCGGAACTCAGCGCCGCCGGACTGAAGGCGTACCGGTGATCCGCGTGGACGGCGGCCTGACCCTCATCGGGCCGACCACGACCGTCTGCGTCGACTGCGCCGAGAACGCACGGCTGGCGACCGCCGGGGTTCCACGCCAGAACCTGCGCCTGAAAGGCCTGACAGCACCCGCGTTCCAACCCCTGGTCGCAGCACTCCAGAACCAGGAGCGCGACACCGTAATCGCGATCCGCACCGACCTAGGACTGGTGTCCACCCACCGCGTCACCCCGGGCAACTGCTGTGCCCCGGAACCGCGCACCGTCGAAGAAACCGCAACACCGAACGGCGAACTCCGCACCCCGAACGACAAGACCACAGTGGACGGACTCAAGGACGCAACAGTCGACTTCCGGCACGGCCCGGTCACCGCGCTGTTCCGCACCGGCAACCTGCCGCTGGCCACCGTCACCGCCGAACTCGACTCCCACACCGCCGGCTACGGCCGCACCACGTCGTTCGAAGAGGCCGAACGGGTGGCGATCTTCGAGGCGATCGAACGCCGCAACGGCATGCGCCCGCGCCACCCGGATCCCCGGGAAGCCTCGTTCGCCGAACTGGGACCGGAAGCGCTGGACCCGGAACGCCTGGGCCTCAACGACTTCGGCAACACCTACCACCCAGACCTGAAGTTCCGCTGGACCCAAGCCTGGTCCTACACGCAGCGCAAACCGATCCAGGTACCGGAACAGGTCGCGTACTGGGCCGCGCACACACCGCCGGACCAACGGTTCCTCCACGAGACGTCCAACGGCTGCGGACTCGGCAACAGCCTCACCGAAGCCGTGCTGCACGGCCTGTTCGAAGTGGCCGAACGCGACGCGTTCCTGATGGCCTGGTACGCCCAAACGCCGCTAAAGAAGATCAAGCTTCCACCGGACCCGCTGCTGCACCACCTCACCGACCGGCTCCAGGAACTCGGCTACGAACTGCTGTTCCTGAACGCCACCAACGATCTGGGCATCCCGGCCGTGCTCACCCTCGCCAGAACCACCAGAGAAGGCCTGCCCCAGGCGTTCTTCGCCGCGGGCGCCAGCCCGGATCCCACCAAGGCCATGCAGTCCGCGGCAGTCGAGGTGGCCGTGGACGTGGAAGCGTTCGCCGACCGCGCCCGAGAGAAACCCGAGGACTACAGCCGAGAACGCCTCCTGCGACTCCTCCACGACCCGGCGCAGGTCCGAAGCATGGACGACCACGTCGCGGTCAACACGTTGCCGGAAGCAAGAGACCGCTACGACCGGCTGGTCAGCGACCGACCCGCGGAATCCCTGAAAGACCAGCGAACCCACACGAACCTCGACGAGCTGCTCGACCGCTACACCGAAGACCTGAGGAACCTGGGCCTGGAGCTGATCGCGGTCGACCAGTCCGACCCGCACGCGGTGAACACCCTCGGGCTGCACTCCGCCAAGGTCATCGTGCCGGGAACGCTGCCCATGACGTTCGGCCACCTGCACCGCCGGACACACGGCCTGCCCCGGCTCGACCTCCAGGCCGGCCATCCCCACCCGTTTCCCTGAACCACCGTTGGAGCAGCTGTGACCTGGACCGGCCTGCACTGCAGGGTCAACTGGAACCGAGCGGACCTCGACACGTTCGTCGCCGAGACGCTGGCCCCCGCGATGGCCGGCCACGAGTGGTACTTCCTGCGCTACTGGGAGACCGGTCCGCACCTCCGCGTCAGGATCAAGAACGCGCAGAACGTCGACAAACTCCAGCGGCAACTGGAAGAACTCATCGCGGCCCAGGACTTCCAGCAGGAACAAGGCGAACCGGACTGGCTCCCGCACGGCGACGTCCGCGAGGTCGAGTACGTCCCGGAGACCGAACGATACGGCGGCCCGCAGGCGCTGCCGATCGCCGAAGAAGTGTTCTGCCACAGCACCGAAGTCGCCGTCGCCGTGCTCAAGGCCACCCACACCGACAGCGCGCGCCTCACCGCCGCCATCGACCTGACGATCGCGACGGCCAAGGCGCTCGACCTGAACCTGCCGCAGGCCGCGAGCTGGCTGCGCAGCCTGGGTTCCGGCTGGCGCAACGTCCAGGAGCAGGCCCCGGCACCCACCATCGGCTCCCAGCACGCCGCGAACCAGTTGCTCGCCAAACGCGGCCGCGACCTCGCCGCGCGCTGGCACCGTGAGCCACGAGGCGCCATCGCCCACTGGCGCACCACGATCAACGAGGCCAAGCAGCGCCTCGACGTCTGGCTACCGTACGTCTGGGCCTCGCAGCTGCACATGCTGCTCAACCGCATGGGAATCACGCCCAACGAAGAGCGCATGATCTGCTGGACCACCGCGGCCGCCGCCATGTCCCCCAACGGTTTGACGGACTTCCACGACGACGGCGAGACCGCGCCGGACCGCCGTTACCTGGAGGCGAGCAAGTTCCTGCCGGGCTTCAGCGACCAGCTGCCCCGCAAGTCAGCGGAACCACGGCAGTCCTGGCCCTCCACCACCTCACTGCCTTCCACAGTGGACACCGACACCCTCAGAGCCCGCAGGACCAGCCGCGACCTGACCGGCGAGCTGAACGCCGGGCAGCTCGGCACCCTGCTGTGGAACGCGATGTCCCCGAAGGACGGCAGGTGGCCGTACCCGAGCGCCGGTGCCCAGTACTGCGCCCGGATCAGGCTCATCGCGCTCAACGTCGACGGCTTGGCCCGAGGACGCTACGAGGTCAACGAAGTAGAGCGCGCTCTCACCTGGTTCGGTGAGGCGCCCTCGATCGAGGACCTGGAAGCGACCTCGATGTGGTTCGGCGAGGGTGCCACCGAACTCTCCGGCACCCCTGCCGTCCTGGCCCTCTACATCAGGCTCGGCTCGCTGCGGCAGACCTACGGCCTGAGGGCGCTGCGGTTCGCGTTCACCGAGGCCGGGCACCTGGCCCAGAACCTGACGGTGACGGCCGCGAACCACGGCATCAAAACAGGACTGGTGGGCGGGTTCTACGATGACATCGCCCACGACGTCATCGGGCTCGACGGCGTGAACGACGCACTCGTCTACTTCCTGCCCCTGGCCTCAGATCTCCACTGAATCCAGCAGAACGTCGACCGTTGGCTCGATCGCGGCCGCCGCCCGCGCGTCCCGGAACCGGCGCTCGATGCCCAGGTCCCGGCGGAACGCCGCGTCCCCGCACACCTTCATCGCCAGGTCCGTCACCGCGACGGCGGCCTCCGTCGCGGTGACCGCCAGGAGCCGGACGCGATCGGCCGACCGTTCCGGATGCCACGTCACCGCGGACACCGTGTCGTTGTACAGCACCCTGAGCGCGTCGGTCCGCAAGCGCATCCGGGCCAGGTCGGACCGCGTGCGCGGGTCGCCACCGCCGAGATGTCCGATCGCCACCGCGAGCGCGCCCTCCATCAGCCCCAGCGACACCGCGGCCCCGAGCACCATGAACCACGGGAACGCCAGTTCCTCCGACCACAGCAGGTTGGACGCCGGAACCCGCACGGGATCCGCCTCCACGCAGGTGGCGACGGTGCCCCGCAACCCCATCCCGGCGTGGTCGGCCGGGACCAGCAGGCCCGGTGCCTCGGCGGGAACGAGCACCAACTCCGAGCCGCACGACCAGACGTAGCTGTCCGCCTCGCCGGCCGCGATCACCCAGGTCTTGCGCGCCCGCACCTGAACCACGTCGCCGTGCGTCGACATCTCGCCGGACGGACCGAAAGCCGCCAACGTCGACAGGTGCCGGCCCGCCGCGATCTCAGCACGCAACCAGTGCGGGCCGGAGCGGTCCAGCACGGCGGCCGCGGAGTAGTGCGAGCGCAGGACGGACGCCGTTGCGCCGCAGACCTTGGCGACCTCCTCGACCACGCGCCCGGCCGACCGGACGTCCTGGCCTCCTCCGCCGACCGTGCGGGAGATCGTCATTCCGAGCAGGCCGCGCGCGCCCAGTGCGTTCAGGGCGGCGCGCGGGAATCTGGAGTGCTGGTCGATGTCGGCGGCGTTCGGCGCCACCACGGTCTGCACGATGCGGAGCAGGTCCGCCCGGTACGTCACGTCGGCGGGTAGAGCGAGTAGGAGGGGAAGTTGCCGTACGTGCGTTCGTCGGGCGGGCCCTCCGTCACGGCGTGCACGAGCAACGAGCCGCCGACGAACGCACCGCGCCACGAAGCGCCACGGCCGCCGAACACCTCGTCCCGGTCACCCCGCGACCGCGGCTTGTTGATGCCGACCTTGAACGCCTGGACGTCCTCGCTCAGCCGGCGGGCCGTGGCCTCGTCGTCGCAGGCCAGCGACGCGACCAGGGCACCGTTCGAGGCGTTCATCGCGGCCAGCAGCTCGGCCTCGGTGTCCACCAGGACGATCGTGTCGACCGGCCCGAACGGCTCGGCGTGGTGCAGCACCGACGAGCGCGGCGGGTCGAGGATCGCGACCGGCGCCAGGTAGGCGGCGGTCTGCTGGCCCGGCAGGAACCGGCCGGAGTCCGGCGATCCCCGGTACAGCGGCACACCACCGGCCCGCACCGCCTCGTCCACGACGTCGCCGAGCTCCTTGGCCTTCGCGTCGTTGATCAACGGCCCGAAGTCCAGCTCGGGCAGCTCGTCGCCGGGTGAAGCGACGGCGAGCGGGTGGCCGAACTTCACGTCCCGCACCGCGGGCAGGTAGACGCTCAGGAACTTGTCGAACAGCGACCGCTGCACGACGTAGCGCGGGTAGGCCGTGCAGCGCTGCTTGCCGTAGTCGAAGGCCTTGCGGATCTGCGTGCCCAGCATGTCCCAGGAGTCGGTCTCCCAAACGCCCCAGCAGTTCAGGCCCTCCTGCTCCAGCACGTGCCGCCGGTTCGAGTCGACCAGGCGCGTCGCGATGGCGCTGCCGACGTCGCGACCGCCCACAAAGGACACACAGCCCAGGAACGACGACCCGACCAGCACCGGCGCGAGTTCCGCTCCGCTTCCGGACACCAGCGTCAACGGCAGCCCCGACCGCACGGCCAGCGCGGTCGCCAAAGTCAGACAGCTGACGCCACCGTCCGTCGGCGCCTTGGCGATGACGGCGTTGCCCGCCAGCGCCTGCACCAGCATCGCGTGCATCAGCACGCTCATCGGGTAGTTCCACGAGGCGATGTTGCTGACCGGGCCGTTCAACGGTGACCGGCCGGCCAGCATCGAGTCGATCTCCTCGACGTACCAGCGCACGCCCTCGATGCAGCGGTCGACGTCGGCCGTCGCGAGCCGCCACGGCTTGCCGATCTCCCACACCAGCAGCAACGACAGCAGGTCGCGGTGTTCGGTGAGCGCGTCCAGCGCCTCCGACACGCGGGCCTTGCGTTCCGCCAGTGACACGTTGCGCCACTCGATGTGCTGGTCGACGGCCGCGACCACGGCTCGTCCCGCGACGTCGAAGTCGAGGAACGGCGGGCCCGCGATGGTGGAGCCGTCGACCGGCGTGGTGGCGGGCATCGGCTCGCCGGAACGACTCCACTCGCCGCCGAAGTGGTTGAGCAACCGATCGTCGTGGAACGCTTCGGGTGCGGCTTTCACACACTGCGAGTAGACGTCGTGCCACGACGTGCCGGGCTTGAGGATCAACGGCATTGGGCGGCCCTCCACTCCAGAGGAGATGTCACTGCTCAGCGGTTTTGCACGTGCTGCCAGCCGAAACGGCCCTTGATGCACAGGTTTCCGTGCGTGACCGTGCTTTCGTGCGGCGACGTGACCTTGACGATCTCGTTGTCCTGCACGTGCAGGGTGAGGTTGCACCCGACACCGCAGAACGTGCAGATGGTCGTGGTCTGGGTCTGGGCCTCTTCGTCCCAGGTGCCGTCTTCGCGCTTGTCGTGCTCGCGCTTGAAGCTCAGCGCACCGGTCGGGCACACCTCGATGCAGTTTCCGCAGTAGACGCAAGCGCTTTCGGGCAGTGGCACGGAGAACTCCGTGGAGATCCGCGAGTCGAAGCCGCGGCCGGCCACCGAGATCGCGAAGGTGTTCTGCCACTGATCACCGCACGCGTCGACGCACTTGTAACACATGATGCACTTGCTCAAGTCGCGGACGTACAGCGGATTGTCCACTTTGATCGGTTGTTGCACGGTGGCAGCGTCCGGACCGAAGCGAGAAGGTTCGGCGCCGCACGCGGACATCCACTCGTCCACGTGCGGCGTGGTGGAAAGGTCCGTGGCGGACCCGAGAAGTTCCAGTACCAGCTTGCGACTGTGCTGCGTGCGTTCGGAGTCCGTGCGCACGACCATGCCCGGCTCGACCTTGCGCGAGCACGACGGCACGAGCGTGCGTGCGCCTTCGACCTCGACCATGCAGACGCGGCAAGCGTTTGCGGGCTCCAGGGTGTCGCCGTAGCACAGCGTCGGGATCGATTTCCCTTGCGCCGTACAGGCGTCCAGGATCGTCGCGCCCTCCGGCACCCGCACGGACTCGCCGTCCAGGGTCAGCTCGACCAGTCGCTTCGGAAGCCCGATCTCGACGATCGTCATGATGCCGCCTCCTCCGCGTAGCCCAACCGGTCGAGGGCTGATTCGATGGCGTTCCAGGCTGTTTGACCCAGCCCGCAGATGGACGAGTCGCGCATGACCTGCCCGACTTCGCGCAGCAACTGGAGATCGGCGGCGGAAGTGCTCAGCGGACGCTTGCCCACCAACCGGTGCATCGCCTCTTCCTGGCGCACAGTGCCGATCCGGCACGGCACGCACTGGCCGCACGACTCGTCGCGGAAGAACGCGGCGATGCGCAACAGGAAGCTGCCCAGGTCGGCCGTGTCGTCGAGCACCAGCACGACGCCGGAGCCGAGCGTGGTCCCGGCGGCGCGCGCGTCCTCCATGGTGAGCGGCAGGTCGAGCTCGTCCGGGCGAACGAACCCGCCTGCCGCCCCGCCGAGCAGTACCGCTCGCAGCTCCCGGCCTGGCGGCACGCCTCCCGCCAGATCGAGGAGTTCTCCGAGCGTGGTGCCGAACGGCACCTCGTACACGCCCGGACGACTCACGTTGCCCGACAGGCAGAAGAGCTTCGGGCCCGTCGAGGCCTCGGTGCCGATGCGGGTGTAGGCCTCGCATCCCTCCGTGAGGATCACCGGCACGTTGACCAGCGTCTCCACGTTGTTGACCACCGTCGGTTTGCCGAAGAGCCCCGACTCCACCGGGAACGGCGGCTTCGAGCGCGGCTCGCCGCGGAAGCCCTCGATGGAGTTGAAGATCGCCGTTTCCTCGCCGCAGATGTACGCGCCGGCGCCGCGGCGGATCTCGATGTCGAACGAGAAACCTTCGTGGCCCATGATGTTCTCGCCGAGGAAGTTGCGCTCCTTCGCGCGGGCGATGGCGTTGCGCAGCAGGTGCAACGCCCGCGGGTACTCGCCGCGCAGGTACAGGTAGCCGCGCGAGCAGCCGGCCGCGAACCCGGCGATCGTCATGGACTCGATCACCGCGAACGGGTCGCCCTCCATCAGCAACCGGTCCTTGAACGTGCCGGGCTCGCTCTCGTCCGCGTTGCAGACCAGGTAGTGCGGCCGGACGGGTTGGCGGGCGGTCGCGTCCCACTTGCGTCCCGTGGGGAACGCCGCGCCGCCGCGGCCCATCAGCTTGGCGTCGGTGACCTCGCGGATCACCCCGGACGGGCCCAGGAGGAGAGCCGTCCGCAACGCCGCGTAGCCGCCCGTCGCCCGGTAGTCGTCGAGCGACTCCGGATCGACGACACCCACCCGTTTGAGCAGCCGCAGGCCGGCCGCACCGGCCTGCGGCACCTCCGCGCGCTCACCGTCCACAGGGGAGGGACCGGCGGCCGCCACCGCGATCACCTCACCGGCGTGGGTGGGCGCCAGGAGCTGTTCCTTCGCCACCTCCCCCGCCTCGAACGCGAGCGCGGCCGGAGCCTTCTCGCACACCCCGAGACACGGGCTGCGCAACCAGCCGCTCTTCGCCCCCGCCGAGCCGAGCTCGTCGGTCAGCCTGTCGCACAACGCCTTCGCGCCGTTGACCTGGCAGGCCAGGTCGACGCAGACGTGCACGACCTTCGCCGGCCGTTCGGTCAGCGAGAACAGCGCGTAGAAGCTCGCCACCCCGTAGGCCTCGGCCGGAGGGATGTGCAGGACGCGGCAGATGTGGTTCAGCGCGCCCTGGCTGATCCAGCCGACCCGGTCGTTGACCGCGTGCAGGGCGGGCAGCAACTGGTCCCTGCCCATGCCGGTGAACAGGTCCACGACGACGCGTTCGGCCTCGGACGGCTCGACGTCGAGCAGTTTGAGATCCACTCAGCCCACCTTCACCGGAAGCTTGTCGATGCGAATGGCCGCGGCCTTGTACTCGGCGGTGCCGGCGATCGGGCAGGTCGCCTCGATCGTGATGATGTTGACGTCGATCTCGTCCGGGAAGTGGAACGTCATGAACACCAGACCCGGCGTCAGTCCGTCGTCGATCCGCACGGGCGCCTGGATCTGCCCGCGCCTGCTGGTGATCGCCACCTCCTCGCCGGCCTCCACCCCGAGCATCTGGGCGTCCTGCGGGCAGAGGTCGAGCGTCTCGCCCATGCGCAGCGGCGACTCGAAGCCGCTCGACTGCACCCCGGTGTTGTAGGAGTCGAGCCGGCGGCCGGTGGTGAGTCGGAACGGGAACTCCTCGGTCAGTTCGTCGACCGGCGGGCTGTGCGGCACCGGCGAGAACGTCGCGGGCATGCCGCGCTTGACCGGGTCGTCCTCCCAGAGCCTGCCGTGCAGGAAGCTGGGTTCGAGGGAGTCCTCGCTGGGGCACGGCCACTGGATGCCGCCGAGCTTCTCGAGCCGGTCGTAGGTCATGCCGGTGTGGATCGGTGACAGGCTGCGCAGCTCGTCCCAGACGTCCTCGCCGGTCTTGTGCTGCCAGTCCGCACCGAGCCGCGTCGCGATCTCACCCATGATCTCGATGTCGTCGCGCGCGCCCTCGGGTGGTGTCAACGCTTTCCTGACCCGCTGGACCCGGCGCTCGCTGTTCGTGAACGTGCCGTCCGTCTCGCACCACGCCGCCGCTGCGGGCAGCACGACGTGCGCGAGCTGCGCGGTCTTGGTGAGGAAGATGTCCTGCACCACGACGTGGTCCAAGTTGGACAGTCGTTTGATCGTGTGCTCGCAGTCGGCCTCGGACTGCACCGGGTTCTCTCCGATGATGTAGACGGTGGTCATGTCACCGCGTTCCATCGCCTCCAGCATCTGGGTGAGGTTCCAGCCCTTGGAGGCCTTGAAGTTCGAGCCCCACGCGTCGTTGAACTTCTTGGCGACGCTCGGATCCGTGATGTCCTGGAAGCCGGGCAGCCGGTCGGGGATGGCGCCCATGTCGCCGCCGCCCTGCACGTTGTTCTGCCCGCGCAACGGGTTCAGCCCCGCGCCGTACCGCCCGACCTGCCCCGTGAGCAACGACAGGTTGATGAGGCTCAGCACGTTGTTGGTGCCGTTGTGGTGCTCGGTGATGCCGAGCGTCCAGCTCAGCTGGCCGCGGTCCGCCTTGGCGTAGGCGTGCGCAAGCTCGCGGATGAGCTCGGCCGGCACCCCGGTCTCGAGTTCGGCGACGGGCAGCGTCCACGGCTCGACGGCCTTCACGAACTCCTGGAAACCCTCGGTCGCGCGCTCGACGAACGACATGTTCGTGAGGTTCGACGCGATGATCTCCCGCGCGATGGCGTGCGCCAGCGGGATGTCCGTGCCGACCTTGAGCCGCAACCACCCGTGCGCCCACTTGCCGGTGCTGGTCAGCCGGGGGTCGACCACGTACAGCTTCGCGCCCTTGTTGACCGCCTTCAGCACGTGCTGGAAGAAGATCGGGTGCGCCTCCCGCGCGTTCGAGCCCCACAGCACAATCAGGTCGGCGTCCTCGATCTCCTGGTAGGAGGAGGTACCGCCGCCGCTGCCGAACACCTTGGCCAGACCGGCCACACTCGGCGCGTGACACGTGCGGTTGCACGAGTCGACGTTGTTCGTGCCGATGACAGCCCTGGTGAACTTCTGGGCCATGTAGTTCATCTCGTTGGTGGCCCGCGCACAGGAGAACATGCCGAACGCGTCCGGACCACCGCTGGCCACGTTCCTGCGGAAGCCCTCTGCTGCCTTGTCCAGCGCCTCGTCCCAGGTGGCCGGCCGCAGGACTCCCGCGTCGCGCACCAGTGGCTGGGTCAGCCGCACGTAGGGCTCGGTCTTCTTCCGCCTGCTCATCGTCTGCACCTCCTCCGCCCATACTGTATGCAATCTTCGGTATGCGCTAGCCCCAGATGCGGGATCGTGCCCGCCGACCTGGCCTCATCGACTGGAATCGGTGAAACGCTTCGGACCCGAACCCCGATCGGTTGTCTGTCAAACGAACGGCAGGACGAGGACGGACATGACCGAACCAGACGGCCCGCGGTACGCCAACGACGCGCGAACACGGGATTCCGGAACCGCTTACCAGGCAGGTGAGATCGGCGGCGACGCACACCTGGGCAACTCGACCCACTCTCGCTCGACCACGGTCAGCCTGGGCGCGTTCGGTGTGATCGCGGGCGTGGTTCTGACCCTGGCAATCGGGTTCACGGCGTGGAAGCTCATCGCGACGGACGGGCCGGCCGGCGGGTCACCGGCGACCGCGCAGAACGGCTCCGCGAGCCCGACCAACGCACCCGCGAACGGCCCACAGGCAAAAGAGATCCGGCTGACCCGGGCAACCGGCGCCGACGTCGACGGGGACGACAACTCGGCCAGGCCTGGCGCCGGCGCCACTGACGACACCGACCTCTACCTGACCGACCGCACTCTCCTGGAGGCCAACGGAACCGGCTTCCTCACCGACCGGGGCCACGAGGACGGGGCCGAGAAGCGGTGCACCGACGCCGTCACCGCCAGGAAGAACAACGAACCCGCGGCGCTACCGACCGCCGTGGGGACGCAGTACTGCTTCCGCACCTCGGACGGCCAGATCGGCTGGGCCCGCGTCAAGACCGTGGCACTCGGCGTGAACGACCCGGACGGCTTCATCGTTTTCTCCGTCCGGGTGTGGCGGGCCTAAGCCGCGATCGACTCCTCGATCGACCGCAGCGTGGACTGGAGAACGGCGTCGCGGTGCGCTCCGGCCGGCAGTGCGCGCGCGACCGACACCGCGCCGATGATCGAAGCCACCAGCGCCCACGCGCGCCGCCGCTGCTCCTCGAAGTCACCGGGCATAGCGGGCAGGACGAGCGCGACCATGCGGGAGATCTGCAGCTGGTAGACCTCGCGGACCGAGTCGCCGGCCCTGGCCACGTCCGCCGTGAGCGCCGTGAGCACGCAGCCGTCGGCGACGCCCTCGCAGTGCTCCTCGCTCAGGTAGCTGTAGACGAGCGCGACGAGCTTGCGTCGTCGTTCGTCCGTGTCGGCGACCTGCAACGCCTCGAACTCCGGACTGACGTTCGCGCGGATCACCTGTTCCAGCAACCCTTCCTTGCTCCCGAAGTGGGAGTAGATCGCGCCGGAGGTGACCTCGGCGGCCGAGGCGAGACCGTCCACGCCGACGCCGTGGAAGCCCTTTTCCTTCAACCGGCGTCCGGCCGCTTCCAGGATCGCGGCCCTGGCCTGCTCCTTGTGGTCCTTCGCGTACCGCACGCCGAACTCCCCACTTGACTTCCACCGGGGTCATGATCATACGATAACGCTCGTTACATAGCGATCGTTATTCTATGAATCCGTGAGGGACCATGTCTGCAAACTCCGCTGTCACGCGCACTGTCGACGTCGACGGCACCCCGTTCGCCTACCGCGAGATCGGCCTCACCGAGGGTGTTCCGCTGGTGTTCCTGCACCACTTCACCGCGGTGCTCGACGACTGGGACCCCGCGGTCGTGGACGGGCTGGCCGAGCGGCACCGGGTGGTCCTGGTCGACCTGCGCGGGGTGGGCGGCTCCGGCGGCACCACGCCCGACAGCATGGAGGCGATGGCTGCCGACCTCGCCGGATTCCTGCGCGCACTCGGGTTCGACGAGGTCGACCTGCTCGGCGTGTCGATGGGCGGCATGATCGCCCAGGTGCTGGCCCAGCAGGAACCCGGTCTGGTGCGCCGGATGATCCTCGCCGGGACCTCGCCCGCCGGTGACGCCGGAGCCGGCAACGCGCTGGCGTTGCTGCAGGGCGCGTTGCACGAGTCGGCGGCGGTGGGCAAGCACCCGAAGCACGTGCTGTTCTTCTCCCCCAGCGACTCCAGCCAGCGGGCAGCCGACGAGTTCCTCGCGCGGCTGAACGAGCGGACGGAGGACCGCGACGCCGAGGTGACGAACGAGACCATCGGCGCGCAGGCGACCGCGTTGGCCAAGTGGGAGCAGAGCTCGCCCGAGGGCCTCGCGAAGGTCAGCCAGCCGGTGCTCGTCGTCAACGGGGACAACGACATCATGACCCCGACGATCAGCTCGTTCAACCTCGCGAAGTACCTGCCCAACGCGAAGTTGAGCATCTACCCGGACGCCGGGCACGGTGCTCTGTTCCAGCACCACGAGCTGTTCGTCGAGCAGGCGCTCGAGTTCCTCAGCGCGTGACCAGCGACGGGTAGACCGCGGACGGTCGTCCGTCCACAGTGGCCCCCGCGAACTGCAGCATCGGCGCGAGCTGACGGTTGTTGTCGGCCGGGAAGTTCAGCTTCGGCGCGGACACCTCGTCGAGCGCGGCGCGCTGGGCGTCGGACAGGGTCACGTCCAGCGCGCCCAGGTTCGTCTCGAACTGGTCGACGCGGCGGGCGCCGATCACCACCGAACTGACGCCCGGCCGTCCGCGCAGCCACGCCAGGGCGACCTGGGCGGCGGGGACGCCGATCTCGTCGGCCACGGCGGTGACAGCGTCGATCACGGCCTGTTCGGCGGCGCTCGGTGCCTGGCCGCGGTCGCCGGAGTGCTTGCCGGACAACAGACCTCCCGCCAGAGGCGACCACGGCAGCACGCCCATGCCCATGGCCTGCGCCATCGGGATCAGCTCGCCTTCCGAGGTGCGCTCCAGCAGCGAGTAGCACAGCTGGAGCGCGATGATCGGCGACCAGCCGTACCACCGGGCGAGCGTCGCGGCCTCGGCCGTCGCCCAGGCCGGGATGTCGGAGAACCCGACGTAGCGGATCTTGCCGGCGCGCACCTGGTCGTCGAGCGCGCGCAGCGTCTCCTCGACGGGCGTGGCCGGATCGAAGTTGTGCAGCCAGTAGATGTCCACGTGGTCGGTCCGCAACCGGCGAAGCGAGTCCTCCAGCTGGTGCACGATCGCCTTGCGGCCGGGCCCGCCGCCGTTCGGGTCGCCGACGTGCAGGTTGCAGAAGAACTTCGTGCCGAGCACCACGCGGTCGCGCAACGACGGGCGGTCCGCGAAGAAGTCGCCGATGATCTTCTCCGAGTGCCCGGCGGTGTACATGTTGGCGGTGTCGATCGAGTTGCCGCCGCGCTCCACGTAGGAGGCGAGGATCTTCGCGGACTCCTCCGGGCTGCTGCCCCAGCCCCAGTCCTCGCCGAAGGTCATCGTGCCGAGGGTGAACGGGCTGACGCGCAGGCCGGAGCGGCCGAGGGTGATGTAGGAATCAAGGGACATAACCCGATTCAAGGTCCCGGCGGCGTGATCACCTAGACCGATGGGCTCGGTCCGTTGCACGATCCGCTCAGCTTCGGAGCAGCAGGGAGCAGGCGGTGCGAGACTGGGAGCCATGACGCACCTGGACGAGATCCGCCGCGGGATCCTCCGGCACGCCGGCGCCCCCGGCCGTCCACTGTGGATCGGCGGCGTGTTCGTGTTCGCCGCCGACCGGGTCACCGAACCCATGTGCACCGTCACCGAACCGGTGCTCACGCTCGTCGCCCAGGGCACGAAACGCACGGTTCTCGGTGCTCACACGTTCGATCACGGCCCAGGCCAGATCGCGGTCGTGACGGTCGACCTCCCGCTGACCGGCCACGTCACCAACGCCCCGTTCCTCGCACTGGGCCTGAAACTGGAGCCGAAGACCATCGCGCAACTGCTCGTGGACGGCGGCCCCGCGAAGATCCGCCCGCACGACGGCCCCGGCATCTCCATCAGCGACGCCGGGGACGGGGTGCTCGATCCGCTCGCCAGACTGCTGCGCCTGCTGGACGAGCCGCGCGACCTGCGGGTGCTCGGCGCGTCCGTGCGGCGCGAGATCCACTGGCGGCTGCTCAACGGCCCGCAGGCGGCGCTGATGCGGCAGGCGGGCACGGCCGACAGCCGCCTGACCCTCGTCGCGAGCGCCATCGCGTGGATCAAGGCCCGCTACGACCGGGTGATCCGCATCGACGACCTCGCCGCCGACGTCGGCACCAGCGTCCCGACCCTCAACCGGCACTTCCGCGCCGTCACCGCGCTGAGCCCGTTGCAGTACCAGAAGCAGATCCGGTTGCAACGGGCTCGTGCCGCGCTCATCACCGCACCGCACGACGTGGCCGCGATCGGCTACTCCGTCGGCTACGACAACCCGTCGCAGTTCAGCCGCGAGTACCGGCGGATGTTCGGCGCACCACCGGGACAGGACGCGCTCCGGTTGCAGAACGCGTCTATCGTCCAGGAGTAGCGGTCAGGCCTTGACGAACGACTGCGCGAAGATCGGCACCACGGAGGTCAACTGGGCCTCGGCCGCCGCCTTGGTCTGGCCGGACGCCACCACGACGGTGATGAGCGTGCCGCGGCCCATCATCGCGTGACACGACCACGGAACCAGTTCAGGATCCGGGTTCGCCTCGCAGTGCGCGTAGAAGTCGTCCACACCCTCAGGTTTGGTGACCGCCCCGGTCTGTTCGGCGCTGCGGTTCTTGGCGCATCCGGTGAGCCTCCTCTCCACGGCCGTCACCAGCGTGGCCGCAGTGCGGTCGGACATGGCGTGCACCCGCTGGAACAGGTTCACCCGTCCCGACCAGACACGGGTCCGGGCGACCGAGGTGCCGTCGACGCGCATCTCGCTGCTCCCGCAGAGGGTGGTGACGATCTCGCCGTCCGCACCGGGCTCGTCGTCGCCTGCCGGCGTGCTCTGCCTGATCTGACCGCCCATCGCGTCGAACGCGCCGGGTGGGGCGATCGCCGCCTTGGCGCGCTGGTCCAGTTCCGCCGGAGTGGGTGCCACAACAGTCGTGGTGGTCGTGGCCGGCGGTGCGGCCACCGGCTCGCCACCACAGGCCGTGGTCAGGGCGACCACCACCGCGACGGCAGCACAAATGCGGATGTTCATGTTGCTCCCCCAGGTCTCACGTTCGGGAGGAGCTTAGCCGGAGCCGTCACAGGTCCCGGCGGTCGAGGTGCTTGTGCAGCATGCGTTCCAGCTCCCCGCGCACGTCCAGCCCGCGGGTGAGCCCGAGCATCGCCTGCGCCAGCATCGACACCGGTTCCTGGTCCCCCACGACGAGCCCGATGCGCGGCACCCGCTGGGGATCCTCGATGCGCACCACACGCATCCCTTCCGGCGTACCGAACATCTGCAACCACGCGTGGGCGATGACGCTCGACCACTTCCGAGTCGCCACATGGGCCCACAGCGTCGCCACGGTGTCGGCCTCGATCACCGGCACGGGCTGCACGCCGGCGTCGGCGAAGACCGAGTCGAGGATCCGCCGGTTGCGCATGTTGGAGGTCAGCAGGCACAACGGCAGCGCGGCCACGTCCGCCCACCGCGCCACCGGGCGGGAGGCGATCTCCTCGTCGGCGGGCGTCAGCAGGACGTACCGCTCCTCGTACAACGGCATCGCGCGCATGGTTCCGTCGACGTAGGTCATCGCGATGTCGATCTCGAACTCCTCGAGCCGCCGCACGATCTCCTGTGAGGACAACGATTCCAGCGTGACCCGGACGTGCGGGTAGCGCTCGCAGAACGGCGCCGTGAGCAGAGGCGCGACCGGGAGCGCCGTCGGGATGGCTCCGATCCGGAGCACCCCCGACAGCGACTCCCTCATGCGGGACAGGTCCTGCCGCAGCGCGTCGCGATCCGCGAGCATGCGGTGCGCCCACAACAGGACCCGTTCCCCCTCAGGCGTCAGCGACTCGAACCGGCGGCCGCGGGACACGATCGGCACCCCGAGTTCGCGTTCGAGCTTGCTGATCGCCGCCGACAACGACGGCTGGGACACGTGGCACGCCTCGGCCGCACGCGCGAAGTGGCGTTCGCGCGCCAGGGCGACCAGGTACTCCAGCTGACGCAGCAACAACTACGACACCAGCGACGTGCGCGACAGCAGGTCGATCGCCGCGTAGACGTGCCGCAGCGTCGGTGCCGGCACGCGGGTGAGCTCGGCGATCTCCACCACCGCGGCGATGATCGCGTCGATCTCCAGCCGCTTGCCGGCCTCCAGGTCCTGCAGCATCGACGTCTTGTGGTGCCCGACGCGGCGGGCGCCGTCGATGCGCTTGTCGATGGAGATCTGCGGATCGCAGCCCGCGGCCCGTGCGACGGTCAGGGTCTCCGCCATCATCTGGGCCACCAGGTCGCGGCTGTCCGAGTGGTCGCAGATCTCCACCATCGTCGCGCGGGTCAGCGCGCTCAACGGGTTGAACGCCACGTTGCCCATCAGCTTGATCCAGATGTCCTCGCGGACGTCCTTCTCCACCGGGCACTTCAGCCCGCCCGCGATCATCGCCTCGCTCAGCGCGACGCACCGCGGGGAGATCGACCGGTCCGGCTCGCCGATGGAGAACCGCGTGCCCTCCAGGTGCCGGATCACCCCCGGCGCCTCGATCTCGGTCGAGCAGTAGACGACGCAGCCGATCGCCCGTTCCATGGGCAGCACGGCGGTGACGGACCCGCCGGGATCTACGGCCTCGATCCGTTGTCCTTCAAGGGGATGCCCGGTCATGCCGTGGAAGTACCACCACGGGATCCCGTTCTGCGCCGCGATCACGGCGGTGTCCTGGCCCATCAGCGGTGCCAGCAGATCGCCTGACGACGCGTAGGAATACGCCTTCAGACCGAGGAAAACGTAGTCGACCTCTCCCACCTCGGCGGGATCGGAGGTCGCATGTGGACGCGCGGTGAAATCACCGCGCGGACTCAGCACCCGCACGCCGTGCTCGCGCATTGCGGCGAGATGGGCTTCACGCGCGATCAGATGGACTTCCACGCCCGCACGATGCAAAGCCGCACCGACGTAGGCACCGATCGCTCCGGCTCCGAGAACAGCGATCCTCATAGCACGCCCCGCTCGTCAGGATTGCATACAGTATACGGACAACACGGGTATTTCTCTAGAAGTGCTTTTTGCATACCAAAAGCTGTATTCTGTCCGGCATGACCTCATTGCCCAGTGGCCGCCGGGCACCTCGCGGCTCACTCAGTGCCGCCGCGACCCGCCGGGTCGAACGTCCCGCACCGCTGCGACAGGCCGTCTACGACGCTCTGCTCGAGCTCATCGTCAACCGCACCCTCGCCCCCGGCCAGCACCTGGTCGAGGCCGAGCTGGCCGAGTACCTGGGCGTGAGCAGGCAGCCGGTGCGCGAGGCCCTGCAACGACTGCAGACCGACGGCTGGGTCGACCTGCGTCCCGCCCAGGGCGCCTTCGTGCACACCCCGACCGAGGAGGAGGCCGACCAGCTGCTCGCCGTGCGCAGCGTGCTGGAGACCTACTCCGCCAAGCTCGCCGCCGAGCACGCGACCGCGTCCGACGTGAAGCTTCTCAGGAAGCTGCAGAAGGCCGGTGAGGAGGCCCTGGTCACCGCGAACGTCGAGCGCCTGGTCAAGGCGAACGCCGATCTGCACGCGGCCGTCGCGGCGATCGGCCGCAACAAGGTCCTGTCCGAGATGATCGGACTGGTCGACCGCAGGGTGCGCTGGTACTACACGCCGATCGCCCGCCCGCGCAGCCGCGACTCCTGGAACGAGCACGCCGAGCTGGTCACGGCCATCGCCGATGGCGACGCGGAGCGGGCCGGCGAGGTCATGCACAACCACGCGGAGCAGACCCGCCAGACGTATCACGACCGCAAGACGCCCGAAAGCTCTACGGACAGCGACTGATCCATTACTCTCAGATCACCCAATTCGGTCATTTGGTACCGTACGGGTGATCCGCGACACGATGGCGGCCGATTGCATACAAAACGCAGTATGCTGAATCGCAACAGGGACGGGGTCAACGGAGACCCGCGAGAGGTTTCCCGCCGGGTACCCGCACGATGGGCATCCGGTGGACAAGACCCCGGCCGCAACCCTGTTCCTCCCGTGCCACAGTGCCTTTCAGGCTTCTGCGCGCCTCGGGAGCCACCATCGTCAGGAGGAAGACCATGTCCCGCTTGAAGAACTTCGCTCGTTCGCTCACCCAGCCGCGTGAGGGTTTCTCCGCTGACGGCCGCGCGCTGGGCCTCGGACTGTCCACCGCGCTGACGGAACAGCGCAAGGACGCCGAGGCCCAGGCGGCCGTGGCCAAGACGCTCCGCAAGGACGCCGAAGGCCACACGATTCACGGCTGAGAGTCCTTCACAGGAGCGTCTTCGCTCCTTCGCGCGCTCTCGGCGTCCTCCACGGCGGACCGCGCGGCCCGTCGAGAGGTGTGCAGGCTCCAGACCGTGGTGACGGTGAGCGTCGCCAGGATGACCCCGAGAGACACCACGATCGGGATCTCCGGAGCCCACGAGACACCGTGGTGGTGCATCGCCTCGAAGATGAGCTTGAACCCGATGAACGCGAGCACCACCGCGAGGCCCTTGCTCAGGTGCACCAGGCGATCCAGGAGACCGCCCACCAGGAAGAAGAGCTGGCGCAGGCCCATCAACGCGAACGCGTTGGCGGTCAGCACCAGGTACGGCTCCTTGGTGAGCCCGAAGATCGCCGGGATCGAGTCCACCGCGAACAACAGGTCCGTGGTGCCGACCGCGACCATGACGATCAGCATCGGCGTCACGACGCGCTTGCCGTTCACGCGCGTCGTCAACGCGGCGCCGTGGTAGACCGTGGTCGCCGGCAGGAACCGTTTCACCGCGCGCAAAGCGGCGTTCTCCGGAACGTCGGCCTCGTCGGTCTCGTCCTGCTTCAGCAGCTTCCACGCCGTGAAGATCAGGAACGCGCCGAAGAAGTAGAACAGCCAGTCGAACCGCGCGATCGCCTGTGCTCCCGCGGCGATGAACACCGCGCGCAGCAACAGGGCCAGGATGATGCCGACGATGAGCACCTTCTGCCGGTACTCCCGCGGCACCGCGAACCGGGCCATGATGATCACGAACACGAACAGGTTGTCGACGCTCAGCGAGTACTCGGTGATCCAGCCGGCGAAGAACTCACCGCCGTGGCCGGGCCCGGCGAACACCGTGACGCCGAGTCCGAAGAGGACGGCCAGGCCGACGTAGAAGATCACCCAGTACAACGACTCGCGGAACGACGGTTCGTGCGGCTTGCGCACCACCAGGTAGAAGTCGAACGCGATGATGGCGGCGATGCCGCCCATGGTCGCGATCCACACCCAGACGGGAAGATCCAACATCCTTGGGCTCCTTCGGCGGAAGGGAGGTCAGCGGGTGGCCGTAGCGCGCAGGCGCATGGAGATGCGTTCGTGCAGCCACAGGAAACCGATGGCCCAGCCGAAACTCACGATCCCTTGGTAGGCGAGGAAACCGGCCAGATCCGAGGGCAGCCGGACCTGACCGGTGAGCACGAGGCTCACGGTGATCTCGTGCACCAGCCGGGCCGCGGGAAACGCGACCAGCCAGTAGAGGGCCACCGGAGCGAACCGTCCGGCCGGGAGCCGGCCCGCCGCCACCAGCAGGCCGAAGCCGCCGCCGAACGCACCCAGCGGCAGGCCGAGGGCGACCGTCGTGACGAGTGCCCACCCGAGCGGCTGGCCGACGAGCGCGGCCAGCCCTCCCGCGATGAGCCCCGCGGCGAGACCGACGAACGCGCCGGGCACCGCTTCCTTGAGAAAGCCTTCGCGGATCGCCATCTCAGCCCACCACTACTCCGAACTTGATGAGACTGAAGAACAGCATGCCCAGGTAGAACAACGCTCCGAAGCCGATGATGAGGTTCGTGACCAGCTTGGGGCGGATGGGTTTGGGCAGCATCCGGTTGTTCACCAGCAGGAGCACCACGCAGTAGGCGCCCATGGCGAACGTCGACAGGAACGCGAGCACGTCGAGGATCGCGCCCGGTCCGTCGGCGGGTCCGAACAGCAGGATCAGGATGCCGAAGGTGATGACACCCCAGAGGAATCCCGCGTAGAGGTGCGACATGCGGAACCTCTTCGCACCCTTCACGAAGTGGTACGTCATGTCCGCCTGGCCGCGCGAGAACGAGTCGAACAGACCCAGCGTGGCGTTCAGGCCGATCAACGCGATGAACCCGAGGAACACCGCGCCGAGCACCGGTCCGCCCGCCGACGCGAAGGCGTCCGACATGGCGTTCAACGCGGCTTCCCGCTCACCGGACTCGATGAGCGCCTTGACGTCCGGGCTGGTCCGTGAAGCCGACTGCGCGAGGACCGTGAAAGAAACCGTGACGAGCATCGTGATGCCCCAGAACAGCAGCAGCGCGTCGAACGTGACCCAGCGCCGCCAGCCCTTCCACTTCGCGAGCTCCGCCTTGTCCTCGGTGTCGAACATGAAGCCGCGGGCCGGCATCTTCTCTTCCTCGCCCGCGTGCCGCAGCCCGCGGACCTTCGGGATGTGCGCGCCCATGCCGGCGCCGCTGTCGCGCAGGTGCAGCGTGTACCACATCTGCTGCATGCCGGACGGCCCGGCGAACGCGATCGAGCCGACGATGATCGGGAACCACTCCGGCGACATGGCCTGGGCCGGGAAGTACCCGAACTGGAGCATGCCGGTCAGGGTGCTGGTCAGGTCGCCCCACGTGCCGACCATCGCCGCCACCACGGAGGTGCTGACGACGAGCAGTCCGATGAGGATGGACAGCAGGTTCTCGAGCAGGTTGTAGATGACCTTGGCGAGGCTGAACAGCACCCCGACCAGGATCAGTCCGACACACGCCGACACCGTCCAGGGTATGCCGGTGATCTTCTCCAGGGCCGCCGCTCCGGCGGAGAGATGGCCCGGCCAGATGTAGACGAGTATCGCGACCACGAAGAAGAACCACATGATCGGTTTGAACACGCGCGCGGCGCCGAAGAAGATGCTCTCCCCCGTCGCCATCGCGTACCGCGCCATCTCGAGCATGACGACGGCCTGCAGCGTGACGCCGATCAGGAAGAGCCACCTGATGTCCGGTCCGAAGACCAGCACCAGGCGGGGCCACATGTAGGACTCGCCCATGCCCACGCCAAGAGCCACCAGGAACACCGTGGGACCGAGCAGGTGGATCGACGGTGGTGCGTCGGGGAGTTTCCTGATGGGCATCGCTTCCAGCTTGCCCGCGGCCCAGACTCGTTCCTTCTCAGGGGGCGAGCTGGTTTCCGTGCGAGCTGCCAGATTTGGATCATCCACGGTTAACAACCTCCAGAGGACCGGCTGTCTTCGTTGACCTCCCTGGCGGGTTCGCGACCGTGGGCGTGTTCACGGTCGCGGACGGGCCATCTCTCCTTGCACTGCCGCAAAGTGGTCGCTGGTCTCTCCCAAGACCAACGACCACTCACGACTTATCTACAGCAAGCCGGCAGCACGGGCCCACCGGTATTTGGCACCCAGTACTGCGACAGGCTTCTCCGTTGTGTACGGGTACGCAACCACTCCGTTCCGGTACAGGTACTCACTTGCTTCCTCGACCTCGACGTCGCCCGCGAGCGAGGCGACGACCGGCTTGTGGATTCCGTTCGCCCGGTACTCCTCCACGACGTCGACCACGAGCTTCGCGAACACCATCGGTGGCGTGACGATGGTGTGCCAGTAGCCGAGGATCAACGAGTGGATGCGGTCGTCGGCGAGACCGAGCGCGATGGTGTTCCGGTACGTCGAAGGGGGTTCGCCGCCGGTGATGTCGACGGGGTTGCCCGCCGCGCCGAACGGCGGGATGAACTTCCGGAACGCCGCGTCCAGGTCGTCCGAGATGCTCATGAGCGACAACCCGTTGTCCACACAGGCGTCCGAGAGCAGCACGCCCGAGCCGCCCGCGCCGGTGATGATGACGACGTTCTCGCCCTTCGGCGTGGCCAGCAGCGGAATTCCGCGCGCGTACTCCAGCAGGTCGTTCAGGCCGGGTGCGCGGATCACGCCGCTCTGCTTGAGGATGTCGTCGTAGACCCGGTCGTTGCCGGCCAGTGCGCCGGTGTGCGAACTCGCGGCCTTCGCGCCCTGGTCGGTCCGTCCGGCCTTGAGCACGATGACCGGTTTCTTTTCCGAGACGCGTTTCGCCGTTTCCGCGAAGGACCGGCCGTCCTTGAGGTCCTCCAGGTGCATCGCGACGAGCTGGGTGTTCGGGTCGGACTCGAAGAACGTCAGCAGGTCGTCCTCGTCGATGTCGGCCTTGTTGCCCACACCGACGATCGACGAGACGCCCATGCCCGCGGAACGGCTGAATCCGAGGATCGCCATGCCGATTCCGCCACTTTGCGACGTGAGGGCGACGCCGCCCTTGACGTCGTACGGCGTGCAGAACGTCGCAGAGAGGTTCTCCGGCGTGTAGTAGTAGCCGTAGATGTTCGGGCCGAGGATGCGGACACCGTGCTTGCGCGCGATGGCGACGATCTCGTCCTGCAGCTCGATGTTGCCCGTCTCGCCGAAGCCGGACGGGATCATGATCGCGCCGCCGACGCCCTTCTTGCCGACCTCCTCCAACGCCGCCGGCACGAACTTGGCGGGGATGGCGAACACCGCGACGTCGATGTCTCCCGGCACGTCGGCGATGCTCGCGAACGCCTTGCGGTCGAGGATCTCGTCCGCCTTGGGGTTGATCGGGTAGATCTCACCCTGGTAGCCGCCGTTGACGAGGTTCTTCATCACCGAGTTGCCGATCTTGCCCTCTTCGTTCGAGGCACCGATCACGGCGACGGCGTTCGGCCTCATGATCCGGTTCATCGAGGCGAGGATCTCGTCCTGGGTGAACCGGTGCGGCTCCTTGGCGGCGTCCTCGTCCACCAGGATGCGGACGTCGACCGCGGTGGCCCCGGAAGGCGTTGCCAGCACGGGGTTCAGGTCGACCTCTGCCAGTTGCGGGAAGTCCGTGACCAGATCAGAGACGCGGTGGATCAGGTCGGCGAGCTTGTCCGCGTCGACGCCCTCGGCGCCGCGGACACCGCGGAGGATCTCCGCCGCCGCGATGCCGTTGACCATGGAGAGGGCCTCGGCGTTGCTCGTCGGCGCGAGCCGGAACGTGACGTCCTTGAGCACCTCGACCAGGATGCCGCCGAGGCCGAACGCGACGATCTTGCCGAACGTCTCGTCGGTGGTGGCGCCCACGATGACCTCGTGGACCTCTTTCCCGGCCTGCAGCTGCTGCTGGACCTGGACGCCGGTGATGTCCGCGTCCGCCTGGTAGTTCTCGGCGTTGTGGATGATCGTGCGGTAGCCCTCGGCGACCTCGGCCCCGTTCTTCAGGCCCACCAGCACACCGCCGGCCTCGGTCTTGTGCAGGATGTCCGGTGAGACGATCTTGAGCACGACCGGGTAGCCGATCTCCTCGGCGAACGCGACGGCGCCCTCCGACGACTTCGCCAGCGCCTCGGCCGGGGTCGCGATCCCGTAGGCGTCGCAGACCCTCTTGCCCTCCGGTGCGGTGAGCGACGACCGTCCCTCCGCCCGCACCTTCGCGAGTACGTTCTCGACCGCGGCGCGGTCGTAGCCGTTGTCCGGCATGAGATTCTTCTCCCCTGAGGATTAGATGACGCCGGCGGCGCGCAGTCCCGCGAGGCGGTCCGCGCTGTAACCGAGTGCTCCGAGGACCTCGTCGTTGTGCTCACCGAGCAGCGGCGGGCGCTGCACCTCGACCGTGCTGTCGGAGAGCTTGAGCGGGTTGCCGACCGTCTTGAACGAGCCGCGTTCGGGGTGCTCGACCTCGACCACGGTGCCGAGCTCCGCCAGCGTCTCGTCCTCGATGATCTCCTTTGTGGACAGAATGGGTCCGCACGGGATGTTGTGGGCGTTGAGCTTGTCCATCACCTCCCACTTGGTGTGCTTCTCCGTCCACTCCTCGATCAGCGCGAACGCCTTGTCCAGCTTGGAGAGCCGGACCTCCGGCGTGTTCCAGGCCGGGTCCTCGGCGAGTTCGGGCCTGCCGATCAGCTCGGTCAGCGGGGCCCAGCCGACGGGCTGGATGATCACGTAGATGTAGTCGTTGGGGCCGCCGGGGGCACAGCGCACCGCCCAGCCGGGCTGGCCACCACCGGATGCGTTGCCGGAGCGGGGCACCTCGTCCCCGAACTGCTCGTTCGGGTACTCCCCCAGCGGCCCGCGGGTGAGCCGCTGCTGGTCGCGCAGCTTCACCCGGCACAGGTTCAGGACGGCGTCCTGCATCGCGACCTGGACGCGCTGGCCGCGTCCGGTGTTGGTCCGTTGGTACAGCGCGGCCAGGATCGCGGCCACCAGGTGGATGCCGGTGCCCGAGTCGCCGATCTGCGCGCCGGTGGCGAGCGGCGGCCCCTCCTCGAACCCGGTGGTGCTCATCGAGCCGCCCATCGCCTGCGCGATCACCTCGTACGCCTTGAAGTCGGCGTAGCGGCCGGGCCCGAAGCCCTTGATCGACGCGTAGATGAGCTTCTCGTTGAGCGCCTGCAGCTTCTCCCACGGGTAGCCGAACCGCTCGACGACGCCGGGGCCGAAGTTCTCGACGAGGATGTCGACGTCACCGATGAGCTTCTCGAAGACCTCTTTTCCCTCAGGGGCCTTCATGTTGAGGGTGATACTCCGCTTGTTGCAGTTGAGCATCGTGAAGTAGAGACTGTCCACTTCGGGCAGATCGCGCAGCTGGCCGCGGGTGATGTCGCCCCGTCCCGGCGTTTCCAGCTTGATGACGTCCGCGCCCAGCCAGGCGAGCAGCTGGGTCGACGACGGTCCGGACTGCACGTGCGTCATGTCGAGGACTTTGACGCCCTCCAGGGCCTTGGCCATGTCAGCTCACCTACTTGTACATCGTCTGGTTCATGGTTCCGGGCGCGTACACGTCGGGGTCGATCCACACGTTGATCAGCGAGGGCTTGCCCGACTCGCGGGCACGTTGCAGCGCGGGCCCGATGTCCTTGGGGTCACGCACTTCCTCGCCGTAGCCGCCGAGCATCTTGGCGAACTGGTCGTAGCGGACGTCGCCGAGCGTGTTGCCGACGCGTTCGCGCTCCAGCCCGTACTTGGCCGCCTGGCCGTAGCGGATCTGGTTCATCGACGAGTTGTTGCCGACGATGCCGACGAACGGCAGGTTGTAGCGGACCAGCGTCTCGAAGTCCCAGCCGGTGAGGCTGAACGCGCCGTCGCCGAACAGGGCCACGACCTCCTTGTCCGGCCTGGCCAGTTTCGCGGCCAGCACGAACGGGATGCCGACGCCGAGTGTCCCGAGTGGACCGGGGTCCATCCAGTGGCCCGGCGACTTGGGCTGCACGACCTGACCGGAGAACGTGACGACGTCGCCGCCGTCGCCGATGTAGATCGAGTCCTCGGTGAGGAAGTCGTTGATCTCGCTCACCAGCCGGTACGGGTGGATCGGCATGTCCTCGGAGAGCAGGTGCTCCGAACGCTTCTGCCGGGCCTTCTCCTCGACCGCCTGCAGTTCCTCCAGCCACACCTTGCGGCCCATCGCGCCGTTGTCCTCACGGCCCGACGCGGCCGCCGTGACGCTGGACAGGACCAGGTCGGCGTCACCGACGATGCCGAGGTCGACGTCGCGGTTCTTGCCGACGGTGCGGTAGTCGAGGTCGATCTGGACGACCGTCGCGTTCGCGGAAAGCCTTCGGCCGTAGCCCATCCGGAAGTCGAACGGGGTTCCGACGATCACGATGACGTCGGCGTTGTCGAAGGCGTAGCGGCGCGACAGCTGGAAGTGGTGCGGGTCGCCGGGCGGCAGGGTGCCGCGGCCCGCCCCGTTCATGTAGGCGGGAATGTTGAGGGTGCGGACGAGGTCGATCGCGGAGTCCGTGGCCCGCGTGGTCCACACCTGGCTGCCCAGCAGGATCGCGGGCTTCTTGGCGTGCACCAACAGGTCCGCGAGCTTCTCGATGTCCGCCGGGTCACCGACGCTGCGCGTGGACGCGCGGTAGTGGCCCGCTTCCGGTACTCGCGCCGTGCTCACCGGCACCTTGGCGTCCAGGACGTCCCGCGGGATCTCCAGGAACGACGGGCCCGGCGCGCCGGCGTTGGCCTCGCGGAACGCCATCGACACCATGTCCGCGATGCGGGCGGTGTGCGGGACGTTGGCCGCGAACTTCGTGATCGGCGTCATCATGTCCACGTGCGGGAGGTCCTGCAGTGAGCCCATCTTGTGCTGGCTCAACGCGCCCTGGCCGCCGATCAGCAGCATGGGGCTCTCCGCGCGGAACGCGTTCGCGACGCCCGTGACGGCGTCGGTGGTGCCCGGGCCCGCCGTGACGACGGCGCAACCGGGCTTGCCGGTGATGCGGGCGTAACCGTCGGCCGCGTGCGCCGCGACCTGCTCGTGCCGGACGTCGATGACGGCGATGCCCTCGTCCACGCAGCCGTCGTAGATGTCGATGATGTGCCCGCCGCACAGCGTGAAGATGGTGTCGACGCCCTCGGCTTTGAGCGCCTTGGCCACCAGGTGGCCTCCAGAAATCGACTCCGGCTCCGCGGAACTCGTCATCGGCGATCAGCTCCCCTTTGGCGCTTCGACTGTAGATTGCATACCGTATGAGGTAGGCATATCGTTACTCCGCTACCAACCGGATGTCCATAGATGGCCGCAAGTTTTCGGCGAGAGGACGTAGACGGTGGATCTTTTCGAACACGAGGCGCGGGACCTCTTCGAGCGGCACGGGGTGCCCGTTCCGCGTGGTTTCGTGGCGGACACTCCTGAGTCCGCGCGCGAGGCCGCCTCCAGGCTCGGCGGCACTGTCGTCGTGAAGGCTCAGGTGAAGACCGGCGGGCGCGGCAAGGCCGGCGGCATCAAACTCGCTTCGACGCCCGACGAAGCTTTCGGCGCGGCCACCGCCATCCTGGGGATGGACATCAAGGGCCACACCGTGCACAAGGTCCTGGTCACCGAGGCGAGCGAGATCGCCGAGGAGTACTACCTGTCGTTCCTGCTCGATCGTGCCAACAGGACGTTCATCGGCATGGCCTCGGCGACCGGTGGCATGGAGATCGAGGAGATGGCGGACTCCATCACTCGAATGCCAGCTTCGTCCTTCGACGCATCGGCGGTGTTCCCACCGTCCGTCGCCGAGGAAGTGAACGCCGTCGCTTCCGCTCTGTGGAAGGTGTTCGTGTCCGAGGATGCGACGCTGGTCGAGGTGAACCCGTTGGCACGCAACAAGGACGGCCGAATCGTCGCTTTGGACGGAAAAGTGACGCTGGACGACAACGCGTCGTTCCGGCACTCTCGACCTTCGGACAGCGCTGTCGGTGACCCGCTGGAGGTGCGGGCCGCCGAGAAGGGGCTGAACTACGTCAAGCTCGACGGCGCCGTCGGTGTCATCGGCAACGGCGCGGGACTCGTCATGTCCACATTGGACGTCGTGGCGCTGGCCGGTGCCGCACCCGCGAACTTCCTCGACATCGGCGGCGGCGCCTCGGCCCAGGTGATGGCCGACGGCCTCGACGTGATCCTCTCGGACCCGGCGGTCCGCAGCGTGTTCGTGAACGTGTTCGGTGGCATCACCGCGTGCGACGCGGTGGCCAACGGAATCGTGCAGGCCCTCGGCATGCTCGGCGACCGCGCGGACAAACCGCTGGTCGTCCGGCTCGACGGCAACAACGCCGACGCGGGCCACCGCATCCTCGACGAGGCACGACACCCGCTGATCACCGTGGCGCACACGATGGACGACGCGGCGGGCCGTGCCGCCGCTCTCGCTGGCAAGGAGTCCTGATGGCGATCTTCCTCGACGAGAACAGCCGCGTGATCGTGCAGGGCATGACGGGCTCGGAGGGTGCCAAGCACACCCGCCGCATGCTCGCGGCCGGCACGCAGGTCGTCGGCGGCGTGAACGCGCGCAAGGCAGGCACGTCCGTCGGCTTCGACGACGTGACGCTGCCGGTGTTCGGCACGGTCGCCGAGGCGATGGCGGAGACCGGCGCGAACGTGTCGGTGCTCTTCGTCCCGCCCGCCTTCACCGGCGACGCGGTGATCGAGGCCGTCGACGCGGGCATCGGCCTGGCCGTGGTGATCACCGAGGGCGTCCCGGTCCACGACACGGCACGCTTCTGGGCGCACGCGGCCGGTAGGTCCACCCGGATCATCGGCCCGAACTGCCCCGGCATCATCAGCCCCGGCAAGTCCAACGCGGGCATCATCCCGGCCGACATCACCAAACCCGGCTCGATCGGCCTGGTGTCGAAGTCAGGAACCCTGACGTACCAGCTGATGCACGAACTGAAGGACTTCGGCTTCACCACGTGCGTCGGCATCGGCGGCGACCCGATCGTCGGCACCACGCACATCGACGCCATCGAGGCGTTCGAGGCGGACCCGGACACCGAGCTGATCGTGATGATCGGCGAGATCGGCGGCGACGCGGAGGAACGGGCGGCGGAGTTCGTGCGGGACAACGTGTCCAAGCCCGTGGTCGGCTACGTCGCCGGCTTCACCGCGCCCGAGGGCAAGACGATGGGCCACGCGGGCGCCATCGTCTCGGGGTCCTCGGGCACGGCGGAGGCCAAGAAGCTGGCCATGGAGGCAGTGGGGATCAAGGTCGGCAAGACGCCGTCGGAGACCGCCGCCCTGGCCAGGGCGATCCTGACCAGCTAGGCGCACCGACCGTCTCGGTCCGCCCCGATGCGGGCCGAGACGGTCGCGGGCGCGGCCGACAGGCCGGTTGTCCCGGTCCGACCCCGACGCGGACCGGCTGATGAGCCGGCTGTCCCGGTTCGCCTCCTTGCGGGCCGAGACGCCCGCGCCCTAACCGACGGGCTGCTCTGCCCGGTCCGCCTCAGTACGGGCCGAGACGGTCGGCAGTTCCGCACGGCCGGACGTGGTGCCGGTCGAGGCCTTGCCGGTCGAGGAAGCGGACTCGACCGAGCCCCCCTCTGCCTTGTCCCCGATCACCGACATCGCCTGCTTCACGATCTTCAGCACGGCCTGCGCGCCCTCGACCAGCTTGATCAGGTTCTCGCCGCTGGCCAGCAGCTCACCGAGCTTGGCCGCGATCTGCGCCCCGCACTCCACGGCGATCTGCACGCACTGCGGGATCGCCACGGCGATGCTCTGCCCGAACGTCGCGGCCGCCGCGGCGATCGCCTGGGTCATGATCGGCACGATCTTGCCGACCGCCTCGGTGATCAGCCGCGTCACCTCGGCGACGACCTGCGCGACCACCTCGCCCGCCTTGATCAGCGCGGTGGCGTTGGTCAGCGCCGTCTCGGCGACGGACAGCACGCCGTCCACGAGTTCCTTGCCGGTCTTGGCGTACTCGGCCGCGCTGTCGCCGGTCCACTCGCTGGTCTCGCTGCCCGCCTTCGCGTCGTACTCGCCGGCGAGGGTGGTCGCGGCCTTGCTCGCGTTCTGGAACTCGCCCGCACCCTGCTGCACGCCGTCCGGGTTGCCGCGCAACTGGTTCAGCGGCTCCTCCAGGAAGGAGATCATCGGCGTGAGGAAGCCGACGCCCGCGCTGTCCAGTGCCTGCAACGGTTTCCCGTTCGAGCCCAGCTCGCTCATCTGGGCCTTGGGCGTGGCGGCGAGGTCGGATGACAGCCACTCGTCGCCCGCGATGGCGTTCGTGGTGGTGCGGAGTTCGTTCAGCAGCGCGGCGATCGTGCCCGCGTCCGTCGCGGTGGCGGTCATCGGCCGGCCCCCGTGATGCTCTCGGCGTTGCGCTCGTCGGTGCGCTGGTAGTTCTCGGCGGTGCGCCGCATGCCCTCCCCGACCTTGTCCATTGTGGACGCGACGTGCGCGAAGGCGCCCATGGTCTCCCCCATCGGACCGCTCAGGCCCATGGTGAGGAACTGCGCGAACGAGCCGAGCGAGGACTGGCCGAGCTGGTCGGGCAGCCGGGTTCCGGTCTCGGACAGCTGGTCGGCGTACCCGGTCAACGTCGTGGCGTGGCGCCGCAACTGCTCGTGGTCGGCGGTGAAGCTCATCGCACGGCCTCCGGCAGGTGCCTCGTGATCTGGTGCAGCGCGTCGCTCTCGCCGAGGTAGTCCGCCATCACCTCGGTCATCCGCGCGCTCGCCAGCCGTTGCGCCTCCCGCGCGGTGCTGACGATCAGCATCGCGAGCGCGTCGACGTCGAGCTTGCGCGCCGCCGGCGTCAGCGTGACGTCGCCGAGCACGCCGCCCGCGTTCACGGTCACCGTGACCTCACCGCGTGGCGAGGTCGCCTTGGCCCCGACCTCGGCCAGGCTCGCGCTCGCCGACCGCGCGCTGTACGCGACGCGCTCCAGGCGTTCCTGGTAGTCCGCCAGCCACTGTGCTGGATCCACTTCTCCCCCTCTTCTAGGCTCGCGCGACCGCGGCGAGCTCACCGATCAACCGGACCAGGTCGTGGTGCCGCAACGGGTTGACGCTGACCCAGCCGTCGTCGCCCGCGTCGACCCTGACCCGTCCGCCCGCACTGTCCAACCAGGACACTTCCTGCCGCTGCCCGCCCCTGATCACGCCCGCCTGGCCCTGCCCGGTGACCTCCAGGTCGAGTCCGGCGCCGGGCGGCAGGGTGATCGGCATGAGCTGTGCGGGCCTCGACTCCGGGATCAACGCCACGAGTTCGTCGCCGAGCGTCTCCGCCTCGACGTGCGTCACCCGGACCGTGCTCTCGGTCTGCGCGCACACCAGCGCGTCGTCGCCGTAGACCATCGCGACCGCACCCGTTCCCGGCACGACGAGGTCGACCACCGCCGTGTGTTCGTGCAGCGCCGTGACCAGTTCGGCGGCCATGCCCGTCGGGCCGTGCGATGCCGCCAGGCCACGCGCCTGCAAACCGTGGCCCGCCTCGGCGAGGAGGGTCGCGCGTTCGTCCGCGAGCTTTCCGAACGACGGCACCCGCAGCGGGAACGGCCAGCGCACCCCGGCGTGCGTGGCGAGCAGGTCCATCTCCACGAGGTCGAAGGCGATCACCGTGCCGCCTTGCGCGCCTGGTCGGCGTCGGTCTCGGTGTACGTGGTCCTGATCTCCGCGAGCATCTGCCGGAACTCGCGCACCTCCCGTTCGGCGGCGCTCACCTCTCCGGCGAGCCCCGACCCGGCGTCCTTGAGGCGGCGCGACAGGTCCTGGGCGGGCGGCGCGGTGCCGAGCAACGGCGTCCGCTCCGCCAGCCTGCTCGCCGTCGACACCAGGTCGCCGGTCAGCTCGGCCAGCCTGCTCAGCGTCTTCACCCGGTCCTGCAACTGGTCGGGCGAGACCTCGTAGCCGGTCACTGTTCCTCCCCGATGACCGCCGGAGACACGCGCTCGGTCACCGCGAACAGGTCGTGGTCGAGCGTCGGCATCTGGTTCTCGTGCTGTTCGTCCTCGTCCTTGCGTGCTCCACCCGGCGGCGGCGCGCCCATCGCGTTGTTCTGGGCGGCGGTTCTCGGGTCGGCGGTGAGCGTTCCGGTCGCGGCGATCCCGCCGTGCTGGCCGAACATCACCCCCGCCCGCATGCCCGGGGTGACCTGCTGGCTGACCGGGGTGGCGGCGCCGATCACCGGGCCTCGCGTCGTCGCCACCGAGCCACCGCCACTGCCGCCGCCCACGAGGCGTTGCCACGGCACGCCGCCTGAACTGGGCGTCTTCACCTGAGCCGTGGCCGCCGCACGGGGCGTGGGCGCGGCCTGCGGGATGTTGCCGCGGGCGTCGTCGATGAGGCGGCCGCTGCCGTTGAGGCTGGACTCGTAGGTCTGCATCGCCCGGACCGCCTGGGCCTTCTGCTGGTCGGCAGAGGCGGCGCCGAAGTAGAAGTAGAAGCCCGACGTGGCTCCGGCGGGCATGGTCGGAGCGCTCGGCAACGCGAACGGAGCGGGCGCACTCGGCAGCGTGAACGGGGCGGGCGCGAACGGGGCAGGCGCGCTCGGCAAGCCCAACGGCGCAGGCGCGCTCGGCAACGCGAACGCGACCGGTGCGGCGGGTGGTCCCGGCACCGTCGGCAGCCCCGCGAACGCCGGCATCGTCGTCCCGGGAGCCGGTGGCGGCGGCATCGCGGCACGGGCCGCGGCCAGCGCGTCCGCCGAGTCCTGCGCGGCCTTCTGCCCGGCAACGGCCAGTTCGCTGATCTTCTCGACCCGCTCGGCCAGTGCCCCCAGCCGAGTCGCGGCCTCCTCCGCCGCGGCCCCTGCCCACCCGTCGAGCAACGCGGTCCGCTGCTCCCGGAGCACCTCGGCGTGCGCGTCCAGCGCGGCGCGGTGCCGCGTCCACTCGTCGGCGACGGTGCTCACGTCCGCGACATCAGCGTCCTGCCACAGCATCCGGTGCAACTCTTCATGGCTGTACGCCTCCCAGTTGATGCCTGACACCCCTGGTTCCCCCCTTCGTCCCGGCAAACGCTCACACCGGGCCGAACGAGGGAACAGGCCAGACGACCGGCCACTTGTGGCCGGTCTACCTGATCAGCGCGAACGCGCGAAATGCTCCTGCAGGCGCGCGTGCCGGAACTGGTAGACCGCACCGGCCCGCCGCAGCACGCCACGCCGATAGGCGTCGTCCAGGAACGCCGGCAACCCCCACGGCAGCTTCCCGGTCAACGGCAACCAGACGCGCGCGAACACCACCCACTGCCCCCACGCGGTCAGGCTCAGCACGTACGCCAGCCCGCCCCCGACACCGCCGACGAGCCCGAGCGCCAGTGCCGTCGTGGGGCTCCACAGCACCTCGAACCGCAACGCCGTGAGCCCGCTCGCGACGACCCCGGTGGCACCCATGACGAACACCGCGAACACCGGCACCATCACCGCCACGAGTCCGAGCACCGCGCGCCGGTTCGCCTCCAGCAACCCGTCGGGACTGCCAGCCGACCGCACGTCGAGCGGCGCCTCCATCGCGGCGACCACGGCGAACACCAGCGCGGCGCCGAGCCCGAACACCAGGCCGAACACCCCGATGTCGACCAGCACCCCGGCCGACCACGGAACATCGGGCGTGACCAGCCAGAACGCCATCGCGCGCACCAGCCCGTACGCGGCTCCGACCGCCCCGCCGAACGCCAGCCCGAGCAGTCCCCGCGACCACACCCGCCGGCCCGCCCTGCCACGCCACCGCAGCCGGGTCCGCACGGGTTCGAGCGGGTTCCTGCGCACCACGTACCGGTGCGCCGCCCCGAACAGCAGCCCGGTGACCAGCCCGATCATGACCGCGAACAGCACGCCCCTGGCGATCAGCGCTCCGACCAGAACGGCTTCGAGCAGGAGGTCGGCCACCCCGACGGCGAGCCCGATGCTCAGTCCGGTCACCGCCGAAGACGTGCCGAACTGCCACCACGCCACGTCGTGCGTTCCGAGCCTGGTCAGATGATCAGCGAGATGCCCGAGCCACGGCCGTACGCGCTCTGCATGCACCCCGTATACAGCCGGTACGAAGCTGCTGAGCAGGTGTCGTTCGATCTCGTCGGGCTCGTGCAGGTCCAGCAACGCGGCCGGATCGTGGTCGGGGGTGTCGCTGTAGATCCGCCGGGCGAGCGCCACCATCAACGGCGTCGTCAGCACCTCGGCGAGCGGACCGCCACACCGCACCTCGTCCAGCACCGGCTTCCAGACGTTGCCGCCCGGCCCGGTCTTGCGCGTGGTGCGCGGCAGGTAGTCCGCGAGGTCGTCGCACGTCAGATCGGCCAGCACGACCGCGGCGGCCGACGTCAGCACGTCCGTGCCCTCGACCGCGTCGCGGTACTCGTCCACCCGGCTGGTCAGCAGCAACGGCAGAGTGGTGGTGTTCAGCGCGGTGAGCGCGGGCCGGTGCAGTCCGGTCGCGATCTCGTCGAAGCCGTCCAGCACCGGCAGCACCCGCTGCGAGTCGACCAGCGCGGCCGCCAGCGTCCCTCCACTCGGGCCGGGAGCCGCGAGGAACGGGTGATCGCGCGTGAGCTGGTCGGCGAGCCAGTCGCGCAGACCGGTCCGTCCGGGGTGCCACGCCCCGAGGCTGAAGATCACCGGCACCGGATCGGCCGGGTTGCGCGCACCGAGCAGATCCAGCACGAACCGCGTGGTCAGCACCGTCTTGCCGGACCCGGCCCGCCCCAGCACCACCAGCCGCCGCGACCCGACTCCGCGATACACCTCGACGACCTGGTCCAGCCGTCCCCCGAGCGCGGCCTCGCCACCGATGTTGAGCCAGCTGTCCATCAACGGCGCGGGCGCCGCGTCCCACCGCACCGGCAGCGGCACCGGGTCGTGGATCTGCCGCTGCTCCTCCTCGCGCCGCCACCGCGCCTCGATCGCGACCTTCAACGTCTCGACGGCCTCGTGCAGCGGATCGAACCGCACGGGCTCCACGGCGGCCACGGGTTCGTCGCGCCCGGCGGCGGAGAACAGCTCGGTGCGTTCGGCTCCGGTGAGCTCCAGTGCGTCGGCCAACGCGCGCACGGTGCCCATGCGTGGATCGGTGCGTTCGCCGGTCTCCAGCCCGCGCACCGTGCGAATGCCCACGGCAGCGCGCTGGGCGAGCGCCTCCTGGCTCAAGCCGGCCCGCTGCCGCCACTGACGCAGCAGTAAGCCGAACTGGCTCGCCACAACCGCCCCCTCGTCCTGATGATCAGCAGGGTACCGAGACGGCCGTGTCTCGTGGCCGATCCCATCCGGTTGGAGGAAGATCGCGGATGTGCTGACCTCGTGGCTCCAGACCGTTCCACCGCTGCTGGTCTACGTCGTCGTGGGCCTGGTGGTCGGTGTCGAGAGCATGGGGATCCCGCTGCCGGGCGAGGTCGTGCTCGTCGCGGCGGCGCTGATGGCCTCGCACCACGACGGCATCTCCCCGCTGTGGGTCGGCGTCGCCGCGTCGGCAGGGGCGATCATCGGCGACAGCATCGGGTACGCGCTGGGCAAGCGGTTCGGGCAGCGGATCTTCGGCTGGGCGGGCGAGAAGTTCCCCAGCCACTTCAGTCCGGACAAGGTCGGCCGCGCCCAGGCGCTGTTCGAGCGCTACGGCGCCTGGGCGGTCTTCTTCGGCCGGTTCGTGGCGTTGCTGCGGATCCTGTCAGGTCCGCTCGCGGCCACGATGGGCATGCACTACGGGAAGTTCCTGCTGGCCAACGCAGCTGGCGGCATCGCGTGGGCCGGCGGCACGACGGCGGCTGTCTACTTCGTCGGAGAGGCCGCCGAGCACTACCTCGCGGAGTTCTCGTGGATCGCGCTCGTGGTCGTGCTGGTCGCGGTCATCGGGTTCAGCGTCCGAGGCCGGCTCCGCCGTTCACCCCGATGACCTGCGCGGTGATGTGCCCGGCCTCCGGTGAGGTCAGGAACGCGATCGTCGCGGCCACGTCGGCGGGGGTGCCCGCGCGGCCGTTCGCCGGGGCGCCGACTAGCTTCTTGCGCCGTTCCTCGCTCAGGGTGCCGCCGAAGAACTCCGTGTCCTCGGTGACGCCCGGCGACACGACGTTGACCGTGATCCCCCTCGGCCCCACGGCGAACGCGAGGTCCGCCGTCCACGCCTCGACCGCGGACTTGGCCGCCCCGTAGGCACCCGAACCCCGCCGGCCCGCGATCGAGCCGAGCGTCACGACCCGCGCGTTGTCGGCCAGGCGCGGTTCCAGCGCGGTCGTCACGAGGACAGCGCTGATCACGTTGGACTCGTAGTTCGCGAGCCACAGGTTCCGCACGTCGGTCAGGTTCTGCGGTGCGGGCAGGCGGCGGGTCATGTTGCCGCCCGCGTTGTTGACGAGAACGTCCACTGAGGACGGCAGGTCGCTCAGCGCCGCCTCGACCGCCTCCGGATCCGCCGCGTCGAACACGACCGCCCGTGCACCGATCTCGTCGGCCGCCGCCTTGAGAACGTCCTCGCGCCTGCCCGTGATCACCACGTCGAGACCCTGCTCGGCGAGCCGGGTGGCCACCGCCCTGCCGATGCCGGTGCCGCCGCCGGTCACCACTGCTGTTCGTGTCATGCGACCTTTGATAACAGGGGAATACATGCAGGTCGATCGGCCTGTTGGCCCAGCGGATTTCACGTCTGTGACTAGGCTGCTCAGACCTACTCCGCTGGGGAGATTCCGATGGAAACGCACGTTCTGGAAACCGACAAAGCGGCCATCACCTACGACGTGAGCGGCGAGGGCGGCCGTCCGTTGATGATGATCGGCCAGCCGATGGACGCGAGCGGCTTCGTCGCGTTGCGCGAGCAGTTCCCCGACCGCACGGTGATCACCTACGACCCGCGCGGGCTCGGCCGGAGCACCCGTTCGGACGGTCGCACCGACAACACCCCCGAGATCCAGGCGGCGGACGTCCACGCGGTCATCGAGGCCGTCGGCGGTCCGGTCGACCTGTTCGCGTCCAGCGGCGGCGCGGTCACGGCCCTCGAACTGGTGGCGGCCTACCCGGACGACGTCGTCACGCTCGTCGCGCACGAGCCGCCACTCATCGACGTGCTGCCCGACGCTCCCGCGGCCCGCAAGGCGCGCGACGGGTTCATGAACGCCTACCAGGCCAAGGGCTGGGGCGCGGGCATGGCGGCGTTCATGCAGATGAGCTCGTGGCAGGGCGAGTACACCGACGAGTACTTCGCGCTGCCTCTGCCGGATCCCGCGCAGTTCGGGATGCCGGCCGAGGACGACGGCAAGCGCGAGGACCCGTTGCTCGGGACCGCCTCGCTCGCCATCACCGACTACTACCCGCGGGTGCAGGACCTGGCCGCCGCGCCCACGCGCGTCGTGATCGCCGTGGGCGAGGAGACGGGCGACGCGTTCACCGGGCGCACGGCCGTCCACACGGCACGGCTGCTCGGGCAGGAAGCCACCGTGTTCCCCAGCCACCACGGCGGTTTCCTCGGCGGCGAGTTCGGTTACGCGGGCAAGCCGGAGGAGTTCGGCGTCAAACTGCGCGAGGTGCTCGGCTGAGGATGATCTCGGCGGCCCTCGTGGCACCGCCGCCCTGAGCGATGGCGGCACGCATCCGGTCGAGGTTCCGCCGGATCGTGCCGCTGGCCGCCACCCGTTCGACGGCTGCCCGCAGGTCCGCGTGGTCGTCGACCCGTTCGCCCAGGCCGAGTTCGGTCACGCGGTCGGCGTTCGCGGCCTGTTCCGGGGTCTGCGGCACGACGACCAGCGGCACGCCCTGGTGCAGCGCCTCCATCGTGGAGTTCATGCCGCCGTGGCTGATGAACGCCTTGGCGTGCTTCAACACCGCGGGCTGCGGGAACCACGGCCGGACGTCGATGTCCCCCGTGCTCTCCACGTCCTTGGCGGTCATCGCGACCTGCCAGGCGCCGTTGCCGAACTGCTCGGCACAGGCCCGGTAGAAGCCGGCGTCGCTCATGATCGAGCCGAGCGAGACGACCAGCAGCGGCAGGTCGTCGCGGCGCGGTGACCACTCCTCGTCGAGCCTGCTGCCCAGCACCGGGCCGACGAAGTGGAACGACTCGTCGAACGTCTCCCCGTGAGGCTGGAACTCCCGTGGCACGAACACGATGCTGCACGCCTCAGGTGCCTCGATCGTGCTCGGGATGTCGAGCTCCACGTCGTACCGGCTGGTGAATTCCACCAGGTCGTCGGCGATATATCGCGCCACGCTCGCGTCCATGAGGTTGTAATGCGCGTTGGATGCCGTGTGCGGCACAGTGCGTACAGCCTGTATACCGAGTGCGTGCGCGATGAGCCTGGCCGGCCAGTTCGTGGAGTCGTAGCAGATCAGGTCGGGTTCGGCGGTCCGGCAGTGGTCGAGCAGGACCGGGTAGGTCGCGCTCATCGCCCGGAAGTAGTGCGGAAACCACTCGTCGATCGGGTTGGCGGTGACGGGCCGGAAGTCGGGCAGCGCGGGGAGTTCCACCCACCGCGCGCCCGCTCCGATCACCGCCTCGGCGTGCTCGGCGCCGGTCGCGTAGTCGACCTCGGCGCCGCGTTTGGTCAGTTCCTCGACGACCGCGAGGGTCGGCGTGACGTGGCCATGGCCTGCGAGCGTGACGAACAAGATCCCCATTGGCCCGATCCTGCCGAACGGGGTCAAGCGGTTTACCGCAGGAAGGCCTCGATCACCTCGGCCACGCGCAGCCCGCTGGCGAAGTCCGCCAGGTCACGCGGGTGCTCGCCGCGCACGGCCTGCGCGAACAGCGTGAGCCGCGCGTAGTCGGACCCGGTCTGCTCCAGCGGCACGGGTTCCCACGCGCCGCCGTCCGAAGTGGACAGCAGGGCCCACTGGTCGAGGCGCAGCGACCGTTCGGTGCCCCAGGCGGTCCACTCGTAGATCTCGGGCCCGGCCAGTCCGGAGAACGCCGACACGTGCACGGGCACGCCACTGCCCCGCAGCAGACCGCGGGCCGCGACCTCGGCCGCACCGGGCTCGGGGAAGTCCGACGACACCGACTCGACGGTGAGCGGTCCGAGCATCCGGTCGGTGAGGTAGACGAAGTGCGACAACACCTCGCGGACGAACCCGCCCTGCTCGGACCGCGACAGCCACGTCGCGTCCGCCTGGAACGCGCGCGGCCAGACGGGGAACTGCAGCCGGATCTCGATACCGCGCAACGTGCCCAGTTCGGGCAACCGGCGTTCGATCTCGAGCGTCGCCACCATGTCGGACAACGCGAAGTTCACCGCGTTCGGCCGGCCCTGGGCGGCTTCGGCCATCGCGCGGGCCTCGGCGAGATCGACCGCGAGGGGCTTCTCGCAGAACACCGCCTTGCCGGCCTGGAACGCCTTCGTGGTCAGCTCGGCGTGCGAGGCGGGTGGCGTCGAGACGTACACCGCGTCCACTTCGGACAGCACGTCGTCGAGGTTCGTGACGACCGGGACGTCGAGCATGCGGGGTGCGACGTCGACGCCCGCGACCACGGTGAAGTCGGGATGTGCCAGCGCCGCCGTCAGCATCCGGGTGCCCATGGCTCCCAGGCCGACGACGGCGAGGCGAATCGGGTCAGCGATCATGCGCCTATTCTGCAGGTGCCCAGGCCTTGGAGAGCTTCACCCGCCCACCGGTCTGCAGCAACGAGCCGGTGTAGAGCCGGGACGCGACCAGCAGGATCACCACGACGGTCACCGCGAGGATGCCGAGCGAGAGGACCGCCTCCCACGCCGCGGCCTGTTCGGAGAACAACCGCACCGGCATCGCGACGCCGGCCGTGAACGGCACGAACGACATCCACTTGAGCACGACGGGGTTCTCGTAGAAGAACTGCACGCCGAAGTACGGCCCCATGACCGCGATCATGACCAGGCCCATCGTCGAGCCGAGGTCCTCCTGACGGCTGACGAGCGCACCCGCCACGGCCCACATGGACGAGATCAGCACGAACCCGAGCATCAGGAACGGGATGAACCAGCCCAGCGCGGGCGCGACCACCCCCAGCAGTTCGCCGAGTCCCGCCACTCGCAACGCGATCGGCGCCGCGAGCGCCAGGACGACGACCTGCAGGAGCGTCAGGATCGTGTGCCCGAGGATCTTGCCGGCGAGCAGCGCCCGCACCGGCACGGTCGACACGAGGATCTCCACGATCCGCGTCTGCTTCTCGGTCACGGTGCTCTGCGCGATGGCCGCGCCGCCCATGCCGAACATGAGGAACACCAGCCCGAACACGATCACCGTGACGGAGCGCTGGCCGGACGTCACCGCCGAGGCCTCGAGCAATTCCACCGGGGGCGACTCGACGAGCTGGCGGATCACGCTGTTGGGCGGGCTGTTGAGCGCGAGGACCTTGATCCCGGCGCCGTCCGGCACGATGGCGGCGTCGACGTCGTCGGCCCTGACCAGGTCGGCGGCCTCCTGGACGCTGCCGACCTCCCGCACGTCGAGTGCCTTGCCCTGCAACGTCTGCACGGCGGAACCGACCGCCGCGACCTTGGGGTCGTCGCCGCCGAACACCGTCGGCAGGATCGTGAGCGCGAACAACCCGACGACCGTGAAGAGGAAGCCGATCCAGAAGCCCTTGGTGCCGACCAGGGTCTTCATCTCACGTTCGGCGACGAGCCACGTCGCCTGGCTGAAGGAGGCGCGAGCCATGTCAGATCACTTCCCTGAAGATCTCGTCCAGCGTGGGCACGACCGGCGTGAACGAGCGGACCTCGCCGCGGTCCAGTGCCGCCCTGAGCACCTGCTGGGGTTCCGCCTCGAACACCGCGCGCGGCCCGTCGAGCTCCAGGATCCGGACGCCGGGCACGTCGCGCACCCAGCCCGCGTCCTCCTGCACGACGATCTCGTACCGCTCGCCCGCGTGCTTGACGCGCAGCTCCTCGCGTGACCCGTTGGCCACGATCCGTCCCTTTGAGATGATCACAACGTCGTCGCAGAGCCGTTCCACGATCGCCAGCTGGTGGCTCGAGAACAGCACCGGCACGCCGCCCGCCGCCCGCTTGCGCAGCACGTCCAGCACGGTCTCGACGGCGATCGGGTCGAGGCCGGAGAACGGCTCGTCCAGGATCAGCACCGCCGGGTCGTGCACCAGCGCGGCCGCGATCTGCACGCGCTGCTGGTTGCCGAGCGACAACTCCTCGAGCCGGTCCCCGGCCCGGTCGGTCAGCTCCAGGTCCGCCAGCAGGTCGTCGGTGTTGCGCTGCGCGGTCTCGCGGTCCATGCCGTGCAACCGCGCCAGCCACGTGATCTGGTCGCGCACCTTCATCTTCGGGTAGAGCCCGCGCTCCTCCGGCATGTAACCGAAGTCGGGCCGGTTCTGCGGCCCGACCTCGGCCCCCTGCCAGCTCACCGCTCCCCCGTGGGCGGCGAGCACCCCCAGCACGATGCGCATGGTGGTCGTCTTGCCCGACCCGTTGGCGCCCAGGAAGCCCGTCATCCGGCCGGGCCGGACGTCGAAGCTCACCTCGTCGAGCACCTTGTGATCGCCGAAGCTCCGGCTGATCCCCCTGACAGTCAACATGGGGAGAACGGTAGGTCGCGGCGTTCAAGATCGCGTCCGCCGCGCGGCATCATCCTCGCGGAGGACCCCTTACGGGCTAACGTGCCCGCATGACGACCTTCCGGCTGGCCGCCTACGCCGTGAGCATCGAGAACGACCGCGTGCTGCTCGTTCGTTGCACATCAGCGTTCGACGAGGGCCACTGGTCGCTGCCCGGTGGCGCGGTGGAGCACGGCGAGGACCCGTTCGACTCCGTGGTCCGGGAGGTCGCCGAGGAGACCGGGTGCGCCGGCGAGGTCGAACGGCTGCTCGGCGTGGACTCCCGGTTCATCCCCGCGGCCGAACGACACATGCCGGAAAAGGGGCCGCACCAGAACATCGGTGTCTTCTACGCGGTCCGGATCACCGGCGAACCGCGGCCGGAGCCGAACGGGGCGACCGTCGATCCTGTGTGGACACCGCTGGCCGACGTCGCCGGTCTGCGCAGGGCCGCGCTGGTCGACGTCGGACTCGCGCTCGCCCTGGGGATGCCGCCGACCGGGCATGTCGCTGCGGTCCCGGTCGGCGGCCTGGTCCTGCACTAGCGGACTCCGGCGATGACCCCCAGCCGGTGCCCGCCGGTGTAGACGTTCATCGACGTCCCGCGCAGGAAGCCGACCAGCGTCACGCCCATCTCCTCTGCCAGGTCGGCGGCGAGCGACGACGGCGCGGACACCGCCGTGAGCACGGGAATCCCGGCCATGACCGCCTTCTGCACCAGTTCGAACGACGCCCGGCCGCTCACCATCAGCACGGTGCTCGTCAGCGGCAGCCGTCCGCCGCGCGTGGCCCAGCCGACGACCTTGTCGACCGCGTTGTGCCGGCCGACGTCCTCGCGCAGGCACAGGAGGTTGCCCTGGGCGTCGAACAGACCGGCCGCGTGCAGGCCGCCGGTGCGGTCGAAGACCCGTTGCGCGGCACGGAGTTTGGTCGGGAACTCGGTGATCAGCTTCGGGTCGAGGCGGATCGGGTCGGCCGCGACCTGCCAGGTCGCCACGGTGCGCACGGCGTCCAGGCTCGCCTTGCCGCACAGGCCGCACGACGAGGTGGTGTAGAAGTTGCGTTCGATCGACGGGTCCGGCGGCGCGACGCCGTCCGCGAGCCCGACGTCGAGGACGTTGTAGGTGTTGCTCCCGTCCGCCGTGGCGCCCGCGCAGTAGCGGATCGACGCGATGTCGGACGGCGCGCGCACCACGCCCTCGCTGACCAGGAAGCCCGCGGCGAGGTCGAAGTCGTCACCCGGCGTGCGCATGGTCACGGCGAGGGACTTGCCCCGCACGCGGATCTCCAGTGGTTCCTCGACCGCCAGCGTGTCCGGTCGCACGGTGACCGCGTCGTCCACCAGCCGCACGACGCGCCGCCTGCTCGTCACTCGTCCCATGCCTTGCCTCCCAGCAGATCGCGACGCACTCGTCGAGCAGGCGCCGCAACACCTCGTCCCCGGACATCGCCCTGACCGCCCTGGCCACGACCCAGTTGCGCGGCCACCACCTCGGCGCGACGATCCCGGCCCTGCTCGTGCAGTGCGCGACCAGACGTTCGGCGGGCGCCTTCCGCGTCCCGATCACCTTGGTGGCGAACGGAAGGAGCTTTCGGCGTCCGTCGTCTGTGGACTGATCGTTGACACACCGCGCCACGCAGGCCAGCACCGGGTGCACGCAGGCGGGCCGGTCCGACCACACCTCGCCCGCGAGCACCGACGTCAGTTCCATCAGGCAGCAGCCGTCCGCGGGCGTCTGGTGCCAGCCTTTCGAGAGCCGCGGCAGGCGGCTCACAGACGTGGCCTTCCCGGCTGCGACAGGTGCCCGGTGAGCACCGCGCCCGCCAGCCCGAGCACGCCCGCCGCGATGAACGCGAACGTGGGTCCTTGTGACGCTAGGACGATCGCGGCGATCAACGCCCCCGCGGCCTTGGCGGTGTAGAGGACGCCGAAGTTCTGCGCGCCGTTCGTCTCGCCGAAGTACTCCCTGGTGACGCCGACCAGCAACGAGTAGCAGCAGCCGGTGCCGAGACCAGCGAGCGTGGCGCCGATGAGCAGTCCCGGCACGTTCTGGGAGTACAGCAACACGAACTGTGCCAGTCCGCCGGTCGCCAGCGTCCAGACCAGCGCCTTGCGCCGCCCGACCCGGTCGGAGATCCACCCGACCAGCACGCGCCCGGTGCCCGTCGCCGCGGCCAGCGTCGCCAGTGCGACCGCCCCGAGCACCTCGTCGCCGACGAACAGCGGCAGGTACGCCAGGTCGTAGAGGGAAACGGCCGCCGCGAACGCCACACCGCCGTACAGCCACCAGAACGTGCCGCACCGCATGGCCTCGTGCGTCCGGAACTCCTTGAGAGCAGACCGGTTCGGCACCCGCGCCCGGTCGAGCGCCCACTCGCGCGGCGGGATGTGCGGCGGCCACCAGTGCTCGGGCGGGTCCTTCAGCACCGCGCCCGCCACCGCCACGACCACGGCGATCGCGATCCCGGCCTGCGTCAGGAACCCGCCACCGAAGAAGATCCCGGCCGCCAGCACGAACGGCACCGACCCGTACGCGAACGCCCCGCTGACGAACGCGACCTTCCGCGTCACGCGCTCCGGATACCAGCGGACGACTGTGCCGAGGCACGTCGCGTAGACCAGCCCGGCGCCGATGCCGCCGATAACGGCGTACCCGACCAGTTGCCCCTGCCCGAGCGTCAGAAGCCCGGCGCCGCACAGGATCGCGCCGATCCACATCGCGCCGGTGGACGTCAGCCTCTTCCGCTCTCTGAGCCAGGCCACCGGAAACGCCGTGCCCGCCTGACAGACGGTCCACAACGCCAGTGCCCAGAACAACTCCGGCACACTCCACCGGTCCTGCAACTGGGGGATCAGCGCCCCGAACCCGTACTGCCCGATGCCGGCCGCGAGCATCGCCGCCCAAGCGGCCCACAGCACCGTGCGGCGCGAACGCCCCGACGCCTCGACGTCGGTCTCCCCCACCCGGTAGAGCCTGCCGACGTGATCCCGGACGTAAGTCGCGACCGACATGCCCTTCACCCCGTCCCGAGGATTGCATACAGTATTCGGTAGGCTATACCACGGGAGCCCTGATGAACATGCCCTGGACGCTCGCCCGCCAGACAGCACGCGAAGCCGCCAAACCATTGGACGCGGCCGAACGAGCCCTGCCCGACGCCCTGGGCCTCGCACTCGCCTCGGCCGTGCGCGCCCTCACCAGCCAGCCGACCTGCGACACCTCGGCGATGGACGGCTACGCGGTCGCGGGTCCTGGACCGTGGACCGTCGTGGGACGGGTGGCGGCGGGAGACCCGGTGCCCGCGGTGGTGCTGCGCTCCGGCGAGGCGTTCGGCGTGGCCACGGGCGCGCCGGTGCCGGACGGGTCGCATTCGGTGGTCCCGGTAGAGCGCTGCTCTGTCGACGGCACGCTGCTCCGGCACATCGCGGACGCGCAACATCGACAGGCACCACGTCACCGTGCCAGCGACCACCGCGAGCCCAAAGGTCTCCCGTCCGGCGGCCACGATCGCCGACGGCACGACGATCCGGCCGGCCACCACACCCACCGACCCGAAGATCCACCGGCGGATCCCCGCGACGAAGGCCTGCCGCTCGACGGCCACACCCACCAGCACGACGTCCCTCCGCCGGGCAAGCACATCCGCCGCCGAGGCGAGGACTGGTCAGCCGGCGACGAGCTGATCCCCGCCGGTTCCCTCATCTCCCCCGCCGTCCTGGGCCTCGCCGCCGCGGCCGGCCACGACACCCTCCTGGCCCACCGCCGACCGAGGATCGCGGTGATCGTCACCGGCGACGAACTCCTCCACACCGGCCCGCCCCGCCCAGGCCGGGTCCGCGACGCCATCGGCCCGATGCTCCCCGGCCTGCTCACCAGGGCGGACCTGATCGGCACCACCCACCTGCGCGACGACCCGTCCGCGCTCGCCAACGCACTCCGGTCCGACGACCCATCCGCCCTCGCCGACGCACTCCCGTTCAACCAGGCCGACGTCCTGGTCACCTGCGGCGCCACCTCGGTCGGCCCGGCCGACCACCTCCGCCGGGTCCTGCTCGACCTCGACGCCGAGATCCTGGTCAGCGGCGTCGCCTGCCGCCCCGGCCACCCGATGCTGCTCGCCGTCCTGCCCGACGGCCGCTGCGTCGTCGGCCTGCCCGGCAACCCGTTCGCCGCCCTCGCCGCAGTCCTGACCTTGCTCCACCCGCTGCTGGACGCCCTCGGCGGCCACACCACCCGCCCACCGGTCACGGCCCACCTGAGCGATGTGAACGCTCACCCCCGCGACACCCGCCTGATCCCGGTCACCAGGCACGGCAACGCGGCCATCCCGGTCGGCCACGACCGCCCCGGTTCGCTCTGGGGTGCGGCACTAGCGGATGCCCTCGCGGTCGTTCCGCCCGGTCACCAAGGCGGCGAGATGGAGCTACTTGCGTGAACGCCAGCTGACCTTCGACGAACCGGCCTCGGGCGCGTCCTTCACGACGGTCCGCACCGGCAGTCCGAGGAAGTCGCCGAACCGGGCGGTGTGCTCGGCGAGCCGGTCGACGTCGAAACCCGGCAGCGGCCGCAGTTCCACGTCCACCGAAGTCTTCTTCATGACCCGCCGCCACAGTCCCGCGATCTGGCCGTCCTCGATGATCGTCGCGTAGAACATGCCGTTGTACGTGGAGATCGGGATCTCGTCGTAGCGGGTGAAGAACGCGCTGCGGTCCTTGTACCCGATCACCAGCTCGTCGTACGCGGGCAGCACGAACGCGCCCGAGCCCGGCGTGAGGTCCGGCGGCAGCCAGTACTCCTTGCCGTCGAACGTCTCGCACACCAGCTCGTGCTTCACCGCTTCCAGTCCACGGGAGGCCTCGCGCACGCCGATGCCGCACCAGTTCGCGAAGTCCGCGAGCGTCGCCGGGCCGTGGCTGCCGAAGAACCGCGACGCCAGCACGGCCATCGCCTCGTCGCCTTCGAGTGAACGCTGCTGAGGCGCCCATTCGTCCAGCAGCACGAAGGTCTGCTCCTTGCCGCGCGGCGGTCCTGGCACCACCAGGCCCTCCTGGGCGAGGTGGATGAACGTGAAGTAGCTCTGCTGCCGGTCGTCCGGGATGCCGACGCCCGCCATCAGGTCGATCATCTCGCGCCGGGTGAGGCAGCCGCCGCCGGTGAGCGCCTCCACGAACGTCTTGCGCGCCAACGACATCAGCTCGGGCGTCATGTGGTGGTACTGCCACGCCTTGGGGGTGAGCCTGGCGAGGTCGCGGGCGCCGAACAGGCCCAGCATCCACCGGACGTCCTCGGCCAGGACGTAGTGGATCGTGCCGCGCATCAGCCACGTGCGGACGACGCGTCCGGCCTGCAGCGCCTCCTCGACGTCGGCGATGCGCCCGTCCGCCGTGCGCAGGCCGATCGCCCACAGCGACTGGCCGTAGTCCTGGCCCTGCATGGCTCCCAGTGAGCGGACGACGTCCTCCGCCGACTGGAGCCGCCCGATGTTGCCGAGGCGCAGCGCCGCGATGTCCATCAGGACAGTCTGGCGGGCCGCGCTCCAGTCCCGCTCAAGCGGGCCAGCAGCCCGTGTACCCCTCCGCGAGGAACCTCGATCCCGCCTCCGACCCCACCACCGAGCGCAGCTCACCGAGTTGCCTGCGCACGTCGAAGTCCGTCGCGCCGGGCAGGGAGTGCAGCATCGTGGTCATCCAGTACGAGAAGTGCTGCGCCTTCCACACCCGGTCCAGCGCACGCGGCCCGTACTCGTCCAGTGCGTCGTCATCGTTCTTGAGCAACGCGCGTTCGATGACCTCGGCGAGCACCCGGACGTCCTGCAGCGCCAGGTTCAGGCCCTTCGCGCCGGTCGGCGGCACGGTGTGGGCGGCGTCGCCGGCGAGCAGCAACTTGCCGTGGCGCATGGGTTCCGCGACGAACGAACGGAAACGCAGCACGGTCTTCTCGGTGATCGGCCCTTCGTTGAGCGTGAACCCGTCCGGCCCGGCGACCCGCGCTTGCAGCTCCTCCCAGATCTGGTCGGCGGACCACGCGGCGGGATCGGTCTCCGGGTCGCACTGGAAGTACATACGCTGGTGCGTCTCGGTGCGCTGGCTGATCAGCGCGAACCCGCGCGGCGAGTGCGCGTAGACCAACTCGGGAGCGCTGCGCGGTGCCTGGGTGATGATGCCGAACCAGGCGAACGGGTACTCGCGAAAGCTGTGCGTGCGCAGGGCTTCCGGTACTTGGGCGCGGCAGATCGAACGGGAGCCGTCCGCGCCGACGAGCAGGTCGCAGCGCACCTCCTGCCGCACACCATCGCTGTCGACGAACCGGATCGCGGGCTCGGTGATGTCGACCGACGTGTCGCTGACGCCGAACCGCACGTCGCCGCCGTCGCGTTCGCGGGCGTTCGCCAGGTCCACGAACACGTCGGTCTGCGGGTAGAGCCAGACCGACTCGCCGACCAGCGCGCGGAAGTCGACGCGATGGCTCTCGCCGCCGAACCGCAGGTCGATGCCCTCGTGCGGATGCCCGTCGCGCAGCACCCGGTCCGACACCCCGGTCTCGGCGAGCAACCGCGCGCTGTCGGCTTCCAGAATGCCGGCGCGGACGGTGTTCTCGATCTCCAGGCGTGTTCTGTTGTCGATAACAACGCTGTCGATCCCGTTGAGGGACAACAGATGCGACAGCATCAGCCCGGCAGGTCCCGCTCCGACGATGCCGACCTGGGTGCGCGTCATGACAGCTCCTTCAACGGAACATCGAGCAGTGCCTGGAGATCGCTGAACGAGATGCCGTGCAGATCGCGCACGACCACACCGTCGCCGGTGATCAGGAACGTCGCGAGATCGGTGTAGACGCGGCTCACGCACCGAAGTCCGGTCAGCGGATAGGTGCACTCGTCGAGCAGCTTCGGTTTTCCGTCGCGGGTCAGCAGGTTCATCATCACGAACACCTGCTTCGCACCCACGGCGAGGTCCATCGCGCCGCCGACCGCGGGGATCGCGTCCGGCGACCCGCTGTGCCAGTTCGCGAGATCGCCCCGCGCCGACACCTGGTACGCGCCGAGAACGCACACGTCGAGATGGCCGCCGCGCATCATCGCGAACGAGTCGGCGTGGTGGAAGTACGAGGCGCCCGGCAGTTCCGTGACCGGGATCTTGCCCGCGTTGATCAGGTCGAGGTCGACGTCGTCGCCCTGCGCCTGCGGTCCCATCCCGAGCATGCCGTTCTCGGTGTGCAGCACGACACCGCTGCCCGGCGCGAGGTGGTCCGCGACCTCGGTGGGCTGCCCGATGCCGAGGTTCACGAACGCCCCGGCCGGGATGTCCGCCGCCACCAGCTTGGCCAGAGTCCGCCGGTCGATCATGCCGCACGTCCGATGTGGACGATCCGGTTCACGTAGATGCCCGGCGTCACCACGTGTTCGGGGTCGATGTCACCGAACTCCTCGACCTGCACGACGGTCGTCGTCGCGGCGGCCGCCATGATCGGCCCGAAGTTCCGACCGGTCTTGCGGTAGACGAGGTTGCCGTGGTCGTCGGCCTTAAAAGCCTTCACCAGAGCCAGATCACCCTTGATCGGGTACTCCAGCACGTAGCCCTTGCCGTCGATCAAGCGGGTTTCCTTGCCCTCGGCCAGCATCGTGCCGTACCCGGTGGGCGTGAAGAACGCGCCGATGCCCGCGCCACCGGCCCTGATCCGTTCGGCGAGATTCCCCTGGGGCACCAGGTCGAGCTCGACCCGTCCGGCCCGATAGGCCTCGTCGAAGTGCCGCGAGTCGACCTGCCGCGGGTACGAACACACGATCTTCGCCACCCTCTTCTCCCTGATCAGCGCCGCGATCCCGTTCTCTCCAGAGCCGGCGTTGTTGCTCACCACGGTGAGCCCCTTCGCCCCGCACTCGAGCAACGCCTCGATCAACTGCACGGGCTCCCCCGCCGGCCCGAACCCGCCGATCAGCACGGTCGCCCCGTCCGGCGTGTCCGCGACGGCCTCCAGCGGGGTGCTGTGAACGTTCACATGCCCTCCTTCAGCACCGACCGCGCCACCGCGAACGCGTGGTTGGCCGCGGGGACCCCGCAGTAGATCGCGCTCTGCAGGATCACCTCGCCGATCTCGTCCTCGCTCAGCCCGTTGCGCACCGCCGCCGCGACGTGCAGCTTCAACTCGTCCCAATGCCCCTGCGCGATCAACGCCGTGAGCGTGATCGCGCTGCGCATCCGCCGGTCGAGCCCGGGCCGCGTCCAGATCTCACCCCACGCGTACTTGGTGATGAACTCCTGGAAGTCGCGCGTGAACTCGTCCGGCGTCGCCCTGTCGACGTGCGCGTCCCCGAGCACCTCGCGCCGAACCTTCATGCCGTCGTCGTAGGACACCGCATCTCCTCAAGCACCTCGACCAACGTCCGCGCCACCGCGGCCGGCTCCTCGGCGGGAGGCAAGTGCCCACACCCCACCAGCACGACGTCGGCGCCGTCCGGCGAGACCACGACGTCGTGCTCCCCCACCAACACCCGCAGGGGCCGAACAGCCGCACCGCCCTCGAACACCGCCAACGCCTCACACGCCAACGCGTACGACTCCTTGTCGACCTCCGCCAACGCCCGCAGCAACGCCCCGGCCACCTGCGGCGCCCGCGCGATGAACCCCGGCGCGAACCACCGCTGAGCCGACCCGTCCACCATCACCGGCGTCCCGGCCCGCCGGACCAGCGCGGCCCGCTCCCGCCACATCTCGGGCACCCCGATCCGCGGCGCCGCCCCGATGCACACGACGGCTTCGAACGGCCCCTCCGCCCGCGATGCCAGCTCGAACCCAACTGCCCCGCCGAACGACACCCCGGCATACGCCGTCGGCCGTCCACCGGCCAGCGCTCCTGTGCGCTCCACCAGTTCGTCAGCAATGTCCTGCCCGGTGAACGTTTCCTTCGCCGGGCCGCCGCTGCCGTGCCCGGGCAGGTCCCAGCCGATCACCTCGAACTCGCCGCTGAGCGCCGTCGCGCAGTCCCGCCACAGCAGGGCCACCGAGGTGCCCAGGGAAGGCCCGACCACCAGCAGCCGCCCGGAATCCTCGGACCCGGCAAGCCGCGTCAGACTCAGCTCAGCCGTCATTTTCTGTCAGACCCCTTTGAGATGATTGGGATGGGGACCTCGAGCTCCCCCGGAGGGGGTCGAATCGGAATCGATTCCGCGCACCCGGCATCGCCAGAAGACCGGGCCGCACGACCGTCATCGCGCCGCCCACCTCTTCAGCGCTTCGTCCACGAACACCTCGGCCGCCCCGAGATAAGAGCCCGGATCGCCGCCACCACCACGTTCCGCCAGCAACTCCCCAGCAGCCTCGGCAGCCCGCCGCGCCATCACGTCGGCACGGACCTCCAGCCCCTCCACCAACTCCGCGGCCTGCGAAGCCGCCACCACCGCCAGCTCCAGCAACGCCCGCAACGCAGGCCACTCCGCGTGCCAGGCCCCGTCCGGCCGCTCGTCCACCGCCCGCGCCGCGCACAGGTGCAGCTGCGCCCCCAGCCCGGGAGCCCGCAGGGCCGCGCTGTTCACCAGCACCGACAGCACCGGGTTCCGCTTGTGCGGCATGGTCGACGACCCACCCCGCCCCTCCACGAACCCCTCGCGCACCTCGCCGATCTCCGGCCGCCCCAACGTCAGCAGATCCGCCGCCATCACACCGAGCGCGTCGCAACACCGCACCACCGCGTCACCGAGCCGGGTGATCGGGGCGCGACTGGTGTGCCAGGGCATCCCCGGCCACACCAGTCCCAGATGCCCGGCGAAGGCCGACGCCGAAGCGACCGGATCCGCGACGCGAGACAACGTCCCCGCCGCACCTCCGCACTGCACCGGCAAACGCCGAGCCACGACGTCCAGCTCGTCCAGCGCGTCCAGCACCCCGACCAGCCACCGCGCGGCCTTGAGCCCGAACGTGATCGGCACGGCGTACTGCGTCAACGTCCGCCCGGCCATCACGCTCGACCGGTGCTCGTCAGCCAACCGGGCCAACGCGACGCCAACCCGTCCGAGATCAGCCGACACCCGCTCCAAAGCCCCGCGCGCCAGCAACATCAGCGCGGAGTCGAGCACGTCCTGACTCGTAAGTCCGGTGTGGACAGGCGTGGATACACGAGCACGCAAAGCGGCGACCAGCGGCAGCACCGGATTGCCGGCGGCCTCGACCTCGACCGGGTCCAGCGCGGGAACCCAGTCGCCCAACGAGAGCGGGTCCCCGAGCACGCGTGACCAGGCGACCTCGACCTGCAGCATCGCGCGCACCAGCGCGACATCGTCGACGAGGCCGGCGGCGCGATGAGAACCCGGCAGCACCATCAGGTCCTCGGGAACTTGAAGAACGCCGTCTCGGACGGCCCCTGCAGGTGAACGTCGAACCGCAACCGCCCGTCGTCCTCCCGCTCCGACACCAGCCCCTCCACGGCATCCTGAGCATCAGGCAGGTAGATGCGCGTGAACAACCGGTCGAGCAACCCGCGTGCGAACACCGTCACCGCGAAGAACGGCAGTCCGGGTTCGACGGTGCTGAACCAGTAGTGCCCGGCGCCGTCGGTGCAGGACCGGCCCCAGCCCGTGAACCCGGCGCCGCGCCGCCGCAGCGACCCGCCGGTCCGCGGCACGACACCGGCGGCGTCGGACTGGCGGATCTCGATCATCGCGTCCGGCACCGGATCGCCCGCGCCGTCGTAGACGTAGCCGTGCAGCACCACGGATCCGGCCGAGCCGAACGGCACCAGTTCGGAGTCGCCGGGAAACGCCAGCGCGTGGTGGAAGAACGGGCCGACGGTCTGGCCGGGCGTCGAGTCAGTCATCGGACGGCTCCAGGTAGGTCGCGTGGCTGCCGGTCAGGACGATGTCCCAGCGGTAGCCCAGCAACCACTCGTGCTCGGACTGCGCGTGGTCGTACGACGCGATGAGCCGGGCGAGGGCGGCGGGGTCGGTGATCGACTGCGCGATCGGGTCCAGCGCCAGCAACTGGTCGCCGGGGAAGTACATCTGCGTGATCAACCGCTGGGTGAAGTCCGTGCCGAACAAGGAGAAGTGGATGTGCGCGGGCCGCCAGGCGTTGTGGTGGTTGCGCCACGGATAGGGGCCCGGCTTGATCGAGGTGAACGAGTACCAGCCGTCATCGTCGGTCAGGCACCGGCCGACGCCGTGGAAGTTCGGGTCCAGCGGCGCCGGGTGCTGGTCACCCTGGTGCGAGTAGCGGCCGGCGGCGTTGGCCTGCCAGACCTCGACGAGCTGCCGGCGCACCGGACGGCCGTCGCCGTCGAGCACGCGGCCGTGCACCCGGATGCGTTCGCCGATCGGCTCGCCGCCGCGCTGCAGGGTCAGGTCGGCCTCGACGGCGTCGACGTCCGAGTGGCCGAAGACGGGCGCGAGCAGCTCGGCGCCCTCCGGGTCGACGTGCAGCGGCTCCTTGGTGGGGTGGCGCAACGTCGTGCTGCGGTACGGCGCGAAGTCCAGCAGCGGCGCACCCTTCGGTGAGTCGGCCTGGATCTTCGCGATCTCGTCGCTGATCTCGTGCTGGCTGGTCGTCACGCCTTCGAACGCTAGGCAAGCACGTCGCCGGAGTCGACCACGGCTTTCCACTGAACGGAAGCCGCGCACCAAACTTGACGCCTCTGAGACGACCGCTCATATTGGTGGTATGCCCAGGGCAAGTGTGCGAGAGCAGATCGTGGACGCCGCGTTCGAGCAGTTCCACAAGCACGGTTACAACGCGTGCGGCGTCAAGCTGATCACCGACAGCGCGGGCGTGCCCAAGGGCTCGTTCTACAACCACTTCGAGAGCAAGGAAGCGCTCGCCCTCGTCGTGATGGACCGCTACGGCCAGACGCGGCACTTGGAGAAGCTCCAAACCCCGAAGACCGCCCCGCTCACCCGGCTGCGCGACCACTTCGACGCGCTGGCGCAGGACATCGTGGACTTCGGCTACGAACGCGGCTGCGTCTTCGGCAACTTCAGCGTCGAGGCGGCCGACCACATCCCCGCGATCCGCGACGGGGTCAGGACCGCCTTCGACCTCTGGGGGAACGCGATCGCCGCCGTGATCCGCGAGGCGCAGGACACCGGCGACGTGACGACCACCCAGAGCCCAGAGACCCTGGCCAGGTTCCTGCTCAACTCCTGGGAAGGCGCCATCGTCGGCGAACGGGCAGCCAAGGACGGGTCGGCGTTCGCCGCGTTCTTCACGGTCGCCTTCGAGGTCGTCCTGCACTGAGACCCGGCTCAATACGACCGACCGTCTTACCTCTTGACGAACTCAAGACGACCGGTCATATTGAATTCATGAGCGACATCCACCCGAGGTTCCGCACCATCGACGGCCTGTCCATCCGCTACGCCGTGAGCGCTAACAGCAGGCCGGCCGCGCTGCTGCTCAGCCCGTGGCCCGAGAGCGTCTACGCCTACGACCCGACCTGGACGAGACTCGCGGAGCACGCCAGCCTGATCGCGGTCGACCTGCCCGGCTTCGGGCACTCCGACCTGCGCGAGGACCTGCTGTCCCCCAAGGCCATGGGCGACTTCCTCCTGCGCATCGCCGACGAGTTCGACCTCGAGCAGCCCCACGTCGTCGGCCCCGACATCGGCACCAGCGCGGCACTGTTCGCCGCGGCGAAGGCACCGGACAGGTTCCGCAGCATCGTGATCGGCAGCGGCGGCGCGCTGTCACCGACGGATCTGGGCACCCCGCTGCACGAGTGGGTGCACGACGAGGACCTCACGCCGTACCGGGCACTCGGCCCCAAGGACATCGTGAACGTTGCCATGGACGCCATCCAGGGCTACGAACTGCCGGACGTGGTGCGGCAGGACTACCTCGCCGGCTACCAGGGCGAGCGGTTCGTCGATCAGATGGCGTACGTGCGCGCGTACCCGGCGGAGCTGCAGGAACTGAGCAAGCTCCTGCCGGGCATCACGACGCCCGTCCAGCTGATCAACGGCAAGCACGACACCGTGGTGCCGGTCTCCAACGCGGAGTACCTGCACGAGCGGTTGCCGAACAGCAGGCTGGACGTCGTGGACGCCGCGCACTTCGTGTGGGAGGAGAACGCGGACGAGTACGCCCGGATCGTCACCACCTGGTGGCAGAAGAACAGCTAACCGGTCGTGCAGGCCGCGCCGTTCACGCTGAACGAGGCCGGCGGCGAACTGGGGCCGGTGACGGAGCCGTTGAAACCGAACGACACCGAGCCGTCCGTGACGATCAGCGCGTTGTAGTCGGCGTTGGTCACGCTCACATCCGCGCCGGACTGGGCGACCGTGCCGTTCCACAGCTGCGTCACGGTCTCCCCGCCGGCGAACCGCCAGCGCACCGTCCAGCCCTGAACCAACGCGCCGCTGACGTTGCGCACGGTCACCTCGCCCTGGAACGCGCCGGCCCACTGGCTGGTGATCCGGTAGACCACGACGCAGGGCGCCGCGGGCGGGGGCGCGGCGGCGGTCGAGGACGGCGGGGCGGTCGAGGAGGGACAGTCCTGCGCCCACAGACCGAGTTTCGCCTTCGAGGCCTTGGTCTCCGCCTCGACCAGCGGGCCGCCGTCCACGCCCGCGGTGCGCAGGATGCCGTACTGCACGGCCAGCAACGCGTAGTCGGCGCCGTCCGGCAACGTCAGCGAGACCTCGCCGGGGGTGATGCTGCTCACCCGGACTTCCTTGTCCAGCAACGTCTTCGTGGCGAAGTCGAGGGCGACCGCGGCGGCGCACGACGGAGGCTCGGCCAGGCGCGCGATGCGGGCGCGCGTACCGTCGGCCAGTTCGACGGTGCGGCCGTCCACAACAGCACGCACCTTTGTGGACGGCTCTTTCTCCGCTGAGGACGAAGAAACGCGTGGTGCGGGGAAAGGTCTGCCGTCCTGCGGGGCCGTGCACCCGGCCACGAGCAAGGTCAACAGCACCAACAAGTGCTTCCGTGCTGCCATTGGACAAACTTATCGCCGGAGGCAGCATGCGCAATCGACTGTTCGGAGTTGATCAACTCCGGCGTTCAGAGTCGTGGACGGTCAAGCCTCGCGGGACGACGCCAGGTGTGCGAGCGTGGAGAGGCCACAGTTGCGCGGATGGTTCCCTGCCGTTCATCGGCTCGTGGTGATCAACAGTAAAGATCAGGACGTTCCCTCGTTCCCTGCCGATGGAGGTCTGAAGTGCAAACCCTGCAACAGCACTGGACACGTCGCACCCTAGCCGCCCTCGCCGTCGTCGCCTCCGTTCTCGGTGTGACCACGGTCGTCGCCCCTGCCGCCGACGCCGCCGTCTACAGCTCCTGCACGCAGACCCGCTGTTCCGCGGCCTCCGCCGCGAACAGGACGTGGCAGCAGAAGGGCTACCCGAGCACGCGCGGCTGGGTCAGCAACTGGTCCGGCAGCCAGTGCAACTACGCCGGTGGCGTCCACCAGAACCGCGAGGGCCAGCTGCCCGCCGGCCACAGCTACCTGGAGTTCGACGTCTACCCGCGTGCCTGCGGCGCGGCGCGGGACGCGTACCGGATCATCGTCGACCGCACCGCCAACACGGTCTACTTCTCCCCGGACCACTACGCGAACTTCTACCGCCTCTGACGCTTCACCTGGCGCTGCGGTCGATCCACGACCGCAGCGCCCACCAGGTGTGCAGCGTCGTCAGCACGTGTGAACGTCCCGCATGCGGGTTCTCGCCGAGATCGACCAGGGTCAGCTCCACCAGCCGGTCGAGCCGGTACCGCACGGTGTTCGCGTGGATGTGCAACGCCGAGGCCGTCGCGCTGAGCCGGCCGCCGTTGTCCAGGTAGCACAACGCCGTCACCACCATCTCGTGGTGGAACGTGCTCTTCGGATCCAGCTGGCCGAGCAACGAGTCGGCGAGCGTGTCCGCCAGCGCCGGGACCGCCGCGAGAGCGGTCTCACCAGCGAGATCGGTCAGCAGCCGCACTCCCAGGGCGGCTCCTGCGGCCGCCAGCGCCCGGGTGCACAGGGAGTACGTGCCCCGCAACGACTTCAGCGCCGTCGCCGGTGACACCACGAGCAGATCGTCCGACCACGACGGCGGCACGTGCGTGAGCCCCGCGAGCCGCCCCTCGACCAGCCCGTACACGCCGCCGAACGTGTGCAGCCGCTGTTCCAGCGTCCGCGCGTGACTCGGGTCGGTCACCCCGGAGACCACGCAGTGATAGCGACCATCGGGCCGCAAGCCGGTTCGAGCGAGTTCGGAGGCGTCCGGGAACTCGCCGGTCACCAGCAGCCGCCGCAGCACCTGGGCGTTCAGATCCCTGGCCGTGCGGGACAGCTGCAGTTCGGCCGTGTGGTAGCCGCTGATGATGTGCCGCTCGACCGCGCCCACGTAGTGGTCCAGGTCGATCATGAAGTCCAGGATCGTGCCGTCGGCCACGCCCAGCGACCGCGCCAGCTCGACGCTCGCCCTGATCAACTCGGTGCGCCCCGCGTGCACGCCGCGCAGCAGCCCCGCCATCGACACGCCCTGAGCGGCGCGATCAGCTCCCAGCGACAACGCGGCGGAGAAGTCGCCGTCGTCGGGCGAGCCACCGCGTTCGAGGTGCGCGATCCCTTCGGACAGCAGGAAAGCGATGTGCCTGCGGTTCTCCTCTGCGGGCAGCCTGGCGACCTCCGGCGAGTTGCCGCGGGCGGCGTCGACGACCCGTTCGACCACCTTCTCGTCGGCGGCGACGGCTTCGAGCACCCGGCGGACCATCGCGGACATTCCCGGCACAGCGCCTCCAAACAACACGTTGTGTGACGGCCACAACACAGCCGTCGCCGTTTGGTGACGGGCCCCTATCCCCCGCTCTCCGGTTACTGGTTAGTTGCTTTACGCGAGAGTAATTCGCGTTGGCACCACCCTTCAACGAGGAAGGCCCTGGGATGTCAGACCGGAACATCAGCCGCCGCAACCTGCTCGCCGCCAGCGGAGCGATCGGCGCGATCGCCGCGAGCGGGACCCTGGGGCAGGCAGTCGCCGGGGCGGCGCCGAGAGTCGACGCGGACGTGATCGTCATCGGGCACGGTCTGGCCGGTCTCGTCGCGACCTCCGAACTGGCCGCGGCGGGCCGCAAAGTCCTGCTGCTGGACCAGGAACCCGAGGCCAGCCTGGGTGGACAGGCGTTCTGGTCGCTCGGCGGTCTCTTCTTCGTCAACTCGCAGGAGCAGCGGACCGCGGGCATCAAGGACTCGCTGGAGCTGGCCCGCGCCGACTGGTTCAACACCGCCGGGTTCGACCGCGGTGTGAGCGATCCCCTGGGTGAGGACCACTGGGCGGCGAAGTGGGCGGAGGCCTACCTGAACTTCGCCGCGGGCGAGAAGCGCGACTGGCTGTACGGCCTGGGCGTGCGCTGGGTGCCGATCGTCGGCTGGGCCGAACGCGGTGGCCAGCTCGCGGACGGGCCCGGCAACTCGGTGCCGCGCTTCCACATGACGCTGGGCACCGGCCCCGGCGTGATGGAGCCGTTCGAGAAGAAGGTGCGCGACGCCGTCCGCGACGGCAAGGTCACCTTCAAGTTCCGCCACCAGGTCGACGGGCTGATCGTCAGCAACGGCGCCGTCACCGGCGTGCGCGGCACCGTCCTCGAACCCAGCAGCGCCGCGCGCGGCACCCCCAGCTCCCGCACCAAGGTCGGCGACTTCGAGCTGTACGCGCCGATGGTGGTCGTCACCTCGGGCGGCATCGGCGCGAACCACGACCTGGTGCGCCGCAACTGGCCCGCCCGCCTCGGCCCGGCCCCGCGGCGACTCGTCACCGGCGTTCCCGCGCACGTCGATGGCCGGATGTTGGCGATCACAGAGCTGGCCGGCGGCCGGATCGTGAACCGCGACCGCATGTGGCACTACACCGAGGGCATGATCAACCACACGCCGATCTGGCCGGACCACGGCATCCGCGTGCTGGCCGCGCCGTCGTCGCTGTGGCTCGACGCGCGCGGCAAGCGCTTCCCCAACCCCGGCATCCCGTCACTGGACACGCTCGGCACGCTGGAGCTGATCGGCAAGTCCGGCTACGACTACTCGTGGTTCGTGCTCAACAAGAAGATCATCGACAAGGAGTTCGTGCTCTCCGGTTCCGAGCAGAACCCGGAGATCACCCGCAAGGACCTCGCCGCGTACATCGCGATGCGGATCTTCAACAGCACGCCGCCGCCGGTGAAGGCGTTCATGGACAAGGGCGTCGACTTCGTCATCAAGAACAACCTGCCCGACCTCGTCGCCGGGATGAACGCGCTGACCGGGCAGAACCTGATCAACCTGGACGACCTGCGCCGGCAGATCACCATCCGCGACCAGCAGGTCGACAACCCCTTCACCAAGGACGTCCAGGTGATGGGGATCCGCAACTCCCTGGCCTACAGCGGGGACAGCCTCGCCCGCACGGCCGCGTTGCACAAGCTCCTCGACGCAGGCTCCGGCCCGCTGATCGCGATCAGGATGAACATCCTGACCCGCAAGACGCTGGGCGGCCTGCAAACCGACCTGCAGGGCCGCGTGCTCGGCTCGAACGGCCAGCCGGTCCGCGGCCTGTACGCGGCGGGCGAGGTCGCCGGCTTCGGCGGTGGCGGCGTGCACGGCTACCGCGCGCTGGAGGGCACGTTCCTCGGCGGCTGCCTGTTCTCCGGACGCGCGGCAGGCCGCGCCGCAGCGGCGGAAAGCGCCTAGCGGCCCACGATCACGGGGTCTGCGGTCTCCCCTGTTGACCGCAGGCCCCGCACCACCTCGAGGACGCGTTCGAGCGAGCCGTCCGGAGTCTCGACGGCCGAGTCGAGCACCAGGTGTTCGTCCTCCCACGGCTCCCACAGGCCGCGCATTCGCTGAACGTGCTGCCACGGAACCGTTGCGTGCCAACCAGGAATCCCCCGGTCCCGGCCTTCGACGCGTTCCCGATGCACGACTTCGTCCGAACAGACGCACTCGACGCCGACGAACACGCCCCCGAGCCGTTCGGTGAGCTCACGCCACCGGCCACGCTCCTCGCGGGTGTGCCCGGTGGCGTCCACGATCACGTCGATCCCCAGCTGGACGTGCCGCGCCACCGAAGCGCGAAGCTGCAGATCGCCCACCTCGTAAGCGTTTTCGTCGGTGATCGCGCGCCCCAGCACCAACGCCCCCATCACCCAGTCCTGGGAGAAGATCGGCGTCCGCAGGCGACGAGCCAGCGACTCGGCGAGCGTGCTCTTGCCCGCCCCGGGAATCCCGGCGACCAGCACGACGACAGGACGCTCCGTCGTAGGTTCGAGGTTCAGGTAGAGGTCCGTCATGGCTCCACCTAAACATCGATGTGCGCCCCCATGATCACTGTTCGCTCTCGGGGCAATCCGAAGTGCTCGGCAGCGTCAGCCGTGATGTACGACGTCGCCACGAACAACCGCTTGCGCCACCCGGCCATGGTGCGCTTCGGCCCGCGCTGCAACTCGATCTTCGACAGGAAGTACCGCGCCTGCCCGAGATCCAGCGCCCCTTCGGTCTGCGCCGGATCCAGCAACGCCAGCGCCGCAGGCACGTCCGGCGTCTCCATGTACCCAAACCGAGCGCTCACATAGACAATGCCGTCGTCGGCATACCCAAGCTCATCAACCTGAACCCGCCGCTCCAACGGCACCCGCGGCACCGGCTCGGTCTCGATGGACACGATCACCACCCGCTCGTGCAACACGTGGTTGTGCTCAACGTTCGCCCGCATGGCCAGCGGCGCGGTCTCCTTGCCACGATTGAGAAACACCGCACACCCAGGCACCCGCGTCAGCTGCTGCGAGTGCAACTCCTCGACGAACGCCTGCAACGACCCTTCAGCCTCCCGCCGAGCCTTGGTGACGATCGCCCGCCCACGCTGCCACGTAGTCATGACGGTGAACGCGGTAAGCCCGATCAACAACGGCAACCACGCACCATGCAACAACTTCGTCATGTTGGCGGCAAGGAACAACAGGTCCACACCCAGCAACAGCACACAGCCGAGCCCGATAGCCCACGCCGGAGCACCAAACTTCAAGCGAGCGATGAACAAGAACAACGTGGTGGTGATCGTGATGGTCCCGGTGACAGCCATGCCGAACGCGAACGCCAACGCCGCCGACGTCTGAAACGCGAACACCAGCGTCAGTACCGAGATCATCAACATCCAGTTGATCCAAGGCACGTAGATCTGCCCGATGGTCGACTCAGACGTGTGCGCAATCCGCAACCGAGGCAGGTACCCGAGCTGCGCAGCCTGCGACGCCACCGAGTAGGCCCCAGTGATCACAGCCTGCGATGCAATCACGGTAGCCGCAGTGGCCAACACGACCATCGGCCACCGCGCCCACTCAGGCACCAACAGGAAGAACGGCCCGCTGACGTTGGCCGGGTCATCAAGAATCAACGCCCCTTGCCCCATATAACTGAGCACACAAGCCGGAAACACCAGGAACAACCACCCACGAGCGATGGCCGGCCGCCCAAAGTGCCCCATGTCCGCGTACAACGCCTCAGCACCAGTAACCGCCAACACCACAGCGGCAAGCGCGAAGAACGCGATGTCGAAGTGCCCGAACAAGAACCCAACCGCGTACGTGGGCAACAACGCCTTGAGAATCTCCGGATGACCGGCAATCCCCACGATCCCGGCCACCCCGATCACGGCGAACCACAGGATCATCACGGGCCCGAAGAACCGCCCGACCACCCCACTCCCCCGCCGCTGCACCAGGAACAGCCCAACGATGATCACGGCGGTGATCGGCACGACGAACCGCTCCAACTCGGGCTCGACGACCTTCAACCCCTCCACAGCAGACAGCACCGAAATAGCAGGCGTGATCATGCTGTCACCAAAGAACAAGGCAGCACCAAAAACCCCAAGCGCCGCCAACGTGGCCGCAGCCTTACGCCCCTGCTTGGCCTTCCACCGCCGCAACAGGGTGATGAGGGCCATGATCCCGCCCTCACCATCGTTGTGAACACGCATGGCCAACAACACGTAGGTGACAGTCACAACGATCATGACCGACCAGAAGATCAGCGACACAACCCCATAAACGTTGTCCACGCTGACGGGCACCGGATGCGGGTCAGAGGGGTTGAACACCGTCTGAATCGTATAAATCGGGCTGGTACCGATGTCGCCGAACACAACCCCGAGCGCCCCAACGATCACGGCCAGCCGAACGCCATCATGCGCGAGCTTCCGCCGAGACGGCGCGCCGGAAACCTGCTGATCAGCCACGAACAACCCCCTAGACCGCCTGGTGCCCGCAAGATAACCGCGCACCAGCAAAAACGCTCAGCACGACCGGGTGATCTTTACGCGATCCTGACGCACCACCCCCCACCCACCCGCGAAGCCGAAGGCGAGCCGTCCTTACCAAACGGGCTGGGCGGTGGGGTCCCGTCACGAGTCGCGCCACAGCTCTTGCTGCATCAGGTCAGGGGTGTCAACTCGACACGCTTTTCGTCGAGTTGACACCCCTGACCTGATGTGGCCCGCTCTCGGCTCGGCTCGTGACGGGACCCCACCGCCAACGCACACATCTACGAAACAGGCAGCCGCCCAAAGCAACAGGCGTGCCATCTACCCGCGTATGGCGCGGACCCCCCGATCAGATTGCCGGGGGTCTGGGGGCAGAGCCCCCAGGGGAAGCACCCAACGCAACCAGGCCGCCCGCACGGTGACCACCCGCAAGGTCGCCGCCCGCAAGGTGACCCACCCGCGAGGTCGCGACTTTGACATACCCATACCCCCCTAGGGTATAAAGAACGCCAGAGCCCACCGCTCCCCCGGCACAACCACCCGGCCGCGCGGTGGCCGGAAAGGGAGCGAGACATGCCCGGCTACGCCACCACGAAGGCCTCCCACCTGCGCCGCCTGAGAAGAATCGAAGGCCAGGTCCGCGGCCTGCAACGGATGATCGAGTCAGACGAGTACTGCATCGACGTACTGACTCAGATCTCCGCGGCCACCAAGGCGTTGCAGGCGGTCTCACTGGGGCTGCTCGACGAGCACCTCAAGCACTGCGTGAGCCAGGCCATCACCGAGGGCGGCACCACGGCAGACGCGAAGATCGCGGAAGCCAGTGACGCCATCGCCCGCCTGGTCCGCTCCTAACCCGCGAGGAGAAGGCCATGAGCAAGTCAGTCCACACCGCCACCGGCAAGGCCACCGCCACCGGCAAGGTCACGACCACCAGCACCACCCCGGTCTCCCTGGACGACGTGCGCACAGCAGTCGCCGAGGCCGGCCACGAACTGGCGGGCTGAAATGAAGACCGGATACAAGGTCGCCCTCTACGCCACCGCACTGGCCGTGATCTTCGGCGGAACCTGGGCAGCAGGCGCGGCAACCGGCCCACAAGAACCACCGCCTGCACACGCAGAAGAAGCAACGCACGGCGGACACGAGCCCACGCCCTCCACGCTCCCACCAGGACTGTCCGTTTCGGGCAACGGCTACACGCTACGACTGAACGAGGACAAGTCACTCGCCTTCCAAATCGAAGGCCCAGACGGCCGCCCAACCACAAAGTTCGCCGTAGAACACGAAAAGCGCCTGCACCTGATCGTCGTCCGCCGGGACGGCTCGAAGTTCCAGCACGTCCACCCGGAAATGGCCCCGGACGGCACGTGGTCGACACCTCTCACCCTCCCGGACGCCGGCAGCTACCGAGTGTTCGCCGACTTCAAACCGGAAGACGGCCCGAAAACGACACTGGGCGCGGACATCCAGGTAGCGGGCGACTACCGCCCGCAGAACCACATCAACAGCAGCACGTTCACCGTAGACGGCTACGAGGTGTCCCTCACCGGAGAACTCAACGCGGGCAAGGCGTCGACCGTCACCATCGAGATCACCAAGGACGGCCGGAAGGTCACCGACCTGCAGAACTACCTGGGCGCCAAGGGCCACCTGGTCGCGCTGCGAGCGTCCGACCTGGCGTACCTGCACGTGCATCCGGAACAAGGCGACCAGGTGAAGTTCGCGGTCGAGGTGCCCACAGCCGGAAAGTACCGGCTGTTCCTGGACTTCCAGCACGACGACGTGGTCCGCACGGCGGAGTTCACGCTCACCACCCAAGGGGAGGGCGGTCATGGCCACTGACACCATCGAACTCTCGATCGGCGGCATGACCTGCGCTTCCTGCGCGGCGCGGATCGAGCGCAAGCTCAACAAGCTGGACGGCGTCGAGGCCTCGGTCAACTACGCCACCGAGAAGGCCCGCGTCAGCTACGCAGGCGACCTCACGCCCGCCGACCTGGTGAAGGTCGTCGAGGACACCGGCTACACCGCCGAACTCCCCGCCGCTCAGCCCCAAGAGACCGAGGCAGACCCGACGAGGACGTTGCGGCAGCGGCTGATCACGTCAACCGTGCTGTCGGTGCCGGTCGTCGCGCTCGCGATGATCCCCGCACTTCAGTTCACGTACTGGCAGTGGCTGTCGCTCGCTCTCGCCGGACCGGTCGTCACGTACGCCGCGTGGCCGTTCCACAAGGCCGCTTGGACGAACCTCAAGCACGGCGCCGCCACGATGGACACTCTGATCTCCATCGGCGTCGGCTCGGCTTTCCTGTGGTCGCTGTACGCGCTGTTCCTGGGCACCGCGGGCACCCCCGGCATGACGCACGGGTTCACGTTCACCATCGAGCGGATGGCCGGGACCGGCAACATCTACCTCGAGGTCGCGGCGGGCGTCACGACGTTCATCCTGGCCGGACGGTACTTCGAGGCGCGGTCCAAGCGGCGCGCGGGCGCGGCGCTGACGGCGCTGCTCGAACTCGGCGCCAAGGACGTCGCGGTGCTGAAGGACGGCCGAGAAGTCCGCGTCCCGACCAGCGAACTGAAGGTCGGCGACAGGTTCGTCGTGCGGCCGGGCGAGAAGATCGCCACCGACGGCGTCGTCGAGGAAGGCAGCTCCGCGGTCGACGCGAGCATGCTCACCGGCGAGTCGGTGCCGGTCGAGGTGCGGCCCGGTGACGCGGTGGCCGGCGCGACGGTCAACGCGGGCGGACGGCTCGTCGTGCGCGCGACCCGGATCGGGTCGGACACGCAGCTCGCGCAGATGGCGCAGCTGGTCGAGGAGGCGCAGAACGGCAAGGCCGAGGTGCAACGCCTCGCGGACCGGATCTCCGCCGTGTTCGTGCCGATCGTGATCGCGCTCGCCGTGGGCACGCTGGGCTTCTGGCTCGGCACCGGCGGCGGCGCGGGGGCGGCGTTCACGGCCGCGGTGGCGGTGCTGATCATCGCCTGCCCGTGCGCGCTGGGCCTGGCCACGCCGACGGCGCTGCTCGTCGGCACCGGACGGGGAGCCCAGCTCGGCATCCTGATCAAGGGGCCGGAGGTGCTGGAGTCCACCCGCAGGGTCGACACGGTGGTGCTCGACAAGACCGGCACCGTGACGACGGGCCAGATGAGCCTGGTGAGCGTTCACACCGCCGAAGGCGAGGACGAGGACGAGGTCCTGAAGCTCGCCGGGGCACTGGAGAACGCGTCCGAGCACCCGATCGCCAGGGCCATCACCCAGGCAGCGGGGGACGTGCCACCCGTCGAGGACTTCCAGAACGTCGAAGGCCTTGGCGTGCAAGGGGTTGTGAACGCTCACGCGGTGCTCGTCGGCCGCGATCGCCTGCTCAGCGAGTGGAGCGTCAAGCTCGACGCCCGCCTGACCGAGGCCAAGGAAGCGGCCGAACGGCAGGGACGCACGGCGGTGCTGGTCGCGTGGGACGGCAAGGCCCGCGGCGTGCTGGTCGTCGCGGACACCGTGAAGCCCACGTCGAAGGAAGCCGTCGACGGCCTCCGCAGCCTCGGCCTGCGCCCGGTCCTGCTGACCGGCGACAACAGAGCGGCTGCGGAGGCCGTGGCGGCCGAGGTCGGCATCGACGAGGTCATCGCCGAGGTGCTGCCGGCCGACAAGGTCGACGTCATGAAGCGCCTGCAGGACGAGGGCCGCGTAGTGGCGATGATCGGCGACGGTGTGAACGACGCCGCCGCACTCGCCCAGGCCGATCTGGGCCTCGCGATGGGCACCGGAACGGACGTCGCGATCGAAGCCAGCGACCTCACGCTGGTGCGCGGCGACCTGCGGGCCGCCGTGGACGCGATCAGGCTGGCCAGGCGCACGCTCACAACGATCAAGGGCAACCTGTTCTGGGCGTTCGCGTACAACGTCGCCGCGCTGCCGCTGGCGGCGCTGGGCCTGCTCAACCCGATGATCGCGGGTGCGGCGATGGCGTTCTCGTCGGTGTTCGTGGTGAGCAACAGTCTTCGGTTGCGCGGCTTCCGCTGACAGGACCCACACGGGCGGTTCCGTAGCCTCGGCACATCAGCCTCTGAAGGACAGGAGTCAGGTGTGCCGAGGTTCGCCCTGGTCGCGGCGTTGCTCGTAACGCTGACGGCGTGCACCTCGACGCCGCCCGCGTCCACCCCTGTGCCCACGCCCAGCAGCAGCGCCCCGCCGCCGGCCGAACAGGTCTACGTGTCGATCGGCGACTCCTACGCGACGGGCTTCGGCCCGAACGGCACCACCGAGAGCTTCGCCCAGATCGTCGCGAAGCAGTCCGGCCTCAAGCTGATCAACCTGGCCTGCAACGGCGCCACGTCCGCCGACCTCGCCGCCAAACCCGCCTGCGGGCCCGACGCCGGCGGCAAGACCCAGCTCGACGCCGCCGTGGAGGCGTTGCGCGGCAAGAAGGCGGGCCTGGTCACGGTGGTGATCGGCGGCAACGACCTGGCTCCGTGCGCGCTGTCGCAGGAACCGCTGGAGTGCGCGACCAGGACCGTCGCCGACATCCAGACCAACGTCGCCGGCACGCTCACCGAACTGCGGGAGGCCGCGCCGGACGTGAAGATCGTCGGACTGACCTACCCGGACGTGTTCCTCGGCGCGTGGGTGAACCCGTCGTTCCCCAACGGCAAGAACCTCGCGAAGCTGTCGGTCACGATGTTCCAGGACTTCAACACCAGGATCGCGGCCCAGTACGGCAGGTTCGGCGCGAAGTTCGCGGACGTCACGAACTCGACCGGCGGCTACGGCGCGCTGACCGAGCTCACCCAGGACCCGAAGTACGGGCAGATCCCGGCCTCCGTGGCCAAGGTGTGCACGCTCACACACTTCTGCGACCGCACCGACGTGCACCCGACGCCCGCCGGTCATCAGGCGATCGCGGAGGCCGTCACCGCCGCGGGTCGTTGATCACGACGGCCTCACGGGCGATCTCGTACCCTCGACACGTCGGTGCGCGCAGGGATGAGGAGCACGTGTGCAGAGGTTCTCACTGGTTCTGACCTCTGCGCTGACGCTGCTCGTGGCCTCGTGTTCCGCAAGTGAACCCGCTGTGACCAGCACCGTCGAGGCCGGACAGCGGCTGTACGTGTCGCTCGGCGACTCCTACGCCACCGGACTCGGGCCGAACGGCACCGGCGAGAGCTTCGCGCAGATCGTCGCCAGGCAGTCCGGCCTCGGGCTGGTCAACGTCGCCTGCAACGGCGCCACCTCCGCAGACCTGCTCTCCTCGCAGGCGTGCGAGGCGGAGGCCGGCGACCGGACCCAGGTCGACGTCACCGTCGACACGTTGCGCACCGGCCAGGTCGACCTGGTCACGATGGTGATCGGCAGCAACGACCTGCTGGAACCGTGCGCGGTGGCCCAGGACCCGGCCGAGTGCGCGACGTCGGCGATGACCGACACCAGGGTCAACATCGCCACCGCGCTCACCAGGTTCCGCGAGGTGGCGCCGGACGTGCGAATCGTCGGCGTGGGCTACCCGGACGTGTTCCTCGGCGCGTGGGTGAACCCCTCACTTCCGAACGGCGAGGACCTCGCGCGCACGTCGGTGACGTTGTACGAGGACTTCAACAACGAGATCGCGGCGGAGTACGCGAAGTTCGGCGCGAAGTTCATCGACGTCACCAGCACGACCGGCGGTTACGGGGCGTTGACCGAGCTGACCGAGGACCCGAAGTACGGCCAGATCCCGGTCTCGGTCGCCGAGGTGTGCACGCTCACCTACATCTGCGAGGACACCGACGTCCACCCGACGCCGGCAGGTCACCAGGCGATCGCGGACGCCATCACGGCCGCGGGTCGCTGAACTCCGCCCGCACCGAGGTCCCCTCACCCGCGACGGAGCGCACGGTCAGCCGTCCGCCCACCGCCGCCACCCGGTCGTCCAGCCCCCGCAGCCCGGAACCGGACGTGTCGGCGCCGCCGGTTCCGTTATCGCTCACATCGACCGTGACCAGGCCGTCCACCCAGGTGACCTCGATCAGCACCTCGCCGGCCTGGGCGTGCTTGGCCGCGTTGGTGAGCGCTTCGGCGACCACGAAATAGCAGGTGCGTTCGGCGACGGCGGAGAGCCGGGCCGACGGGACGCCGGTGAGCACCGCCGGAACAGCCGACCGCTCGGCCAGCGAGAGCAGCGCGGGACCTAGCCCGGCGTCGCTGAGCAGCACCGGGTAGATGCCGCGGGCGAGTTCGCGCAGTTCGTCCAGCGCCCTGGCCAGCTCCTCGCGGGCGGCGGCGAGGAGCTCGGGCGAGTTCTCGGCCAGCCGCAGGGTGAGGAGCACCGACACCAGCCGCTGCTGGGCGCCGTCGTGCAGGTCGCGTTCGACCTGGCGGCGTGCTTCGTCGGCGGCTTCCACGATCCGTCGCGCCCGCGACTCGTTCTGCACGGCCAAAGCCGCACTCGCCGCGACCGCCCGCACGAACGACGGGTCCAGCGCCGGATCGTGCACGAGCGCCGCCAGCCGCGTCCCTCCCGCTTCGAGGTACGTGACGCCACGAGAGGTCGGCGCCACCTCGCCGTACACGATCTCCAACGACGGATCGTGCAACGTGCGCGCCAGCACCGAACGCAGGTCCTCGGGCACCCCGGCGCCGAGCGAGACCGCGAGCTCGCCCACAGCGGACCGGTCGAGCCGCGCCCGCACCAACCCGTAGAGCAACGCCAACGGCCACCCGACCAGCACGATCTCGGTCGACCACTGCAACGGCACCTGCACCGCGGCCGGCAGCCCGAGCAACGCCGCCGCGTACGTGACGACCAGCGTGAGCACGATCGCCGCGCCGCCCCACACCACCGGCCCGAGATCACGCCGGGCCACGCTCCCCGCACGCAGCCAGCGCGTGATCATGCGTGCCAGCAACGCGACGAACAACGCGATCCCGCCGATGAGCACGACCACCGCGACGGCCGGGATCCCCGGCGACGACACCTCGCGGATCACCACGATGTTCTGCGGCCCGTCGAACGGCGTGAGCAGGAGGTAACCCACGTTGACCGGCACCGTCAGCAGATAGGCAACGCTCACAACCGCACGCTGCCAACGACTCGTGATCCGCCCGGTCGGATAGGTGACGAGCAGATGCCCGAGCACCGCCAGGTAGAGCGTCTTCGTCGCGACCCCCACGGTGTACGCCCAGGAAGCCTCGACGGCACCGGTCAGCCGCACGAACCACGCCAGCCCGACGGCGATCATCAGCTGCCCGGCGAGGCTGTCCGGGCGCCGGTCCGCGGCCTCGATGCCGGCGCCGATGAACGCGAGCCCGACCGCGAGGTTCAGCACCACGGCGGGGACCGGGACCTCGTAGCCGCCCCACACCAGCGCGGCCAGGGCGAGGAACCCGGTGCCCAGCCAGAGGATCCTCATCGGCGCAGGTAGGCGAGCACGGCCAGCACCCGCCGGTTGTCGTCGGGTCCCTGGTGCAGCCCGAGCTTCGTGAACACCGACCGCACGTACGCCTCGACCGTCTTGGGACTGAGGAACAGCCGCTCGCAGATCGCCTGGTTCGACCGGCCCTCCGCCATCACGGCGAGCACCTCGCGTTCCCGCTCCGACAACGACTCCAGCGGATCGCCGGCCCGCCGCCTGCCCACCAGCGTCGCCACCACGCCGGGATCGATCACCAGCCCGCCCGCCGCGACCCTCCGCACCGCGTCGGCCAGCTCCGCCGTGTCCGCGACGCGGTCCTTGAGCAGGTAGCCGGCTCCTCGGGCGTCCGAGTCGAGCAGCTGCACCGCGTAGTGCGGCTCGACGTGCGCCGACAACACCAGGATCCCGATCTCCGGGTGCGTCCCGCGGATCTTCCGCGCGGCGTCGAGGCCCTCGGTCGTGAAGCCCGGCGGCATCCGGATGTCCACGACCACGACGTCCGGCGGGTCGGCCTGCACGCGGGCCAGGAGTTCGGCCGCGTCGCCGACCTTCGCCACCACCTCGAACCCCGCGTCCGTCAGCAACCGCGCGACGCCTTCGCGGAACAACGCAGAGTCGTCAGCTACTACTACGCGCATGCGCTGATGCAACCACGTGCCCGGTCTGCCGTCGCCGCCACACGACCACCATGACCACGTTCACCACGGTCAGCCCGGCCACCGCCGGCCACAGGTGCTGCAGCGCGCCCGCGGTGTCGCTCACGACGAACGTCCACGCGATCTTGAACAGGCCGCCGCCGTTGATCGCGACCAGCGCCCACGGCAGCGAACGCCGCCACAAGGCCACGGCGAGACCGCCGAACGTCAGCGGCACGAGCAGGCCGACGGCGAGCTTCGCGGGCGTCCACTCCCCCAGCAGGTACTCGCGTTCCGCGGCGAGCATCTCGATCGCGCCTGCGGTCGGGTGCTCCGGCGCGGGGAACCACGCCATGCTCGTGGCGAGCGCTGACAACGTGGCCACAAGTCCCCAACCACTGCGTTTGTAGCTGAAGTACGCGAACGGCAACAGGAACAACGGCCGGATGTACCAGCTGAGCTCGTTGTGGTGCCGCGCCCACGCCCACGCGGCGAGCTCGTTCAGCCACTCCATCATCTTCTTGCTCCTCTCGAGTGGCCTCCAGAGTTCGCTCTCCCGCACAGCGGGACCACGAGGCCAACCCGCGAACCGGAGCAGGGTTGTCCCCGTATTACCCGAAAGACTCTGTTGATCAGCGTCCACTCCTGACAAGCTCTCGAACCGTTGCCGCACCGAGGAAGTGTTCGATGACCGTGCTCCCGCACACCACAGACGCCCTGCACCGGCTCAGCGACGCCGTTGACGGTTTCCTGCGCAGTGAGAGGGAGTTCAACCTCACCGACCCGTCGACGCACATGCTGGTCGGAGGCCGGTTGCGCACGCTCGGCGCGCAGATCGGCACCAGCGTGGCCGCGGGCATCCCGGACGAGGACATCGCCGCCGTCGTCCAGCCCGCGCGCTCGGCGTGTTCACGCTCACCCTTCATGCGCGACGAGAACGAGTGGGCGCGCGGCTACCCCAGCGACTACAAGCTGGTGGAGCACGTGATGGCGCAGGCCAACGAGGCCGCGCCCGGCACGCTCGGCTGGCACGTCGAGACGAACCTGCAGAACTCGCCGATCACCCAGCAGCAGCGCAACCGGGTGATGCACCAGGCCCGGCTGATCAGCGACACCCTCACGGCGCCGCGCAACGGCCCCCGGTCGATCCTGGTGATCGCCGCCGGCGCCGCCCCCGACCTGCGGCTCATCCCGCCCGGCATCGTGCGGCCCGGCGACAGGTTCGTGCTCACCGACGTCGACCCGGACGCGCTGGAACTGGCCGAGAAGCGGCTCGGGCCGCTCAACGACGTCACGACCTCGATCTCCGGCAACGTGTTCCGCGCGCTCCCGAAGCTCGCCGAACTCGGTCCGTTCGACCTCGTGCTCGTCAACGGCCTGTACGACTACCTCAACGACCGCGCGGCCGTCCGGCTCACCGAGGCGGTGCTGACCAGGCTCTGCCGCCCCGGTGGCACGTTCTACTTCTCCAGCATCACGTCCGGGAACCCGTTCCGGTGGTCGCTGGAGTACCTGATGGACTGGTCGGTGATCGAACGCGACGAGGCCGCCGTGCGCGCGTTGCTGCCGGGCTGCGACGTGTCCGTCGGCCACGACCCGACCGGGCTGGCGCTGCTCACGCACGTCCGGACGAGGCGGGGCTGACGACCCTGCCGCGGCTCAGCGCAGGCCGTGCGCGATCCGGGTCACGAAGGCCGCCAGCCGGTCCGGCGTGAACCTGTCCGGGTCGGTGAGCACGAGGCGGCCCGACATCTCGGCCAGGGCGAGCATCGCGTGGCCGAGCAGGGCCGAGTCCAGGTCGTCCAGGCGGCCCAGTTCCTTGAGGCCCAGCGCGGCCAGGTCCTCGATCTGGGCCAGGACGCCCGCTCGCACCAGCTCCACCTGAGCGCGGAACTCGGTCGGGGTGCCCTCGGGCGGGAGGAGCACGAGGCGCCAGCGGTCGGGGGCCTCCACGACGGCGTTCACGAAGACGCGGACGGCGTCGGCGAAGGCGTCGTCCGGGGAACGCGTGGCGAAGTCGGTGGGCAGGGCTGCGATGACCTGTTCGGTCGCGCGGCCCGCCTCGCGGTCGAGCAGGGCGCTGATGAGTTCGCCGCGGTTCGCGAACAGGTCGTAGAGCACGGGCTTGGTGACCTGGGCTTCTTTGGCGACGGACTCCATCGTCACGGTGTCGAAGCCGGCCGGGATCAGGCTCAGCGCGGCGTCCAGCAGCTGCTCGCGGCGCTGCTCGGGCGGCAGGCGGCGGGCGTACTTGCGACGCGTTGTGTTCACGGGACCATATTGCTACGGTGGCGTAGCTTTCACAAAGCTACGCTGGCGTAGTAATTGGCGGAGGTACTGCGATGGAGCCGGACAACCTCGTTCTGCAGCCGCGTGACGTGCAGTTCGACTGGTCGACCCTGCCGATGCACTGGGTCCCGGACGAGCCGGTGACCACGCACGTCATGAACGTCCTGCACCTGCTGCTGCCCGAGGGCGAGCGGTGGTTCGTGCGGACGTTCCAGCAGGTCGTGCCGCTGATCACCGACGACACGTTGCGCGAGGACGTGCTCGGGTTCATCGGGCAGGAGGCCATGCACGCCGAGGCGCACAGCGAGGTCCTCGATCATCTGCTGGCCAACGGACTGGACCCGCGGCCGTTCACGCGGCAGATGGAGCACGTGTTCCAGCGGATCCTCGCGCCCAGGCCGGGGCTCAGCGAGGAGCAGACGCGGGACCAACTGCTCGAACGGGTCGCGATCGTCGCCGCCATCGAGCACTTCACGGCCTACCTCGGTGACTGGATGCTGAACGCCGACGCGCTCGACAAGGCCGGCATCCACCCGGTGATGCTGGACCTGTTGCGCTGGCATGCGGCCGAGGAGGTCGAGCACCGCAGCGTCGCGTACGACCTGATGTGTCATCTCGATCGCCGGTACGTGCGGCGGGCGCGCACGATGTTGCTGGTCGCGCCGGTGTTGTTCGGGCTGTGGGTGCGCGGGGCGCGGTTCATGGTGCGCGCGGACAGGACCACGAGGGTGCGGCTCACCTGGCGCGAGTTCATGCGGGCGTCCCGGCGCGGACTGCTGCCGAAGCTGTCGGAGATCTTCCGGGCGTTCCTGCGGTACTTCCACCCGGCCTACCACCCGAAGCAGGAGGGCTCGACGACGCAGGCGATCGCGTACCTCGCCTCCTCCCCCGCCGCCCGCGAGGCCCACTGATGCTGAACGGACTCACTCGGTTCGGCATCCTCTACGACGCCGCGGTCACCCGGTTCGGGGGCCGGGCACGACCTGGTGTCGCGCGGGATGCGTTGTGGCTCACCGTTGTCGAACGCTCACACGTCGCCGACGGGGTGGTGAGCCTCCGGTTCGGAGGGTCGGCGCTGCCCGCCTGGCAACCGGGCTGTCACGTCGACCTGCACCTACCGTCCGGACTGCGCCGCCAGTACTCGCTGTGCGGCGATCCGGGCGAGCACACCTACCGGATCGCGGTGCGCGAGGTCGGTGCCGGTTCGCGCGAGGTGCAGGCTTTGCGGGTGGGCGACCGGATCCAGGTGCGCGGGCCGCGCAACGCCTTCCCGTTCGCCGGGCTCGGGCCCGTCGTGTTCGTGGCGGGCGGCATCGGGATCACCGCGATCCTGCCGATGGTGCACGCGGCCGCGCGGGCGGGCCTCGACTGGCGGCTCGTGTACTGCGGGCGGTCGATGGCGGCGATGCCGTTCCTGGACGAGCTGCCCGTCGGCAGGGTCGACGTGCGGATCGGCCGGGGCGAGGCGCTGCTCGGCGACGCTTCCCCTCGTGGCGCCGTGTACTGCTGCGGACCCGCGTCGATGCTCGAGCAGGTGCGGGCGGAGTTCTCGTCGCGCTGGCTGCACTTCGAACGCTTCAGCCCGCCGCCGATCGTCGACGGGCAGCCGTTCACGGTCGAACTGCGCCGCAGCGGGGTATCCCTCGACGTGCCGGCCGACCGGTCGGCACTGGACGTGATCAGGGACTTACGGCCGTCGGTCGCCTACTCGTGCCGGCAGGGGTTCTGCGGCACGTGCGACGTCGGCGGTGTGCGGATCTGCGTGGACCGGCCCACCGGTGATCGACTAGTTCTGGAGGAACTGTGAAGGTGCGTTCCGGGGAAGTCGAACTCGCCGTGCAGGTGCGCGGCACGTCCGGGCCGACCGTGGTCCTGGTGCACGGGTATCCGGACACGCACGAGGTCTGGGACCGCGTGGCCGCGTTGCTGGAGAAGGACTTCCGCGTCGTCACCTACGACGTGCGCGGCGCCGGTGGGTCGACGCCGCCGTCCACAGAGGACGGTTACCGGCTCGAACGGCTGGCGGCCGACCTGTTCGCGGTGATCGACGCGGTCAGCCCGGACGAGCCGGTGCACCTGGTCGGCCACGACTGGGGCTCGATCCAGTCGTGGGAGGCCGTGACGACGCCCGGCGCGCGGATCGCCACGTTCACCTCGATCTCCGGGCCCTGCCTCGACCACATGGGGCACTGGTCGCGGAAGGGGTTGTCGATCGCTCACCTCCGGCAGTTCTTCCGGTCCTGGTACATCGGCGCGTTCCACCTGCCGGTGCTCGCGCCGTTGTTCTGGCGGCTGTACCTCGGCCCGCGCTGGGGAGGGGTGCTGCAACGGCTGGAGGGCGTCAAGGTCAAGCCCGCGCGCACGATCACATCGGACGCGGTGCGCGGGATCTCGTTGTACCGGGCCAACATCCGGCAGGTCATGCGCGCACCACGACAACGTCTCGCGCCCATGCCGGTGCAGGTGATCCAGCCGACCCGCGACCGCTACATCCGCACCGAACCGCTCGACCTCGAACGCTGGGTGCCGTCACTGACGCGCCGGAAGATCGCGGCAGGACACTGGGCGCCCCTGAGCCACCCGGCACCGCTCGCCCGGATGATCAGCGAGTTCGTCACCGACTCCACTCCGCAGCGCGAGCTCGTCGTGATCACGGGCGGTGGCAGCGGAATCGGCCGGGCTACCGCGGTGGCGTTCGCCAAAACCGGCGCGAAGGTCGTGGTGTCCGATGTGGACTTCACGGCGGCCAAGGAGACCGCGGACATGATCGACGGCCACGCCTACGAGGTCGACGTGCGCTCCGAGGAGGCGGTACGGGCCTGGGCGCGGCAGGTCGCGGACGAGCACGGCGTGCCCGATGTGGTCGTGAACAACGCCGGCATCGGCCACTCCGGGTCGTTCCTGTCGACCTCGACCGAGCAGTGGCAACGGGTGCTGGACGTCAACCTGTGGGGCGTCGTGCACGGCTGCCGGGCGTTCGGTGAGCTGATGGTGGAGCGCGGAGAGGGCGGCCACGTCGTGAACCTGTCCTCGGCGGCCGCCTATCTGCCGTCGAAGATCCTCTCCGCGTACGCCACCAGCAAGGCGGCGGTGTTCATGCTCTCGGACTGCCTGCGGGCCGAACTCGCGCCGCACGCCATCGGCGTCAGCGCGATCTGCCCTGGCCTGGTGAACACGAACATCACCGCGACCACGACGTTCTCCGGCGTCAGCTCCGACGAGGAGCGCCGCAAGCAGGACCGCGCGTCCCGGATCTACGCCCGGCGCGGCTTCGGTCCGGAGGGCGTGGCCACCCAGATCGTGCGGGCCGTGCGCCGCAACAAGCCCGTCGTGCCGGTGACGGCCGAGGCCAGGGCGGCCCGGCTCGCCAGCCGGGTCGCACCGGGCCTGTTGCGCACGTTCGCCAAGCTAGACGTCGGCTAGTTCGCCACCGAAGGCGGCGGCCAGCCGGAGCCAGGGCGCGGCCTCCTCAGGCCGGCCCTGCCGCTCCAGGGTGCGTCCCAGGAGCAGGTGGGCGTAGTGCTCGACCGGGTCGCGGTCCACGATCACGCGGAGCTGCGCCTCGGCCTTGTTCAGCTGCGCCGAGTGGTAGTAGGCGCGGGCCAGCAGCAGGCAGACGTCCGTCTGGAACGGCACCTCGCCGGCGACCTCGGCCAGCACCTGCGCGGCCTTGATGTAGTCGCGGGACTCGAACAGCAGTTGTGCGCGTTCCCACTTCTCGGCGGGAGTCTCGACGTAGTCGGCGTCGAACAGGTGCCTCACGGTCACCCAGCGATCTGCCGCCACCTCACCGTTGGGCTGGTAGCTGTTGAAACCAGTGCTGTCGTGCACCGCGAATTCGTTGTTCATCGAACCTCCCTTCCGGCCCGTACAACGCCGTCCGGGAGCAGGTATTCCCTACCAGCCCTGGTCGCGCAGGACCGGCCGGTCCGGCTCGTCCTCGACGGGCTCCGGGCGGCGCGGGCGCGAGACCGGTGCCACGACGGGGACCGGCAGCAACGCGGGCATCTGCTTGAGCAGGCCCTCGTCGTTCAACTGCTCGTAGGTCCGCCGGACCGTCGCACGAGGCACCGCGGCCGCCTGCTGCGTCACCGACGTGATCAACGCGGCCAGTGCGCGCGGATCCAGTTGCCGGACACCGGGTGCGAGGAACAGTCCGGTCAGCATGCCGCCCGCGTCGACCCGCGCCCGCACCAGACCGTCCGAAGAGGACGCTTCGCCGACCTCCGACGACGACTGGTGCTGCGCGGCGAGCAGCGTGTCCCTGCGGCGCTTCGCCCTCTCCAACAGGAAAGAGCCCTGTGCGGCGAGTTCACGTGGCGAGGTCATCGCTTCACCTGCTCCGGGTAGACGTCGAGGCCCGTCTCGTCGTCGATGTCGCTGTCCGGGCCCTTCTCCGCGGGCGGTGCCTCCACCAACGGGCCTCCCGCGGCGGGAACACCGTGCCCGCGCTGGTACTCCTCCTCCAGCGCGAAGTCCCGAGGGTCGAAGCTGGGCGCGGTGATGATCTCCGGACGGCCGGGCCGCACCTCGCCGAGCTTCGACCCGACGATCGACTCGGTCACGTCGCGGAAACCCTTCTCGATCTTCGCGCGGGCCCGGTTCACGCCGTGCACGATGTCCTCGCCCTGGTCGACCATGCTCGCCACGATGTGGAAGTTGTCGGAGGCGCCCATCTGCTCGATCTCGATGCCGATCCCGCCGCCCAGTGCCGTGACCACGAGCGCGGTGGCCGTACCGCCCGTCGCGACCGTGCCGATCACCGCGACGAAAGCGGACGCCAGCGCCAGGCCGATCTTGGCGTCGGTCTGCTCCTCCGCCTCCATCGCCGCGAACACCCGCTGCACCATGGCCGACACGTCCCTGCGCATCGACACGACCAGGCTGCGGTAGGCCTCGACCAGGATGTTGAGGGCGTCCAGCGCGTCCTCGTACCTGGTCACCGCGAGGCTCATGGAGTTGAGGTACGTGCGGAAGTCGTCCGCGGCGGCGCCGTGCCAGGTGCCGGTGGCGTCGTGCACGTCCTTGATGTGCTTCTCCCGCACCGCCTTCATGACGTCACGGCCGTCGCGCATCGCGTCCGCGATCTCGTTCGCGGGGTACTGGGAGCCCGACGAGAAGCAGCGGAAGATCTCCTCCATCCGCGGCAGGTAGTTGGGGAGCTGGTCCACCTCCCCCTCCATGTCCGCCCAGACCGCCAGCATCTGCATGCAGGCGGGGCCCAGGTCGTTCATGGTCGAGAGCCACGCGGCGTCGTCGTGGACGTCGACCTCGAACGTGTAGCTCATGCCTGACCGTCCGCTTCCCGGTAGCGCTGCGCGATCTCGCGCAGCGCCTCCGCGGCCAGGCGCATCGTCTCCGCGTTGTCCGCGGCGATGCGGTTCATGAAGTCGGCGGTCACCCGCCACTCGTCTCCCACCTGGTCGTACAGGTGGCGGCCGCCCTGTCCGTCACCGCTGTAGAAGGCGTCGTTCTCCTTCTCGGTGGCGTCCTTGATCCAGCGGTGCACCGACTCGAACGAGCCCGCGATCTGGGTTTCCATGATCTTCGCGGCATCCACGAGGTTCCCCACCTCGACGGCGAATGAACTCATGACGGCCAGCCAACACCGAACGCAAGATCAGCGTTGCGGAACGAGCGAAACCTGGCGGAAAGCGTGGGCTCGCCAGATCATCCGCGAGGCCTCCTCCGGATAGGCGGTCACCTCGTCCTCCACTCCGAACACTCGCGTGAGCCGGTTCGTCGAGTCGTAGGCCGGCCAGGGATCGCCGTGGATCGCGAACCCGCTCCACGCCGTCCGCATCCGCGCCGACACCTCCTCTGCTTCCGCCGTGACCTCACCCAGGATCGCCGCGGTCCCCCCGATCCCGAGGTTGCCGAACACCAGCGGGACGTCCAGCCCGTGACACGCACCGAACATGCCGGTCGGCGCCCACGTCACCTCGAAGACGCGCGCACGACCGCCACCCGCGATCTGGGCCTCCGCGAGGTGCAACGACGGCATGCGGAACAGCCAGTCCGAACACACCATCTCGAACAGCTCCTCCGGCGGCAGTACCGGATAGGTGAGGCCTGGCGCGAACACCTCCAACGCCCACGCGGCCTGCTCCGCGGTGACCTGGCCGAGCAGCCCTTCCAGCACGGTGAACAGCCGTTGCTCATCACGCGTGTGCCCGGCGATCAACTCGACCTCGCGGCCCGCACCCGATTCCAGCGCCTCCCACGGCGTCATCGGCAGGACGTCGCCGTCCACCACGGGTGCGAACGGGACGTTCTTGTGCGCGGCCTGCCCCCACTGCGGGAACTGGCCGATCTTGGCCATGACCTCGTCGCCCGCGACCGTCAGCATCTCCGGCTCCACAGTGGACAGATCGGCGACGCTCGGTCGCAGCCCGAGTTCGGCCGCGCAGGCCACCGCGATGTCCGCGGCCAGGTCCGGCGCGAAGAACATCACCGGCACGCTGCTCGCGATCGCGCGGTGGAACAGGCCCTTGGCGCGCGGCATGGCGAGCAACGCCGCCACCGAACCCCCGCCCGCCGACTCGCCGAAGATCGTCACGCAGGCCGGATCGCCGCCGAACGCCCGGATGTTCGCGCTCACCCACTCCAGCGCCGCGACCTGATCGAGCAGGCCGCGGTTCGCCGGAGCCCCCTCGATGAGCGCGAACCCCTCGATGCCGACGCGGTAGTTGAACGTCACCACGACGACGCCGTCGGCCGCCAGCCGCGCGCCGTCGTATTCGGCCAGACCGGACGTGCCGATCGTGTAGCCGCCGCCCTGGATCCACACCATCACCGGCAGGTCGCCGGCCACGTCGGGCGACCAGACGTTGACGGTCAGCCACTCGTCGCCGGTGACCCCGACGCGGTCCATGCCGAACACGCTGGCCTGCGGTGGCGGTGGCCCGAACGCCAACGCCTCCCGCACGCCGTCCCACGCCACCACTGGCTGCGGTGCGGCGAACCGCGCCGCACCGACCGGTGGCGCCGCGAACGGGATCCCCCGGAACACCGCCATTCCCGCCTCGGAAGTGCCCCGGACCGTTCCACCGCTGACTCGAACCTCGACCATGCGCCGAATCGTCGGCGCACCGCTCCCGGAATGGCCAGGGATTTACCGCTGAGCGGTTCAGGCCGTGACGACGACCTTCGCCCGCGCGTGCTCCGACTCGACGTGCCGGATGGCGTCCGGGGCGTCGGTCAGCGGATAGGTCCGCTCGATCACCGGCACCAGCTGCCCCGACTCGGCCAGTTCCCGCAACGCGGCCAGGTTCTCCTTGCTGGGCTTGGCCTCCAGCACCACCAGCCGTTGCCGGGAGAACGACGCCAGCAGCCTGCCCTGGATGATCAACCGGTACGGTCCGAACAACGCCCCTCCGCTGAAGCTGCCACCGCCGGACAGCACCAGCGTGCCGTCCGGGGTGAGCAGCGTCCGCAACTCCCCCATCGACCTGTTCCCCACCAGGTCGAAGACGACGTCGTAGTGCTGCCCGGTGCGGGTGAAGTCCGTGGTCCGGTAGTCGATGACGTGGTCGGCCCCGACCGACCGCACCTGCTCGACGTTGCGCGTGCTGCACACGGCGGTCACCGTCGCCTTGCGCGCCTTGGCGATCTGCACCGCCATCAGCCCGACCCCGCCGGACGCGCCGTTGATCAGCACCTTCTGCCCCGCCCGCAGGTCCCGCAACCCCATCCACGCGGTGTTGCCCGCCAGCGGCAGCGTCGCCGTCTGCTCGAACGTGAGGTTGGACGGCTTGTGCGCCACCAGGTTCGCGGGCACCGTCACGTATTCGGCGAAAGACCCCTCGACCTCGCCGAACACCTCGTCCCCGACCTGCACCATGCCGCCCACCCCAGGCCCGGCCTCCTCGACCACGCCCGCGAAGTCCATCCCCCTGATCCGCGCCTTCGGGCCCGTGAACCCGAGGAACAGCCGCGCGAAGTACGGGTCGCCGCGCATGATGTGCCAGTCCGCGGCGTTCACCGACGACGCCCGCACCCGCACCAGCACCTCGCCGGCCGCGGGCACGGGCCGTTCGACCTCCTGCAACTCCAACACGTCCGCGGAGCCGTATCTGTCCTGCACGATCGCCTTCATCGCGGCCTCCCTGCCTTGCGAAGGAAGGTAAGCGGCGGCGACGCACCGGCACATCAGGGACGACCCCTAGGGCGGCCACCCAATGTCGTCCGACATCATTCTGGCGGCGAACTCCTCGGCGTCGGCGAAGTCCTTCGCGTACTTGGCCATGCGTGCGGCGCGGAAGTCCTCCGTGGGCGGATCCGGATCCTGGTCCTCGTCCGGGAGGTACTCGAAGGGTTTGACGTGCGTGAGGAACGCGGCGAGTTCGGCACGGCCGGTCCTGATCAGTTCCTCGTGCCGCTCAGCGGGAAACCCGCACGAGTAGCGGGCACCGTGGTAGGCGTCGATCACCCCGAGGTACAGCGCGTCCAGGTTCGGGAAGGACTCCCGCGCCACGACCTCGTCCGGCAACGGCACGCTGTCGCGGCGGTGGTGCGCGGTCCAGACGTCCTGTTCCAGGTCGAGTTCCAGAAGCCGTTGCGCTGCACGGGAACGGGCCAGATCGATCAGGCCGTCGTCGCCGATCACGTTGTCGTGCAGGCCCAGTTCCCACAACTGGGGCAGCACTTCCCACTCGGCGAGCACGCGCGCACCGGCGGAGTCGATGTTGTTGTGCGCCAACGAGACGCTCTCCAGCAATGGAGCGTTCGGCGGCAACGGAGTCAGGTCGCTCAGAGCGCAGTCGTCCAGGTTCACCGTCCGCAAGGTGCGCCACGCGGGCGCGTCCGGCGCGGAAGGCAAGGCGCCCAACGGGTTGGCCGACACGGTCAACGACTCCAGCGGCAGCTCCAGCACCGCGGCCAGCCCGGCGGCGGTGAGCCCGGTCGCGGAGAGGTTCAGCGACTTCAGGCCCTTCGACCCCGCGACGGCTCGTGCGCCCGCGTCCCCGATCGGCTGCACGTCCGACCGGCCGTAGTGCGGCGAACCGCCCGTGCCACCGCTCAGGTCGAGGTGTTCGAGTGCGGGCATGCGTGCGGAGAACAACTTCCGCACGCCGTCCGGGCCGAGGTGGTTCTTGCGGAGGTCGAGATGCCGCAGCCGCGGGTACTCCACGGCGAACGCGTCGGCGGTCCGGTCGGTCGCGACGAGGTTGGTCAGCACGATCTTCTCGACGATCGCGGAGTCGATGACACCCAGCACGCCCGCGATCGTGTCGTCGCCGACGGGCAACGCCCCCAGACACACTTCGGTGAGCTTCCCGAGCACACCGCTGCGCACGACCGCCTCGACACCACGCGCGCCAAGGCCTTCGCGGCCCATGCCCATGGTGGAGCCCTGCACGGTGAGACTGCGCAGGTTCGTCAGTGTCGCCTGGGAGAAGAACTCCTCGCACGCGATGTCGTCCGCCTCGATGACGTTGCCGAAGTACAGCGCCCACGCCGGCTGTTTGCCGTCCTTGCCGCAGCGGAACCCGATCGCGAGCCGGTCCAGCCCGGACAGGCCCTCACAGCCGGCCAGGTCTCGTGCCTCGTCGGCGCTCTGCACGAGCACGTCGGCGGACCTCAGGTCCGGCGCGAGGCCGTTGCGCAGCAGGTGGATCAGGTCGGGCGCGAGCAGGCCCGCGTGCCGCAGCCGGGTCGGCCGGTCGACGCGCAACGGCGGGATCTTGAAGTGCCACAGGCTTTCCCACACCCGCACCGTCGTCAGCGACTCGAGCCGGGTGACCGCCTCGCTCGCCGCGAACCGCTCGATCGCCTTGCCGTCGAACTCCCAGAGGCCCGCGAACTCGACGAGACGCAGGTTCTCCCAGTGGTCAGCGGTTTCCGCCAACGCCGCCACCTGGTCGTGGGCGTACCAGGCGAGCCGCAGGTCGCTCACCGCGCGCACTTCTGGCCGGACCCGCGGATCCGGCAGGTCCAGGTCGCGCATCCCGTCCCGGTCGCTGCGGAGATCGAGCGAGCGGACGAGCGGCCACACCGGCTTCGTGAGCCCGGATTCCAGTGCGGCGACCCAGGAGTACGGCGCCTGTCGTGTCTCGTCGGGCCAGGAGGCGAGCTGTTCTTCGCACCACGCGACGAGATCCTCGTCCGATCTGGTCACCGCAGCACAAAGCGCGCGGAACGCCAACGACGTCGGCGTCCCGCGCAGCGCTCTGACAACTTCTTCGTTCACCCGCCCGAACCTACTGCGGCAACTGCTCGCCCGTCTGCGCTTTGACCATGTACTCGGCGTACCAGTCGGGCCAGTTCTCGTCGTACTCGCCGCCGTTGCGCTTCTCGTGCTCGCCGTGCGCCACCGCGGCCCTGCGCAACGCCGCGGCAAGATCGGCGATCGACGCGTAGGACGTGTCGTCGGCGTCCACGCGGCCGGGCAGGCGCGTCGTGACCTCCTGCAGGATCCACGTGTTGCCGTCCGGGTCGGCGAACTCGGCGCGCGTGAAGTAGCTGCGACGCTCGGGGTCAGCGCCCTCGACGGGACCGTCCGGTCCGCCGTGGAACAGCGGGCCGACCTTGACGCCGGCGGCGAGCAGGGCCTCGTGCGTCTCCACGATGTCCGAGACGATCAGGAAGTGCCTGCCGGAACCGGGTTCCGCGGTCGTCGCGCCCTCACCGAAGTGGATGGAGGCGTCGGATCCGCGCGGGGTGAACTGCACGACCCACGGCGGGGTGGCGTCCAGGCGCCAGCCGAGGCGGGAGTAGAACTCCTTGGCGCGCTCGACGTCGGTGACAGGAATGACGGTGACTTCGAGCTTCATGTCGATCTGGTCGAGGTTCTTCACTTCGCTACTTCCTTCGCGAGATCGCGGAGGGCGTTGAGGAACGCCTCCGAAAAGGTGGGGAACGGCTGGATGACGTCGAGCAGCACGGACAGCGGGACCTTCGCGCGGATCGCGACGGTGGCCTGCTGCAACCACTCGCCCGCCTCCGGGCCGACGGCGTAGGCGCCGGTGAGGACTTCGCCGTCGGACACGAGCGTCAGGAATCCGGGCCGTGTCGCGTACTCACGGGTGTAGGTGGCCGTGCGCGCAACTCCGGACAGGTGCGCTGTCGCGGTGTACTTTCCTTCTGCCGCACCGACTGCGGCGACCTGCGGATCGGTGAACACGACCCGTGGCACTGCGTCGTAGTTGACGGTCGCGTTCTGGCCGAGGATGTTCGCGGCGGCCACCCGGCCCTGGTACTTGCCGACGTGGGTCAGGTTCCACTGGCCCGTGACGTCGCCGACCGCCCAGACGCCGTCCGCCACGTTCATCCGCTCGTCGGTGGCGAGCCCACGCGGATCCGGCTCCACACCGACGTTCTCGAGCCCGATGCCGTCGACCCGCGGCCGCCTGCCGGTGGCGACGAGGATCTTGTCGCCGCGCAACTGCGTGCCGTCCGAGAGGTCGAGGACGTACTCGCCGTCGAACGAGGCGTTGTTCGCGTGAACACCGAGGTGGAGCTCGACGCCGGTCGTGGTGAGTGCCTCGCCGAGAGCACGGCCGACCGCCTCCGGTTCGCGGGGCAGCACCCGGTCGGCGCCGTCGACCAGCGCGACCGAGGCGCCGAGGTGCGTGAACGCCTGGGCGAGCTCGACACCGGTCGGGCCGCCACCGAGGATCAGCAGCCTGCGCGGGATCTCCCGCACCGACGTGGCCTCGCGGTTCGTCCACACGTCCAGGTCGCGCAGGCCGGGGATCGGCGGGATGAACGCCGACGAACCGGTGGCGATCACGACGTGGTCGGCCGTGTAGGTCTGGTCGCCCACGGAGACGGTGCCGGGGCCGGCGATCTTGCCGTCGCCTCGCAGCACGTCGATTCCCGCGCTCTCGGCCCACTTCTGGCCGCCCGCGTCGTCGTAGGACGAGACCATGAAGTCGCGGTACGCCAGCACGGCCTTCGCGTCGATCTCACCGGTGACCGCCTCGCGGGCACCGGGGACCTCACGTGCCGCCGCCACGGCCTCACCGGCACGCAGCAACGTCTTCGAGGGGATGCAGGCGTAGAACGAGCACTCCCCGCCGAGCAACTCGCGCTCGACCAGCGCCACCCGGAGCCCGCCCTCGGCGACGGCGGCGGCGAAGTGCTCGCCGGGTGATCCGCCGCCGATGACGATCACGTCGTAGTGCGAGGTCATCACACACGTCCCGGGAGGCGCGTCGTGACCTCCTGCAGCACCCAGCCGTTGCCGTCCGGGTCGCTGAACGAGGCGAACGAGCCGTAGCTGGTGCGGGCGGCGTCCGGACCGGCGACCCGGCCGACGGTGCCGGCGTGGTGGAAGACGCCGGTCTTGTCGTGGAAGATCTCGCTGACGTCGACACCGCGGCCGATCAGGTCCTCGCGGGCGGCCTCGATGTCGTCGACGATCAGGTGCATGCCCTCGGCGCTGCCCGGCGTGGCGTTCGAGACGCCGTTGCCGAAGATGATCGACGCGGGTGAGCCGGTCGGGGTGAACTGGACCAGGCGGTAGCCCTCGTCGTCGGCGAACTCGGCGTCGAAGCGCCAGCCCAGCGTCTTGTAGAAGTGCACGGCCCGGTCGATGTCGCTGACCGGAATGACGGTGACCTCGAACCTGTAGTCCATCGGGTCCATCTCCTTCGTTTCGCTGATGACATGAGACTGCTCCCGCCAGGGGTCCCTTCGAACCCGTGGAACCCCCTGGTCGATCCCTGGTGACTACGCTCGGACCCGTGTCGGACGAAGGTCTGCTGGGCAGACGCACTGAGGGCGAAACGTTGGACCGGCTGCTCACGCAGGCGCGCTCCGGTGCTGGTCAGGTGCTGGTCCTGCGGGGTGAGGCCGGGATCGGCAAGACCGCGCTGCTCGACCACGTGTCGACGCGCGCCGCGGGCTTTCGCGTGACGCGGGCCGCGGGCGTCGAGTCCGAGAGCGCGTTCCCGTACGCGGGGCTGCACCAGCTGTGCGTGCCGTTCCTCGACCGGCTCGACAAGCTGCCGCCACCCCAGCGCGAGGCGCTCGGCACGGCGTTCGGGATGGCCACCGGACCCCGGCCGACGCGGTTCATGGTCGGGCTGGCGGTGCTGACGCTGCTCGCCGAGGTCGCCGACGAGCAGCCGCTGGTCTGCCTGGTCGACGACGCGCAGTGGCTCGACTCGATGTCGTCCGCGGTGCTCGGGTTCGTCGCCCGCAGGCTGCTCGCCGAACGGATCGCGCTGGTCTTCGTGCTGCGCGAGGGCAACGACTACCTCGACGGGCTGCCGGAGCTGTTCGTGCGCGGCCTGGACGACGCCGACGCCCGCTCGTTGCTGGAGTCCGTGATCAAGGGCCCGGTGGACGGCCGGGTGCGCGACCGGATCGTCGCGGAGGCCCGCGGCAACCCGCTGGCGTTGCTCGAACTGCCGCGCGCCTGGACGACCGCCGAACTGGCGGACGGGCTGGACGGCGAGCAGCTGACCAGCCGCATCGAGGCCGGTTTCGTCCGGCAGATCGCACCGCTGCCCGCCGACACCCGGCTGCTGATGCTGATCGCCGCCGCCGAACCGCTCGGGGACGCGACCCTGCTGTGGCAGGCGGCCGGTCTGCTCGGGCTGGGCGCCGACCCGGCCGCCGCCGCTCTGGGCACCGGGCTGATCGAGTTCGGTGCGCGTGTCCAGTTCCGGCATCCGCTCGTGCGGTCCGCCGTGTACCGGTCGGCGTCCACCGCGGACCGCATGCGGGTGCATCGGGCGCTGGCCGACGTGACCGATCCTGCCATCGACCCGGACCGCCGGGTGTGGCACCGGGCGCAGGGCACCGCCGCGCCGGACGAGGAGGTCGCCGCCGCGTTGGAACGATCGGCGGGTCGCGCGCAGGCCCGTGGCGGGCTGCTGGCCGCGGCCGCGTTCCTCGAACAGGCCGCCGTGCTCACCCCCGAACCCGGCCGCCGGGCCTCCCGTGAACTCGCCGCCGCACGCGCCAAGCGTGACGCGGGGGCGCTGGACGCGTCGTTGCGACTGCTGTCAGCGGTCGAGGCCGGGCCACCGGACGAACGCCGCAGTGCCGAGATCGAGCACCTGCGCGGCCACATCGCGTTCGACCAGCGCCGGGTCGCCGACGCCGCGCCGCTGCTGTTCAGCGCGGCCCGCCGGCTCACGCCGTTCGACGCGGACCTGGCCCGCGAGACGCACCTGGAAGGCCTCTCGGCGGCGATCTGGGCCGGTGCTCCGCTGGCCGACGCCGCCCGCACCGCTCCCCCGGCACGCACCCCGGCCTGCGCTCTGGACCTGGTGCTCGACGCTCTGACGACCCGCATCACGTCGGGCTACGCGGCGGCCGTTCCGCAGATGGCCCAGGCGCTGGACGAGGTGCGGGCGTTGAAGGTCGGCGCCGACGACATCAGCCGCGTGCCGTGGCTGTTCGGCAACCGCGCGGGCGGGATCGTCGCGAGCGAACTGTGGGACTTCGACACGCGCCGTGCGTTCGCCCAGCAGCAGGTCCGCCTGTCCCGGGACGCCGGCGCGCTCGTGCAGCTTCAGTTCGCGCTGAACTTCCTGGCGGACAACGAACTCCTCGCAGGCGAACCCGCGGCCGCGCAGGCGTTGATCGAGGAGGACCAGCGCATCTCGGAAGTCACCGGCATCCCGCCGGTCGGCTACGCGGTGCTGCTGCAGGCCGCCTACCGCGGCGAGGACGTGGCCACCACCGCTCGGGCAGAGGCGCTGGCCGCCGGTCAGGGCAGGCTGGCCGTGATCGCCGACTGGACCGCCGCGATCCTCCACAACGGACTGGGCCGCCACGACCTCGCCCGGGACGCGGCGCTGCGGGTGTTCGCCTCCGACACCCTCGTCTACAGCTGCATGATCGCGTCCGAACTGGCAGAGGCCGCGTCCCGCACCGGCGACACGGCTCTCGTCGAGGAGGCGCTGGAACGTTCAGAGCCGTGGGTCGACACGCACTGGTCGTCGGGCATCAAGGCCCGGCTGCGCGCGTTGAACGGGGAGACTTCTGCCTTCGCCGAGTCGATCTCTTCCTTGGAACGCACGGCTTTGCGCGGCGAACTGGGCCGCGCTCACCTGTTGTTCGGCGAGTGGCTGCGCCGCGAGGGCCAGCGCGTCGAGGCGCGGGAGCATCTCCGCACCGCCCACGAGATTCTGACCGCTAGTGGCATGAAAGCGTTCGCGGACAGGGCTTTCCGCGAACTGCAGGCGACCGGCGAGACGGCCCGCAAGCGCACTGCCGAGCCCACCGACGAACTGACCGCGCAGGAGTACCAGATCGCCCGGCTGGCCCGCGAGGGCTACTCGAACCCGGAGATCGGCACGCGGCTGTTCATCAGCCCGCGCACCGTGGAATGGCATCTGCGCAAGGTGTTCGGCAAGGTGGGCGTGACCTCGCGCCGCCAGCTGCGCGACGCGAGGTTCTAGCCGATGATCAGCTGACGGTCCACTTGCAGGCGGTCGCGGCGCCAAGTCCGACGATCACGCCGGCGTTGTTGATGTCCCGCGGGTACGCGAACTGAGTGCCGCTGGGGAACCCGAGGTCGAGCTCCTCGCCCTCGTTGCTCCAGCGGTACGGGACGTTCTGGTTCGGGGTCGTGCTCCACCCGACCGCCACGCCGTGGTCGTTGATGCTCCACGGCGTGAGGTTCGGGCCGAACTTGGTCATCGACCCGTCGAGGTTCCAGCGCACGCCGAAGGACCCCTCGTTCCAGAACGAGGCGGTGCCGACCACGTCACCGTTCCGGTTCACCGCCAGCGCCGTGGACTCGGCACCCTCTTCCAGCCTCTGCAGCGGGGTCACGGTGTTGCCTGGGTTCCACCGCACCGCCAGACGGTTCATGCCCGGCCCGGAGACCACCCCGGTCGCGTACCCGTTCGACGACGCGCCCGTCACGCGGCCCCAGGTGGCGCCCTCCGGCAACTTAAAGGTGGTGAGAACGCCGTTCGGCCGCCATCGCACCGGGATCTCGCGATCGTTGTCGCGGCTCACCGCGGTGCCGTAGACCGTGCCGGAGTCGTCGATCGCGACCGCTGCCGCGGACCAGAAGCCGAACGGCACGGACAGCTCCGCGTACGAACCGTCCGCGTTGAAGCGGAGGGCCCTGCCGCCGACGTCAGGACTGGTACCGGTGGCGGTGCCCGCGGCGACACCGTTGTTGTTGATCGCTTCGAGCTGGGTGTGGCGGTCGGCCGGTCCGGCGAGCTCGGTCACCCCGGCGCCGTCGTACTTCACCGGCCGGTTGAAACCGGCCCTGTTGGACGTCCCGACCGCGACGCCCGAGTCGTTGATCGCCGCTGCCGAGCTGCCGGTGGAGCCCGGCAGGCCGCCCAGTTCGGTGATCGTCGTGGCCGCGTGAGCCTGTGGCGCGACGACGACCGACGCCAGAAGTGCTGCGGACAAAGCGAAGGAGAGTCTTCGACTCATTCCCAATCCCCCAAGTTCGTGAGCCATGCGGTGGTCACGATATAGAGGGAGTGATCGCGTTGGCCAGGTCACCGGGCAACGGCCCGGTGACCTCGCCGGTCCGTCAGCTGACGATCCACTTGTACGCCTTGCCCCAGACCGATCCCACGATCACGCCGTCGTTGTTGATGGCCAGCTTCTCGATGCTCGGAGCCGGCGCGAGGAGACCGAGATCGAGCTTCAGGTCGTCGCGGGTCCAGCGGAACGGGCGCCACTGGCCGTCGGCCCAGCCGTATCCGACCGCGATGCCGTGGTCGTTGATACTTGTCGGCTCGTCCAGTTGGCCGTACATGTTCATCGACCCGTCTGCGTTCCAGCGCAAGGCGTACGGCTCTCCGCCTCCCGCGAGATCGGCGCTTCCCACCACGTCACCGTTGCGGTTCACCGCCGTCGCTCTGCTCCAGGCACCCTCGGCCAGCCTGGGGAGCACGGTCACGCTGCGGTCGGGGTTCCAGCGCACCGCCACCTCTTTCAGGCCGGGACCGGAGACGAATCCGGCCCCGTACCCGTTCGGTGAGGCACTCACCACAGTCCCGTCGGTGGCACCCGCCGGCAACTTCATGGCGGTGAGGACGCCGTTCGGCCGCCAGCTCACCGGGATCGAGTGGCCGCTGCCATGGGCGACGCCGTAGGTGATCCCGTTGTCGTCGATCCCCACGGCCCTCGTGAAGGTGGAGCCGGACGGAATGCCGAGCACCACGTACGAACCGTCCGGGTTGAACCGGATCGCGTTGTCGCTGATGCCGCGGACGGCGCTGTTGCCCACGGCTGCCCCGTGGTTGTTGACCGCGGTGAGGCTGACGGACGCGCCGTCCGGTCCGACGAGCTCGGTCACCCGGCCGGCGTCGAACTTCACCGCGCGAGCAACGCCCCCGACGATGGAACTTCCCACCGCGAGGCCGGAGTCGTTGATCGACATCACCTTGGTGCTGGTGGCCTCCGCCAGGCCGTCGAGTCGGGTGATCGTCGTTTCCGCGTGGGCCGGCGCCGCGATGACGAACGTGGACAGAAGTGCTGCGGACAAAGCAAAAGAGAGCCTGCGAGTCAATTTCTTCCCCCAGCTTGTGAGTAGAACGGTGGTTCGCGACGGCTCAGCCGACGACCCACTTCACGGCGCGTGACCCCGCCCATCCCACGATCACGCCGTCGCTGTTGATGTCCAGCGCGGCGGCACTGGTGACACCGTCGGGGTGGCCCAGTTCGAGCTTGGTCCCGTACCGGTCCCAGCGGAACGGGTGCTGGTCTGCTCCGACGTAGTAGCTGCCGACGACCACACCGTGCTCGTTGATGCCCTTCGGCAGGCTGCCCTGGCCGAAGTTCGTCACCGATCCGTCGGTGTTCCAGCGCACGCCGAACGTCTCCTGGTCGTTCGCGGAGTTGGCGTTGCCGGCCACCTCACCGACCTGGTTCACGGCCAGGGCGGTGGTCGCCGCGCCGTCCGCCAGCCTGGCGAGCACGGTCACGGTGTTGTCGGGGTTCCAGCGCACCGCGGTGGTCGGGAGACCGGGGCCGGAGACGTACCCGGCCACATGTCCGTTCGCCGCCGCGTCCGACACGTAGGCCCAGGTGGCGCCCGTCGGCAGCTTCATCGCGTTGAGGACGCCGTTCGGCCGCCAGCGCACGGGGATCTGCTGGTTGTTCGAGTTGGTGGCGATGCCGTACGTGGTGCCGCGGTCGTCGATCGCCAGCCCGAGCGAGTTCTCGAAACCGAACGGCACGGACAGCACCGCGTACGAACCGTCCGCGTTGAAGCGGATGGCCCTCGTTCCCGTGCTGGGGCCGCTGGTGGTGCCGACGGCGACTCCGAAGCGGTTGACCGCCTTCACCGAGGTGCGCCCGTCGGCCGGCCCGGCGAACTCGGTCGCCCCGCCCTCGCCGTCGAACTTCACCGGACGATCCGTGCGGCCGTCGCCGTAGCCGCTGCCGCCCACCGCCACGCCGAGTTCGTTGACGGCCAGCGCCCAGTTCGAGGTGGCACCCGGAACGCCGCCGAGGTCGGTGATCGTCGTGTCCGCGCGCGCCGGCGTCGTGACGACAACGGTGGCCAACAAGGCAGTGGACAGCGCAAAAGAGAGTCTGCGACTCATGTCTTCCCCCAGAGTTCGTGAGCCAAGCGATGCTCACGGTACCGAGAGGTCGATCGAGTCGGCCACCAGTTCGTGCAACCGCTGCGCGTGAGAGTGCGACCGCACGGCCGCACTCTCCACGACGCGGCTTCAGTTCCCGGCGGCGAGCCACTGCTCCAGGCTGGTCGGCTGGAGCTGCGCGCCCGCGTTCGGCACGAGCTGCTTGCCGGTCAGGAACGTGCCGAAGTACTTGGCCTCCGGGTCGCTCACGACCTCGCGCTCGTCCTTGCGCTGCGTCAGCACCGTGCGAATCCAACCGTCCATTGTGAACTCTTCCGGCCCGCCGATCTCCAGCACGCCGTTCACCGGCTCGGTCGCGGCGGTCCTGGCGACCACCGCGGCGACGTCCGAGGCCGCGATCGGCTGGACGCCACCGTGCGGGAGGTGCACGGCGCCGTCCTGCTCGGCGGAGTTCGCGATGGCACCCGCGAACTCGAAGAACTGGGTGGCGCGGATGATCGAGTACGTGAGGCCCGACTCCGTGATGAGCTTCTCCTGCGCCACCTTCGCGCGCAGGTAACCGGACTCGGGCAGCTCGTCCGTGCCGACGATCGACAGCGCGACGTAGTGCCCGACGCCCGCCTCGGCGGCGGCCTTGGTCAGGTTCGTCGTGGCTGTGGTGAAGAAGTTCATCACGTCGTCGTCGGCGAACGACGGCGAGTTCGACACGTCGATCAGCACGTCGGCGCCCTTCAGCACCTCCTCGACGCCCTCTCCGGTCAGCGTGTTGACGCCGCTGTTCGGGGACGCGGGCACGGCGTCGTGGCCGTGCTCGCCGAGCCGCTTCACGACCTGGCTGCCGATCAACCCGGTACCGCCGATGACAACGATCCTCATGGGTCCGTCCCTCTCGTGAGCCCGCCGCGTGCGGGTGTTCACGAGCTAAGACAGGACAGCCCCCGAAGTTGTGACAGGCCTACCGGAACGCGGCCAGCTTGTCGGGGTTGACCAGCCACAACACCTGGTCGATGCCCTCGTCGGAGGCCGTCACGGTGATCACGGCGTAGGTGCCGGAGTCCTTGCGCAGCCGGATGGCGGTGAGCCCGTTCGCCTCCACGAACGACGCCTCGGCGCCGGCCCAGAACGACGGCGCCCACCCCGAGATGATCTTCGCCAGGGAGGCCGCGCCGGCCAGCGGACGACCGGCCGCGCGGATGGCACCGTTGCTGTCGGACCAGCTCACGACGTCCTGCGCGAACAGCTTCTCCAGCCCGGCCAGGTCACCGGCCTGCGCCGCCGCCACGAACGCCTCCAGCAGCTTGCGCTGGTCCGCTCGTTCGACGGGCACGCGACGTTCGTCCGCGAGGTGCTTGCGCGCCCGGCTGACCAGCTGCCGCGTCGCGACCTCACTGGTCTGCACGATCTCGGCGATCTCCCGGTACGGGTAGTCGAACGCCTCGCGCAGCACGTACGCGGCCCGTTCGGTCGGGGTCAGCTTCTCCAGCAGCATGAGCACCGCGAGCTCCAGCACCGCGCCCTGCTCGGCACCGACCTGCGGGTCCGCGGAGGTGTCGACGGGCTCGGGCAGCCACGGCCCGACGTAGGTCTCGCGGCGGGCCCGCGCGGTCTGCGACTCGTTGATCGCGAGGCGGGTGATCGCGGTGGCCAGGTACGCCTCGGGGTTGAGCACGGCGGCGCGGTCCGCGAGCTGCCAGCGCACCCACACCTCCTGCACGAGGTCCTCGGCGTCGGCCACGCTGCCGGTCATGCGGTAGGCGATGCCGAACAGCCTCGGCCGGGCCGCCGCGAACACCGACTCGGCCTCGTCCAGCTGCTGCGTCATCCGCCACCCCTTCTCCCACCGGCCACCGTAGCGCCGATGGGAGAAGGCCGTGATGTGGCGCCTCACACGGGGTTAGTCGCAGCTCCACTTCAGCGGGCCGGAGCCGGACTTGCTGAAGAGCGTTTCGTCGTCACCCGCCACGAACAGCTCCGACACCCCGGAGACGCCGCTCGGCAACGGCAGCTCGGTCTTGAAGTTGGTGTCCCGCCAGATCGCGGCCTTGCCCGTCAGCGACGACCGCTGTCCGGTGACCAGACCGCCACCGGTGATGGTGTACGCGGACGCGGCACCCGCGATGCGCTTCACCACGCCGTTGCCGTCCCACAGCAGGGCCTGCGCGTTGGGCCACGAGCCTTCGATCTGGTAGCCGACCACCTTGCCGCCCCGGATCGCCTGGACGTACTGGGGCTTGCCCTGGTGCTCGAGATCGGTCACGACCCCGTTGCGCCACAGGCGTCCCCCGTTGCCGCTCGGGTGGCGCAGCAGCACCGTGCCGTCGTCGTCCAGGTCCTCACCCAGGCCGGCCGACCGTTCGATGATCTGCGGCGCGGACCCCGGCGTGGACGCGGTCCACAGGACCGTCACCCCCTCGCCGTCGGAGATCCGCGTGGCGCCGCCCAGCACGTCGCCGCGTTCGTTGATCTTTTGCGGGGCGTCGATGCGGTACCCCTCCAGACCGGGGAGCTCGGTGATCGTTCCGGTGCTCTCGTGCGCGCCGGTGTACAGCACCGCGGCCGTGCGGTCAGGGAAACGGCCGAACATCAGCACGGTCCCCGAACGGTTCTCGTCGGACACGTGCAGGTTCTTGAGGTTCTCCACCTCCTGGAGCACCCGCGGCTGCCCGCCGGTCCAGAACACGGCGTCGTAGTCGCTCGAGCCCTGCCGAAGCGCGTTGCCCGAGTAGTTGCCGTTGCTGTCGGTGCCCTTCACCGTCGTGAACCGGGCGTCGTAACCGGACGGCACCGGGACGTTCGACACGGCCCACTCACAGGCTGCCTGATCGGCCACCGCCATCGGTGCCGTGAAAGCCGTGCACGCCAAGCCAATTGCAGCGACAAGCGCTGATCCACGCATCATTGATTCCCCCAGAATCACGTAGACGACGTGACTACACATACACCAAATCCGGATGCGGAAGACCCGCTTTGTGCTCAAACTGACGCCGTGATCACCGAACGCTCCAGCCCGCCGCTGCAGGCGGGCGAACGCGAGACCCTGCGCGCGTTCCTCGACTTCCACCGCACCACCCTCGCGATGAAGTGCGACGGTCTGTCCGACGAGGACCTGCGCCGCCGCTCGATGCCCCCGTCCACGCTGACGTTGCTCAGCCTCGTCCGGCACATGGCCGAAGTGGAGCGAACCTGGTTCCGCAAGGTCATCAACTGCGAGGACGTCCCGCTGGTGTGGTCGGACGCGGGTGACTACCAGGTGGCTTACGACGCCTCGAAGTCCACGCGGTCAGAAGCGTTCGAGGCGTGGCAGGCCGAGGTCGAGCACTCGCGCCGGATCGAGCGCGAGGCCGAGTCGCTCGACGTCACGGGCTACCAGCCGCGCTGGGAGGAGCACGTGTCGTTGCGGCTGGTGATGAACCACCTCTGCCACGAGTACGCCCGGCACAACGGTCACGCGGACTTCCTGCGCGAGGGCATCGACGGCGTCACAGGGGCATGAGGCTCCGCCGCGCCGCGACGGCCGGGTCGCGCAGTGCGCGGTGCAGGGCGAGCAGATCGGCCAGCTCGTCGTCCAAACTGGACGCCGCCGAACCAGCGTGGCGGACTGCCCAGCACGGCGAGCAGCATTCCCAGGTACAGCGCCATTTCCGTAACCCGATCCAGCCGTCCGGCCAGTGAGGCCGCTCCCCTGGGCCACCACCCGCTCGTGGCAGTTGACGACGGGTTCAGTGCCCGGCCGCCGCCGGGGGCAGATCGGCCTGAGCCAGCGTGATCCCCCGGTCCGGCACGACGCCGAAGTGCGTGATCTGCCGTCCGGCGCCCAGTTCGGTGATCCAGTTCGCCGCCGTCCGCAACCGCCCGTACGGCAGGTCCATCAGGTGGTAGCCGCGCGTCACGGCCTTGGCCGGAAGGCTCGTCAGCGGCAGGCCCAGCGGGTTCGCGACCGCCTGCCAGCCGCCGAGGTCGACCACGAACCCCAGGTCCTTGTGCCTGTACTCGTGGGCGGTGCCGTGCCCGAGCGACGCCGCGATGTTGATCGCCGCGGTCCGCCCCTGGCGTTCGGCGTGCTGGGCGGTCATGGCGGTGATCTCGCCGGGCCGCACCAGGTCCGGCACGGCGGCCGCGTCACCGGCGGCCCACACGTCCTCGCAGACCTTGAGGTACGTGTCCGTGTCGATGCGGCCGTTGGTCGCGGGCATGTTCAACGTGCTGACGAGCGGGTCGGGCCGCACGCCGACGCACCACACCACGGTCCGTGTCGGGATCTCGCTGCCGTCGGAGAGCCGCGCGCACGTGTCGGTCATCTCCTTGAGGCTGGTCTCCAGCTTGACCTCCGCACCTCGTTTGACCAGCACTTTCTCCGTCGGCTTCGACAGCCGCGGGTCCAGTCCCGGCAGCACGCGCGCAGCGACGTCGACGAGGATCCACCGGGGCGGCACGTCGCGAAGGCCCGGCAGGTGCCGCCACGCGTCCTGGGTCAGCAGCTGCGTCTGCGCGAGCACCTCGGTGCCCGTGTAGCCGGCACCGACCACCACGAACGTGCACCGCGCACGGCGCTCCTCCGGGTCGTCGGACTGGTCGGCCAGCTCCAGCTGCCGCAGCACGTGGTCGCGCAGGTGGATGGCCTCGGCGACGGTCCGGAAGCCCTTCGCGTGCTCGGCGACGCCCGGGATCGAGAGCAGTCGCGTGACGCTGCCGGACGTGATCAGCAGCTTGTCGTACGGCATCGTGTTCGCGCGGCCCTCGACGTCGGTCACCCGCACGCACTTCTGGGCGAGGTCGATGCCCGTTGCCGCGCCCAGCACGAGTTTCGTGCGCTTCAGGGTGTTCCGCAGCGGCACCGCGACCCGGCGCGGGTCGAGCACACCGCCCGCCACCTCGGGCAGCAGCGGGATGTAGAGCATGTAGTCGATGGGGTTGATCGCGACCAGGTCGGCCGCTTCCTCGGGGAGCTTGCGTTCCAGCTTGCGCAGACAGTGAAATCCGGCGAACCCGGTACCGATCACCAGGACCCTCGGCCGAGCGGACATGCGTCCTCCTCGTTGTGCCCGCCAAAAAGAGCGCGGTCAGTAGAAGCCTTCACGCCGCGCCGAGCCCTTGTGGCCCAGGTCGGCGCTGATCCGTTCCGCGGCGTCGAGCAGCAACGGCAGCACCTCGCCGCGGATCTCCCGCACAGATGATCGCCCCGCGGAGGTGGAGGACGCGAGCGCGGCGACCACCTCCCCGGTGCGGTCGCGCACGGGCGCGGACACCGAGAGCAGCCCGATCTCCAGTTCCTCCGCCACGATCGACCACCCGTCCGAGCGAACCTGTCGCAGACTCGCCCGGAACGCGTCGGCGTCGGTGATCGTGTGCCTGGTCAGCGCGGGCAGACCGGCCGCGACGACCTCCTCGGCCACCGCGTCCGGCGCCCAGGCGAGGAGCACCCGGCCCATCGACGTCGCGAACGCCGGGACCCTCGTGCCGACCGACACGTTGATGCTCATGATCCGCCGCACCGGCACCCGCGCGACGTAGACGACGTCCCGTCCGTCCAGTTCCGCGAGCGACGCCGACTCACCGGTCTTCGCCGACAGCTCCAGCAGGTGCGGCTGGGCGAGCTCGATCATCGCGTGCGACGCCGAGTAGTGCTGCCCGATGCTGAGCACCCTCGGCGTCAGCGTCCACCGCGTGCCGTCGTTGCGCACGTACCCAAGCCGTTGCAGCGTAAGGAGAATCCGGCGCACGGCCGGCCGCGAGAGATTCGTCGCCGCGGCCAGTTCGGCCAGGTTCGGGCTGACCCGGTCCTCGTCGAACGCGAGCAGCACCGCGAACCCGCGCTCGATGCTCTGGATGAAGTCGCGCTCGTCCGGCCCGCTGGTCATCGCCCCATCTTTCCGCACCACGACCCGTTGACATGCCCGCAACGTCGGTGCACCCTCATGTAACCGCAAAGCGTACATGTTGTACGCACAGCGTACAGGAGGAGCGGGAGATGACTCTGGATCACCGCACAATCCGCAACGGGTTCGGCAGGTTCGCCACCGGCGTCACGGTCGTGACCTGCCGCAACGACGACGGAGAGCCGCACGGCGCGACCGTCAACGCCTTCACGGCCATCTCGCTCGAACCGGCGCTGTGCCAGGTCACGCTGACCCGCAACTCCAAGGCCTGCCGGTTCCTCGACGACAAGCCGTTCGCCGTCAACGTCCTCGCCGCCGACCAGATCGACGCGGCCTGGACCTTCGCGGGCCGCCCCCAGGGCCCCGCACCGCGCTGGGCCGACGGGCCGACCGCCCCCGTTCTGCTCGGCACCGCCGCGACCATCTCGTGCCTGCCCTGGCGCACGTACGACGGCGGCGACCACCTGATCGTCATCGGGGAGGTCGCGCACCTCAGCACCAGCGACGCCGATCCGTTGCTGTTCTTCGGTGGCGCGTTCCGCGAGATCGCCGGACGCACCGCGGACCACTGGATGAGTTCCGTCGACTGCCCGGACATCGGGTGGTTCGGATCCGACTTCGCCCCACTGCGAACCACTTCGACGCTGAAGGGTTAGGCATGACCACGCAGCAGCAGCAACGCACGACCCGGCCGATGACCGGCGAGGAGTACATCGAGTCCATTCGGGACGGACGAGAGGTGTTCCTCGGCGGCGAGAAGGTCGGCGACGTCACCACGCACCCCGCGTTCCGCAACTCCGTCCGGATGACGGCCCGGTTGTACGACGCGCTGCACGACCCGGACAAGCAGGCCGTCCTGACCGCGCCGACCGACACCGGCAGCAGCGGCTTCACCCACCCGTTCTTCCGCACGCCCCGCAGCAGCGCCGATCTCTACGCCGACCGCGCCGCCATCGCGGAGTGGGCGAAGATGACCTACGGCTGGATGGGCCGCAGCCCCGACTACAAGGCCGCGTTCCTCGGCACGCTGGGCGCCAACGCCGACTTCTACAACCCGTTCGCGGACAACGCCCGGCGCTGGTACCAGGAGTCGCAGGAGAAGGTCCTGTACTGGAACCACGCGATCATCAACCCGCCGGTCGACCGCAACCGGAACCCCGACGAGGTGAGCGACGTGTTCATGCACGTCGAGGAGGAGCGCGACGACGGCCTGATCGTGTCCGGCGCGAAGGTCGTGGCGACGGGATCGGCGATCACGAACTACAACTTCATCGCGCACTACGGGCTGCCGATCAAGAAGCGCGAGTTCGCACTGGTGTGCACGGTGCCGATGGGCGCGCCGGGCATGAAGCTGATCTGCCGCAACTCCTACTCCGCCAACGTCGACAAGACCACCGGCCCGTTCGACTACCCGCTGTCGTCGCGGTTCGACGAGAACGACACGATCTTCGTGCTGGACCGCGTGAAGATCCCGTGGGAGAACGTCTTCATCTACGGCGACGCGGAGAAGGCCAGCACGTTCTTCCCCGGATCCGGGTTCCTGCACCGCTTCACGTTCCACGGTGTCACGCGGCTGTCGGTCAAGCTCGACTTCATCGCCGGACTGCTGCTCAAGGGCGTGGAAGCCACCGGCGTCAAGGACTTCCGCGGCATCCAGACCCGAGTCGGCGAGGTCATCGGGTGGCGCAACCTGTTCCACGCGCTGTCCGAGGCGATGTGCGCGAAACCCGACGAGTGGGTCGACGGCGCGGTGTTGCCACACCTCGACTTCGGACTCGCCTACCGGTGGTTCATGACGGTCGGCTACCCGCGCATCCGCGAGATCATCATGCAGGACATGGGTTCCGCGCTGATCTACCTGCCGTCGTCGGCCAAGGACTTCATGTCCGACGAGACGCGGCCGTACCTCGACAAGTACGTGCGCGGCTCGAACGGCATGGACGCCGTCGAGCGCGTGAAGCTGATGAAACTGATCTGGGACTCGATCGGCAGCGAGTTCGGCGGCCGGCACGAGCTCTACGAACGCAACTACTCCGGCAACCACGAGGGTGTGCGCGCCGAGATGCTGTTCGCCGCGCAGCAGTCCGGCATGGCTGATTCCATGAAGGGATTCGCCGAGCAGTGCATGGCCGAGTACGACCTGAACGGCTGGACCGTTCCCGACCTGTTCAACCCCGGCGCGACCTCGCTGAGCGGAAGGTGACCTCCCGATGACTGCCGTTCACTCCCCCACCGCGGCGGACTCCGGCGCTTCCGCGAGCGCCAGCTTCCGTTCCACCACGCGGTCTTCCGTCGACGTCTCCCCCGAGCGGGTGTCCACTGTGGCCACCGCCGTGCTGCGGGGCGTGCACTCCGCGATCCGTGAGCACGACGTCACCTACGCCGAGTTCCAGGCCGCCAAGCAGTGGCTGATGGACCTCGGCGAGGGCGGCGAGTGGCCGTTGTTCCTGGACGTGTTCGTGGAGCACGTCGTCGAGGAGGTCGCCGCCCGCACGCAGGACGGCACCAAGGGCAGCATCCTCGGCCCGTACTACCTGCCGGACCAGGTGGCGCTGCCTTCCGTCGCGACGCTGCCGATGCGTGCCGACGAGCAGGGCTCGCCTCTGGTGTTCTCCGGTCGGGTGACCGACCTCGCGGGGCTGCCGCTGGCCGGGGCCGAGCTGGACATCTGGCACGCCGACTCCGAGGGCTACTACTCGGGGTTCGCGCCGGACATCCCTTCCGGCAACCTGCGCGCGGTCGTGACGACGGACGCGGAGGGCCGGTTCGAGATCACCACGGTGCAGCCCGCGCCGTACCAGATCCCGACCGACGGCCCGACCGGCCGGTTGATCGACGCGGCCGGCTGGCACCCGTGGCGGCCCGCCCACCTGCACCTCATCGTGCGCGCTCCCGGGCATCGGCCGATCACCACGCAGCTCTACTTCGCCGGTGGTGAGTACGTCGACAGCGACGTCGCCGAAGCGGTGAAGCCCGAACTCGTCCTGACCCCGGCCGACCAGCGCGTGTCTTACGACTTCGTGCTCGAACCCGCATGAACGACCTCCAGATCGACGGCGTGGACACCGTTCTGCTCGACGTCCCGCTCGTCCGGCCGCACCGCTTCGCCCGCACCGGGATGGACGCGCAGCCCGTGCTGCTCGTCCACGTCCGGACCGCGGGCGGGGCGGTCGGCCTCGGCGAGGGTGTCGTGCCGGGCGGGCCGTGGTGGGGCGGTGAGTCGGTCGAGACCATGAAGGTGGTCATCGACCAGTACATCGCCCCGCTGCTGGTGGGCCGTCGAACCGACGACATCGCGGGCATCCTGCAGGCCGTGAACGACGTTGTGAACGCCAACCTCTACGCCAAAGCAGCTGTCGAGGTCGCGTTGCACGACGCGTGGGCACGTTCACTCGGCGTTCCGGTGCACACGTTGCTCGGCGGGCTGGCGCGCACGTCGATCCCGGTGACGTGGGCGCTGGGCACCGAACCCGCGGCCGTCGTCATCGAGGAGGCGATGGCCAAGCTCGACGCGGGGCATCGCAGCTTCAAGCTCAAGATGGGCGCGCAGGACCCGGTGGACGACGTGCGCCGGGTGTGCGCGATCGCGGAGAAGCTGCAGGGCGTCGCGGGCGTGCGGGTGGATCTGAACGCGCGCTGGGACCGGCTGACCTCGTTGCGGTACCTGCCCGAGCTCGTCGACGCCGGCGTCGAGCTGGTCGAGCAGCCCGTGCCGGGTGCCGAGGTGGAGTGGCTCGCGGAGATCAACCACGCGCTGCCGATCCCGGTGATGGCGGACGAGTCGCTGCGCACGCCGTCGGACGCGTTGCGGCTGGCGGGTTTGCGGGCGGCGGACGTGTTCTCGTTGAAGACCACGAAGTCCGGCGGACTGCGCGCCACCGCCGCCATCGCTTCGATCGCCGCCGCGGCGGGTATTCCGTGTCACGGCGGCACCTCGATCGAGAGCCCGGTCGGCACGGCGGCGTCGCTGCATCTCGCGTGCGCCTCACCGGCGGTCACGTGGGGCAGCGAGCTGTTCGGGCCGTTGCTCATGCGCGAGGAGCTGCTGGCCACGCCGCTGCGCTACGACGGCGGCGACCTGCACCTGCCAGGCGGACCGGGGCTCGGCGTCGAGCTGGACCCCGCGGCCGTCGCGGCCTTCACCAGGAGGTGACCGTGCTCTTCCACGTGCGGATGGACGTTTCCCTGCCCCACGACATGGACCCGCAGCGTCGTGCCGAGTTGGTGCGCGCGGAGAAGGACCGCGCGCTGGAGTTGCAGAAGATGGGCGTGTGGCCGCATTTGTGGCGCGTCGTCGGGCAGTACAGCAACATCAGCGTCTTCGAGGTGCCGTCCAACGACGAGCTGCACGCGTTCCTGTCGTCGCTGCCGCTGTGGGAGTACATGCGGGTCGAGGTGACGCCGCTGGCGACGCACCCCTCCGATCTGGCGGCCCAGCCATGACGGCCGTCCAGGAAGGTCTGGTGTGGCGCTCGCTCGCCGACGTACCCGGCGACTGGCCGGGGTGCGTGGTGACGATCGGGGTGTTCGACGGCGTTCATCGCGGGCACGCCCACCTCATCTCCGCCGCACGGGAGGTCGCCGGGTCGCGGCCGGTGGTGCTCGTGACGTTCGACCCGCATCCCGCGCGGGTGCTCGGCCTGCCCCGCGACACGTCCGCGCTGAGCACCGTCGACCGGCGTGCGGAGCTCGGGCGTTCCCTGGGGGTGGAAGCGACGCTGGTGCTGCCGTTCACCCGACGGTTCGCCGCGTTGTCCCCCGCCGGCTTCGTGGCGGAGGTGCTGGTCGGGACGTTGCGCGCCGAGGCCGTGGTGGTCGGGGCGAACTTCACGTTCGGTCATCGCGGCGCCGGGACCGTGGACACGTTGCGGGAACTGGGACTTCCCGCGTTCGGCGTCGACCTGGTGGACGGGTGTTCGTCGACGCGGGTGCGGGAGTTGGTGCGGCACGGCGATGTTCGTTCGGCGGCGCTCGTGCTCGGGCGGCCGCACCGGGTGGAGGGTGTGCTGTCCGCCGGCGTGGTGGTCGTGCCGCCGGGGACCGCGCTGCCGCCGGACGGCCGGTACACGGGCACTCTCGGCGGGCGGGCGGCCCGGTTGGTCGTGTCCTCCGGTTCGGTGCTGGTGACCGGTCCTGAGGGGCCGGCCGTCGTCGAGTTCCTGGACCGGCTGTGACGGATCGGGTGCGGCGGTTGGAGGATCTGGAGGAGATCCGGGCGCTGGACGCCGCCTACTGCCGGTTGCTCGACTCGGGTTCGTGGGACGCGCTGGTCGAGTTGTTCGTGGAGGACGGCGAGTTCGCCGGGCTGTCGACGGCGCGCGGACACGCGGAACTGACCTCGTTCTTCGGAGGGCTCGCTTCGGACGGGCTGACCGCGTTCTGGCACCACGTGACGAACCTGGAGATCGAGTTGGACGGCGACCGCGCGCACGTCTGCTCGTTCCTCTTCCAGCCCTGCGTGCTGCACGGCGAACCGCATGTGGCCGGCGGCCGCTACCACGACGATCTCGTCCGCGTTGGTTCGAAGTGGCGCTACCAGCGCAAACGTGTCGTCTTCGACTACTTCGCGCCGTTGTCGGAGGGCTGGGACCACGGCCGGTTCAGCCTCGACTCCGCCCGCGCCACTCGTTGGGAGCACGCGTGATCCACTACGCAGTCGACGGTCCGCCGGAGGCCGAGGTGCTCGTGCTCGGCCCGTCGCTGGGCACCGACCTGGGTCTCTTCGACGCCCAGGTTGCCGGGCTCTCCGACCGCTGGCGGGTGGTTCGGTTCGACCTGCGCGGCCACGGCGGTTCACCGGTGCCGCCCGGCCCGTACTCGATCGCGGACCTCGCGGCCGACGTCGTGGAACTGCTCGATCACCTGGGCGTGCGGCGGTTCCACTACCTCGGGGTGTCGATCGGCGGCGCGATCGGCCAGTGGCTCGCCCTGCACTCGGGCTCGCGCTTGTTAACGCTCACCATCTGCGCCTCCGCCGCGCGGTTCGCTGATCCGCCCCAGTGGCCGGTACGGGCGGCGACGGTCCGTGCCGAGGGCACCGGCGCGATCGTGCCGTCGCGGACCGGTACCTGGTTCACCGAGGAGTTCGCCGCTCGTGAGCCGGCAGAGGCCGAACGGCTGCTGGAGATGCTGCTCGCGACGTCCGCCGAGGGGTACGCGGGCTGCTGCGAGGCCATCGGGGCGTTCGACGTGCGCTCCGAACTGAGCGCCGTCGCCGTGCCGACGCTCGTGCTCGCGGGTGCCGATGACCCCGCGACGCCTCCAGACCTGGTGCGGGAGATCGCGGACGGGATTCCCGGCGCGCGGTTCGAGGTCGTGGCCGGCTCCGCACATCTGTTCACCGCCGAACGCCCTGAGATCGTGAACACCGCGGTCGCCGCCCACCTGCTGCGAAGGATCGATTAACCGCCGGCTAACCGGCCCCCGTCACCGTGGGGGCATGCGCAAAGTGATGTTGCTCCTGCCAGCCGTGGCGCTGACGGCACTCGCCTCCGTTGGCACGGCCGAGGCCGAGTCCGCTCCTGGATGCGCCGGCACCGTGCAGATCGGCTCCACCGGCTACGTGAAGAAGAACGGCACGATCATCGCCTCGGTGAAGCAGTTCAAGGGCTGCGGCAAGAACTGGGCCTACACCTACGTGTGGGACTCCTACGTCGCGCAGCCCGGCGGCTTCAGCTCCAGCGCCGCCATGGTCGTGAACGGGTCGCGCGACTACAACAGCAACGTCAACGGCACCAACAAGCAGGACGTCTGGTCCAAGGGCACCAACACGCTCACCAAGTGCACGCGGGCGTACGGCGAGGTGTGGGGCGACGGCAACGTCTACTGGGGACAGACCGACGAACGCTGCTAGTCCACGTGGTTGCCGACCTCGACCAGGTTCCCGTCGGGACCACGCACGTAGACGCTGCAGAACGGGCCCGTCGCGGCGTTCAGGTCGGCGCCAGCTGGTCGAGCCGAGCGATGCCCATCGCCCTAGTGTGCGGGTCATGGGGCTGCGGTTGTCGGTGCTCGACACGTCACCGATCGTGCAGGGGTCGACGCCGCGCGAAGCGTTGCGCAACACGGTCGATCTCGCGGAACTGGCTGAGGAACTGGGGTTTCACCGGTACTGGGTGCCGGAGCACCACGGCATGCGCGGGGTCGCCAGTTCCGCACCGGCCGTGCTCGTCGCACATCTGGCGGCCGTGACCTCTCGCCTGCGCGTCGGTTCCGGCGGTGTTCTGCTGCCCAACCACCCGCCGCTCGTGGTGGCCGAGCAGTTCGGCACGCTCGCGGCCCTGCATCCCGGCCGGATCGACCTCGGCGTCGGCCGTGCGCCCGGCGGTTCGCCTTCGGTGGTCTCGGCCTTGCGCCGCAGCGACCGGCCGTACCGCTCCCAACTCCTCGAGTTGCAGGCGTTGCTGAACCCGTCGGACACCGTCGCGGTGCCGGTGCAGGGCGGCAACATGCCGGAACTGTGGCTGCTGGGCTCGTCACCGAGCACGGCGACGCTGGCCGCCGAACTGGGCCTGCCCTTCGCGTTCGCGCGGCATCTCAGTCCGGAACTGGTCTGCGCGGCGGATCTGGTCAGCGTCTCGGTGATCTGCGCGGAGGACGACCAACGGGCCGAGTGGCTCGCCGGGCCGATCAGGACGAAGGTGCGCGGCAGACAGGACGGCAACCGGATCCTGTTGCCCAGCCCGCAGGACGCGGCCGTGCTTCCCGACGACGGCCGCGTGCTGGTCGGCGGGCCGGAGACTGTTGCGCGCAAGCTCCAGGCGGTGCTCGACGAGACCGGCACGTCCGAGCTGATGATCACCTCGCCGATCTACCACCACGCGGACCGCCGCCGGAGCTACGAGCTGCTCGCCGCCATCGTCGGCGATCTCGACCCCACCGGGTGAGGCCGCGACAGGATCGCGGCCACTCCGGCTAGCCCCGCTGCGCCCGCTGGTACAGCGGAGCCGTGATCCTCCAGCTGAACTGGGCGCCGCCGAGGTGTCGCACGCCCTGGCCGGGCGGGACCAGCTGGCCGTTCGCGTCCAGGTGGAAGCTCTGGATGTTCACGCCCACAACCGCGTTTTCGCTGATCCGGGGCCCGCCGCTGGATCCGCCGCCCATGTCGCACGGCACGCCCCAGAGGTTCTCGTCCGCCGGTCGCTCCGGATAGCCGGGGTGGTGGGCGGGCGTGCCCCAGCACTGCGCCAGCCGCCGGCCGGTGAACTCCGGCCTGCCCTGGTGGCCGGGCTGCCCGGCGGCGCGCGGGTAGCCGTACTCCCGCGCGAAGCGATCTGCCGGCCGGCCGAAGGCGATGTTCTCGCTCGCGCCGGACGGCTTGTCCAGCACCAGGAACGCCTGGTCGTACTCGGACTGCTGGTCGTCGGTGATCCAAGTCCGGTTCACGATCGCCTGGCGCACCACGAACTCGCCGAACGGCCGGGTGCCGTCGCGGAACCCCGGCACGAAGAGCATCTTCGAGTGCCACCGGCGGTCCTGGCCGATCAGGTTCGCGGTGTGTACGCAGTGCCCGCCGGTCACCGCGGTGCGCTTGTTGGCGCTCACCACGACGGTCGCCGTGCAACTCGAGTCCTCGCCGTCACGGTCGACGAAGAACAGGCGGCCGATGGACCTGCTGTTCGGCGCCGGTGCACCGGTCGGGTCGTCGACGGCGGGTGTTCCGGGAGGCGCGGACGGTCCGGTCGGCATCGCCGCGATCCGTTCCGGTGTCCAGTAGGCGGCCACGCCGTCCGTGTCGAGATCGTGCACGACCACGTCGGGGCCGGAGGGAGAAGCCGCCGCCAGGCCCGGTACACCGAGGAGCAGCAGCGCGACCACGCTCAGTATTCGCATGCGGTCGACCGTGGCAGTCAGTTGTGAGGATCCTGTGCGGAACGAGTCCTCATCCCGTGCGGCGGCGGCACGGGTGACTATGTTGCGACACATGGGCATGTGCGTGCTGGTGGCCGAGGACAACGTGATGCAGGCCGACATGCTCGGGAGATACCTGCGCCAGGAGGGTTACCGGGTGCGGATCGTCCACGACGGATCAGCGGCGCTCGACGAGATCCGCCGCGATCCGCCCGACCTGCTCATCCTCGACGTGATGATGCCGAAAGTGGACGGGCTCGAAGTCGTGCGGACGTTGCGCAACGAGACGGAGATCCCGGTGCTCATGCTCACCGCGAAGTCCACAGAGGACGATCTGCTGCACGGTCTCGACCTCGGCGCCGACGACTACGTCACCAAGCCCTACAGCCCGCGCGAGCTGATGGCGCGCGTGCGCACGTTGCTCAGACGCGTCCAGCGCACGGCCGCGAACGACATCGCGCTCGGTGATCTCGTCATCGATCCCGACCGCCACGAGGTGCGCGTGCGCGGTGACGCGGCCGAGTGCACCGCGTCGGAGTTCCGCATCCTGCACACGATGGCGGCGAGCCCCGGCCGCGTGTTCAGCCGCGCGCAGTTGCTCAGCGCGGTGCACGGGCTCGACGGGTACATCACCTCCCGCACCATCGACGCTCACATCATGAACCTGCGCAAGAAGATCGAGGCCCAGCCGCGCAAGCCCACGTACCTGCTGACCGTGCACGGCGTCGGCTACAAGCTGGTGGACGGGTCCGGTGCATAGCGTCCTGGCGCGGCTGCTGGCCGCGTCGGTGCTCGTCGCCCTCTGCTCGATCACCGCGACCGCGTGGCTCGCCGCCCAGAGCACGTCGACGTCGATCAGGCAGGAGCTCGGCAACGCGCTGGCGGGGGACGCCGCCACGTACCGCGAGCTGATCACGTTCGCCGTCGAGCACCGCGACTGGAACGGCGTCGCGCTGCAGCCGGGCAAGGGCCGGTTGATCCTCACCACGGCCGACCGCAAGGTCATCTCCGACACCGGCGCGAACCTCGACCCGAGCCAGCTGCCCGCGGTGCCGTCCGCGGTGATCAACCCGCTGGAGCTCGACCTCGCGCAGGCGCCGGACTCCCCCGCCGACCGGATCGACGCGAGGATCGCCGGCCCGTTCCAGCTCACCGAACGGGAGAAGGGCAGCCTGGCCCAGGACGCGGAGATCTACCGTGCCCGCTGCCGGAGTTCGGAGGCGGCGCAGGCGGAGGAGACGCCGACGACCGCGTGGGGCCGCCCGATTGTGAACGTGGACAGGACGACCGCCGCACCGGCCTCGCCGTCCTGCACCGAGATCGAGACCCGGCTGACCACGCTCACGCTGGGCGAGTCCGCCGCGTTCAACGAGCTCGACCTCCTCGTCAACGACTGCCTGAAGCAGCGCGGCCTGCCCGCCGAGCGGATCAAGATGAACGCGTCGTGGCAGCCCACCGCCACGAACACCGAGTGCCTGGCGAACGCGCGCCGGACCCAGCTGCGGCCTTACGTGGCGCCGCCCGCGCTCCTGTTCGTCACCGACCCCGCCGGCAAGACCACCCAGGCGACCGTCGTGAGGTTCGACGTCGGCCGGATCGTGCTGGTCGCCGCGATCGTGCTGGTCCTGACCGTCGGGGTCAGCGTGGTCGTCGCGCTGCGGATGACCAGGCCGTTGCGCACGCTCACAGCCGCCGCCGAGCGGTTGCGGCACGGCGACGACGCCCAGGTCGACATCCGGTCGCGCAGCGAGATCGGCCAGCTCGCGCGGGCGTTCAACGACATGGCCGCGCACCGGGCCCGCACCGACGCCCAGCGCAAGGCCATGACCAGCGACATCTCACACGAGCTGCGCAATCCGCTGGGCACGATCCGCAGCTGGCTGGAGGGTGCCCGCGACGGCATGGTCGAGCTGGACCGCACAACGCTCACGGCGTTGCTCGACGAGGCACTGGTGTTGCAACGCCTGATCGACGACCTGCAGGACCTCGCGCTGGCCGACGCCGGCGAACTGCGGCTGCATCCAGAACCCGTCGACCTGCGGGACCTGTTCGACCAGCTCGTCGCCGCGCATCCCGGGCTGATCGCGGAGGGCGGCGGGGTGGTGCACGCGGATCCGGTGCGGCTGCGGCAGGTCCTGACGAACCTCGTCACGAACGCCTTCCGCTACACGCCTTCGACCGGCACGGTCCGTCTCGTGGCACGGGACGGCCGGATCACCGTGAGCGACACGGGTTCCGGCATCTCCGCCGAGGACCTGCCGCACGTGTTCGACCGGTTCTGGCGCGCAGACCGCTCCCGCACCCGCGACACCGGCGGCAGCGGGCTCGGCCTGGCGATCGCACACGCGATTGTGAGCGCTCACAGCGGCACGATCACCGTGGACAGCACGGTCGGGCGCGGGACGACGTTCACGATCACGCTGCCGGCACGCTGAGCGCATATTTTCCTCACAACCGCCCGGCAGCATCGCCGCCATGAATCCCAGGCTGTTGATCGGCGCCGCCATGCTGCTGCTTTCCGCGTGCGGCCAGGCCGCGCCCCCTTCGTCCTCGAACGTCGCGTCCCTGCAGTCCTCCGGAGCCGGCGCGCCCTCTTCCTCCACCGCCGCCAAGCCGGACGACGGCGAGCAGCCGCGGTTGCGCATGGACATGACCGAGGAGGAGAAGCAGCGGTTGCGCGACGCTCACACCGCCTGCCTGGCCGAGAAGGACCCGAACGCGAAGGGCGACATCCCCACCCGCCGGCAGTACAGCGAGGAGGCGTGGAAGGCGTGCGCGAAGAAGTGGCCGCTGCCGCCGTGGGAGATGGACTCGAAGAACCCGACCTTCGCCGACAACTGGCACAAGAACGTCCAGTGCATCAACAGCCGCGGCATGAAGGTCATCGAGACCGAGCCCGGCAGCTGGACCTACGACGGCGAGCAGACCCTGCCGGAGGACCAGCGCCGCAAGATCGAGGAGGACTGCGAGCAGGAAGTGTTCGGCGGAGGGCGTAAGTGAAGCGGTGGATCATCGCCGGTGTAGTCGCTCTTGTGCTGGTCAGCGGCGTGTTAGCGCTCACCTGGACGCGGCGCGCCCCGGCCCAGTCCGCGCCACCCCCGCCGCCGCAGACCGTCGCGGTGGTGAAGACCGATCTGACCGACGTCCGGGAGTTCAAGGCCACCCTCGGTTTCGGTGCCTCGCAGGAGGTGACAGGACGGCGGGCGGGCACGCTCACCTGGCTCCCCGCTCCTGGCGCGGCCGTCGACCGCGGTGCCGCCGTGTACAAAGTGGACAACCGGCCGGTGTGGTTGTTCTTCGGTGACACCCCGTTGTGGCGCAAGCTCGACAAGGCCGGTCTCAAGGGCCCGGACGTGAAGATCGTGAAGGACAACCTGGGCGCTCTCGGCTACAAGTTCGGCGGGGCAGCGGACGAGCTGACGCAGGCGACGATCGACGCGGTCAAGCGCTGGCAGAAGGCCGAGAAGGTCGAGGAGAGCGGCGTGATCGACCCCGGTGACGTCGTGGTGCTGTCCGGGAAGGTGCGCGTCGAGTCGGTCACCGCGAAGCTGTCGGCGTCCGGCGAGGGCCCGCTGATGAGCGTGACCGCGACGGGCAAGGCCGTCGACGCCTCGATCGACGCACGACAGGCCGAAGTGTTCAAAAAGGACCTGAAGGTCACCGTCGTGCTGCCCAACGGCACCGAGACCGCGGGAACCGTGCGGTCGGTCAGCACCGAGGTCAAGTCCGAGAAGAACGGCAACGGCGAGGAGATCCCGGTGATCGCCGTGGACATCGGCCTCGACACCGAGGTCGGCGAGTTCGACTCCGGCCCCGTGCGGATACGGCTGACCAGCACCGCGCGGCAGGGCGTGCTGGCCGTGCCGGTGACCGCGCTGCTGGCGTTGCGCGAGGGCGGGTACGCGGTGCAGACCGAGGAAGGCGGGCTCGTCGCGGTGAAGACCGGCCTGTTCGCCGGCGGGCTCGTCGAGATCAGCGGCGGTGGCCTCAGCGAGGGCATGCGGGTGGTGACGACGTCGTGACCCCGGTTCTCCAGATCCTGGACGCCGTCAAGGAGTACGCGGGCGGTGTGCGCGCTCTCGACGGTGTTTCCCTGACGCTGCACGAAGGTGAGGCCGTCGCGATCGTCGGCCCTTCGGGTTCGGGCAAGTCGACGCTGCTCAACCTGCTCGGCACGCTGGACCGTCCGTCCAGCGGCACGGTGCTGCTGGACGGGCACGACATCTCCACGCTGTCCGACCGACAACTGTCGGCGTTGCGCGGACGGCGGATCGGGTTCGTGTTCCAGCAGTTCCACCTCGCGGACGGCCTCACGGCCATCGACAACGTCGCGACCGGCCTGCTCTACGCGGGCACTGCACGCAAGTGGCGGGCCGCGATGGCGACCGAAGCACTGACCCGCGTGGGGCTGGGCCATCGGCTTCGGCACCGGCCGCACGAACTGTCCGGTGGTGAACGCCAACGCGTCGCCATCGCCCGTGCCGTGGTGAACCGGCCCGCACTGGTGCTGGCCGACGAACCGACGGGTGCGCTGGACACGGCGACCGGCCGTGCGGTGCTGGACCTGCTGCTCGACCTGAACAGCGAGGGCACGACGCTCGCGGTGATCACCCACGACCGGGAGGTGGCGGCGAGGCTGCCGCGCCAGGTGGAGATCAGGGACGGCCGCATCCGCGCGGAGGTGACGGCGTGAGCGTTAACACCGCCCGTCGCACCGAGGTCAGCGGCGCGAACCCCCGTGACGTCAAACCCACCCGGCTCAGCCTCACCGACCTCCTGCTGCTCGGCCTGTCCCCGTTGCGGACCAGGCCGATGCGGGCCGTGCTGTCCGCGCTCGGCATCTCCATCGGCATCGCCACGCTCGTCGTGGTCACCGGCATCCCGGCGTCGAGCCGCGCCGCGCTGATGGAGGAGTTCGCCGCGCTGGGCACCAACCTGCTGCGCGCCGAGGCCGCCACCGGCACGAACAACGAGGCCGCGTCGCTGCCACCGGACTCCGTCGCGATGGTCGAACGCATCGGCCCGGCCGACCAGGTCAGCGCGGTCGCGAACACGCACGCCGTGATCCGCCGCTCCGACCGGATCCCCGACTCGGAGACGTCCGGGCTGACCGTGCTGGCCTCGAAGCTCAACCTCCTGGACACGCTCAACGGCCAGGTCCGGACCGGCACGTTCCTCAACGAGACCACCTCGAAGTTCCCGACCGTCGTGCTGGGCGACATCGCCGCGGCCAGGCTCGGCATCACCGCCCCGGACGCCCAGGTCAGGATCAACGACACGTGGTTCACGGTGATCGGGATCCTCGCTCCCCTGCCGCTCGCGCCGGAGGTCGAACGGTCGGCGCTGGTCGGCTGGGAGTCGGCCGAGGACCTCGGCTTCGACCAGCGGCCCACGGTGCTCTACCTGAGGGCGCAGGAGCCGTCGATCGACGACGTGCGGGCGGTGCTGCCGCAGACGATCTCCCCGGAGCGGCCGTCCCAGGTGCGGGTCAGCCGCCCGTCCGACGCGCTCACGGCCAAGCGCCTCACCGAGAACACCTTCTCGGCGCTGATGCTGGGCCTCGCCGGGGTGGCGTTGCTGGTCGGCGGCATCGGGGTCGCGAACACGATGGTGATCTCCGTGCTGGAACGCAAGCGCGAGATCGGCCTGCGCCGGGCCCTGGGCGCCAACCGCGGTCAGATCAGGACGCAGTTCCTCACCGAGTCGGTCGTGTTGTGCCTGCTCGGTGGCGTGGCAGGCGTGTTGTTAGGGCTAACAGGAACCGCTGGCTACGCGTTCGCGCACAACTGGCCCGCGGTGATCCCGATCGAGATGGTCCTGGCCGGGCTCGGCGCGGCGGTCGTGACGGGCGTGGTCGCCGGGGTCTATCCGGCGGTGCGGGCGTCGCGGCTGACCCCGACGGAGGCGCTCGCCGCGCCGTGAGAAACACCGCGTGCTCGAATGTCGACTTCCAGGGATCTCGTTCGTCCTCGGAACGACGACTGGAGGGCACGCATGCACTACATGTTCTTGATCTACAACTGCGAGGACCGCCCGCACCCCGGTGACCCGCGGTTCGAGGAGATCCTCACGCGGGTCAACGCGTTCGCCGACGAGTGCCGTCGCCGGAACGTGTACGTGTCCGGCGACCCGCTGAAACCCGTCGCCACCGCGACGACGGTGCGGGTGCGGGACGGCAAGGCGCTGCTCACCGACGGCCCGTTCGCGGAGACCCACGAACACCTCGGCGGGTACTACCTGCTCAACTGCCGCGACCTGGACGAGGCGCTGGAGCTGGCCGAGATGATCCCGCAGGCGCACTTCGGCGCGACGATCGAGGTGCGCCCGGTCGACCACATCCCCGGCCTGAACCACGGGGTGGCATGAGCGATCTCGCGTCGGCCGCGGTCGAACGGGTGTACCGCGAGCACCGGAGCCGGATGCTCGCGGCGCTGGTGCGGGCGCTGGGCGACTTCGAGCTGGCCGAGGACGCGCTGCAGGAGGCGTGCTCGCAGGCGTTGCGGAAATGGCCACGTTCACAAGTGCCGGACGATCCGTTCGCCTGGCTGCTCACCGTCGCCCGCAACCACGCCCTGGACCGGATCCGGCACGCTCGAATGGCCCGCACGAAGCTGCCTGCCGTGCCCGAGCCGGTCGCGATGACCGAGAAGCAGCTCGTCGACCTCGGCGACGAACGCCTGAGCCTGATCTTCACCTGCTGCCACCCCGCACTGGCCGAGGACGCGCGGTTAGCGCTAACACTCCAGGCCGTGGCGGGGTTCACGGCGGCGCAGATCGCGCGGACGTTCCTCGTCGCCGAGTCCGCGCTGGCCCAGCGGCTGGTCAGGGCGAAGCGCAAGATCCGCGACGCCGGCATCACGTTCGAGGTGCCCGCCGACCACCTGCTGCCCGAACGGCTGCAGGGCGTGCTCGGGGTGCTTTACCTGATCTTCACGCGCGGCTACACGACGGCGGACGCGTCGCTGCGGCTCGAAGCGTTGCGGCTGGGCAAGCTCGTGGCGACGCTGATGCCCGACGAACCGGAGGCGCACGGCCTGGTGGCGTTGATGCTGCTGCACAACTCGCGCAGCGCGGCCCGGCTGACCGCGGCCGGCGACGTCGTGCTGTTCGAAGACCAGGACCGTTCGCTCTGGAACACCGAGGAGATCTCGGAGGGCATGGCACTGCTCGACCGCGCGCTGCGGTTCGGCTCGCCCGGCCCGTACGTGCTGCACGCCGTGATCGCCGCCCTGCACGTGCAGGACCCGGTCGACTGGGCGCGTGTGGCCGCCCTGTACGCCGAACTCCTCGCGGTGACACCGACTCCGGTGATCGAACTCAACCACGCGGTCGCCGTCGCGATGACCGAAGGACCCGAGGCCGGGCTCTCGTTGATCGACGGGATCACCGGCCTGGACTCCTACCACCTCCTGCACTCCGCCCGCGCCGACCTGCTGCGCCGCCTGGACCGGCACTCCGAAGCCGTTGCCGCGTACCGGCTCGCCCACGACCTGGCGGTCAGCCCGGCCGATCGCAGGTTCCTCGCCGCCCGCCTGAAACTTCTCGGCGGCTGATGTCGAGTTCGGCCCCGCTCGCTCGTCCTTCGCTCGTCAGTCCCGACAACCGAAGGAGCGATCGACATGTCCGGACAGGTCAACTGGTTCGAGCTGCCCGCCGAGGACACCGCGCGGGCAAGGGCGTTCTACGCGGGCGTGTTCGGCTGGGAAACCAGCCAGATGGGCGAGGACTACCACTTCATCACGAACGGCGCGTCAGGCGCGATCGCGGTCAAGGACGCCCAGCTCACCCAGCCGCGAATCTACTTCCACACCACGGACATCGACGAGTCCGTGCGCAAGGTCGCCGAGCTCGGCGGCAAGAGCGACGACGTCCAGACCGTGCCGGACGTCGGCCGCATCGCCCACTGCTCGGACGACCAGGGCACCCCGTTCAGCCTGTACGAGCCGAAGGCCTGACCCCCGCCCGGCGAGGCGTGCCGAGTTCGTCCGTCCTCTTCGGACTCGGCCGCCACCGGGTTAACATCTCCCTCATGCCAGACGTCGGCGTCCTTTCCGCGCACCTGCTCTCGGGCTTCCAGAAGGAACTCTTCACCCGCCTGGCCGAGGCGGGCCACGAGCACCTGCGCCCCCGCCACGGCGCCGTCATGGCCTACATCGCCCAGTCCGGCACGCGCGCGAGCGAGCTGTCCGAACGCTCCGGCCAGCACAAGCAGGTCGTCGGCACCCTCATCGACGAGCTGGAACGCCTCGGCTACGTCACCCGCCAGCCAGACCCCGCGGACCGCCGCGCCAAACTGGTAGTGCCCACCGACCTGGGCCGCGACCAGATGGTCCAGGCGCAGAAGATCATCGCGGACATCGAGGCCAGGCTCGCCCAGTTGGTCGGCCCAGACCGGTTCGCCGAGTTCAAGGCCGTCTTCACCGAGATCGCGCACGCCCACTAGCCGATCACGATGTCCTCGCGGTGCAGGCTCAGGAACTCCTTGAGCGTCAACCACCCCGGCACAAGCGCACGCGTCTGCCCGGTGTCACGCCGAGGCAGGATGTGCGTGTCGAACTCCGCGTAGTACTGGAACATGTTCCCGATCTCGACCGCCTCCCGGAACCCTAGCGCCCGGAAGTCGTTGTGCGACAACGGCTCGTACGTCACCTTTTCGCCCAACACCTCGCTGAACGCCTGCGCGACCTCCTGCCCCGTGAGGTGCTCGACGCCGAGCCCGATCGTCTGCCCGATGGTCGACTCCGGGTGCTTGAGCACGCTCGCAACAGCCTTGCCGATGTCCTCGGCGGCGATCCCGGAGATCCGGCTCTCCCCCATCGGCAACGACAACTTGAGCGATCCGTCCTCCGCACGGTGCGGCGCCATGCCACCCAGCAAGTTGTTCCAGTAGAACGACATCCGCACGTAGGTGGTCGGCAACCCGGCCTTCTCGAACAACACGTCCGCCTCGCCACCCTTCACGTCGAAGTGCGGCACCTTGTACTTCTCGTCCAACGTCGGCATCCGGTCGTCGTCGAGCGAGATCACCTCACGCGTGTCCTCCAACGTCGACCACACGACATGCTTCAAACCTCCTGCGGCCGCAACGAGGTTCTGCACCTCTTCGAGTTCCTTGGCCGCCGACATGTGCGTGAAGAACGGCGTAACCAGGTACGCGCCATACGCCCCTCCAAACCCCTTGCGCAAGCTCTCCACGTCGTACAGGTCGGCCGCGACAACGTCGGCCCCCAACTCGGCCAGCTTCTTGGCCGCCGCCGACTCGGGGTTGCGGGCGAGCGCACGCACCGCGAACTTCCCGTCGGCCAGCAGCGCCCGCGCCACCGCGCCACCCTGCTCGCCGGTAGCCCCCACCACAGCAATGATCTTCTTATCGCTCATGCCTCAACCATATAGTCACTTTTCAGTGACTATCAAGACTGGTGACCACTTCGTTTGGGTGTAACCCGTGCCACACGCCGCGCGATAGGGCTTCCAGTCGCCCTGCGGAGGTATGTGGATGTCGCGCCCGGCCCTGTTCTCATACGAAGGCGCGCTCCGCGTCCTGGGCGAGTACGACCATCCCTGGCTGAACAAGACCGACACCTTCCTGGGCGTGAGCATCCTGGTCGGCGGCGCGGTCGAACCGGACGTCTTCAGCCTGGTCGACCCAAAGAACGAGGCCACAGACTGTTTACGCAAGATCCTCGATGGCGTCGCCGACAAACTCACCGGCCTGGACAGGACTCACCGGCATGAGCTGATCGAGGCCGCGCACACGATCATCGCCGTCACCTCGGTCTTCGAGGCTCTGCGTGACGAGATCGGCGCTAGCTTCGACCAGTTCAAGATCACAGACCGCGAGAAGTTTCGCGTCCTCGACTCCGAGCCACCGGACAAGAAGAAGGAAGTCTCTGCCCTACCTGCCTTGACTTCGATCGCAGTACCGGCTCCCAGCGCAGTCCGGGGCTTCCACGAGAACCTCAGGGGAGACCTGCAGGACTTCCTTGTAAGGGCTGTCAACGATGCCTGTCGGTTCATTGCGGGCTTGGCCGGTGCCCCCGCACAACTTGGCACCCCCAGCTTCATCGCGTCCGTGAACCTCAATACGCAATCCAAGTACATCCATCACTACGTCGGACTTTCGGCCTCAATACCGGAGTTCCACATCTGGGCGATGCTCGGCGAGCACGCGGCGACCCGTGCCGCGGTGGCGCAGGAGTTCGCAACGATCAAAACAGAGTCCCTGGAACTCTTCTCCACCTTGCTCGCCAGACTTCCTGTTGAGCAGAACCAGCAAACGCGCCCGCACTGCACGCAGCTTCGGACCGTAGCCGAGAAGATCCTGACCAAACCACTGCTCAGGTCCGTCGGCGATACTTCGTCGATCAACGCGTTGTTTCCAACTGTGGAGAAGGGGTTCGTCACACCGGCTTACCGACTCGCGGTCTACACCGAGTTCACCGATCCGGCTTCCGAACACTGGTGGTGGAGCTCCACCAACGTCCGCGAAGACCTCAACACGTTCCTCGCCGCGCACCTGGCCGGCCAGGAGAGTACTGAACTCCCGTTGCTGGTGCTCGGAAATCCCGGTGCAGGCAAGTCACTACTGATGGACGTGCTGGCCGCAAGACTTCCCCCGAACCAGTTCGCCGTCATCACGGTACAGCTCCGCAAGGTGAGGGCTCAGGACCGCGTTCAGACCCAGATCGAAACAGCGTTGCACGAGGTGTTAAGCAAACGCGTCGACTGGGGCGACCTGGCCGACGAGTGCGGCGCCGACATCACACCGGTGGTTCTGCTGGACGGCTTCGACGAGCTGATACAGGCCAGCGGCGTGCACCAGTCGACTTACCTCCAGCAGGTGAAGGAGTTCCAGGAGCTGCAGACGAACCGCGGTCGGCCCGTGGCGGTGGTGGTCACCTCGAGAGTTCTCGTCGCCAACCGCGCCAGCATCCCGGCCGGGGTACCGATCGTGATGCTCGAGGAGTTCGATGACGACCGCATCGATCGTTGGCTCGACGCGTGGAACACGGCGAACGAGCAAACCCCAGGCTTCCGCTCGACGAAGCGGAAAGCGTTGGGGCAACACATGGAACTGGCGCGGCAGCCGCTACTCCTGCTGATGCTCATCATCTACGAGGCCGACCCAACTACGCCGCTGCTCGATAGCCAAAACCTCTCCAACGCCGAACTGTACCGACGTCTCATCGACTCGTTCGTACTACGCCAAGTCAGCGAAAAGAACGCGGTTCCGCTGCCACGAGAGATCATCGACAAGCGCATGGAAGAGAGTTGGTGGAGGCTAGGTATCGCCGCGTTCGCGATGTTCAACCGCGGACACCAGTACGTGTCTGCCGCTGAGCTCAATCGGGACCTCTCCGTCTTCGCACCGAGCGAGCCAACCCAGAACAACACTCTGGACACTCCCGTCGACGACGCGGACCGAACGGTGGAGAACTTCTTCTTCATCCACTCGCCAACCCTCAACGAGGGAAGCCAGCCAGGCCGGCGCACCTACGAGTTCCTGCATGCAACCTTCGGCGAGTATTTGATCGCCGACGTGACAATGAAGCTGCTCGTTCAGATGGCCGCGACGCGAGCACTCCCCGCCGCGAATCCTTACCAGCGAAAGGCACCACCGGACAACTCGCTTTTGTACGGGCTGACGTCCCACCAGGCGTTCGTCAAGCGAGATCCGATCATAGCCTTTGCCCAGGGCCTGTTCAGCGCTCTCTCCACAGAGAGCAGGAAGTCTGTACTAGATGTGCTGGAGGACCTCATCCGGTCGTTCCATGATCGCGCCTTGAGTGATCCTTATCCGGCCTACCAACCGGCTTCCGCCACTGTCGTGTCCCGCCTAGCCAACTACTCCGCCAATCTCGTCTGTCTACGAGTTCTCCTAGACCAGGAAGCATCGACACCGATTGAGACCTTGTTCAAGTACCAAGAGGACTCACCGCTGTCCGCCTGAAAAGCAACCGTCCACCTCTGGCAGGCGGGTTTGGACCCCGAGGGCTGGGAAGAGATCCTCGATTCGATCACACTCGTGCAGACCGATACGTGGCACATCGCGCGTCTCAACATCGACGACATGTCGACTGTCGAACGGGCGGCGAGGCTATTAGGCGATGCGGAGCTCGAGGGCATGGTGCGTGCCGGCGAAAAGCTTGTCGACGACACCATCAGTTCAGATCACCAAGAGCAGTCGTTGGTCTCGAACCTAGCCAGCTGGGTCATCCAACAGTCCGGGGCCGGCGGCACCGGACGAGCAATTCCCTTCGACCTCTTCTTCCTGCACAAGATCATCAACCGACTGGACGCTGGCGTGCGGATGAATCATAGATCTAAGGCGGTGATGGCTGTCGCACTGTCGAGAGAGGCGCCGAGAACTCCTCGTGACCTCGTAGAACGCGCACTGCGGCATCTGATTCCGCGCACAAATGACGAGTTCAACGAAAGCCTTGTGTCCACCTTCGAACTCATATCTGCGCTCTGCGCTCACCCTGACCTGATCGGACGAGGCGCCTTCCCTGTCGACATGCTCGCCAAGATGTTCAGCGCAAGCACCTCCGAGGCTATGTCGTCGCTGGTGCTGGTGTGGGCTACCGCCAACTCCTCGGACAGTCGCGTAGACGAATCATTCAGAGAATTCGCCACGATGGTGGCAAAATCTGCCGCTCCCTACGTCAACGACATTGACGATGCGTACCTACCTGTAGAAGCCTTCGAATATCTAGCACGACCACGCTCGACCGAACCCACAATCGACAAGCACGTAATCAACACGCTCAGCACCGTCGCGACGACAGCAGCGCACCAGGTCGAACCTCAGATCATCCTCGATCTACTCAAACGAGCCCAGCCACACGTGCCACAAAGTCACGTGGTACATCTGGCATCCCAGTACTTGAGCGGTAGAGCTATCGCCAGGACAGCAGAAGAAGAGGAGAAGCTGTCAATTCTGCGGCACCTAGCGCAAACTGAAATTGACCACACAGACGAGGAAGACGAGGACTAAGCGTCGAAGCGGTAGCGGGCTGCCTCAATGTCAGTGAGATAGCGCGTCGTCCACGCACACATCGCGTCCACGGTCGCCCGCAACGCCTGACCAGGCTCGGTCAGCGTGTAGTCCACACGCGGCGGCACCGTCGGATGCACGACGCGCAACACCAGCCCGTTGCGCTCAAGCAGCCGCAGGTTCTGGGTCAGCATCTTGTGGCTGATGCCGTCCACCTCCGTCTTGAGTTCGGTGAAGCGCTTCGTCGTGTCGCCGATGGTCTCGACGATCAGCAGCGCCCACTTGTTGGCGATGTCGGAGAAGATCTCGCGGGCCAGTGAATCCGCGCGGGCCAGATCGCCGCTGAGCTGCTTGCTCACCTTTTGGTGCCCCACTCTCGAAAAAGTGCGTTCTTCCAGGTCAGTGCTCACTCTCCTACGGTTACCGAGTAACCACAAGAGAGCGAAATAGGAGCACGCAATGGCAGTCACGCTCATCAACTCCGACGAGCTGCCGCAGCTTGACGTCTACCACCACGTGGCCGTCGCCAGCGGCTCGAAGACGATTTACCTAGCCGGGCAGGTGGCCTGGGACGCCGCGCCTGACCTCGCGCTGCAGACCGAGCAGGCATATGTGAACGTTCACACCGCGCTGAAGGCTGCGGGGGCGTCGTTCAAGGACCTGGTCCGGGTTCGGGTTTACGTCGTGGGCTGGACGCAGGACAAGATGCCGGAGCTCCTCAAGGGCATCGAGAACGCCAGGGCGCGGGTCGGCGAGACCGCCACGCCGCCGGCCACGTTGATCGGGGTGGCCTCGCTGGACGTGCCGGAGCACCTCGTCGAGATCGAGGCCACGGCCGTGATCGACTGATTTACCGGCGGCTAACCGGAAACGCGCAGGCTCCCGAGCAAAACCAGGAGGAGCTACCCATGCGCAAGATTCTGGCCGTGGCGGCGATCGCGGCTGCGGGTGCCACCGTGCTGACCGGTACCGCTCAGGCCGAGACCAATCCCGCCTGTCCCGGTGCTGGGCAGATCGGGTCGACTGCCTACGTGAAGAACGGCAGCACGACGGTCGCTTCGGTCAAGCAGTACGCGGGCTGCGGGAAGAACTACTCCTACGTCTACGTGTGGGATTCGTGGATTGCCAGTCATGGCAGGGATTTCGTGCTGCGCACGTATGTTCAGACGCGGCCGAACAACTCCAACGGCTACAAGACCGGTGCTCGTGGGCAGCAGGAGTTGTGGTCTGGCGGGGCGGACACGCTGGACGTGTGCACGCGCGCTCACGGTGAGGTCGACGGGAGCAGCTACTTCCTGTTCGCCAAGACCAGCGAGCGTTGCTAGGACACCGAGCGGAACTCTGCCAGGCCGTCTGCCAGTTCCACGGCAGCGGTGGTGCGCCCGGCCGGACTGTGCCGGTCGGGCCCGTGTTCCGGCAGCCGGGTCTTGTTCACGCGCAGGCTCGTGTCGTAGGCGCGGACGTGCTCAGCACATTCGCAGTTGCCCGCCAGCGGGGTCGGGCAGGTGAAGGCCGCGCGCAGCCGATCGACGTCAGCGGCGGGAAGGATCGAGGACCAGACCATGACCTCGTCCTCCTCGCCGAACACCACGAAACCGTCGTAGCTGAACGACCGCAGTTCGCCGACCGCGCACGCACGACAGAAGAGCACGCGCGTGTAGTCGTGCATCTGCTCGTACGGGCCGCGTTCGCGGACGTTGACCACGAGTTCCTGTTGACCCGAGCAGATCAGGCAGTGGTCCGACCACCTCATCGGCGCATGCTGATCAGCAACGCGAGCCCGGCGGACAAGCCGATGAGAGCGCCGACAACCAGTTGGTTGAGCCAAACGGCCGCGGTGCCGCCGTCCGTGCGCAGCAAGGCCACGACGATCAGGCCCACCGCCAGGCCGATGGTGATCGGTTGCGCCAGCGGCACGTCCAACGGTGCCATCGCCCGCACCATGCCGAGCAGCATCACGACGACGGCCAGGCCCATCGACCACCAGTACGGCCGGAAAGCGTGCAGTGACGCGCCGAAGTGCAGGACCGGTGGTGCGGCGATGAGCCACACGCCCGCCAGAAACGCGGCGACACCGGCCCTGCTCTCGACAGTTCTTCCGTGAAGGTCCCCCACGCGAGTGATTCTCACCTCTCGAAGGCTTCCTGGGAACACCCTCTATTCGTTCCGGTACGCCTTCATGTTGCGGAGCAACAGGTAGGTGTCCTGCAGTTGCGCGGAGTCGTTGATGCTCCGGTAGATGCCCCACTTCGGATGCGCCTGGTCACCGCCCAGCCACGTGTCGAAGCCGGACCGCGACGCGTTGACGACGGTCGTGCCGCCGTCCTTCAACGAAAAACGCAGGCTGCCGGAGTCGGCGACCTTGATCTCGATCTCAACGTCGATCCACTTGTTGCGCAACGGGGCCAGCGGCGTGCTGCCGAGTTTCGCCTGGCCCGCGCCGAACAGTCGCATCTCGACGGTCTCGGTGGAACCGGAGCGAAACAGCGACATGGTGACCACCGGCGAGTCCACGCCGGTGTGCTTGACCTGGAAGATGTGCGAGAAGCTGGTGGTGCCCTTCAACGACGTCGGGATGTACATCTGGTAGTTGAAGCGCCAGGTCTCGCCCTTCTTCATGTCGTGGCGGGTGCTGCCGGTCTGGATCGCGCGCACCTCGTTGCGCTGCCGGTCGGAACCGTCCCGATCGGACTTGTGCATCACGAACCGGTACTGGTCGCTCTCGGCGAAGATGTGCGTGGCCGAGGGATGCGAGTTGGAGCGGTCGTCCTCGATGCCGACGAACGCCTTGAGGCCGGCCGAACCGGGGTTCGGCGCCCACTTCTGCACGAACGCCATCGCACCCACGTCAGCGGAGGCCACACCCGCGGCCAGTGGCGTGGCCGCGACGGCGAGAGCTCCTCGCAGCGCGGTGCGGCGGTTGAACAACTGCATGCGGTTCCTCCTCGAACCAGGGCGGCGGTTCGAGGCAGCGGTACGCACACGATCTGGGACAGACCTCCGACGTGTCAAGGGCTCACATTCGTGGAGAAACGGTGCAGATCCGGTGAAGGTGTTGCCGGGAAACGGGAACCGGTCGGGTGATCGGACCTAGCGTCGGGGCATGGACACCGTGGACGTGCTCGTCGTCGGCGCCGGGCTGGCCGGTCTCAACACCGCGCGGCTGCTCGCGCAGGCAGGCCTCGACGTGGCCGTTTGTGAACGCAGGACAAGCCTGGAGACCGGCATCCGCACGACCGGGATCTTCGTCCGGCGCACGCTCGACGACTACGAGCTTCCCCACCTGGGCCCGGCGGTCCGGCGCGTGCTGCTCTACCCGCCGTCGCACGAAAATCCGGTGGAACTGGTGAGCACGCGCGACGAGTTCCGCGTCGGCGACATGGAGGGCATCTACGCCGCCGCGGTCAAGGACGCCGAACGGGCGGGTGCGCGCGTCAGCCTGAACTCCAGCTATCCGGCGAAGTCCACGAAAGCCCGGTTCACGATCGGCGCGGACGGGGCCAGGTCGACGGTCGCGAAGAACCTCGGCCTCGACGTCAACCGGCAGCTCATCACCGGCATCGAGGAGGTCTACCCGGTCAGATCCGGCTCGACGCCGACGTTCCACTGCGTGGTCGACCCGCGGATCGCGCCCGGCTACATCGCCTGGGTCATCGACGACGGCGAGCACGCGCACGTCGGACTGGCCGGGCGCGCCGACCGGTTCAGCGCGCCCCTCCCCCAACTGCTGCAACGCTTCCGCGACAGCTTCCCGACGCCGGCACCCGCCGGGCCGGTGAAGCGCAGGGGCGGGCCGATTCCGGTCGGCGGGCTGCTGCGCCGGATCGTGTCACCGCAAGGGTTGCTGGTCGGTGACGCGGCGGGCGCGGTCTCGCCGCTGACGGCGGGCGGGCTCGATCCGTGCATGCGGATGTCCGAGCTCGCGGCGTCGGTCACGTTCGACTACCTGCGCAGCGGCAACAGGTACGTGCTGGAGCACTACGACGCCGCGGCCATGCGACGGCGCTACCGCACCAGGTCGCTGCTGCGGCGCGGCCTGTCGCTCGTCAGGAGTCCGCACCTCGCCGAGTTCGCGTTCACAACGCTGCGCACGCCGCCGGGAAAGGCCGTGGCCAAGCGGATTCTCTTCAACTAAGAAGCCCGTCGGCGACGAGGGCCACCAACACTTCCGCGCGTTCCGCCGGATCGGGCGAGGACTCGACCGCCAGGGATATCCCGTTCGCGAGTTGCAGGACGTCGTCCACGGTGACGCCCAGGCCGACCGAACCCTCTGCCTGGGCACGGTCGAGCAGCTGCTGCGCGGCTTCCCGGATCGTGGTGTGGGGCGAGAACTCCGGGTCGGACTCGTACCCCGTCAGCGCCGGCCCGAGCCCACGCGCGGTGGCCGCGTGCGCCACCACGGCACGCAACCAGGTCACCAGGGCCGTCCCTGCGGCAGGCGCTGTCAGCAGGTCCTCCGCTCGATCACGCAAGGCCTGCACGCGATCACGGAGCACCGCTTCCAGCAGTTCCCAGCGGCGGGGGAAGTGCCGGTGCAGCGTGGCCGATCCGACTCCGGCGCGGCGGGCGATCTCCTCCAGGGACGCTCCGGCTCCGGACTCGGCGATCACCGCACTCGCCGCCGCCACCAGCCGGTCGCGATTGCGCTGCGCATCGGCCCGCCGGCCTGACGAGCTGGGGGTTTCTCCCATGGGTCCGGCACCTTGTTGCTAAGTGGGGTGGGTCCCCCATATCGTACCGGACCGCAAGTGGGGTGGTCCCTCCACTTAGCGACCGGACAGGTGGAGACGAAGAATGAAGATCGGATTAGCGGTCGGCGACGTACGCGGTCCCGCGACCCTGGACGCGATCGTCGGCCAGGTGCGGACGGCGGCCGACGCCGGATTCGCCACGGCGTGGGCGAGTCAGGCACTGGGCTGGGACGCGTTGACCGCCATCGCGATCGCCGGTGCCGCCGTCCCCGGCATCGCCGTGGGCACGGCCGTGGTCCCCGTTCCCCAGCGGCACCCGATGATGCTGGCCGGACAGGCGCTGACAGCGCAGGCAGCCACAAAAAGTCACCTGACGCTGGGCATCGGCGCAGGTGTCGCCGCGATGGTGTCGGGGATGTTCGGACTGCCCACCGACCGGCCCGTGCAACGCATGCGCGACTACCTGACGGTGCTCGGACCGTTGCTGCGAGGGGAAAGCGTCGAACACCGCGGCGAAACGCTCACAGCGGTAGGAGCGGTGACTGTCTCGGGCGAGGTGAGAGCACCATCGGTGATCGTCGCGGCGATGGGGCCGCGGATGGTGCGACTGGCGGGAGAACTCGCCGACGGAGCGGTCACCTGGATGACGGGCCCGAAAGCCTTGGGAGAGCACATCGTTCCCACCATCACCAAGGCGGCCGGAAGCAGAGCACCACGAGTCATCGCCGGACTGCCCGTCTGCGTCACGAACACGGCAGACGACGTCCGCGCCCGGATCGCCGAGCAGTTCGCACTCGCCGCGCAGGTGCCCGAGTACCGCGCGACGCTCGACCGGGAAGGAGCGGCCGGACCGCAGGACGTCGCGATCGTCGGCACGGAAACCCAAGTGACACAGGCACTCTCACGACTGCGCGAGGCCGGCGTCACCGAGTTCATGGCCGCGCCGTACGGAACCGCCGACGAGCAGAACCGCACCACCGGCCTGCTCGCCGATTTCGTCCGCTGACACCTCAGAGTTCGGCGGCCCGTTTCAGAGCGGCGTTCTCGGCCTGCATGCCGTCCTTCATGGCCTTGCCGATGAACAGGTCCGCTCCCCCGGACAGCACGCCGTCGACCAGCAGTTCGTTGGTGACGAGCACGGTGCCGTCGGGCTGCGTTGTGAGCGTTCGACAACGTTGGCCGTAGACGAACCACGCGTTCCAGCCCGCGTCCTTCCAGCAGAAGCGTTGACCCGGAACGCCGTTGAGCACGGTGTGCTTCGCGGCCATCTTCACCGAACCGAGGAGCACGTCCACCCGGACCTCGTCGCCCGGCGCGGTGCCGCCCGCCGCCTTGACCACCCACGGGTTCCAGCGCGCGTAGCCGGGGAAGTCGGTGATGAGGCCGTAGATGCGTTCCTGGGGCGCGGAGATCACCGTCTCGGCGCGGTAGACCACCGAGTGCTCGCCAGGCTCTCTCGGGTCGAGTGGAGCGCCGCTAGCGAGCATCGCGAGCACCAGACCGGCTGCCAGCACGTGACCACCTCGTCAAAGAGATCGACCGGGACGCGGACGTGAAGAAAATACGCGTTCGCGTCCCGGTCGTCATCGGCCGATCAGCCGCCTCCCGGGTTGCCCCCTCCGGGTGGAGTGCCGGTCGTGGTCGTCGTCGTTGGCGCGGTGGTGGTCGTGGTCGTCGTCGGCGGCGCCGTGGTGGTCGTGGTCGTCGTCGGCGGCGCCGTGGTGGTGGTCGGGTTGGTGGTGGTCTGCGAGCTGGACGGCGGGTCGGACTTGCGCGGCTCGAAGTTGCCGAGCGGGTTCGGTTTCGGGAACTTCTCCGCCTGGACTCCCTGCAGAGCCGCGTCCATGAACTTCTTCCACATCTGGCCGGGCAGGCCGGAGCCGAAGACCGGCTTGCCGCTCTTGTCCCTGATGGCCACGTTGCCGGCGTCCTTGCCGACCCACACCGACGTGGACAGCTGCGGCGTGTAGCCGACCATCCAGGCCTTCGAGTTCTGGTCGAGGCTGCCGGGAAGCTCGTGCGTGCCGGTCTTGCCCGCGCACTCGCGGTTGCCGGCGCAAGGGATCTTCGAGTAGCCCGGGATGTCCTTCAGCGTCTCGGTGACGTTGTCCGCGATGTCACGGCTCTTCGTCTCCACCGGGTCGAACGCGGGCTCGGCCTGGTCCACGTGCTGGTAGAGCACGTCACCGGTCGGGCCGGTGATCTTCGCGACGAAGAACGGAGCCCGGTACATGCCGCGGGCGGCGAAGGTGGCGAACGCCGACGCCATGTCGAACGGCCGCACCTGCGCGTTGTCGGCGCCAATGGCGATACCCGCGTTCGGGGCTCCGCCTCCCTCACCGACCAGCGTCTGCTTGTCCTCACCGTTGATCCGGACGACCTTCGGGATGCCGGCCGAGTGCGCCGCCTCCGCCACCGCCTTCGTGCCAGTGCCCTCAGGGCCCGCCACCATGTCGTAGAACACGGTGTTGAGCGATTCCTTCATGGCCTGCTTGATCGGACATTGCTTGCCGCAGGTGGTGTTGCCGGCGTTGCGGATCTCGACGCCACCGATCTTGCGGGGTGCGGCGTCGTAGGTGTCGCCGATGCCCTTGCCCATCTTCAGCGCGGCCACCAGGTCGAACGGCTTGAACGACGACCCGGCCTCCTGGATCGTTCCCTTGGCGTAGTCGATGCCCTTCAACCCGTCCTTGCCCGGGTAGTAGGCGCGCACCGCACCGGACTGCGGCTCGATCGCGCTCAGCGACGTCCGCAGGTCGGCGTCCTGGCCCTCCATCACGGAGTTCACGGCGTCGACCGCGGCCTGCTGCATCTTCGGGTCGATCGTCGTGGTGACCGTGACACCGATCTTCTGCGCCTTCTCCATGGTCATGCCGACGAGTTCACCGTCGATCTCGTCCTGCACCTGCTGGCTCACGCGGGCGAGCGGACCGTCCAGGCCCTGGGGCTGCGTCTGCTCGAGCGGCAACGGCGTCGGGTACTGGCGGGCGTCGTAGTCCGTCTGGGAGATCCACTTCTTCTGAAGCATCTGGAGCATCACGAACTCCCAGCGCTTCTTGGAGTGGTCGGCCTTCTCCGACCACGAGGGGAGCTGGATCATGCCGGCGATCAACGCGGCCTCGGACGGCGTGAGGTCCTTCATCTGCTTGTTGTAGTAGACCTGCGCCGCGGCCTTCATGCCGTTCGCGCCACGACCGAAGTACACCGTGTTGAGGTACGCGGTGAGGATCGTGTTGTGGTCCGACTCGTTGCTCATCTTGTAGGCCTGCACGAGTTCCATGAACTTGCGGGTCAGCGTCGGATCCTCGTTGCCCGTGGCCTTCTTGATGTACTGCTGCGTCAGACCGGAACCACCCGAGCTACCACCCGTCGCCTGGATCCAGACGGCGCGGACGATCGCCTTGGCGTCGAAGCCGGGGTTGTCGTAGAAGTCCGCGTCCTCCGCGGCCATCACGGCCTGCTTGACGGTGTCCGGGAGTTCCTCGTACGTCAGCAACGTGCGGTTCTGGCCCGGCGAGGTGATCTTCCCGATCTCGTCGCCGTTGGAGTACAGCAACGTGATCGTCTTGTCCTGCGCGTCCGCGATCTCGTTCGGGCGCGGCCATTCCACGAGCGGGTACGTCACCGCGATCGCGATCACCGGAGCGAGGAGCATGAGGCCGATCGCGACGAACACGCCGATGCGGACCCGCTTCCAGATCTTCTTCTTCCGCAGACGACGCTCTTCGTCCTCGCTGAGCTCCGGCTCGTCGTCGTAGTACTCCTCGTCGTCGTCGTAGTACTCGTCGGCGGGCTCGCGATGCGTCATCAGTTCGGGCTCGCGCTGCGGTGGCCTGGTCGCCGGAGGGATCCGTGCCGTGCGCTCCTCGCCCGGTCTGCGCGGGGGCATGCGCCTCGGCGGTCCAACTTCATCGTCCCTGAATGGTTTGTTCGGCCCCATCTCCCCAGGACGCGCGAAGGATCAGGTGGTTCCGCACATGACGATCTTCGCTGCGGAACGCCTCCGGGACGTGAACGCGACTCCATGCGCATTCACGTCCCGGAGGACATCGATCAGGCCGTCAGAAGCGTCAGCCCGTACGTGCGAAGGATCTCGTTGACGGGCTGGAACCAGGTGCGGCCGCCGCCGGAGCAGTTGCCGTAACCGCCGGACGTCACGCCCTGCGCCTGGTCACCGGTGATGAACGAGCCGCCGGAGTCGCCCGGCTCGGCGCACACGCTGGTGCCGACCATCTCGTAGACCGCGCCCTGCTGGTAGTTCACGGTCTCGTTGCGGCCCTGGACGACGCCGCAGTGCCAGTGCGTGGTCGAGCCCGAACGGCACACCGAGGTGCCGGGCGGGGCCTCCCACGAACCGCGCACCAGCGCGTCGCTCACCTGTCCCCAGCCGAGCACGACCGGCACGTTCCACCAGCCGCCACCGGTGCGCACCCAGCCGTAGTCGTTGGTGGGGAACGAGGAGCCGACGAACTCGCCCTGCCACGAACGGTCCCAGCCGTACACGTTCCAGGCACCGACGTTGCAGTGCCCGGCGGTGACGTAGCCGCCGTGCACCGAGAAGCCGATCGAGCAGCGGACGTTGCCCGTGTAGAACGGGTCGCCGCCGACGGTGCCGGCCGCGAAGGTCTGCGGCCGCTGGACGCCGTCGGTGTTGACGACGACGTCCTTGGGCAGGCCCGAGACGTCGGCTCCCGGCAGGGCGTCGACCACCACGGCGCCGCGCTGGACGTCGACCCGCCACCCGGCGACGTCCTTCGAGACCGATCCGGCCTTCGACAGTCTGTCGATGCCCGTCTTCACCGCGTTCAGGGACGCGAGTGTCCTGGTGCGCAACACCGGTTGCGCACCCGCGGCCTTGACCGCCTCGACCTTCGCGGGGTCCGTCACGGCCACGTTCAGCTTGCCGTCGGCATACCAGCTGCCACCGAACGCGTCGGCGGCGGCCTGCTCGGCGGCCGGTGCGATCTTCAGCGCCACCTTCTCGGCGCGGATCCTGGTCAGGGCCTGCGCCTGGGTGATCCCGAGGTCACGGCTCATCGCGTCGACGACGTCCGCCGACGCCGTCACAGCAGGGATGGTGATCGTGCTCAGCACGATCGCGGACACAGAAGCTATGCGTAGCAGCATGTTCTCTCCTACGGTGTCCAAGGTGAGCTCACGGCCCAGCTCACGTCTTGGTTGTACGAGGCAGGGTTGTCGTACGTGTGCGCGCCGCCGTTCGAGGCGACCCAGACCTCCTCCGCGTAGTGCCGGATGTTGGTGCCGAGCTCGTTGACCGATTCGAGCCGGACGCCGCCAGTGCCCTGTTGCGCGCAGAACGTCGCGTCCCGGCGGAACAGGTCGGTGTTGTCGTTGGCGCCGAGACGGACGCGGAAGTCCGCGTGCCGCAGGAACTGGCCGGAGATGTTGCGGGACTCGAACGAGTAGCAGGTGGGGTCGGCGAGCCCGCGCCGGATGACGAACGTCGCGTCCGCCTTGGTCAGGCTGTCGCTCCCGCTGGTCACGACGTCCGTGCGCGCCAACGACTCCCGGTGCCGCAGGTAGCGGTCCGTGAAGCCGGGCGAGGTGACGCGGAACGAACGGGCCTGGTCCAGCGGCAGTTCCGCACCGCTGCGCCACAACCCGGTTCCGATCGCCCACGTGGTGTCCGCGGCGAACGAGTTCGCGCTGTCCCAAGGGTTCGTGCCACCGGAGCGTGCCAGGTACACGCCCTCGTTGTAGTGGCGCACGAACGAACCGCGCACGTTGAACGACTCCAGCGCGGTACCGCCAGAGCCTTCCCTCGGGCAGAACGTGGCATCGGCGGCGATCGTACCGTTGTTCACGTCCAGGCGGATGCGTCCGCTGCTGTGCCTGAGGAACTGGCCGGGGAAGTTCCGTGACTCGAACGAAAGACAGGCCGCGTCGGCGAGTCCGGGACGCGGGTGGAACGTGGCGTCCAGCCTGCCCAGGTCCGTGCTGACCAGATCGGTGCGGGCCAGCGAGTCCTGATGGCGCAGGTAGCGGTCGGTGTAGCCGGATGTGGTGACGCGCAACGACACCACGTCGTCCGGACTGACCGCCGTGCCACGCGCGACCGCGAGCACCCTCTGGTTGACGTCCCGCACCCGCGACTCGGTCATCTTCAACACGCGCCGGTCGTAGGTGTAGAAGCCGTTGACCTCGTTCTCCACGTCGTACGGCTCGGTGTAGACCATCGCCGACAGCCCGCGCGTGTGGATGAGCCGCTGGACCTGCTTGATGATCTCCTCGTACCGCTTGGTCAGCGACTGCTCGTCCGGGTACAGGGCTCCGTAAGCGAATCCGGCGCCCGGCTGGTACTCGTGGTCGACGACCCTGCGGCCCAGGCCACCGAACTCGCCGAGCATCACG
>NZ_JBIRVV010000004.1:0-424707 GCF_044387305.1 Lentzea sp. NPDC020367 | reverse complement strand
CGCGACCCGGTTGCTGTCGGGCAGCCGGGTGTTGGCCGAAATCTGGTAGTGGTGGTCGTCGATCACGTCACCGTTGCCGGGATCGGGATCCGAGACGCAGCAGTTGGATCCCGAGTTGTGGTTGATCAGGCGGGTGTTGTCGATCGAGCGGATCAGGTTCACGATCCGGCCCGCGTCGTACTCGCCCCAGCCCTCGTTGAACGGCACCCACTGCACGATCGACGTGATGCCCTTGAGCTGGTCGATCATCCGGCGCAGCTCGGACTCGTAGTTGGCGTGCGAGTTCGGCACCTCGTCGATCGAGTCGACCGCCGGCATGTCCTGCCACACCATCAGGCCGAGCCGGTCCGCGTGGTAGAACCAGCGCGCCGGTTCGACCTTGATGTGCTTGCGGACCATGTTGAACCCCAGCGCCTTCTGGCGCTCGAGGTCGAAGCGCAACGCCTCGTCGGTCGGCGCGGTGTAGATGCCGTCCGGCCAGTAGCCCTGGTCCAGCGTGCCGCTCTGGAAGACGAACTTCCCGTTCAGCATCGGCCGCATGACGCCGCCGATCATCGCCTTGCCGAGCGAGCGCATGCCGAAGTAGCCCGTCACGACGTCCCCACTGGCCAGCGTCACGCGCAGGTCGTAGAGGAACGGGTCGTCCGGCGACCACAGCCGGGCGTTCGGCACCGGCACCCGCAGCGAGCCACCGGTCGTGCCGGTCTGCCTGCCGACCACCTGCCCGCCGCTGAGCACCTCGGCCGTGACCGACTGGCCGGCGGTGCCCTGCACGACCAGGTCGAGCGCGCCCGCGCCGACGTTCGGCGTGGTGTCGAGACGCGTGATGTTGGCTGCCCGCACCGGTTCCAGCCACACCGTCTGCCAGATGCCGGACGCGGCGGTGTAGAAGATCCCGCTGGGGTTGCGGCGTTGCTTGCCGATCGGATAGCGGCTGCCGTCGACCGTCGAGGTGACGCCGACGATGATCTCGTTCGCGCCGGTCGTGAGTGCCGAGGTGATGTCGAACGAGAACGCGTCGAAGCCGCCGGTGTGCGTGCCGACCTGCCTGCCGTTGACCCAGACGCGCGTTTCCCAGGTCACGGCACCGAAGTTGAGCTTGACGTTGCGACCGTTCCAAGTGGACGGAACGGTGAAGGTGCGGCGGTAGAACATGTTGTCCTCGTGCCGCTTGATCCCCGACAGAGCGGACTCGATCGGGTACGGCACGAGGACGCCTTCAGCCAGCGGGCGGCCGATCGGCGGACTGTTCAGGTTCGGTGCCCCGGCGAACTCCCAGACACCGTTGAGGTTCTGCCACTCGGTGCGCACCAGCTGCGGTCGCGGGTACTCGGGCAGGGCGTTCGTCGGCGACACCTGGGAGGTCCAGGGTGTCGAGAGCGGAGGGACTTTCGGTACCCACTCCGCCGCGTGCGCTGTTGGCGTTATGAACGTTGCTGTGATCAGGATCGAGACCAATACGCCCAGGACGCGTCTGGTCATGGCTCTCCTATCTTCGCAATATTCGCTGCAGGACGACGACGATGAGCAAGAACACGCCGCTGACCACCGACTGGTAGTTGCTGTCGAGCGTGCCGATCTGGTTGATGACGTTCTGGATGACCTTGATCAGGCCCACGCCGATCACGGTGCCGAGGATCGTGCCCATGCCACCGGTCAGCAGGGTTCCGCCGATGACGACGACCGAGATGGCGTCCAGTTCGAGGCCGACGCCGATGACCGTGACGCCCGACTGCAGATAAGCGGCGGTCAGGGCGCCGGCGAGACCCGCCAGCGTGCCGCTCATCGTGTAGACGAGGATCTTGGTCTTCGCGACGGGAACGCCCAGCAGGACCGCCGACTGCTCGGCCCCGCCGGTCGCGAACACGTTCTGGCCGAAGCTCGTGCGGTTGAGGATCATCCCGCCGAGGACGGCGAGCACGGCCGCGATGAAGATCGGATAACCGAAGCCGAGGACGGTGCCGCGGCCCAGTTCGACGAACGCGCTGCCCGCCGGGATCTTGTAGGTGTTGGCGCCCTCGTCGGTGATCGCGAGCAGGAGTCCGCGGGCGAACAGCAGCGACGCCAGCGTGACGATGAACGGCGCCATGTTCGTGCGGGCGATCAGCAGACCGTTGATCAGGCCGATCAACCCGCACACCACCAACGGCAGTGCGAGCGCCGCCAGGAACCCGTACTGCGAGCCCCAGGCCGCGAGCACGCCGCCGAGCGCGTAGAGCGAGCCGACGGACAGGTCGATGCCGCCCGTGATGATCACGAACGTCATGCCGATCGCGATCACCGCGAGGAACGAGCCCTGCAGCGCGAGGTCGCGCAGGTTGTCGAGGCTGCCGAACCGCGGGAAGACCAGCCAGGACACGGCGACCATCAGCACGAGCGCCACGGCGGCGCCCTGGCGTTGCAGGACCTTGGTCCTCGCGGCCGCCTTGGGAACGGAGGGAGTGGTCGTGGTGATCATCGGCGCTCCCGTGCCACGTACACGGCGGCGATGATGATCGCGGCCTGGACCATCTGCGCGATCGAGTCCGGCAGGTTGTGCTTGATCAGGGTGGCCCGGACGAGCTGCATCAGGATCACGCCGAACACGGTGCCGAGCACGCGGACCTTGCCCCCGGTGAGCGGGGTACCGCCGACGACCACCGCGGTGATCGCGGACAGTTCCATCAGCAGGCCCATGTCGGCCGGGTCGCTGGCGGAGAGCCGGGACGTGGCCAGCACACCGGCGATCGCCGCGAGCACGCCGCAGATCGCGTAGACGCCGATCAGCACCCGGTTGACCGGCAGCCCTGCCAGCGTGGCCGCCTTGCGGTTGCCGCCGACCGCGACGAGCTGACGGCCGAACGTCGTGCGGTTCGTCAGGCCGGCGATGACGAGCGCCAGGACTCCCGCGATCAGCACGCTGATCGGGACTCCGAGCACGTCGCCGGTGCCGAGCTCCAGGAACGCCTGGTCGTGCAACTGGACGAGCTGGCCGTCGGCGATGACCAGCGCCAGTCCGCGCCCGCCGACCAGCAGTGCGAGGGTGGCGACGATCGGCTGGATGCCGACCTTGGCGACGAGGAACCCGTTGAACGCTCCCGCGAGCACGCCGACGACGAGCGCCATCACGATCGCGACGAGCGGGCCGGCGCCCAGGTAGAGCGGGATGATCGCGGCGGCCAGCGCCATGACCGCGCCGACGCTCAGGTCGACGCCTTCGGTGCCGATCACCAGTGCCATGCCGAGCGCGACGATCAGCACGGGCGCGGCCTGGACGAGCTGGGTGGTGAAGTTGCCCAGCGTCAGGAAGTTGGACGTGAACAGGGCGTTGAACAGCAGCAGCACGGCAACGGCGACGTAGACACCGTTGTCCTGCAACCAGCGCGTCCTCGCGGCCGCGGTGCTAGTTGCCGTTCTGGTGGCTGACCGCGTGGTCGTCTGAGCCATCCCTCACCTCCGCCGCGATCGCCTTGAGCACGTGCTCACTCGTGAGTTGGTCGCCTTCCAGCTCGCCGACGACCGATCCGTCGCGCAGCACGACGAGACGGTCCGCTCCGTCGAGCAGTTCGTCCAGCTCGGAACTGATCAGCAGCACCGCCAGGCCTTCCCGCGCGAGCTCGTCGATCAGTTCCTGGACCTCCGCCTTGGCGCCGACGTCGATGCCGCGCGTCGGTTCGTCGAGCAGCAGGATCCTGGGTTCGGTGCACAGCCACCTGGCCAGCAGGACCTTCTGCTGGTTGCCGCCGGACAGTTCCGCGACCTTCTGCTCGGGGCTGGACACCTTGATGCGCAGACGTTTGATGAACGTGTCCACGATCCGGTCCTGTTTGGACCGGCTGATCACACCGAACCGGCTGAGCCTCGGCAGCGCGGCCAGCACGATGTTCTCGCGCACGGACAGGTTCGGGATGATGCCCTCGGTCTTGCGGTCCTCGGCGAGCATGCTGATGCCCGCCCTCATCGCCGACTTCACGTTGTGCGACACCGGTTTGCCCGCGACGAGCACGGTGCCGCCGTCGAGCGGAAGCGCGCCGATGATCGCCTTCGCGGTCTCGGTCCGGCCCGATCCGAGCAGACCGGCGAGGCCGACGACCTCGCCGGGCCTGATCGACACGTTGACGCCGTTGATGCGCGGCCTGCTGGTCAGGTCCTGCGCTTCGAGCACCGGCTGGGTGTCGGCGTGGTGCCCCTCGCCGAACGCCGTGGTGCCGTGCTTCTCGATCTCCGTGACCGATCTGCCGAGCATCAGCGACACCAGCTCGATGCGCGGAAGTTCTTTGAGAGGACCACTGTGAACGTTTCGCCCGTCTCTGAGGACCGTGACCGCGTCACAGATCCGGTACAGCTCGTCCATGCGGTGGCTGACGTAGATGATCGAGATGCCCGCCTCGTGGAGTTTCCGCACGACGCCGAGCAGAGTCTCGACCTCGCGCGGCTCCAGCGACGACGTGGGCTCGTCCATGATCACGACGTCCGCGTTCGCCTCGACCGCCCTGGCGAGCGCGACCATCTGCTGCTCGCCGACCGCGAGCGTCCCGAGTGGACTGCTCACGTCCGCCGTGATGCCGTAGCCCCGCAGGAGTTCTGAGGCGTCGGCGTTGCGGCGGGCGCGGTCGATCAGGCCGAACCGGTTGCGCGGCTCGCGGCCCAGGAACAGGTTGGCGGCCACGCTCATCAGCGGAACGAGGTTCACCTCCTGGTAGATCGTGGAGATGTGCCCGTTCCGGGTGATCTGACCGGCATCCGGGGTGTGGATGCCGGTCAGCACCTTGATCAGCGTGGACTTGCCGGCGCCGTTCTCCCCCACCAGCGCGTGGATCTCGCCGCGCTGGAGCGTGAAGTCGACGTCGCCGAGAGCCTGGACGCCGGCGAACGTCTTCGTCACGCCGGCGACCTCGATGACCGGATCAGTAGGCATTGCCGAGCTTCTGCGCCGCGTTCGTCGTGTCGTACTCGTCGTCGGAGATCACGATGTTCTGCGGGATCTCGTCGCCCTTGCCGAACTTCTCCAGCGTGTCGAACGCGAGCGGGCCGAAGCGCGGGTTGGACTCGACCACGGCGGTGTAGCTGCCGTCCGCGATCAGCTGCACGGCGTTGCGCGTGCCGTCGATGGACACGACCTTGACGTCCTTGCCCGGCACCTTGTTCGCGGCCTTGAGCGCGGTGACGGCGCCGACGCCCATCTCGTCGTTCTCGGCGTAGACGGCGGTGATGTCCGGGTTGCTCTGGATGAGCTGCTCCATCACGGCCTGGCCCTTGGACCTGTCGAACTCGCCGGTCTGCTCGGCGACGACGGTGAGGCCGGGCGTGCCGGCGATGCCGTCCTTGAAGCCCTTGGTGCGGTCGACCGTGACGTTGTTGCCCGAGGCGCCGAGCAGGATCGCGACCTTGCCGGTGCCGCCGGTCGCCTTGATCATCTGCTGGGCGGCGCGTTCGCCCTGCTTGACGAAGTCTGAACCGATGAAGGTCAGGTAGTCGGTGCACGGCTGCGAGGTGACCTTGCGGTCGATCGTCACGACCGGCACCTTCTTGGCCTTGGCAGCGTCGAACGCGGGCTGCAGGCCGTCGGAGTTGAGCGGCGCCACGATCAGCAGTTGCGCGCCGCGGTCGATCATCGACTTGATGTCGCTGATCTGCTTGTTCAGGTCGCTCTGCGCGTTCGTGTACAGCAGCTCGGCACCCCGCTTCGCAGCCTCGTCCTTGATCGACTGCGTCTCGGCGGTGCGGAACGGGTTCGCTTCCTTCTCCGACTGGGAGAAGCCGACCTTGGCACCCTTCAGGTCGACCTGCGGGTACCCGGTCTTGCTCCGCGCACAGCCGGGACCAGCGCTTTGGTTCTGCGCGGCGGACGCCGCCGGACCTCCGCTCGTCGCGGTCGTCGGGGTTTCTCTGGCTGTGCACCCCGTGACCAGCAGGGCGGCGACGGCGATGAGCAACATGCGAGACATCGTTGGCTCCTACACGGCGGGCTATGCGTGGACGCGCTCTCAGGCGCTAGATTTGCATCGTTGTTCCAACGTTGTAAAGACCTGAGACCGTCCCGGTATCTTTTTCCCGGAATCTTCTGGAGGAACAGTTGGCCACGCTCAAGGACGTAGCCCGCCTGGCGGGCGTCTCGGTCAAAACGGTGTCGAACGTGGTCAACGGCTACTCGTTCGTCAAAGCGGACAACCGCCGCCGCGTCGAGGAGGCGCTGGAGGCCACCGGCTACCGGCCCAACCTCGGTGCCCGCAACCTGCGCCGCGGCCGCACCGGCTTCATCGCCCTGGTGCTGCCCGAACTCTCGATCCCCTACTTCGCCGAGCTCGCGGGCCTGGTCATCGCCGCCGCCCAGGAACACGAGTGGAACGTGCTCATCGAGCAGACGTTCGGCACCCTGGCCGGCGAACGCTCCGCGCTCGCGTCACTCGGCCCGCACCTGGTCGACGCGGCGATCCTCAGCCCGGAGGCGTTGCAGGTCGACGACTTCCAGCTGTCCGTCCCCGCCGTCCTGCTGGGTGAGCACGCCGTCGACGTCCCGATCTCCCGCGTGGGCATCGACAACGTAGCGGCAGCCCAGGCCGCCGTCCGCCACCTGATCTCGTTGGGGCACCAACGAATCGCCGCGATCGGCGCCCACCCCCACCGAGGCACCGCTGCCCTGCGTCTGGAGGGCTACCGCGCGGCGCTGGCCGAGGCCTCGCTGCCGTTCGTCGACGAGCTGGTCGTGCCGGCGCTGAACTACCACCGCGCGGACGGCGCCGCCGCGATGAAGTCGCTGCTGGACCTGCGCAACCCGCCGGACGCCGTGTTCTGCTTCAACGACCTGCTGGCCATCGGCGCCATGCGAGCGGCAGCCGAACGTTTCGTGCGCGTGCCCCAGGACCTCGCCGTCGTGGGCTTCGACAACAACGAGGAGAGCGTCTACAGCTCCCCGTCCCTGACCTCCGTCGCCCCGGACAAGGGCGCCATCGCCCGCGCCGCCGTAGACCTGCTGCACCGCCGCGCCGAATCCCGCGACTCGGCGCTGGAGGACGTCGAGACCCCGTTCTCGTTGCAGGTGAGGGAAAGCACCGTGGCCCGATGACGGTGACGTTCGGCCCGGACCACATCGTCTTCGCGGACTACGAGTTCCCGTGGGCCAGCGTGCACCCCCACGGCGTCCTGCCGGCGTCCGCCGTCCGGGACGCTTCCACGCAGGTCGGTCCGCCGGAGATCCGCACCACGTCCGGCGAGACCCTGTTCTTGTCCTGGGATGATTCGGCCGGGTTGGCCGAGTTCTGCCAGCGCCACGGGATTTCCGTCGCGGGGCGCCTCGACGTGTGGGGCAACCTGTTCGAGCCGTTCCTCGACACTTCGTTCAGCGCTGAGCATGCCGCAGCCACCGATGCGCGGCTGCACGCCGTGGGGCTCTCCCAGGCTTCGATCGATTCGATTCGTGCGCGGCTCACGCCGTTGATGCGTGCCTACAACTTCGACAGCATGTTGTGGGATTGGACCCACCTCGGGCTGTACGACCTGCTTCGGGCGTTGAACGGGACTCTGGTTCATCCTTCGCTGCCCGCGACCTTGGGTGATCCGGTCGAGGTGTACCGGTGGGCGATGGAGATCGCGGACTACGGGCGGGCGAAGGCGTCGTAGGTTCGCTGGTCGAACAGGACGAACCTGATCAGCGGTACTGGGGAGTTTTGCGTGGCCTCGTGGGCGATTCTTGCGGCGTCTTCTGGCGGCCAGCGGTAGATGCCGGTGGAGATGGCTGGGAACGCGATCGTTTGCGCTTTGAGTTCGGCCGCTGCCTGGAGTGCGTTGCGGTGGCAGTCGGCCAGTAGGTGGGAACGGTCTTCGGTGGCCGACCAGACCGGGCCGACGGTGTGCACCACCCACTGCGCTTTGAGGCGGCCCGCGGTGGTCGCGACGGCCTGGCCGGTCTTGAGGCCGCCGCCGTAGTGGCCGGCGCGCAGCTTGCGGCAGTCGGCGAGGATGTCCGGGCCGCCCTTGCGGTGGATCGCGCCGTCCACTCCCCCGCCGCCCAGCAGGGAGGAGTTGGCGGCGTTCACGATCACGTCGACTTCCTGCTCGGTGATGTCGCCGAGGACGTACTCGATGGTGGCCACGTCCCCGATTGGATCACGGTGCTCGATGCACTGCCATCGCATTCGGGCACGTGCCGGGTTCATGATCGCGAGCCTGACGAGAGGCCCCGCCCACCCAGGGGGCAGGCCACCGACCTCCACTGAACATAGCGCCGTATCGGCGTTGTCAAGGTGCTGCTCGGCGATCTGTGGACAACTCGGGGGTTGTCGTGCGGCGAGACCGAGTTGTCCACAGATCCGCTCAGGAGGGGCTTGACAGGCGTGCGCGCGGATAAAGTCGTTGCTGGGTGGTGTGGTGGTCAGCCCCCTGGGTGGGCGGGGCCTCTCGCAGCGATCACGGCGATGGATGCGCTGCCATCGCATCAGGGCTTGGCGCCGGCCTCGCGATCGCAAGGCCGGCGCCAAGCCCCGCGATCAAGACAACGGGCAGGTGGCCACGTCGGCCGGCCTCGGCAGAGTCGCCGACCGAGGCGGCTCCACCCCGTCCAACCACCGCTCCAACGCCACGAACGCCGCCCGATGGCAAGGCGCAAGGGGCCGCAACCGATCCGGATACGCATCCACCAGCCCATCCACGTGCGTGCCCTGCTCCACCCGGTAGTACCGGTGCAATCGATCCGGCGTCATCCCCGCATACACGTCCGAATCCTGACTGATCGGCAGCAACACGTCGTAAGTCCCGTGCACCGTCAGCAACGGCCGCTTCACCTTGCCGGTCAACGCGACCCGGGAAACCGCAGGACCAGCAATGCGACGTCGAGAAGCGTAGGAGTAGTCAGCGTCGCAAGCAGCACTCCCAGGAGCGCAGAACGGCACGCCGGCCTCCAACCCACCGTCGAACCCGGGATCGAACTCCTCGCGGTAGATGCGCTGGGTGAGGTCCCAGTAGTAGCGGTAGTGGTAGTCCCACAGGAATTCCGTGCCGGCCGGAAAGCCCGCCGCGACCATCGCCTCGTGCGCGCCGGGTTCGCCTGCCAGGTAGGCCGGGTAGGCGCGGAGGACTGGTGGCAGGAACGTGAGCGGGTTCGGGCCCGCGACTGTCCACAGTGTTCCCTCCCAGTCCACGCCGCCGTCGTAGAGGTGCGGGCGGTTCTCCAGTTGCCAGCGGACCAGGTAGCCGCCGTTGGAGATGCCGGTGGCGATCGTCCTGCGTGGGGCTCGGCCGTAGCGTTGGGAGACAACGGACTTCGCGGCGATGGTGAGCTGGGTGAAGCGGTGGTTCCACTCCTCCATCGCTCGGCCGTCGCGGTAGAACTGGGCGCCGGTGTTGCCCTTGTCCGTGGCGGCGAAGGCGTAGCCGCGGGAGAGGACCCAGTCGGAGATGGCTCGGTCGTTGGCGTACTGCTCGCGTACGCCGGGGGCGCCGGTCACGACCAGGCCGCCGTTCCAGCGGTCGGGCAGTCTGACCACGAACTGGGAGTCGTGCCAGCCGTGGTTGGTGTTCGTGCGGGAGGTGTCCGGGAAGTAGCCGTCGATCTGGGTTCCCGGCACGGCGGCGGGGACGGGCAGGGCGGCGCTGGTGAGGCCCGCCCAGTCTGCCGGGTCGGTGTGGCCGGTGGCGACCAGGCCCGTTGTGGTGAGGTCGGCCAGGTGGGTCAGTTGCTGATGTTCGGCGCCGGGGACCGTCATCGCGGACGTCGGCGGGGTGAGCGCGAGTACGAGTACCAGCGGGAGCAACATAGCTGGTCAAGCTAGTTGTGGTGGCTCCTCGGCGACATGGTTGCCTCCCACACAAGGCCCGCTTTGAAGGTGGTGAAGCCGAACAGGTCCAGCACTCGGCGCACCTGGGGCTGGGTGTGGCGCAGGTCGAACGACTTGCCGCTGTGGTGGGCGGCGCACAGCAGGAGCAGGAGGGTGCGCAGGCCGCTCGCGGACAGGAACGTCACCTCCGCCATGTCCACCGACACGCGGTCTGTGGTGGTGTCGGTGACACCGGGCAACACGGCGGCGAAGAGCAGGTCGCAGGTCGTCATGTCCATCTCGCCACGGCAGGTGGCCGTGAAGCGGGTGCCGGAGCGTTGGGTCCGCACGGCGAACGGGCTGGTCTCACAGGCGGTCATCTGGTCTCACCTCGCAGACGGGCCATCACTTCACCGCACTGCGAGGCCCGAACGATAGCAGCGGAAACGAAGCCACCGACGGGAAAACGAAGTCCTCAACGCGATCGCAAGGTCCAGGACGGCGAGACGCCGTGGACGAGGCGGTAGTGCGCGGCGAAGACACTCGGACGGGCGAAACCCCACCGAGCCGCGATCTCCGTGACGGAACCGTTGCCCGCCTTCAGGTCCTCATGAGCGCACGAGAGGCGTACACCCCGGAGGTAAGCCATCGGTGTCGTGCCCAGGTAACGGCGGAAGGCGAGTTGCAACGCCCGGCTGGACACGCGCGCCGCACGCGCTATGTCGGCCGCGGAGATGTCCGTCGCGGCGTGGTCCTCGATGAACGCGACCGCACGGCGCAGGCTTCTCGGGTGAGCGTCACGCCGGTCGGCAGAGGTCGGCGGGGCTTGGGTGGTGTTCGGGAACGTGGCGAGGGTGGTGGTCACCAGCAGGCGGATCGCGTTCGCCGTGACCAGCGGGTTGTCCTCGAAATGCGGTAGCACCACGTCACGCAGCTGCACGCAGGTGGACCACCACACTGCCGCTGCCTGAGGTGAGGCCGGTCCGAAACCGGCGAACCGCACGCCGTCGACCACCTGGTCGATCACCGACTGCGGCAGCGTCACCGTCGACAACCTCGGGTCGGCGATCGCCCCGACGAACGAACTTTCGGGCGGTGCGCTCAGGAACACCTCGCCGGGCAGCCAGAAGCGGTCCTCGCCGCCCGAACTGTAGTAGACGACCCCGGCACCGTTGTGCCCGAAGACGTAGTTGCGCATCGGGTCGACGCTGACCTCGAGCGAGATGTGCCCGCACAACTCGTCGAACCGGACGTCCCCGTGTATCCGCGACGACAGCCGCATGTGAGGGTTCTCGCTGCCGGCGTTGAGACGCATCTGGCCGTAAGCCGCGTTCAACACCTCGTGCGCCGCGTCCAAGTCCGCCACCTCGACGACCTGTTCCACGTGCTGCACGATCCTCGTCCGTCTGGCCGGTGTCCATCGCCAATACGGTTGCTTCCGCTCGCCCGATGAGCGAGCGGAAGCAACACGCAGGACCTAGGCGCGGACGAGCGAGGCCAGGGCGGTCTGCCCCTGCGGGTTCGGGTGGAACACGGCCTCCGGCCCCTCCTGACCCGGTGCCAGCGCGTCGAACCCGCGCAGGAACGGGGTGCCCGACTCGCACAGCGCGTGGCCGTCGAACGTGCCGGGGCGGGAGAACGGGCTCGCGAACGTGGCGTTGACGCCCTGGCGGGCAGCCCTGGTCACGGCGGAGCGCAGAGTGGCGTCGATGCCGTCGGCGACCTGGTTGCCCTGGGCGCGTTCCTCGGTGGTGAGGATTCCCTCGCCGCAGATCGGGTCGAGCGTGGCGCCTTCCGGGTTGTCCGAAGTGGACACCTGACGGCCGTAGCCCACGACGACGACTCGCGCGTGCGGGCTGCGCTTGTCGATCTCGGTGAGCAGGGCGGTGACGTTGAGCCCCATCTGCGGCAGCCTCGCGAGGATCGCCTCGGTCGGCACGCCCGTGCAGTCGGCCTGGATGCAGATGCCGCCGTACGTCGCGTAGTCGATGTCGTTGGTGCCTACGGTGAGCAGCACCAGGTTCGTGTCGCGCTTCAGGGCGTCCAGCTGGGCCGGGCGGTCCTTGAAGGGACGGGAGAAGTCCGCGGTGGCGGCGCCGCTGCAGCTCACGTTCGCGAACGAGCCGAGCCTGCCCGCCGCACGCAGCCGTGCCGCCACCTGCTCACCGTAGGAGTTGTTGCTGCGCCAGCAGTTCCCGGTCGTTCCGTCTTGGTAGGAGCCTGCTCCCGTGCCCGACGCGTACGAGTCGCCGAGCACCACGAGTGACGTGGAATAGCTCGCGCCGGCCGTGGGAGCGATCCCCAGGGCGGCCAGAACCGCTGTGAGGACAACGATAGTTCTTTTCACTGAACCCCCGATGTTGATGTCATGCCGTCGCCATAGTGCCCGAAACACGAAGTCGTGCGCCGCCAAACGAGATGCGGCGGCCCCTCCACGTGCGCTCATCAGCGAGGACTTCTTTCCGAACTCCCATGACAAACGTCCCGGGTGGATGTCACGATCCGCCGGACTGTTCTTCTCTAGGGGGATCGTTGAGAACATCTGACAGACCCTGGCGTGGTGCCGGGGCACTCGTTGCCGCGCTCGTCGCGGGTCTCGTGGTGGCCGTGCCCGGCACCGCGCACGCCGCCCAGCAACCGAACTGGGCCATGTCCAACCCGGCCAAGTGGGTCACGACCGACTCCAAGCAGCCGCATCAGGAGATCACGACGGGCGACGCGAAGGTCGGCGCCTGGCGGGACGCCAAGCACCACATCGGCAAGTCCTACTTCACCTTCGACATCACGCGGTTCAAGGGCACGCAGCTGTTCACGGCGAACCTGCGCACGCCGGAGAAGGCCGCGAACGACTGCGCCAAGCCGCGTGCCACGCAGCTGTGGGTCGTGCAGCCGCCGAAGAAGATCACGTGGGCGCACCAGCCTTGGGAGAGCTCGAAGATCGAGCCGAACCCGAACCAGGACTGCGTGTCGCCCGCGGTCGTCTGGAACGTCGCCGAGCCCATCAGGAAGGCGCTGGAGAAGGGCCGGACGGAGATCACGTTCGTGCTCCGGATCGCCGAGCAGTTCCAGGGCAAGGTCGAGTACGGCCGCACCTACGACCCGGCCGCGGTGCTGAGCACGACGTTCAACACGCCGCCGGGGACGCCGACCGACCTGAAGATCGACGCCCGCGCGTGCGACGGCACCACGCGCTTCATCCCGAGCCTCACGCCGCGCGTCAGGGCGACCCTGCACGACGCCGACCCCGATCCCAGCGGTGGCGTCACCGGGCGGATGGCGTTCTGGCCGGTGGACGCACCGGAGCAGCGGGTAGAGGTCGCGGCACCCTTCCCCGGCGGCGGCGTGGTCGACACCCAGTTCCCCGAGGGCATGGTCAAGGACGGCGGCACCTACGCGTTCGCCGTGCGCACGGAGGACGGGTTCGCGAACTCCGAGTGGTCCACGCCGTGCCAGTTCACCGCAGATGTGACGGCTCCGAGCGCTCCGAAGATCTCCTCCACGACCTACCAGGAGAACGGTGCGCCTCCCGGTGACGGCGGGCAGGGTCTCCCGGGCCAGTTCACCTTCGACGCCAACGGCGCGCAGGACGTCGTCGCGTTCACCTACGACGGCATCGGCGTCCCCTACGGCCGGGTGGAGGCGGACGCTCCCGGCGGCAAGGCGACGATCACGATCACACCGGACAAGGACGGCCCGCTGTACGTCCAGGTCCAGAGCATCGACCGCGCCGGACTCCGTTCGGACAGCACGACCTACCGCTTCTGGGTCCGCACCACCGCGCCCTGGGTGCAGAGGCCGTTGCTGGAGCTCGGCAAGCCCGGCCAGTTCGTGCTCAACGCCACCCAGGACGGCGCCACGCGGTTCGTCTACCAGATCGACGGCGGCGCGGAGCAGACCGTGCCGGTCGGTGAGGACCGCAAGGGCCGCTTCACCCTCACCTACACCGAGCCCGGTGCCGAGTGGCACGACCTGAAGGTATGGACGGTCACCGCCGCCGGCGCCCGGTCGGGCGTCACGACCAGCTCGTTCACGGTCGACCAGGTGCGACCGGAGGTCGACACCAGCCCGTGGTCCGGCCTCGTCGGCGAGAAGCGCACGATCACCGTGTCGCCGGCCCGGGACGGTGTTGTGTCCTATGTGTACAGGATCGGCGACGACCCGGAGCAGCAGCTGCCCGCGGCACCGGACGGGACGCTGACGTTCGAGTACACGCCGACGGTCAAGGGCACCTTCGACGTGCTGGTGGCGAGCGTCAACGCGGCCGGAGTCCGCTCCGGCTGGGGTGAGAGCGCGATCGACGCCGAAGCGCCGGCGCCGGTGGTGACGAGCACCGACTACAGGTACGAGCCGGGCGGTGCTCCTGGCCAGAGCGGCACGTTCACGTTCTCGTCGCCACGGCTCCCCGTCGTGTCGTACAAGTACAGGTTCGGCGACGAGCCGTGGCAGACCACCACGGGCACGCAGGTCCAGTGGGCGCCCAAGAAGCCGGGCTACCACTACCTGCACGTGCGCGGCGTCACGGACACCGGTGTGGAGAGCGACGACCAGTCGTACGTGTTCCAGGTGAAGCCGGCGCTTCCCACCCTGACGAGCCCGCAGTTCCCGGATGGTGGCCCGGTGACGGCACGGCCGAACGTGCCGATCGAGTACGTCGTGACGCCGGCGTTGCCCGGGTCGCACGAAGTCCTGTGGTACATCGCCTTCAACACGCCGCAGGTGGTTCCGGTGGGTGCCGACGGCAAGGCGCGGTTCACCGTCACCATGCCGTCCAGCGGGACGTTCTACCTGACCGTGTCGAGCAGAACGCCCGAGGGCGTCGTGTCCGGCAACCTCGAGCGGTCGTACTCCGTTCCACAGCAGTGAGTTCGCGGTGGCCCGCGGGTGAACGCCCGCGGGCCACCGGCCTCAGACCGAGGCGCGCACGCCCGCGATCTCCTCCAGCAACGACGTCTTGCGGTCGTTGGGCAGGAACGAGGCCAGCACGGCGTTCTCCGCCAGCGTCGCCACCTGCGCGGGCGTCAGACCGAGCGCGGTGGCCACCGCCAGGTACTCGCCTTCGAGCGTGGCGCCGAAGAACGGCGGGTCGTCGGTGTTCAGCGTGACCACCACGCCCGCGTCGAGCATCTGCCGCACGGGATGCGCCTCGATCGACGCGACCTGTCGCGTGCGGACGTTGGACGTCGGGCACACCTCCAGCGGGATTCCCTTCAGCACCAGGTGTTCCACCAGCGCCGGGTCCTCGACGCAGCTCGTGCCGTGGCCGATCCGCTCGGCCCGCAGGTCCCGCAGCGCGGACCAGACGGTCTCCGGGCCGGTGGTCTCCCCCGCGTGCGGCACGCTGTGCAGGCCCGCATCCCTTGCCTTGTCGAAGAAGCGCGCGAACTGGGCGCGCCCGACGCCCGCCTCGGGCCCGGCCAGCCCGAAGGACACCAGGCCGTCCGGGCGTTCGGACAGCGCGAACGCCAGCGTCTCCCGTCCGGCCACCAGACCCTTCTCCCCCGGGATGTCGAAGCACCAGGCCAGGTCGACGCCCAGCGCCGCCGCCTCCGCGCGACCGGACTCGAGGCCCGCGAGGAGTTCGTCGCCGGCCATGCCGTCCGTGACGTGGTTGTACGGCGTGACGGTGACCTCGGCGTACCGGACGTTCTGCCGGGCCAGTTCCCGTGCCAGGCCGACGACGAGGGTGTGGATGTCGGCGCGGCCCTTCAGCATCGACTGGACCGCCCAGTACACCTTCAGGAAGTGGTCGAAGTCCCGGAACGTGTAGAAGCGCTCCAGTTCGGCGCGGTCGGTCGGCACGCCGGCCTCCGGGTGGCGCCGGGCGAGTTCCAGGACGGTGTCGAGGCCGGCCGATCCGACGAGGTGGACGTGCAACTCGACCTTGGGCAGGGCGTGGATGAACGTACGCATGGCAAAGCTCCCTGTGCGGTACGACGGTGAGAGGTGTGGCGGAGGAGCGAGGCGACTCAGGGAGCGAGGTCGCCACGTTCGGTGTCAGCGCCGTAGAGCGGCAGCTTGAAGTCCGGCACGAACTTCAACGTAGCAGCTACTGTGGAGATCGTGACAGGTGAGGACGTGCTCGGCGTTCTGGCAGCGCTCGACGGCTTCGACGTCTGCGTCGGCGGCGGCTGGGGCATCGACGCGCTGGTGGGCAGGCAGACACGTCCGCACGGCGATCTCGACCTCATGCACCGCGAGGAGCAGGAACCGCAAGTCCTCCAAGCCCTGGTGGCGCGCGGGTTCACGGAAACGCTGTCGTGGCGGCCCGTGCGATTCGTGCTCACAGACCAGAACGGCCGCGAGATCGACCTGCACCCGTTGCGCTACAAGGAGGACGGCAGCGCCGAGCAGTCCTCGCTGACGCCCGGCGAACCGTTCCTCTACCCGGCGGAGTGCTTCGTCACCGGCACGATCCGCGGAACGACCGTGCCGTGCCTGTCGGCTGAGCAGCAGCTGTTCTTCCACCAGGGCTACGAGCCGCGCGAACGGGACCTGCACGATCTGGCTCTGCTGCGCTCCTTGGAGCGATAAAACCAGTTGGCGGCGTGGCTAGCGTGGGACGGGTGAAGGGATTCAATCCGAGCTTCAGTCCCGAAACCGCCCAGAACTACGACAACTCACCGCGCGGCGACGAGGACGACACCGTCCGCTTCCTCGCCGCGTTCGGCAAGTCCGCCCTGGAGTTCGCGATCGGCACCGGCCGCGTCGCACTGCCGCTGGTGCAGGCCGGAGTGGCGGTCGACGGCATCGAGCTGTCGCCGCACATGGTCGCACGCATGCGGGAGAAACCCGGCGGCGAGGACATCCCCGTGACCATGGGGGACATGTCCCAGACGGGCACCGGCCGCACGTACGACCTGGTGTACCTCGTCTACAACACGATCACCAACCTGCTCACCCAGGACGACCAGGTCCGCTGCTTCGAGAACGCGGCACGCCACCTCACCGCGGACGGCGTGTTCGTGATCGAGTGCGGCGTGCCCAGCTGGGCGGCGCGCGCACGCAACCAGTTCGTCGACGTGGAGGCCGTGGAGGTCGACCACGTCAGGCTCGACGTCAACCGCTACGACCCCGTGACCCAGATGCTCGACGAGAACCACGTGCACATCGGCGCGGACGGCATCCGGTTCGGCCCGATCCGGCAACGGCTGTCGTACCCGTCCGAGTTCGATCTCATGGCGCGCATCGCGGGGCTGCGGCTGTGCGAGCGGCACGGCGGCTGGAACGGCGAGCCGTTCGTCGCGGCCAGCACGCGGCACGTGAGCGTGTACGAACGGGCCGCGTAACGTTCTTGGCCGGCGACCGAGTTCCTCTGTGTCCACTCAGGCGGCACAGAGGAGGCGACGATGATCGCAGTCGTTCCGGTGCGGTACACGGCCGCGGACAGCGTCTGGTCGCGCGAACAGTTCGAGAACTGGATGCGGCCGGGCATCGACCACGGCCTGGGTGACTTCTGGTGGCGGTCGGCCCGCGGGCTCTTCGACGTGAGCAGCCAGGTGTACGACCCCGTCGAGATCCCCAACCCGGTTCCGGTGTCCGACAACGCCAAGCGGGCGAGCCTGCACGAGGCCGTGGTGAAGGCCGCCACGCAGGTCGACTGGGCCCACACGGACGTCCTGCTGATCTGGCTCGCGCAGCCGACCGGCTGGTGGGGCGGCGGCGAGGTGGACGTGCCCGTTCCCGGTGGCACGAAACGGATCCGGGTGACCGTGGTCGACTCGATCACGCCGTTCGACGCGGCGTGCCAGGAGCTCGGCCACGGCTACGGGCTCCAGCACGAGCTCGACGTCCAAGGCAGGGAGTACGCCTCGCCGTACTCCGCGATGAGCGCCCGCGGCTACGGCCCGACGGCGCCGGGCCCGCAGAGCTGGGTCCGCGGTGCGACCGCGAAGCTGCCCGACGGTGGCCCGAACATGCAGTCGCCCTACGTGGGCGTGCCGGCCAACCGCATCGTCGGACCGCTGGTGCCGGGTGCGCACCTGTACTCCGACCAGCGGTTCCGCGACAGCTCGTCGGTGGTGAGCGTCCGCGGTCTGCCGGTGACGACACGGCTGTACGCACCCGACTACCGGTCGCAGGGCTCGGGCAAACCCGTGCTGATCGCCGTGCCGTCCCAGCGACGCGACGGGCGGACGTTCCTCGTGGAGCTGCGCCTCGCGACGCCTGGTTCCTACGACCAGGCGATCGGGGTCGAGGGACTGACCGTGCACTCGCTCAACCCCGACGGCCGGGTGCGGTACGACGGGGTGGCCGCGTTGTCGCTCACCGACTGGGCCTGCCCCGCAGGCGACTTCTCGTTGCGGCGCACCACCGTGGGCGCGGACTTCGTCGACGTGGAGGTGCGCGCGGGGTCGGTGATCTCGTTCCCGATCCGGGGAGTGCTGCTGGCAGGCGGATTCCGCACGCAGCACCAGCTCAACACCATGACGCACGACGACATGCGCAACACGTTGATCGTCGTGATGGCCTCGCTGAGCAAGCAGAACGACTACCAGCGCTACGACAACGACACCCTCGCCGGCATGGGTGCCGCGATGGTCTTCCTGCGCCGCAACGGATTGCGCGACGACGCGGCGCTCAAGACGATGTCGTCCGACGACCAGCGCAACGTGATGATCGTCGAGCTCGGCGCGCAGACCGGTGCGGGACAGGCGTTGCAGGGGTTCACGAACCTGCAGCTGACCCAGATCGCGCTGGGCAGCGATCTCGCCACCCGCGGCAGACGGCCGGGTTCGACGCCCTTCTACGGCCGCGGGGTGCTGCTGGCGGGCAGGTTCCGCAGCCAGCACCAGCTCAACACCATGTCCCGCGACGACATGCGGAACACGTTGATCGTCGTGATGTCCTCGCTGAGCAACCAGAAGAACTACCAGGCCTACAGCGACGCGGACCTGGCCGGCGTCGGCGCGGTCATGGTGTTCCTGCGGGAGACCGGGATCCGCGACGACGCGGCGCTCAAGAAGATGTCGGCCGACGACCAGCGCAACGTGGCGATCGTCGAGCTGGCGGCGCAGACCGGGCGCAACCTCCAGGGGCTGAGCAACCTCGACCTCGCGTTGACCGCGTTAGGAGTTGAACGCTTCTAGCGCCTCGGCCTTGATCTGGTCGAACTGGGCGGCCATCGCCGCGGACAGGGCCTGGGCGCCGGACAGCGGGCGCACCATGACGGTGAACTCGTCGATCAGGCCGTCCTCGTTCAGGTGCAGGAAGTCGCAGCCCTGGATCTCCTTGCCGCCCACCTCGGTCCGGAACACCAGCGCGTGGTTGGGACCGTCGATGATCTCGCGCTCGTAGCGGAAGTTCTCGAACACCCGCATCACGCCGCGCAGGATCGCGGCGGTCAGCGGCTTGCCGGGGTACGGCGCGAACGCCACAGGGCTGGTGAACACGACGTTGTCGGCCAGGCACGCCGCCATCGCCTCGGTGTCGCGTGCCTCGACCGCCTTGCGGAATGCGTTCACGGCGAATCCTCACATACTCAACTTGTTGACTAGGTCGATGCACCGTAACCTGGGAGGATGTCGCTGCGCAACGCCGTGATGGCCGCTCTGCTCGACGGGGAGTCGTCCGGCTACGACCTGGCCAAGGCGTTCGACGCGTCCGTGGCGAACTTCTGGATCTGCACGCCGCAGCAGCTCTACCGGGAGCTCGACCGGATGGAGACCGACGGGCTGATCGAGGCGAGAACGGTCGAGCAGGAACGCCGGCCGAACAAGCGCCTGTTCTCGTTGACGTCGAAAGGACGCGACGAGCTGACGAGGTTCACCGCCGCGCAGCACAAGCCGACCGCGATCAGGGACGAGCTGCTGGTCGCGGTGCTGGCGGCGGACTCCGGTGACGTCGAGGCGGTGAAAGCCTCGATCCGCGAACGCCGGCAGTGGGCCGAGGCGAAGATCCAGCGCTACGAACGGCTGCGGGCCAAGTTGCTCGACGGTCGCACCGAGGACGAGTTCCTCGAGACCGCCGAACGGGTCGGGCCGTACCTGACCTTGTTGCGCGGCTTGTCCTTCGAGCGGGACAACGTGCGGTGGTGTGCCAGGAGCCTCACCGTGCTGGAGCGGCGTGGTGCACGGCTCGACGCGTCCACGTGAGGTTGAATCGGGTTCATGAACGGCATTTCGGTCTTGCAGGAGGCACTCAGCGCGCCCGCGGCAGAGGCGCGCCACCGGTTCGCGGGGCGGCTCAACGGCTACCTCGACGGATCCGACGTCGTGCACGCCGTGCGGTTGCAGGGCTGGCTCGGCCTCGAGGTGCCCGGCCCCGGCTGCCACGTCGGCACGGGCAGCTGGGACTTCACCCGGTTCAAGGCGACGACCTCACCGGTGACGTGCGGGCGGTGCCGCAGCGCCGGCCTGCTCACCAGCTCGTTCACCGGCGGCCCGCACCAGCAGACCCTGGATCTCGAAGGGATCTAGAGCACGGAACGGTTGCGCAGGCCCATCCCGGTCAGCGCGGCCATGCCGAGGCGTTCGTAGTACGGCCGCAGCGCGTCGTCGCACGTGAGGTCCACCGAGTACAGGTGCGCGCCCTCGGCCACGATCCGGCGCATCAGCTCGGTGCCGATGCCCTGACCCTGGAACGAGGGCCGCACCTCCAGCCACGGGATGAACGCCGTCAGCACGCCGTCGCTGATCATGTTCACGAAGCCGGCGACCTCGTCCTGTGAGCGCGCGATCACCACGCGGTAGCTCCCGTGCAGCACGGCGAGGTGCTGGGCGGGCGACGGCGGGGTGGGCCAGCCCACGAAGAAGCCGGCGAGATCGGCCTCGGTCAGGCCGCTGAGATCGGTGCTGTACGAAATCACCCGCGCATTGAACCAAGTTCTCACATATTGCGTAGGGGTGGTTTCGACCAATTCGGCCGCTAAGCTGCTGGTCGTGACCCTGCCGACTGCTCCGCTGCGCCGTGCGCGCTGTGCTGCCGTCGGCGTCGTCAACGGCACGCTCGCGGTGCTCGCGCACTCCAGCGCGGACGGTCAGTTACCCGACGCGGGACTGCTCTTCTCGCTGGTCGCGCTGCTCACGTGGGCGACGACCGGGTTCGCCCGGCACGAGCTGACCTGGCAGCGACTGCTCCTGCTGATCGGCGGCGGGCAGCTCGCGATGCATGTCCTGGTGTCGCTCGCCGCGTTCCGGCACGCGCACGAGGCCGAGCCGTCGCGCATGATCGCCTCGCACGTCGTGGCCACGGCACTGACGGTCGTCGTACTGGCCGCGGCCGAACGCTCGATCCTCACCCTCGCGCGCGCCGTCAGGGCAACTCTCCCCCGCAGGCTCGCCGTCCTGCCCGCCACCGCTCCCCTGGTCGTCGCCACGCCCTCGCTCGCGCCGACCGCGATCGTCTTCCTGGACGTGCTGTCGTGGCGCGGTCCTCCGGCTGAACAGGTCTGAATCCCCTTCACAGGGCCGCTCCCCGAGCGGTCCTGCCCCTGTTCACGCCCATCCAGGAGCGCCATGACCACCACAGCCGCTCCGTCACGCACATCGTTCGCGTGGCGGGGACTCTTCCTGCGCCTGCACTTCTACGCCGGCGTGCTCGTCGGCCCGTTCGTCCTGATCGCCGCGCTGACCGGCGTGCTCTACGCCCTGACACCACAACTGGAGTCGTGGGTCTACTCCGACCAGCTCAGCGTTCCCGCCTCCTCGCAACAACTCCCGCTGTCCAAGCAGGTCGACGCCGCGCTCGCGACCTCACCCCAGGGCGAGCTCGTCGCGGTCCGGCCGGCTCCGGAACCCGGTGCCACGACGAGGGTCCTGTTCTCCGAGAAGGGTCTGGGCGAGTCCGAACGCCGTGCGGTCTTCGTCGATCCCGGCACCGGACGCGTGACGGGCGATCTCGTCGTCTACGGGTCGAGCGGCGTGCTACCTCTGCGCACGACGCTCGATCAGTTGCACCGCAACCTGATGCTCGGCGAACCCGGCCGCCTCTACAGCGAACTCGCCGCCTCCTGGCTGTGGGTCGTCGCGCTGGGCGGGCTGGTCCTGTGGATCTCCCGGGCACGCAACAGCAAGCGCATCAAGACGCACGGACTGATCGGCGTCTGGGTGCTGGCCGGCGCGTTGTTCCTGTCCGCCACGGGTCTCACGTGGTCGGCCTACGCCGGCGAGAACGTCGCCATGCTGCGCACGGCCATCGGCTGGTCCACGCCGACGTTGCAGATGCCCGGCGCCGGCGAGAGCCACGGCGACCACGGTTCGAGCACCTCGTCCGCCGGTGGTCACAGCGAGATCGACACCGTGCTCGGTGCCGCGAAGACCTCGGGCATCGACGCGAAGTCGATCGAGATCAGCCTGCCCGCGGAGTCCGGCGGCGCCTGGAAGGTGGCCGAGATCGAGAAGGGCCTGCCCAGCCAGGGTGACTCCGTCGCGGTGCACGGCGGCGAGGTGGTCAGTTCGCTCAAGTTCGCCGACTTCCCACTGGGCGCGAAGCTCACGAGGTGGGGCATCGACGCGCACATGGGCGTGCTGTTCGGGTGGCCCAACCAGCTCCTGCTGCTGCTCGTCGGCGGCGGGCTGGTCGCGCTGGTCGCGCTCGGCTACCGCATGTGGTGGAAGCGCAGGCCCACCAGCGGGTTCGGCCGTCCGACGCCGCGCGGCCAGTGGCGCAAGGCACCGCCCGGCGCGTTGGTCGGGCTCGGCCTCGCGACGCTGCTCGTCGGCTGGTTCGTGCCGTTGCTCGGGGTCAGTCTGGTGGTCTTCCTGGCAGTCGACGTGCTGCTCGGCAGGAGGGCCAAAGCGACGACCTCCTGACCGTCCATTGTGGACAAGGCTTGCCTGATCTGGACATTTACGGCATATTAATGGCCAGGTGAGCCGGGAAGTCTGGTCGGCCCGCACGTCACACGAGGTGGCGGCGGAGAGCTGACGAGGGGTGCCCGAATGACTCTCATTCCCCACGCCATCCCCCTGATCAACGATCCTCAGGTCGTGCACGCGCTGGCCTCGCGCTGGCGCCGCACGAGGACGTTGCTCCTGCTCTCCGCCGGTGTCCTGCCGGTCGCCATCGGCATCGTCTGCATCGTGCTCGCTGGAATGACCTCGGCCGGGCAGCGGATCATGCCGTGGTGGTCGGCGATTCCGGCCGTCGCGGCGGCGGCGTGCGCGTGGGCGTTGCTGACCTGGTTGCGGCGCAACGGGTTGAGCGACCCGCACTCGTGGCTGCCCGCCACCACCCTGATGACCTCGGCGCAGCTCGTGCTCGGCGTCCTGCCGGGCTCGGGCATCGCGTTGCGGCTCAGTCCGGGTGCGGCGCTCGCGGTGAAGGCGTTGTGCGCGGCCGGAGTGCTCGGCGCGGGGTCCGCGAGCGCACTCGCCCGGCTGGCCCATCGTTCGCTGCTCTCCTCCCCTGTTCTCGAACTCGGCTCGACCGCGTTCCCGCTCGTGCTGGTCGGCGACGGGGCACGCGTGCTGATCGGCACCGACCGCGTCGACTGGACCACTCGGCGCGGTTCCCGCGTCGACGCCGGGGTCTCGTTCGCCCGCATCCTCCGCGTGACGGCGCAGGCGAACGCCATCGCGCTGCACACCGCGTCCGGCTCGTGGACGATTCCCGTGGCCGACCCGGCGACCGCGCAGGCGTTGTTGCGCCGCCGGATCTCGTGGTGGGAGGAGCGCCGCGACGCCACCGCCGAACGCGAGCAGCGCCGCTACCTCGACCTGGTCGGGCTGCTCGCGGCGGTCAGCGGCGAGGCCACCCGCGGCGGCATCAGCGTCACCGTCGACTCGAACGGCCTCACGACGGGCATCATGCTGAGCCCCGAGGTCCGCGAGCTCGAACCGGAAGTGCTCGCCGCGCAACTGATGGCGTGCGTCCAGAAGGCGCGGGCGGACGCGCGCAAACAGGTGCAGGACCTGGTCATCGAGCACTCCGACGACCACATGGTGAAAGCCAGCCACTAGTCGCTTGTCCCGCCCCCGCCGCCCTGCATACGTTCGGCCTGGGAACTTCGGAGATGGGGGACGACTTGCGCAGACGTGACTTCTTCGCGGCGGCGGCCGGGGTGGCCGCCGTGGTGGCCAATCCCGCGAGCGCGCTCGCGGCCACGGAGCAACGGCCGGGCGCCTCGCACCTGCCGGACCTGAACCTCGGCGATTTCCCCGTCGTGGCAAGGGTTCGGGCCCGCAACGCGCTCGAACACCTCAAGGTGCTCAGCGACAAGATCGGGCCGCGCATCGGCGGCACCGCGTCCGAGCACCGGGCGCGCGACTACCTCGTCCGCGAGCTCAAGGCGTTGCGGTACCAGGTGACGACGCAGCCGTTCACCGTGCCGGACAAGTACCTCGCCGACGTCAACGGCGAGTGGCAGGCGGGCGCCTCCCGGTTCGGCAGTCTCGGCGTCACGGTCAAGGCGCCGTTCGTCGAGGTCGTCGACGGCCAGTTGCCGGATCTGACCGGCAAGATCGCGTTCTACGTCAACGCTCCCGCCGGCTCCGCGCCCACGCACGCGGCGATCGAGCGCGGCGCGGTGGCGGTCGTCCTCGGCCGGATCTCCGCGACGGCCAGCAAGTCCAGCGCCTTCTCCCCCACGCTCGACCGCGACGTCGCCGTGCCGGTGATCGGTCTCGCCCAGGTGCACACCGAGAAGCTGCGCGCCCAGGGCACCGGCGAGCTGACGATCAGCACGGTCCACCACCCGAACCTCACGTCCTACAACGTGATCGCGGACCGGCCGTCGACGTTCCCGTGGCGCGACAACGGGGTCGTGATGGTCACCGCGCACTACGACACCGTGCCGGGCTCGCCGGGCGCCAACGACGACGGCAGCGGCACGGTCCTGTGCCTGGAGCTGGCACGCGTTCTGCGTTACCTGCCAACGAACAAAGCGCTGCGATTCGCGCTGTGGGGTTCGGAGGAGCAGGGACTGCTCGGGTCACGGCACTACGTCTCGCAGCTCCCGCCCGAGGAGATCGCCAGGATCAAGGGCGTGTTCCAGAACGACATGGTCGCCACCAGCCACGACCCGGCGACGGCCTACTGGCTGCTGTCCGTGGACGGCGCCGACAACGCGACGACGGCCAACGTCCGTGCCGCGGCCGGGCGGCTCGGCTACGACCCGCGGGTGCACGGACCGGTGGCGCGCGGGTCGAGCGACCACGTGCCGTTCCACGAGAAGGGCCTGGCGTCGGCGAACTTCAGCTGGCGCGGCGAGGGCGGACCGGCGCAGCTGGAGCCGATCTACCACACGCCGGAGGACACGATCCGCGCCAACATCAGCCTGGAACGGTTGCAGGTGTCGCTGGAGCTGATCGGGGCGGCGGCCTACAAGCTCGCTAGTCAGCGGTGACGACGAGCTCCGCCAGCGTTCGTTCGCGCAGCCACGTGACGAACTCGTCCGCCGGCAACGGTTTGCTCAGGCAGTAGCCCTGCACGATGTCGCAGCCCAGGGCGGCGAGGACGGCCCACGTCTCCTCGTCCTCGACGCCCTCGGCCACGACCTCCAGCTCCAGGTTGTGCGCGAGACCGAGCAACGAGCGGGTGATCGCGCCGCTGGACGCGTCCGTGCGCATGTTCGTGGTGAACGAGCGGTCGATCTTCATCTCGTGCACCGGCATCGTGCGCAGGTAGGCGATGGACGAGTAGCCGGTGCCGAAGTCGTCGATGGACAGCCGCACGCCCAGTTCCCGCAGGCGGGTCAGCACGTCGGTCGCGCGGTGCGGGTCGGCGATGATCGCGCTTTCGGTGATCTCCAGTGTGAGCACGGCGGCGTCGAGGCCGTGGTGCTTGAGCGCGGCGGCGACCTGTTCGGGGAACGTCATGTCGTGCAGGCACTGCGCGCCCACGTTGACCGAGATCGGGACGTCCCAGCCGGCGAGGTGCCAGGCCTGGCACTGGGCGAGCGCGTGGTCGAGCACGTACTGCGTGAGCGGTTCGATCAGGCCGGTCTCCTCGGCGGCCGGGATGAACCTGTCCGGGCCCAGCAGGCCGTGCGCCGGGTGCTGCCAGCGGCACAGGACCTCGGCGCCGCAGACCTCGCCGCTGCGCAGGTCGGCTTTCGGCTGGTAGTGCAGGACGAGCTCGCACTGGTCGAGGGCGCGGCGCAGGTCGCTGATCACGGTGAGCTGGGCGGCGTGGTGCTCGTCGAGGCCCGGCTCGTAGACGGACGTGCCGAGGCGGCCGCGCTTGGCCGCGTACATCGCGATGTCGGCGTGCTTGAGCAGTTCGTGCGCGTCGGCGGAGTCGGTCGGGTACAGCGCGATGCCGATGCTGCACCCGACGTCGACCGAAAGTCCTTCCAGGTCAACGGCTTCGTCCAGCGCGCGGTGCACGCGTTCGGCGACGATCAGCGCGTTGTCGGACGTGCTCACCGACGGCAGCAGGACCGCGAACTCGTCGCCGCCCAGCCTGGCCACGGTGTCGACGTCGCGGACGGCGCCGGTCAGCCGGTTGGCGACCAGTTGCAGCAGCTTGTCGCCGAACGCGTGGCCGAGGGTGTCGTTGATCGGTTTGAAGCGGTTGAGGTCGATCAGGAACAGGCCGAGCGGGTCGCCCGTCTGGTTGCTGCGGCGGATCGCCTGCGCGGTGCGCTGGGTCAGCAGCGTGCGGTTGGCCAGGCCGGTCAACGCGTCGTGCATCGCCTCGTGCTCGCTCCTGGCGGCCTGGCGGAGGATCTTGCGGCGGTGGCCGAGCAGCACGAGGCTGCACAGCCCCACCAGTCCCAAGTCGATGAGGAACGCGACGAGGGCGGCGATGCGGAGGTTGCCGTTCTGCATTTCCGCCGCACGCAGGTAGTCGGTCGTCTCCAGGCGTTTGAGCTGCACGACCGTGGAGAGCTGTTTGCGCAACGACGCCAGCGTCAGCTCGGCCTGGTCCGCCTTCTGCAACGCGGCCGTGGTGTCACCGCGATCGCCCTCCGCGACCGTCTCGCGCAGCAGTCCGCTGTAGTCGCCGTAGAGGTCGCCGACGATCCTGGCCGCGCGGACGTCGGCCGGAGCGCCGTGGTCGCGCAGCCAGCGCAGGCTCTCGTCGGCGGCACCGGCGGCGGTCGCGACGGGCTGGCTCATCACCGGTGTGCCGGATCTGAGGTAGTCGGTGAGGGCGTGGTCGGCGACGTCGACGTTCTGCACGACCAGGCCCCAGCGGTCGCTGGTCTCGTTCAGCTCGTGCAGGTGCGTGGCGGCGCGCTGCATGCTGAGGTTCGTCCACAGCGCGAGGCCCGCCAGCGTGGCGAGGCCGATCGTCAGGCTGACGACGGTCGTCTGCACGGTCGTGCGAGTCTCGACCCAGTTGGACAGCATCTACAAAGCCTCACGTCGCGTCCTTGCGAAGGTGCTATTGGTACGCAGCCAAAGGATCGCACGCAAGCCGACACCTCGTGCCGCCGTGCACTAGCCTTCTCGCCTTCTACCGGCCGACTGACAGGACGTCTCCGTGGTTCGCCTCACCCACATCGCTCTACCTGCTGTTTTACTGCTGACGGCAGGGGTGAGCGGATGCGGTGGGGAACAGACGTCCGATGACCCGCCCACGATCGGATTCGTGTCCCAGAACACCAGCCGCGACTTCTCCAGGGAGATGAGCGAGGGTTTCCGGGCGGGCGCGACCATCGCCGGCGGGGTCAGGACCGAGACGACCGGACCGGACACGCACGACGGTCTCAAGCAGGCCGAACTGCTCCGCGGCCTCGCGACGCGGGCCAAGGGCGGGATCGGGGTGTCCGCGGTGGCGCCCGAACTGGTGGCCGAGCCGATGGCGCAGGTGATCGCCGAGGGCATCCCCCTGATCGCGGTCGCGGGAGGCCAGGTCGCGCCGGGCAGCGGGGCGAAGCTGATGATCGAGAACGACAACTACGAGCTCGGTCGCCGGCTCGCCGACGCGACGGCCGAGCGGTTGCCGCCGGACAGCACGGGCAAGATCGTCATCGGCAGCAACTCCCCCGCGATGCCCGCACTGGACCTGCGGGCGCTGGGCCTGCGCGAACGGCTCGCGGAACGGTTGCCGAAGGTCCAGGTCATCGGCCCGCTCGACACCGGCCGCGACCAGCCGGCGAACCTCGCCACCTGGCAACGGCTGGCCGACGCCAACTCCGACGCCGTCGCGTTGCTGGGCGCGGGTGACGTGGACGCGATCAACCTCGCCGCCGTGCACGCCGCGAAGGACGCGAAGTGGCTGGCCGCGGCGTTCAGCCTGGACCCGAAGGCGTTGCAGGGCGTCAAGGACGGGCACCTGTTCGCCACGGTGTCCGCCGAGCACTTCCTCAAAGGCGCGGTCGGCGGGTGGCTGCTGGCGAAGCACGCCACCCAGGGCAGGGCGCTGCCGGAGGGCTGGCTCGTCGCGCCCGGACTGCTCGTGCAGGCGTCCAACGTGGACGAGATCATCCGCCGCCAGTCGAGCGAGTCGAACCGGCTGGACGCCGCACGGCCGCAGCTCGACGAGCTGACCACCGCGCCGGACAAGCACCTGCGTCCACTCGACCAGACGCGCTGAGCCGGGCGGCGCAACTCCCGTGACAGGCCTCTGACGGTCGGCGAGCATGTCGGCTCTCCCTGCATTGGAGGCCGCATGATCAACCGAAGGACACTCCTGGGCGCGGCTCTGGCCGTGCCGGCCACTGGTGGCGTGGCCAGTGCTGAATCCACTGACACACGACGCGGGCGGTACCTGATCCGCGGCGGCGCCGTCGTCACCGTCGACGAGGCGCTCGGGGTGCTGCCTCGCGCGGACGTCCTGATCGACAACGGCCGGATCCTAGGTGTCGGGCCGGGCCTGGACGCAAGGGGCGCGAAGATCGTCGACGCGACCGACATGATCGTCCTGCCCGGCTTCGTCAACACCCACCACCACATGTGGAGCGCGCTGGGCCGCAACTTCGTGGCCGACGGTTTCCCGTACTTCGCGGCGAAACGGGCGACTTCCACGCTGTACGAGGCGAAGGACGTCCACCGCAGCGTCCTGCTCGGGCTCGCGGAGCTGGCGAACGCGGGCGTGACCACCGTGCACAACTGGTCCAACAACACCCGCTCCCCCGCGCACGCCGACGCCGAACTGCGCGCACACCGCGACGGACTGCTGCGCGCCCGGTTCTCCTACGGCCACGTCGACCAGATGCCGCGCGACCTGCCGATGGACCTGACGGACGTGGATCGCGTGCGGCAGCAGTACTTCGCGGGCGGCACGGCGTTCGACGGGCTGGTGCACCTGGGCGTCTGCGTGCGCGGGCTGTCGCAGAGCACCGAACCGGCGTTCTTCGCGGACATGGACGCCGTGCTGGCACGAGGTCTGCCGGTCGCGATCCACGCCGGTCAGGCGCCACCGCGGACCGTGGACGCGGCGGACTACGAACGCCGGGGCTGGCTCGGTCCGCGCACCCTGTTGTGCCACTACGTCACGGCGCTGGACAGCGACATGGAGATCATGGCGCGCACCGGGACACCGTTGTCGTGGGCGCCGCATTCGGAGTTCCGGCTGGGCACCGGGGGCGATCCGCGCGACGCGCTGCTGCGGTTCCGCAGGGCCGGGGTGCCGGTGTCGTTGTCCTCGGACGCCACGTCGATCGCGCCGTCGGACATGTTCGAGGCGATGAGGCTCGTCTGGAACACCGGAATCCCCTGGTCCGGCACGCCTTCCGCCGGCCTGCCCGAGGTCGGGTTCTCCGACGTGCTCGAGATGGCGACCCTGAACGGCGCCCGCGCGCTGGGACTCGGGGACGTCACCGGGTCGATCACCGTCGGCAAGCGCGCGGACGTGATCCTGGTGCGTGCCAACGACATCAACCTCGCGCCGGGCGGGTTGTTCGAGACGACGCTGGTGCAGGCGGCGACAGCTGCCAACGTTGACACGGTGTTCTCGGACGGCCGGATCATCAAGCGCGGCGGCCGGTTGGTGGCCTACGACGTCGACCGGATCGTGCGGGACGCGAAGGCTTCCTCGCTGCGCATCCGCACGTCCGCCGGTGGGATCCTCACGCCGCCTAGCTGATGTCGAGGACCGCCTTGGTGAACGCCTCCGGGGCCTCCTGCGGCACGTTGTGCCCGATGCCGTCGAGGATCCGGTGCTCGTAGCGGCCGCTGAACTGCTTGCGGTACGCCATGCCGTCCTTGTTGGGGCCGTCGAAGTCGCTGGCGATGGTGATCGTCGGCACGCTGATCACCGGCCTGGCCTGCAGCTTGCGTTCGAGCCCGTCGTAGCGGTGCTCACCCTGTGCGAGCTGCAGCCGCCAGCGGTAGTTGTGGATGACGATCGCGACGTGGTCGGGGTTCTTCCACGCCGTGGCGCTCTGGGCGTAGGTGGCCTCGTCGAAGTTCCACTGCGGGGAGGCGATCTTCCAGATCAGCTTGTTGAACTCGTAGGAGTTCTGCTCGTAGCCCTTCACGCCGCGGTCGGTCGCGAAGTAGTACTGGTACCACCAGCCCAGTTCCGCCTGCGGGGACAGCGGTTCCTGGTTCTGCTGGAGGTTGACGACCAGGTAGCCGCTGACCGAGACGAGCGCCCTGACCCGTTCCGGCCACAGCGCCGCGACGATGCACGCCGTCCGCGCGCCCCAGTCGAACCCGGCCACCGTCGCCTTGCGGATCTTCAGGGCGTCCATGAACGCGATGACGTCCGCGCCCAGCGCCGACTGCTGGCCGTTGCGGGTCGTGTGCGCGTGCAGGAACCGGGTGGGGCCGTAGCCGCGCAGGTACGGGATGAGGACGCGGTGACCCTTCGCCGCGAGGGCAGGGGCGACGTCGACGTAGCTGTGGATGTCGTACGGCCAGCCGTGCAGCAGGATCGTGACCGGGCCGTCCGCCGGGCCCATCTCCGCGTAGCCGATGTCGAGCAGACCTGCCCTGACCTGCTTGATCGGGCCCCAGGACGGCTGCGAGGCGTGCGCGGTCGCGGTGAGGAGGGGTGCCGCGATGCCGGCCACGGCCAGTGCCTGGGAGAACTGTCGCCTGCTGATCATGACGTCGACGCTAGGGGCGTCGGGTGGGTGCTCGCGAGCGTCAGGTGACGGTGTCGGAGTACGTCATGAGCGCTTCCTTCAGCTCGGCGCGTGCGGTGACCCCGAGTTTCGGGAAGATCCGGTGCAGATGCGTGCTGACCGTGCGGTGCGACAGGTGCAGTCGCTCGCCGATCTCCTTGTTCGTCAGCCCGTCCGCCGCCATGCGCGCGATGGTCAGTTCGTGCTCGGTCAGCTCGCCGTTGCCACCCCGCGACTCGCCGGACGCCCGCAGTTCCTCGCGGGCGCGTTCCGCCCAGTCCCTGGTGCCGAACGCCTCGAACGCCTCCGCGGCCGCCTTGAGGTGCGGCCGGGCCTGAGCCGCCCGCCGTTGCCGGCGCAACCACGCGCCGAACGCCAGCTGCACGCGCGCCCGGTCCCACGGCGAGCTGCCGGTGTCGAGCGCCGCCTCGAACAACGCCTCGGCCTCGTCGTCCGCGGCCAGAAGCGCCCGCGCGTACCTCAGCCCGGCCGCCAACGCGGGCGAACTGGTCGCGGTGTCCAGCTCCTGCACGATCTTGGCGGCCTCGTCGGCGTTGCCGCTGCGGGTAGCGGCCTCGGCCAGTTCGGGCAGCACGTACCGGCGCAACGCCAGTTGGTAGGCGGGATCGGACGGGTCGTGGACGCGGCGGACGGCGGCGAACGCGTCGGCGTAGCGGCCCTCCCCGAGCGCGGCCAGGCTCCTGGCCAGCTGCACGGTGGCGAGGACGGGCCGGGCGCCCGCCGCAAGCCCGATCCGTTCGGCCTGAGCCGCCAGCTCGGCCGACCGCTCGTACTCGCCGCGCAGGGCCGCGATCTCGGCCTGGACGGCGGCGGCCAGTCCGCGCATGTACGGCTGGCCGGTCTCCTCGGCCAGGCGGGCGGCTTCCTCGGCGGCGGGTTCGGCGGCGGCGATGTCGCCCAGGCGGGTCCGGCTCCAGGCCTCGACGGCGAGGGCTCTGGCCAGAAGTCCGAACTGGCCTTGAGCGCGGAAGTCCCGTTGGGCGGCAAGGGAGAACCGGACGGAGTCGGCGAACGCGCCGACCTGGAGGGCGGCGCTGCCGAGCAGGCGGAGGGTGGCGGGATCGTCGGCCATCGCGCCCCGCCTCTCGGCCGCGGCCTCTGCCTCCGATCCAGCCTTTCGCCTCGCGGCCGTTGCCGCCGTCTCCAGCCCACCTCGGGCCGCACGCAGCCCGGCGACCACCGAGTCTCCTTGCTGCACCGGGCACACGTAGGCCGTCGTCGCCAGCATCCGCGGGTCGCGCGGGTCGATCGGCAGCCGCCGCGCCACCGCCGCGATCCGCTCCCGCACGGCCGCCCCCGGCTCCACCCAGAAGCACCGCATCGCGACGCTCCAGAAGATCCGCATGCCCAGTTCGACGTCACCGCCGGCCACCACGGACTCGGCCAGCCCGACCAGTTCGCCGGGGCCCGCCACACCTTCGCTCACGCCGTCGTCGAACGCGGTGGGCAGCCACGTCACGAGCGCGCGCTCCCGTGCCGTGAGGTCCAGGCCGCGCACGTCCAGCAGGATGCGCTCGACGTCGTCGCGCCGTCCCGCCTCCGCCGCCAGCTCGGCCGCCCGCAACAACCGCCGGGCGCGCTCACCGACATCCCCAAGAGCCGCAGCGCGTTCCAGCGCGTGAACGGCCGCCACCGCGCCGCCACGCCGGAGCGCGCGGTCGGCCGTCTTCTCCAGCAGGCAGGCCACGTTCTCGTCGGCACCGGTCGCGGCGCCGGCCAGGTGCCACGCCCGCCGGTCGGGCTCGTCGGTGGCCCAGGCGAGCCGGCGATGAGCCTCCTGGCGTTCGGAAAGGCCTGCGGCACCGGCGATCGCCGACCTGATCAACGGGTGCCGGAACGCGCCGTCCCGGTCGACCAGCCTGGCCTCGACGGCCGGGGCGAGATCCGCGGAGGACGCACCGCCGAGCGCCAGGTCGAGCAACGACGCCCGCACGTCGGCGGGCAGGGTCGAGGCACGGGCGGCGAAGGTCTCCTCCAGGGAGTTGCCGCCGAACGGGAGTTCGGTGAGCGCCAACGGGTTCCCGGCCGCCTGGGCGAGCACCCACGAGCGGCGTTCGGGATCCAGGCCGGGCGCGGCCGCGTCGAGCACCGCGCAGGCCTCCGGAGAATCCAGCGGTGCCAAGGAAAGCGTCGGCACGCCTTCGAAAACGGGCGTCCGGGCGGCGAGAACCAGTGCGGCACCGGTGAGGCGGCGCGCCACGAACCCGAGGACGTCCTGGCTCGCCTGGTCCAGCCAGTGCGCGTCGTCGACCAGGACGACGGGCCGCGCCGTGCCCAGCAACTCCAGCGCGGCGAGCCCGACGAGGTGCACGGGTGGCGCCGGGCCGTCGGCGAGTCCCAGAACGACTTCCAGCGCGGCGCGCCGCACACCGGACGAAGTGGACAGTGCGAGGAACGGGTGCAGGACCTGGTGCAGTCCGGCGTACGGCATGTCCTGCTCGGCCTCGACGCCCGCGACCCGGTGACCGTCGAGGCAGGACAGCAGGGCCGACTTGCCCACGCCGGGCTCACCGACGACCAGCAGCGACCCGCCGGAGTCCGCCAGCGCTACCAGCCGTTCCCGTTCCCGATCCCGCCCGACCAGTGACACCCGCCCGACACCCCGTTCGTTGGTCCTTCTGGACCAGGGTGTCAGAAAGTCCAGACCGCGCGCTTGCCCGGACCCACGACCAGCGTGGACGTGCCCAGCTTCTCGACGTGCCGTGCGGTCGGCCGGTTGAGGTCGAACTCGACGCGCTGGAGCCCGGTCCGCCCCACCGGCGCCTCGTCGAAGCGGATCGTGGTGCCGCCGCGCGAGGCCACGACCGAGCCCGGATCGGTGCGCAGCGAGAAGCCGCCCGCCCGCAGCAGCGGCAGGGTGTCCGCCAGGTCCGAGGCCGTGACGGCGATGCGGATGAGTGTGATGTCGCGCATCACCCTGTCCTTGTACGCGTCCGGCAGGTACCGCTCACGCGTGACGTCGCCGGGGAACTTCGCGGGCCCCACGTTGCTGCGCGGGTCGCTGAGGTACTCGTCGCGGTACTCCATGGCCCAGGCGCCGAACTTCTCGTACGTCTCGTTCAGGAACAGGCCGTCGAACCACGGCACGGGCTTGCCGTCGCCGAAGTCGCGGGTCTGCAGGAAGTCGTTCGGCTTCTCGCCCGCGGCGACCAGCTTCGCCTTGAGCTTCTCGACGTCACCGTCGTGCTCGGTCGAGAGCCCGAGGCCGGCGGCGCCCAGTTCGCCGTCCTGGCCCGGCACGTCACCGATGCCGAAGACCTCCAGGTAGGTCTCGCGGCCGCGCAGGTAACGGCCTGTCCAGACCTTGCCGTCCGCGCCGGTCGTGGTCCTGACCTCGAAATCCGCGAACTGCCTGAGGTAACGAGAGTGCTCGACCGCGTCCGCTGTGGCGCGATCAAGCGTTCCCCATGCGTGGTTGTAGTACAACAACTGCCGCTCTCCCGCTTGTGCCGATCCCGCACCAGACACAACCAGACCCACGGCCAAAACCATGCTCAACACTCGTCGGATCCCCATGCGTTCGATCCTAAAACGGACATGCTCAAGCCGGACTCAAGCCAGACGAAGGGACCTCAGTGTTCGACACCGAACGGTGGACGGTTCTCGCCCCGCTGCTGCAGGCCGCCACCGCCGGCCGCGATCTGCTGGACGACACGATCCGCAGGCTCACCCCCGAGGCCGTCGCCGGGGAGGTCCTGCGGGAGATCGGCGAGCACGACGTCCGGCTCGACCTCGGCTTCGACGGCCGCACGACCCGTCACCTGTGCCCGGACGCGGAGGTCGTGATCACGCTCGATCTCGCCGACGCCGTGCGCGGCCTCTACGGCACCGACGAACGCCCGTGGCCGAGTCTCGCCGTGACGACCCCGGATCCCGATCTCGACGAGCGCGGGATCAGCGGGTGGTTCCAGGACCGCAAGGGCCTCGCGGAGTCCGTTCAGGAGCTGCTGTCCGCGCTCAGGCCCACCCACCGGGACCTGGGCGAGCTCGCCGTGGAGCACGGCTCGGACAAGTGGGGCGACCTGCACTGGTACACGCAGCACTACGACCGCCACTTCGCCCGCCTGCGCACCGAACCCGTGCGGGTGCTGGAGATCGGCATCGGCGGCTACGACGACCCTGACCGCGGCGGTGGCTCGTTGCGGATGTGGCAGCGGTACTTCCGGCGCGGCCTCGTGCACGGCCTGGACATCGCGCGCAAGAACGTCAGCGGCCCGCGGATCATGACCGTGCTGGGCGACCAGTCCGACGCGGAGTTCCTCGACTCGCTTGGCCGTGAGCTCGGCCCGTTCGACGTGGTCATCGACGACGGCAGCCACCTCAACGAGCACGTGCGAACCTCGTTCCACGCGCTGTTCCCGCACGTTCGCGCGGGCGGGCTCTACGTCGTGGAGGACCTGCAGACCGCGTACTGGCCGAGCTGGGGCGGCCATCCCGAGGCGGCCGCTGGCACGTCGATGGGGATGCTCAAGTCCTTCGTGGACGGTCTGAACCAGGCGGAGGTGCGCGACCCGCGCGGCGAGGGTTCCTACCTGGAGCGCAACATCAGCGGGATCTCGTTCCACCACAACATCGCGTTCGTCGAGAAAGGACTGAACGCCGAGGAGGGCGGGCCCGCCTTCCTGCGCACGATGTTCTAGGACAGCAGAGCGGCGCCGGCCTGGTCCGCCAGCCAGCCGGCGCCCTCGGTCCAGTCCCAGCCGAGTTCGCGCACGGTCCGCCAGCCGCCCCGGCCGAAGTAGAACCACAGGATCTGCTCGGTCCGCTCCCGATCGGTGCGCACGCCCAGTGCCACGAGGTGATCGGCGACGCGCCCCAGCCTCTCGCGGTAGCGCTCGACGGCGCGCGAGGCCGCCGTGGCCACCACGGGATCGGCGGTGATGTTGTCGAACAGCAGGTTGAGCACCTGTTCGTGCCGCCTGGTCGACTCCGCGGTGCCCTCGGCGAGCAGGCGCAGCACCAGCCGGGGGTCGTCGGCGGCGAAGACGCCCTTCAACGACTCGTCGATGTGCTCGTCGCCCGTGCTGTCCTCGACCAGCGCCTCGATCAACGCGGGTTTGCCGCCCACGCTCGTGTAGACGGTGTTCAGCGCGACGCCCGCCTGCTTGGCGATGCCCGCCACCGTCGTCTGCGCGAAACCCTGCTCCGCGAACAGCTTTCCCGCCGCGCGCAGGATCGCGGCACGGGTCTCGCGGGCCGCGGCCGCCCGGACGGCCGAGGTGTAGGTCTGCTTCGCCACAGATTGAGTGTACAGACCTACATTCATAGTAACTCCGTTACTATGAATTCATGCCGATCGATCCGAACGCACCGGCGGACAAGCCGGAGACCCAGCAGATGAAGGTCATCCACCGCGCGATGCGCCGCGAGTTCTCCCTGCTCCCAGGCCTGGTCGCGGCCGTGGCCCCCGGCGACGTCCCCCGCGCCGAACTGCTCGCCGGCCACCTCAGGCTGATGCTCGACATGCTGCACGGGCACCACGAGGCCGAGGACGAACTGCTCTGGCCGGTGCTGACCCTGCGCGCCCCGGTCGAGCACGACCTGATCGCGATCATGGAGAAGCAGCACGACGCGATCGCCCAGGCCATCACCCTGATCGAACAGGTGCTGCCGGACTGGGCGGGCACGGCTAGCGCCGTTGCACGCGACCGGCTCGCGGCGGCGTTGCGCGACCTCGAACCGACGTTGACCGAGCACCTCGACCTCGAGGAGAACGCGGTCCTGCCGCTCATCCACGAGCACCTCACCGTGCCGGAGTGGCTCGCGCCCCAGAAGCACGCGATGAAGCACGGCCCCAAGTCGCTGACCGCGAAGCTGACGATCGCGGGACTGGTGCTCGAAGACGCGACCGAGCCCGAACGCGCCTGGTTCCTCCACGAACTGCCCCCACCGGCCCGGTTGCTGTGGCGCTTCGTCGGCCGGAAGCGCTATGCGACACACATTCGGGCGCTGCGCTTGACGTCTTAATCGAACGGACTAGTCTGTACGATTAAGACGTCGAGGAGTTGGTTCGGATGCGTGCGGCAGTACTCGAAGAGTTCGGCAGGCCGTTGGTGCTCGAGGAGATCGACCGGCCGGAACCGGGACCCGGCCAGGTGCTGGTCAGGGTGGCGGCGAGCGGCCTCAACCCGCTGGACGTCAAGATCGCGGCGGGTCAGGCCGGGCACGCGGAGGTCCAGCCACCCGCGGTGCTCGGGCTCGACCTCGCCGGTGTCGTGGAAACGGCCGGCGAGGGCTTCGAAGCCGGCGACGAGGTCTTCGGACTGACCGGCGGCGTCGGCGGGCTGCAGGGGTCGCTGGCGGAGTTCGCCGCCGTCGACGCGAGGCTGCTCGCCCGCAAGCCAGCCGCCCTCACGATGCCCGAGGCGGCCGTGCTTCCGCTGGTCGCGATCACCGCCTGGGAGGGCCTGGTCGACCGCGCTCGGGTGCGGCCGGGGCTGAAGGTGCTGGTGCACGGCGGCGCGGGCGGGATCGGGCAGGTCGCGATCCAGATCGCACGGGCGCGCGGGGCCGACGTCTACGCGACGTGCTCGCCGGGGCACGCCGACGTCGTCGAGAAGCTCGGCGCAGTACCGATCGACCGAGCCAGGTCCGTCGAGGACCACGTCGCCGAGCACACCGGCGGTGAAGGGTTCGACATCGTCTTCGACACCGTCGGCGGCGAGGTGCTCGACGCGTCGTTCCGCGCGGCTCGCGTCCACACGGGACATGTGGTGAGCGCGCTGGGCTGGGGCACGCACAGCATCGCGCCGCTGTCGTTCCGCGGCGCGACCTACTCCGGCGTGTTCACGCTGCTGCCGATGCTCACCGGCCAGGGGCGTGCCCACCACGGGGAGATCCTGCGCGAGGTCGCCGCCCTGGTCGACGCGGGCGAGTTGCGGCCTTCGGAGCCCCGCACGTTCGGCCTGGACGCCGTCGAGAAGGCGTTCGGGGAGATCGGCCGGGGCAAGGTCGCCGTGGAGATCGGCGGATGACCGGTCTCACTAGTCTGTCCGGTGTGGCCACCCGTACTCGCCGGACGAACACCGAGCAGAAGATCCTGGACGCGGCGGCGGAACTGTTCCACCGCGACGGTGTGCGCGGCGTCGGCATGGACCGGGTGATCGCCGAGTCGGGTGTCGCCAAGTCCACGATGTACGCACACTTCCCCACCAAGGACGACCTGCTGGCGACGTACCTGAGCCGCACGGACGACTCCTGGATGGACAAGCTGCGGACCGCGGCGCGCGACGCCGGTGACGAGCCTCGAGACCAGCTCGTCGGGTTGTTCGACGCGCTGGAGGCTTCGTTCGACCGGCACGGCTTCTTCGGCTGCCCGTTCATCAGCGCGGCGGTGGAGACGACCGCGGGCTCCAAGGCCCAGGCGGCCACCGTCGCGCACACCGAACGCCGCCAGCGGTGGCTCACCGAACTGAGCACGGCCGCCGGCGCCTCGGAACCCGCCGAACTCGCCGCGCACATCGGCCTGCTCATCGACGGCGCGCTCGCGACGGGCAGGTTGTTGCAGAACAGGTCCGTGATCGAGGGCGCCCGCACCGCAGCGCGGCATGCGGTCGACGGTCATCTGGGCCGCTAGGGCGTCCTGCTCAGCGCGGCCATCCGGTCCCAGGCGGGCGACGAGGCACCGGCCGCCGCCATGGCCAGCGCGATGACCTCCGGATCCGCCATGGGCATGACCGGGCGCCGCGCCAGCCAGTCCGCCGCCCGCCGGGCCAGCGCGGGCAGCCGCGGATCGTCGGCCGGAAGCCCGAAAGCCTCGTCGTAAGCGAGGTAGATCTCCCGGAACCCGGGGTCGGCGAGCGACTCGGTCTTGTCCGCGAGCCAGACCGCCGCCTCGCACGGCGCGACGGCCTGCATGAGCACCCAGACCTCGCGTTCCATCCGGACGCCGCGCTCGCTGACTCCCAGTTCCCGCAACAGGTCCAGCATCGCGGCGGCCTCCGGCGTCACGAACAGCGCGTTGCCGGCCCGCAGCCGCACGACCCGTTCGCGGGCCTGCCGGATCTCTTCTTCCCTGCGGCGCAGCGCCTCGTCGATCTCGGTGATCGACGAGGCGAACTCCTGCTCCCCCGCCACGAGCAGTTCCTTCACGCGGGCGAGCGGCACACCGGCCTCGGCGAGCGTGCGGATCTTGACCAGGTCGACCGCGTCCTGGGCGGTGTAGCACCGGTAGCCGGAGTGGTCGCGCTCGGGTTCGGGCAGCAGCCCCACCTTGTGGTAGTGCCGCACCGCCTTGATCGTCACGCCCGCGTACCGGGCGAGCTGGCCGATCGTGATCATCGCGGCATCATCGCACCCGGCCGAACATACGACCGGCGAGATCGACCCCGACGATCTCGCCGGAGGCGTTGCGGCTGAAGAACCCCCGCTGCCCGGCGAACGCTCCGTCCGTGATCACGTACTCGTCGCGCGGCAGCAGTCCCATCGGGAACGGCGCGTGGTCGGCGGGCAGGTCCATCTCGGCGGAAGCCCGGATCTCCGGCCGGATCAGCACCTCCAGCACCAGCCCGGACCCGGTGTCCTCGATGGTCATGACCATCGCGTCGTTGTCGTACCCGCCCGAGACCTCAGCGGCCTGGGAAGCGTTGTACGGCAACGGTTCCGGGTCGCGGTCCACGACACCGACGTAGTGCTCCAACGCGCGGCGCACCACGGCCTGGTTGAACGGAATGCCGTCCGGCCCCTGGTTCGCGATCGACACCACCGCGAAGCCGCGTTCGGGCACGATCAGCAGCTCGGCGAACTGCCCGTTGGACGAACCACCGTGCCCGATCACCTGAACGCCGTCGATCTCGCGCAGGAACCAGCCGACCCCGATGGCGTCACCGAGGTTGCTGCCGCGCAACAACGCCGTGGGCTTCCGCATCTCCGCGAAGTCGATGCCGTCACCGTCGCTCAGGTGAAAACGGGCCCACGCGAGGAGATCCGCGACCGAGGCCGCGATGCCACCACCGGGGTTGTTGGCCCGCCAATGCCGCCACGGCCGCGCGATCTCGCCCTTCTCGTGCCCGACGGCGAACCGGCGGGTCATCACCGCGTCCCGGTCGAAGTGCGTGTTGCCGAGCCCCAACGGCTCCAGCAGCAACGTCATCAGCGCCTGCTCGTAGGTCTGCCCGGTGACGTTCTCGATGATCCGCCCGGCCAGGTTGAAGCCGGACTGGCTGTAGGACGGCCGTTCGCCGACAGCCCCGACCAGCTTCAGCGTCGCGAGCTCGCCGACGTGGCGGGCCAGAGCGTCGTCGCCCTCGCCGGTGTCCACCAACGTGCCCCAGTCCAGCCCGGAAGTGTGGTTGAGCAGCTGCCGGACGGTGAACTCGCGGCCGTCCAGCAACCGCAGCTCCGGCACGTACTCGCGCACCAAGGCGTCCAGCGACACCCGGCCCTGGGCCACCAGTCGCATGATGGCCGTGGCCGTGTAGGTCTTGGTGATCGAGCCGAGCAGGAACAGCGTGTCCTCGTTGACCGGCAACGGGTTCTCGACGCTGGTCACACCGTGGCAGAAGAAGTGCTCCCGCCCATCGTGGAAGACGCCGACGGCGGCGCCGGGGATGTCGAAGCGGGCGACGGTCAGGGCGAGGAAGTCGTTGTCCATGCCCCTACCCTCGAACCTTGACCCTAGGGCAAGGTCAAGCCCGGATTCCCGAGAACCCGGAGCACGTTCCTCGCGGCCGACCTGACCCGCGGATCGGGGTCGGCGAGCAGCGGACGGACGTGCTCAGCGCCGGCAGCGTCACGCAGGCGGCCGAAGGCCTCCACGGCACGAACCCGCACCATCGCCTTGGCGTGCTTGGTCCCGTCCACCAGGCGGCTACGGCTCCACTCCGGTTTGTGGCCGAGCAGCCACATGTGGGCGCGCTCGACCCACTCATCGCCCGAGGCGTGCCACCACGACCAGTGACCGCCTTCGATGAGCGCCAGACCCCGTCCCGCCGCATGGCGAGCCGCCCTGTCGGAGTGGTTCACGAACAGGTTCCACAGCGTCGGCAACGCGCGAGGGTCACCGATGCGGGCCAGTGCGTCCGCCGCCTCAGCCGCGTGCCAGGTGTCGCAGAGCCGGATCAGCGTCGTCACCGCGCGGCCGTCCGCGTGCCGGGCGAGCACTGTCGCCGCCCGGTCCCGCACCTGCACATCTGGATCGTCACAAGCCGCGATCGCCACTTCGGCCACGTCCGCGCCACCGGTCCGGCTGAGCGCCTGCAGGGCTTCCGCCCGCACGTCCGCACTCTCGTGCCCGAGCAACCACACCAGCGTCGGCCCCGCCTCCGGAGAACCGATCGCACCCAGCGCCTGGATCTGCGGGACCGGGTACTCGGCGACGCGCACGGTCTCGCACATCGGGCCGACCGCCTCGACTGCCCGCAGCGAGGCCAGCGCGACGGGTGCGTCGTGCCACCAGTCAGGATCGGAGAGAAGCTCGATCAGCCGGGGAATCAGGCGAGCCCCGTTGCGGTGCAGCCAGGCGCGGTCGTGGCGCCACGGCATGTCCGTCAGTTCGAACTCCCACTCCCGCAAGGCCGTGGTCGCCTCCGGGGTGCCGATCGCGGTCAGCCGGCCGCGCGCGGCGACACGAACGCCCAACCACTCCAACCCAGGCCGGAGCAAGACCGTGTGCAGCACCTCGACCTCGTGCCGATCCCCCTCGCCTCCCAGCAACGCGATGGCGGCTCCGGCCGCAGCCGGCACCCCCTCGGCCACCGTGCGCAGCAGGCGTTCCCGGTCGAGCGAGCCCGCTCGATGAGCGAGCCGGACGGCAACGCCGGCCTCCCAGTCGTCCTCGGAGTCCCACCACTGCTCAGCCAGCTCCGTCATCGCCGAGGTGCTCAGGCCGTCCGGCTCTCCGATCGCCCATTTGAGCCGGTAGTCGCGCGTTTCCTGGTACTCGGCCAGCAGTTCCGGCACCGTGCGCGGGTCCGGCGGCTCCTCTGGCGGCAGCGCAACGCGGGGCCGATCCGCGTCCATCGCCTCGCGCACCCGCGTCGCGCGTTGCCGTACTCCGGCAGGTGCCGACCAGCCACGCGCCCGCAACGCCTTCACGACCTGGACGACCCGTGAGGGAACGCCTTGCAGCACCAGGTCCTCCACGGACGCTGGAACCTCGTGCAACCACACCGCTTGCACGGCCACCCAGTCGCCGCCCTGCTCCGCGACGGCGCCGGCGACCCGTTCCAACTGGTCCAGGAGCAGCTCACCGTTGTACGTGAGCTGCCCCTGGTGTGCCCGCCTCGCGATGCGGCGTGCTCTAGCTGTCCCCATCACTCCATTGAAACCCTCGAAGATCTACGGGATCCAATGATTTCCGGACACCGTGATCATCACCTGGAGCTGGATGCTCGCGCCGAAGTACGTGTCCGTGGCGATCGGCGTGTTCACCATCTTGGTCCACAACGCGTCCAGCCAGGCCTGGCTGCCCGGATCCGTCGACGCCGCCACCGCGAACGGCGCCACGAACGCCGCGTCGCTGCCGCTGTCGATCTGCGTGCCGTTGAGCTGGTAGCCGACCGCGATCTTGCTCGGGTCGCCGCCGGTCTTGGACTTGATCCACGAGTTCATCTTGCGCGCGGCTGCCAGTGACTTGCCGTCGCCGGTGAGGGCGGCGTCCGCGCCGATGCGCCACGGGTCGCGGCAGGCGTTGTACCAGTACTTGCCGTCGGTCGCGGCCTCCTCCAGCAGCTCGCCGACCGCCGGCTTGGCCGTGGAGTTGGTGTCCTGCACGAAGTCCGGCAACAGGCCCGTGCTCGCTGCGTACTTCGACTGCAGCGTGGCGATCAGGTCCTGGTGCTTGGCGCGGATCGTGTCCCAGGCCGAGTCGCCGGTCGCGTTGCGGAACGCCCGGAAGTGGTCGGCCATCCAGTCCGACGACCTGGAGCCGTAGTACTTCCTGCTGTCGTCCGGGCCGGACCAGTCGCCCATCAGCAGCAGGTTCGTGCTGGGGTTGATGAGGCTCTTCTTGATCGCGTTGACATTCTTCACGGCGATCTGCCTGTAGTTGTAGGTGCCGCTGCTGCCCCACTGCTTGTCGGCGAGCAGCAGGCCGTAGGCGGTGTCCATGTCGCCGTCGGTGGCGCTGTCGCTGCCGTTGACGCTCTTGCAGGCGGTGTCCTGTTCGGCGGCCAGCAGGTCGGGGTTGTTGACCGACGGGTGGGCGAGCTTGTACTTCAGCAGGCCGTCGAAGATCTTCTTCGCGTCCGGGTCGGCGCCCGCCATCTGCGCGGTGATCACCATGCCGTAGCCCTGCGCCTCGGCCACGTACGGGAACTTCGCGTCCGGTGAGATGATCTGGTACCAGCCGTTGCCGCAGTTCTGCTTGACGAACGCGGCCTTCCAGCGCTGGTAGTAGTCCACGATCTTGGCGTCCAAAGTGGACGTGCTGCCCGACGGCCGCAGAGTGCCCGCCGCGTACGGGGTCTGCCGGCTGCCGAACGGATAGCCGAGGCCGCTCGGGGGCGGAGACGTCGTGGTCGTGGTGGTCGGCGGAGTGGTCGTCGTCGGCGGGGTGCCGCCGCCCACGCCGTAGACCTCGAACTCCCACAGCGAGTAGCCGTAAGCGGTGGCGCGCGCCGTGCCGTAGACACGGACATATCGCCCGGAACCGGACAACGTCAAGTCGTCGGTGCCGCCGTCACCCGCGCTGGTCGAGTACACGTCGGTCCAGGCGGAGCCGTCGGACGACGTCTGCACGCGGTACGACTTGGCGTACGCGGCCTCCCAGCTCAGCTTCACCCGGCTGATCGCGTGCGCCGAACCGAGGTCCACCCGCAGCCACTCCGGGTCGTGCCCTTCCACCGAGGCCCAGCGGGTCGACGTGCTGCCGTCCACCGCCTTCGCGGCCTCGAATCCCGACCCCTCAACGGAAGAGGCCGTCACCGCCTTGCCGCGGGAGACCAGAGGGTCCGCCGCCGATGCGATGGTCGTTCCCGCGACGAGGAGGCCGAGCACGAGCCCGGCCGCCCCCAACGCCATTGTTCTGCCGCCCACGACCGCCTCCAGCAATTAGTTAACAAAGCTGTCAATGCGAGTGGTTGGCGACGCTATGCAGGTCAGGACCCCTCAACAAGAGGTACAGACCGTTGTTGCGCGATCGAACAGTGCTGGTCAGGGCACCCAGTGGTTGCCGGTGACCGTGATCATCACCTGCAGCTGGATGCTCGCCGAGAAGTAGCTGCTGGAGTCGATCGGCGTCTGGACCATCTTGGTCCACAACGCGTCCAGCCACGCCTGACTGCCCGGATCGGTCGCGGCCACGACCGCGAACGGCGCGAAGAACGCGGCGGCGCTGCCACCGGAGATCTGCGCGCCGTTGAGCTGATAACCCATGCCGATGTTGTTCGGGTTGTTGCCCGCCTTGGACTTCACCCACGTGTTGAGCTTGCGGGCCGCCGCCAGGGACTGGGAGTCGCCACTGGTCACCGCGTCCGCGCCGATCCGCCACGGCACGCGGCAGGCGTTCCACCAGTACGTGCCGTCGTTGGCGTCCTCCAGCACCTGACCAGCGGGCGGGCGCGGCGAGGAGTTCGTGTTCTCCACGAAGTCCGGCAGCAGGCCCGTGTTCGGCGCGAAGTTCTGCTGCAGCGTCGAGATCAGGTTCTGGTGAGCGGAACGGATCGTGTCCCACGCCGCGTCACCGGTCGCCTTCCGGAACGCCCGGAAGTGGTCGACCATCCAGTCCGACGACCGCGAGAGGTAGTAGTACTGGTCGCCAGAGCTGGTCCAGTCGCCGAGCTTGAGCAGGTTCGTCGACGGGTTGACCTCGCTGGCCTTGATCGCGTTGACGTGCCGGATCGCCAGCTGCTTGTAGTTGTACGTGCCCGCGCTGCCCCACTGCCGATCGGCGAGCAGCAGCCCGTAGGCCACGTCCATGTCGCCGTCCGTGGCGCCGTCACCGCCGTTGACGCTGCGGCAGTTCACGTCCTGCTCGGCCGCGAGCAGATCGCGGTTGATCGAGGACGGGTGGTCGATCTTCCACTTCACCAGGCCGTCGAAGATCTTCTTCGCGTCCGCGTCGGCGCCCGCCATCGTGGCGACGACGACCATGCCGTAGCCCTGCGCCTCGGCGACGTACGGGTGGTCGGCGTCCGGCGAGATCACCTGGTACCAGCCGTTGCCGCAGTTCTGCCGCACGAACGCGGACTTCCAGCGCTGGTAGTAGTCCACCACCGCGGCGTCCAAAGTGGACGTCGAACCGGAGGGGCGCAGAATGCCCGCCGCGTAAGGGGTCTGCCGGCTGCCGAACGCGTAGCCGAGACCGTTCGAGGGCGGAGTCGTCGTGGTGGTGGTCGTCGGCGGGGTGCCGCCGGCCACGCCGTAGACCTCGACCTCCCACAGCGAGTAACCCCACGCCGTACCGCGCGCCGTGCCGAGAACCCGCACGTACCGGCCGGACCCGGACACCGTCAAGTCGTCGACGCCGCCGTCACCGGTGCTGGTCGAGAACACGTCCGTCCACGCCGAACCCTCCGGGGAGGTCTGCACGCGATAACCCCTCGCGTACGCGTCCTCCCAGTTCAGACGCACGCGGCTGACCGCGTGCGCCGACCCGAGGTCGACCCGCAGCCACTCGGAGTCACTGCCCTCCGCCGACGCCCACCTGGTCGTCGTGCTGCCGTCCACGGCCTTCGCCGCCTCCAGCCCGGCGCCCTCGACGGAGGACGCCGTGACCGCCTTGCCCTGCGATACCAGTGGATCCGCCGCCGTCGCACTGGTCGTCCCCGCCACCAGGAGACCAATCACGAGCCCGACCGCACTGACCGCAGCTAACGCCGCTCGTCTGTCCACAACCACCTGCCAATTGGTTAACAAACCTGCCTAAAGGGGCAATGGCGGCGACCCTAGGCGGGCAGGTCAACTTTGGACAAGAGGTGTGGACCGGTCATCTGAACCGAAACCGGTTGCGGAACCTACTTCCAGACGTCCCGGACGGCGTCCACGATCGAGGCGGCCTGCGCGTACCCCGCCTCAGCAGCGGGTTTGCGCTTGGCCGGGTCCAGCAGGTTCGACCCGATGGCGGCCAGGGCGGCACTGTCGGGGCTCACGACGATCGACGGCACCCCGAGCTTCGCGGCCTGCGCGGCGGGCGTCGCGGCCGCGCTGGCCGCGCGCGTGATCGGCGCGATGACGACGACCCGTTCGTATCCCGCCGCGAGATCGACGTTCGCCACGGACCGCATGCCGCCGTCCATGTACCGGCTGCCGTTGATGCTGACCGGCGGCCACACCAGCGGCACCGCGCAGCTCGACGCCACCGCGCTCACCAGCGGCACCCCGCTGTCCCGGTCGAACGCCACGAACTTCCCGTCCGCGGTGTCCACGGCGGTGACCTTGAGCGCGCGCTCCGGCCAGTCCTTAGTGGACAGTCGACTGTCGAACACCGCGAGCCGCGACTCCTCCGACGGCGTGCTGGCCTTCAGCGCGGCACGCCCGAGACGGGCCCGTTTCCGCGCCGGAGTTCCCGGCATCACGTAGGAAAGCGCGTACCTGACGACCATCCACGAGGTGAGACGGGCGGGAATCTCCCCGTCCGGCGGCAGCAGCTGACCCGCGTACAGGTCGGCGAGCGCACCACCGCCCGCCAGCTCCGCGGCCACCACCGACCCGGCCGACGTCCCCACGAAGAGGTCGGCGTCCGTCAGGTCGACGCCCTGTTCGGCAAGCCCGTGCACAATCCCGGTCTCCCAGGCGATTCCGGTGACACCACCGCCACCCAGCACCAACGCGCGTTTTCCGGTCACGGCGCCCATCCTATGGAGTGAGACGAGTTCCTGGGGAATGGTCTAGGTTGGTAGCCTTTAAAGTGAAACCGAGAAGCGCTGCAACGGGCCGGGACGCCTGCCACGCTCGGCTTCGTTCCACCACGGACAAGGGCGCTTCCGGACCTTTCGGGAGCGCGCGTGAGTGGACTCAAATCCCTGCTGGACCAGCGAATCGCAGTGCTGGACGGCGCCTGGGGCACGATGTTCCAGCAGGCCAGGCTCTCGCCACAGGACTACTACGGCGACGAGTACGAAGGCCACGTCCCCGACGTCGCCGGCGACCCGGACCTGCTCAACCTCACCCGCCCGGACCTGGTGCTCGACGTGCACCGGCAGTACCTCGCGGCGGGCGCGGACATCACCACCACCAACACGTTCACCGCCACCTCGATCGGCCAGGCCGACTACGGGCTGGAGAGCCGCGTCCGCGAGATGAACATCGCCGGCGCACGGCTCGCCCGCCAGGCCGCGGACGAGTTCGGCGGCCGGTTCGTCGCGGGCTCCGTCGGCCCGCTCAACGTCACGCTCTCCCTGTCGCCCAAGGTCGAGGACCCGGCGTTCCGCGCCGTCACGTTCGAGCAGGTCAAGGCCTCCTACGCGGAGCAGATCTCGGCCCTGCACGAGGGCGGCGTCGACCTGCTGCTGATCGAGACCATCTTCGACACGCTGAACTGCAAGGCCGCCATCGCCGCCGCCCGCGAGGTCGCGCCCGACCTGCCGCTGTGGATCTCGGTCACGATCGTCGACCTCTCCGGCCGCACGCTGTCGGGCCAGACCGTCGAGGCGTTCTGGGACTCGATCGCGCACGCCGAGCCGCTGATCGTCGGCGTGAACTGCTCGCTGGGCGCGGAGGAGATGCGCCCGCACGTCGCCGACCTGGCACGGCTCGCGAACACCTACGTCGCCTGCCACCCGAACGCCGGCCTGCCCAACGCGTTCGGCGGCTACGACGAGACGCCGGACGAGACCGCCGCCCTGCTGAAGGACTTCGCGGGCAAGGGCATCGTCAACGTCGTCGGCGGCTGCTGCGGCACCTCCCCCGAGCACATCAAGGCCATCGCCGACGCGGTCAGGGGCGAGACCAAGCGCGAGGTCGTCCAGCACCGCCACACCACCCGCTACAGCGGCCTGGAGACGTTCGAGATCGGCCCCGACACCGGGTTCGTGATGATCGGTGAGCGCACCAACGTCACCGGCTCGGCGAAGTTCCGCAGGCTGATCGAGTCCGACGACCACAACGCCGCGCTCACCGTGGCGCTGGACCAGGTGCGCGGCGGCGCGAACCTGCTGGACGTCAACATGGACGCCGACCTGCTCGACGGCGAGCAGGCGATGACGACGTTCCTCAACCTGATCGCGACCGAGCCGGAGATCGCCCGCATCCCGGTCATGATCGACAGCTCGCGGTGGACCGTGCTCGAAGCCGGCCTGCGGTGCGTGCAGGGCAAGGGCGTGGTCAACTCGATCAGCCTCAAGGAGGGTGAGGAGCCCTTCCTGCGGCAGGCCCGCACGATCCGCGACTACGGCGCCGGTGTCGTCGTGATGGCGTTCGACGAGCAGGGCCAGGCCGACACGACCGACCGCAAGGTCGAGATCTGCGGCCGCGCCTACGACCTGCTCACGCAGAAGGTCGGCTTCCCGGCCGAGGACATCATCTTCGACCCGAACGTGCTCGCCGTCGCGACCGGCATCGAGGAGCACAACGGCTACGCCAGGGCGTTCATCGACGCCCTGCCGCGGATCAAGGAACGATGTCCCGGGGTCCGCATCAGCGGCGGCATCTCGAACCTGTCGTTCTCCTTCCGCGGCAACGACGTCGTCCGCGAGGCCATGCACTCGGCGTTCCTGTTCCACGCCGTCCAGGCCGGCCTGGACATGGGCATCGTCAACGCGGGTCAGCTCGTCGTCTACCAAGACATCAAGGCCGACCTGCTGGAACTGGTCGAGGACGTCATCTTCAACCGCCGCGAGGACGCGACGGACCGGCTCGTCACACACGCCGAGACCGTCAAGGGCCCCGGCCAGAAGCGCGTCGTCGACCTGTCCTGGCGCGAGGCCCCCGTCGGCAAGCGGCTGGAGCACGCGATCCTGCACGGCGTCGTCGACTTCATCGAAGAGGACACCGAAGAGGCCCGCGCGTCCCTCCCCCGTCCGCTGGACGTCATCGAGGGCCCGCTGATGGACGGCATGAAGATCGTCGGCGATCTGTTCGGCGCGGGCAAGATGTTCCTGCCGCAGGTCGTGAAGAGCGCCCGCGTGATGAAGCGCGCGGTCGCGTACCTGGAGCCGTTCATGGACGCCGAGCCCAAGGCCACGGCCGGGGGCAACGGCAAGGTCGTGCTCGCCACCGTCAAGGGCGACGTCCACGACATCGGCAAGAACATCGTCGGCGTCGTGCTGGGCTGCAACAACTACGAGGTGATCGACCTCGGCGTGATGGTGCCCGCCGCGAAGATCCTCGACACGGCGATCAAGGAGCAGGCCGACGTCATCGGCCTGTCCGGGCTGATCACGCCGTCGCTCGACGAGATGGTCTCGGTCGCCGAGGAGATGCAGCGGCGCGGCATGAAGCTGCCGCTGCTGATCGGCGGGGCGACGACCTCGAAGCAGCACAACGCCGTGAAGATCGCACCGATGTACGACGAGCCGGTCGTCCACGTCCTCGACGCCTCACGGGTCGTCGGCGTCGTCTCCGACCTGCTGGACGACCGTCGCGCCCACGACCTGAACATCTCGAACCGCGCGGAGCAGGCCCGGTTGCGCGAGCAGCACGAAAACCGCAAGTCGGTGCCCTTGCTCAAGGTCGACGAAGCGCGGGCGAATCGGGAGGAGGTCGATTTCTCCGATCTGCCGACTCCCCAGTTCACCGGTACTCGACTGATGACGCCGACTTTGGGCGAACTGCGCGAGTTCATCGACTGGACGTTCCTGTTCCTCGCCTGGGAGCTGAAAGGCAAGTTCCCGGCGATCCTCGAACAGCCGGTGGCGCGCGAACTGTACGACGACGCGATCGCGTTGCTGGACGAAATCGTCGCCGGGGAATTGTTCGAGGCAAAGGGCGTGTACGGGTACTGGCCCGCGCATTCCGACGGTGACGACATCCTGCTCGACAGCGGCGTGCGGATCCCGATGCTGCGCCAGCAGACCAAGAAGCCGCTGTCGCGCCCGAACCGCTGCCTGACCGACTACGTGGCGCCCGAGGGCGACCACATCGGCGGGTTCGCCGTGACGATCCTGGGCGCCGGCAAGCTGGCCGCGAAGTACGAGGCCCAGAACGACGACTACCGCGCCATCATGGTGAAGGCGCTGGCAGACCGGCTCGCCGAGGCGTTCGCCGAGTGGATCCACCTGCGCGCCCGCCGCGACTGGTTCGAGCCGGACGCCCAGCCGGAACTCGCTGACCTGCACGCGGAGAAGTTCCGCGGCATCCGGCCCGCGCTGGGCTACCCGGCCTGCCCCGACCACACCGTGAAACGCGAACTGTTCGACCTGCTGCGCGCGGAGGAGCAAATCGGGATCTCGCTCACTGAATCGTTCGCGATGAACCCGGCGGCGAGCGTGAGCGGCCTGATCTTCCAGCACCCCGGCGCGAAGTACTTCACCGTGGGGCGGCTGGGCCGCGACCAGGTGCAGGACTACGCGACGCGGTACGGCAAGCCGCTCGCGGAAGTCGAGCAGTGGCTGCGCCCGAACCTCGGTTACGAACCCGCCTGACCGTTCACAACGTGAAAGCGCTTCCCGTTTTGGCACCAATGGATTTGGCATCCTCCTCGCCCTGAAGGACGAGGATCCCCTCCACGCCGCGCGTGGGCCGCGTGGCGTCCGGGTGGGTTACCGCTTCCCTGCGCGCCGCTGGCACAAGTGCCGGTCTTACGTGCGCTCCACGGTCGTTGAAGTCCGCCTGCCCGGCGGCCTTGATGTTCTTCGCGGCGTTGACGTCCCGGTCGTGCCCTGCTCCGCAGGGACACGTCCACGACCGGACGTCGAGTGCCATCTTGCCGTTGACCCGCCCGCAGTCGGAGCACATCCGAGTGGAGGGGAGGAACCGATCCACCCGGACGAAGGTGCGCCCGTAACGGGCAGCCTTGTACTCCACCATGCGGGTGAAGCCACCCCACCCGGCATCGTGCACGGATTTGGCGAGCCTCGTCCGGCCAAGACCGACGACGCACAGGTCCTCGACGTACACCGCTTGGTTGTCGCGGATGATCCTCGTGGACAGTTTGTGCTGCCAGTCCCGGCGGGTGTCGGCCACTCGCGCATGAGCGCGGGCCACCTCGACAACGGCCTTCTTGCGACGGTTGCTGCCTCTTGCCTTGCGAGACAGGGCTTGTTGCAGTCGCTTGAGCTTGCGGGCCGCTCGGCGCAGAAATCTCGGTGCGGCGATCTTCGTGCCGTCGGAGAGCACCGCGAAATGAGTCAGCCCCAGGTCGATGCCGACCTCGGAATCGATCGCCGCCAGGGTCTCGTCGCCCGCCGTCTGCACGACGAACGAGGCGAAGTAGCGGCCTGCCGCGTCCTTGATGATCGTCACCGACGACGGGTCCGAGGGCAGAGGCCGCGACCAGCGGACCTCCAGGTCGCCGATCTTCGGCAGCCGCAGGCGTCCGTTGTCCAGGACCTTGAACCGCGAGTTCTTCGTGAACCGGATGGTCTGCCGGTTGTCCTTGCGGGACCGGAACCGGGGCGGAGCGACCTCACGGCCCTTGCGCCTGCCGGTGACCGAGGCGAAGAAGTTGCGGTACGCGGTGTTCAGGTCAGCCAATGCCTGCTGCAGCACCACGGCCGACACGTCGCCCAGCCACACCCGTTGCGGGGTCTGCTTGGCCTCTGTGATCAGACGGCGGGACAACTCGCCGTCCGAGATGTGCTTCTCGCCTGCCTCGTGAGCCTGCTGCCGCAGCCTGAGCCCGTCGTTGAACACCACACGCGCACACCCGAACGCTCTGGCCAACTCGATCTGCTGGCCAGGCGCCGGATAGGCGCGGAAGTTGTAACGGAGCTGCACGATCACGAGAATATCCACGGAGTTTCGTGGCGAAGGTCCGGCGCGACATGTTCTGTGTCGGTGGCTCTCAATAGAACCGTCTGGACCGAGACACTGCTCGGCTTTGGCAGCCCTCATTCGGGTAGCATCGGCCGCTCTGGAGATCAATCACCGTAGGTCGAGCGAGCCCGAGGTCATCCATGCGAGCTGCGGCGCTGGTGCTGGGTCTGGTGCTGTTAGCGGGCTGCGGTGCCGCCGCGGAGTCGGAGGCGTTGCCGCACGTCGGCTTCGTGGTCAAGCGCACGGGCGGCTCCTTCGCCCAGGAGATGACCAGCGGCTTTCACGAGGGTGTCGGCCGCGTCGGCGGGGTCAGCGCGACGGTGACGGGTCCTCCCGGACAGGACGGGCACAAGGAAGTCGAGTTGTTCCGGGATTTGACGATGGCGGCGAAAGGCGGAATCGCCGTGGCGACGTCCGAGCCCGCTCTGATGGCGCCGTCCATCGGTGAGGCGCTCACTCAGCACGTGTCCGTGGTCGGTGTGGACATGCGGCTCACCGCGAGTTCCGGCGTGAAACTCCACATCGGTAACGACGACTACGAACTCGGCGAAAAGCTGGCTGACGAGTTGATGCGCCGATTGCCTCCGGACGCGACCGGAACAGTGGTGCTGGGAAACACGGCTCCGGGACTCGCCGGGTTCGACGACCGGGCAGAGGGAATCCGGGGCCGATTCGCCGAAAAGCTACCGGGGGTAGTGGTGCTGGGCCCGTTCGACACGCAACGTGACGACGCCGCGAATCGCGACGCGTGGAAACGTCTCGTGGCGGCGAACCCGGACGCACTCGCGTTCGTTGGTACGGGCGACTGCGACGGAGTGAGCCTCGCGGCGCTGAAGACGGAGAAGTCGGCGAGGTGGCTGGTGGGCGGTTTCGGGGTCGACCCGAGAACGTTGCAGGCGGTGAAGGACGGCGCGATGGTCGCGACGATCTCGCCGGAGCACTACCTCAAGGGCGCCGTCGCCGGCTGGCTGCTCGCCCGGCACGCGAAGGGCGGTGCGGCGCTGCCGGAGGGCTGGATCGAGACGCCAGGGCTGACGGTGACCACCGGGAACCTGGACCAGATCCTGCACCGGCAGGAGTCGGAGAAGGCGCGCAAGGACTACTTCCAGCCTCAGATCGACAGCTTCGTCGAGGATCCGGCGAGCTGGGTGCGACCGTTGGAGCAGGCACGGTGAGCTTTTGGGAAGGCCGCGCCACCGCGAAGGTGGCGACGGTGGGGCTGACGTTCGGGCTGCTGGTCCTGGCGGGACTGGCGCTGTGGAGCAGTGTCAGCGCGCAGGACACCACCGCGCACGTGCGGCAGCTCAACGAGACCAGCGAGCGGTGGGCCCGCGTGCTGGAACACATCAACGTCGCCGACAACGCGTTGCGGGACCTGCAGGTCGCGCGCACCCAGCAGACCGTCGAGCCGCTGGAGAACTCCGCCGGCTCCGCGCGCGTCGAGCTGGAGTGGTTGCGCACCAGCGGGATGCCGTCCGACGCCGCGGTGGCGTCCAGGCTGCTGCCGTTCTACGACCAGACCACGGAGATCCTGCGCAGGGTCGTCGCCGGCGACGACCCGCTGCAGGCCGACCAGGCCTCTCTCGCGCACTCGTCGTTGCGGCGCCAGATCTCCGCGGAGATCGGCGCCAAGCGGCTCGACACCACCGAGTACCTGCGCGAGGCCGACGAGAAGAACGCGCGGCTGCGGGTCGCCCAGATCGTGGCGTTCGTGCTGGACGCGGTCCTGGTGGCGCTGTTCGGCGGGGTGCTGCTGGGCTACCGCCGCAAAATACTGCGCCAGGCGGCCAAGAACGAGCACGAGGCCCATCACGACGCCCTGACCGGACTGGCCAACCGCACGCTGCTCGCGCGCCGGATGGACGTGGCCGTGGACAAGGCGCGCAAGAAGGACGAGCCGCTCGCGTTGCTGATCGTGGACCTCGACAGGTTCAAGGAGGTCAACGACTCGCTCGGGCACCACACCGGCGACCTGCTGCTGCGCCAGGTGGCGAACCGCCTGTCGTGGGCGGTGCGCGACACGGACCTGGTGGCACGGCTGGGCGGCGACGAGTTCGCCGTGCTGCTGCCCGGCGTCGGCTCGGCGGAGAACGCGGGCATGGTGGCGGAGAAGATCCTGCAGGCGCTGGCGATGCCGGTGACGCTGGAGGGCCTGGAGCTGGAGATAGCGGGCAGCGTCGGCGTGGCGCTGTGCCCGTCGGACTCGGGCGACGGCCACGAACTGCTGCGGCACGCGGACATCGCGATGTACGCGGCCAAGCGTGAGAAGTCCGGCGTCGCCGTGTACGACGCACGCCTGCACGAACGCGGCGCCGCACACCTGACCGCCGTGACGGAGCTTCGGCACGCGATCGACCGCGGCGAGCTGTTCCTGCACTACCAGCCCAAGGCGCTGGCCGACACGGGCGCGGTGTGCGGCGTCGAGGCCCTGGCGCGCTGGCAGCACCCGACGCGCGGGCTCGTGCGTCCCGACGAGTTCATCCCGATCGCCGAGGAGAACGGGCTCATCGAGCCGCTGACCCGCTACGTGATCGACGCGGCGTTGCGCCAGTGCCGCACGTGGCAGGACGCGGGCTGGGAGGTGCCGGTCTCGGTGAACGTGGGCGCGGCCTGCCTGCACCACACCGAGTTCCCCGGCGACGTGGCCGACCTGATCAAGCGGCACGGCCTGCCGGCGCGGTTGCTGACGCTGGAGATCACCGAGTCCGCGATCATCTCGGACCCGGACCGCGCGGTGGAGGTGTTGCGCGGCCTGACCGACCTGGGCGTGCGGTTGTCGATAGACGACTTCGGCACCGGCTACTCGTCGATCTCGTACCTGCGCAGCATGCGGGTGCACGAGATGAAGCTCGACCGGTCGTTCGTCACGCACATGTGCACCGACGCCGGCGACAGCGCGATCGTGCACGCGCTGGTGGCCCTGGCCCAGAACTTCGGGCTGCAGGCCGTCGCGGAGGGCGTGGAGGACCAGGACACCTGGACGGCGCTGGCCAAGGCCGGCTGTGACGTGGTGCAGGGGTATTTCCTCAGCGAGCCGTTGCCCGCCGAGGAAATCGTGGCCTGGCTGGGAGATCGGGCGGCCGCTCACGCGTAGCGCGGTGATCACTAACCTTCGTGGTCACCGCGCGTACGACTCGGTGTCCCGCCACTGGTTGATGAACGGCTGCATGAAGTCGACCATGGCGGGCAACTGGTCCGCGACCGACAGGTAGGCGATGACCCGGATCGCGCCGACGGCGTTGACGAACCTGAGCACCTCCTTGTCGAGCGGGCGCAGGCCGTTCTTGGCGGCACCGCGGTCGTAGGCGGCTTCGAGTTCCAGGCCGAGGCCGCCCAGGTCCCATTCGACCGGGCCGTACGTGATCAGTTCGAAGTCGGAGAACAACGGGCCGCCGGTGCTCGCGAAGATGTTCGCGGGCGGCGAGTCGCCGTGGACGGGCTGCAGGTCGATGCCGGGGAACTTCTCCTGGAACGCGGCCTGGGAGCTGACGATCGGCTCCAGCACCTCCCACTCGGCGCGGGCCCGCTGCAGGTCCTCCGCGGTGACGATGTCCAGGCCCTCCAGCCTTTCCAGGCCTTCCCGGACGAACCGCGGTTCCGCCGACGACAGGAAGTCGAGCTCGCCGGGGTAGTCCCTGAGCGCCTTGTGCAGGTCGGCGGTGAGCTCGGAGTTCCTGACGTAGTCCGGTTCCTGCGACTTGTCCTCGTCGGTGAACGGCCAGAACGTGATGGAGAAACCGTCGCGCTGCACAGGTTTGCGCTCGACGAGCGGGCTCGGCGGGATGACCGGGGTGCCCTGGTCGTGCAGCCACTGCGCGACGTCGAGCTCCTGTTGCTGGCGCTCGGCCAGGCTTTCGAGCGTCGTGGTGTGCGGCAGGACCGTCGGGATGCGGGCCACGACCGGTGACGGTGCGAGGTGCACGACGACGGAGAACAGTTCGTAGAGGACCTTGCCCTCAGTGATCTCCAGGCCGAGTTCGCGACCGGCGGCGACGGCGGCTTCGGTGGCAGCGGCGGTGCGGCCGGCGATGTCTTCGGGGGTCGCGAAGGCTGTCATCGCACGATCGTGCCACGACCTCTGCGGTGAACGCAGATCATTTACGGTGGGGTGCATGGCCGACCGGCACCTGATCGACGCCCACGTTCTGCTCCTCCGCGACGGCGAGGTGCTGCTCAGCCGGCGCCGCGACGCCGATCCGCGGTTCGACGGTCTCTGGCACCTGCCGTCCGGCAAGCTCGACGCGGGTGAGTCCGTGCTCGCCGCCGCCGTGCGCGAAGCGTCCGAGGAGATCGGGGTGGGGATCGATCCCGCCGATCTGAAGCTCGTGCACACCTCGCACGCCAACGGTTTCGGCGTGGAGCCGCGGCTCGGCCTGTACTTCGAGGTCCGGCGCTGGAGCGGCGAACCGGAGAACCGCGAGCCGGAGAAGTGCTCCGAGTTGAGGTGGTTCGCACTCGACGCGCTGCCCGCCGACATCATCGCCTACCCCGCCGCCGGGATCGCCGGTTATCTCGCGGGTGAGGCGTTCAGCGTGCTCGGGTGGGACCTCACCGGCGCAGCCCGTCCACCACGAGGGTGATGACGCCGTCCGCCTCGGCCCTCCAGTCGGGCCGGTCGTGGGCCGCGCCGATGCCGTGCAGCGCCATCATGACCGTGCCGACCCCCACGTCGTCACGGATGGCACCGGCCTGCACGGCGGCGGCCACCAGGTCGGTGACCGCCTGTTCCAGCGCCCGGCTGCCCTCGGCGAGCGTGTCGGAGGCCGCGCCCATCAGCGTGGCCAGCGTCCGGGCGAGGCCCCGGTAGGTGTCCAGGTAGTCGACCATCGAGCGGAGGAAGGCGGCCAGGGCCTCCCCTGCGGGCATCGTGGCCTGCAGGTGGCGAGCGCGTGAGCACAGCGCGGCGACCTGGTCGTGGTAGACCGCCTCGGCCAGCGCCTCCCTCGTGGGGAAGTGGCGGTACAGCGTGCCGGTGCCGACGCCCGCCAGGCGGGCGAAGTCGTCGAAGCGCAGGTCGAAGAACTCCCCCGCGTCGAAGACCTCCCGTGCCTTGGCCAGCAGGGCCTCCCGGTTGCGCAGCGCGTCGGCGCGTAGCGGCTTGGCGGCGTTCATGCGCTCCCTCGTGGTTGACAAACGGAGACCATCTCCATATTTTCGGAAGTGGAGACAGCCTCCGTTTCATCGTAGTCCACCGAGGTGCCGTGTGAAGATCCTCTTGTTCGGGCGTGGCGTGATCGCCACCGTGTACGGCTGGGCTCTCGAACAGGCCGGGCACGACGTCGAGTTCTACGTCCGGCCCGGCCGCGCGGCGGAGTACGGGCCGACGATCAACCTCGACCTGAGCGATATGCGGCAGCGAGTCCTGGGACAGCCAGTCCGCGAGAAGTGGGCGGTGCGCTACCGCGAGGAACTGGCACCGGACCACGACTTCGACCTGATCGTGCTGAGCGTGGGGCACCACCGGCTGACGGAGGCGGCGGACTTCCTGGCCCCCCGCGTCGGCAACGCGACGGTGCTGATCTCCGGCAACGTCTGGACCGAGCCGGCGGACGCGGTCGGCGCCCTCCCCCTCGACCGGGTCGCCTGGGGCTTTCCGATGGCGGGCGGCGGTTTCGGCGAGGACGGCGTGCTGCGCGGGATGCTGATGCCGCTGATCATCTTCGGCACGATCGGCACGCTGACGGACCGGGAACGGGCCGTGCGCCAGGTGTTCCGCGAGGCCGGGTTCCGGATCAAGGAGGAGCCCCGCCTGCGCGACTGGCTGCTGATCCACTTCATCTCGGACGCGGGCATCCACTCGCAGGGCCTGAGGCTGGGCTCGCTGGCCGACCTGGCAGGGCGCCGTCATGACCTGCGCGAGGCGATCCTGGCCGGCCGCGAGCTCCTGCCGCTGCTGGAGGCACGCGGTGTGGACCTGCGTCGCCGCGCGATGTTCCTCCGTGCACCGGCCTGGCTGACGGCGTCCGTGTTCGCCTTGATGACCGCTCATTTCCCACCGGCCCGCTTGAGCTTCAAGGCGCATTCCGACCGCCATGCGGTGGAGCCTCGGGTGATCTGCCAGGACACCCTCGCGGAGGCACGCAGGCTGGGCGTGCCCGCACCCCGGCTGGCCGCGGCGGAACCGTACTTCGCGGCCCAGGTCTGAACTCGGGTTACCGTGAACGGATGGCACTCGTGCACCCGCCCGGCCTGACCAGGTTCCGGACGCACGACCTGCCCGGCTCGCGCAGGCTGACCGGGTGGGAGGAGCACAACGCCCGCTCCCTGGTGGGGTTGCGGGTCACGGCCGACCGCCCGTTCGACGGCACCGAGGTGAACCTGACGCTCCCCCGCCTGCAGGTGGCGCGGGTGAGCGGGTCGCCGCACGCCGTCGAGCGGGACGTCCGGCAGATCGCCGAGCACCCGGCCGACGGCGTGGTCGTCTACTTCTCGCTCGCCGGGGAGAGCCAGTTCGAGCACCGGGGCGGCCGTGAACTGGTCGTCCCCGGCCAGGCGCTCGTGCTGGACGGGGACCGGCCGTTCCGGCGCGAGTTCTCGGACGGCCTCACCGAACTCGTGCTGAAGGCGCCGCGGCGTGGACCGGTGCGGCCTCAGGTGTTCAGCTTCCGGGACAACGCGCACGCGTCCGCGTTGGTCAGCGCTCTGTCGGGTGCGTTGCGCGGCCCCGCCGACTGGGACGGGCTGGAGCAGACCGCCGCCGACCTGCTCGACACGTTGCTCGGCGCCCGCAGCCCGGCCGCGGACCTGGCGGCCGCCCACGCCTTCATCGCCGCCCATCTGCACGAACAGGAGCTGTGCGCGCTGCGGATCGCCGCCGCGATCGGGTACTCCGAACGTCATCTGTCGCGGTTGTTCGCGAAGTCCGGGCAGAGCGTGCCGCAGGCGATCCTGAACGCGCGGCTCGACGCGGCCAGGAGCGTGCTGGCCGAGCCGATCTCACTGGCCGAGGTCGCCGCACGGCACGGTTTCGTGTCGCAGGCGCACTTCTCCCGCACCTACCGGGCGCGGTTCGGGGTGACGCCCCGGCAGGACCGCGCGGCGCTGCGGACCTGAGTTTTTGCCTGTTTCCGCCACGTGCGAACCACCCGGCCCTCGCGACGGCGTGAGGCTGCGACCGTTCCGGCATGGTGACTTTCGTCGAGACCGATGTGGTGATCGTCGGCTCGGGCCCGGCCGGGGCCTCCGCAGCGTTGTTCCTGTCCACACTGGGCGTTCCGAACATCATGATCACCAAGTACCGGTGGACCGCGAACACTCCCCGCGCGCACATCACCAACCAGCGCACGATGGAGATCTTCCGCGACGTCGGCATCGAGGACCAGGTGCTCGCCGACGCCACGCCGCACCACCTGATCGGCGACACGGTGTTCTGCACCGCGATCACCGGCGAGGAGATCGGCCGCATCCTCACCTGGGGCACCCACCCCGCCCGGCACGCCGACCACGTGCTCGCGTCGCCGTCGCTCAACTGCGACATCCCGCAGACCTACCTGGAGCCGATCCTCGTCCGCAACGCCACGGCGCGCGGCACGCAGACCCAGTTCAGCACCGAGTACCTGGGGCACGTGCAGGACGCCGACGGCGTGACCGTGCGGGTGCTGAACCGGCTGACCGGAACCGAGTACTCGATCCGGGCCAAGTACCTGATCGGCGCGGACGGCGCGCGGTCCGCCGTGGCCGCCGACCTGGACCTGCCCTACGAGGGCGAGATGGACGTCGCCGGGTCCATGAACATCACCTTCAAGGCCGACCTCTCCGAACTGTGCCGGCACCGGCCTTCGGTGCTGTACTGGGTGATCCAGCCCGGCGCGAACGTCGGCGGGATCGGCGCGGGGCTCGTGCGGATGGTCCGGCCGTGGAACGAGTGGCTGATCGTCTGGGGCTTCGACCTCGCGCAGGGCGTGCCCGAGGTGACCGACGACGACGCGTTGCAGATCGTGCGCAACCTCGTCGGCGATTCCACACTCGAGGCGGAGATCACCGGGATCTCGTTGTGGGGCAACAACGAGCAGTACGCCACGCGGTTGCAGCGCGGCCGGGTGTTCTGTGCAGGGGACGCCGTGCACAAGCACCCGCCGAGCAACGGGCTCGGTTCCAACACCTCGATCCAGGACTCCTACAACCTGGCGTGGAAGCTCGCTTTGGTCCTCAACGGACAGGCCGGGCCCGAGTTGCTGGAGACCTATTCCGCCGAACGTGCCCCGGTGGCGCGGCAGATCGTGACGCGGGCCAACAAGTCCGCTCGCGAGTTCGGTGCGCTCTTCGACGCGCTCGGGCTCGACGCCTCGCAGTCCGCCGAGGAGATGGACGCGCGCATCGAGGAGCGCAAGTCCGGCAGCCTCGCGGGTGCCGCCAAGCGCGCCGCCGTGCGGGAGGCCATGGAGCTGAAGAACTACGAGTTCAACGCTCATGGCGTCGAGATGGGTCAGTCGTACGAGTCCAGCGCCGTGGTCGCCGATGGCACCGAGCGGCCCTCCCCCTCACGAGACCCCGAGCTGTACTACGAGCCGTCGACCCGGCCCGGAGCACGGCTGCCGCACGCCTGGGTCGGTGACAGCAGGAGCAAGCTCTCCACCCACGACCTGGTGCCGTACGGGCAGTTCACGCTGCTGACGGGGATCACCGGCGAGGCGTGGGCGGACGCTGCGCAGAAGGCGGCCGACCGGCTCGGCGTGCCGTTGCAGACGGTGGTCATCGGTCCAGGTCGTGCGGTCACGGACCTCTACTTCGACTGGTCACGACTGTCCGGTGTGGACGAAGATGGAGCCGTGCTGGTGCGGCCGGACAAGCACGTCGCGTGGCGCGGCACGTCGTTGCCCGCAGATCCGGAAGCGGAGCTGATGTCCGTCCTGACCACGATCCTGAGCCGGGAGGAGAGCGCGTGACCTGGCAGTTCGAGCACGTCACGCTCGGCCAGCGGGTGCGGTTCGGCACCGGCACGGCGGCGGACGACCTGGCCGCGGAGGTCGCCCGCCTCGGTGCGCGGCGGGTGCTGCTGATCTCCTCCAAGCCCGTTCCCGAGGTGACGGCGAAGATCGACGTGGCCGCGCACTGCACGGACGTGGCGCCGCACGTCCCGGTGGAGAACGCCGAACGTGCCAGCGAACTGGCCTTGGAATCCGGCGCGGACCTGCTGGTGAGCGTCGGCGGTGGTTCCACAACCGGGCTGGCCAAGGCGGTCGCGCTGACCACCGGCCTGCCGATCGTCGCCGTGCCCACCACGTACGCCGGTTCGGAGGCCACCAACGTGTGGGGCCTGACCGAGGCGTCCCGCAAGACCACCGGCGTCGACGACCGCGTGCTGCCGGTGACCGTCATCTACGACTCGGCGCTCACGGCATCGCTACCGCTGGACCTCTCGATCGCCTCGGGCTGCAACGCGCTGGCGCACTGCGTGGACTCGATGTGGGCCCCGCGCGCCGATCCGATCAACCAGGCGCTGGCTCTGGAAGGCGCCCGTGCGCTGAGCCACGGTCTTCGCCTGGTCAGCACCGTCGAGGGCCGGGAGTCGCTGTTCTACGGCGCCTATCTGGCCGCCGTGGCGTTCGCGTCGGCGGGTTCCGGCCTGCACCACAAGATCTGCCACGTGCTCGGCGGCGCCTACAACCTCCCGCACGCGCAGACGCACACCGCGATCCTGCCGCACGTGCTGGCTTTCAACGCTCCCGCGGTCCCCGAGGCAGCCGCCAGGATCACCGAGGCGCTCGGCGGCGGGCTCCTCGACCTGTACGACGAAATCGGTGCCTCACACGAGCTTCGTGGCGTGCCCGATGTTCACGAGGCCGCGCGTCTCGTGCTGCCGTCCGTGCCCCCGTCGAACCCTCGCCCCGTCACCGAGGACGACCTGATCGCCCTGCTCACCGCTGCCCAGAAGGGGCTCGACGCATGACCGCCCAGCACCGCATCGAGGAACAGCTCACCGACGAGGTCGTCGCGTCGTTCGCCCGCACCCCGGACCCGCGGCTCAAGGAGCTCATGGAGGCGCTCACCCGGCACCTGCACGCGTTCATCCGCGAGACCCGCCTGACCGAGGCCGAGTGGACGCGGGCCATCGAGTTCCTGACGGCCGTCGGGCACATCACCGACGACAAGAGGCAGGAGTTCATCCTGCTGTCCGACGTGCTGGGCGCCTCGATGCAGACCATCGCGGTGAACAACGAGGCCTACGAGAACGCCACGGAGGCAACGGTCTTCGGCCCGTTCTTCGTCGAGGAGTCGCCGCTGGTCGGTGTCGGCGGCGACATCGCCGGTGGCGCCGCCGGAACCCCTTGCTGGGTCGAGGGAACCGTGCGCGACACGGCAGGGAACCCGGTCCCGAACGCGCGGATCGAGGTGTGGGAGGCCGACGAGGACGGCTTCTACGACGTGCAGTACACCGACTCCCGGGTGGCGGGCCGCGGCCACCTGTTCTCCGGCGAGGACGGCGGTTTCGCGTTCTGGTGCACGACGCCGACCCCGTACCCGATCCCGCACGACGGCCCGGTGGGCGCCCTGCTGGACGCCGTGGACCGCTCCCCCGTGCGCGCCGCCCACCTGCACTTCATGGTGTCGGCGCAGGACTTCCGCACGCTCGTCACGCACATCTTCGTGGAGGGCGATCCGCAGCTGGAGATCGGCGACTCGGTGTTCGGGGTGAAGGAGTCGCTGGTCAAGCGGTTCGAGGAGCAGCCGGCCGGTGCCGCGACGCCGGACGGGAGGGCGCTGGGCGACAAGCCGTGGGCGCGCTCCCGTTTCGACATCGTGTTGGCGCCTCAGTGATCGCAGCAGACGCGCTCGGCCCACTCCGGTTCGTGCCACCAGTGCTTGTTCTCGGCTGACGGCGCCGCCGGCAGCTCGGCGGTGTGGGCGGTGAGCGTCTGCTGGTTCCGGTACGGCGCGAGCAGCTCCGGGATGTCGTGGATCTGCCCGCCGACCGCGACCAGCTTGACGTTCGCCGCCGCCTTGATGTCGGCGAGCGGGTTTCCCTCGACGAACGCGATGTCGGCCGGTGCGCCCGGCTTGATCGCGCCGAGCGGCAGGCCCAGCCACTTCGCCGGGTTGCGGGTCGCGGTGATGAGCGCTTCCCTTGGCGTGAAGCCGAATTCGACCAGCGCGCGGAGGTTCGTGTGGGTCGCGGTGGCCGGGCTGTCGAGCGGCGCGTCGGTGCCGGTGATGACGAAGCCGCCGCCCCGGTGGACCTTCAGGGCGAACTCGACCCAACCGCGCAGGACGTCCAGCGACGACGTGCCGGCCGGGGTGCCCTGGTTGTTGGCGTCGGCGACGAACCGCTCGTACTCCCACGGCGGGTACAGCACGCGGGTGCGTTCGTCGGTGACGATCGACTTGTCCTTGGCGTACAACGCGCGTGACTGGAAGAGCGTGGGTGTGATCGACATGCCGGACGCCGTGAAGAGCGCGATCACGTCCTGGTAGGCCCGGCCCTGGCGGGTGACGGTGTGGGAGTAGCCGAGGCGGTTGGTGGCGCCGACGTGCTCCATGCCGTCCATGCCGAGGTTGGCGGCCGGGTAGAGGTAGTGGCTGGAGAGCGGGACCCGGGACCGTTGCACGGCGGCGCGTTGCAGCTCGACGGGCAGCCGGACGTAGGTCTTGATCAGGTCGTAGTCGAGCTCGTGGGCGCGGCGCAGTTCGAGGTCGAGCTGGGCCTTGCTCAGCGTCGGGCGCATGAAGTTGTAGTAGACGCGGCCGCCGTCGACGGCCTCGCCGGTGGCGTAGAACCGGGGCCCGGTAAGGGTTCCGGCCGCCAGCGCCTCGCGGGTCTCGACCATCTGGTAGACCGGGTCGCCGGGCGAACGGACCGTCGTGATGCCGTACGCGAGCCACGTCAGGCCCTGCCTCGCACCCCACTGACGACCGCGCAGGTGCCAGTGGTTGTGCGCGTCGATCAGGCCGGGGATGGCGGTCAGTCCTGACGCGTCGACGTCGGCCTTGCCGCGCTGGGGCCGGATCTCCTTCACCTTGCCGTCTTCCAGGACGATGTCGACGTTCCGCTTGAGCTCGTGCGCCTCGCCGTCCCAGTAGGCACCGACGCGGATCACCTTGCGCTCCGGCGACTTCGGCCGGCGCCACGTGAGGTCGTGCCGGATCGTCGTGACCCTGCCGTCCAGTGTGGACTTCCGGATGCGGCCGTTGTTCAGGTACACCAGCGAGTCGGTGCCGCTCCAGGCCAGCGAGTCGGTGACCTCGCGGGTGACCTGGCGCGGTTCGCCGAGGAACTTGCCCTTGCCGTCGACCGGGACGACCCAGGCGACGCTCTCCACGACGAACGCGATGTTCTTCCCGTCCGGCGACCACACCGGGCCGTCGTCGCCGCGCGTCGCGATCGACCGGAACGGCAACGGCTCGGTGTAGGTCAGCGCGCCGCCGACGAGGTCGACGAACAGCAACTGGCTGGTGCCTTCGCGGAACCGGCGCGAGAACGGCTTCACCGCGGCCAGTGCGACCGTGGTGCCGTCCTTCGACCAGGTCGGCCTGCCCGGCTGGAACAGCGTCGGCGTGACCTGGCGCAGCCCGGCGGGTTCGGCGATCCAGACCTGACCGTCGTGGTCCAGGTAGGCGACCTTCGTGCCGTCCGGCGAGAACCTCGGGATCGTCTGCGCGTGCGGAGCGGGCGCGAACGCCTTGTCGTCACCGGTCTTCAGGTCGCGGACCCGCAGCTGCGGGATGCCACCGCGGTCGCTGGTGTAGAGCAGTTTCGTGCCGTCCGGCGAGAAGTCCGGGTCGGAGTCGAAGTACCTGTTGTCGGTCAGCTTCGTCGCTTTGCCGCCGCTCAGCACGTAGAGGGCGTTGAGCGCGCGGAACGCGATCTTCGTGCCGTCCGGCGACACGACAGGACTCGCGATGCCCTTCACCGTGCCGCCGGTGAGGTTCTTCGTGCGGTGCGGACGCCTGGTCGTGCGCACCGGAACCGTTGCCTCGAAAGGAATGTCCTTCACGGCACCGCCGGTGCGCGACCGGAGCTTGCCGTCCGAGGTGTACAGGACGCTGTCACCGTTCCAGACCGGCGCGAACCCGAACACGTCCTCCTTCGACGTGATCGCCGTCGTGCCGAGGACGAGATCGGCCTGGCCGGGCTTCATCTGCGTGTAGCTCGGCTGGTCGCCGGGTCCGAACGCGGCCCCGAACAGCTGCGTGCCCGCCGGTGCCGTCACGAGCCGCTCGCGCCTGCCGTCCAAGGTCACGGTGTCGATCGCCGCGTTGCCGACGGTGAAGATGATCCGCCGGCCGTCCGCCGACCACTGCGGTGCCGCGGCCTCGTCCGGCACGCCGGTCAGCTGCGTGATGGCGTTCGTGGCCAGGTCGAGCACGTGCACGCCATAGCTTCCGGCCCGGTCGCTGACGAACGCGATCTGCTTGCCGTCCGGTGAGAACGCCGGTTCGCGGTGGTCGTACTTGCCCTGCGTGAGCTGTTTCAGGCCACGTCCGTCGAGCCCGATCACGTAGAGGTGGTAGTTACCGTCTCGATAGGACTGGAACGCGATCTGGTTGCCAGGCCCGAACGACGGCAGCGTGGCGTCCTGCAGCTCGTCGGTGAGCTTGCGCGCTTCCCCACCGGCAGCAGGTAAAACCCAGATGGCCGTGACGAGGTCGATGGCGAGCCACTTGCCGTCCCGCGACCGCGACACCGAGATGTTGGTGCCCTGCGTCAGTTTCACGCGTTCGCCCGGTTCCGCCTGCGCGGTCCCGATGCTGAGCGTGGACGCGGCGGTGGCGACGGCGGCGGCTTGGCCGGTGCGGGTCAGCAGTTCACGACGGGACAGTTCCACGGCGGCACACTCCCCAGTGTTGATCCCCTAGGAGATCCACCCTGGCACCGCGAAAGCCTTGCGCCATCGGCCATTCGGCCCAGCATCCACCTGGTGGGACGCTGGGCCGAAAGCTTGCGGTGGTCAGCGACGCGCCAGCAGTTCCAGCAACGGCGGCACCTCGTCGGGAACGCTGAAGTACGAGGTCTTGACGCCGTCCGGATAGCGCGCGACGAGGATCGGCGGAACGCCGAGCGGGATCAACCCCTTGGCCTGGAGGTTCGCGGTGAGCCGGCGGTACGGCCGGGTGAAGCCGCGCAGCATCCGGTCATCGGCGTAGTCGCCGAGCGCGTAGACCTCCTCGCGGCTGACCCTGCCCCGCTTGTCCGGCGTGGCGAGCCGCAGTGCCTCGGCCTGCACGGGAGCCTGCTCGTCGAGCTGGATCAGGAGTGCGCGCAACGCCTCCAGCGTCCACTCCGCCGTCGGCTCTTCGTCGAGCAGTTCGTCGTCGGCCACGCGCCCGGCGTCAACGGTCGACTCCTCGTTGACCACCACTTCCAGCACGGAGGCGCGGGCGAGCAGATCAGTGGGCCTCATCAGGAACAGGCGCCGCCCCGTCAGTCCTCCGTACTCGAGCGAGAGCTCCGGACGTGGCCCGATGAAGTCCGCGCCCTGACGCCACCACCAGTCCTCCTTCTCGTCCCGCGTGACGATCAGCAGGTCGCGGTTCTGGTCGCTCGCGTACCGGGTGGCCTGGTACCAGACGAGGTAGTCGCCGGTGCCGCCGTCGGCGGAGTCGTCGTGCTGTTTGCCGGCGTCCAGGTAGCCCGGCGGTACCTCGGCGTCGATGCGCCGGTTGGCCTCGGCGACGCACTCCGCGTGTTCTTCCTCGTTCAACGGCGAAGTGACCCTGCCGTCGAGGAGTTCCTCCAGCTGCTCGAGGATCGGGTCTCCCGCGCGGTCGGCGTCGGCGTCGGCGAGGACCCGCTGGAGTTCGTGCTGCAGTCCGCCGACGAGGTCGTTCACCTGAGCGGTCAGCGTGGACAGCTCGCCGAAGTCGACTCCAACGGCCTTCGCCCAGTTGCTCAGGGCGTCGCTCATGGCCCGCCCGGACTTGGCGAGAGCGTCGGTGGCCGTCTTGGTGGCACCGCGCGGGCTTCCCTGCGAGCGTTGGCGATGTCGCCAGAACTCGCGCAGCGCCTGGTGCGGGACGACCAGGCGGTCGCCCAGGCTCTTGAAGGTCTTGATCAGGTCGTTCGACGTCTGCGGCGTGAACCTGTACAGGTCGAGCAGCACGTTCGCGTCGACAGCGACCACTGCCTCGCGCAGCGCCGTGTCCAGCTCGTCCGGCGCCGCGATCTTGTAGCCGGCGAACTCACCGTCGTACAGACCGTTCATGCCGGAATGATCGTGCCTGCGGCATCGGAGCGTTAACGGTCCGTGGGCCGTTCATTCGAACGGCCCACCAGTCGTCAGAGTGCGAGCGCGCCCTCGATGCGGGACACCATCGCGTCCTCGGCGTCGACGACCACACCGTCGGCCTCGGCGACCTCGCGGCAGATCGCCAGCACACCGCGCGGGAAGTCCGCGGCGTCCTCGGGCGACTTGGCCGTGAGGGTCTTCATCGAGGAGCGCAGCGCCTCCAGGACGACCGGCTCGATCTCCTCGTCGGTGCCGGCGGGCACGGACGGGCGGGCGGCGCCCAGGACGCCGCGCAGGTCGGGCGACAGGTTCGCGAGCGCGCGCAGGCCGGCGAAGCGCTCCTCCAGCACGGGGCCGGGGTCGGCGTGGGAAACCAGCAGCATCGCGCCGTACACGGCGGTGCGCAGCGTGCGGCTCTCCTCGTCGGTGTAGAAGATCATGTGGCCCACTCTAGGTCGTCGGGTCAGGCGGGTGTTCCGGTCCTGATATGAGGATGCGCGGTCGGCCTGCCGGTTGCTCCCGAGCTGGGAAAACGCCTGTGACGGACGTCTATCGGGCGGGAAGCGAACAAACTGACCGGTCTGTGCGTTGAGATGGTTTGAGAAAGCTCACCCCTGGAGGATTCGCGCATGACGACCACCGCTACCCGGCCCCGCATCACGGTTCGGCGGGTGGTGTTCACGCTCGTCCTCTTCACCGTGACGACGCTGCTGTTCTGGGTGCCGTTCGAGGGGCTGTTCGCGGCCAGCGCCGAGTGGCCCGACCCGGTCCGCCCGATCGCCGCCATCGTGTTCGTCGCGGGTGCCATCGCGATGATCGTGCTGTTCACCCAGCGCGGCAGTGACCGCGCCGCCCGGATCTCCCAGTTCCTGCTCGGCTTCGTGTGGATCGCGTTCGTGTGGACGCTGATCTCCGACGTCGTCCGGCTCGGCCTGGCGATGGCCGGCGTCGAGAACCCGTTCCGCTCCCGTTTCATCGCCGTGCTGCTCGCGGTCCTCATCGTCACCGTGACGGTGTACGGCGTGTACGAGGCGATGCGCGTGCCTCGCATCAAGCGGCAAGACGTGACGATTCCCCGGCTCGACCCCGCGTTCGACGGGCTGACCGTCGCGGTCATCACCGACACCCACTACGGCGCCATCAACCGCGCGAAGTGGTCGCGCGGCATGGTCGACGCGGTCAACGAGCTCGGCGCCGATGTCGCCGTGCACGTCGGTGACATCGCGGACGGCACCGCCGACCAGCGCCTGGAGCAGGCCACCCCGCTCGGCGACGTGAACACCCCGCACCGCTTCTACATCACCGGCAACCACGAGTACTACTCGAACGCGCAGGGCTGGATCGACCTCATGACCCGCCTGGGCTGGAAGGCACTGCGCAACGAGCACGTGGCGCTCGAACGCGGCGACGCCAAGCTGGTGTTCGCGGGCATCGACGACGTCACCGCCGACCACTCCGGCGAACCCGGCCACGCCGCCGACCTCACGCGCGCGCTGCGCGACGCCGACTCCACCGCGCCGGTCGTGCTGCTCGCGCACCAGCCGTCGGAGATCAAGAAGGCCGTCGAGGCTGGCGTGGACCTGCAGTTGTCCGGGCACACGCACGGCGGGCAGATCTGGCCGTTCCACTACCTGGTGCGGCTGCAGCAGCCGGTGGTCGCCGGCCTGAGCAGGCACAGCGACCGCACGCAGCTCTACACCAGCCGTGGCGCCGGGTTCTGGGGCCCGCCGATGCGCGTGTTCGCGCCCAGTGAGATCACGCTTCTCACGCTCAAAGCGAGCTGAGGTGCCCTGAGTCGTTGAACCTGATCAGACGGGGTGGCTTGCCGGTCGTGTAGCGGATGACCGTCAGCGCCGCGTTGTCGTGGTTCAGCGTCAGCCACCGCTCGGGCGGGGCGTCCAGCGCGTCCCGCACGAGCCAGCTGATCAGGAACGAGTGCGTCACGACCAGCACCGGACCGTCGCCGGGCCGGGCGAAGCGGGTCTCGGCCTCGTGCGCCAAAGCGGGTCCGCGGGTGCGTTCCGACTCGGGGAACTGGTCGAAGAACTCGTCGTGGTCAGGGACGAAGTGCGGCACGTAGTCGTCCGCCGCCGCCTCGACCCGGCAGGGCACCTTCAGCACCTCGGACAGGATCGTCGCGGTCTCGGTGGCCCGGGGTAGCGGACCGTGGTGCACGGCGGCGAAACCCGTGCCCCGCAACCGTTCCGCGAGTGCCTCGGCCTGCTTGCGGCCCCGTGCCGTCAGCCGGGACTCGTCCTTCGTCGCCTCGCCGTGCCGAACCAGATGCAGATCTCGTGTCACGCCGTGCAGTCTGCCTTGATGGCACTGGCGGCGTGATGGGCGTAGGTCGGTCCGGAGCCGGTCCAGTCCTGACCTCGGGTGAGCAGCTGCACGGTCAGGTTTCCGCTGGCCTTGAACTTCCCGGCGCTGACCCACTGGCCGCGCTTGTCGACCTGCTTGATCGCGAACGACGCCAGCGGGGTGCCGCCGACGCTCGCCCGGTCGAAGACGTAGTACACGGTCGGGTTACCCCCGACCTCCTCCAGGCTGCCGTTCGGGACGTGCACGGAGACGTCGCACGTGCCGGTGACCGCGAACGTCCACTGCCCGTACGCGGAGCTGTCGTCCTTGCGGGAGTCGCCGGACATCGGGATCGACACGAACGTCGAGCCGCACTTGCCGTCACCGTGGTCGACCCAGCCCTTGCGGCCGTCGCGGTACGAGCCGACGTTGCTGTAGCCGCCGCAACCGGGGCCCGTCGTGAACGACTTGGCACCGCCGGGAGCCCTGCCCGCGTCCCCTGCGGGCGGCGGGGCGACGTTCTGCGTGGTCGTCGGCATCAGGCCCAGCGCCGACGAGGCCAGCGACGGGTCCATGCCGTTCGACGTCGACTCCGCGGGCAGCTCCTCCGGCGGGGTGATCAGGCCGGGGATGTAGCTGTGCGAGGGCTGCGCGACGTCCGTGACGCCGTTGCCGGAGCCGCCGTTGAACGTGACGATCGCGATCCCGCCGAGAACGAGCAGCGCGGCGATGGCGGCGATCGCGGCGGCGCGCGGCTTGAGCGGACCGCTCGGCGGCTTCTGTTCCTGCTCCTGGGATTCACCGGCCGCCGCCCACCGGGCGGCTCCCCTGGCGCGCGCGGCCTCCATCAGCGCAGGGTCGGGCGCCAGATGACGCTCGGTCGGTGGTTCGTCGGGGAACTGGGTCGGCACGGAGCGCAGTGTGCCAGGGACACAGGGCTACCCGAACGTGTGGTTCATTCACGAACGGGTTGTTTGAACTCAATGGACCGCACGCTGTGTCGACCGTTAGCCCGTTTCGTCTACGCACCGTCACGAACACTAGTCCGACCGGACCCTCATTCCTGACTCGTGAGTCAGGCTAAGCACCGTGCCGCACCTGCGCACAACCCCCGCGGCGCCCCCGAAAAACCGGATCTTGTCCCGGTTTTCGTGTCACAGAACGGAAACACCTGAAGAACGCCTTGATCTCGTGGTGTTTTGGGGCAACGGAACCGGTCAAGCGCGGCCAGATTCAGGACAGGGCGTCGATCAACGCAAGATCTGGCGGCACCAGGGTCGTCGACAGGACGAGTTCCCGCATCAGGTTGTCGTTCAACGCGTTCCCGACCGGCTCGCCGACCTCCTCGCGCACCAGCCCCGGCACTCCCTCGCGGGACAACCGGGCCCTGACCGCGGCCACCATGTGTTCGACCTTCTTGTGGCTCCACTGCTCCGTTGGCCGCAATTCGGACATCACGACGGCGACGTGCTGGCGTGCCAACGGCTGAGGGTTCGCCTCGTGCATCAGGTAGCGCTGACCGAGCACGACCAGAAGCAGCCGTTCGTCGTCGGTCAGCCGCCATCGGCGTGGAGGCTCGGTCACGGCGCCGTGCGGCACCGAAGGCTGGCCACCGTCCGGTCCTGCCACGTACAGCTCCAGCAGGTGCTCGCGGTCGCGGGTGCCGCGGATGAACAACGGCGTGTAGCCGCCGTCCAGCGGCACCGGGTCCTCCTCGGGGAACAGCCACCGCGACCGGGGCAGCCTGATCGGCAGCCGGCCGAGGTTGCTGACCCACCACGACCCACCGCGGCAGGTCAGCGCGCCGTGCCGGCGGGACACCCGCAGGTCGCTCTCCCCGACGCAGATGTCGACCTCTGGCCGGTTGCGGCCGAAGACCACGGTGTGGCCGTCGACGGGAGCGCTGTTCACGCGTCCGGCGAGCGCCAGCGCCACGATCCCGCCGGGCACCGTCTGCGGCACTTGCCGCGCGAGGCTTTCGTACATTCTTCGCAGTGTGCACCCGCCGTTCGGGGACCTGTCCCTAAGATCCTCGTTCGTGGGTGAGCGGACGGTCGCGGACCGTTACCGGCTGGAGGAGCACCTCGGCTCGGGCGGTATGGGTGAGGTCTGGCGCGCGACCGACCTGGAACTGCACGAGACGGTCGCGCTGAAACGGACTGGCGACGCCGCTCGCGAGGCACGCATCGGCACCGAGCTCAGCCACCCGAACGTGATCACGGTGCACGGCACGGTGACCGACGGCGCCGAGCAGTGGCTGGTGATGGAGTACCTGCCGTCCCGCACGCTGGCGGAGATCATCGAGATGGACGGCCCGATCTCGCACGAGCGGGCCGCGAAGATCGGCGCGCAGCTCGCGGACGCGCTGACCGCCATGCACGCCAAGGGAATGGTCCACCGCGACGTCAAGCCCGGCAACGTCCTGGTCACCGAGAACGACGTGGCGAAGCTCAGCGACTTCGGCATCTCCCGGTGGGCGGAGGCGACCCGCGTCGGTGGCGGTGACGTGGCCGGCACGCCCGCCTACCTCGCCCCCGAGGTCGCGGACGGACACGAGGCGCGGCCCGCGTCCGACGTCTTCGCGCTGGGCGCCACGCTGTTCGCCGCCGTCGAGGGCACCTCGCCGTGGGGTTCGCCGGACGCGGGCGCGCAGGAACAACTCCGGCGGGCCAAGGCCTACGACATCACGCCCGCGCGGACCTCCGGCCCGTTCGGCGACCTGCTCGCCCAGCTGATGCGCCGCGACCCGCAGGACCGCCCGGCCACCGAGAACGTCCGGCCACTGCTGGAGGGTGCAAAGCTCCCGAAACCGTGGCGCCGCAAGGCGATCATCATCGGCGCCGCCGCCCTCGTGGTCGTGCTCGCGGCCGGCGCGGTGATCTACGCGAAGCTCCCGGCGGCCGGCACGGTCGGTGATCCGGCCACGATGGACGTCTGCGGACTCGCCGCCGGCAAGGACGACTACCAGCGCTTCAACGCCCGCAACGCCGACACGGCCGCGGAGAAGTCGTACTGGTTCAACGGCTGTGCCACCTGGGTCTCGTTCGACGAGAAGGGCGACGACGGCGTGGTCGTCGAGTACTTCGTCAAGCAGTTCGTCCAGTACGGCGACGCGAAACCGAACGGCGTGCTCGGCCAGATCCAGCACAGCGATCCCACCAAGGGCGCCTGTACGAAGGCGATCGAACTGGTCGACGGCAACCTCCTGCAGATCGATGTCAAGACGGGCGGAACGTCGGACCGCCCGCTGTGCGACATCGGGAACGTGGCGGCCGAGCACGCGCGGACCGTGCTCGGCGAACGTCAGATCCCACGCCGCGCGCAGCCGTGGCCGCAGGACTCGCTCGGCGCGGCCAACGCCTGCGGCCTGCTGGACAAGGACGTCATCCGGACCCAGCTGGAGGCCGAGGCGACCCCCTACCCGTGGAACGAGCTCGGCCACTGGGGCTGCGGCTGGGACTACCAGCAGCGCTCCGCGTTCATCGAGTTCAGCCGCCAGGGGGCGTTCGAACCCGACGACGGCACACCGGTCGACCTCGGCCGCGGGAAGGCCGTCTACGAGCCCGAGGACGGCGCCTGCGAGTTGTCGTACCAGCGCAAGGCGCTTCCGGACGACCGGTTCGAGGTCGTGGTGGTGACGCTGGCCGACAAGGACGCCAAGGATCCCGCCACGCTGTGCGCGGGAGCGATCTTGCTGGCGCAAGCGGCAGTAGCCAAGCTTCCCTAGCCCGTTTAGGGTGCCCGCCATGCCCTCAGGTAGACAGGCCGTCGTGCTGCTTGCCGCCCTCGTGGCGGGTTGCGGCACGGCGATCCCCGGTTCCCCCGTCGCAGGACCGCAGTTACCTCTGACATCGACGTCCCAGACCGTCACCGTCGTGACGCCGGCGCCACCTTCGAGCAGCAGCAGCGCCGTTCCCCCGCCTGCTCCTCCGCCGCCGCCTCCTCCCGTCGCGAAGTTCGGCAACCCGGCCGGCACCGCCGCCGTTCCGGCAGAGGCCGCCGCCGAGGACACCTCCAAGCCCAACCGCGTGATCGGCACCGGCACGCCCGCGTCCTGCACGTCGCAGGCCGTGGTCGACGCGGTCGCCGCCGGCGGAGTCGTCACCTTCAACTGCGGCGCGCAGCCGCTCACCATCCCGATGGCCACGACCGCGAAGGTCCGCGCGAAGACCGTGCTCGACGGCGGCGGCCGGATCACGTTGAGCGGCCAGGGACAGCGCCGGCTGCTCGACCAGAACGGGCCGCGGCTGGTGGTCCAGAACATCACCCTCGCCGACGGCAACTCGACCGGGGACAAGACCGAGGGCGGTGGCGGCGGCGCGATCATGGTGCTCGGCGGTCAGCTCAAGGTCGTGAACTCCCGCTTCGCGAACAACAAGTGCGATGCCAACGGCCCCGACCTCGGCGGCGCCGCTATCCGCGTGACCGACTGGGCCCAGAAGGTGCCGATCTACGTCGTGAACAGCACCTTCGAGGGCGGTGTGTGCTCCAACGGCGGAGCGCTGAGCAGCATCGGCGCGTCGTTCGTGGTGCTCAACAGCCTCATGAAGAACAACAAGGCCATCGGCCGCGGCGCCAACCCCGCGCGCGGTGGCACGCCGGGTGGCGGCAGCGGTGGCGCGATCTACAACGACGGCAACACGTTCACGCTGCGCGTCGCCGGCACCCTGATCGAGGACAACCAGGCCAACGAGGGCGGTGGCGCGGTGTTCTTCGTCAGCAACGACAAGTCGGGCTCGATGTCGGTCGAGGGCTCCACGCTGCGCCGCAACCCGAGCCTCGGCTTCGAGACCATCAAGGGGATCTTCTACCTCGGCGTCGGCGAGAAGCCGAAGGTCACCGCCTCGACGGTGCAGTGAGCCTGCCCGCGACCAGCAGCAGCGCGAGGCCGAGCACGGACATCGCGAGGCTGAAGCTGTAGACCCAGCGGAAACCCAGCTGCTGGGACACACCGAGCAACGCGCCCGCGACCATGCCGCCGACGATCTGGGTGTTGCTGAACATCGTCGTGGCGTGGCCGGGGCGGCCGGGGTCGAGGCTCTGGAAGTACGTGATGCCGACGCCCATGATCAACGAGATGACGGTGGCGTGCAGCAGCTGCGCGGCCATCACCTGCCAGATCGAGTCGGTGAACACCATCACGCCGTGATAGCTCAACGCGATCACCGCACCGATGAGCACGAGCTTGTGCTGCGACATCCGGTTCGCCAGCGAGCCGAACCACAGCATCATCGGGATCTCGAGCGCCGCGCACAGCCCCATCGCGAGCCCGGCGTCCCCGGCCGTGCCCTGCAGCTCGGTCGTGATGAACAACGGCAGGCCGCTCACCGCGAGTGCCACGGCTCCCTGCAGGAACAGGAATGCGGCGGACACGACCATCATGTTGCCGCGCGCGGGCCCTGCGGCTTCTTCTTCCTCGGCCTGCTCCTCGGTCTGAGCGGGGGGCACCGGAAGCGTGAGGGCGAGCACCGCGACACCGAGTTGCAGCACTGCGGTGGAGGCGAACAGGCCGATCCACCCGGTCTTCGCGACGAGCAGCGCGGCCACCGGCGGTCCGGCGACCCACGCGACCGAGAGCAACGTGCGCAGCACGCTGACGACCATCGACGGTCCTTGTGAGACCTGACGGCCGTACGCGAAGAGCTGCGGCAGCAACGACGACGTGATCGCGATGAACACCACGGACGTGCCGAGCAGGAACCAGTAGTCGCGCAGCACGGCGAACAGCCCGTAGCCGACCGCGCCGGCGACACCGCCCACGGCGAGCATGTACCGGCGCTGCACCCGGCCGTCGGAGAGCTTGCCCATGATCGTGCTGGCGACCACCGACGCGAGCGGGCTCACGATCAGGAAGAAGCCGAGCTGGAACGGCGAGACCTTGATCTCGCTCGTGAGGAACAACGAGCCGAACGGCAGCGCGAACGCCATCGACAGGCCCGACACGACGCTGATGACGGAGAGTTGGAGGAACGTACGGGACAGGAGCGGCGAGGATCTTCTCTCGCTGAGTGCCGTCACCCGCTAATCGTGCTCGTTGACCGGTCAATCAGGAAACTAGATATCCCATGATGCGGGCAATGTCTCACACAACGACGATCGCGCCGTCCCGACGGTGATCTGCACCACCCCTGAGCAGGCCTGATCCGGTCATTTCGACCACCTGGCAGCCGCCGAAGAACATGTTCGGAGCGCGGAACCGGGTGACCGGGAGTTCGCTTTCCGGTCGAATTCCCGGCTCGACGTGGAGGTGGTCTCCGCTCAGGTGCATCCGGGGCGCGTCGACGGCGTCCTGGGCGGGCATGCCGCGGTCCAGGACGTTCACGAGCACCTGCAGGATCGCGCCGCTGATCCGGCTCGACCCGGCGCTGCCGAGCACGAGTTCGGTCCGGCCGTGGTTGCTCACCACGGTCGGCGCCATCATCGACGGCAGCCGGTCGCCGGGCGCGTGGCTGAAGAACCCGTCCGGCGACAGGTCCTCCTCCCCCATCATGTTGTTCAGGTGCACGCCGGCGATCGAGATGCCGGAGCCCGCGCCGTTCGTCGTCGTGACCGAGCAGGCCGTGCCGTCCGCGTCGAGCACGGAGATGTGCGTGGTGGAGCCGAGGCGGTTCAGGTGCGTCTTCGGCGTGGCCAGCGCACGGATGAGGTCCTGCTGCGACGGGTTGTCCGGCAACGCTTCCAACATCTGCGTCAGCAACGCACCGCCCGCCGCGGGTGGTGGGTTCGTGTGGATGTCACGGCCACGATGCTTCACATGCAACGGCTCGCGCTGCACGGCGTCGTACGCCTCCAGGTCGGCGCGGCTCAGATCGCCACCCTGGGAGGTGATCCAGTCGGCGACCGCGCCCGCGATGTCGCCGGTGTAGAACGGCGCCGCGCCGTCGCTGCCCAGCCGGTCGAGGGCTTCGGCGAGTTCGGGCTGGACGAGGAGTTCGCCCTCCTCGAACGCGGTGAGGCCGGCGCCGTGGGCGAGCGGCAGCAGCAACGTCGTGACGTACGCCTGGTACCGGTTGACCCGATGGCCTTCACGCGCGTGCATCGCCGCCGTGGCCACGAGTTCGTGCAACGGCGCCCGGCCGTAGGTGGCGGCCTTCGCGGCACCGGCGGGCATCCCGTAGGCGGCCACCGAGGACGGTCCCACGTGGAATTCCTGCTGCGCGTCACCGAAGTGGACGGTGATGGGGTCGAGCGGGGCGCGGTCGCCGGTCTGCTCGCGACCCGGCGCCATGGCGGAGAAGTCCAGCAGCACAGGGGTTTCCCCGGCCGGGGCGATCATCATGTACCCGGCGGACCCGAGCCCCGTCAGCAACGGCTCGGTGACGCACGACGTCAGCATCGCCGCGATGGCCGCGTCCACGGCGTTCCCACCGGCACGCAGCAGCGCCGCGCCCGCCTGTGCGGTGAGCGGGTGGCCCGCCGCGATCGCGCCTCGCACCGTCGACCTCCAGAAGTGAAGGCAATCAACGGTAGACCTGTGCGCGAACGGCGGGCCACCCGGACTACGTCCTACTTCTTCGTGGCCGAGTAGTTCCGGAAGTTGATGTAGGTGTCGAGGATGTCCGACGACGCGCTCTCGACCGAGCGGTAGATGCCCCACTTCGGCCGCACGTAGTCGCCCTCGTCCGGGATCTTCACGCCGGAACGCTTGCCCTGCACCGCGATCGGCGCGCTCGCCCCCGTGCCGTTGCGCAGCACGAAACCGACCGTGCCGCTGGAGCCGGGCGTGATCGTCCACTCGACCGTGACCCACTTGTCCCGCAGCGGGGCCAGGTTCGTGGCGGCGATGTCCGGCGCGCCGTCAGTGCTGAACGCGCGTGCCCGGATCGTCTCGGTGCTGCCACTGCGGCTCAGGGACAGCGTCGTCCACGGGCCGCCGTTGGTGCTGGGCGTCTTGGTTTGGAAGATGTGCGTGAACTTGCTCGTGCCGTGCAGCGATGACGGCATGTACATCTCGTACGAGATGACCCACGTCTCGCCGTTCTTCATCTTGAGCGCGTTGCCGCCGGACACCATGCCCTTGGACTCGGTGCGCTGGCGGTCGCCGCCACCGGTGGTGTCGCGGTCGTTCTTCCAGATGTTGAACCGGTAGGCGTCGCCCTGGACGACGATGTACTTGCCCTTGCGGTCGGGGAACTTGTTGCCCCGGTCGACCTCGATGCCCTCGAACGCCTTGAGGCCGTCGGTCGCGGGGTTCGGGCTCCACGCGGGTGCGGCGTGGGCGGGGATGACGGTGACCAGCATCAGCGCGGCGGCCGTCAGTGCGATTTTCATCGAGCTTCCTTCCTGGCGGCAGCACCGAAGGTAGGAGGTCTCGACCTGCGTTGTCAACGAACGTGACTAGAATTGCCTCTGAATGACAAGATTCATCGGAGCTTGAGGGCCAGCCGGACGGCGTCGGCGCGGGAGTGCAGGTCCGCCTTGGCGAACAGGTTGTTGATGTGGGTCTTCACCGTGGCCTCGCTGATGAACAGCCGCCGGGCGATCTCGCCGTTGCGCAGGCCTTCGCCGATGAGGTCGAGCACCTCGCGCTCGCGCACCGTGAGGTCGATGCCGGGCTGTTCGACGGGCCGGCGGCTCGCGAGGTCCAGCAGCCGCAGCTGCACGGAGGGGTCGAGGATCGCGTTGCCGGCGTGAGCACCGCGCACGGCCTGGATGATGGTGGCGCGGTCGGCGTCCTTGGTCAGGTAGCCGCGAGCACCCGCGCGCAACGCCTCCAGGATCGACTCGTCGTCGTCGAACGTGGTCAGCACGACGACCGGCAGTTCGGGATGCGACCGCCGCAGCACGCTGGTGGCCTCGGCGCCGCCCATGACCGGCATGTTCAGGTCCATCAGCACGACCTCGGGGGTCAGATCCCCCACGGCCGCGACGGCGTCCTGGCCGTTGGCGGCGGTGCCGACGACCGTGATGTCCGGGTCCAGGTCGAGCATGACGGCGAGCCCGTCGCGCACCGCGGCCTGGTCGTCCACGATCAACAGCCTGATCATCGGGGCAGCTCCATCCTGACCGTCCATCCCGGACCGTCCGGCCCGGCGGACAACGTTCCTCCCAGCAAAGCAGCCCGTTCCCGCATGCCGGCGAGCCCCATCCCGCTCCCCTGCCCGTGCTGCGTCCCGTCGTCGGTCACCGTGAGCACGACCGCCGAGGCCGAGAACTCCAGCGACACCGCGACTTCCGCGCCGGGCGCGTGCTTGTGCGCGTTGGCGAGGGCTTCCTGCGCGGCACGAATGATGGTCTGCGTGATCTTGACGCTCACCTGTCCGGCGTCACCGGAGGCGTGGAACGACGCGCGATGTGTCTCCGCGAGCCGTGCGATCGCTTCAGGCAACGGGAGTGTCTCCTCCCGCAACGCATGCACGGCGCGACGAGTCTCCTTCAACCCGGACACCGCCAACGCCCGTGCGCGCAGCACGGCCTCGTTCGCCTCGGTGGTCTTGCCGGCACCGTGCAAGGCGTCGGCCATGTCCAGCTGCACGGCGATACCGGACAACGAGTGCCCCACGACGTCGTGGATCTCGCGCGCGATGCGGCCGCGTTCCTCCAGCACCGCCGTGTACTCGGCGGCGGCGAGCGCGGCGAGACGTTCGCGGCGCATCAGTCCCAGCAGCACCGGGAGCCCGGCGGTGAGGCACAACCACCACGGCGGCACGTCCGAGTGCCCCGCGGCCTCCGCGACCCACGTCGACGCCATCGCGACCAGCGAACCCGCCGCGGCGATCGTGACCGAGGCCCGCCTCGACGCCAGCTCTCGCCCGGCCGATCCGGTCGCGACGAAGACGAACGCCACCCCGGCGGTCGAGGGCGCGAGCGCGAACATCGGTGCACTGGCCAGCACGAACAGAGCGGCGAGCGCGACCTGCGCACGTGCGGGCAGCCGGTCGATCACGAACACGGACGCGACCGCCGCGGCGATCACCACGGCGGTCAGCGTCCAGGTCAGTTCAGGCAGGCGCGGCGGCCGGTCGATCAGCTGGACCACCGTGACCGTCGCGATCGCCAGCGTCACCAGCGGCCTGAACATCTCGTCGGCGAGTCTCATCGGGTCGAATCATGCCGGGTTCCGTGGACCTTCTCCTGCCAGGAGTCCAGGAACGCCGACGTGCGGTGCGGCGTCCCGTTGCGGCCCTTCGACCACACGACCTGCCCGCGCACCCGCACGGCCTTCGACATCACGACCAGTCCCTCGGCGAGCAGACCAGCGCCGACGACGACCATCAGTCCGTTGGCCGCCTGCGCTCCGCTGGGAGCGAGCAGGAATCCGAGGGCGAACCTCGCGGCGATGCTCGCCACCCAGAGCACGATCGTCATGGCCGTGTAGCGCAGCATCACGATGCCGTTCCGCTCGTACGTGCGGATGGTCAGTCCTCGCAGCAGACCGAACACGACGCTGAGCGCGGCGCTGACGAGCAGGAACGCCAGCGCGTCCACCGAGTCGACCGACGTCTGCGTCAGTCCGATCACCCCCAGGATCACCGGGAGCAGCAACAGGCGTTTGCCGACAGCGGGTTCTCCGAGCAGCCTGCGGGCCATCACGAAGACGATGGCGGCGGCGATGAGGACGATCTCCATGGTTGTGTTCATGCCGTCAACGTTAGGAATTCGCGCAGGTCAGCGCGTGGACCCAGCGCCGTAGCCAGGGTGGAGATCCGTCTCCACCCGAGGGTTGAGAGCCGGGGCAAAACGGGTAATTCGACAACCATGGAATGGATCACCCGGTTGATGGAGGCGTTGGGCTCGCCCGGCGCGGGCCTCGCGGTCGCACTGGAGAACGTCTTCCCGCCGGTGCCGAGCGAGGTGATCCTGCCGCTCGCCGGGTTCACGGCCGGTCAGGGCAGGATCTCGCTGGTCGCCGCGATCCTGTGGACGACGGTGGGCTCGGTAGTCGGCGCTCTCGTGCTCTACGGCCTGGGCGCGTGGCTCGGGCTCGAACGGCTGCGGAAGGTCGCGGACAAGATCCCGTTCGTCACCGCGTCCGACGTGGACAAGGCCGACGCGTGGTTCGACGAGCACGGCAACAAGGCCGTGTTCATCGGCCGGATGGTGCCGGTCGTGCGGAGCCTGATCTCCATCCCCGCCGGGGTCTCCGGGATGCCGATCGTGAAGTTCACGCTCTACACCGCGGCGGGCAGCCTCGTCTGGAACACCGCGCTGATCCTCGCCGGGTACGCGCTCGGCGACAACTACGAGCTCGTCGACCGCTACCTGGGCTGGGTCTCGACGGTGGTGCTGGCCGCGCTGGCCATCGCCATCGTCTGGTTCGTGGTCTCCCGCCGGAAGGCACGCCGTTCGTAGAGCACCGACGCGACGGCGATCGCCAGACCGGCCACCGACAGCGCCACGCCGACCCACGCCGTCGAGGTGTAGCCCCAGCCCGCCGCGATGGCCAGGCCGCCGAGCCACGCGCCCGCGCCGTTCGCGACGTTGAGCGAGGAGTGGTTGGACGACGCCGCGAGCGACGGCGCGTCCGGCGAGGCGTCCATCAGCCTGACCTGCAGGGCGGCCGCGAGGATCTGGATGGTGAAGCCGAGCAGGAACAGGAAGGCGAACAGGAACGCCGGGATGGTCGCGGTGAGCCCGAAGAGGGCCAGGATCACGGTGACCGCGATCAGTCCGCCGAACACCGACCCGGTCACGGACCTGTCCACGAACCGGCCACCGAACGTCGCGCCGAGGGTCATGCCGAGCCCGAACACCGCGAGGATCCACGGCACCGCGCTCGAGGACAGCCCGGCGACCTCGGTCGTCAGCGGGGCCACGTAGGAGTAGACGGCGAACATGCCGCCGAAGCCGATCATGCCGGTGAAGATCGCGAACCACACCGTCGGGCGGCCGAACGCGCGGACCTCGCCCTTCATCGACGCGCCCTCGACCTTGGGCACCAGCGGCACCCAGGCCGCGATCGCCGCCGCCGTGACGAGCGCGATCACCGAGACCGCCAGGTAGGCCGTGCGCCAGCCGATCTGCTGCCCCGCCGCTGTTGCGAGCGGCACGCCCACGAGGTTCGCCACGGTCAGTCCGACCATCACGCGCGCGACGGCCGTGCCGCGCCGTTCGGGAGCAACGAGCGTGGCGGCGACAACGGCCGCGATGCCGAAGAACGCGCCGTGCGGCAGTCCGGCGACAAACCGCGAGATGAGCAGCAACGACTCGCTCTGCGCGGCGGCCGACAGCCCGTTGCCCAGGGCGACCGCGAGCATCAGGCCGATCAGCATGCCCTTGCGCGGGAGCTTGGCGCCGAGCACCGCGATCAGCGGCGCGCCGACGACGACACCGGCGGCGTAGAGGCTGATCGCGTGGCCGGCCTGGTAGTCGGGGATGCCGAACGTCTCCGCGATCTGCGGCAGCAGTCCCATGGTCGCGAACTCGGTCGTACCGATGCCGAACCCGCCGAGCGCGAGAGCGGTCATGGCGCGGGTGGTGTTCAAGGCTTCCCCATGGTCGGTGAGCAGCAGAGACTAGTTAGCTACCGCATCGATTTTACGGGTCTTCTGAAGCGCTTCAAAAGACTCCGGACCGGTGCCGCTCCTCACACGCCGATCGAGGAATACCGACACCAGCGCGATGACGAGTCCACCGAGCGCGAGCAGTGCTCCGATCCAGTTCGGCGCGGTGTAGCCGAGGCCGCGCTCGATCGCGAGACCGCCGAGCCACGCGCCACCTGCGTTGCCGAGGTTGAACGCCGCGATGTTCGCCGCGCTGGCGAGGGCCGGCGCGCCTTCCGCGGTCTGCATGACCCGCATCTGCAACGGCGGCACCGTGGCGAACCCGGCAGCACCGAACAGCACGATCGTGATCGCGGCGAGCACCGGCGAGTGCGCGGTGAACACGAACGCGGTGAGGATCGCGGCCAGCGCGATCAGGATGATGATCGTGCTCTTCATGACCGACCGGTCCGCCGCCTTGCCGCCCAGCAGGTTGCCCGCGAACAGGCCGACGCCGAACAGCACCAGCAGCCACGTCACGGCGCCGGACGAGAAGCCCGCGACCTCGGTCATCATCGGCGCGATGTAGGTGAACGACGCGAAGACACCAGCGAATCCGAACGTGGTCATCAGCAGTGCGAGCCACACCTGCGGGTTGCGGAACACGGCGAGTTCACTGCGCAGGTCGCCGCCCTGGGCCTGCTGCTTCGGCACGAGGAACACGATGCCGAGCAGCCCGATCACGCCGAGCACGGTCACGGCCCAGAACGTCGAACGCCAGCCCAGTTCCTGACCGAGTGCCGTACCCATCGGCACGCCCAGAACGTTCGCCACGGTCAGACCGGTGAACATCAACGCGATGGCGCTTGCCCTGCGTTGCGGTGCGACGAGGTCAGCGGCGACGACCGAGCCGACGCCGAAGAACGCGCCGTGCGCCAGTGCGGCGATCACGCGCCCGCTCATCAGCACGCCGTACGTGTCGGCCATCGCCGAGACCAGGTTGCCCGCGATGAACAGCACCATCAGCCCGAGCAGCATCTTCTTGCGCGGCAGACGTCCGCCGAGAACGGTCAGCAACGGCGCGCCGATCACGACACCGAGCGCGTAACCGGAGATCAGCAGCCCCGCGCTCGGGATGGAAACGCCGAGGTCGGTGGCCACCTCGGGCAGCAGTCCCATGATCACGAACTCGGTCGTGCCGATGGCGAAGGCGCTGATCGCGAGGGCGAGCAGGGCGACAGGCATGTCACACAGTCCTTGAAGTCGTAGGTTGTCCGCGCGAGCAATAGTTGCACACGCGGGCAATTGCATGCGACTCCTGTATCGGTGAAGCGCGTCACGCCGCCCTGGGCGTGAGCACGGTGCGGTCGAAGGGGCCGCCATGTGCGGCCGCGTAGGTGACCGCGTCGTTGACCTGGCCGAGGCCGAACCCGGTGTTGCGTTCGGGGACGAGGTCCAGGGCACCCGCCGCGACGAGCCGGATCATGCCGACGTTCGCCGTGCGCGGGTACATCCACTGACCGCGCACGGTCACCGAGTTCCGCATGATCCAGGGATAGGGCAGGGCGAGATCCGCGCCGCCGAGCATGCCGACGCCGCCCATCAGCACGACCCGCCCGTACTCGCGCACGGTCATGGCCGCCGCACGCGCCGCCGAACTCGGTGCCTGGGGCGGCAGGAGATCGAGCACCAGGTCGACGGGGCCGTCGGTGGCCGCGGCCATGGCGGAGCGGTCGGCGTCCTCGTCCCCGCTGAGCTCGACCGGGCTCAACCGCGGGCCGAACCGGTCGGCGAGCAGGTCGAGGACGGCTCGGTTGCGTCCCGGCGCCACCACGTGCCCGGCACCCATCGCGAGCGCGACCGCGACGGCGCTGCTGCCGAGGTTGCCGGTGGCTCCGCTGATCAGCACCGTCTCGCCGGCCGCGAGCCCGCCGGCCAGCAGTCCACCGTAGGGAATGGTGTGCACGCCCAATGCGGACCAGCGCGCGGGATCGGCTCCCACGGGCAGCACGTACACGTTCTCGGTGGGAACTCGCATGAGTTCGGCGAACGATCCGTCGTGCAGGTACCGGGCCAGCCTGGCGCCGCCTTCGCCGCGAGAACTCCAGCCCTGCAGCGTGATGTCGGGGATCAGGGCGTCGTCGCGGGCACGGACCGTCGAGTCGCACCAGACGAGGTCTCCCACCTTCAGCCTGGTCGCATCCGGGCCCACCTGCGTCACTCGGCCGATGCCCCCGACACCCGGAACCACCGGTGGTTCCAGTGGATAGCGCCGTTCACCGCTGAACACCTCTGCCGCGTACGGCGGCACACAGGTCGCCAGAACCTCGACCAGCACCTCACCGCCGCCGGCCACCGGATCGGGCACGTCCTGCACCACGAGCGGGGAACCGAACGCCGTCAACGTCGCTGCACGCATGGGAAAGCCTCTCTGTCGTCCCTCGTCACGCTAGGGACGCCAACGACATGCGGGAAGCGAAGATCCAGCATCTATGCTATGCGTAGTCAGCATGGACGTGTCGAGCGCGAGCCTCCGGGTGCTGTGTCAGATCGCCGAGTCGGGCAGCTTCACCGCGGCCGCCGCACAACTGGGCTACACGCAGTCCGCGGTCTCGCGCCAGGCGATCGCCCTCGAACGCGGCGTCGGCGCCACCCTGTTCGAGCGGCGGACCGACGGGGTCCGGCTCACCCGGCCAGGACTGACGCTGCTGCGCCACGCCCGGACGATCCTGGAGTCGGTCGACGCGGCCCAGCGCGACCTGACCGACGAGGCACCCACCACGGAACTGGTGCGGCTCGGACTGGTCCTGAGTGCCGGACCGGTGATCCTGCCCTCCGCACTCCCCCTGCTCGCCAGGACCGCGCCCTGGGTCCAGGTGTCCACCCGCGAGGGCACCACGCCCGCCCTGGCCAGGGCGTTGCGCACCGGTTCGATCGACGTCGCCGTGCTCACCTCTCGCCCGCCGCACCGGCCACCGGACGGCGAGTCACCACGCCTGCACATCACAGCCGTCCAGGACACCGAGCTCCTCGTGGCGGCGTCGGCCACCGGCACGTTCGCGGGCCGCACGTCCGTGCACGTCGACGAACTGGTCGACGCACCCTGGATCGCCAGCCCCTCGTCGAGCGCGGAGCCGCTGCTCGGCGTCTGGCCCGGCCTGCCGGGGCGGGCGCGCGTCGTCCACAGTGGACGGGACTGGTTGACGAAGCTGCACCTGGTCGCCGGAGGTGCCGGAGTCACCACGATTCCGGAGGGCCTGACGACGGTCCTCCCGCCCGGCGTGATCTTCCTGCGGGTCCAGGGCGCGCCACCCGAGATCCGCCGGGTCCTCGTGGCCCGGCTCCCCGGCACCGCCACGCCGGCGATCACCGCCGTCACCGAGGCGATCATCTCGGCGACCCGCCGGTAGACACGACGAAGGCCGGCCCCAGCGGGACCGGCCTTCTCTCGGAACGGACTCAGATGCGCGGGACGTCCACGAACGTCCGGCCGTTGAGCGGCTGCGTCGCACGGGCGTTGCCCGCGGTGAACAGACCCTTGAAGCGCGCGATGGTCGCGGCCGTCACGTGCTGCTCACCGGTCAGGTACCACTCGACGCCCTCGGTGAACGGCGCCGTGGTGAGCGAGCCGGTGTAGTGCAGCGTGTGGTGACCCGAGGGCAGCAACCGGTTGAGGTTGATCGGCTCGATGTCGACCGGCGCACCGCACTCGGGCGAGAGCCTGGCCAGCACGTCGTCCACGACGGAGTGCGAACCGACGACCAGCGGCACACCGACGACCAGCAGCTTGCCGGCGGCACTGCGGTGCACGAGGTGCATCTCGAGCGGGGTGTGGCGGCCACCGAACGCGTGCTCCGACGGCGTGTGGAAGTGGAACTGGACCAGGTCGTATCTGGTGCCGGCGACGGTGACGTGGCCTGCTCCCGGCTCGACCTCCGCCTCCTCTGTCTCTTCGTGATTGCGGGTCGTGCAGCCGTTGGCCTGGTCCGTGTCCTTGCGGATGTACTTCAGCTCGAGCGCTGAATGCCCGTACGAGACGTCGAGCTTGGCCGCGTTCGGATCGAACCGGATCGCGTTGGGCGTGACGTTGACGGGGCTTTGCGTCGGTGTCGCCGACTCGGCCGCGCCACTCGCGAAGAAGGTCGCGGTGAGCACGAGCGGAAGAAGAGCCGGAAGGGACCGCTTGAAGTTCATAACGTTACTTTTCACCCGATCGGGTGAAATGCGGAAGTGGAGTGTGTTCGCGCTCTCATCGGCCGGAAATATTCCCGCGAGCCAAACGGGACAACACTGAAGTGCTTCAGCTTCCGGAAGTGTGTCGATGCAGGTCACGGCACCCGCAAATACCTTGCAACAAGGCCTTCCGACGTGAGTTCGTTGTGCCTGCAAATTCGAATTGAGACAGCCGCAACAATTGAAGAACGCAACCGTTCTTGATCACTATTGTCCGATTGGCACTGGTTTGCCGAATTTGCCTGAAGTGACTCCGTTCACGGAGCGTGTCCGGCAGAATGGACCGATGGTCACCGTCGCCGACATTCGCGCCGTGGCACTGACGCTGCCGCACACCACCGAACACCTCATCCGCGACCGCGTGAAGTTCCGCGTGGGCCAGATCGTCTACGCGGCGCTCTCGCGCGACGAGACGGTGCTGGGCTTCGGCTATCCCCGCGAGGAACGGGAGGCGCTCGTCGCGAGCGACCCCGTGAAGTTCGCGTTCCCGAGCGAGTCGGACTTGCGCTTCCAGTGGGTGCACGCCTCGATGGCCGAGCTGGACGTCGAGGAGATGACGGAGCTCGTCATCGGCGCCTGGACGATGTGCGTGCCGAAGAAGGTCATCCGCGCGCGCCTCGGCGAGGACTTCATTTAGTCAACACTGAAGCTATCGAGTACACCGTCGTTGAGGGAGACGAACGTGCCGTCGCGGTGCGCGGTGGGCCGGAACCCCGGCACCAGGCCGATTCGCGCGCCGCGGTCGGGGTCCCAGACCTCCAGCCCGTCCGCGCCGGCGACGTACAGCAGCCCTTCGTGACCCCACATCGTGCCGACGGGTCCCGCGAACGGCTCCATCCGGCGGCCACTGGGCACGGCGTACAGCTCGACGCCGTCGATCATCTCCTCGTCGTCCTCGCCGATCCGCTGGACGGCGACGACGTGCGGGGTGACCCAGGTGATGGGCTGGTTCCACGCGTAGTACCGGTCAGCCAGGTCCTGGTAGGGCGGGTCGCCCCCGTCCCGCAGCCACGCGTCGACGTCGAAGACCCGCGGAATGCCGACCGGGTGCCACACCCAGCCGTCGGCGACGAGCCAGCGGCCGGACGGGCTCGGGACCAGCCGGCCCTGGAAGTAGTCCAGGTCCGGTTCCCGCTCGGTCAGCAGTTCCCCGGAGGGCAGGGCGAAGACGTCGAGCCGGTTCCAGGCCGTCGCCGCGACGACCCGGTCCCCCGGCAGGAACGCGAGCGGGTACGGCGTCTGCTCGACGTGGTACGTGCCGCGGTCGAGTCGCAGCACCACGTCCCCGGACCGCGTGTCGAGCACGACGGCCTTCCGCCCGCGGTCGTGGACGACGGCCGCGTACCGGCCGTCAGCCGAAGCGTGCAGCGCAGGCGACGGCCGCCCTGTCCCCGGCAGGAGCAGCGGCACGTCCCACCGCCCGCCACCCGAGCCGGCGAGTCCGTGCGCCGTCACCGCCAGCCAGCCGCCCTCCACCAGAACGAGGCAGCGGTCGTTGAGCGGCTGGACGTCGCAGGGCTCCGAGCCGCGGGTCCCCGCCACGGGCCGGTCCTCGTGGCGGACCTCGGGAGTTCCCTTCCAGCCGACGGTGCCGCTCTCGTCGACGGCCCGCTCGACGCATCCCTCGCAGGCGGTCAGCAGCGGCTTCTCGACGCACTCCACGCACGCCAGGTCGTACCGCATGCCGGAACCCGTGAGCACGCGGTAGAAGTCCGGCGGCTCTTCGACGAGGAGGTGTTCGCACACGCGCGATGAACCGGCGACGGCCGCGTGGCCGCACTCGAGCAGTCTCACAAGATCGAGGCTACTCAGCGCAGAGGCAGCCCACCCCGGGTTCGATCCATTCCTGGCCCACCCAGTCCGGGTGCCGCTCGATCAACACGGCCCGCACCTCCGCGACGATCTCGTCGAACGCCATCGCGGAGTCGCGGCGGCGCCACGTCTCGTCCCGCAACTCCCCCAGGTAGTCCCGAACTCCTCGCAGCACCTGGATGTCACCGACCGACCCGTGTCCCGGCACGACGACCCGAGGCCGGCCGGCGATCAGCCCGTCCATCACGTCGATCCACGCGAGGCCGGAGACGTCGGTGTCGTGCGGCGGGAACCACGGGAAGATCGCGAACTGCCCGGTCTCGGCCAGGTCGCCGGTGAACAGCACGCCCGCGTCCGGCACCTCAACGACCTGGTCTCCCAGCGTGTGGCCGCGGCCGGTCGGCCTGAGCAGCACCGTCCGGCCGCCGAGGTCGAGCGCGCGGGTGCCGTCGTACACCTCGTCGGGCACCGGGACCTCGACGCCGGCCAGCCGTTCGGCGATCGTCCCGCCGAACCCGCGGAACTGCTCCAGGTAGCCGGATCCCTTGCGCCGCAGGTCTTCCGCCTGAGCCCGGTTCACCAGGTAGGAGCTTTCGAAGACAGACGCGCCGAACGCGTGCTCCGGGTGGAAGTGGGTCGTCGTCAGGTGGATCCGCCGTCCGTTCGCGATCTTGTCCGCGAAGGTCAGCACCTCGGTGGCGTTGGTGAGGCCGAGTCCGGTGTCCACGACGAGGATCGCGTCGGTGCCACCGATGATCCCGATGTTGGGCACCAGTGCGACGTGCTCGTTGGGGATCACCAGCACGTCGGAGGCCACCTCTACGGCGCCGGAGACGTGGACGACGGGGTCAGGAAGGTTCATGCCCCCACTTCACCCGCGCAGTGCGGCGCGCGTCCAAGACCGTCTGCGCACACCCGATACCGCGCGAGTATCGTGCCTGATCATGGAGCTGCGGACCCTGCGGTACTTCGTCGCGGTCGCCGAGGAGTTGCACTTCGGCCGCGCCGCGCAGCGACTCCACCTGAGCCAGCCGCCGCTCAGCCGGGCGATCAAGCACCTGGAGCACGACCTCGGCGTCACCCTGCTGGACCGCTCCCCCGCCGGCGTGACGCTGACCGACGCGGGCCAGGTCCTGCTGGCCGAGGCGAAGGTCCTGCTCGACCACTCCGACCGCATCCGCGCCAAGCTCACGCGGACGACGATCACCGTCGGCATGATGGGCGACCACGGCGCCGCCAGGCTCGCCGCCGCGTTCCGGAGCAAGCACCCGCAGGTCGAGATCCGCGTCCGCGAGACCGACCTGACCGACCCGACCTGCGGCCTGCGCACCGGCCAGGTCGACGTCGCGCTGACGCGCGGCCCGTTCGACGAGAGCGGCCTGAAAACCCTTGTCCTGCGCGAGGATCCGGTCGGCGCGGTGCTGCGTGCCGATGATCCGCTCGCTGCTCGCGAGCGGATCACCACCGCGGACCTGGCCGATCGTGACTGGTTCCAGTTCCCGGACGGCACCGACGAGATCTGGCGGAACTACTGGAACGGCGGCGAACCGCGCAGCGGCCCGACGGTCCGCGCCGTCCAGGAGTGCGTGCAATCCGTGCTGTGGAACGGTTCTGTGGGTCTGGCGCCGCTCGGCCACGATCTGGGTGAGCTGGTCGTGGTGCCGCTGACCGACATGCCGCCCAGCCCCGTCGTGATCGCGTGGGTCAAGGACGACCCGCTCACGCTCGACTTCGTCCAGGCGGCGACGCAGGCCTATCCCCGGCTGTAGCCCCACTTCGTGCGCGTCGCCGCGTCCTCGACGCCGGTGAAGCCCTCGTTCGGCACGAACACGTCCTCGCCGAAGTCGATGTCCGTGTCGTCGGCGTTGCCCCCGATGGCGTCGGCGCCGACGGCGAACATCGCCTTCGGGTTGCCGCCCTGGTCCATGAGCGTGTCGTGCTCGTTGAACTGGTGCTGGTGCCACGAACCGGAGAGGTGTCCCAGCTCGTGCGCCGCGATGTTGCCCAGCGCGCGGCCGACGAACAGGACCTTGTCGCTGGCCGGTGTGATGTAGGTGTTGAGCGAGACGGACGAGCCCGCCGGAGCGCTCAGCAGGTCGAGCTGGACCATCGCGGTCTCCTCGTGCCCGAAGTTGCCGGGGTCGATGGACTGCGCGATCGCCACCGTCTCCACCCCGGACTCGGCGATCGTGCCGCCGATGACGAGCCTGCTGACGTTCTTCTGCCCCCACGGGTCGGCGTGGTCACGGCTGTTGAGCAGCTTCACGCCGAAGTTGCCGTGCAGCGCCAGGTTCTCGCGGATCGTGTCGACCGCGACCGACGCCACGCGCTTCTCGTCGGCCGCGGTCAGGCCCCAGTTCGCGAGGAACTTCGACAACGGCGACAGCTGCTTCTCCCCCGGCGGCCCCCACACCGTGGTGTCGACGAGGGCACCGTCGAAGTCCACGAACACGGTCTGCGTCCCGGCTTTCTCGCTGCCGGGCCGGAAGGCCTTGACCGTCAGCTGGTACTGACCGGTGCCGTCCTCGACGCCGACGAAGTAACGGCCATCGCGCGGTGCCAGGAAGTCGGCGGCCGCGTTTCCGCCGCCGGGCAACGGGTTCTCCTTCGGGTAGACGCCGGAGAAGTCCTGCCGGGAGCCCATCACCTCGCGGCCCCTGCTGTCGTGCACGGCGACCTTGCGCGCGGCACCCGCGACGGACGCGCCGATCACGTCACCCGCTTTGAGGTCGACGGCGAAGAAGTCCTTGTCCCCCTTGCCTTCGCCGGCCGCGATCGTCAGCTCGTAGGAGCCGGCGGTGTTCAGAGCACCGGTGACGCGGACGAAGAAGTCCGCGCCCGCGGCCAGGTCGACCTCCAGGCGGGCGTCGGTGCTGACGCCGACCGTGTCGTTGGCCGCGATCTCCGTACCCGCCGCGTCGAACACGGTCAGCACGGTGTCGAGGTCGCTGCCCTCGGTACGCGTGTCGAAGGTCGTGTGACCGTTGCCGCGCAACCGGTAGAAGTCCTGGTCCGCGCCGGTGATCCGGCCGGTCGTCCTGATCGCCCGGTGGGTCGTGCCGACGCCCGAGTCGCTCGCGGTCTGCGCGTTGTCGTTGGGTTCGGCGAACTCTCCCACTACCGGCATCGTCGGATCTGCAGCCAGCGAGCCCGTGAAGAGGGCGGCGCGATGCCGGCGGAAGTCCGTGGACTCGGCGGTCCACGGGCTGTCGTTGCGCCCACGCGCCGATGCCGGCTCACGTTCGGCGTAGGTGTAACCCGGCGCCGCGGCCGTGAGAATCCGGGCCCTCGTCTTCGCCTCACGCGCCTTGGCCGCCCTGGCCAGGTCGACCGCGCCCGGATCCGCCAGGAAGGCCAGCAACGGGTCCGGCTGCACCACCGCCGGCGCGGCCACCGCGGTCTGCCCGCTCAGCACCAGCGCGGTGACGGCGATCGCTCCCAGTAAACGCATGCATCCCCCTGGTAGTAGATCAACCAGACCTACACCGTGAGGCGGACGCAGGAGAAGAGTTCTGGCCCAATCAAGACAGGTGCACCGATACCGCGTAGTCGCCGCCGCGGAACTCCTCCCGGTCCCAGGTGGCGAACCGCTCGACGAGCGTCAGCCCGGCCTGGGCGCAGTGCTCGTCGTACTGCTCGACGGTGTAGCCGCGGTTCAGGCTGAACCCGGCGACCAGGAACCGCCCCACGTGCCGAGCCACCCCCGCGACGAGCGCGTCCTGAGTGCCCGGCGCGGTGAACAGCGGCACGTTGCCCGCCATGACGACCACGTCGAACGTGCGTCCGAGGTCGAGTTCGGCCAGGTCGGACCGCACCCACGTGATGCCCGGCGCCAGCTCGCGCGCGTGGGCGAGCATCGACTCGTCGAGGTCCGCGCCGACCACCTCGATGCCGTGCCTGGCGAGCTCGATCGCGACCCGTCCGGTGCCGCATCCGGCGTCGAGCACGGAGGCCGGGCCGAACGCGCGCACGAAGGTCGCTTCGCCGTGCACGTCCATCCCCGACTCGGCCAGTGCGTCGAATCTCTGCTGGTACTCCGCCCCGTTCCACACGAGACGCAAGCCTAGACCCGCAGATCGGCGGATACCGCATGCGTGAGAGCGCTGCCAAGGTCGAGGACATGACGCGCTTTCTGCTGGCAGTGGCGTTGCTCGTGGCCGCGGCCTCGCCCGCACAGGCCGCACCGCTCCGATGGGTCGGCACGTGGGCGACCGCGCCGTCCTCGGCGGTCTCCGGCACCGAGAACGGCTATCCGAACTTTTCGTTGCGCAACATCGTGCACGTCAGCGCTGGAGGCAAGGAGGTCCGCGTCCGGCTCTCCAACGCCTACGGGCGCACCCCGATCCTGTTCGGCCAGGTCACGGTCGCTCGCGCGGCGGGTCCGGACACACCCCTGGCGCTGGCAGGGACCATGCGCACGCTGACGTTCGGCGGCGCGCAGTCCATCACCGCGCCGCCCGGTGCCGACGTGATCAGCGACGGCGTGGCACTCACCGTGCCCGCCGACTCGGACCTGCTGGTGAGCGTCTACACGCCCGAGCCCGGTGGCCCGGTCACGCACCACCAGCTCACGATGCAGAACTCGTACTTCACCCGCGACGGCAACCACACGGCCGACGAGTCCGCCGCCGCCTACCGCGAACGCACGACGAACTGGCACTACGTCTCCGGTGTCGACGTGCGCACCTCCACGTTGCAGGGCAGCGTCGTGGCGCTCGGCGACTCGATCACCGACGGCGCGAACTCGACGTGGGGCGCGAACCTGCGCTGGCCCGACCAGCTCGCCGACCGCGTGAACACCCGCCTGGGCGTGCTGAACGCGGGCATCAGCGGCAACCGCCTCCTGCTCGACGGCGGTTCGGCCGGCCCCAACGCCCTGGCCAGGCTGAACCGCGACGTGCTCACCCAGTCCGGCGTCCGGTCGGTGATCGTGTTCGAGGGCATCAACGACATCCAGCAGACCCCGCACGAGACCGACCCCGCCAAGATCATCGCCGCGCTGAAGCAGATCGCCCAGCGCTCGCACGACCGCGGCCTGCGGGTCATCGGCGCGACGATCACGCCGTTCAAGGGCTGGAACAGCTACACCGAGGAGCTGGAGCAGGTCCGCCAGACCGTGAACGCGTTCATCCGCACCAGCACCGACTTCGACGCGGTCGTGGACTTCGACCGGGTGATCCGCGATCCTGCCGACCCGCAGCGGATCAAGCCCGACTACGACCAGGGCGACCACCTGCACCCCGGTGACAAGGGGTTCGAGGCGATGGCGAAGGCGGTGAAGATCGCCACGCTCTGACGCGGCCTACAGGAACATCGGGATCGGGTTCAGCTCCGCGTACAGGGTGGGTGCGGTGAGCCTGCCGAGCCGGACGGGCACGTCGAACAGCCGTCCGGGGGCATACCGCGCCCAGAAGCCGCGCAGCCCGGGCACGATCACCTTCACCACGGGCAAGCCGATGTCCGGGCGGGTCTGGTCGAGCACGAACACCTCCAGGCCCGCCTTCTCCAGCCGTGCCTGGACGTCCAGCACGTCGGTCAGCAGATCGCCGGAGGCGGTGTGCGGGTGGCGCACCGGCGAACCCGACGGGAGCAGGTAGGGCTGGTTCGCCACGGTGGCCGTGGTGAGCCAGTGCAGCAGGTCGTGGTCGTCGCCGGTGTGGCCCGCCAGCACGGCGGGCATCATCTGGTTCATCTCGGTCAGCGCGCGACGCGTCGCCAGCGCCGGGTCGAGGTGGGCGCCGAAGCCCATCACGACCTCCTCGTGTTCACCGGAGACCAGTCGCGACAACGCGACCACGACGGGCACGCCGAGGTCGGAGGTCAGGTCCAGGGCCCACAGCTCACGACCGAGTCCGGCGTGCACAGACCTGAGCTCGTCGATCCACGGGTCCCCGTCCAGGAGGACGGGCGGCTGTGAAGTCCGGTTGTACCACCACAAAGCGACGGCATCGCGCTCGACGAGCTCCAGCATTCCCTGCAGGACGGCGTCTTCGAGCGAGGACCCGGCCGCGTTGCCGTTCGAGTCGGCGATGAGCCGTTCGTCCACGCCGGTGCCGAAGTAGAGCAGACCTGTTGGCAGCAAACGGTGTTCGCCGCGCGTGAGGGACCACACCGGGGACCAGTCGATCTCCGCGTCGTCGTCGAACGGAGCGCAGACGTGCTGGAAGCCCGAGTGCGCGGCGTTCCAGGTCGCACGACCGTCGAACTGGCGCGGGTCGTACAGCTGGACCTGATCCGGGTGGATCGCCCGCAGACCGAGCGAACGGAAGCTGCCGCGCACGCGCGCCTCGTCGCCGTCGATCTGGGCGCTGTGCCGTTCCAGCGCCTCGCACAACGCGCCCACCTCGGCGTCCAGGGCGGTGACGCCCTTGCCGCCGTTCTCCGAGCGCAGGGCGGAACGGAGGTGGGCCGCGCCGCGGTGGCCGAGGGCGACGTTCGGGCCGGAGCGGAAGGCGTTGAAGAACGCCGGGCCGCGGTCGTCGCGCACGACGTCCTTCACCACCCCGGTGACCGGGCTGATCAGGTGGCGGTAGGCCGACAGCACCTCCTCCGGCGTCGAGGAACGGTATCCGCCTCCCGACGTGTGCACCGCCGGGCGTGAGGACAGTTCCACCGGACGCCAGGCACGTTCCCGCACCAGGGACGAATCGCCGCAGGAAGGGCACTGGGGCCGGGCGGAGACGGCGTGCCGCCTGCCGGTGAGGTCGCGGCTGTCGAACGTCCACAGGTCGCGCTGGCCGGCGTAGCGGTGACCGGCGACCCACTTCGCCGCCTCCAGGGCCACCAGGTTCAGCGCGACGGCCCGCAGCGGCTCGAAGTCGACACGGGACCGCGGCACCGCACCCGGCAGGCCGAGGGCGGAGCGGACGTGGGCCTCGGCGGCGCGGTTCGCCCACAGCCGATGGGAAAGGCAGTGGTAGCAGGGACCCGAGCCCGGCGTGAAGAACGGGCCGATGGACACCTTGGCACCCACCGGTTTGGCGAGCAGCCACGACCGGCCGGCGGCACGCAGCTTCGCGTCCACTTCGGACAGACCGTCGACGAGGTGGTCGGACACCAGAACGACGGTCAGCGCGCCGTCGCCCTCGGCGATCGGCGGCAGTTCGGCCTCGACACCGAGGCAGATCACGTCGACATCGGGCGTCCCCGCGGGTTCGACGCCCAGCGCGTCCCAGTAGGCGGAGCCGGACGTGCTCATGCCGACGAGTCCCGCCTGCGCGAGCTGGGTCAGCAGACCGGCGGCGTGCTCGGGAGACGCGTCGAACTCACGGCGCACCGCGGCGAGGTCCCGGCTGCCGTCGAGCAGCGGGGCGAGCGCCTCGACTCCGGCGCCGCGCAATGCGGTGGTGTCCTCCTCGGAGAACACGTACACCGCGTCGCCCGGAACGACCTCGGCACGCAGGTGCCGCTTGAAGCCGATGTGCCGTGACGTCACTCCGCGGCGGCGACGCGAGTGGCGCCACAGGCACGACACGGACTGACGGACTGCGTGCAGAAGCAGAGGGCGGCCCCTGCTCCGGTGCCCAGTCCGGCGCCGTCGAACGTGTCCAGAACCAGTCCGGTCTCCAGGCTCGGCGCGACACCGAACACCTGCTCGACCCCAGCCGTGAACTCCTCCATACCAGCCTCCCCAAACGAGATGTGGGCCACACTATCGGGCGATCCGGGTTTGCGAACCCCGATCGCCCGGCTATTCGTCGGAGATCAAAACGAACCGGTAAGGGGTCCACGCATGCGTCTCACGATCCTCGCCGCCGTGCTCGCGGTCGGCGCCACGGCCTGCGGGTCGCCGACCCCGGCGTCCCAGGGTCAGGCGGCCTCCACGACCTCGACCGCGCCCACGTCGGCATCGGCGCCGGCCTCGGGGAGCGACAAGCAGAAGCCCGCGGTGAAGGCCGAGCTGACCATGCAGGGCAAGCCGGGCCTGGGCCTGCTGACCGCCACGAACCAGGGCACCGCGCCGATCACGTTCCAGGGCTGGCCGAAGCTCGCCTTCACCAACCCCGCGAACCAGCCCGCCGCGATCCCCGTGGAGCAGAAGCTGGTGCCCGGCGAGGGACCGTCGATCACGCTGCAGCCGGGGCAGACCGCGTTCGCCGGAGTGCTGCTCGACGTGGACGACGACGCCAACTCGTTCGCCATCAACGAGATGACGGCCGAGCTGCCGGGCATGGTGCCGGTGAAGGTGACGTTCATCGGGACGGACGGCCAGCCGATCGCCGACCTGACCAAGCTGAAGGTCAGCGAGGCCAAGGTCGGGACGATGCAGCCGGCCGCCCAGGGCGTCACGGTCTTTGACTAGGTCGTGTCCTGCAAGTTTGTTCGGAGAGGCGCGGGCGAGAGACCCGGAGGCGGTGCCGCCGCAATGCCCTCATACCGGGCGTATTCGGGCCTTGCGGCGGTGCCGTCTCCGGGTCCCTCGACTGCCACTGTCGCCCAATGAACTTGCAGGACACGGCCTAGCCCTTCATCCAGCGGTACTGCAGGTACACCTCCCACGGACGGGCAGCCCGGTCCAGGAACATGAGGCTGTCCATCCGGCAGTTGCAGGCGTTGCCCTCGCGGGTGTTCTGCGGGTAGCTGCCGCCGATCTTGTACCCGCGCGGGTCGGTCGCCGTCGCCAGGTCGGGTTCCGGTTCGCCTTCGAGCTTCCACGGGTCACCGGCGGCGACGTACTTGCCCGCCAGCGGATTTCCGTCGCGGTACAACGCCATCGTGCCGGTGTCGAAGTCGAACGTGGCCGCGAGGAACACCCATTCGTTCTGCGGCAACAGCTTCTGCCACGGCTCGGCGGCGGCGAACGTCTGCGACTCGCCGCCGTCGATCCTGCGGGCCAGGGCGACCAGCTTCAGTTCGCCGTCGACCTGGATCAGTTCCAGCAACGCCCGCACCGCGTGGCCGTTCGAGTCGCCGGTCAGGACGCCGGCCAGACCGATCGCGCCGTAGAGGTCGTCCGGGTTGGCGGAGTTCGAGTTCGGGGCCGGGTTCTGGCCCGTCATCTTCACCCAGCCCATGATCGACGCCTGACGCGCGCCGTTGAACGCCTTCAGCGTCGGGACGCCGGTGTCGCTGTAGAGACCTGCCTTCCAGTCGTCGTTGCCGGCGGTCGCCGGGTTGATCTGCTTGAGCTGCAGCGAGTTGCGGCTGCGCCGGAACGCTCCGTCGCGCACGCGCATGTCGGCGCCGCCGTTGATCAGCTGCAACGACGTGCCTGAACGGCCGCTGTCCTGCTCCAGCGCCTTGTTGCCGCGTGCCGGGTGTTCGAAGTCGTAGTACGACACCAGGTTGCGCGACAACGTGGGCAGGACCGTGCCGAACGTGGCCTGGGCCGGGGCGGCCAGGCCGACGCTGAACGCCGCGGCCAGGCCGAGAACCAGAAGCCGCTTCACCGGACTCCCCTTCCCTGCACGCGGAGATCGCGGAGCCTGCCGATGTTGTCGAACGAGCCGAAGCCGACGCGGCCCGAGGAGAACGTCTTGTCCACGGCGGTCATCAGCGGATACGGCGAACCGTCCACGTACACTGCGATCTCCCCCGAGTCGGCGCAATGCTTGACCCGCACGCGATGCCACGCCGTGTCGGTGACCGCCGGCGCGGCGCCAACGGAACGCACGGCGTCCCATTGGTGGTCGAGGCGCAGGCGGTCGGCGTTGTTCACGACGAAGATGCCGTTGTGCGGGTAGATCTTGTTGTCCGACGAGAGATGCGCGTAGTAGAACTCGGTGTCGGAGCGGTAGCCGAACACGATGATCACGTCCCGGTTGGACTCGGCGACCGGCGTGTCCAGCCGCACCGAGGCGTCGACCTGCACCGAGCCGAACGCGGGTCCCTTCTGCAGCACCGCGTACTCGAACGGGCGGCGCGGACCCGGCCGGGCGACACCGGGTTCGGCCAGCACGACCTCACGGCCGGGGAACTGCCACAGGCCGGGCGTCACCGGCTGCCACGATCGCGCTGACGTGGCCCCGGAAACGAAGTCGTGGCCCGAGCGGCAGGAGGCGAAGGTGCGCGCACCCGTCACCTTCCAGATCTTGCCGTTCGCCTTGGCCAGCACGTAGAGCTCACCGGCCGCGTCCTGGCCGAACCGCAGGTCGACGCGGTTCGGGTCGTTGACGAGGGCCTTCATCGTCGTCAGCGCGCCGTTGACGTAGACCATCAGCTCGCGCGAGGTGGCCATCGACTTGCCGGCGCGCATCTCGCGTTCGTCGGCGTAGTAGAGCAGGCCCTTCACGCCTTCGCCGTAGATGTACTTGCCGCGCAACGAGGAGATCTTCGAACCGCGGTAGACGAAACCGCCCATCAACGCGTTGCCGCTGTCGGCGCACGGACGTTGGGTGGAGAGGCGGTTGTGGTCGAACGCCGTGACCGGGTAGGTGTAGCCGTACTTGGCGTCGTCGGCGGGCAGCGGGAACACTCCGCACGACGGGTCGCCGCGCCGGTACTCCCAGATGCCCTCGCGTTCGCTCCAGCCCAGGTTGGCGCCCTTGCGCACCTCGTAGACGGAGTCGACGGCCTTCTCCCCGATGTGCCCCAGGTACATCCGATGCGTGCTGGGGTCCCAGCTGAAGCGGTACGGGTCGCGCATGCCGTACGCGTAGATCTCGCCCAGCGCGCCTGCCTTGCGCACGAACGGGTTCGCGCGCGGGATGCCGTACTGGCCGTTCACGCCGTTGTGCCCGGCCGGGTCGATGCGCAGGATCTTGCCCTGGGGCAGCGCCAGGTCCTGCGGCACGGTCGTCGAGACGCCGATGCCGCCGTCCCCGGAGGCGATGTAGAGCAGCTCGTGGTCCTCGTCCCACCAGTGGGCCGTCGGGTTGAAGCCGATCTCCTGGAAGCCGTGGATGAACGACGCGAAGCCGACCCGCAGCAGTTCGCGGTGCGTGCCCGAGAAGATGTCGGCGCGGGGATCGGAGGCCGTCCACTCGGTGACCACGCCGTGCACCTGGGTGTCCGCCGGCGACGGCAGGTCAGGCTTCTTGGTGGTGAGCGCGGAACCGGTTTCGGTGTGCACGGTGTAGAACTTGCCGTTGCGCCTGAAGTCGGGGTGGAACGCGGCGAACCCGAAGCCGCTGCCCAGGCCGCGGTGGGTGTGGAAGTCGGGACCGACCGCCGTGCCCAGGTCGAGGAACGCGTGCTGGACACCCTTGTCCAGCAGGTAGAGCTTGCCGTTCATGTCGGGCACGAACATCCGGCCGGAGCCGTCAGGCACCTCGCCCAGGTAGTTGATCCTGTTGTAGCGCACCAGTCTGGTGTCGGTCGGCGGCGGCACTGGCTGCGACTTCGGCAGCTGCGCGACCTCGGTGAGCTCCAGGCCGACACCGGACGCACCCGGTGTCGGCAACGGGTCGGCGATCGGCGCGTCCGACTGCGCCGACGCGATGGGCACGAACAACGCCGAGAGCACGAATGTTGTGACAGCCAAACGGGACAAGCGTCTGTACATCCCCCACCACCCTGTGGGCCAGGCCGTGCCAGCACGGCAGCGGAAAGCGCTTTCCAATGCAGCGGCACCCGGAATCTACCCAGCTAATAAGGTGGTTACAACCCCTCAGCGACGGCCTGCGGTCACCCACTCGTACTGTCCGCGCACCTCGTCCGCGCTCACGGCGCGGTCCAGGAACATCAGTCCGTCGAGACGGCAGTTGCAGGCGTTGGCCTCGCGGTTGTTCTGCGGGTGACTGCCGCCGATCTTGATTCCACGCGGGTTGGTCGCCGAGGTGACGTCCGGTTCGGGCGCCCCGTTGATCTTCCACGGATCACCCTTGACCGCGTAGCTCCCTTCCACGGCCTTGCCGTCGACGTAGAGGCCGATCGTGCCGTTGTCGAAGTCGAACGTCCCGGCGAGGAACACCCACTTGTTCACCGGCAGCAGCGTCTTCCAGTCGGCCTTGGCCACGAAGAACTGCTTGTCACCGCCGTCGACACGCCTGCCCAGCGCGATCAGCCGCATCGCGCCGTCGTGGTTCTCCGTCTCCAGCAACGCCCGCGCGGCGTGGCCGTCGGAGTCGCCCGAGAGCACGCCCGCTATGCCGATCGCGCCGTAGAGGTCCGAACTTCCGGACGAGTTGGAGTTCCGCGCGGGCGCCTCCCCGGTGATCTTCACCCAGGTCATGATCGACATGCCGCGCGTTTTGCTGAACGCCTTCATAGACGCGACCCCGGACGAGCCGTAGACGCCCGCCTTCCAGTCGTCGTTGGTCTTGTCGTTCGGCCGCACCTGTTTGAGCTGCAGCGACGTCCTGGAGGCCGGGAAAGCACCGTCCTGGACCCGCATGGCCGCGCCGCCGTTGATCAGCGAGATCGGCGTCCGCGCATCGGCACGCCCGATGTCGTCCTCCTTCTTCGCATCAGTGGCGGGATGCTCGAAGTCGTAGTGGTGCACGACCGCGGACGCGATGCCGGGAGACACCTCCGGCGACGCCTCTGCCTGCACGGACGCGGCTTTGCCCGTGATCCGCAGGTCGGCGACGCGGCCGACGTTGTCGAACGAGCCGAACCCGACCCTGCCGGACTTCAGCACGGTGTTCGTCGCCGTCATCAGCGGCTGCGACGAACCGTCCACGTACACCGCGATCGACCCGGTGTCCGCGCAGTGCGAGATGCGGACGCGGTGCCACTTCATGTCCGTCACGGCGGGTGCGGCGCCCACTGAGCCGTTCCACTGGTCGTCGATGCGCACGCGATCCGCGTTGTCCACCAGGAAGATCCCGTTGTGCGGGTAGATCTTGTTGTCCGACGACAGATGGGCGTAGTAGAAGCGCGTGTCGGACTGGTACCCGAACACGATCACGACGTCGCGGTCCTTCTGCGAGACCGGCGTGTCCAGCCGGACCTGCGCGTCCACCGTCACGTTGCCGAACTCGGGGCCCTTGGTGACGACCGCGTACTCGTTGGGACGCTTCGGACCAGGCCGCACCGCACCGGCCTTGGACAGCACGACCTCGTTGCCGGGGAACCGCCAGCGCGACGGCGAGATGGTCTTCCAGTCGCCGGCGCCGGTGACTCCGCTGACCACGTCGTTGCCGGAGTCGCAGGCCTGCTGGGTCTGAACGGTGCCGGTGACCTTCCAGATCTTGCCGTTCGCCTTGGCCAGCACGTAGAGCTCACCGGATGCGTCCGTGCCGAACCGCAGGTCGACGCGGCTCTTGCCGGCCAGTGACTGCATGGTCGTGCGCTTGCCCGCCGAGTCGTACACCGCCAGCTCGAACGTCTTCGCGATCGGCGCGCCGGCCCGCATGTCCTTCTCGTCGGCGTAGTACAGGAGGCCCTTCACGCCCTCGCCGTAGACGTACTTGCCCTGCAACGACGGAATCGCCGTGCCGCGGTAGACGAAACCGCCGATCAACGCGGTGCCGCTGTCCCCGCAGCCACCGCCCGGCCGGTTGTGGTCGAAGCCCGCGACCGGATAGGTGTAGCCGAACTTCGCGTCGTCGGCGGGCAACGGGTAGAGCTGGCACTTGGGGTCGTCGCGGCGGTAGGTCAGGTGACCTTCCCGTTGCCCCCAGCCGAGATTGGCGCCGGGTTTGACCTCGTAGACCGACTCCACGACCTTCTCGCCGATGTGGCCGAGGAGCATCTTGCGCGTGCCACCGGAGTCCCAGCTGAACCGGTACGGGTCGCGCATGCCGATCGCGTACAGCTCGGCCAGCGCGCCCGGCTTGCCCAGGAACGGGTTCGAAGGCGGGATGCCGTACTTCTTGTTGCCGCTGTTGGTTCCCGCCGGGTCGATGCGCAGGATCTTCCCCTGTGGCACCTTCACGTCCTGCGGCACGTCGGAGCGGTAGCCGATGCCGCCGTCGCCGACTGCCAGGTACAGCAGGTTGTCCGGACCGAAGCCGATCTCCTGGAAACCGTGCAGGTACATGGCGAACCCGATGCGCAGAAGCTCCCGGTGCGTACCGGAGAACGTCGTCGCGCGAGGATTGGACGCCGTCCACTCGGTGATCACGCCGTGCACCACCGAGTTCGGCGAGGGCAGGTCGGGCGTGCGGTTCTTCAGCGCGTCCTTGGCCTCGGTGTGCGCGGTGTAGAACTTGCCGTTCGTGGCGAACTGCGGGTGGAACGCGACGAACCCGAACCCGCTGCCGAGTCCCTGGTGGTTGTGGAAGTTCGCGCCGATGGCCGAGCGGACGTCCAGGTACGTCCGCTGCCCGCTGCCGTCGCGGTTCAGCGTGTACATCTTGCCGTTCATGTCCGGTACGAATAACCTGCCGGAGCCGTCCGGAATTTCGCCGAGGTAGTTGATCCGGTTGTACTGCTTGAGCCTGCTGTCCCCGGCGGCGGGCGTGGTCGACGACTGCGGCAGTCTCGCGATCTCCTGCAGTCGCACGCCCACGCCCGACGGCGCCGGTGCGGGGAGCGGGTCCGCGACCGGACCTGCCTGGGCGGCCGCCTGTGGCACCAGGGTGGCCGCCGCGACAGCCAGCGCGGCAACGATTGAGAGCGATCTGAACATCGCGCACCACCTCGTGGAATCAGCTTGGGAAAGCGCTTACCACGCGGCGGCGAGCCAGACTCTACGCGCTCAGTCGTGCCCTGTCACGGCTCCCAGCAGGTCGCGGATGTGCGCCGTCGCCGACGCGAACTCCGGACGGGCCATCGTCGCCGAGTAGTCCCTGTCCCCCGGCAGGTCGACCTCGATGATCTCGTTGACCACCGCGGGACGTCGCGTCAGCACGATCACCCGGTTCGCCAGGTACACCGACTCCGCGATCGAGTGCGTCACGAGCAGCACCGTCGTGCCGGTCTCCCGCCACACCCGGTGCAGTTCGACGTTCATCTGCTCCCGGGTCAACGCGTCCAGCGCGCCGAACGGCTCGTCCATCAGCAACACGCGCGGCTGGTGCAACAACGCACGGCACAACGCCACCCGTTGCTGCATGCCACCGGACAGCTCGTGCGGCAGCGCGTTCTCGAACCCGGACAGCCCGGTCATCTCGATGAGCTCGTCCGCCCGCCTGCCCGCCTCGGCCGAGTTCATCCCGCGCATCTCGGCCTGCAGCAGGATGTTCCTGCGCGCCGACCGCCACTCCAGCAACGCGGCCCGCTGGAACACGAACCCGATGTCGTGCCGCGGCCCGCGCACCTGCTCGCCGAGCAACGTCACCGTGCCCGACGACGGCGTCAGCAGGCCGGACACCAGCTTCAGCAACGTCGACTTGCCGCAGCCGGACGGCCCGACGATGGACACGAACTCGCCGGGCGCGACGTCGAGCGAGACCTGCTGGATCGCGGTCACCTCCGCGCGCTTCGACTGGAAGCGCACGGAGACGTCGTTGATCGACACGGACGAGGCGGTTTCCAAAGTTGTGCTCATCCCTTGGGAGCCACGCTTTCTTCCCAGTAGGCGGACGGCTCGGACGCTTCCTTGATGATGCCGGTCTTCTGGAACGTCTCGATGGTCTTCTTCCAGTCGTCCACGGTGTTGACCCCCGGCGCCTTGCCCTTCGTGGCATCGGTGTGCAGCAGGGTCAGCGTCGTCTTGAACTGCTCCAGCACCACCGTCGGCGACGGCAGCTGCTCGGCGGCGCCCTTCATCGACTCGGCCGCCGCCTCCGGCGCCTTCTCGGACGCCGCCCACGCCTCCTGCGTCGCCGCGACCATCTTCTTCACCAGCTCGGGATCCTTCTGCAGCATGGTCTTCGACGTCAGCAGCCCGTTGCTGAAGTAGTTCAGCCCGAACTCGGAGAACCGCAGGTAACCGATGTCCTTGCCGGACTTCTCCTTGATCGTCGGCCCCTGGTCGGACGCGAACCCGAGCAGCACGTCCGTCCGGTTGGAGATGACCGCGGCCATCTTGCCCGCCGGGTCGATGTTCTGGATCGAGACGTCGGACTCCTGCATGCCGTTCTGCTTCAGGAAGGCCGGGAACGTCTTCGTCAGCGCGTCCCCCGCTGTCGTGGCGACGGACTTGCCCTTCAGGTCCTCGGGCTTCTTGATGTTCTTGTCGGTGAAGAACTGCACGGACGCCGGCGTGGTCTGCAGGAACACCCCGATGCTCTTGGCCGGCACGCCCTGCTCGACGGCCGTGGCGAGCGCGGACGTGTCGGCCCAGCCGAAGTCCGTCTGGCCGGCGCCGGTCGCCGTGACGGTCTTGCCGGACCCCTGGCCCGCCTGGATCTTCAGCTTGATGCCGTGCTTCTCGTAGATGCCCTGCTTGACCCCGTAGTAGAACGGCGCGTGCTCGCCGTACGGGTACCAGTTGAGGGTCAGCGTGACGTCTTTGACCTCACCGCCGGACTCGGACGTCGTACCGCCGCCACCACCGCAGGCGGCAACCACCAGCAACGCGGGAAGAAGACCTGCGAGCAGTTTCTTCATGACCCACCTTTCGCGAGAAGGGTTGTGACGGCGGCGCCGCGCCGGCTGGCGTGCCACGGCAGCATCAGCTTTTCGGCGAGGTCGAGCAGGAGGAAGAGCAGGACACCGACCAGCGAGATGACGATCAGGCCCGCGAACAGCATCGGGGTGTCCATGTTGCCGTTGGCCTGCAGGATCACGTACCCGAGGCCTTCGTTGGAACCGACGAACTCGCCGACCACGGCACCGGTCACGGCGAGCGTGACCGCGACCTTCAGGCCCGCGAACAGGTGCGGCAGCGCGGCCGGAAAGCGGATCTTCACGAACGTCTTGACCGGGCCGCCGCCCATCGTGGCCGCGAGTTCGAGCATCTCGGTGTCGACCGATTTGAGGCCGGTGACCGTGGAGATCACGACGGGGAAGAACGCCATCAGCACGGCCACGATCACCTTGGGCTCGAAGCCGAAGCCGAGCCACACCACGAACAGCGGCGCGATGGCGATCTTCGGGATGACCTGCGCGAACAGCAGGATCGGGTAGGCGGTGCTCTCGACGGTCCTCGAGTAGACCATCGCGACGGCCATGAGCACGCCGAGGACGCCCGCGATGAGGAAGCCGAGGACGGTCTCGTAGGTGGTCACCCAGGTGTGACCCCAGAGGTAGGACCACTTGTCGACCAGCAGGCCGAAGGTCTTGGCCGGTGACGGCACGAGGTAGGCCTCGACCAGGCCGGTGACGGTGACGAGGTGCCAGATCGCGAGGCAGGCGGCGAGCAACGCGACCGGACGCCAGGTCCGCTCCACGACGCCGCGCCAGCGGTCCGCCTGAACCGTGTTCACAAAGCTCCCTCGGGTCGGAAAGCGCTTTCCCGTACGCTATGTCCGACCCACTGACCGGTCAAGGAGGAGCACGGATGAAGCCGCCGCTCTGACGACTGAATCGATTTTCCGGGCTATTGGCGATTAGCTGTAGGTGTTGCCCGCGTGGTCACGGCCCCGCGCGAGGTAGATCCGATGACTGTCCGGCTTCAGGAACTGGACGGTCGTCGGCATGTATCTCATGGTGTAGCCGCAACGGCGCAACGTGCTGCGGTTCGGCGGACTGCCGTGCACCAGCATGGCCGAGTGCACGCTGCACGCCCCGCGCTCCAGTTCGACGTCGACGGCGCGTGACTCGTCCACCGCCGTTTCCTGGTTGAAGAACGAGTCGGCGGTGCCCGTGTGTTCGGCGGCGGCGAGATGACTGCCCGGAATGACGCGCAGGCAGCCGTTCTCGACGGTCGACGGGTCGATCGCCAGCCACACCGTGATCGCGTCGCCCGCGGGTGAGATGCTGTCGCGCCAGAAGTGCGCGTCCTGGTGCCACGGCACGGGTTTGCCGTCGCCCGCCGGCTTGCAGATGAAGTGCGACGAGAACAACGCGATGTCCGGGCCGATCAGCGACTCGACGAGGTCCAGCACGTCCGGGTCCAGCAGCCACTCGAACAGCGCCGGGTCGGTCAGGTGCGGCACGTCCATGTGCTCGGGACGCTGCCCCTCCGGCAGGGCCGCCAGCTTGGCCTCGAAGTGCGCGGCCAGCGCCTCGAACTTCGCCGGAGCCAGCACGCTCGCGTGCGTCTCGTAGCCATCCTTCTCGAACATCGTCACCTCACGAGTAGGCCGGTCTCCTTGTCATAGCGCAGAACGCGTGCGGGCGGGGCGTCCACGGTCACCGTCGCGCCGATGGCGGGCTCGTCGTCCTCGGGCACGACGTAGCCGATCTGCTCCTCACCGCAGTCCAGTGTCACCAGCGACGTCACGCCGAGGTTCTCCACAATGGACACCTCACCGCTGAACAGTCCGGAAGCAGCGGGCGACAGGTACTCCGGCCGCACGCCGACGATCTCCGAGCCGCGCGGCACGAGGTTCATGGGTGTCGACCCGATGAAGTTGGCGACGAACGTGTCCGCGGGCCGTTGGAACACCTCGCGCGGCGTGCCGAGCTGCCGGATCCGGCCCGCGTCCATCACCGCGATCCGGTCGGCCAGCGCCAGTGCCTCGGCCTGGTCGTGCGTGACGAACACCGTCGTCAACGCCAGCTCCCGTTGCAGCTTCTTGAGGAACGTCCGCGCTTCCAGCCGCAGCCGGGCGTCCAGATTGGACAGAGGCTCGTCCAGCAGCAGCACCTCGGCCGACGCGGCGACCGCGCGGGCGAGCGCCGCCCGTTGCTGCTGGCCACCTGAGAGCTGACCGGGACGGCGTTCGAGCAACTCCCCCAGGCTCAGCCCGGCGGCGGTCCGCACGGCCGTCTCCTTCTGCACGGACTTCGCGGCGCCCCGCACCCGCAGCGGGTAGGCGATGTTCTCCGCCACCGTCATGTGCGGGAACAGCGCGTAGTCCTGGAACACCATCGCGACGCGGCGCTCGCCGGGCTGCAACCGGGTGACGTCTCTCGAGCCGATCGCCACGGCCCCGTCGGTGGCGCCTTCCAGGCCCGCGATCGTGCGCAGCAACGTGGTCTTGCCGCACCCGGACGGGCCGAGCAGGGCGAACAGCTCGCCGTCGGCGATCTCGAGGTCCAGCTCGTCCACCGCTCGCACCCCGTTGGGGTACACGGTGGACAGACCCTCGACAGTGATACCCGCCATCAGCTCTTGATGCCTCCGTGGAATCGGAACCCGTACCGCTTGTTCACGAACAGGTACAGCACGACCACCGGGATCGAGTACAGCAGCGAGAACACCGGGATCACCGTCAGGTTGGCGCTGCCACCCTCGTCGTACAGAGTGCGCAGCAGCACCGCCGCCGGCTGCTGGCCGACGTCGCGCAGCAGCAGGAACGGCAGCAGGAAGTTGCCCCAGGCGTTGACGAACGCCCACACGAAGATCGTCGCGACGCCGGGCCGCGCGACCGGCAGCACGACGTGGGCGAGCACCTGCCGGGGCGAGGCGCCGAACACCCGTGCCGACTCCTCGTACGAGCGCGGCACGGCGTCCATGAAGTCCTTGAGGATGAAGATGGCCGCGGGCAGCATGCCGCCCGCGATCACCAGCGCTGTGCCGAACTGCGAGTTGATCAGGCCGAGTTGCAGCATCATCACGAAGATCGGCACCATCGCGGCCGTGCCCGTGACCACTGAGGACAACAGCAACAGCAGGTACAGCAGCAGATCCCGCCCGGGAATCCGCACGCGCGACAACGCGTAGGCCGCCAGCGCCGCGAGCACGGTCGTCACCACGGTCGCGACCACGCACAGCACCAACGAGTTGAGCAACGACGTCAGCGCGTACGGGTGGTCGAAGGTCGCCACGACGTTGCGCAACGTCCAATCTGGCCACCGCAGCCCCAGCCCGGGCTTGGCGTCGAACGGCGCGGACGCCAGCCACAGCATCGGCACCGCGAAGAACGCCAGCACCACCGTGACCAGCACGTAGAAGCCGATCCGCCGCACGATCCACAGAGGACTCATGCCCGCCTCCGCAGCAACCGCAGGTACACCAGTGCGATGACGAGGTTGCCCACCAGCAGCAGCATCGACATCGCGGACGCGTACCCGAGCCGGCCACCCTCCAGCGCCTGCCGGTAGATCAGCACCGGCAGCACCTCGGACTGGTGGTTCGGCCCGCCTGCGGTCAGCAGGAACGGCGTGAAGTCGTTGGCCGTCCACAGGCTGATCAGCAGCGTGTTCGTCAGCACGTGCCCGCGGATGTGCGGGAACACCACGTCCCGCACGGTCTGCCAGCCGGACGCGCCCATCAGCCGCGCGGTCTCCAGCTGCGACGGCGGCACCGCGGCCAGCGCCGAGGTGTAGAGCAGCATCGAGAACGCCGTCCCGCGCCAGATGTTGAAGATGATCAGGCTGGTCATCGGGTACTGCACCAGCCACGCCGTCTGCGGCGAGCCGAGCAGCAGACCCAGCGTGCCCGTGTCGCGGCTCAGCACCGCGAACCACAGGTACGCCACCACCGTGCTCGGCAGGATCCACGAGAGCAACACCAGCCCCTCGACGGTCCACCGCAACCCCGGCCGCACCGTGCGCAGCAGCCACGCCAGCCCGAACCCCAGCACGTTCTGCCCGATCACCGCCGACCCGAGCACGAACAACGCCGTGAGCCACAACGAGTTCGTGAACAACGGGTCCCGCACGGCCTCGACGACGTTGTCCAGGCCAACCACCTGCGGGTTGGCCGCCGCCGGCCCGGTGAGCTGGTAGTTCGTGACGCCGATGTAGAGCGTCCACAGCGCCGGGAAGACCAGGAAGAGCCCGATCAGCACCAGCGCGGGCGTGACGAACCCCAGTGCGCGCCGAACGCCCAGCCCGGAGCTATCCAACGCCGGCCTCTCCGACGGCCTTCACAAGCGCGGCGCGGTAGGCCGCGGCCACCTCGTCCGGACTCTTGCCCGCCACGACGTCCGCCGTCGCCTGCTGCAGCGCCGCCGACACCTTCGGGTAGTCGGCGAGCCCCGGCCGGTACCGGGTGATCGGCAGGACCTTCTCCGCGATGAACGTCAGCATCGGGTCACCCTTGAGCACCTCGTCGTTGACGTCCTGCCGCTGCGTGAGCTGTGCCGTGCCCGCCAGCGACTCCTTCACGGCCTCGGCGGAGTTGAGGAACTGCATGAACTCCCACGCCTGCCTGGGGTACTGGGTGTTCGGGTTGATCACCCGCACACCGCCGCCCGACATGCTGACGAAGTCCTGCCCGCCCACCCCCGCTTTCGCCTGCTTGGCGGGCACCAGCGCCCAGCCGACAGCCGTGTCGCGGTCGGCCATCTTCGCGACGCCGTTCTTCGGTTCGACGACCGAACGCCAGAAGTAGTCGCTCTCCAGCAGGATGCCGATCTTGTTCTCGCTGAACAGCTGGAACGACCGGTCGCGTCCCTTGGCCTCCTGTTGCAGCACGGGATCGCCGAGCCCGCCGCCGTAGACCTTTTGGTACAGCCCCAGAACGTCCTTCAGCTGAGCCGAATCCCCTTGCCACTTCCCGTTCTCGTAGACGGGCTTGCCGGTGCCGACGAGCGCGGGCAGCACGCCCTGCATGGTCGTGGCCTCGCCCATCGCGCTGCCGGCGTTGAGCTGGATCGGCGTCACGCCGGGCAGCGCCTTGAGCTTCGCCCCCGCGTCAAGCACGTCCTGCCACGACTTCGGCTGCCAGTCCGCGGGCAGCCCGGCCTGCGCGAAGAGGTTCTTGTTGAAGAACAGCACGCGTCCGTCCGTGCCCATCGGCACGCCGTACCGCTTGCCGTCGAACTCGCCGAGCCCCTGCACGGCCTTGGGAATCTGGTCCCAGCCGTCCCAGTCGGTGTTGCCGGCGACGTCGGCGAGGGGCTTGATCTGCCCGGCCTGCGCGAACTCGCCGAGCCAGATGCCGTCGATCTCGATGATGTCGCCGCCACCGCCGGTCTTCAGGTCCAGCGCGACCTTGGTCTTGAAGTCCTCATCGCCCGCGCCGTTCTGCTCGAACTTGATCGTCGCGGTGACGCCCTTGGCCTTCTGCTGCTCGGTGAACCTGGGGATGACCCAGTTCTGGATCCAGTTGGCCCCGCGGGCGTTCTTCCCGCCGACCGCCGAGTTGGCGACGATCGTCAGCGTGATCTCCTTGGCGTCGGCGTTGCGCGCCTGATCACCGCTCTGCGTCTGTCCCAGGCAGCCCGCCAGCAGCCCGCACACCGCGACCAGTCCGAACATCTTTGTTCGCCCCATCGGTCCAACATGGCACTGGATCACGGTGGCCACAAGCTCTCAGCACCCTCTCAGTGCGTGGCTGCGAGGCTGGCGCGCGAAGGGGGTAGATCAACAATGCAGCTACTGATGGCGGCCGTCCTGGCGGCGTCGACACTCGTAACGCCGCAGCTCACCGGCCCGTTCGCGGTCGGCACGGTCGACGCTCACCTCACCGATTCCACCCGCGCGGACCCGTGGCAACCGACGAAGAACCGAGAGCTGATGTTGACCGTCAGCTACCCGGCGAGGCGCGGCGGGCAGCAGGCGCCGTGGCTCGGCGCTACCCTCGCGACCGCGCTGGACCCGATCATCTCCAGCCCGGCCTACCTCGGCATCCCCGCCGGAACCGTCGACTGGTCAGGCACCAGGCGACAGGCTCGCGACGCCCGGCCGCTGCCGGGCAAGTGGCCGGTCGTGCTGTTCTCGCCAGGACTGCAGTCGCCGCGCGAGTTCTACGCCGGAGCAGCGGACGACCTGGCCAGCCGCGGATACGTCGTGGTCACGGTGTCGCACACGCACGAGACGGTGGCCGTGGAGTTCCCCGGCGATCGCATCGAGTGGGGCCTGATGCAGGACGCGAGTCAGGCGACGATGAAGAAGGCCATCGACGCGCGGATCGCCGACATGCGGTTCGTGCTGAACGAGCTTCCGAAACTGCACAACGGGGCGGACGTCACGAGGGTCGGCGTCGCCGGGCACTCGTACGGCGGCTACACGGCGGCCGAGACGATGGCGAACGACAGCAGGTTCGACGCGGGCATAAACATCGACGGCGCCATGGAGCACACCGGCGACGACGGCCCCTACGCGCCGGGCAAGGCGGTCACCCAGGGGCTCGACCGGCCGTTCCTGCTGTTCGGCGGGGACCTGGGCGAGCGCGAGCTGACCCACGTCGACACAAGTCTGACCAGGACGTGGGCCGACTTCTGGCCGCACCAGCGCGGGTGGAAGCGGGACGTGCACCTGGACGACGGCGCGCATCTCGGGTTCAGCGACATTCAGTGGTCGGTGCCGCAGATCGATACTGTGCCAACGGAACGCCGCGAGAGTCTCATTGGGACGATCGACCCCACAGCCTCGCTGAAGGCCCAGCACGACTACGTGGCCGCGTTCTTCGACCTCCACCTCAAGCACCGGGGCACCAGGCTGTTCGAACGGGCACGGCACGAAGGGATCCGTTTGGTGCCCTGATCGGCGGTATGGTCCCGGGCGATGTCTGTCGAGTTCGCCGTTCTCGGTCCCCTGCAGGTCCGCGTGGACGGCAGGGAGCACCGGGTCGGCGGGTTCACCCGCCGGGCGACACTGGGATTCCTGCTGCTCAACGCGGGCCGGGTGGTGTCGATCAGCGAGCTCACCGAGGCGTTGTGGCCGGAGGGGCCTCCGCCGACGGCGCGCGGGATCCTCCTCAACGTCGTGTCGGCGTTGCGCAAGGCCGGGCTCGACATCGTCACCCGCAGGCCCGGCTACCTGCTGCGCGTGGAACCGGATCGCGTTGACCTGCACCGGTTCCGCGCCGCTCTGGCCAGGGCTTCCACGGCACCAGGTCCCGAACGGGCGGCGAGCGTGCTGCGGGACGCGCTGGCGTTGTGGCGCGGGCCGGTGCTCGCGGACCTGGTGGCGGACGGCGTCACGTGGCCGGCGCTGGTGGAGATCACGCACCTGCGCGACGCGGCGGTGGAGGACAGGTTCGACGCCGAACTGGCGTGCGGGCGTCATCGCGAGGTGATCGCGGAGCTCGAGGCCCACGCCCAGGATCAGCCGTTGCGCGAACGGCTGCAGGGCCAGCTGATGCTCGCGCTCTACCGGTCCGGCAGGCAGGCCGACGCGCTCGCGGTGTTCCGCACGGCACGCGCGCGGTTCGCCGCCGAACTCGGCATCGATCCCGGGCCCGAGCTGGTCCGGCTGGAGCAGGCGATCCTCACGCAGGACCCGGCGCTCGCGACGAGCCCGGCACAGGCGCCGACCATGCTGGAACGCAAGAAGGTCAGCGTGCTCGTCGTCCGGCTGGAGCTGCAGGGCGCGGACGAGGCCGCCGACGAACGGCTCGAAACCTCGGTGACACAAGTACTCCGGCACGTCGAGGACCTCGGTGGCGTCACGGTGACGACGCTCGGTTCGACGGTCTGCGCGGCCTTCGGCGCTCCGGTCAACCGCGAGGACGACGCCGAACGGGCGGTGCGCGCCGCGTTCGAGATCACCGGCGATCATCCAGCCGCGGCCGCGGTGTCCACCGGGCCCGCGCTCGTCACGTCCGGCGATCGCGTCGAGGTCAGCGGCACGCTGCTCGACGCCTGTCTGCGGTTGCTCGCCGAGACCGCGCGGGGCGAGGTCAGGACGTGCCCGGTGACCGACAGGACGCTCGCGCCGGCCGGGGACGACGCGCCGTTCGTGGGGCGCTCGGCCGAGATGGCGCTGCTCGCCGACACCTACGAGCAGGTCAAGGCGACGAACAGGCCGAGGGTGCTCACCGTGGTCGGCGAGCCCGGCGCGGGCAAGAGCAGGCTCGTGCGGGAGTTCGCCAGGGGCCGCCGGACGCTCACCGGACGCACGCCGCCGTTCGCGCGCGACGACGTCTTCGCCCCGCTGGCGGAGATGGTGCGGCGCCACGCGGGCATCTTCGACACCGACGACGCCGCCGCGGTCACCGCCAAGATCCAGGCGCTCGGCGACGACCCGTGGCTCGTCACGCAACTCTCCGCGCTCGTGGGGGTCAGCCCGCAGGGCAGCGACGTGCTGATGGCGTGGCGGAGGCTGATCGAGCACCTCGCGGAGGAACCGCTGGTGGTGATCGTCGAGGACGTGCACTGGGCCGACGACCTGCTGCTCGGCTTCCTGCACGGACTCGCCGACACCGCGGACGACGTGCCGCTGCTGGTCCTCCTCACCTCAAGGCAGGAGCCACGGGGTGAGGCGGTCACGCTGGGCGCACTGTCCGAACAGGACACGAGGCTGCTGCTCGAAGCGCTGATGGCCCGCCACGACGTGACCGCCGACCTGCCGGCGCTGCTGCACCGCTCGGCCGGCAACCCGCTCTTCGCCGGTGAGTACGTCCGCATGCTCCGCGACGGCGCCCCGGACGCCCTCCCCGAGACGGTGCGGAACGTCATCGGCGCACGGCTCGATTCGTTGCCGCCGAACGAAAGAGCGGTGCTGCAGGACGCGGCGGTCATCGGGCCGACGGTCTGGCCCGGCGCGGTCGCGGTGGTCGCGGAACGCGATGTCGCCGAGATCGCGCGCAGCCTGGAGGTGTTGCGGCAGCGGGACTTCCTGAAGCGCCACAGCACCAGCGACGTCGTGGGCGAGATCGAGTACGCCTTCAGCCACGTGCTGGTCCGCGACGCCGCCTACGACCGGGTCCCGCGCGGCACCAAGGCGATGAAGCACTACCACGCGGCCGAGTGGGTGCAGGCGCTGCCGCTCGAGCACGTCCCGCTGCTGGCGTACCACTTCCAGGAAGCGGTGTGGATCGCGGAAGCCTCCGGACGGCCGTGCGACATCATGGGCCGCAAGGCGAGGGCGGCTCTCACGGACGCGGGCCGCCGAGCGACCGCGCTGGCCGCCAGGGACACCGCGATCCGTTGCTACCGCGCCGCTCTGGCGGTCTGCCCGCCGGGCCACCCCGACCGGGCCGAGTTGCTGACGTTGCTGGGATCGAGCCTCGCCCTGAGCGGTGAAGGGCTCGAGGAACTGGCCGAGGCGACGGAACTGCACTGCGACGCCGGGAACTTCGCGGGTGCGGCGGCGGCCACCAGAGCCTCCTGGCGCGCCGCCTGGCACCAGGACGACCACGCGGCCGCCGGACGACACCTCGACCGCACGATCGAGTTCCTCGCGCTGACCGAGCACGCGCACGGCGTGCAGGCGTACCTCGCGCACTCGCTGACGCTCGCGGACAGGCTGACCGAGGCGATGAGCGCGGCGAAGACGGCACTGGCGGGCGCCACCGGCCTCGAACGAGCCATCGCGCTCGAAGCCCTGGGCCTCGCGAGGGTCAAGCAGGGCGACCCCGACGGCATCGCCGACATGCGCCAGGCCGTGACCGAGCGGAAGACCGCCGGGATCTCGCCCGGACTGTGCCTGGTCAACCTGAGCACAGCCCAAACCGTGCTCGGCGACCTCAAGGCACGTCTCGCGGTGCGCGCGGAAGCACGGGCGGCCGCCCGGCGGCACGGCGACAACGACACGATCGCCTGGCTCGACGCGTCCAGGTACCTGGAGTTGTTCTGGGACGGCAGGTACGCCGAGGCGCTGGCCGCCCTGGACGAGCCGAGCCAGTCCCACGTCCTCGCTCTGCGCGGCCGCGTCCTGCTGCTGACCGGTGATCTGGACGGCGCGGGTGACTGCGCGGACCGGGCACTCGAACTCGCCAGGAGCAAAGGCCAGCACGGCGACCTGCAACACCCGCTGGTCCTCCAGGCCCACCTCGCACTGCTGCGCGGCGAACCGGTGGAGATCGACCTGCTGCCCTGCCAGGTCACCGGCATGGTCGGCGTCAGCCTGCCGATCGTCCTGGCCGCCGCCGGTCACGGCCCCGAGTGCCTCGCCGAGGCGCCCTGGTCGCGCTGGAAGGACGCCGCCGTCGCCTTCCTCGGCGGTGATCGGCAGGAGGCTCGCCGGATCTACCGGGAGATCGGGTCGAGGCCGGACGATGAGTCGCTGGTTATCGGCGGCGAATAACGTCCGGACGGTGCCCGCGATCCCCCGCTACTACCAGGCCAAGGCCCGGCTGCTCGACCTGCTGGGCGACCTGCCCGGCAACACCCCGTTCCCACCGGAACGCGAGCTCTCGGACGTGTTCGGCATGTCCCGCACCACGATCCGCAAGGCGATGAACGAGCTCGTGCTGGAGGGCAGGCTCATCCGCGGCACGGGCCGCCAGGGCACGACCGTCGCCCCGCCCGCACAGGTGCACCGCCTCAGCCTCGACGCGCTGGTCCAGGACCTCGCCACTCGTGAGCAGGCGGCCGTGCGGATCACCAGGGACGTGCTCAGCGTCGAGTCGGTCCTCGTCCGCGGCGACGAACCGATCGGGGTGCGCTCGACCTGCCTGTCCGCCTCCCGGTTCCCCGGCTTCGCCGAGCGCTACGACGACACGCCGTTGCGCAGGTTCCTCGCGAGCACCTACCGGGTCCGGTTCGGCGACCTGCGCGCCTGGTGCACCACCACCCTCGTCACGCCCCGCCTCGCCAGGCTCCTCGACGTCCGCCCCGCCACGCCGGTGCTGTCGATCTCGTGGCTGGACCTGGTCGAACGGTCGTGGGTCGTGCTGAGAGGCGATCGCGCCCACCTCACGATGGCCCAAGTCCAGGGATCCGCCCAGTTCCGCGCGGGTTAGCGTCGAAGCCCGACTCGCAGCGGGAGGCACCGTGAACGACCACACCCGGCGCCGCATGTGGTTCCTCGACCAGCTCGACCCCGGCAACCCCAGCCACCACGTCACGCTGATCACCACCCCCGCTGCCGTCCGCGTGCCGGACACCCTCCTGGTCCGGTTCGACGACGACGGGCGGCCCGTTCCCGGCGGGCCGCCCGTCGTCGTGAGGTCGGCGCAGGTCCCCGACGTGCGGGCGGCGGTGCGCGCCGAGCTCACGCAGCCGTTCGACCTGCGCGAAGGCCCGCTGGTGCGCGCGCTGGAGCTCAACTCGTCGTTGCTCGTCCTGACGATGCACGGGATTCTCGGCGACATCCGCGTGCTGGAGACGGTGCTCGGCGGGCCGACTCCCCCGGCCGCCCAGGGTTCTCCCGACTCCTGGCTCGATCAGCTGCGCGACCTGCCGGTGCTGGAACTGCCGGCTGATCGGCCGCGGCCGCCGCTGCACCGGCCGGAAGCCGGTGTGGTGCCGTGGTCGGCCGACGTCGACTCCGACGCGTTGCTCGCGGCGTTGCAGGTGGTGCTCGGTCGCTACACGCGGTCCGTCGACGTGCCCATCGGGGTCGTCGTCGCGGACGAACTCGTGGTGCTGCGCGGAGATCTGTCCGGCGATCCGGCGTTCGGCGAGCTGTGCGGGCTGACGGCCGAGCAGCTGACCACGGCCGCGACGCAGCTCGTCGGGTTCGACCAGGTCGTGGATCTGCTGGCGCCGGAACGGGATCTGTCACGGCATCCGCTCGTGCAGGTGCAGGTCGACCTGCGGCCGCGCCGGGACCTCTACGACCCCGAGGTCGCGTACACCAGCTTCGACCTCGAGATCCAGAACGGCCGCGTGCTCTACAACCGGGCGCTGTTCGACCGGCCGCGGATCACCCGGCTGCTGGCCCACCTCGCGAAGGTGCTGAAAGCGCCGACCGACGAACGCCTCTCGCGGATCTCGATGATCGACCGGGACGAGGCCGCGCTGCTGGAGAAGTGGAACTCCACCACCGAGTACCTGCCGGACGTGAGCATCCCCGAACTGTTCGCCGAGCAGGTGCTGACCACGCCGGACGCCGTCGCCGTCGAGCACGGGTCCGAGTCGATGACTTACGCCGAGCTGGACCGCCGCTCCAACCGGATGGCGAACCTGTTGCGGTCCAAGGGGATCGGGACCGGCGACCTGGTCGGGCTGTGCCTGGACCGGGGCGCCGAGATGATCGTCACGATCCTGGGCGTGCTGAAGGCCGGCGCGGCGTACGTGCCGATCGACCCCGAACACCCGCTGGACCGCATCCAGTTCCTGGTCGACGACGCGCGGCTGTCCGTGGTGGTGAGCCGGAACCGCGTGCTGTTCCACCGGCCGCTGCCACCCTCCGAAATGGACTCCCACCCGGATTCCGCGCCACCGCGGACGAATCCGGACGCGCCGGCCTACATGATCTACACCTCCGGCTCGACCGGACGGCCCAAGGGCGTGCTCATGCCCAGCCGCTGCGTGGTGAACCTCGTGCGCTGGCAGGAGAAAGCCCTCGAACGCGAAGAGGACAGCCGCACCGCGCAGTTCACCACCGCCACCTTCGATGTCTCGGTTCAGGAGATCTTCTCCGCCCTGTTGTTCGGCGGCACGCTGGTCGTCCCGTCCGACGAGGTCCGCCGCGACCCCGCCGCGTTCGCCGCCTGGCTGGACGCCGAACGGATCACCCGGCTGTTCGTGCCGGACTCGGTGCTGCGGGCGGTGCTGGACGAGGAACCGTCGTTCGCCTCGATGCGGCACGTCTCGCAGGCCGGCGAACCGCTGACGCTCGACGTGAAACTGCGCAACTTCTGCGCGCTGAGGCCCTGGCTGCGCGTGCACAACCACTACGGCCCGGCCGAGTCGCACGTGATCACGTCGTGCTCGTTGCCCGCCGGCGTGGTGGACTGGCCCGCCGTCGCCCCGATCGGCCGGCCGATCGACAACACCCAGATCCACCTGCTCGACGCGAACCTGCTGCCTGTCGGAGCCGGCGTCGCGGGCCAGTTGTGCGTGTCGGGTGCCGGACTCGCCTCGGGCTACCACGACCGTCCTGAGCTGAGCGAACGGAAGTTCGTCACGAAGGACGGCGAGCTGATGTACCTGACGGGCGACCTGGCGTCGTGGAACGACGACGGCCAGCTGGAGTTCCACGGCCGCGTCGACGACCAGGTGAAGATCCGCGGCGTGCGGGTCGAGCCGGGCGAGATCGAGGCCGTCCTCAACGCCCATCCGAACGTGACGCGGGCCGTCGTCGTGTTGCGGGACAAGCACCTCATCGCCTACTACACCGGCGAGGCCGACGACCTGCTGGAGCACTGCGCCGCACTGCTGCCGGTCCAGCTGGTGCCGTCCGTCTTCCTGCCGCTGAGCACCTTCCCGCTGCTCGCGAACGGCAAGATCGACCGCCGCGCGCTGCCCGTGCCGTCCCCGCGCTCGCCGCACGTCCGGCCGGGCACCACCGAGGAAGCCGCGCTGTGCCAGGTCTTCGCGGACGTCCTCGGCATCGAGGACGTCGGCGCGACCGACGACTTCTTCGCACTGGGCGGCCATTCCCTGCTCGCCACCCGCGTGATCACCCGCGTCCGCGCGGAACTGGGCGTCGAACTCCCGTTGCCCGCGTTGTTCCACCACCGCACACCCCGGCGGCTCGCGCGGATCCTGTCCGGCGAACGGTCCTGGACCAAGCCGGTGACACCACGTGCGCACGGCCCGGTGCCGCTGTCGATCGCGCAGAACCAGGGCAACCGGTGGTTCGGCTCGGTGCTGGCCGCGGGCTTCTGGACCGTGCCACTGGCGTTGCGCCTGCACGGGCCGCTCGACTTCGGAAGCCTCCAGTCCAGACTGGACCGGGTGGTCCGCAGGCACGAGGCGTTGCGCACGGCGTTCGTCGAACGCGATGGCGTGGTGCTGCAAGAGGTCCGGCCGACTCAGCCCGTTCCGCTCAAGGTCGTCGACGTGTCCTCCGTGGAGGAAGCCGCGTTCATCGCCGGCGACGAGATGACCGTGCCGTTCGACCTGGCGAGCGGAATGTTGTTGCGGGCAAGGATCCTGAGGCTCGCGGACGAGGACCACGTGCTGCTGCTGACCATGCACCACCTGGTCAGCGACGGCTGGTCGCAGGCCCTGCTGGTCGAGGAACTGAACGGCACGGCGGCCGCGCCGTGCGTGCAGTACGCCGACTTCACGTTGTGGGAACAGGAAACCCTGTCCCCCGAGCACGCGAAGTACTGGCAGCGACAGCTGGAAGGCATGCGTCCGATCGAGCTGCCCACGAAGGGCGACCGGGACGTCAACCCGCTCGGCCCCGGCGAACTGCTGCCGTGGTCACCGTCGAAGGACCTGCTCGCCTCGATCTCCACACTGGCCGGTCAGGAGCAGGCGACGCCGTTCGAGGTGCTGCTGGCCGCGTTCAAAGTCCTGCTGTCACGAACGACGAAGGCCACGGACGTCGTGGTCGGCACGCCGATGGCGAACCGCGTCCGGCCGGAGCTGGAGCAGGTGATCGGTCTGTTCGCGAAGGTCGTGGCGCTGCGCACGGATCTGTCCGGTGATCCGGACTTCCGCGAGGTGCTGCGGCGGGTCAGGGAGACCACGGCGGCGGCCCACGAACACCAGGAGGTGCCGTTTCACGAGGTGGTGGAAGGAATTCCGCTGCGGATCACGTTCGCGCTCGTCCCTCCCGTGCCCGAACTGCGCCTGCCGGGAGTGACCGCCACCGTGTTCGAGGCACGGCAACGTGGACCGGTCATCGTGAAGTCCGAGGTGACGTTCCACCTGCACGACTCGGGCGGGCACGTCGTCTACAACTCGCTGCTGTTCACGCAACGGCAGGCGGTCGAGCTCCTCGCCCGGTTCGCGGACGTCCTGCGGGCCGTCACGAAGGACCCGTCGCTGCGCCTCTCGGAGATCGAAATAGTGTGACCGGGTGATCGATCGACGCACTGCCCTGAAGTCCTTCGCCCTGCTCCCGCTCGCCGGCTGCGCCGCCACCCAGGCCGTTCAGACCACGGGCACAACGCCACCGACGACGACCACGAGCGCGGCACCCGTGCGGCACGACGCGTTGTTCGAGCTGGAGAAGAAGTTCGACGCACGACTGGGCGTCTACGCGATGAGCGACAACGGCAGCACGATCGAGCACCGGGCGGACGAGCGGTTCGCGTTCTGCTCGACGTTCAAGGGCCTGGCCGCGGCGGCGATCCTGCACCGCAACCCGCTGTCCCATCTGGACACCGTCGTCACCTACACCGAAGCCGAGCTGATGAAGAGCTCGACCATCACGAGGCAGAACGTCCAAACAGGCATGAAGCTGCGCGACCTGTGCGACGCCGCGGTCCGCTACAGCGACGGCACAGCGGGCAACCTGCTGCTGCGCGACGTCGGCGGCCCCGCGGAACTCACGAAGTACCTGCGGGAACTCGGCGACACCGAGACCAGAATGGACCGCATCGAGCCCGACCTCACCTCGGCCACGCCCGGCGACCCGCGCGACACCGCCACCCCGCGCTCGCTCGGCACGGACTACCAGCGGATCGTCCTGGGCGACGCCCTCGAACCCGAGAAGCGCGGCTTCCTGAAGGACCTGCTGGAAAGGTCGACCACCGGGGCGAAGCGCGTCCGGGCGGGAGTGCCGCAGGGTTCCGAGGTCGCGAACAAGACCGGCACCGGCGAGTACGGCACCGTCAACGACATCGCCGTCGTGTGGCCACCCGACCGGAAGCCGGTCCTGATCGCGATCATGTCGAGCAAGTCCACAGCGGACGCCGACTACGACGAGGCCCTCGTCGCCGAAGCCGCCGCCTACGTGATGAAGACCCTCACCTGACGGTCGACACGTCCGCCCACACGGTCTTGAAATCGGGGAACCGGTTGTGCCCCCACACCTGAGCCAAGCCGTTGACCAGCAACAAACCCCGCTGCCGGCGCCCGATGAACCCCATCCGCCCGAGCTGCGGGAAACGGCCGGGCGTGCCGTCCTCGACCTCGACCCGCACCACCTCCCGCTCCGGCAGGCGAAGAATGCGGGCACGACGCTGCGGAGCGGCGTGGTGATAAGCGTTGCTCACGAGTTCGGTGGCCACGACCATCACGTCGACCACGACGTTCTCGTGCATTCCCTTCAGGAGGCGACGCACCTCCGCCCGCACGTCCGCGAGCGGCAGAACACCTTCCGGTAGGACGAGGTCCAGTCGTTCGCTGGACCGTCCTGCGATACCCATCAGCATCCCCTCGCGCCCTGTTCGTTCAAGGCAGGGGGTTCCATACCCCGGAGCGCGTACATCGAAACCCATCGAACTCGACTCATGACGTCCTCGGGAGATCGGCCCAGACCACGGTGCCGCCGAGGGCCCTGTCCACGCCCCAGCGATCGGACAGCCGGGCCACCAGGACCAGGCCGTAGCCCCGCTGCGGACGGGACACCTTGCGCAACGGCGGATGGGCGTTGGCGTTGTGCTCGATCTCGACTCGGATCCTCTGCTCTTCCACGACGACGCGCAGGAAAGACGGCTCGGACGTGTACCGGTACGCGTTGCTGACCAGTTCGTTCACCACCAGCAACACGTCGGCGACGGCGTCGGTGTCCTCGCCCATCAGTTCCAGCCGCACCCAGCGCCGGACGGCCGCGAGTGACGGCCGCTGTCTGCCCAGGGGCAGGTTCGCCGTCTCGCCCGTGCTCGCTGCCTGGTCGCGCGACAAACCGCTCCTCGGTCAGATGATCAGTTAGAGCGCCGGATACCCGACTGCATCAGCGGCCAAACCAACCGTTCATGTGCTTGAACTACTCTCACGGCGCCGCCGCAACTCCAGGGGGAACCGCGTGCCCAGATCCTTGCCGCCCTTGCTGGTCGCAGTGCTGGTCATCTACTCGTTGCACCAACTGCTCACCTCGGTCGTCGCTCCGCTGGCCCAGGAGCTCTCGCTCACCGTGACCCAGCTGAGCCTGGTGTTCACGGTCGCGTCCGTGGTGACCACGCTGGCGAGTCCGCTCTGGGGACTGCTGCTCGACGCCGCCGGAGTGCGTCCCGTGCTGGTCGCCGGGCTCGCCCTGTGCGTGGCCGGACCGGCCGGTTTCGCCGCCGCGGTGGCGTTCGCCCTCGACGAGACGCTGACGCCCGACCTCGCGTTCGTGCTGGTGCTGGTGTTCCGCGGCCTGCTGTTCGGCGCTGGACTCGCCTCCGTGCTCGTCGCCGCGCTCGCCGTCGCGGGCCTCTCGACCCACGACGTTGACGATCGCACCCGAGCCATCGGATTCGTCGGTGCCGCACAGGGATTGGGCATCGTGCTCGGCCCGGTGGCCGTGGGTGTGCTCGCGGTGGGTTCCCTGTGGCTGCCGCTGTACGTGGCGCCCGTGATCGCCCTGCTGGTCGCGGTTCTGGTACTGGTCACCGTCAAGCCGGTCGAACGCTCCGCGGAGCCGGTCGAGGTCCGGCCGCTGGAACTGGTGCCGGCCTTCGGCGCCGGGTTCCTGCTGTACCTGGCACTCTCGATCCTGCAGACCGTCGTCGTGTACCTCGCCGCGGACCGTGCGGGCGCCATCGAAGGGCTGCTGCTCGCGTCCGGCATCGGACTTCTGCTGGCGCAGGGTCTGCTCGTGCCGTTGCTGAAGTGGTCCCCCGCCCGGCTGCTGCGGATCGGGTCGCCGGTCGCGGTGGCCGGCTGCGCGCTGCTCGCGGTCGCGCCGTCGTCCGCGCTGATGTCGCTCGCGTTCCTGGTGGTGTCGCTGGGAATCGGTCTCGCGATCACCGGGTTCGGCGCGACGGCCTCGCTCGGCGTCGGGTCCGGCCGCCAGGGTCTGATGGCCGGACTGGTCACCGCGACGGGCGGGCTGACGTTCATCGTCGGACCGGTGCTGAGCTCGCTGCTCTACGACGTGGAGCCGCTCGCGCCGGTGATCGCCGCCGGACTGGCCGCGGTGCTCGCCGCCGGGTTGTCACTCGTGCCGGCCGCACCACGGGATTCGAGCCTGCCGCACTGATCGACAGAGCCATTACGCTGCGCACGTGACGCGTTACTTCAGCGCTCTCGTGCTGGCACTGCTCGCCGCGACGGCCATGGTCGTCCCCGCACAGGCCCACGCCGAGCTCAAGAGCAGCACCCCGGCGTCCGGCGCGGCCCTCGACGCCCCGCCGAAACAGGTCGAGCTGGTGTTCAGCGAGGCCATCGCGCTGCCGGACGGGGACGCGATCACCGTCACGGGACCGGACGGTGCCAAGGTGCCGGTCACCGAGGTGCACGCCGTCGACAAGACCATCACGGCGAAGATCGGCGAGTCCGCGGCCAGGGCCGGCGTGCACACGATCGCCTGGTCGGCCAAGTCCGACGACGGCGACACCGTGTCCGGCACGTTCACCTTCACGCTGGCGCTCACGGCGCAGCCCTCCTCGTCCGCCGCCCCGCCGTCGTCGGTGACGGCGAGCGCGACGGTGTCGAACGCTCCCCCGTCGACCTCGACCGCGCAGGACTCCGGTGGCGTGCCGATCTGGGTGTGGCTCCTGGTCGGGCTAGTGGGCGTCGTCGGCGTGGTCCTGCTGGTCAGCCGCCGCAAGCCGTAGCCGCTCGCGCAGGAGGTCGCGTTCGGCCGGATGTTCGGCCCGGTCCAGCGCGGCCTCCAGCGCCGCGGTCGGGTCCTCGCCGAGCCGTTGCAACAGATCCGCGCGCACGGCGTGGAACAGGTGGTAGCGGTCGAGGTCGAGCACCTCGACTTCGAGCAACGCCGCCGCCGGACCGTGCGTTTCGGCGATCGCCACGGCTCGATGCAGTGCCACGACAGGGCTTGGCGCGATGGCCATCAGCTGGTCGTAGAGCGCGACGACCTGGTGCCAGTCGGTCGGCGGGTCGCTGTGCACGGCGTTGATCGCGGCCTGGACCTGGTACGGGCCCGGCCGGTTCCAGCGCAGGCAGCGGCGCACGACGTCCTGCCCCTCCGCAACGAGATCCGCGTTCCACAGCGCCCTGTCCTGGTCCTCGAGCAGGACGATCCCGCCGTCGCGCAGCCGTGCCTCGCGGCGTGACGCGACGAGCAGCATCAACGCGAGCAGCCCCCACACCTCGGGTTCGTCCGGCATCAACTGGGCGAGCACGCGACCGAGCCGGATCGCCTCGTCCGCGAGTTCCGGCTTGTCCAGCCAGCCCTCGTTGAAGATCAGGTAGACGACGGCGAGCACGGCCTTGAGCCGTTCGGGCAGGTCGGCGTCGCGCGGCACCCGGTACGGGATGCGGGCCACGCGGATCTTGCCCTTCGCGCGCACGATCCGTTGCGCCATCGTGGGTTCGGGCACCAGGAACGCCCTGGCGATCTCCGCCGTCGTCAGCCCGCCGAGCAGTTTCAGCGTCAGCGCGACCTGGGACTGCAACGCCAGCGACGGGTGGCAGCAGGTGAAGATCAGCCGCAACTGGTCGTCGGCCACGTCCCCCACCTCCCGCACTTCCGATTCGTGGTTCAGCAGTTCCGCCTGCGCGTGCTTCTCCTGGCCCTTGGCCTCACGGCGCAACCGGTCGATCGCGCGGTTGCGGGCCGTCGTGATGATCCAGCCCGCGGGAACCGGTGGAACGCCGTCCACCGGCCACCGCTGCACGGCCGTGGCGAAGGCGTCCTGCACCGCCTCCTCGGCGAGGTCGATGTCGCCGAGAACGCGGGTCAGGACAGACACCGCACGGCCGTACTCGGCCCGGAAGATCTCCTCGATCATCAGAACGCGATCGGCCTGACCTCGATCGACAACGGGCTCAGCACGCCCGCGAGCCGCCGGCCCCAGTCGAGCGCCTCGTCGAGGTCGGCGGCCTGGATGATCGTGAAGCCGCCGATGTGCTCCTTGCCCTCGGTGAACGGGCCGTCCGTCAGGAGAACGTCGTCGTCCTTCGCCCTGAGCACGGTCGCGGTCGTCGGCGGGTGCAGGCCGACGGCGAACACCCACGCGCCCTTCGCCTGCATCTCCTCGTTGAGCGCGTTCAGGTTCGCCATGATCGGGTCGAGCACCTCGGGTGGAGGGGTCTCACCGTCGGGCTGGTAGATGCTGAGCAGGTACTTCTGCGTCATGGTGGTCTCCTTTCACCCTTTGTACGAACGAGGGCGACCCGTTTCGACAACTATGGCGACATGATCCCGTTGATCCTCCCGCTCGACGACTCGCGAGCGGTTCTGGCGGCGGCCGGGGGCAAGGGCGCGTCGCTGGCGAGGCTCGTCCGGGCGGGCCTGCCGGTGCCGGCCGGGTTCCACCTCACGACCCGCGCCTACCGCGAGCGGTCGATGGAGGGCGTGCTGGAGGCGTTCCGGGACCTGGGCGGGCCGGTGGCGGTGCGGTCGTCGGCCACCGCGGAGGACCTGCCGGGACTGTCGTTCGCCGGACAGCACGACACCGTGCTGAACGTGTCCGAGGACGGGCTGTTCGACGCGGTCCTGCGGTGCTGGGACTCGCTGCGGGCCGAACGGGCCGTCGCCTACCGCGAGCGCAACGGGATCGCCTCGGCCGAGATGGCGGTCGTCGTGCAGCGGATGGTGCCGGCGGAGGTGTCCGGTGTGCTGTTCACGGCGGACCCGGTGACCGGGCGGGCCGAGCCGGTCGTCAACGCCGTCCGCGGGCTCGGTGAGGCGCTGGTCAGCGGTGAGGAGAACCCGGCGGACCTGTTGTCCGACGACCAGATGGCCGCGCTCGTCGCGCTGGGCAGGCGGATCGAGGCGTTGTACGGAACGCCGATGGACGTCGAGTGGGCGCTGACCGGCGACGGGTTCCAGATCCTGCAGGCGCGGCCGATCACGGCGTTGCGGGTCGAGTGGAACGACACCCTCGACGGCGACTACCTGTGGTCCAACGGCAACGTCGGCGAGGCCGTCCCCGAGGTGATGACGCCGGTGACGTGGTCGCTGGTGAAGGTGCTGTCGAGCGTGGCGATCGGGCCGCACCGGATCTCCGGGAACATCGGCGGCCGCTTCTACCTCAACATCAGCACCTACACCGCGGTCGGCACGGCCATCGGCAGGGCGGAGGAGATGCGGCGCTCGGGTGAGGAGACGTTCGGGCGCATCCCGGCCGGTGTGACCGTGCCGCCGCTGCCGATGTCACGGGCGGCGATCCTGGGCGCGGTGCTGCGGGGTGCGGGCGGGCCTCTCAAACAGCAGTTCCTCTACCGGACGAGGCTGCCGCGGCTGGTCCGCGACAACCCCGCGCGTTGTACCGCCGCGCGCCAGGCGATCGCCGCCTGTGCCACGCCGGAGGCGTTGCTCGCCTTGTGGCGCAAGGATCTCGACCGGCTGTTGCGGTTCGTGTGCCCGATCCTCGACGCCGGCGCGCGGATGATCGGCGGCGGGCCGGTGGCGTTCCGGCGCGAGCTCGTGGCGCTGGTCGGCGAGGAGGACGCGGCCACGTTGCTGACCGGGTTCCACGCGGGTGCCGGGCTGTCGAGCGTGGGGCCGTTGCTCGGGCTGGCGCGGGTGCGTTCGGGAGAACTGGACTGGGAGGCGTACGCGCAGGAGTGGGGGCATCGATCCCACAACGAGTTCGAGGTCTTCCTGCCGCGTCCCGCCGAGGCGCCGACGTGGATCGCGACGCAGCTGGACGCGCTGGCGGATCCGGTCGCGTTGCTGCGACGGCAGGCGGCGGCGCGGGCAGCCGCCTGGGAACGGCTGGTGGCGGCACATCCGCGGCAGGCGGACCGGGTCGAACGGCGGTTGGCGAAGATCGGCGCCGGGGCACGGGCCCGTGAGCAGGCCCGGTCGGAGATGGTGCGCGCGTTCTGGGTGATGCGGGCGTTCGTGCTGCGGGCCGGGGAGCTGACGTCGTCCGGTGACGACCTGTTCTTCCTGCCGATCGACGACGTGCTGCGCGTGCTGGGTGGCGAAACCTCGTTGCTGGCACGGGTTCCCGCGCAACGGCAGGCCTACGAGCGTTATCGCGCGCTGCCGCCCTATCCCGCCGTGATCCGCGGCCGGTTCGACCCGGAGTCCTGGGCCGCCTCTCCGGATCGGCGGGCCGACCTCTACGACGCGACCGCGGACGTGCCCGTGCCGTCGGACGTCACCGGGTTCCCCGGCTCGGCGGGCGTGGTCGAGGGAGTGGCGCGCGTGCTCACCCGGATCGAGGAGGGCAGGGCGCTGGAACCGGGCGAGATCCTCGTGACCGCGGTGACGAACGTCGGCTGGACGCCGCTCTTCACCCGTGCCGCCGCCGTGGTGACCGACGTGGGCGCGCCCTTGTCGCACGCGGCGATCGTGGCGCGGGAGCTGGGAATTCCGGCGGTGGTGGGCTGCGGCAACGCGACGACCCGGATCGCCACCGGGGACGTCGTCCAGGTCGACGGCGCGCGGGGAACCGTGAAGAAGGTGCGGTGAACCCACCACCCGTCCGCTGCCGAGTGGTGGGTTCTGTTCGACGAGGTCAGTTGTGCGCGGGGACGCCGTGCATCGAGACGAGCTGACGCCGCATGCGTTCCCGCACCAGGTCGATCACCTCGGTGACCGTGTGGCCCTCCGCGTACGCCTGCACCTCGACCCACTTGAGGTCGAGCCGGGCGTGCGCGTGGATCACCGACTTGTCCGAGGTCAGGTTGACCCACGCGAAGTCGACCCGGTCCGGTGCGTACTCCTCCAGCGAGCCGATCCGCGCGGACGCGTAGTCCCTGGCCTGCTCGGGAATGGCCTCCGCGAGCGAGACCTGGATGTAGTCCATCGACACCTGCCTCCTCAAGGCCGCGCGGCACCGCCACGAGGCCAGTTCGACGATACGAATCCGATCGCAACGCCGAACCGGGCGTTGGTCCCGACAGCGCAGGGTCTTTCTACTGAGAGAATGGTGCGGCTGCCGGACCTAGTTGTGTCACCAGATCAAACCTTTGGCATCAAAGCAGAAACTCGCTGGTCGAGCTGCTCCTCGGTGGGCGATCCGGTGAGCAGTTCCACGGAGCCGTCGGTGCCCACGAACGCGAACGTCGGCTGCGCGGTGACGCCGAACCGCTTCCACACCGCGCCGTCCAGATCGGCCAGGTGCGGGAACCCGGTCATCTTGTGGTCGCCCACGAACTTCTTCATGGCGTCGAGCTGGTCCTCCGCGGCCACGCCGACGAACTGGACCTTGTTGTGCCGCTTGGCCATCGCGTCGACCGTCTCCGCCTCGGCGTTGCAGGACGGGCACCACGGCGTCCAGAACCACAGCACGGCGGGCTGCCCGACGAGCTTGTCGCCGCGGAACTCCGCGCCGTCCAGCGTCTGGGCGGTGAACTGGAACTTCTCCGGCGGCGGCGCCTTCTCCGCGCAGCCGGTGAGCAGAAGGATCCCTAGCAGCAGTCCGAGGATGCGCATTCGGCTCCTCACCTCCTGTCTGTGCGTACGGCCTTGCGCCTCCTCCGGTTCAGCCACCACGCACCGATGATCGCCAGCACGACCACGAACGGCCACGGCCCGAGCGCCGCCACGATCTGCACGAGCGTGTTCTGGAACCGTCCCGCACCGCGCACGACCGGGTCGATCGCGCTGCCGCCTGCCAGGAACAACCGCAGTTCGTAGACGCCGTAGTAGGTCACGTACGCACCGACCGCCACCAGCACCGCGCCACCGATGCGACCGACGTGGGGCAGCAGCTTCCTGATGTGCGGCGCGAGCGCCGAACCCGCGACCGCCAGCACGGTGACGATGAGCCCCATGCCGAGCGCGTAGGCGAGGAACGCCGCGATACCTGTCTGCAGCGATGCGCCCACCAGCGCGAGGAACGGGCCGATCGCGCACGAGAGAGAGGCGATGGCGAACGCGATGCCGTAGCCGTACATCGACCAAAGGCTCTTGGGAGCTGCTTGGAGTTTCGGCAGCCGGACGTAGAGGTCCTTGCCGAGCAGCAGAAGCACGCCAACGACGACCATCACGAGCCCGATCACGACCGTCACGAACGGCAGGTAGCGCTTGAGGGTCGCGGCCACCGGACTGACCAGAACACCGAACGCGCCGAAGAACGTGACAAATCCGGCTGTCATCACCAAACCGGACATAAAGGCTCGTGCGGGGCTGTCCCGTGCCACCAACGCCAAATAGGCGGGCAGCATCGCGAATCCGCACGGGTTGACCGTGGCCACCATTCCCGCGACGACCGCTAACGCAAGCTCGTTCACGGGCGTGAGGTTAGAGTTGCCAGGTGCCGATCGAACAGTGGCTCGAAGCCATCCCACCTCTGCTCGTGTACGTGATCGTCGGCCTGGTGATCGGCTTCGAATCGCTCGGCATCCCGTTGCCAGGCGAGATCGTGCTGGTCACGGCCTCGCTGATGGCGTCGCAGCACGACCACCTGAGCCCGTTGTGGATCGGTGTGTGGGCGAGCGCGGGCGCCATCATCGGCGACAACTTCGGCTACCTCATCGGGCGGCGCGGCGGACCGCGGTTGTTCGCGTGGATGGGCCGGAAATTCCCCAAGCACTTCGGGGAAACGCAGCTCGACCATGCCAGGAAGGTGTTCCAGAAACGCGGTGCGTGGGCCGTGTTCTTCGGCCGGTTCGTGGCACTGCTGCGCATTCTCGCCGGGCCGCTGGCCGGGTCGATGCACATGAGCTACGGCAAGTTCCTGGTGGCGAACGCCCTGGGCGGCATCGTGTGGGCGGGCGGTACGGCGGCGGCCGTCTACTACCTCGGCGTGGTGGCCGAGAAGTGGTTGAAGGGTTTCTCCTACGCAGGTCTCGCGATCGCCGTGGTCTTCGGCGTCGCGGGCGTTTTCATCGTGAAGCGCCGGCTCGCGAAGGCTGCTGAAAAGTCGGAAGAAGAAGTCACGCCTGTGTAGTCCAGGCCGCGATCTGGGCGCGCGATCGCACGCCCAGCACGGACTTGAGGTCGCGCACGTCGGCCTCCACGGTCCGCAGCGACACGTGCAGTCCGTCCGCGATCTGCTTGTTCGTCAGTCCTTCCGCGACCATCGCCGCGACGCGCAGCAGCCGTTCGTCGCGCCACGACGGCGCGGCCTGCTCCGGTTCGGCCTGCGGGCGTGGCGTGGTGATCCGCACTCCCGGCAGGGCGAACTGCCGCACCGACTCGAGCATGGTGAAGTCGGCTTCGAGCAGTGACCGCGCCTGAAGTCGTTGCGCCATCACGGGATCGACGGTGCCGGGGCTCAGCGCGAACGTGTGCAGCGCGATCTTCTCGGCCGAGGTCAGCAACTCGTAACTGCGGTCGATCGCCGCGTGCAACGACCGGTGGTGCGCCGGGGCGTCGCGCGGCCCGGTGGTGAGGACGGCGAACCGGTCGTCCAGGCGTGCCACGATCTCGTCCAGCGTCAGCACGCGCACCAGCCGTGCCGCGAGTTCGAGCGCCAGCGGCAACCGGTCCAGCCGCTCGCACACGGTCTCCAGCAGTGCGGCGCTCTCGTCGAACTCGCTGTCGAGCGCCGTCGCGCGGTCGCTGAACAGCCGCTTCGCGTCGTGCTGCCCGAGCGGCTTGAGCCGGTACTCCTGCTCTCCCGGCACGTTCAGCGGCTCCCGGCTCGTCGCGAGGACGCGGAGCGCGGGATGCCTGGCGATGAGGCGCACGCAGTCGGCCAGCACGGGCTCGCAGCCGTCCAGCACCAGCAGACCGGGTTCAGGGGCGTCCGCGAGCAGGTCCGGGACCCTGGTGACGTCCGCGAGCTCGATCACCAGGACGTGCCGCCGGTTCGCGACCGCCTCGTGCACCAGCCGGGACTTGCCGACGCCGGGAGGCCCGGTGACGGTGACGATCCTGTTGCGTGCCAGCAGTTTGGTGAGCTCGGTCAGTTCCGTGGCGCGGCCGACGAACGTGTCCAGGCGCGGCGAGGCCGGGACGACGTCGCGGGCGGCGCGGCGGCGGTAGGCGCGCTGCCGGCAGGCGCTGGAGCAGTACTTGGCGGAGGTGGTGAGCGCGGCCCCGCAGACCTCGCACGTCACCGTGCCCGCGCCGTTCGTGCCGCGAGCTGCGTCCGCGAGCTCAGTCCCAGCCGCGACAACATCTGCGTCACGTGCGACCGCACGGTCCCGGTCGAGATCCCCAGCCGCACCGCGATCTCCGGGTTGGTCAGCCCCTCCACCACGAGGTCGGCGATCTGCTGCTGCCGCACGGTCAGCGGTTCGTCCCGGCGGCCCGAGTTCACGTACGCCGTCAGCCCCGCCTGGTCGAGCCGCTCCCCCAGCCGCCAGGCCTGGGACACCCGCCGCGGCCCCGCCGACGACAGCGCGAGCTCGCGGGCGTCCGACACCATGTGGTTCCACGGCTCCTCCTGCCGGGAACCACCGGACCTGCGGGTGGCGGCCGCGGCGGCCATCAGCACCACGGCGCGGTCGGCGTCTCCCCTGCGGGCCGCCACGACGCCCAGTCCTTCCAGCACACCGGCCTGCGCCAGCGACTCGGGCGCGCCCACCCGCAGAGCGATCGCGAAGTGGTGCTCGGCCTGGTCGACGTCGCCAGCCGCCAACGCGATCACGCCGGCGGTGTGCCGGGAGGCCATCAGGCGGAAACCGTCCAGGACGCCCAGTGAGAGCGACTCCAGTGCGGCGGCGAGCGCACCGGGCAGATCACCCAGGCGCATCAGGAGCCAGGCGTGGTTGTTGAGGAACGTCATCAGCAGGCTCGGATCACCGAGGCTCCGCGCCACCGCCACCGACCGTTCGTTGGCCGCGCGCGCACCCGCGAGATCGAAGTTGGCACCACGCGCGTACCCCAGCGTGTTCCACCCCCGCGCCTCCCACACCGGCCGGCTCATCGCCGGGTGCGCCACCAGCGCCTCCGCGAACCGCAGCGCCGCCACCTCGTCACCCGTGAAGCCCGCGAGCCACGCCGCGCGGAAGAGCAGCATCTCCGAGTGCGACGTCAACGGGCCGTGCGTCAGGGCGGCGCAGGCCATCCGCATCGCCTCGCTGAACGAGCCGCGCAGGTACCAGACGTGCACGACGCCCGCGACGAGCCACGTGTGCCGCGGGTCGGTGCGCGGAACGCGTTCCACGGCGTGCAGCAACTGGTGTTCCTGGCTCGCCAGCCACGTGTCCGTGTTGTTCTCGATCATCGGTGCCGCCGCGATCTCACCGATGGCCCGGATCAGGTGGTCGACCAGCCGCTCGAACGTCACCGCGTCCTCGCCGCTCTCCCGCAACCGCGCCAGTCCGAACAGGCGGATCGACTCGAGCATCCGGAACCGCGCGCCGGAGGACGACGGCGTGCGCACCACCAAGGACTTGGCGCGCAAAGAAGCCATCAGCTGCACGACCTCCGCCGGGTCGCCGCACACCGCGGCGGCCAGGTCGAGGTCGAAGTCGCCGATCAGCGAGGAGAGCTTGCGCAGCGCGGCCTGTTCGGCCGGTGCCAGCAGGTCGTAGCTCCACCTGATCACGGCGTCGAGCGTGCGGTGCCGCGCGGGTACATCGGTCCGGGCGGCCGCCAGTTCGATCGCCAGCGGCAGGTGGTCGTGCACCGCGTCGGCGAGTTCCGGAGCGCCGCCGCACTCCACGAACATCTGCCGGGCGTCCGAGGGAGACAGCGGGCCGACCTCGACGCACATCTCGCCGGCCAGGTCGAGAGGTTCCCGGCTCGTCACGAGCACACGAAGGCGCGGACATCCGGCCAGCAGCTCGGCCACCGCCGAGGCGGCCTCGTGGATCAGGTGCTCGCAGTTGTCCAGCACCAGCAACCGGTGCTCGGCCAGCGCGCGGACGACGGTCGCGTGCAGTGGCGAACCCGGCTCCTCCCACACGTTCAGCGAGAACGCGATCACGTGCCACAGCAGGTCGGGCCGGTGCACGGACTCCAGTTCGACGACGGGGCCGGACGGGCACAGTTCGGCCGCCAGCCGCGACTTCCCCGCACCGCCGGGCCCGGCGAGCGTCACCAGCCGGTGCCGCCGCAGCAGCCGTCGCACGGTGGTCAGCTCGCGTTCCCGTCCCACCAGACGAGTGCGCGAGTTCATCGACCACGACATGCGCGCGATTCTAAGTGCGAATGCAATCTGAAGAAATGACGGCCGACAATTGCAGTTCAGCTCACAGACCGGCGTGAACTGCGCAAACACCGGCCGTGGCGGGGACGGACCCGGCCGCGTGCTGAGACGGCGACTTCACGCTCCGTCGAGCTGCCACCGAGATTCCGGTCCGCGTCCCGGTCCGCGCCGCGCGAACCGGGAACCCGCACAAGCCCACGACCACACGCGCGAAGCCCCCAGACCGAGCGTGAAGTCGCACAAAACCCAACGACTTCGCTCACCTTTGACCGATATTTAGCGCTTGTACGAAGTTGAGCGGTAATCACTTACCTGACTGATCTATCGGACACACCTTGTGGCACCGCGATTACGCGCGGTATGGTCTAGACCTTCAATCGCCGCCGCGATGTAACGGGAGTACGCACACATCAAGGCAAAGGAAGACACATGAAGATTGGACGCAAGGTTACGGCCGCCATGGCCGGCGTTCTCGCTGCACCGTTGATCGTCGTGGCACTCCCCTCTGGCACGGCGTTCGCGCACGGCTACATCAACTCGCCTGCCAGCCGTCAGGCGCAGTGCGCCAGCGGCGCCGTGAAGGACTGCGGAGCCATCCAGTGGGAGCCGCAGTCGGTCGAGGGTCCGAAGGGCCTGCAGAGCTGCCACGCCAACCTGTCGCAGTTCTCGGTGCTGAGCAACGACAACAAGGGCTGGAAGGTCGCCAACACCGGCCGTTCGGTGACGTTCAACTGGACGTTCACCGCCCGCCACCGCACGCGTGACTACGACTACTTCGTCGACGGCCGCAAGGTCGCGAACTTCAGCGGCAACAACCAGCAGCCGCCGGCGACCGTGTCGCACACCGTCAACGTGGGCTCCGCCGGCCGGCACAAGGTCCTGGCGGTGTGGAACATCGGCGACACCTCCAACGCCTTCTACTCCTGCATCGACATCAACGCGAGCTGATCACTGACCGCGTGAGGTCCCCTTCCTCTCACGCAGCAGCACGTCGACGTCGAACGGCATCAGGTTCAACGGCGGACCGGACAACGGTTTCCGCAGCGCGTCGAGGATCTCCGCGTTCATCCGCTCGATGATCGAGCGCGCTTCCTCGTCGGTCGTGGCCGCCAGGGCGCGGGCCCTGGCGGTCTCGGCCCGCTTGCGCAGCACGAGGGAAGGGGGCAACCCTGCACTGCCCTCTTCCTCCCGGACCTTCCTCTTGATCCACCAGTCCTCTTCGAGCGCCTCTCCCGCGCCGGGCAACGGCTTGCCCGCGCTCGGCAGATCGTCGAACTCACCGCGTTCCTGGGCCTCGCGGATCTGCCTGTCGATCCACGACTCGAAGCCCATTCCTGGCGGTTTCCGTTGTGTCATGGGGAGAACCTCCTGACCGCGGCCCCGATCGCCTCTCGGAAGGCGGGGCTGCCCTTGTGGCCACTGTCGTCCACGAGGGTCAGCTCGGCGTCCGGCCACCCCCGCGCCAGCTCGTAGGCCGTGTCCGCCGGACAACTCATGTCACGGCGTCCGTGGATCAACGCCGCCGGGATGCCGGCGAGCTTGCCCACGTTGCCCAGCAGGTCGTCCACAAACCCGTGGTTCGCGTAGTAGTGCGCGCAGATCCGCACGAACGCGATCATGTCGTCGGAAGCCTTGTCCATGAACAGGTTCGGAGTGCCGAAGCTCTCGAACGAGAGCACGGTGTCCTCCCATTCCGACCACGCGATCGCCGCCTTCTCCCGCACCTCGCGGTCGGGGCTCTCCATCAGTTCGGCGTACGCCCGGACAACGTCCTCAGGATCGCCGACGTACGCGCTGTACCGAGCCCACGCCTCCGGGAAGAACCGGGAAACGCCCTTGTACAGCCATTCCAGCTCACGTTCGGACGACATCGTCACGGCGATCAGGATCATCTCGGAGACGCGCTCAGGATGCCGTTGCGCGTAGGCGACCGCGAGCGTCGTGCCCCAGGAACCGCCGTACAGCAACCACTTCTCGATGCCGAGGTGCTCGCGGAGCTTCTCCATGTCCGCGATCAGGTGCTCGGTGGTGTTGACGCTCATGTCCGCCGCCGGGTCACCGGCGTGTGGTGTGCTCTGACCACACCCTCGCTGGTGGAAGATCACGATGCGGAACTTCTCGGCGTCGAGCGACTTCCTGGCGCCCTTCGACGGCGCGCCCGGTCCGCCGTGGAGGAACACGGCAGGCTTGCCGCCGGGATCGCCGACGATCTCCCAGTAGACCTGGTTGCCGTCACCGACGTCGAGCATGCCGTGTTCGCAGGGCTCCATGAAAACGAGCGTACCGAGCTACACCGACAGTGCCTTCCAGGTCAGCCCGGCGTCATCCGACCGGTAGACCTCGGCGAACTCGTGGCCGGGACCGCCGCGCACCAGCGTGGCGTGCCGCGAGTCCGAGAACGCCAGGTCCTCGAACGGCGATCCGCCGAGCGTGAGCGGCGTGTCCCACTTCGCACCGGGTCCGCGGTGCACGAACGACCAGTCGCGCCCGGTCGCGGCCACCAGCGCCGCCTCCGGGGACACCGCGAAGCCCGTCGTGATGCCCTCCCGCGGCGGCACGCTGACGGTCTTGAACGGCCCGCTGCCCGCGGCCTGACGCAGTTCCTTCGTCATGTTCCCGAAGCCGGGATCGAAGCTGCACAACGCATAGCGGTCGGCGCCGACCGTGCCGAGCCTGGTCGCCGAGAACTCGGTGCACGGCGCCGGCTGCTCCAGCCAGCCCGCCGGCGACCGGGTCCAGTACCGGTTCTCCACGCCGATGGTCGACAACGAGACCTGACCGGGAGCGATCTCCCCGCGCGACTGGCCCTTGATCTCGACGCCCGGCACCGGTTGCCACGAGCCGAACCACAGCTCGCGGTGGAACAGCCGCGACGACGTGCCGTCGTAGATCACCGCGAGGAACCCGGAGTCGTCGAAGCCCAGCGCGCCAACGGTTCCCTTGATGCCGGACGGTTCCCAGCGCGTGCCGCCGTTGCTCGTGACGAACAGCTGCTCGCCGTCGGTCACCATGCCCGCCGCGTCGTTCGCGAAGAGCACCCGCAGCCGGTCGGTCTCCGGCACGGACAGCGCCGGGGTCTTCACCCGCGTCCACGACGCCCCGCCGTCGAGCGTGCGGACGAGCTGCGGGCAGTTCGCGGTCTGGCACAGGGTGTCGAGGCCCAGCACCCAGCCGCGGTCAGCGGCGGGCCACGACGTCGACGCGGGCACGACCCCGGTGCCCGCCTGCGCGACGGAAGCGGTCAATCCGGTCAGCAGCAACGAAACAGCAAGAACAGCAATGCGTTTCCCCCACATCGCCTTCTCCCCTCAAGAGGCTGATTCCCACTCAACACCCCTTGCCCGTGAAGCGGCAACCACCCACAACGTCACCAAAACCCCCGCACCGCCCGCCAGCACGAGGATCAGCTGCGGGCCGAGAACGTCGATGAGCAGACCACCGACGATGTACGAAACCGCTGCCGCGACACCGATCCCGCCGTAGAAGTTGCCGAACACCCTGCCCGTTCGATCACCCGGTACGAGCCGCTGGATCAACGTGCTGTGCGCGACGTCCATCGCCGCGATTCCCAGTCCCCGCAAGGCTTGCAGCGCGAACGCCGACGCGACGCCCCACGCCAGGCCGGTGAACAGGTTGCCGGCGCTGCTGATCAGGAACCCGGTGACGAGCAAGGTGACCATGCTCCACCGCGCCGATCCCCTGGCCAGCAACGCGTAGCCGAGGAGCAGACCAATGCCGACCGCGCCGAGGACGACACCGGCCACGCTCTCCGACTCGCCGAACACGCCCATCGTCAGCTGCAGCACCGCGACGTCGTCGATGGCGGTGCACGCGACGACACCGCAGAAGCCCAGGAAGACGATCCGCAACGCCCGGTTGCGCCAGATCTCGCTCACACCGGCCTTCACGTCGGTGAACACCGTCTCCCCCGGCTCGGCCGGCACGACGAGTTTCGGCAGGCGCAGCAACAACAACGCCGACAGGCCGAACGAGACCGCGTCCACGAGAAGCACGCCGCGGGTGTCCATGAACTGCAGCAGCACGGCCGCGAGGAACGGCCCGATGACGTCGGCGCTGTTGGATCCGAGGCCCAGCGCGGTGTTCGCCTGCGCGAGGTCCTTCTCCGCGACCAGGCTCGGCACGGCCGCCCGCGAGGCGGGGATGAAGATCTGCCCGATCACGGCCCGCACCCCCACCAGCGCGAGCAGGATCGGCAACGGCGGCAGCGTGAACGCGATGACCGCCAGCAGCACGCCCTGCGCGACCTCGCAGACGATCATGACGGTGCGCCGGTCGAACCTGTCGCTGATGACCCCGGTCAGCGGGCTGAGCAACGACGGCGCGAAATCGCCCACGAGCAGCAGCGCCGCCACCGCGATCGCTTTCCCCAGCACGGACTGCACGTGCACCATCAGCGTGACGAGACTGAGCGCGTCCCCCACAACAGAAACGACCCGTGCGGTGCTGAGCACGCGCAACGGGCCGTTTTCCTTCAGAAGCGTCAGCACATGGCTACTTTGCCAACACCTGGTCGAGCTGGTCAGCCAATTTGTTCATGATCCCGGCGTAGGAGGAGTAGCTCAGCGGGGCGACCGCGTTCCACTCGACGAACCGGCCGGCCTGCACGGCGGGCAGGCCCTGGAAGACCGGGTGGCCCTCCTTCATCTTCTCCGGGCTGAGCACGTGCTGGCGGGTGTCCCACATGATCACGTGCTCTTTGTACGTGCCGGAGTTCTCCCACGACAGCGACTGGAAGTAGCCGCCGCCCTCGGTGTCGGGCTTGTCCGGCGTGAGCAGCGGCAGGCCCAGTTCCTTGACGTACCAGTCGAGGTCCGGGTTGCGGGCGGGCACGGCGACGTAGAAGAGCTTCGGGTCCGCGCCGATGACCTGGATCTTCTGCTTGGCGTCCGTCATCTTCTGACCGATCTCCTTGAGCCGCTCGGAGGCCTTGGTGAACGACTCCTCGTCCGCCTTCACCTTCGCCGAGTCGACGTCGGCGCCGAGCGACTTCGCAAGCTCCTTGAAGCGCTTCACGCCGTCCGGCAGCTGGATCTTCGACTGGCCGATGCCGACCGTCGGGGCGATCTTGGAGACCTTCTCCTCGAACTCGGCGGTGAGGTGCCAGAGCCCGGAGACCTCGGGGTAGTAGCCGGCGACGACCAGGTCGGCGTTCAGCGCGGCGAACTTCTCGAAGTCGATCTCGCCGTAGCCGGGGCCGGTGATGTCGGTGACCTGGCTCGGGTCGATGCTGCCCGCCTCCGGGTCGGTCGTGCCGTCCGCGCGCTTGAGCGGGCCGAACGTGCCGACGACGTTGATGCCGTAGTCCTTGAGAGCGCCCGCGGCGGACACCTGTGCGACGACGCGTTCCGGACGCTTGGGCGCGGTGACCTCCTTACCGCGATCGTCCTTGAAGGACCACTGGCCACTTCCCTGCTCCGTGGGAGCGTTTCCACCGCACCCGGCCACTAGGCCGAGCAGCAGAACCGCGGCGACTGTCCTGCGCACCTGTCCACCTCCTGATTTAGGCTTGCCTAACCTATCAAGAGAGTTCCGGGACCGGGAATGTGCGGTAGGTTGGTCACCGTGCGGAGCCAACTGACGACAGGGCGTCGTTTCGCCGTCGTCGTCGCACTGATGTTGATCGCGGCGTTCGTGCTCCACCCGGCCTGTCCGCCGGAGCCCGCCCACCACGGCGCGTTCACCCCCGGCATCTCCGGCGAGTTCTGCCACCACGGCGACACGCACCACCTGTCGGCCGCCGCTCCCGCGCAGGCCGCCGTCCAGGCGAGTCCCTTCGCCCCCGTCGTGCCGGTCGTGGCGGCCGAGCCCGTCGCGCGTCCCGCCGTCAGAACGCGGTCGTGTCCGTGGCGCTCCGAGCACGTGAGTTCGGGGCGCACCTTGTTGCTCGACCTCGGGATCTCTCGAACCTAGGCCGGCCCCCGCCCCCGACATCGGCCTGCCACCACACTCTTTCGAGGAATCCCCATGTCTGTTCCCGTGCTGCGCGAAAACACGCCCGCGGGCATCGTCGGCAACACTCCGGTGCTCTGGATCGACGAACTCTCCCGCACCTCCCCCACCGGTTTCTGGGCGAAGCTGGAGAGCGCCAACCCCGGCGGTGGCATGAAGGACCGCGCCGCCCTGCACATGATCGGCCGCGCGCTGAACCGCGGTGACCTCCTGCCCGGCGGTCACGTCGTGGAGTCGACCAGCGGCACGCTCGGTCTCGGCCTGGCGCTCGCCGGGGTCGTGCACGGCGTTCCCGTGACGCTCGTGACCGATCCCGGCCTGGAACCGATCATCCGGCGGATGCTGTGCGCCTACGGTGCGACCGTGGACCTCGTGGAGAGTCCACATCCGACCGGAGGCTGGCAGGAGGCACGGCGCGAACGCGTGTCGGCGTTGCTCTCGGAGCTGCCCGGCGCCTACTGCCCCGACCAGTACAACAACCCGGACAACGTGGCCGGGTACGCGCCGCTCGCGCACGAACTGGCCGCGCAGCTCGGTCATGTCGACGTGCTGGTGTGCGCGGTGGGCACCGGTGGCCACTCCGCCGGGGTCGCTTCGGTGCTGCGTCAGCACTTCCCGGCGTTACGACTGGTCGGCGTCGACACGATCGGGTCGACGATCTTCGGCCAGCCCGCGCGGACCCGGCTGATGCGCGGGCTCGGGTCGAGCATCTTCCCGCGCAACGTCGACTACCCGGCGTTCGACCAGGTGCACTGGGTGAACCCCGGCGAGGCGGTGTGGGCGTGCCGGGCCCTGGCCTCGCGGCACTACGCGAGCGGCGGCTGGAGCGTCGGCGCGGTCGCACTGGTGGCGTCCTGGCTGGCGAGGACCTCCCCGCCCGGCACGCGGATCGCCGCGGTGTTCCCGGACGGGCCGCAGCGCTACTTCGACACCGTGTTCAGCGACGAGTACTGCGCTGCCCACGGCCTGATGGGTGTGGTTCCCGCCGTGGATCCGGCCGAGATCTCCTCGGTGGGAGAACGCGAAGTGCTGTCGTGGAGCATGTGCCGGTCCGTTGTGGACCCTCTGGCGGTGACAGCGTGATCGCGCAGTTCCGCTCGTTCGACCGCAGCGTGCAGTTGTTGCTGCTCAACCAGTTCAGCATCAACGTGGGCTTCTACATGTTGATGCCGTACCTCGCCTCGCACCTGTCGGTGACGCTGGCGCTGGCCGGGTGGGCCGTCGGACTCGTCCTGGGGGTGCGGAACTTCGCGCAGCAGGGCATGTTCCTGATCGGCGGGACGCTGGCGGACCGCCTGGGGTACAAGCCTTTGATCGTGGCGGGCTGCGCGTTGCGGACCGGCGGGTTCGCGTTGCTCGGGCTCGTGGACGGGCTGCCGGCGCTGGTGATCGCCTCGGCGGCCACCGGGTTCGCCGGGGCGTTGTTCAACCCTGCCGTACGGGCGTACGTGGCCGCTGATGCCGGGCCACGGCGCGTGGAGGCGTTCGCGTTGTTCAACGTCTTCTACCAGACCGGAATCCTGGTGGGGCCGTTGGTCGGGCTGGCGTTGACGGCCGTGGACTTCCGGCTCACGTGCCTGGTCGCGGCCTTCGTGTTCCTCGTGCTGACGGTGCTGCAGTGGCGGTCGCTGCCCGCACGGGCCGGTTCGCCGTCCGGGGACTCGGTGCTCGCGGACTGGCGGCTGGTCTTCTCCAACCGGCGGTTCGTGCTGTTCGCGCTCGCGATGACCGGCTCGTACGTGCTGTCGTTCCAGGTCTACCTGGCGCTGCCGCTGGCCTCGGGGTCGGCGGTGCTGACCGCCGTGCTGTTCGCGGTGTCGGGCGTGCTGGCGGTGGCGGGCCAGCTCCGGGTGACGGCGTGGGCGCGCGCCCGGCTCGGACCCGACCGGTCGCTGGCCGCCGGGATGGCGGTGCTGGGCCTGGCGTTCCTGCCCGCGATCCACGGCGGCTGGACCGGACTGGTGCTGTGCGCGGCCCTGCTCGCGCTGGGCACGATGGTGGTGTTCCCGTTCGAGATGGACAAGATCGTCTCGTTGTCGGGCGACCGGCTCGTGGCGACGCACTACGGCCTCTACAACACGGTCGTGGGCGTCGGGATCCTGCTCGGCAACCTGCTCACCGGCGTCGGGTTCGACGCCGCCGCGCGTGCTGGTGTGCCGTGGGTGCCGTGGCTCGTTCTCACGGCGCTGGGGCTCGGGTGCGCGTGGGCGTTGAAGAAGTTGGCGGCCCGTGTCGATTCCGCGGTCGCCGGTTCGACGTCCTAGCAGGAGGAAGGTTCCGGATCGGAGGGTCGCCATGATCGCCACGCTCATCGCCACACTGGTCGAGGAGGACCACGCGGAGGACGACGGTGTCCTGGCGCCCGACGACCGGCTGACCTGCCACGTGCACGGGCGCTGGATCCACCAGTGCGTCTCCTCGCCCGTGCACGTCAACCCGGTCACGCGGCACCGCTGGTGCCGTGGCTGCGACTCGCCGCTGGGCGTCGTGGTCGACGAACTCGCCGGTGCCGTCGCGATGCGCTGCCCCCGTTGCGGGCACGGGGGCAGCGCCGCCACCGCCCGTCTGCTCGCCGCGTGCCGTGCCTCGATCGAGGCACACCGGGCCGCCTGATCGGGTGACGTCGACCGAATTGCCCCTTTGGTCCAATATATTGCTCTTCGTGTCCATTTCCTCACGCATCGCCGCTGTCCTGGCCGCCACTGCGGGAATCGCGCTGGTGACCGCGTCGCCCGCGCTCGCCGACGACCTCGTGGACGTCGAGTTCGACGGTCCCGTGCTCGTCGTCGGCGGACCGCTCGTCGACCTCGACTGAACCCCTGCCCCCGTTCGGCCGTACGCCTCCTCAGAAGCCGCATTCCGACTCCTGAGGAGGCCGCGTGCCCGGCCGTGCTGCAAGGACTACCGCTTTGGCCGCCGTGATCGCCGCGACGGTGGTGTCGATGCCTTCGGCGCACGCGCAACCCGCCGACGACGCGTTGAAGGTCTACAACGACCTGACGCGAGAGGCCGAGAAGCTCAGCCAGGACCACCTCAAGGCGCAGAGCGACCTGTCGAGGGCGAACGGGATCGTGGTCGCCGCCACTGAGGCGGAGAAGAAGGCGCTGGCCGAGTCGGAGCAGTTCCGCGGCCAGGTCGACACGCTGACCGAGGCGACGTTCGAGGGCGCCCGGCTCAACGACCTGTCGGCGTTCCTGACCTCGTCGTCCCAGCAGGACTTCCTGGAACGCATGCAGGCCATGAACATCATCGCCGCCGACCAGAACGAGGCGGTGTCGCGCATGAACGCCACGCTGGCCGCGGCCACGAAGGCGCGCACCGACGCCGCCACCGCCGCGTCCGCCGCGGAGAAGTTCGCCACCGACGTCTCCACGCGCAAGGTCGCCATGGAGCAGCAGGTGTCCACCGCGCGGACGAAGTACCAGTCGTTGTCCGCGCCGCAGAAGCAGACACTGGCCAGCACCGGTCCCAAGGTCACCGTGAACGCGCCCGCGGGTGCGGCCGGCGTCGCGCTCACCTTCGCGCTGGGCGAGCAGGGCAAGCCGTACGTGTTCGGTTCGAACGGACCCAACTCGTGGGACTGCTCGTCGCTGATGCAGGCCGCCTACCGCGCAGCGGGGGTGTCCATTCCGCGCGTCACCTACGACCAGGCGAAGGTCGGCCGCGGCGTGGGTCGCGGCGAGGTCGCGCCCGGCGACCTCATCATCTACTACGCAGGTCAGTCGCATGTGGCCATGGCCGTGGACGGCACCCGCGCCGTGCACGCGTCCACCGAGGGCGTGCCGGTGAAGATCGCGAACATCGACTCGATCGGACCCATTTCGGTGATTCGCCGGGTTGTCGGGTGACGCTTCTCTCCCACCCCGCGATAAACCCACGTGGACCACTGTGAGAGCGTGCCTCCAGGTGAACTGCTGAGGACCTGGTGCTAGACGAAGGCAAGGTCATTCCGTAACCTGTCCGAGACCTTCGGCCCAGCAGTTAACCCACTCGGGGCACACGCCAAGGTTGTCGCCTTACGCGGAGTAGTTCTCGCGGGCGACTGCCAGGAAAAAGGAGGACCCGCGACGTGGTGTCGCAACCCTCACGCCGCATCGTGCGTGGAGCACTCGTGGCGACGGCAGCTGTCGTCGCAGCAGCACTCCCCACGGCTCCGGCCACCGCACAGCCCAACGCCGCGGACGCGCTCAAGAAGTACAACGAGCTGTCCGAGCAGGCGTCCAAGCTCAACCAGGACCACCTCAAGGCCCAGGACGACCTGAAGGCCAAGCAGGGTGAGCTGGACAAGGCCAAGGGCGACCTGGCCGAGGCTCAGAAGGCCGAGGAAGCACTCCGCGGTCAGGTGGACCTCCTCACCGAGGCCACCAACTCGGGCGCGAACTTCAGCCAGATCTCCGCGCTGCTGGTGAGCGACTCGCAGCAGGACTTCCTCAACCGCATGTCGGCCATCAACATCCTCGCGGCCGACAACGCGGACGCGCTGCAGAAGCTGACCGACGCCGTGAGCAAGGCGGACGCGGCGACGAAGTCGGCCAACGAGGCGACCGAGACGTCGAAGAAGCTCCTCGCCGAGATGGACCAGAAGAAGGCTGATCTCGACAAGCAGCTCGGCGAGGCGCAGACCCAGTACCGGTCGCTCAGCTCCTCGGTGAAGAACCAGCTGGCCGCGTCCGGCGACATGTCGAACATCAACGTGCCGGCGGGCACGGCGGGCCGAGCGCTGCAGTTCGCGCTCGACCAGCGCGGCGAGCCCTACGTCTACGGCTCCAACGGCCCGGACTCGTGGGACTGCTCGTCGCTGATCCAGAAGGCGTACGCCTCGGCGGGCGTGTCGATCGGTCGCACCAGCTACGCGCAGGCGGCCGCCGGTCGCTCGGTCAGCCGTAGCGAGGTCAAGGCCGGCGACATCATCGTCTACTACTCGAGCCAGTCCCACGTGGCGATGGCGGTGGACGGCATTCGCGCCGTGCACGCCTCGACCGAGGGTGTGCCGGTGAAGATCGCCGACATCGACTCGATCGGCCCGATCTCGGTCATCCGCCGCATCGAGGGCTGACGTTCCAGTTCTTGTCGAACGCCCCTTGCCCCTCCGGGCAGGGGGCGTTTTTCACTCCCTCGGGTGCACGTGCCGGACTGACCCGGCGGGAACGGCGCGCCCTGACTAGGTTCCGCTTCGGGCGCCGCCGAATCGGGCGGCCGTCGTCGTCCGAAGTGGAGTTTTGAGTGGACACCTTGCAAGCCGGGCAGGAAATCACCCGCGGCCAGCAGTTGACGAGCGTCAACGGGTACATGCTGACCCTGCAGTCCGACGGGAACCTCGTGCTCTCGGAGAACACCGGCACGGTGTGGGCCAGCGGCACCGACGGCAAGGGCGCGGTGCGGGCCACCCTGCAGGACGACGGCAACTTCGTGCTCTACACGAGCGACGAGAACGCCGTGTGGTCCACCGGCACCCAGGGCAACGAGGGCTCGCGCCTGGTCCTGCAGGACGACAGGAACCTGGTCGTGTTCGCCGCCGACGGCAGCGCGAAGTGGGCCAGCAACACCAACACCGACTCGCCGCAGCCCACCCCCGAGGCGGCCGCTCCGGCTCCAGCCCCGGTCGAGGAGGCCCCGGCCGCGCCCGCCGCTCCGGCCGTGCAGACCTACACCGTCGAGGGTGGCGACTCGCTGTGGGCGATCGCCGAGCGCTTCTACGGCGACGGCAACCGCTACGGCGAGATCGCGTCCGCCAACGGGATCTCGAACCCGGACCTCATCCACCCCGGTCAGGTGCTGACCATTCCCTGATCCCGGGGCTGTTCACGAAACGGGCCGGATCCCCTCATCCCCGAGGAGGTCCGGCCCGTTTCGCACGTCAGGCGTGATCCACGCTGATTCCACCTGACCGAGAATTCCGCTCAGCCGGTCTGCTCCTGGCGCGCGATGGCGAAGGCCGGGTTGCCCTCGTCGTCCTGGCGCACGTCGAGGACCTTGTCCTCCAGGTACTGGGCTGCGGCCGGCTCCAGGATGACCTTGGCCCCGGCGGGCGCGGCCACCACCTCGTCCCCGTCGACGGGCTGGCTCAGCGACAGCTCCAGGGCGGCCTGACTGTTCTGTTCGGCGGCCAGGGCAAAGCGCAGGCCGGTGTCGTCGGTGGTGCCTTCGGACTGCGAGGTCAGCTCGTTGATGACCTCGGCAGCCATCGGCGTCACTTCGAGCATGTCGGCCCCTAACATCGGAAACAAGAAACTCGTTCCGTGTTCCCGGCCTGGTCCGTTCTCAATCACCGATTGACGAAGTCCCAGGTCAGCGGGCCGCAGCGGGCGTTGCCGCCCGGCTGACGGGCGTGCCGGACCGACACCCACCTCGTTCGCGGCCCGGCCACGGGACCAACGCGCTCAGGCTCGCGCGAGGGCTCTCGCCCGGCCCACCAACCCCGTCACGCGACGCGGTGCGCCTGCCGTGACACCTCGTTGCGCACGTGCCCGCAGGCCGAGCACACCCGCGGCACCGGCACGAGCTCGGCGACCAGCTTCCACGAGTCGGCGAACGACGGCACCTCCTGCCCAGGCGTGAGCAGGCTGTCGAGCACCTCCTGGCGGCGCCGCCCCTTCTCGCGGCTGCGCTCCACCGGGTCGCGCCGATGGGCCAGGGCACGCGACTCCGCCCGTGCGCGCTCGCCGTCCGACGTGAGGCCGGTGGCGCGGCGTGGGGCGTGCAGGGCGGCGTTGCGGCGGTTCACCCGGTACCACTCGCCGAGCGAGACGCCGGACAGCGGCGGCTTGGCGAGGCCCGCGCCGTCCGCCGTCCAGGTGCGCAGGCGGGCGCGCAGGAACTCGTGGGCCACCTGGGCCCGCGAACGAGGGCGGCCCTGGCGGGTGCCGTCCGGCTTCTTGTCGATGGCCACGAGCAGGGCGTCGACGCACCAGCCCGCCGTGAACCACGGTTCGAGCAGGCGCCGGACCCAGCGGCGGTCGGCGTCCGGCCACGAGGCACGCACGCACAGGGACTCGACGGCGACGTCCACGTCCGCGTCGGTGGACGGAACCACGCGGCCTGGCCAGCGACGGGCTTCGATCTGCATCGGAAACTGACCTCCTCCAGCAAGCCTTGCGAACACCTGTTCGACAGGATGCCACGGGGGTCTGACAAAAAATGAACCTCCACCGCCTGACCAGGCAAAACTCACCCGTTCAGCAGAGCCCGACCGGGGTGGCGGCGTGGTCGCCGGGCACCGCCCGATCCCAGCGCTAACCTGCGCGAATGACCCACCATGAGCCCCACGACGAGGTCACCGGCGACCGGATGAACTGGCTGCGCGCGGGAGTCCTCGGCGCCAACGACGGCATCGTCTCGACCGCCAGCCTCGTGGTCGGCGTCGCCGGTGCCACCACGGACCGCGCCCAGATCCTCGTCGCGGGCCTCGCCGGCCTCTTCGCGGGCGCGATGTCCATGGCCAGCGGCGAGTACGTGTCCGTCAGCAGCCAGCGCGACGCCGAACGCGCCCTCCTCGCCCAGGAACGCGCGGAGCTGCGGGACATGCCGGAGCAGGAGCTCCAAGAGCTCACGGAGATCTACGAGGGCAAAGGCCTCGACGCGGAGACCGCCGAAGAGGTCGCCAAGCAGCTCACCAAGCACGACGCCCTGGCCGCCCACGCCGAGGCCGAGCTGCACATCGACCCGGACGAGCTGACGAACCCGTGGGGCGCCGCCATCGCGAGCTTCATCTCGTTCACCATCGGGGCGCTGCTCCCCCTCGCCGCGATCGCGTTCACGAGCACCACCCTGCGCGTGCCGGTCACGATCGTCGCCGCGATCCTCGCCCTGGCCCTCACCGGCTTCGTCAGCGCCAGGCTCAGCGGCGCGGACAAGCGGCGGGCGATCGTCCGCAACGTCGTGGGCGGCCTGATCGCCATGGGCGTCACCTATGCGATCGGTTCGCTGGTCGGCCAAAGCATTGGTTGACCCCGAACTGGGTATTGCGGTGGGCATGAGCGAAGAACGTGGCGCGTACATCCAGGAGAGCGGCGCCGAGGGCCTCGACGAGGACAACCTCGGCCACGACCCGTTGGAGACCGAGCCGGAGGAAGGCTGGGCCGAGTCCAACAGGTACGGGACGACCGAGTACGAGCAGGCGCACCCACGACCGCTTGATGAACGCCTCAAAGAAGAACGCAGCGATGTCGGCGAGACGGGTGCATGATCGAACCATGAGCCTCGGCCTCCCGGACAAGATCACAGCGCTGCTGTTCGACCTCGACGGCGTGCTCACGAGCACCGCCGTGCTGCACCGGCAGGCGTGGCGGCAGACGTTCGAAGCCATGGGTCAGCCGTTCAGCGAGCAGGACTACCTCGCGTACGTGGACGGAAAGCCGCGCTACGACGGTGTCCGCAGCTTTCTGACCTCGCGCGGCCTCACGCCGTCGGAGGACGAGATCCGCCGCATCGGCGACCAGAAGAACGACCTCGTCAACGAGATCATCGACAAGGAGGGCATCACGCCGTACCCCGCGTCGGTCAACTACCTCAAGGCCGCGCGCGAGGCCGGCCTGCCCATCGGCGTCGTCACCTCCTCGGCCAACGCCATGCGCGTGCTGAAGTCCGGCAACCTGCTCGACTACGTCGACGCGCTGGTGGACGGCAACGTGATCACCGCGTCGAACCTGCGCGGCAAACCGGCGCCGGACTCGTTCGTCGAGGGCGCCAGAAGACTGAAGACGGCACCGGAGAACGCCGCGGTGTTCGAGGACGCGCTCGCGGGCGTGCAGGCGGGACACGACGGCGGCTTCGGGTACGTCGTGGGCGTCGACCGCGGCCACCAGCGCGACGCGCTGAAGTCGCACGGCGCGGACGTGGTCGTCGACGAGCTCGACGAGCTGCTCTCATGAGCTACGCGGTCGAACCGTGGCAGCTGCGCTGGCAGGGCCTGTCGGTGGACGACCTGCACCAGACCGAGTCGACGTTCGCGCTGGCCAACGGCCACATCGGGCTGCGCGGCACGCTCGACGAGGGCGAGCCGCGCGGTCTGCCCGGCACGTACCTCAACGGCTTCTACGAAGAGCACCAGCTGCCGTACGGCGAGGGTGGCTACGGCTACCCGGAGGCGGGCCAGACCGTCGTCAACGTCACCGACGGCAAGATCATCCGGCTGCTGGTCGAGGACGAGCCGCTGGATATGCGCTACGGCAACGCGATCGAGCACGAACGCACGCTCGACTTCCGCACCGGCACGTTGCGCCGCCGCACGGTCTGGGAATCGCCGACGGGCAGGCGTGTGACCGTGCGCAGCGAACGGCTCGTGTCGTTCACACAGCGCGCGGTCGTCGCCATCCGCTACGAGGTCGAGCCGATGGACGCCCTGCAGCTCGTGGTGCAGTCCGACCTGCTCGCGAACGAACCGGTCGCGAGCCGCAGCAACGATCCCCGCGTCGCCGCCGCGCTGGACGCTCCGCTGGTCAACGACTTCAAGATGGCGGAGAAGACGCGGGCCGTGCTGTGCCACCGCACCAAGGTGTCCGGTCTGCGGATGGCCGCCGCGATGGACCACGAGGTCGAGGTCGACGGCGTGGACGTGCACACCGAGATCCGCGCGGAGGACGACCTGGCCCGGTTCACCGCAGCCGTCGACGTGCCTGCGGGCGGGTGCCTGAAGCTGACCAAGTACCTGGCCTACGGCTGGTCGGGGCAGCGGTCGACGCCGGCGTTGCGGGCGCAGGTCGAGGCGGCGTTGGCGGGCGCGTGCCAGACCGGCTGGGACGGGCTCGTCCAGGAGCAGAAGGCGTTCCTGGACGACTTCTGGGAGGTCGCCGACATCGAGATCGACGGCGACGACCAGTTGCAGCAGGCGATCAGGTTCGCGCTGTTCCACATCCTGCAGGCCGGGGCGCGCGGCGAGTCCCGTGCCATCCCGGGAAAAGGCCTCACCGGACCGGGCTACGACGGCCACGCGTTCTGGGACACCGAGATGTTCGTGCTCCCGGTGCTCACCTACACGCTGCCCGACGCCGCCCGCGACGCGCTGCGCTGGCGGCACGCCACTTTGGACAAAGCCCGCGACCGCGCGAAGGTGTTGGGGCTCAAGGGAGCCGCGTTCCCGTGGCGTTCGATCAACGGCGCCGAGTGCAGTGCGTACTGGCCGGCGGGCACGGCCGCGTTCCACGTCTCCGGCGACGTCGCCTACGCCACCCAGCAGTACCTGAACGCCACCGGTGACGAGGACTTCGACCGCGACCAAGCCACCGAGATCCTCGTGGAGACCGCACGGCTGTGGTCCTCGTTGGGCCATCACGACCGGCACGACGGGTTCCGCATCGACGGCGTGACGGGCCCGGACGAGTACTCGGCGATCGTCGACAACAACGTCTACACGAACCTGATCGCCCAGCAGAACCTGCGGGCGGCCGCCGATGCCGCCGAACGGAATCCCTGTGACGCGACGGAAGAAGAGATCGCGGCCTGGCGCAGGGCCGCGGACGCGATGGCGATCCCGTACGACGAGATGCTCGAAGTGCATCCGCAGGCGGACAACTTCACCAAGCACGCCGAGTGGGACTTCGAGAACACCCCGGAGGAGAAGTACCCGCTGCTGCTGCACTTCCCGTACTTCGACCTGTACCGCCGCCAGGTGGTGAAGCAGGCGGACCTGGTGCTCGCGATGCACGTCCGTGGCGACGTGTTCACCGACGAGGAGAAGGCCCGCAACTTCGCCTACTACGAGGCCCGCACGGTGCGCGACTCGTCGTTGTCGGCGGGCACGCAGGCGGTGCTGGCGGCCGAGGTCGGGCACCTCGGGCTGGCGTTCGACTACCTGGTCGAGGCGGCGTTCACCGATCTGCACGACCTGCACAGCAACGTCACCAACGGCCTGCACATGGCGTCGCTGGCGGGTGCGTGGACGGCGCTGGTGGCCGGGTTCGGCGGCATGCGCGACCACGGCGGCGAGCTCACGTTCGCGCCGCGGATGCCGGACCAGCTGACCCGCTTCTCGTTCCGGATGTCCTTCCAGGGCACGAGAATCTCCGTGGACGTGTGCGCGGGCGAGGCCACCTATCGGATCGTGGACGGCACATCGCTGACCACGAAGCACCACGGTGAGCCGATCACGATCACGGCGGACGCTCCGGTGACCATGCCGATCCCGAAGGCTCCCGACCTCGAGCGACCTCCGTCGCCGTTCGGCCGGGAGCCTCGTCGGCATCAGGGCTGATCGGCTCGGGCGACTGCCGGATCCGGCCAGCCTCGCGAGAGGGGGAGCCGACCGGATCGGAGCGCGTCGCGCTGCTGGGTCACCCAGTGCTCGATCTGATCCGCGGATTCCGCGACGGGCCGGTCCGTGGTGTCGACCACGTGGGTGGACCACCGCTGATCGTCGGCGGTCCACCCGCTCCACCGGTGCCAGGCCATCCGGGGCCAGCCGCCGTCGATGACGGCCTCGGGCAGGTGCCGGGGATTCCTGGCGTGCTCGCGGTGCCAGGCGGCCCAGCCGAGGAAGGCGTCGACCGCCGGAGCGTCCCACCGGCCCGCGTCGCGCGTGGTGAGTCTGCTCCGCCTGACCTCGTCGGACACGTCGACCAGGCACACCGCGATTCCCTCCAGCAGCGGGGCGCTGGGAGCGGCCAGCACCTCTCCCAGCGGGGATTGCCCGGTGAGCAGGAGGTCGACCCCGCGGTCCTGGTACTCCAGCGCGCGACGCACCCACATCTCGGTCTCGCGGTGGCGCCAGTGGCGATCGGCGCTGTCGGGTACGCCGACCTCGTCGAAGTCGTGCACGGCGAGCCGCTCCAGCCGGTCGCCCGCGGAGAAGGCGAGCGTGGTCTTGCCCGAACAGCTGGAGCCGGTCAGCTTGAGCAGCATCGCACCAGGGTGGCAGGCCGGGAGTGGTGTCCTCGAAAGGTTTTCCCGGCCTGCGAGACCGCGCCCCTAGCCCAGCCGGGAGACCTGGTAATGCGCGATCAGGTCTCCCTTCACCAGCACGCTCAGGTTGACGGTGATGGTCGGCCGGTCGACGAACGAGAAATCGACGGCCAAATAGCCGAGAACCAGATCGTCGGCCAGCCGGCGCGTTTCCAGAATCTTGTACTCGGCCTTCAGACCGATGGGCTGGGAATCGTAGTAGGCGGCCACTGCCCGCCGTCCGACTCCGTAGGGGTGCAGCCCCTGGAAAATGGCGTCCTCGGTGAAGTTCGACGCCACGCGCTCGGGATCGTGCGCGTCCACGGCGTCCTTCCACCGGTCCATGACGTCTTCGAGGACCATGTCAGTGCCCCGCACTCTGGCCGCCGTCGACGTGCAGGATCTCGCCCGTCACGAAGCCGGCCTGTTCGAGGAACGTGATCGCGTCGACGACGTCGGAGATCTCGCCGATCCGGCCGACGGGGTGCAGTCCGGCCAGGGCCTCGTGGGTCTCCGGGGCGTGCATCGGCGTCTTGATGATGCCGAGCGCGACGGTGTTGAACCGGATGTTCCTGGTCGCGTACTCGACGGCGAGGGACTTGGTGACGGCGTTCAGACCGCCCTTGGTCAGCGACGCGAGGGCGGACGGCACCGCCGACAGCGCGTGGTCGACCAGGGTCGTGGACACGTTCACGACGTGGCCGCCGTTGTCGTCCATGGCCGCGACCGCGCTGCGCGTGATGTCGAAGAACCCGACGAGGTTGGTGCCGGTGACGGCCGCGAAGTCCTCGTCGGTGTACTCGGTGAACGGCTTGGCGACGAAGATGCCGGCGTTGTTCACGAGCGAGTCGACCCGGCCGAACCGCGCCAGCGTCTCCTTGACGACCCGCGCGCCCTCACCGGGCTTGCTGAGGTCGGCGCGGATCGCGAGCACCTCGGGGTCGTTCGAGTCCTCGATGGAACGCGAGACCGCGACAACCGAATAGCCGAGCTTGCGATAGGCCGGAACGAGTGCCGCGCCAATTCCCTGCGACGCTCCCGTGACGATTGCCACCCTGCTGGTCATTTTCCTGCTCGCTTTCGAAGGAGGAGTAGCGGTTCTGACAGCCACAACCACGCGCTCCCGCTCCGAATTTCGCGGAATTGCGACCCGTTTCCTCCCTCGTGCGAGGCTCAGCCTCTCAACGCACGGTAGGGGTCGTCCGAGGGCAGCCAGGCGCGGTCCAGACCGAGGTCACCGACGTCCCGCACGATCGCGTCGGCGGCGGCGATGACGTCCGCGCGTTCCTCGTCCTCGCGGCGCACCAACGACCAGGTCCACACGACCTCGGGATCGACGACGGGCCGTTGCACGAGATCCGGCGGCAACGGCGTTGTCTGCCCCTTCGGCGAGTTGAGCACCGGCGTCGTGCACACCCGCACGTGGTCGAAGAACGCCGGCCCGGTGATGGCGCCGTTGTGGATGCGCCGGACGACGCAGCCGGTGTCCCGCGCGAACTCCTCGGCGTAGTCGTTCCAGGACTGCCACGACGTCACGTCGTCGTCCACCAGCACCGCGATGTCCTTGGCCTGCACCGGACTCGTGTCCGTGCCCACCGCCACCGCGTAGAGCCGATCCGCGCCGAGCAGGTGTGCTTTCAGCCCGAGCTGCGCCGCCTCGGACTTGCGGATCCAGCACACGGCGAGGTCGAGGCTGCCGTCCGCCACCCGTGCCGCCTGCTGGTGCGACGGCACAACCCAGGCGTCCACGTAGAGCTGCGCGACCCCGGCCGTGCGGGCGGTCAGGTCCGGCGGCAGCCAGTTCACGTACCCGATCCGCACCGGCCGCGACCCGGACAGCTGCCGTGCGTGCCGTTGCAGCTCATCGGCCCGTTCGAGCAACGCCCGCACCTCGGGAACCAGCGCGGCACCGGCGGACGTCAGCGCGACGGTACGGCGATCGCGGGCGAACAGCGGCACGCCGAGGTCCCGTTCGAGCGCCTTGATCTGCTGCGACAACGAGGGCCCGGCGATCAGCAGGCGCGCCGCCGCCCGACCGAAGTGCAGTTCGTCGGCGACCGCGAGGAAGTACCGGAGTTGACGCAGTTCCACCACGCCATCCTAGGAGGCTCAGGCTCTCACGCAGGAGAAAGCCGGTCGTGGCGCCCGCAGCCGCACGGTCGCACGATGAGGGCATGAGAGAGTTCATCGTCGAGATCACCACCACGATCCCGGACGGCACACCCCAGTCCGAAGTGGACTCACGCCGCGCGGCCGAAGCGGTGCGGGCCAAGGAGCTCACGACGAGCGGCAACCTCGTCCGGTTGTGGCGGCCTGTCGGCGAGATGCGCAGCATCGGCCTGTGGCGGGCAGTTGACGAGGCCGACCTCCACGCTCATGTGCTCGGCACGCTGCCGTTGAGCCCGTGGATGACGTTCAACGTCACGGCCGTGCAGCCTCACCCGAACGACCCCGGCCGTCTGTGAGCGCCCGGCAGGCCGCCGCGGCGCTGGCGGCGGCCATGGGCATCGGACGGTTCGTCTACACGCCGATCCTGCCGCTGATGACCGCGCAGGCAGGCCTGTCGGCTGCTTCGGCCGCGTCGCTGGCCACCGCCAACTACCTGGGCTACTTCGTCGGTGCGCTCGCCACGATCGTGCGGGCGCCGTCGCGGCTGGTGAACCGAGTCGCGCTCGTGCTGCTCGTGGCCACCCTCGCCGGGATGCCGCTGACGCACGGCATGGCCGCGTGGTTCGTGCTGCGGCTGCTGGCCGGGGTGGCTAGTGCGGTGGTGTTCGTGGCGGCGATGAACGCCCGGCCTGGGTGGGGCATGAGCGGGGTCGGGGCGGGGATCGCGCTGTCCGGGTTGCTGGTGCTGGTCTGGGGGCAGTGGCAGGCCGCGTGGTGGGCGGCGGCGGTGGCGGCGGGCCTGCTGGCCGTCGTGGGGTGGGGGCTGGAGCCTGCCGGGGATGTGGTTGTGCGGCGGGATGGCGGCCGGGGTGCGGCCGCGCTGCCGGGCAGCGATGTGGCCGGGCAACGGGCAAGTAGTCTGGGTGACGCCGACAGGTCAGGCTGCGATGTGGCCGGGCAACGGACGCGTGGCCGGGCCGGCGATGTGACCGGGCAGGAGCCGGGAACCTCGAGCTCCGCCGCGAAGCGGCTCACCCGTTCCTCCCGCCGCGCCTTCGCCACCCTCTTCGCCGCCTACACCCTCGAAGGCGTCGGCTACATCATCGCCGGCACGTTCCTGGTCGCCGCCATCAGCGGCCCGCTCGGCAGCACCTCGTGGATCCTGGTCGGCGTCTCCGCCGCCCTCTCCCCCGTCCTGATGGCCCGGCTCGGCAACGGCCGCCCGGCGCTGGTCGCCGCGCTCGCAGTCCAGGCCGTGGGCATCGCGCTCCCGGCCATGACCGGCACCACCGCCGCCGCCCTGGTCGCGGTCGTCCTGTTCGGCGGCACGTTCATCGGCATCGCCGCCACCGCCCTCAAGCTCGGCGCCGACCTCGGCTTCCCGAGAGCCGCCGCCACCCTCACGGCCGGCTACTCGGCGGGCCAGATCATCGGCCCGCTGATCGCCACCCCGTTGCTGCACAACGGCTACCACCAGGCGTTGCTGCTGGCGGCCGCGGTCGTCGCGCTGGCCGCGATCACAGCTCTAGCACCACCTTCACGTCACCGGGACGCGACTCGAACGCCTCGGCGAAAGACTCCAGCGGCACCCGCCGGGTGATCATCGACGACAGCCACGCGTCGTCCGCGCGGTCCAGCACGGCCGCGGCCTCGCGGTAGTGCCGCACGTTCGAGTTGACCGTCCCGAACACGATTCCGTTGCGCAGCACCAGATCCCGGTTGATCTGCCCGATGTCGGCCGGGATCACCTCGGTGGACGGCACGCCGGTCAGGCACACCAGGTCCCGCCCGAGCAGCCGCGCCACCAGCGACGGCGCCCCGGTCGCCTCGATCACCACCGGGCAGTCGGGCAACGTCCGGTGGTACGTGGCGCCGAGCGACTCGACCAGCGAGGGCTTCGGGCCGTCGACGGCCAGGTCGAACACGTGCACGTCGAGGCCGCGCTGCACCCCGATCAACGCCGCCAGCAGCCCGATCGGGCCCGCCCCCGTCACCAGGACGCTCTCGAACGGGAACGGCGCCAGCCGGTCCAGCCGCTCCCACGCCTTCACGACCACCGACGCGGGTTCGACCAGAACACCCGTCGAGGAACTGACACCAACGGCATAAGCGGCAGGCACTGTCCACAAAGTCGAGCCGTAGCCGTCGAGGCCCGTGATCCCGCGCTCCGTGTACTGCCCGTTCCGGCACATGTCGAACTCCCCGCGCGCACAAGCGACGCACGGCACCGGATCCGGACGACGCACCACCCCGGCGACCAGCGAGCCCGGCGCGAACCCGGGCCCGCTGACCACGCGGCCCAGCGACTCGTGCCCGATCACGAGAGTTCCGCCGACGCCGAACTCGCCGCGCACGATCTCGCGGTCCGTCCCGCAGATGCCGATGGCCACGCCCTCGACCAGCAGGTCCTCCGGTCCCGGCTCCGGGTCGGGCAGTTCGGTCAGGGACAGGGACCCGGCCCGTGCAAGATCAACCGTCAGTGCGCGCATGAAGACCATTCTTGACATATCAACAGCGACGCGCTGGTATGAGAGCGCTCTCACCGCCGCTGAAAAAGGTCACTGCCTGTCTCAGTGAGGAGATAGTCGATGCGCAAGCTCCTGCTGCTCGCGACATCGGCCCTACTAGGGCTGACAACGATGTCCGCACCTGCTGTCCAAGCCGCTCCACCGAACCTGCTCCCCCTCACCGTCACGAACAACTCGGGCCGCGGTGACGCGACCCACCTGTACGTGTTCGGCGAGATGGGCGGCCGGCTCGGGTACGTCAACGCGAACGGCCAGTTCACGGCCTGGTCCGGCGGCGGAATCCCGCCGACCCCGGCACCGGACGTCTCGATCCCCGGCCCCGGGAACGGCGCCAGCCGGACCCTGCAGATCCCGCTCAACCTCGCCGGCGGCCGGCTCTACATGTCCTTCCGGGACAAGCTGAAGTTCTCCCTCGTTCCCAACGGCCTGGTGCAGCCGGCGCCGTGGGCCGCGGGTGACCCGAACCGCGACATCCTGTTCGACTGGAGCGAGTTCACCTACAACGGCGGCGGGTTGTGGTTGAACAGCTCGCAGGTGGACATGTTCTCGGTCCCCCACGCGGTCGAGGCGACCTCGCAGAGCGGCGTCACCAAGAAGACCGGCCAGCTGGTCTCCAACGGGCGCAACCGCATCTTCGACCAGCACCAGCAGCTCGGCGGCGACTGGTCCCGGCTCGTCTACACCCGCTCGGACGGCACGCGGCTGCGCGTGCTGAACCCGAGCAAGGGCCTCGACGCGGGCGTGTTCTCCGGCTCGTACTTCGCGAACTACGTCAGCAGCGCCTGGTCGACGTACCAGAACACGCCGCTGACCGTCGTGCCGTACCAGAACGAGCCGAACCGCAAGTTCACCGGCCGCGTCAGCGGCGGGAACCTCAACTTCACCAACACGGCGGGCCAGCAGGTCGCGTCGTTCCAGCAGCCGTCCACCCGGGACGTCTTCAACTGCGACGGCCGGCTCGCGGCACCGAACAACGACATCGGTGCGATCTCGCGCTCGCTGTGCGCCGGGCTCAACCGCTCGACGTTCGGCTTCATCCACACCCAGCCGACCTACAACGCGGCCGACTTCTACACCCGCGCGACCACGAACCACTTCTCGAAGATCGTGCACCAGAACATGGTGGACGGGAAGGCCTACGGGTTCGCGTTCGATGACGTCGGCGCGTTCGAGTCACTTGTTCACGAACCGAACCCGCGTTCAGCGAAAATCACGCTGACCGGATTCTAGACCGAAGCAATCTTGCTTTTGATCGACTTTCACTCCACTGTGTGAGACGCCGTCGCCGCGGCTCTCACACAGTGGAGTCGTTGTGTGCGTACGGGTCCTGCTGGTCGAAGACGACGAGCGAATCCGGCAGGCTTTGAGCCTTGCCTTGTCCGACGAGGGATTCACCGTTGACGAGGCAGGTTCGGGCGAAGAGGCGTTACCGCGTTTGGAGACGGAATCGTTCGATGTGACGCTGGTCGACCTCACGTTGCCCGGCATGGACGGCCTGGAGGTCGTGCGGGCGCTGCGCTCGCGCGGTGACCTGCCGATAATCGTGGTGACCGCGCGAACGGACGCCCGTGACGTGATCGCCGGGCTGGAGGCGGGGGCGGACGACTACGTCACGAAACCGTTGATGGCCGGAGTTCTCGCCGCGCGCATCCGCGCGTTGTTGCGCAGGCGCGGGCCGGGCCGCGAAGCCGTTCGGATCGGGGAACTGGAAATCCGTCCGCAGGAAGGGCTCGTGCACCGAGCGGGGGAACGCGTTCATCTCACCAGGACGGAATTCCGGCTGTTGCTGGAACTCGCTGGTGCGAGCGGCCGAATCGTCACCAGGGAACAGCTGCTGCAAAAGGTTTGGGGATATGACTACTTCGGTGACACCCGGCTGCTCGACGTGCACATAAGGAGACTTCGCCGCAAGATCGAGGCCAACCCGGACGATCCGGAACTGGTGCTCACGGTGCGCGGCACCGGCTATCGGATCCGCTCGTGAGGCTCACGCTCCGCTGCCGGGTCACGCTCTCGTTCGGTTTCGGCCTGCTGGTCGTCACGAGCGTGCTGGCGTTCGGAACCTGGAACCTCGCCTCCGGCTACATGCTGCGGCAACGGGAGGCGAGCGCGACCAGGCAGGCCGAGGTCAACGTGCGGCTGGTCGAGCGGTCGCTGGCCTCGCCGGGCCTCGACGAACTGCTGACCGGCCTCACGACCGGGCCCGACTCGTCGATCCTGGTGATGAGCCCGGAGGGCCTGGTGACGGCGGGCCGCAAGGTCGAGCCGTCGCAGCTACCCGCCGGACTGGTGGAGCACCCGCCGGGCAAGGAGCGGATCACCGTGGACGGGCTGCCGATGCTCGCCGTCGCACGGCCGGTGGCGGGCAACGCCGTCTACGTCGAACTGTTCGGGTTGCAGCAGCTCAACCGGACGTTCGCGTTCCTGAGCGCGGTGCTGATCGCGGGCACGATCGGGTCGGCGCTGCTCGGGGCGGCGCTGGGCTCGTGGGCGTCGAAGCGGGCGCTGAAACCGTTGACGGAGCTGAACTCCGCCGCGGGCCGGATCGCGGGCGGTGACCTGCACGCCCGGCTGCCCGACCAGGATGACCCGGATCTCGCGGCGCTGGCGGCGAAGTTCAACTCGACGGCGCAGGCGCTGGAGCAGAGAGCCCTGCGGGACGCCCGGTTCGCGTCGGACGTCTCGCACGAGCTGCGGTCGCCGTTGACGACGATGGTGAACGCGGGCGCGGTGCTGCGCCGGCGTCGCGAGCACCTGCCCGGCACGGCGGGAACAGCACTCGAACTGCTGACCTCGGAGGTCGACAGGTTCGCGCGGATGGTCGTGGACCTGCTCGAGATCTCGCGGGCGGACCAGACCGACGACCCCGCGCCGGAGGAGATCGCACTGGACGCGTTGGTGCGCAACGTGATCGCGACCCGCGCGCCCGTGCCCCTGGACCTGGAACCCGCCATCGTGCTGGGTGACCGGCGCAGGCTTGACCGGGTGCTGACCAACCTGCTGGACAACGCCGAGCGGCACGCCGGGGGCGCGGTGCTGGTGTCCGTGCGGACCGGTGGTTCCTCCGCGCGGCTGGTGGTGGAGGACGCCGGGCCCGGTGTGCCGGAGGGGTTGCGGGAGGAGATCTTCGAACGGTTCGCGCGCGGGGTGATGGCGGGCAGCCGGGGCGACGACACGGGCAGCGGGCTGGGGCTGGCGCTGGTCCGCGACCACGTGCACCGGCTGGGCGGCCGGGTCTGGGTGGAGGACCGTGCGCCGTGCGGCTCCCGGTTCGTCGTCGAGATGGTCTTACGGAGTTCTGACGGCTAGTCGCTCGAGCACGCCGGGGCGTCACGGGAGTCCTACGGTCGGTGCATGCGAGTACTGATCACCGGCGGGGCCGGGTTCATCGGGTCGCACGTCGCGGACGAGCTGACCTCCCAGGGCCACGAATGCGTGGTGCTCGACGCGTTGCTGCCCGAGGCGCACAGCGCTGTTCCTCTGCTGGACCACGAACTTGTCATCGGCGACGTGACCTCCCCCGACGTGCTGCGGCCGTTGCTGTCCACTGTGGACGCGGTGTGCCACCAGGCGGCGATGGTCGGGCACGGCGTGGATCCGTTCGACGCGCCCTCTTACGCGCGCCACAACGACCTGGGCACGGCGGTGCTGCTGGCCGAGATGTACCGGGCCGGGGTGTCGCGGCTGGTGCTGGCGTCGTCGATGGTCGTCTACGGAGAGGGGCGCTATCGGTGCCTCTCGCACGGGATCGTGCGGGCCGAACGGACTGCCGCCGACGTCGAACGAGGTGTGTACGAGCCGCGGTGCTTCTGCGGCGACTTCGTGGTCTCCGAACTGGTGCCCGAGGACGCTCCGCTGGAGCCCCGCAGCACCTACGCGGCCACGAAGCTGGCGCAGGAGCACCTGGCGGTGGCGTGGGCCCGGCAGACCGGCGGGAGCGTGTGGGCGTTGCGGTACCACAACGTCTACGGCCCGCGGATGCCGCGCGACACCCCGTACGCCGGGGTCGCGTCGATCTTCCGGTCGGCGCTGCAGAACGGCGTCGCGCCTCGGGTGATGGAGGACGGGCGGCAACGGCGCGACTTCGTGCACGTCACGGACGTCGCGCGGGCCAACGTCCTGGCCCTGTCGTCGCCGCGTCCGGGCTTCGAGGCGGTGAACGTCTGCTCCGGCACCCCGCACACCATCGGCGACCTGGCGTTCGCGCTGGCCGACGCGTGCGACGGGCCGACGCCCGAGATCGTGGGCGGGGCGCGGCCGGGCGACGTCCGGCACGTGGTCGCGTCACCCGCGAAGGCGTTGGACGTGCTGGGTTTCGAGGCTCAGGTCGGGTTCGAGGAGGGCGTGCGGGAGTTCGCGTTCGCCTCGCAGCGGGAGTCCGTCACCAGTTCGTGAGGACGAGGTGGTTCACCGCCAGGGCCGTGACGGCCTGGGCGGTGAGCCACCTCTTCTGGTTGTCCAGCTTCGCGGTGCCGGCCATCAGCCACACCGCGAACGGCAGCCAGATCCGTTCGGTCTCGGCCTTGCTCAGCCCGGACAGATCGGCGGCCAGGATCGCCACGCCGGCCGCGAGGACCCATTTGTCCTTGCGCAGTCCCTTGACGCCTGCCGGGCCGATGACCAGCGCGAGTGCCGCGAGGTTCGCCCACACCCAGTACCAGTACGGCCTGACGTCGCCGATGCCCTGGTAGTAGCGGAGTTTCACGAGCTCGTAGCCGTCGAGCCACCAGAACCCGCTGAGCGCGAACGCCCCCACGACCGCGAGCACGCCCGCGGCAGCCCAGCCGATCCGGCGGAGGGGAAGTCCTTCGCCGCGCCGCCAGACGGCGGCGAGCGCGAGCGGTGCCAGCAACACCAGGCCGTAGGACAGGAACAGGCACCAGCCCAGCACGATGCCGCCCAGCACGGGCCACCGGGTGAGCAGGTAGAGGCCGACGGCCGCGACGCCCATGAACATGCCGTCCGCCGACGCGCCGATCCACACCGCGCCCGGGAACAGCACCAGGAACGGCAGCACGGCGTTGTTGTTGATGGCCTTGGGAATCGCGACCACGGCGAGCGACCCGACGAGGACGCAGAAGATCGAGGCCGCCGCCCCTCCCCCGAGCCCGACGCGGTCGAGCCCCACGAACGTGAGCAGCGCGCCCGGCGGGTGTCCGGAGACGTGCGTGGTCCACGAGTCGGGCTGGAAGTCGGGGATGCGCGCGGCGAACCCGCGCAGCATGGCCGGGACGTCGGTGATGCCGGGAACCTCGTGCAGGTACTCGTCCTCGGTCGTCAGCCTGGTGACGAACCGGCCCCAGCCGTCGATCATCGCCAGCGCGAACGTGAACGCCACCGAGGCGGCGTAGGCGATCGGCAGCGCGAACCTGTGCTCGGCGAGCTCAGGCCCCTTGGCGACGACGAGGAACGCGATCAGGACCGCGATCGGCGTGCCGAAGCCGATGTGCGGCTCCCAGTTCCCGAAGATCGGTGCCGCCGAGGCGTAGAGGAGGTTCGGGTCGAGGGCGTTGACGACGACCCCGGTGACGATGGCGGCAACGACGAGCAGTCCTGCGATGACTAGACGCACCGCGCCCAACCTAGGGGGTGCCAGCGGTTCTCGCGGGCCTCGCAAGACAATCGTAAGAACTCTTTCGTGCGTCACAATTCCGTAAGCACCACAACACTTTCCGATGGTCCAGGGTGGACACATGGATGTCGTGTTGCCCTGCCTGGACGAGGCCGCCGCACTGCCCGCGGTCCTCGCCTCCCTTCCTACCGGATACCGCGCGATCGTCGTGGACAACGGTTCTGTGGACGGCTCTCCCTCGGTGGCCGCCGCTCATGGCGCACTGGTCGTGCACGAACCCAAGCGCGGCTACGGCGCCGCCGTGCACACCGGTCTGCTCGCGGCCACCTCTGGCCTGGTGGCGTTCGCCGACGCGGACGGTTCCCTGGACCTGGCCGAACTGCCCGCGATGGCCGCTCTGCTGGCCGACGCCGACCTCGTCGTCGGCCGGCGAAGGCCCGTGCAGCCGGGCGTCTGGCCGTGGCACGCGCGAGCGGGCAACGCCGTGATCGCGTCCCTGTTGCGGCGCAGGGGTTTGGACGTCCACGACATCGCGCCCCTGCGGGTGTGCCGGCGCGAAGCCTTGCTGGCGCTGGACCTTCAGGACCGCGCCTTCGGCTACCCGCTGGAACTCCTGGTGCGCGCGGCCGAGGCGGGCTGGCGGGTGCTCGAGGTCGACGTCTCCTACGGCCCGCGAGCGGCCGGCACGCGCTCGAAGGTGTCGGGTTCGGTGCGCGGCACGATGCGCGCGGCGCGGGACATGGCGGGGGTGCTGCGATGAGGTTCTGCCTGCTGATCATGGCCAAGTCGCCGATCCCCGGCCAGGTGAAGACCCGGCTGTGCCCGCCGCTGACCCCCGAGGAGGCCGCCGACATCGCGGCCGCCGCGCTGCTCGACACGGTGGAGGCCGCGCTGAACACACCCGGCGCCGTGCCGGTGGTCGCGCTGGCCGGAGTGGTGCGGCGCGAGGACGTGCGGGACGCGCTGGCGGAGTGCGTGGTGATCCCGCAGCGCGGCCAGACCTTCGCCGACCGCCTGGTGCACGCGCACGCCGACGTGGCGCGGTTCGGGATGCCGGTGCTGCAGATCGGGATGGACACGCCGCAGGTGACGCCGTCGCTGCTGGAGTCGTGCGCGGAGTTCGACGAGGCCGCGCTCGGGTTCGCGCTGGACGGCGGCTGGTGGGCGCTCGGCCTGCGGGACCCGCTGCGGGCCGACGTGCTCCGCGACGTGCCGATGTCCCGCGCGGACACCGGGGCGCGGACGCTGGAGGCGTTGCACGGCCTGAAGGTGCGCAACCTGCCGGTCCTGTCCGATGTGGACACGATGGCCGACGCGCGTGCCGTGGCGGCGCTGGCACCGCACACCCGGTTCGCCGCGACGCTGACCGAACTGGCGGCGGTGGCGCGATGATGTTCGACCAGGCCCTCCAGGGACGCCCGAGCTGGCTCGATCTCACCGGCACCGCCCCGCGCGAGCTGAGCGTCGCCCGCTGGCAGGCGGACGCGGACGGTGGCGACTCCGTCCTCCTCGACGCCTGCACCGGCCCCACCCTCGACGTCGGCTGCGGCCCAGGCCGTCTCGTGGCGGCCCTGCTGGCCCGTCAAGTCCAGGCGCTCGGCGTCGACGTGTCACCGGAGGCGATCCGGCGCACCACCGAACGCGGCGGCATCGCGATCCGCCGCGACGTGTTCGACCTGATGCCCGGTGAGGGTCGCTGGCAGCACGTGTTGCTCGCCGACGGCAACATCGGCATCGGCGGCGACCCGGCCGCGTTGCTCCGCCGCGTCCACCAGCTGCTCAAGCCCAGCGGAACCGTGGTCGTGGAGGTCGAGCAGCCGGGCTCCGGGCTGACCATCGGCCAGGCTCGGGTGCGGACGGAAGGCACCAGGGGCGACTGGTTCCCGTGGGCCTGGAGTGACGCGGAGTCCCTGACCGCCGACGGGTTCTTCCTGCTGTGGCAGGTCGAACGCGCCGGGCGCTGGTTCGCGTGCTGGGAGCGGTTGTGAAGACCCCGGCCTTCAAATCCCCCGCACACCACACCGGGGTGACCAGCCGGGTCGGCACGTGGCTCGGCATCACGTTCGGGCTGTGCTTCGTCACCGGCCTGCTGAGTCACGGCGTGCAGCACGACTGGGTGTGGCCGACCCGGCCGGTCGACCTCTACCGCGTCACCCAGGGGGTGCACGTGATCTCCGGGGTGGCGTCGGTTCCGTTGCTGCTGGCCAAGTTGTGGAGCGTCTACCCGAAGCTGTTCGAACGGCCGCTGGTCAAGAACGTGCCGCACGCCCTGGAGCGCGGCTCGATCTTCGTGCTGATCGCGGCGTCGTTCTTCGAGCTGGTCACCGGGCTGTTCAACGCGGCGCAGAACTACCCGTGGTCGTTCTACTTCCCCACCGCCCACTACGCGGTGGCGTGGATCGTGATCGGCGCGCTGCTCGTGCACATCGCGGTGAAGATCCCGGTCATCCGGCGCACCCTCGAACCCAAGTCGGACGAGCGAACCATTTTGTCCCGCAGGGCTTTCCTGCGCACGACCGCGTTGACCACAGGTGTCGCGGTCGTCGCGACCGCGGGCGTCACGGTGCCCTGGCTGCGCAAGGTCTCGGTGCTGGCCTGGCGATCGGATGGCGACCTGCCGGTGAACCGGACCGCGCAGGCCGCGAAAATCGTTGTGCCGCAGGACTGGCGGCTCAAAGCCGGAACGAAGAGCTACTCGCTCGAGGAACTGCAAGCGCTGCCGCAGACCACCGTCGACCTGCCGATCGCGTGCGTCGAGGGCTGGAGCCAGAACGCGACCTGGACCGGCGTCCGCGTCTCCGAGCTCGTCAGCGGCGGCGACGTGCGGGTCGAGTCGCTGGAGAAGGACGGGCTGTACCGGGCGACGACGCTGCCCGAGGCGTTCGCCCAGGACCCGCTGACGTTGCTGGCGCTTCAGCTCAACGGCGAGGAACTCAGCCCGGACCACGGCTATCCGTGCCGGCTCATCGCCCCGAACCGGCCGGGAGTGCTGCAGACGAAGTGGGTCACGTCGCTGGAGGTCGAGAAGTGAGCGCCACGACCGGGATGAGGTTCGCGCTGGGCGCGGTAGGCGTGGGGCTGGGCGCGTGGGGCGCTTGGCTCCTGCTCCCCCAGATCACCGTCGAGCTGCTGTTCTGGCTGGGCGGAGGCGTTGTCCTGCACGACTTCCTGATCGCCCCGCTCGTCGGCGCCTCCGGGCTCGTGATCAAACGCCCGTCCATCGGCATCGGCCTGACGGTGTCCGGAGTCATCACGCTGATCGCGATCCCGTTGCTGTGGCGCGAGTACAGCGGTCCGGTCAACCCTGGCCTGCACGACCGCGACTACCCCACCGGAGTCGCGGTCGCGCTGGGCGTGACCTGGGCCGCCGTGGCCCTATACGAGGTCGCGGCGCACCTTCAGAAGCGTCGCCGCGCCCACGAAGAACACGACGTACCCGACGAGGAACAACGCCGCGGTGGTGCCGCTGAGATCGGTCAGCACACCGGGAGCGCCCGATCCGCCGACGGCACCGGCGAGGTTGCCGGCCGAACCACCGGGCAGCACCTCGGTCAGCGACTCGACCGGGCCGAGCAGGGAACCCACGCCCCGCAACAGGTTCTCCGTCACGATCGCCCACATCAGCCCGAGCCCGACAGCCAGCGCGGGTCCCTTGGTGACGACGCCGAGGAACACCCCGAACCCCGTCCACATGGCGGCGATCAGCAGTGACGCGCCCAAAGCCTTGAACACGCCGAGTCCCGGCAGGCTCCAGTCCCAGCCTTCCAGCGACGCGACCGTGATGGACGCGCCGAGGTTCACGACGAACGTCAGCGCCACCAGCAGCACCACGATGATCCCCAACGCCCCCAGCGTGCCGGCCATCGCCGAGACCCGGCGCGGGCCGGCGGTCAGCGTCGTCTTCCAGGTGCCCCAGCCATATCCGCTGCCGACCGCGAGCGCCGCCAGCACCAGGATGATCGCCCCGCCGAACATGGGCAGGCCGCGCACCACGGCCGCGCCCACGTTCTCCGGCTGCATCGCGCTGATCAGCTGCTGTTGCGAGAGGTCACGCGTGTTGGTGCCGCCGTTCAGAGCGAGGTAGTTGAACACGTAGCCGAACGTCAGCGTCATCACCAGCCAGACACCGATCAGCACCCAGGTCGCCGGCCACTTCCACAGTCGCAGCAGTTCCGCCTTCACGCTGCCCATCACGCCGCTCCCGTCATCTCGAAGAAGACCTCTTCCAGGGTCCGGCGCAGTGGCCGGACCTCCTGCACGTCCACGTCGGCGTGCACCAGCGTGCGCACCAGGGAACCCGCGTCCGTCTCGCGCACGTGCAACACGTCGCCGTGCAACGTGCTGCCCTCGATCAGCACGTGCGCCTTCTCGATCGGGTCGGCGCGGATCAGCAGCACGGTGTCGCCGCGCAACTGGTCGACCGTGCTCTCCGCGACCAGCCGTCCCTGGGAGATCACCCCGACCCGGTCGCAGATCTCCTCGACCTCGCCGAGCAGGTGGCTCGACAGCAGCACGGTCTGACCCTGCGCCGCCAACGCCCGCACCAGGTCGCGCATGTCGGCCATGCCCGCGGGGTCGAGGCCGTTGGTCGGCTCGTCGAGGATCAGCAGTTCCGGCTGACCGAGCAGGGCCGCGGCGACGCCGAGCCGTTGCTTCATGCCGAGCGAGTACCGGCGGAACTTCTCGTCGGCGGCACCGACGAGGTCGACCTGTTCGAGCGCCGCTTCCACGTGGGTCTTGCCGACGCCCCGGCGGGCCGCGTGCACGCGCAGGTTGTCGCGGCCGGACAGGTAGGGGTAGAAGCCGGGTCCCTCGATCAGCGACCCGACCTTGAGCAACGCCTTGGGGGTGCCGGGTGCCTCACCGAGCACCGTCGCGGTGCCGCTGGTGGGCTTCACCAGCCCCAGCAGCATGCGGATCGTGGTCGTCTTGCCCGCGCCGTTGGGACCGAGGAACCCGTAGACCTCGCCCCGCCGCACGGACAGACTGACCTCGTCCACCACGGCGCGGTCGCCGTAGCGCTTCGTCAGCTTCTCCGTCGTCACGATCATGCCGACAATCGTGTTCCCGCGAGAGCCTTGGGGCGTCCGCTCCGGAGCGTCATGAAGATACGCACATCTGCGTACGTCGCCGGTCGTATGGTCGGATCATGCGCATCAAATGGCAGGACATCGCGCTGACCGTGGCGCTGCTGTTCTTCGGACTCGGCGGGACGCGGTTCGCCGCACGTCTCCAAGGCGCGGAGTCACTCGACGTCCTCGCCTACGTGCTCATCACGCTGGCCGCCGCCGGCCTGCTGTTCCGCTCGGTCCGTCCGCTGTGGACGGTCGGCGTCACGACCGTCACCATCGCCGTCTACCTGGCGCAGGGCTACCCGTTCGGCCCGATCCTGATGAGCGGCGTCGCGGCGATGTACGCGGTGGCCGTGTACGCGCGCATCGAACTCGCCGCCGCGTCCGCGCTGGTCTACGCGCTGGCGATCCTGCCGTGGTGGAACGACTCGATCACCTCGTGGATCACCTGGTCGGCGGGCTGGATCCTGCTGCCGGTCGCGGCCGGCGTGTTGATGAGGCTGCGCAGGAAGTCCGCTGTGGACGTTCGCGAGCGTGCCGTCATCTCCGAACGGCTGCGGCTCGCCCAGGAGGTCCACGACGTCGTCGGCCACGGCCTGAGCGTGATCGCCATGCAGGCGGGCGTCGCGCTCTACGTGCTGGACAAGGACCCGGCGAAGGCACGCGCCTCGCTGGAGGCCATCCGCGACACGTCGAAGGAGGCGCTCGACGGCCTGCGGTCCGAACTGGACACTCTGCGCGGCTCGGCCCCGCTGACGCCGACGATCACCCTCGCCGACATCCCGGCACTGGCCGCACGGATGCGCGAGGCGGGGCTGGAGGTGTCGGTGGAGGTGGCCGACGTCGAACTGCCGGACACCTACCAACTGGCCGTCTACCGAATCGTGCAGGAGTCGCTGACCAACGTCCTGCGCCACTCCTCCCCCGGCGTCACCGCGTCCGTACGCGTCTACGTCGTGCGCGGCGAGCTCGTCGTGCACGTGACCGACACCGGCACGCCCAGCGCGTTCACCGAGGGCCACGGCATCACCGGCATGCGTTCACGGGCCGAAGCGCTGGGCGGCACGCTCGAGGTCAGCGGATCGCAGGGCTTCGCGGTGATCGCCCGGATACCGTTTCCCGCATGATTCGCGTGGTGGTGGCCGACGACCAGCCGCTGGTCCGGATGGGACTGCGGACGTTGATCGAGACCGAGGACGGCGTCCAGTTCGCCGGAGAGGCCGCCGACGGCCGCGAGGCGTTGTCGCTGATCCAGTCCACCAAACCGGACGTGGTGTTCCTCGACATCCGCATGCCGGTGATGGACGGCCTGGAGGTGCTGCGCCGCGTCTCAGCCAACCCCGAACTGGCTGACGTGCGGATCGTCATGCTCACGACGTTCGACCTCGACGAGTACGTGTTCGAGGCGCTGCGGACCGGCGCGTCCGGGTTTCTGGTGAAGGACTCCGACCCGACCGATCTGCTGCGCGCCGTGCACGTGGTGGCCGACGGCGGTTCGCTGCTCTCGCCGTCCGTCACGCGCCGCGTGATCGACCGGTTCGCGTCCGGCGCGTCGGCAAGGCCCGTGCCGCACCTGGACAAGCTGACCGAACGCGAGCGGGAGATCATGCGACACGTGGCGTCCGGCGCGTCCAACGACGAGATCGCCGCCGTGCTGGTGATCTCGCCCGCGACGGTGCGCACGCACGTGTCGCGGGCGATGGTGAAGCTGGGCGCACGCGATCGCGCCCAGCTCGTCGTGTTCGCCGTTCAGTCAGGCCTCACCTGACCTGCAGATCGACTCCCGAGGTCTCCTGACCCTCCTGGACGTGGACGAGGTCCGGGTGGGTCTGGATCTCGTCCTCGAAGTTGCCGTGGAACAGCATCCGCACGTCCTGCGTGGCGTAGCCCTTCATCGAGTACTCGTACGAGCTGTTGCGCGATGCCGACGGCCCGGCGTAGTCACCGGTCACGGAGTTCACCGCGAGCACCGTCGTGTACTCGAACGGCCTGGTGGCGTTCACCAGCTTCCCGCTGATCCTGCCGGGCTTCTTCAGCCGTGCGTCGGCGGTGGCGGTGCCACCCGGCGTGACCTGGACCGGCGTCGCGCTGAAGCGGTCCGCCGCCCCGCCCGACCACTGCCAGGCGTGGTCGCCGTACTCCGACGGGAACTGCACCTTCCACGCGTACGGGCCGAGACCGCTGATCTCGTACCGGCCCTCGGTGTAGGTGCACTTCACGTTGCGGCCCTGGGAAACGTAGTAGTGGGACGGCGTCACCGACGGGCACAGGCCCGACACCGCGGCACCGGACGCGTCGTCGACGACGGAGCCGCTGATGGTGCCCGCGCCGTCGAACTTCACCTGCACGGCCGTGGTCTGGCCGCTGACGAACTCGAACCACTTGGCCTGATCCACGTCGCCCGTGCCGCCGTTCTCCCCCACCCACTGGCTGCCGTGCGAGGCAGAGGCGCGCGGGTAGACGAAGAACCGCTCCCGGCCAGGCCAGTAGCCGTTCACCCGGAGCTTGCCGGTGCCGTCGTAGCCGCAGTGGCTCTGGTTCCAGTCGACGACGTTGCGCCGGTCGGGGTACACGGAGATGTAGCAGCCGTCGACCGGAGCACCCGTGGCAGCGTCGGTGAAGGTCAGCTCGAAAACGGCCTCGCGCTGCAACGTGCCGGTGGCGACCGCGGTCTCGTCCGTCTTGACCTCCACGTCCTCGATCGTCTCGTAGAGGTAGCCGGTCGGCTGCTGGATCAGGAAGCGCCACTTGCCGGTGAGCAGGTTCTCGTACCGCGCCTTCCCCTCGGCGTCGGTCCTCACGGTGTACCCGGCGCCGAGTTCCACCGGCAGCGACGCGTCGACGGCCACGTTCGGCATCGGCTCACCGGTTGCCCGGTCGCGGATGGTGACCTCGGCACTGCCCATCGGCCGGGCGAACTGCTCGACGACGAACTCCTGGTCGGCCTGGACGGTGAACGCGGTGCCGCCGTCGTACCAGTGGTCCGTCGAGTACGGGTAGTAGAAGCGGAGCTTGTGCTGACCTGAGCGCACGTGCGCGAAGCGGAACCCACCGTTCACGTCGGTGCTCGCGCGTTCCTGGTCGTTGCCCCAGTGATCGGTCAGCACGACACCGACGTTCGCGATCGGCTCACCGGGCTTGCGCAGGTACGTGCCGCGCACCGAGCCGTACGTGAACGGCTTCATCGCGATCGACACGGAACCCGGTGCGGTCACCGGTTCGCTCAGGTGCTCCTCGTGCTCACTGGCGTGAGCGAAGATCCGGTACTGCCGGCCTGCCGTGAGCGGGATGTCGAACTTGCCGGCGTCGTTGGTGAAGCCGTCGCGCACCCATCCCCCGTCGGGCGTTTTCGCGATGACCTGGATCCCCTTCATCGGCAGCCCGGTCGCGGCGGACGTGACCGTTCCGTCGATCCCGGTCGGACTCGCCGAGGCCGGCGTGCCTGAGACGAGCAGGCTGAAGACGGCCGCCAGCGCGGCCACAGTTCTGAACATCGTTCCCCCTAGAACGGACGGCTCCCCCTGAGCCGTCCGTTCGACCATAGGGTGTAGAGGTCAGGCCTGGGAAGCGTCGAAAGCCTGCTTCAGGCCCTGCGCGATCTCCGGCGGGATCGAGTCGTAGGCGCGCGGCGGCTGCGGGTCGTACTCGATGCCGACCTGCACGGCCTGCGCGACCATCTCGCCGAACTCGGCCTCGACCAGCCGCAACGCCATGTCGATGCCCGCCGACACGCCGGCGCCGCTGACGACCTTGCCGTCGAAGACGACACGGTCCGTCGACACCTCGACGCCGCGCACCTCCAGGTCCTCGCGCGCGGCCCAGTGCGTCGTGGCCTTCGAGACCAGCCCCGCCTCGGCGAGCAGCGTCGAGCCGGTGCACACCGACGTCGTCCACTTCGTCGTCGGGTGCACGGCCTGCAGCCACTCGACGACGCCGCCGGAGTCCTCCAGCAGTTCCCTCCGGTGCCCGGAACCCGGCACCACCACGATGTCCGTCGACTTCAGCGAGTCGAACGTGTCGGTCGGCACGACGGTCAGCCCGTTGTCGGACGTCACCGGGTCGAGCGTCGCGGCGACGAACCGGGTCGTGACGATCGGCACGCTGCCGAGCACCTCGAACGGGCCGACGAAGTCGAGCGCGGTCATGTTCGGGTAGAGCACGAACGTGGCTTCCATCAGGCAACCCCAGTGGTCCGGAAACGGGCGCGGTAGCTGCCCGGCGACACGCCGAGCACGCGCAGGAAGGCCCTTCGCAGGGTCTCGGCGGAGCCGAACCCCGACTGGCGGGCGACGAGGTCGAGCGAGTCCCCGGTGCTGGCCAGCCGGTCGGCGGCGGCCTCGACGCGGGCCCGTTCGACGTACTGCGCCGGTGAGACGCCCACGTTGCGGGAGAAGACGCGGGCGAAGTGCCGCACGCTCATCATGGCCTTGCGCGCCATGACCGGCACCGTCCACTCCCGCGTCGGATCGGCGTGGATGTCGTCGAGCAACGCGCGCAGCGAGCCGTCGCGCACCGGCTTCGCGCGGGTGTGCACGCTGAACTGCGACTGGCCGCCGGAGCGCTGCAGGAAGACGACCAGGTACTGCGCGATCCTGCGGGCGAGCTCAGGCCCGTGGTCCTGTTCGACCATGGCCAGCGCCAGGTCGATGCCCGCCGTGACGCCCGCGGACGTGGACACCTCGCCGTCGCACACGAAGATCGCGTCCGGCTCCACCTCGACGCCGCGGTTCTCCAGCTCGCCGGTGAACGCCCAGTGCGTCGTCGCCTTCTTGCCCTTCAGCAGCCCCGCGCTCGCGAGCACCACCGATCCGGTGCAGACACCGGCGACCCGGCGCGACTTCAGCGCGAGCCGCCGCAGGTTGGTCATGAGCGCCGCGTCGGACGCGGCCTCGTCGTAGCCCCAGCCGCCGACCACGATCAACGTGTCGATCGGACGGTCCAGCTCGCGCAGATCGGCGCCCGCCTCGATGCGCACGCCCGCGGTCGCGGTGAACGGTCCTCCCCCGAGCGTGGCGAGCGTGACCTCGTAGCGCGGCTCGCCGTAGTTCGCTGCCTGGAACACCTCGATCGGTCCCGCCAGGTCCAGCAGCGCCGTGCGGTCGTAGCCGACCACGACTATCTCCCTCAGATTCCCCACACCTCCACTTTCCTCATCCCGACCTGAGGCGGCAACGCCATATCCCCCTCGCATTCGGCCACCCCCGTAAACTGGTGCGCGATGCGCAAAGTGCTCTTCTTCGCGGCGATCGGCCTGCTCACGATCCTGCTGGTCGTGAGCGACCACGTGTTCCCGCCTCCCTCGGAGCCCGATCGCGAGACCAGGACCGCGGTCGTGGCGCTCGGCGACAGCACGATGTCCGGCGAGGGCGCCGGCGACTACGAGCCGGGAACCGACGGCGAGGACGGCGGCAACTGGTGCCACCGCTCACGCCAGTCGGAGATCGTGAAGACCGAGTTCCAGGCCGACCAGAAGATCAACCTGGCGTGCTCCGGCGCGAACTCGGACAAGCTGCGCAACGAGCAGTTGCCCCGGTTGCGCCAGATCGCCGGGCAGAACCAGGTCGTCGCGATCGTCGTGGCCATCGGCGCGAACGACGACCCGAGGTTCTCCGAGATCCTCAACAAGTGCTTCGAGGCGTGGGGCAAGCGCAGCGACTGCACGTCGTCGGTCGCGCCGGAGTGGACCAAGCGCGTGCGGCGGATGATCCCCAAGGTCGAGAACACGCTCAACGCCATCCGCCAGACCATGCGCGACTCCGGTTACCTCGACTCCTCCTACCAGCTGGTCGTGCAGTCGTACGCGGCGCCGGTGTCGCCGAAGATGCCGCAGTCGCTGCAGAACCTGTCCGGCTGCCCGCTGCGCACCGCCGACCTGGAGTGGGTCGTCGAGGAGGCCGTGCCGGAGCTGTCGAACGGCCTGCGCACCGCCGCGGCCAAGGTCAACGCCCGTTTCCTCGACCTGGCGCGCGCCGGTGAGGGGCACGAGGCGTGCGTGGGCGGCAGCAAGCCCGAGACGGAGTGGTTCACGCGGTTGACGGTCGACTTCGAGGGCTTGAAGGACCAGAAGCGCGCGTCGCACGCGTTGCAGGAGTCGTTCCACCCCAACGCCCGCGGGCACGAGCAGATCGGCCGGTGCCTGACCGAGTTCCTGGCCTCGGACAAGCGTGACGGCGCGTGCGTGCCGCGGCTGAACGGCACACTCGGCCTCACGACGGAGAGCTAGACCCAGCGCTTGAGTTCGTCGGCGGGCCAACCGGGATCGCCCGTGCGGGCGAACCTCGCCCACGCCAGCGCGATGTCGCCGCGGAACATGTCCGGGACGTCGGCGCCGTGATGTGCCGGGGTGCGGGCGTAGATCGAACGGAACGCGCCGCCGTGCTCGTCCGCCAGCCGCATGGTCGGACGCTGGAACAGTTCCGCGTCCTCGTCTGCGGTGTGGCACACCAGCAGGTCGACGTCGTACGGGCCTTCCAACGGGCTGCGCGGCAGCGTGTAGCCGTCGACGATCGGTTGGTACAGCACGACTTCCGGGTCGGCTTGCCGTTGTGTCCTGACCGCTTCCTCCGGCGTGAAGAACCGTCCGGCGAGGCTGTGCGCGATCGCCCGGTGGAACAGGCCCTTCGCGGCCGGCATGACCATCAGGCTCGCGACCGTCTGCGCGCCGGACGACTGCCCGGCGACGGTCACGGTGGCCGGATCTCCGCCGTAGCGGGCGATGTTGCGCTGGATCCAGCGCAACGCCGAGACGACGTCGAGCAGTCCGCGGTTGTGCGGAAACCCTTCCAGGGCACCGTATCCGTCGACCGTGAGCCGGTAGTCGCAGCTGACGAACACGATCCCGTTCGACGCGTGGAAGTCGCCCGCGTACTCCGGTTGTGCCGAGGTCCCAACGGTGTTCGCGCCGCCGTGGATCCAGAGGAGCACCGGGGCCGGACCGTCCGTTGTGGACCAGACGTTCAGCGTGTGCCGGTCACCGAAAGCGCCCGCCGGCTCGCCGTCGCAGTCCACCGGTGGGTGGAAGCGCAGCGGGCCGACGGGCGGTTCGGCGTAACGGATTCCGAGGTTCAGGCCGTCACCTGGTGCGAGACCGGCAGCACGCGCAGGTTCGCGGCCGCCCGTTCCAGCTGGGAGAGCACGCTCGGCCGCATCCCCGCGATCTCCTGCTCCGCCGCCGGCCCGGAGATCTCCTGCAACAGCACCTGCTGCGGGTGATCACCCTCGGCCTCGGCGACCGCGAGCACGCGGAACGGCGTGCCGGGAGCGAAGAGCACGCGTTCCTCGGTGGACACGGCGACGCGGTCGGTCACCTCGACCACGCGGCCGGTGACCGACCAGATCAGGTACTCGGTGACGCCCTCGATGCGCTGGGACGGGTTCGCGACGGCGTCCAGCAGGCCGTGCTCCACCAGGACCTCGCCGTGGCGGTAGCGCCGCGGACCCGTGGGACCGCTCATGCCCCACACCGCCGCGATGCCGTTGTGCACGGGCAGGCGGTTCAGGCCGGAGACGATGCATGCGACGTACGGGCGCAAGCGGCCCAGCCGTCCCATGCGGAGCGTTTCGACGACCATCTCCTCGTCCTGCGACACGCACGCCAGCAACGCCGTCAGGTCGGTGACCATGGCCTCGAACGCGGCCGGGTCCTCCTCCGCGTCCGGACGCTGGGAGAGCAGGCGGACGACCGTCGCCGCGTGCACGCCGTAGCGTTCGCCGAGCGCACGGCGGACCGTGTCGCGTTCGGCGTCCGAACTGTTGTGGTCCACGGAGACCGTCTCGCGCTCGCCGTTGTTCTCCGGCGGGATCTCCCACATGGCCAGCGGCTGCAACGGCAGCGGGCCGTCCACGCGGAACCTCACCGGAGCGGAGTCCGGGTCGTCCGACGGGAACGCGGCCTCGTCCGGGTCGGCCAGCGCGTGCGACGTCACGGTCGCCATCGCCGGTCCGGCGCCGATGCTTGCGTACGCGGACCGTTCCGTTTCGGGCTCGGCCGGCGTGACGGCGGTGAAGAAGCCGACGCCGTTGTCCGACGAGTCGCGCGTCGACAACGCGTGTGCCGCCACCGTTGCGGGCGGCTGAGAGGGCGGAGGAGGCGGTGGCGCGGTCACCTTGGAGTCGCAGAACACCAGCCGCAGGAGCTTGCGCACCTCGGGCTCCAGGCGTTCGACGAGAGCGGCGCCGTGCACCGCGACCGCGCCAGGCGTCGTGCGTCCAGGCGTGCCCACGGTCAGACGTGCCCACTCCGGGTCGAGGGGCTGAGTGCGCACCTCGGCCGCGTTGTAGGGCTCTTCCTGCTCACGCACCCACAGGCCGGAGGGCACGACTTCGAGCACAACGCCGTCGCCGAGGGAGAACACCCCTGGGGTGACCTCGGTCAGGCCCTGCACCGGCGTCCGGTAGCCCGACACGACGGGCACGGACTCGTTCGGCACGCACAGCACCTCGGTGACGAACGGCCGCCACGTCTGCTGCCCGCGCGGGTCGACCGCGATGACCGCGGGCCCTCCGGTGTGCAGCTTGCCCACCGGCAGGCCGGTGAACATGGCGATCGGCTCGCCGATCTGGTCCGCGACCAGGCTGCCGATGCTCGCGTCGATGCCGTACGGAACGAGCCGCACGCGCGACCGGGCGGCCTGGGGCAGCGCGGTGAGCAGGCGGCAGACCTCGTCGATCGGGATCGACGACTGGCCGGGACCGCCGACGACGACCGTCAGCACGTTGTCGCGGCACGGCAGCGCCACGATCGGCCGCGAGTCCTGGGCGGCCGGTTCGAACGGCGGCTGCTGCGCGCGCAGCCACAGTCCGCTCGGAATCGGCTCGGAGATGCCGATCTCGCCCGTCGGCCACGGCGAGTTCGGGTCCATCGCCTCCCACTGCGGCACCGGGAAGCGGCGGCCGAACGGCATCGGGGACGCGTTCGGCTGGAACTTCACCCAGCTGCCGTAGCCCTGCGTGCCGACGACGAACGCGGCACCGGGCACCGTGGTCAGCACGCCGTCCGGCGCCACGACCTCGGTCTGGAGCTGCTCGGAGAGCCACTGCGCGGGCGCGGTCGGGCGCATCGTCCCGGCGTGCGACACCGCGAGCCGCACAGGCCCACGGCCGTGCAGCGCCGTGACGACGTGCGGCCAGAAAGTGCTTTGGTCCCCGCCCGGGAAGTCGACCACGACCACGGTCCGGCCGGTGTCGGCGGGAAGGGCGCGTGCGAGACCCGTGGCGCCCTGACTCGGGCCCTCGGGTGCGGAAACAACGAGCGTCGACCCGACGAGGTTCGCCGCGAAGGGCGTCCTCTGGGGTACTGGCTCCGGCGGCGGCGCTGCTGCCGGGGGCTGCTCGACGGGATACAGATCCATGTCCGGCTCGGTGCTCGTGATCGTCTGAACCCCGAAAACGCTCTGAGCAGAACTCTGGGTCTGTGGTTGCTGGTCGCCATGGGCGGCGGCACGTCGGCCCATCAAGCGCCTGATCACCTCCGTGCCATCCCGGTCACTCGCCCTTTCGGCTTAATCGGGCAACGAGCGTGCACGCTATCAAGACGCACCGCACACTTGTCACCCAGTCGGGTTATTTGGCGTCATCCGATCGAGACCCACACGGCGCGTGCTCGTCCGCACACTCCGTCAGGACCGATGATCGCGGACGCGGAGTAGGCCTTGCGTCCGTCCCGGCCGAGTTCCCACGCCAGGAGTACGTGGTCCACGCCCAGTTTCACCGGCAGCTCCGTCCTGGCGACGAAGGTGCCGAGCACGAACGCCGGTCCCCCGTCCGGTGCGACGGGCTGCGCGGACGGACAGTCGAGCGCGGCCCAGACGATCTCCGGCAGCACGTTGGTTCCGTCGTTGGGCAGCGTCTCGGTCGGCGTCCAGACCCCGGCCCACTCGGTGCGGCCGTCGAGCGGACCGAGCAGCGCGGCGATGCCGTCTTCCCTGTTGGGACCGCATCCGAAGCACGTCGGGAACGGGTGCCGGTCACGCCACGGCACCTTCGCGGACGCCTTCAGGGCCTCGTCCAGCGTCGGCGTTTCAGGAATCTCCAGGTCGAGCGTGGCGGGCTCGGCCGAGGCGATCACCACGTCGCCGTCGAACAGCTGCCCGTCGCGGACCTCCATCGCGCGGTCCAGCGGCACCGGCTTGCGCAGCCGGACGCTCACCGTGTCCGCGTCGACCTGCGCGGCGAGCAGACCGGCCGAGTACCCGCCGTTGCCCATGCCGGGAGGCCCGTTGAACCTGCTCTCGACCGTCACAGTGCTCATTCGAGGCCCTCCGCGTACACCCACTGGCCGTTCTCCCTGATGAACTTGCTCCGCTCGTGCACCACGCCCCCGACGTAGTGCGCCCGGAACTCCACCACACCCTCGCTCTGCAGCAGACCGCCGTTCTCGGTCGCCAGAATTTCGAGCTTCAGCCACCGGTCCGTCGAGTCGATCCCGGCGCTCTTGGGGCGGTTCCGCGCGGCCCAGGTGCGCAGCAGGTAGTCCTCATCGGACACCGCGAAAGCGCTGTAACGCGAACGCATCAGCTGCTCGGCCGTGGCCGCTTTGCGGGCTCCGGAGTGCAGCGCACCGCAACAGTCCACATAGGACTGACCGGTACCGCAGGGGCACAGTTTGTTGTTCACGTCCACATTGTGCCTGGTAAACCCATTAGAACCGATGCCGCACCCCGTACGTACCCCTTGTCAAGACTGACTCGCGGGAGGCAGAGGAGACGGCAGTGAGTGTCGACAGCAGGACTGAGCTCGTACCGCTGCGAACGTGGTTCGGGCTCCGATGGCGCGGCTACGACCGCGACGAGGTGGACGACTACGTCGCCGAGCTGGAAGCCGAGCTTCGCCTGGTCACAGCCGACCGCGACGCCTCGGAGGCCCGCGCGGAGGCCCTGGCGAGCAGACTGGTCTCGGTCCAGGAGGAGAACGCCGCCCTGCAGGACGGCCTGCACCGCATCTGCCTGACCCCGATCGACCCGAAGGGCCTGCCAGAACGGCTCGCCCGCATGGTCGCCCTGGCCGAGGAAGAACGCCGTGACGTCGTCAGGGACGCGCAGCTCAAGGCGTTGATGATCGTGGGCGAGGCCGAGCAACGAGCCCGCCGCCTGGACGAGGAGGCGGCCGCGAAACGCGACGGGATCCGCGAGGACTTCCGGCTCGCGATGTCGGCCCGCCGCGCCGAGGCGATGCGCGCCCTGGCCGAACTGCGCAACGTGGCCCGCGACGAGGCCGAGCGCATCGTCGCGGAGGCGAAGGTGCAGAACCTGCACATCACGTAGGAGGATCAGGCAAGAAGCCGAGAGGTTCGATCTCCTGTTCATGCTGCTTCAGCTGGTCTGCTTGGTGTGTCCGACCAAGCAGACCAGAACAGGCGGTAGGAACATGTCAGTCGCAATCGTGACCGGTGGCAGCTCGGGCATCGGCTGGAGCACGGCCGTCGAACTCGCGCGGCGAGGCTCCGCCGTGATCCTCACCTACGGCTCCAACGAGACCGGCGCCAAGCAGGCCGTCTCCGCCATCGAGCAGAACGGCGGCAACGCCGTCGCCCTCCACCTGGACCTGGGCCGCAGCGACACCTTCGAGGCGTTCCGCGACCAGGTCGCGCAGGTGCTCGGCGACTGGGGCCGCGACACGTTCGACGTCCTCGTCAACAACGCGGGCTTCGCCCAGACCGCCCTGTTCCCGGACACGACCGAGGAACTCTTCGACAAGTTCTACCGCGTCCTGCTCAAGGGCCCGTTCTTCCTCACCCAGACCCTGCTCCCGCTGCTCGCGGACGGCGGCGCGGTGGTCAACACGACGAGCAGCTCCACCGAGCAGGCCGAGCCCGGCTACTCCGGCTACGCCACCATGAAGGGCGCCCTGGTCGTGCTGACGCGCTACCTGGCCAAGGAACTGAGTCCGCGCCGCATCCGCGTCAACTCCGTCTCCCCCGGCGCCACCCGGACCAGGCTGGGCGACGACGCCTTCGAGAAGTTCCCGGAGTTCATCCCGGCTCTGGCCGCGAAGACCGCACTGGGTCGCGTCGGCGAGCCCGACGACGTGGCGGTGGCGATCGCGGCGCTCGCCGGCGAGGACGGCCGGTGGATCACCGCGCAGAACGTCGAGGTGTCCGGCGGATTCGGGCTCTAGAGGGGTGTCACTGCATGTTCGTGACGTGCTGGTGCTCGGGGAACGCGACGCACGTGTAGAGCTGCAGGTTGTAGCCGCGACCGATCATCAGCATCGTCGGCTCGTGCGGAGCCGGGAACGGCGGGTGGTCCGCCCCGGCGTCCTCGACCGGCTGCCAGCTCGTGTTGCCGTCCCACTCCGAGCTGGCGATGGTGAGCAACGGTTCGACGTCCGCGCCGCAGTCCGGGCAGGACATCGGGAACGGGTCGGAGAAGCTCCACGGCGCGTGCCCGCCGGCCTTGCAGCCGGAGGCGACGGACAGCTCGTACTGGTACTTCTGCCCCTCCCGGTCCTCCCACTCGCGCACCTGCCCGGCCAGTTCCTCGGGCAGGCAGTGCGGAGCCGGGTACTCCGTGACCTCCTCCGGGTGCAGCACGCACGGCTGCGGCAGGTAGTTGTCCTCGACGGCGGCCGGCAGCGGCGGGTCCGTCAGCGGATCCGTGACATCGGCGGCGACGCGCCACCGCACCACGGTGCTCGGCACGTAGCCGTCGTCCTCGTGGTCGAACGGGCACCACAGGACCTGCACCAGGTCGGCACCACCTGGACGGGGAAGGCCGGGGACGTCCCGCGCGTACAGCTGGGCCACCGGCACCATCGGCACCGGCCCGTCGTGCGCGATCTCCGCACCGTCGTCCACGCGGTCGACGACGGCCTTCTCGTCCTCGGTCAACAGGTTCACACCAGGCTCCCGCGGTCTGGCCCACGCCTGCGTCAGGATCCGCCGTCGTGCCATCACGTCGGACACCCCGGCGCCTTCGAGAAACGGGCCGGCGTGCTCGGCGCACGTCGGCCACGGTTCCCGCGCAGGCCACAGCAGCGGGCCGCCGATCGAACTGTCCGCCGCGGTCGGCTCGCCTGGCCGGGGGTGCAGCCGGACCGCGGTGCGGGCCAGCGGAGCCATGGCAGGCAGGTGCGCCACGAGGTCGGCCGGGCGCGGCGGAGTGGTGCGGACCATGGCGGGATCGTAGTGGCGGCTCAGAGGTAGATCGCCAGGGCGACGGTCACCACCCAGGCGAGTCCCAGCGACTGCAGGACCCGGTCGGAGCGGGCCAGGTCGTCCGGGGCGCCCGCCTTGCCGCTGTCCACGTCGACGGCGTAGCGGAGCACGGCGATGACGAACGGGACCATGGAGAGCGCGGCCCACGGGCTGCCGGTGCGCTGACCGAGTTCGAACGCCCACAGGCCGTAGGTCATGTTCATGACCGCGGCCGACGTCGCCCAGACGAACCGGAGATAGGTCTCCGAGTACCTGGTCAGCGAGTGGCGGATCGCGGCGCCGGTCTCGTGGAAGAGCTTGATCTCCGCGTACCGCTTGCCCGCCACGATGAACAGCGACCCGAACGCCGTGACGAGCAGGAACCACTGGCTGGGCTCGATGTCCGCGCCCATGCCGCCCGCGATGGCGCGCAGCAGGAACCCGGAGGCGACCACGCACAGTTCGAGGACGGGCTGGTGCTTCAGGCCGAAGCAGTAGCCGAGCTGGACCGCCAGGTAGACGGCCATGAGCACGAGCAGCTTCCAGCCCGCCACCGCGCCGATCGACAACGACGCGGCCATCAGCACACCGGCGGTGCCGAACGCGAGAGGCACCGGCACGATGCCCGCCGCGATCGGGCGGAGGCGCTTCTTCGGGTGGGCGCGGTCGGCTTCCGCGTCCTTCGCGTCGTTGACCAGGTACACCGCCGAGGCCGCGCAGCAGAACGCCGCGAACGCCAGCGCCGCCGACCGCAGCACGACGGGTTCCGCGATCCTGCTCGACGCGAAGGGCGCGGCCAGCACCAGGACGTTCTTCACCCACTGGTGCGGCCGGGCGGTTCTGATCAGCCCACGAACGATCGATGGCCGGGTCTCGGTCGCCACGGTCATCGACGACCCCACACCACGCGCCGCACGCCGCGTGCCACCACGGCACCCAGCACGGCGCCGGCCAGCACGTCGGTCGGGTAGTGCACGCCCAGCACCAGCCTGCTGACCATCATCGGTGGCACCAGAAGCGGCACCAGCGGCTGGTTCGTCAGCGCGCCGTAGGCGACCGCGGCGGCCGTGGTGGAGGACGCGTGCGACGACGGGAAGCTCAGCTTGCTCGGGGTTCCCGCCAGCACCTGCACCTCCGCGTGATGCGGACGCCGCCGCCGCACCACGCGTTTCACCACGATCGACACGGCGTGCGCGGCGACGACAGAGCCGGCCGCGACCGTCCACTCAGGACGGCGCCGGCGGTCCACCGCGGCGCCGGCCACACCTAACAACAACCATCCCGCGCTGTGCTCGCCGAACCACGACAGCAGCCGGGCCGCGTGCACCACGGGTGGTCTCGCCAGCGCCGTCTGCACGGCCACCAGCGCCTCCGCTTCACGATCGCTCATCGAACGCCTTCCCAACCCATGCGGGTCTGGGTGTCGCGGGTGGTGGTGTACCGACCGGCCTCGTAGAGCGGGGTGGCCCGGTAGACCTGGATCGGGTACGGGCGGGAGGAGTCCCGCAGCCGTGCCGGAAGTGCGGTGACCTCGTGCGTGGTGAGGACGTCCCCGAACAGCGCGCCGCGCACGGGTTGCCAGGTCGCGTCGGACAGTCCGAGCGCCTGCGTGTCGCCCCACTGCACGGCGTACGAGACCGGTTCGATCACGCCGTCCTGGACGCGCGGCTGACGCTGGCAGGGGAACAGGAACGCGATCTGCCAGGCCACCGCGACCGCCGGTTCGCGGGGCAGGAACTCCCGCAGCCGTACGTACTTCTGCGCGGCCGGCGGGCTGAACTCGCCCTCGCCGGTGAGCCGCACCTGCGTGGCACCGGCGGGTGCCGGTGGCAGTAGGAGGGTGCGTCGCCACGTGCTGTCAACGTTGTCGGTGATCTTGCCCGTGCCGAGCACCTTCGCGTCCGAGGTCGCGTACTCGTACGTGACGGGGGCCGGTCTGCCGGTGACGACGGTCGCGATCGGGTCGGACTGGATCGCGAACCACCTGTCCGGCAACGGGACCAGCGGCTGCGGTGTCGCGACCTCGACCGCGTCCGCCGCGACGCACCGTTCCGCTAGCGGGTCCTGGACGTTCGCGGCCCACGGCGACCAGGTGTCGAGCGTGTTCACGGTCGCGACGGCGAAACCGCCCACCAGATAAGCGATGTTGGCGACGAAGAACATCACCACCACGACCGGTATCGCGATGACAGGCGCGAGAGAACCCTTGCCCCGCCGGTACAACACGACCGCCACGATCACGATCAGCACGAGCCACCAGTACGGCTTGTCGAACTTGAGGACCGACACGTGCGGCGGAACACCCGTGGCTGGCAGCCCGAGGTGCCACGAGTACGGCCACAGGTTGGCGCCGTGCCCCGCGAGGCCCAGCATCGCGACGACGCTGACGACGCCACCCAGCAGCACCGGAATCGGCATGCGCCGGTCGTTGGTCAGCTCACGCACCAATGGCACAGAACCCAGCAGCATCAACGCGAGGAACACCGAACCGATCCCCGCCAGGCTGCCGAAGTGGTGCGTCCACTTGCTGGGTGTCAGCCACAGCAGGAAGAACGCGAACAACGTCGACCAGCCCGCCAGTGCAAGCCGCGGTGGCACGTCGATCCGGCGCGCCCGTGCGGCCGTGACGAGCACGACGAACCAGACCAGCGCGACGACGCACACCAGCACCGGCGCGCGTTTGGCGTAGTTCGCCATGGCGTCGCCCTGGTTCAGCAGGAACATCCACCGCGCGAACTCCGTGTACCAGGACTCCGACCCGGCCATCTTCTTGAAGATCTCCTGTGCGTACAGGAAATCGCGCAGGGTTCCGTCGCTGAACGCCATGATCATCGCGATCGCGCCGGGCGAGAGCACGGCGAGCGTCCTCGCCACGACCGTGCGCCAGCCCGCGTCCTTCGTGAGCAGCTTCCACGCGAACGGCAGGCCCGCCAGCAGTGGCGCGAGAGTCGTGAAGCCCGTGGGGTGCGCGAAGAAACCGATGCCCGCGACGCCCACGGCCGTGCCCAGCAACGCCAGCCGCCCGCGTTCGACCGCAGCCGTCACCGCCAGCAGAGTGAGCATGCCGCACATGGTCACGACACCCTCCGGCCGCACTCCCATGTCGAGCGGCAGCCACCACGCCAGGAACGCCGCGCCGAGCACGACCCCGCTGAACCTGCCTGACACGTAACGACGTGCGGCGAACCACGTCACCAGACCGAACAACAGCGCGGGAATGCGCAGAACCACCGGAGCGAAGCCGAAAGCCTGCCACTTGGCGAGGAAGTAGTAGAACCAGGAGAACGGCGTGAAGCCCTGGTTGAGGATCTGGTAGTAGTTCCCGACATACCCCTCGAACGGCACGTTCCTGGCCATCGCGCTGTAGTAACCGTCGTCGTCGGACATCGGCGCCAGGAACAACCAGACGATCATGATCGCGGGGACGACCAGGTCCACGAGGCTCAGCCGCCACCGGAACCGGGCCGGTTCGCGGGACACCCGCCGATCCAGCAGCACGAGACAGGCGAAGGCGGTCGCCGCGCACAGCGCGAGAAGCACCATCAGCACGATCTTGAACGGCGACGGGCTGGTGCTGAACTGGTCGTCCACCCTGATCCGCACGGACAGGTCGGCGGTCGTGGTGATCGAGGTCGCCAGCACGTGCACGTCCGGCATGGTCGCGGAACGGCCGATCTCCTTGCCGTCACGCAGAATGCTCAGCCCGTCGCGGTCGCCGACGATCTGATACGAACAGTCGCCCGCGGGCACCGGTTCGTCCAGCGTGGCCACACCACTCACCAGCAGGCGGTCGTTCTCCGCCTTCACGACGAGACCGCGCGCCGGGGCCGACGGGGTGATGGTCGAGACCACCACACCACCGGCGGCCTGCGCGGCACGGACTGTTGCGCAGCCGAAGCGCGCGTCCATCTCAAATGGACGGTAGGCGCTCAGCGCGAGCATCGTGGATCTGGGCGCCGACGCGTTCTCCGGCCACGTGACGGCGGGATCGTTGATCGTCACAGGTGCGAGCGGCATCAACGCCGACAACAGCACCGTGAGCGCGCCCGACACCACGGCGACGGCCAGCAGCCGTCGTCTGCTGCCCGGTCCGGGGCGAGTGGTCGTGGCAGGCGTTTCGGGAGCGAGCGAAATCGTTTCTGTCGTCACGCGCCGATGTCCTAAGGGGGTTCGGAAGGGCGAGGCGTCAGAAGCTAGCGACCGCCCGTTACGCGAGAAGCCCGACCAACCCTCACATTGCTACGTCTGCGTTGCCATACCCCGGAATCGTGTTACGGAGGGGAAAATCGCCACACCGCGACGGATATGGTCCGCCCATGGTTCGTGCGCTCGGTTTCGTCGGGGTGTGCATCGTCCTGTCCGGACTGCTGGTGAACGCTTACCTAGCGATCGTCGCGCGCAACGTCTCACCCGCCGAGTACAGCGATTTCGGCGCGTTCTGGTCGATCGCGCTGTTGGTCGGGTTCGGCGCTTTCCTTCCCGTGGAACAGGAACTGGCCCGCCTCGGCCCTCGCGCGCTGCGTTCGGCCGCCGTCGTCGCGGCCAGCATGGCGGTCGTGGAGTGCGCGCTGGCCGTGTTCGTCTCCCCCGCCGTCGTCGTGCTGTGCTTCCTGTCCGCGGCGCAGTTCCTGGTGCGCGGCGCGTTGATCGGCAACGGGAAGCTGGCGTGGCACGGCGGCCTGCTGGTCGCCGACACCACTCTGCGCGTGGTGTTCGCGCTGCTCGCCGGCTGGCTCGGAGCCACGACGAGCGCGCAGTTCGAATGGACGCTCGTGGCGGCGGTCGCGGTCGCGCATTTGCCAGTGCTGGCCGCCATTTGGTGGCAGGGAGAGGGCGAAGTGCCCGTGCGCGAGTTCGCCCGCGCGGTCTCCCCGTTGCTCGTCGGCTCCCTGTGCGCACAGCTGTTGCTCAACGGCATCCCCGTGCTGGTGACCGCGATCGCGACGCCGGCCGAACGCGCTCAGGCCGGGGTGTTCCTCGCGGCCTTCCTGCTCGCCAGGGTCCCGCTCTTCGTCGCGGTTCCGTTGCAGACAGCGCTGTTGCCCGTGCTCGCGGGCAAGCAGAAGCGCACCGTCGTGACCCGTCTCGCGGCCGTGCTCGCGGTGGCAGCGGTCGCCGGCGCCGCCGTGGCGTTCACGATCGGACCGTGGCTGGTGCGGCTGGTGTTCGGCCCTCTCTACGTCGTGTCCGCCACGGATCTGGCGCTCGTCGCGCTCGGCGTCGTCGCCCACCTCGGGTTGATCGTCACCACCCAGGCCCTGGTCGCGGACGCCCAGCACAGCCGCGTCGCCTGGAGCTGGATCGCGGGCGTCCTGACCGCGGCGGCGACCTTCGCCCTCATCCCGGACCTGTTGCTGCGCGCCGAGATCGCGTTCCTCACCGGATCACTCGCCGGACTGCTCGTCGGGCTCCGGCTGCTCACTTCCCCACGACAGGAGAGCGAACTGTGCTCGACGACCTCGTCATCGCCCTGACCTACTACTCGCCGTACGTGTCAGGCCTGACCAACTTCGCGCGGGACGTCGCGGAGGGGCTCGCCGAGCGCGGCAAACGCGTCCGCGTGGTCACCACCCGCCACGACCCCTCACTGCCGCACGAGGAGACGATCAACGGCGTGCGCGTGAGCCGCGCGCCCGTGCTCGCCCGGTTCGGCAAGGGGGTGATCAGCCCGGCGTTCGCCACGATGGTGCGCGAGGCGTCGGCGAACGCCCGAGTGCTCAACCTCCACCTGCCGATGCTCGAGGCAGGCCCGGTGGCCGCGCTGGCGAAGTGCCCGGTCGTCGTGACCTACCACTGCGACGTCAGCCTGCCGCCCGGCCTGGTGAACGCGGTGCAGGGCAAGGTGATCGACGCGTCCAGCCGCCTCGCGATGCGCCGCGCGTCCGCCGTCGCGGTGACGAGCGAGGACTACGCGCGGGAAAGCAGGCTGTGGCCGTCCATCCAGCCGCACATGGCCGCCGTACCCCCGCCCTGCCGCCCGGTTCCCCCTGGCACACCGCGGTTCCGCGACGGCGACGGCCCGCACGTCGGGTTCCTCGGCCGCATCGTCGAGGAGAAGGGCGTCGAGCACCTCGTCGACGGATTCCGCGCGCTAGACGACCCCACGGCACGCCTGCTGATCGGCGGCGACTTCGGCAACGTCGCCGGCGGCAGCGTCATCTCCCGCGTCCGCGAACGCATCGCGGGCGACCCGCGGATCAAGCTGCTCGGGTTCGTGCCCGACGAGGACCTCGGCGACTTCTACGCCTCCCTGGACGTGTTCGCCCTGCCGTCGGTGAACGCGTTCGAGGCCTTCGGCATCGTCCAGGTCGTCGCGATGCTCGCGGGCGTACCGGTGCTGGCGAGCGACCTGCCCGGCGTGCGCATCCCGGTGCGGGAGACGGGCTTCGGGATCATCGTGCCGCCCGGCGACGCGGCGGCCATCACCACGGGACTGCGGTCCCTGCGTGACGAACCACCGGTCTCGGACGGCACGGCCGCGGCGAAGTTCAGCGTCCCTGCCGTGCTCGACGCCTTCGAGGCGCTGTTCGAGAAGCACGCCCGCTAGCCGGGGACCGGTACCGGCGCCGTTCTGCCAGGCTCTGCGGATGAGCAGACGGTTCGCCTCCGCGGTGCTGGTCCTGGGACTGCTCGGCGGGTGCACCGGCGCCAGAACGCCGGACTCGCCCACGACCGTCCCACCGTCGTCCTCCACCACCGCCGAGAAGGCCGCGCCGAACGTGATCGTGCTGGAGGCGACGGGAACGGCCACCATCTCGTCGCTGACGCTCGTCGTCGACGGAACGTCCAGCGAGGAGACGTCGGTCGCGCTCCCCTGGACCAGAACCCTCGAGTTCCCCGCGGAGAGCGGCAGCCACGAGTGGAAGCTCGTCCTGCGACACAGCGGCGGCAGCGTGCTGGCGACCTGCAAGGCGAACGGAGAGCTGTTGACGCAGACCGCCGGCAGCAGTTCGCCGGGCAGCGACAGCACCGCCCAACTGTCCGGCAGCATCTCGAAATGACCTGGTGAGGACGTGGCTCCCGCCTCGTCCTCACCAGCGCGGAACTAGTCCCGTTCGATCAGGTGCCCGATGACGTCCGGACCGGGATGCGCGTGACCGGAGCCGTCCCGGCGCGGATCCACCTCCGGCAACTCCACCGGCGTGCCCTTGTCGTCCGCACCCGCCGGACGCGCACCGATCCACGCGAGTACCAGGTGGTCCTCGCCCTTGAGGAAGCGCTGCGACCGCACGCCACCCGTCGCGCGCCCCTTGGCCGGGTACTCGCTGAACGGCGTGACCTTGACGCTCTGCCCGGACGAGGTGACGACCATCGGCTCGCCGTGCTCGTCGTCATCCGTGCGGATCGCACCGAAGAACACCACGTACGCGTCGCCACTCAGGTTGATGCCCGCCATGCCGCCGCCCTTGAGACCCTGCGGCCGCACGAGCTTCGCGTCGTAGCGCAGCAGTGACGAGTCGGAGCTGACGAACGCGATCGTCTCGCTGCCGTCGGTGAGCCAGGTGCAGCCGACGATCTCGTCGCCGTCCTTGAGCGAGATGACCTCGAACTCGTCCGAACGGACCGGCCACTCCGGCACGCACACCTTGACCGTGCCGAGCTTCGTGCCCAGCGCCATGCCGGGTGAGTCCTTCGGGTCGAGCGGCGCGATGCCGACGACCTTCTCGCCCTTCTCCAGCGGCACCAGCTCACTCGCCGCCATGCCACCCCGCAGACTGACTGTGCCACTTTGCTCCGGCAGCACGGGCAGTGGCAGCACGTCCGTCTTGAACGCACGACCCAGGTTCGTGATCAGGATGACCTGACCACGCGCCGTGGAGTGCACAACGGCCAGCACGGCGTCGTGCTTCACCCGCCCCGCCCGCCGCTTGCCCTCGGACGCCTCCTCCGACTCCGCCGCGGTGCGCGCGACGAGACCGGCCGCGCTCAGGATCACCTGACACGGGTCGTCCGCCACCTCCAGCGGCCCGGCGGGCTTGGACGCCGCCAGCACCTCCTTGAGGTCGCCGTCGATGAGGCTCGTCCTGCGCTCGCCGCCCAGTTCCTTCGCCACAGCCGCGAGCTCGGTCGACACGAGCTTGCGGAGGACGCTCTCGTCGTCCAGGATCGCGGACAGCTCGGCGATCTCCTGGCGGAGCTTGTCCTGCTCGTTCTCGAGCTCGAGCTTGTCGTACCGGGTCAGGCGGCGCAGCGGCGTGTCGAGGATGTAGGTGGCCTGGATCTCCGACAGCTTGAACTGCTTCATCAGGCCGTCCTTGGCGGCAGCCGCGTTCTCGCTGCCCCGGATCAGCTTGATGACCTTGTCGATGTCCAGCAGCGCGAGGAGAAGACCCTCGACCAGGTGCAGCCGTTCCTCGCGCTTGCGGCGACGGAACTTCGTGCGCCGCGTGACGACCTCGTAGCGGTGCTTGAGGAAGACCTCCAGCAACTGCTTGAGCCCCAGCGTCTGCGGCTGCCCGTCGACCAGCACCAGGTTGTTGATGCCGAACGACTGCTCCATCGGCGTCAGCCGGTACAGGTCCGCGAGCAGGGCCTGCGGGTTCACGCCGACCTTGCACTCGATGACGAGCCGGATGCCGTTCTCGCGGTCCGTGAGGTCCTTGACGTCCGCGATGCCCGTGAGCCGCTTGGACTTGTTGACCTCGTCGGTGATCTTCTCGACGATCCGCTCGGACCCCACGCCGTACGGCAGCTCGGTGACCGTGATGGCCTGCCTGCCCCTGGAACCCTCCAGCGGGCCGATCTCGACCTTGGCGCGCATCCTGACGACGCCGCGCCCGGTCTCGTAGGCCTTCCGGACCTCGTCGAGCCCGAGCAGGATGCCGCCGGTCGGCAGGTCGGGCCCCGGGATGAACTCCATGAGCTTGTCGAGGCTCGCGTCCGGATGCGTGATCAGCCACCGCGCCGCCCCCACGACCTCGCGCAGGTTGTGGGGGATCATGTTCGTGGCCATGCCGACCGCGATGCCGGACGTGCCGTTGACCAGCAGGTTCGGGAACGCCGCCGGCAGCACGACCGGCTCCTGCAGCGAGCCGTCGTAGTTGGGCCGGAAGTCGACCGTGTCCTCGTTCAGCTCGCCGACGAGCTGCATGGCGACCGGGGACATGCGGCACTCGGTGTACCGGGACGCGGCCGGTCCGTCGTCCGGGCTGCCGAAGTTGCCGTGGCCGTCGATGAGCGGCTCGTTGAGGCTGAAGTCCTGGGCGAGGCGGACGAGGGCGTCATAGATGGCCGTGTCGCCGTGAGGATGGAACTTGCCCATTGTGTCGCCTACGACGCGCGACGACTTCACGTACGCGTGGTTCGGCCGGTACCCCTGCTCGTGCATCGAGTAGAGGATGCGGCGGTGCACCGGCTTGAGGCCGTCCCGCGCGTCCGGCAGTGCCCGCGAGTGGATGACCGAGTACGCGTACTCCAGGTACGAGTCCTCGATCTCCGTCTTCAGCGAGTTGTCGAGCACCTTGGCGCCCGCCCGGTCGAACGCGGCTGGGTCGACCTTGGTCGTGGGTCCCTTGCGGCGTGCCATGACTTCGTGACTCCGTCTGTCTCTTGAGGCTTAGAGGTCGATGGCCGACTGGTCGACCCGTGCGGCGGACTCGACGAGCCAGTTGCGGCGCGGCTCGACCTTCTCGCCCATCAGCAGTTCGAGGGCTTCCTCGGCGGCTTCGACGTCGTCCATCGTGATGCGCCGGACGGAGCGGGTGGACGGGTTCATCGTGGTCTCCCACAACTCGTCCGCGTCCATCTCGCCCAGGCCCTTGAACCGCGGCACCGGTGTGACGACCTGCTTGCCGGCCTTCTCCAGCGAAGCGACCTTCTGCTCCATCTGGCGCTGCGTGAAGGTGAAGTGCGTTTCGGCGTTGCGGCCGCGCGTCATGACCTTGTGCAACGGGGGCATCGCCGCGTAGAGGCGGCCGTCCTCGATCACCGGGCGCATGTACTTGGCGAACAACGTGATCAGCAATGTCCGGATGTGGCTGCCGTCGACGTCCGCGTCGGCCATCAGGATCACGCGGCCGTACCGCATCTGCGGGAGGTCGAACGTGCGGCCGGTGCCGGCGCCCAGGACCTGGACGATGGAGGCGATCTCGGCGTTGCGCAGCGTGTCGGCGAGTGAGGCCTTCTGGACGTTGAGGATCTTGCCGCGCAAGGGAAGGAGCGCCTGGTACTCGGAGACGCGGGCCATGCGAGCCGAACCGAGGGCGGAGTCGCCCTCGACGAGGAACAGCTCGGAGCGAGCCACCCCGGTGGTGCGGCAGTCGACGAGCTTCGCGGGCATCGCCGCGCCCTCGAGCGCCGTCTTGCGGCGGGCCGCGTCCTTCTGCTGCTTCTGCGTGAGCCGGACGCGGGAGGCGTCGACGACCTTCTGCAGGACGGTCTTGGCCTCCATCTTGGTCTTGCGGTCTTCCGTCCACGCGCGGACCTGCTGGTCGACGATGCCCTGCAGCACCTTGGTGATGCCGGCGGTGGAGAGTTCGTCCTTGGTCTGCGAGGTGAACTGCGGTTCGGGGATGCGGACGTGGATGACGGCCGTCATGCCCTCGAGCACGTCGTCGAGGGTCGGCATCTCCTCCTTGGGCTTGAGGAGCCCGCGGGTCTTGGAGATGGCGTCCTGGACGGACTTCACGACGGCCCGGTCGAAGCCTCGCCGGTGGGTGCCGCCGTGCACGTTGCGGATGGTGTTGGTGAAGCACTCGACGGTGCGTTCGTAGCCGGTGCCCCACCGCAACGCCACTTCGATCTCGGCCTGACGCTCCACTTTGGACCGCATCACGCCGTTCTCGTCGGCGGCGTTCTCGAAGTAGGTGCCGGAGCCGGTGATCACCAGGGTGCCGGAGACGGCTCGGTCGCCGTTGGGGGCCAGGAAGTCGACCATGTCCGTGAGGCCGTGCGGGTAGTGGAAGACCTCTTCGGAGATGGTCTCTTCCAGCGCCGAACGGAGGACGTAGGTCACGCCGGGGACGAGGAACGCGGTGTTGCGCAGCTTGGTGCGGACGGTGTCGACGTCCAGCATCGCGCCGTTCTCGAAGTAGCGGGCGTCGTACCAGTAACGGGTCGAGGTGCCGGTCGACTCGTTGCGCTTCATCTTGCCGACGACGCTCAACCCGTTCTGGCGGGTGAACTTGGCCTTGGGGCCGGGGCCGTCGAAGACGCCGGGAACGCCGTGGGCGAACGACATCTCGTGGACCTTGCCGCCGCGCCGCACCGTGACGTCGTAGCGGTGGGAGAGGGCGTTGACGGCGGAGGCGCCGACGCCGTGCAGGCCGCCGGAGGTCTTGTAGCCGGAGCCGCCGAACTTGCCGCCGGCGTGCAGCTTCGTCAGCACGAGTTCCACACCGGACAGACCGGACTTCGCGTGCACGTCGGTGGGGATGCCCCGGCCGTCGTCGTCGACCTGGACGCTGCCGTCCGCGTGCAGGGTGACCACGATCTTCGTGGCGTGACCGGCGACGCCCTCGTCGGTGGAGTTGTCGACGATCTCGCTGAAGAGGTGGTTGATGCCCCGGCTGTCGGTCGACCCGATGTACATGCCTGGCCGTTTGCGGACGGCCTCCAGACCTTCCAGATGGGTGAGGTCGTCGGCCCCGTACAGGGTCTCTGCGGTCACGGGTACTGCTCCCTGATTGTGTGCGGACTGCCAGCAGGGTATCCGGCCCGACCGACAATTTTTCGCAGGACGCCCGTCACGGAAGTGGAAAGCGCCCTGAATGGTGCGTCACACCTGTGCCACTGACCCCTGCACAGCCCTGCTGACCTGCGAAATCCGGGGAGCCAGGCCCAAACGAGATCGGCAGACCGAACGGTTGGCTTGTTTCGCGCGCGCGAGCGGGGCTCGAGGCCGGGTACCCAGGCGCGTGCGCGGTCAATCCAGAGTCCGGATCAGGACGATCCCTCTGTCCTAAGTGGACCAAACCGCTCCGCCGGGGCAGGTCGGCGACGGCACGGGCCGAGGTTGCGCACGAGACCGTTCCGAGACCTTCCCGGAACCGACCCGTGAACCGGGATGAACATCGGCACGTATGCCCCGGTGTCGGAAACGGATCGAAGGACGGAGTGGTCGCGTGCGGCATGGTGTGGACTCGGGTCTCTTCCAGCAGACCGCGCACAGCCCGTCCTATTTCGAGCTGTCGCGGACGGGTGCGGGTGAGCTCGTCGACTTCTGCATCCCGTGCAATCCGTACTTCCCGACCCCGGAGATGTTCGAGGAGCTGTCGAAGAACCTGGAGTCGGTGCTCAAGTTCTACCCGAGCGATTCCAGCAAGATCGCGGACCAGCTCTCCAAGGTGCTGGGGCTGAACCCGGCGACGCTCGCGATGTCGAACGGCTCGACGGAGCTCATCACGTGGATGGACCACCTGTGGATCCACGAGAGCATCGCCATCCCGATCCCCACCTTCGGGCGCTGGACGGACCAGCCGATGGAGAGCAACAAGCGCGTCGACATGTTCCTGCTCCAGGAGAGCAACAACTTCGAGCTCGACATCGACGAGTACATCAAGTTCATCCGCACGCGGGGCAGCAGGGTCGCGGTCATCTGCAACCCGAACAATCCCGACGGTGGCTACCTGCCGCGCCGGGAGATCATCCGGTTCATGGACGAGCTGTCCGACCTCGACCTGATCGTGATCGACGAGTCGTTCATCGACTTCGTCGAGGTCGAGCGCAATCCGTCGGTCGCCGCCGAGGCGTCCATCCGGCCCAACGTGGTCGTGCTGAAGAGCCTCGGCAAGAACTTCGGCCTGCACGGCATCCGGTTCGGCTATCTGATCGCGAACCCGGGACTGGCCGGGAAGATGCGCAAGACGCTGCCGAAGTGGAACCTCAATTCCCTCGCGGAGACCGTCGTGTTCATGCTGGCCGAGCACGAGGCGGAGTACGCGGAGAGCCTGCGGCTGCTCAGCCGCGACCGGTACCGCATGGGCATGGAGCTCTCGCGCATTCCCGACCTGACCGTCTACTCGTCGCAGGCGAACTTCCTGTTCGTGAAGCTCGGCGGGGGCATGGACGGCCGCGAACTGCGCGACCACCTGCTGGCCAAGCACCAGGTCTTCATCCGCGAATGCGGCAACAAGCTCGGTATGACCAGCAAGTTCGCCCGGCTGGTCGTCCGTCCCGAACAGGACGTGGAACGGCTCGTCGAGGGCATCCGCGACTTCACCCAGGCGAGGTGGACAAGCCACGCCGTTCATTCCAGCCACTCCAGCGAACCGTCGCTGCTCATGCACAGCGCCTGAAAACAGCACCCTGCTAGCTCATTCTCCGAAAGGTTGCCCACAGATGTCATCACCGCACGCCCTCAGCGGTCGGCGCGGCCAGGTGGCTGCGGCCGCGCTGGTGGCCGCCACACTGCTGAACGCGGCCATGTTCGGCGGTACGAATGCCACGGCGTCGTCTCACCGTGAGGCTCCGCTCATCGCGGGCGACCCGGCAGTGGACAACACCGACCTGTACGCGTTCGTGAGTCCGGACCACAAGGACACCGTGACGCTGGTCGGCAACTGGTCCGGGTTCCAGGAACCCAACGGTGGCCCCAACTTCTTCCCGTGGGCCGAGGACGCGCAGTACGACTTCAACGTCGACAGCGACGGCGACGCCAAGCCCGACGTCACGCTGCGGTTCACGTTCAAGAACGACGACCGGCGCAAGAACGACACGTTCCTGTACTCCAACGGTGTCGTGGACTCGCTCGACGACGAGAACCTGCTGTTCCGGCAGCGCTACGACCTCGAGGCGATCTACCAGAACGGCCAGAAGGTCAAGCTCGCCGACAACGCCCCGGTGGCGCCGTCCCCGAACGGCCCGGCGTCGATGCCGGACTTCAAGAAGCTGCGCGACCAGGCGATCACGCAGATCGCCGGTGGCGGCAAGGTCTACGTGGGCCCGTCCGAGGACGCGTTCTTCGCCGACCTGCGGGTGTTCGACCTGCTCTACGGCGGCAACCTGAGCGAGGTCGGCCAGGACACGCTGCGCGGCTACAACGTCAACACCATCGCGATCCAGCTGCCCAAGCACGCGCTGGCGCTGCGCAACGACGTGCACCGCAACCCGAACATCGGCATCTGGAGCACCACGCAGAAGCGCAGCCTGAAGCTCTCGCCGGGCAAGGCGGAGGCGACCGGTGACTTCGTGCAGGTCTCCCGCCTGGGCAACCCGCTGGTGAACGAGGTCGTGGCCCCCGCGGGTCTCAAGGACGCGTTCAACGGCCTGCGCCCCGACCAGGACGCCGGCGTGAAGGAGCTCGTCGACCGGGTGGTGAACCCGGAGCTGCCGAAGCTCGTCGAGGCGATCTACAAGATCCCGGCACCGCAGGGGCAGCGCGACGACCTGGCCGAGATCTTCCTGACCGGCATCACGAAGAAGCTCGGCGCGCAGATCAACGCCGACCTGAACTCGCAGGTCAACAACGCGGACGTGGACGCGCGGAAGTTCCGCCCGTCCGAGATGCTGCGGCTGAACATGATGATCGACCCGAACGCCAACCCGAACCGCCTGGGCCTGCTCGCGGGTGACACGCAGGGCTTCCCGAACGGCCGGCGCCTCACCGACGACGTGGTGGACATCGCCGTGCAGGCGATGGAGGGTGCCGCGGCGTCCGGCAAGCTCGTCGACGCGCTCGCCACCGGTGACAAGGTCGACGCCAACGACCAGCCGTTCGAGGCGAACTTCCCGTACGTCGGCCTGCCGCGCAACGGCACCGCCGTCAACGCCTCCGGCACCACGGCCGAGGTCGCGGTCAACCCGGTCGGCAAGATCGGCAACATCGACCCGATGGCCATGACCACCGCGGTGGGCTCGGCGTTCGTGTTCGGCGCCGGTTTCTTCCTGTGGCGCAAGCGCCAGGCATCGATCCGCAAGTACGGGTCGCACTCGAAGTGAAGTACCAACAACGGCAGGCCGTCGCGGTGGTTCTCCTGGTCACCGCGGCGCTTGCCTACCTCGCCGCCTCCGGTCCTGCCGACAGCAGGGCCGGGGGCGCGCCCCCTGCGCCCCCGGTTCCGGCGGTGGCGCAGCAGAACCAGATGCACCGCGTGGTGCACCAGCTCCAGCAGCGGCTGCACGAGCTTCCGCAGGACAAGGACTCCTGGGCCAAGCTTGGTTCGTCCTATGTGGAACTGGCTCGGGTCACGGCCGATCCGGCGTACTACGCGAAGGCCGAAGGCGCTTTGAAGAACGCGGGTGACACGGGCCTGGCCGCGATCGGCATGGGCACGCTGGCCAACTCCCGCCACGACTTCCACACGGCCCGCGACTGGGCTCAGAAGGCCATCACCGCACTGCCGTCCTCTTCGGAGGCGTACGGCGTGCTGGCGGACGCGTTGACGCAACTGGGCGACGACGCGGGCGCGCAGGACGCGGTGCAGAAGATGCTGGATCTCAAGCCCAACACGGCGTCGTTCGCCCGCGCTTCCTTCCACTTCGAACTCCACGGTGACGTCGACGGTGCCCGCGACGCGATGCAGCGCGCGCTGAAGTCCTCCACGACGCCAGAGGAGATCGCGTTCTGCCGTTACCGGCTGGGCGAACTCGCGTTCGACCACAACCGGCTCGACGAAGCCGCTCAGCACTACGAGCAGGGACTGGCGGCGAGAGGAGACGACATGACTCTCACTCAGGGCATGGCCAAGATCGATGCGGCGCGGGGTGACGTCCCGGTGGCGCTTGACGCGTACCGCAGGCTCGTCGCACGCGCTCCCCTGCCCCAGTACCTGCAGGAGTACGCGGAACTGCTGGAGGCCAACGGCCGCACCGACGAGGCCGCGCGGCAGTACGACGTCCTGTCCGAGCAGCAACGGCTGATGGAGTCCCAGGGTGCTTCCGACGATCTGGCCGCGGCCCTCGTCGCCGCTGACCGAGGTGATGGCATGCAGGCACTGCGCCGTGCGGAAGCCGAGTGGAGTCGCCGGCAGAGCGTTTTCGTGGCCGACGCGATGGCCTGGGCGTTGCACGTGAACGGAAGGGACGCCGAGGCGTTGGGCTACTCCGACCGCGCGGTGGCGCTGGGCTGGCAGAACGCCACGTTCTCCTACCACCGCGGCATGATCCTGGCCGCGCTCGGCCGCGTCGCCGAGGCCCAGGAGTCGCTGGTGCAGGCGCTGCGGCTGAACGCGAACTTCTCCCCGTTGCAGGCGCTCAAGGCCGGCCGCAAGCTCGCGGAGCTTCGAGGCGGCCGGTGAGCCTGTCCAACTGGGTGGTGCGGCCCGTCCTGGTGGCGGCGTTGCTGCTCGCCGGCATCTTCTTCATCAACGGCGAGGCGTCCGCCCACCCGTTGGGCAACTTCAGCGTCAACCACTACCACGGGCTGCACCTGCACCCGGACCGGATCGATCTCAGATCCGTGGTCGACGTGGCGGAGATCCCGACGCTGCAGGAGAACCTGAAGACCCGCGACGCGAAGCAGTGGTGCGACGAGGTCTCCAGGACCGATCGCTCCACTGTGGACGGCCGGCAGATCTCCTGGACGCTCTCCAGCTCCACGAAGGAACACCCGGTCGGCCAGGCCGATCTCAGCACGACCCGGCTGGTCTGCGAGTTCACCGCCAAGGTGGACCTGGACCGGCCGGCCAGGCTCGAGTTCCGCGACGAGTCGAACGTCGACCGGGTCGGCTGGCGTGAGATCACCGCCGCCGGCACCGGCATCAGGATCGCGGACTCGCCGGTGCCGACCGAGAGCATCAGCGACGAACTGCGGACGTACCCGGAGGACCTGCTCAGCAGTCCGATGGACGTCCGCTCCGTCGCGTTCAGCGCCGAACCGGGCAGCGGGTCAGAGCCGAAGAAGGCCACCGGCTCCCCCATCCAGTCGTTCAGCGTCACGGCGGCCAAGCTCAACGACATCCTGGGCAGCGACGACCTCACGCCGTGGCTCGGGTTTTTGGCGTTGTTGCTGTCGTTGGTGCTCGGCGCGTCGCACGCGGCGTTGCCCGGTCACGGCAAGACGCTCATCGCGGCCTATCTGGCCGGCCGTCAGGGCACGCCGAAGGACGCGTTCATCGTCGGTGCGTCGGTCACGGCCACGCACACCGGTGGCGTGCTGATCCTCGGTTTGATCATCAGCGCTTCGAGCGCGCTCGCCGGTGAACAGGTGCTGCGCTGGCTCGGGCTGGTCAGCGGCCTGCTGATCGCGGTGATCGGCGTGATGCTGCTGCGCTCGGCCCTGTCGACGACCCGCGAACCCGCGCTCGCCGGAGCCCTGACGGGACACGGGCACGGCCACGGACATGGGCACGGTCATGGCCACGGGCACGGTCATGGGCACGGCCACGGGTACAGCCGCGCGAGCCTCATCGGCATGGGCGCGGCCAACGGCCTGGTCCCCTCGCCGTCCGCACTGGTGGTCCTGCTGGGCGCGATGGCCCTGGGCCGCACGTGGTTCGGCGTCCTGCTGGTCGTCGGCTACGGAGTCGGCATGGCCGGCACGCTCACCGCGGTCGGCCTGCTGCTCGTCAAGGCGCGCGACCGCGTCGAGAAAGTCCTGGACGGCCGTGCCACCCGCATGCTGTCGCATTACGCACCCGTCGGCACAGCCGCGATGGTCATCGTCGTCGGCACCTGGCTGACATTGCAGGCCGTCTAATTACACCAATGCAACTCGAAGGGCCCGGATTCGACTGAATCCGGGCCCTTCGAGTTGTTTCCGTCCTTACAGGTTCGCCACCACGAACTGCTTGCCCTCGGTGTTCTCGACCGCGATCGACTTCACCTGGTCCGGCGGGACGCTCACCATGCCTCGCACGGTCGCGCCCTCGACCTTCGCCTTCTCGGACGAGGTCCAGGCGAACGCCTCGGTCTTGGTGCCGTCCTTGCCGATCACGACCAGCTTGCACTTCTGCAGTGCCGGCAGGCCGTTGACCTCGGCCGTGACCAGGTACCGGTCCTGAGACGAAGGCTCGATGTTCGCCTTCAGCTCGATCCCGCCGGTCGCCTTGCCCTCGCCCGTGCGAGGTCCGGCGATCGTCGACTGCGGAGCCTGGTTCTGCATGAGCGCCGCCGCACCCCCGAACGCGACCACCGCGGCCACGGCCGCGGCGACGAGATAGCCCGGCCAGCGTCGTGGCCTGGCGTGCTGCGGTTCGGGGAGGTCCTCCACCGGTCGTGGAGGACTGGCTCTCGGGCGTGGGTCGGACTCCCGCTGCTGCGGAATGACCGATTCCTGCCTGATCTGCCGCAGCGTGCGCTGCAGGAGCAGGTCCGACGGCATGGGCAGGTCGTCCTCGAGCTCGTGCAGAAATGCCTCACGTGGCACGTCGTCAAGTGCTGTTCGGATCCGATGGAAGTCGGCGACCTGCGCACGGCAGGACGGACAGCCCCGAAGGTGCTGCTCCACGCCAAGACTCTCGTGCGCGTCCAGAACGCCGAGCGCGTAGCAGCCAAGGGTGACCGCGTCGTGCGCGCCAGCTGTCATACGACCTCCTCGTCGTCCCGATTTGCCCCCGCGGCGAAACGGTGTCACGAAGGAAAACGGGCAGATAGGAGTGGTCGGTTCAGCTTGCGAACGAGTTCATTCTGATTGCGCATAACAATGGCATTACGTAACCGCTCAACTACGGTTCCAGCCCTGTCTGAGCTGCGCTTTTCACTCGATCGGACGACTCAAGGTGTTGCGTACGACTACAGGCACGTCTCTGGACGAACCAGCGGTCGTTCCTCCGTCTCAATGAACACCGCGAGGCCGTCCAGGACCCTGGCGAGACCGAACTCGAACTGGTCGAGCATCCGCTCGAAGCCCCCCGAGTTCCAGATGTGGGTCATCATCGGCAACCGGTCCGGCGTGAAGTGCTCCCAGAGCGCCTCCCTGCCGTTCCACCAGTCCTCCTCGGACACGCCGCTCTCCCGCTCGGCCCGCACGCGGTCCGCCATCGTCCGGCCGACGCCCTCGACGAAGTGGGACACGGCCGTCACGACCGCCACGATCTCCTCGGAGGCCAGCCCCAGCTCGGACACGACCGCGTAGGCGGCGTCCTGGCGGGTCATGGCCTGCGGGCCGGGCATCCGCCGCGACGCCGTCAGCTGGAGCATCCACGGGTGCGCGCGGTACATCGCCCACACCTGCCGCGCGAAGAAGTCCAGTCCGGCCCGCCACGGGCCCTGCGGCGTGTGCTCGGTCTCGCCCCACACCGCGTCGACCATCAGGTCCAGCAGCTCGGACTTGCCCGGCACGTGCCGGTAGAGCGACATGGTGGTGAAGCCCAGCGTCTCGGCGACCCGGCGCATCGTCAGCGCCTCGACCCCCTCGGCGTCGGCCACCTTGATGGCCGCCTCGACCACCCGTGACTGGCTGAGCGCGGCCTTCGGTCCCCTCGTCGGCTCGGCCGGCGGCTCCCACAGCAGCCGCACGCTCCGGTCACGATCGCTCTTCACCCAACCCCCTCGTTCACAAACACCTTGCATGTGAATCCTAGAACCGTGTACAACGTACACCCGGTGTACAACGTAAGCAGTTAAGCCACGGGGGTGAAGGCGTGGGACACGCGGTGCTCGCGGAAGGCCTGCGGAAGGTGTTCGACAAGAAAGCGGCGCTCGACGGGTTCGACCTGGCCGTACCGGCGGGAACGGTCTGCGGGCTGCTCGGCCCGAACGGCGCCGGCAAGACCACGGCGGTGCGCATCCTGGCCACGTTGCTGCGACTGGACGGCGGCCGCGCCGAGGTCGCCGGCCACGACGTGGCGCGGGAGGCACCGGCGGTGCGCCGTCAGGTGGCGTTGAACGGCCAGCAGTCCACGGTCGACGACGTGCTGACCGGCAAGGAGAACCTGGTCATGTGGGGGCGGCTCTACCACCTGGGCAAGCGCCAGGCCGAAGTACGGGCCGACGAGCTGCTGGAGCAGTTCGGGCTCACCGACGCGGCAGGCAAGCGGGCCAAGCTGTACTCGGGCGGCATGCGGCGGCGCCTGGACCTGGCGTCGAGCTTCATCATGCGCCCGTCGGTGCTGTTCCTGGACGAACCGACGACCGGCCTCGACCCGCGCAACCGCGGCGAGGTGTGGCGGGAGGTGAAGCGGGTCGTCGCGGAGGGGACGACGGTGCTGCTGACCACGCAGTACCTGGACGAGGCCGACCAGCTGGCCGACCAGATCGTCGTGATGGACACCGGCCGGGTGGCGGCGCAGGGCACGCCGGACCAGCTCAAGTCCAAGCTCGGCGGCGACCGGATCGAGGTGGTGGTCCGCAACGCCGACGAGCTCCCGGTCGTGCGGGACGTGCTCGGCCCGGACGCCGAGGTGGACCTCGACACCTTCCGGGTCAGCGCGGCGGTGGCCGACCGGGTGGCGGCGCTGACCCGGGTGACGTCGGCACTGGCCGCGCACGGCGTCGAGGCCGAGGACATCGCGCTGCGGCGACCGACGCTCGACGACGTCTTCCTCGCCATCACCGGTCACAAGGCAGTCGCGGAGGTGCAGGCATGAGGTACGCGGCCATCGACTCGTGGATCGTCGCCAGGCGGGACCTGATCCACTGGGTGCGCGAACCCGTCAGGGTGTTCGCGAACCTCGCCTACCCGATCATCTCGGTGCTGATCTTCGGGCTGGTGTTCGGCAGCGCGATGAACGTCTTCGGCGGCGGCGACTACATCGAGTTCCTGCTGCCGGGCATGTTCGGCCAGACCATCGCGTTCGGCATCGCGAGCACGATCATGATGGTGTCGATGGACGCCGACCGGGGCGTCACGGACCGGTTCCGCGCCTCGCCGATGTCGCAGACCGGCGTCGTGGCCGGGCGCAGCATCGCGGACCTGGTGAACTCGTCGCTGGAACTGCTGGTGCTCGCGCTGTGCGGGCTGGTGATCGGCTGGTCGTTCCGCGACGGGCTGCTCAACGCGCTGCTGGCGTTCGCGCTGTTCCTGTGGCTGCGGTTCGCCCTGGTCTGGGTCGGCATCTACCTCGGCCTGCTGGTCAAGCCGGAAGCCGCGCAGGCGTCGTGGATGTTCCTGTTCCCGCTGACGATGTTCGCGAACACGTTCGTCTCGCCGGAACTGATGCCGGGCTGGCTGCGGGTCGTCGCGGAGTGGAACCCGCTGTCGTCGACCGTGGCGGCGGCGCGGGAGCTGTTCGGCAACCCCGGTGTCGGCGGCGACTCGTGGGCCGCGCAGAACTCGCTGCTACTCGCTGTGCTGTGGCCTGCGGTGTTCGTGGCGATCTTCTGGCCGCTGTCCGTGCTGAAGTACCGCAACCTCAGCCGCTAGAAGGTCGTTCCGGAGCTGGTCGGCGAGCCACCGCGCGAGCAGTCGCCGCCAGTTCCGGACCCTGGCCAGGTTCTCCGGTGTCAGCGTCCGGTCGTCCTCCCACTCCCGCCAGTCCTCGCTCGCGAGCCAGCCGATGCACCCGGCGATCCGGTGCACGCGCAGCAGGACCGGATCCGGCCGGGTGCCGTAACCGATCCAGAAGGCTTGGGGCAGCGCGGTTCCGTGCAGGTAGAGGTGCTCCTCGAACGCCGCGAGCTCGTCGAGCGGGTTGCCCTGGCCGGGGTTGTCCCAGTCGATCAGCGTCGCTTCGCCTTCTCCGACGATGATGTTGTGGAGGTTCACGTCGTTGTGCAGCAGACCGACGCGGTGGATCTTCCGGAACGCCAGGCCGATGGCGCGCCAGACCTCGTCGGAGACCGGCAGCGCGTCCGCGAGCGTGCGGCCCTCGACGTACTCGACCAGCACGTCGCCGCGGCCGTTGTGCGCGAGGACCTCCGGCGCGCCGGGCACGACGAACTTCGGCAGGTCGCGCGCGACTTTGGGTTGCCGCAGCACGGCTTTGCGCCCGTCGGCCAGCGTGACGAGGTGCAGGACGTTGGTGAGACCTTCTCCTTGCAGCGGTTCGACGCGCAGAGCGGTCTCCAGCAACCGGAACAAACACCCACCTCCCGTAGCAACGGTGTAACACAAGACACATCGGACAGATAAGGATCGTCGGGGGATGCATTCGGCGGCGAAGTACGCATGGAGGCCCACCGATGGTTCAACGTCCTCGGCGCGTAGCGCTGTTATCGGTCCTGACACTGGTTCTACCACTGGCTGTGACCGGACAGGCACTCGCTGATCCCAACAACAACTCCCCTGCGAAGCTCACCAAAGCCGTGACGCTGAACGGTGTCCTGCGACATCTCGACGCGTTCCAGTCCATCGCGGACACCCACGGCGACCGCGCGGCCGGACGTCCTGGATACCAGGCGTCGGTGAACTACGTGGTCTCGCAACTGACCGCGGCCGGCTACTCGCCGAGCGTGCAGTCGTTCGACTTCCCGTATGTGGAGGACAACTCACGGCTCGACCGCGTCGCACCGGTGCCGCGAACGTTCCAGCGGGACACCGACTTCAACCGCAACGGGTTCGTCCCGACGGCCGAGGGCGACGTCACGGGCGTCATCCAGCCCGTCGACGTGGTCGTCCCGCCGACCCCGGTGCCGAACGGCAACAGCAGCGGCTGCGAGGCCGCCGACTTCGCCGGGTTCGTTCCCGGCCGGATCGCGATGCTGCAGCGCGGCACCTGCGGGTTCAACGTCAAGGCGCTGAACGCACAAGCCGCGGGGGCGTCGGCGGCGATCCTGTTCAACGAGGGCCAGCCCGGCCGCACCGGCCTGGTCACGCCCATCGGGGACACGCCGGGTCTCACGATCCCCGTGGTGTTCGCGACCTACGCCGCCGCCTCGGAGCTCATCGTGCTCACGCCCGGCGCCACGGTCCGGGTGAAGGTCGACTTCACCGAGGAGACCCGGCAGGCGTGGAACGTCTTCGCCGAGACGCGGGACGGCAACCCGAACAACGTCGTGATGTCCGGCGCCCACCTCGACAGCGTCCAGGACGGGCCCGGGATCAACGACAACGGCAGCGGCTCGGCGGCGTTGCTGGAGACGGCGATCCAGATGAAGAAGGTCAAGCCCAACGCGAAGGTCCGCTTCGCCTGGTGGGGCGCCGAGGAGGAGGGCCTGCTGGGGTCCGAGCACTACGTCGCCACGCTGCCGCAGGCCCAGCGGGACAAGATCGCGCTGTACCTGAACTTCGACATGGTCGGCTCGCCGAACCACTTCTACGGCATCTACGACGGTGACGACTCCAGCGGCACCGCGCCCGTGGCGATCCCGCCGGGGTCGGCGCAGATCGAGGACGTCTTCGAGAAGTTCTACGCCGACCGCGGGCTGCCCTCGGAGGACACGGACTTCTCCGGGCGGTCGGACTACGGGCCGTTCATCGCGGTCAACATCCCGGCCGGCGGCCTGTTCACCGGAGCCGAGGACGTGAAGACGGCCGAACAGGCGGCACGGTACGGCGGCACCGCGGGCATCGCGTTCGACCCGTGCTACCACCAGCCGTGCGACACCAGGTCGAACCTGAACCTGACCGCCCTGGACGTCAACGCCGACGCGATCGCCACCGCGGTGATCACGTTCGCGTTCGACACCTCGACGGTGAACGGCGTGCGCGCGCCCGGCAAGTCGCACGGACGCGCGCCGCAGGGTTCCGCTAGCTAGCCCAGAGGTCGCACCGGTGATCTGCCGGTGCGACCTGCTCGGTCGCGAAGAGCCGGACGTCCTGGCGTGCCCAGCCGGGATGTCCGGTCCGCGCGAACCGGGTCCACACCCGCACCATCTCGTCGGAGAGCTTCTGCTGCTTCCCGGCGAGCTCGACGCCGGCGTACCGCAGCAGGAACGGCAGCTCCGAGCCGTGGTAGGCGCCGTACGGGAAGTCCGGCATGCCCGGGAAGATCATCGGCGGCTCCGGTTCGGCGAACTCGTAGCCGAACGCGTGCGTCTGCGCGCGCAGTTCGGCGGTCGGGCAGGCCGAGGTCATGTCCGAGAGCGCCGCGGAGAGCGGCACCCGTTCGTCGCCACCACGCGGTGGGTAGGCGGCCAGGATCCGCTGCGCCTTGGCCGTGCCGAAGCCGTCGGTCAGTGCCTGCTCGTACCCGGCGGCGTCCAGCGGTGGGTAGAACATCGCGGCGAACACGGAGAACTCGTCGCGTGCGGTGCCCGCGAGCACCGGGATCCGGTGGAAGCGGCCTTCGCGCACCGCCGTGATCGGGTTCTCCGGCAGGGCTTCCGTGCCGTACGCGGGCGACGAGAACTGCGGTGTCAGTGCTTTGACCTGCTCAACTGTGAGCTTGCGCAGGCACGCGATGTCGGCACAGCCCGACGCCTGGGCACCGGCTCGTTCGACGTCCTCGCGCTTGACCCAGTTGTGCTGGACGTTGTTCTCGCCCGCCGGGACACCGAACTGGCACGGTCCACTTTGGATGATCGCCCGGTGGAACAGGCCGCGCGTCCTGGGCGAGGTCAGCTGCGCGCACGTCGACAACCCGCCCGCCGACGCACCGAAGAGCGTGACGTTGTGCGGGTCGCCGCCGAACTGCCGGATGTTGCGCTGGACCCAGCCGAGCGCGGCCTGCTGGTCGCGCAGGCCGAACGCGCCGGAGCCGTCGAGTCCCGGGAAGCCGAAGTACCCGAACGCGCCGAGCCGGTAGTTGATGGTGACGACGACGGAACCGTTGCGCACCAACTGGTCCACGCCGTAGTCAGAGCCGGCGCCGCTGGTGAAGCTGCCGCCGTGGATCCAGACCAGAACAGGCCGGTTCGTGGCTTTCAGCGGCGTGGTGACGTTGAGGTACAGGCAGTCTTCGTCGGTCTCACAACGAGGACCGGGCTTGTCCGCCTTCAGAACGCCCTGCCAGGGCTTCGCGGGCTGCGGATCGCGCCAGCGGTTCTCCCCGACGGGCGGGGCGGCGAACGGGATGCCCTGGAACGAGCGCTGGGCATCGACGGTGGTTCCTGACACGAATCCGGTGTCAGTGCGGACGATTCCCGCGGCGTGGGCGGGAACAGCGGTTGCGGCAACGAGTACGGCCGCCATCAATACGGTTGAGGTTGAACGCATGTCACGATCAACCTAGCCACTACCGCAACCTCTTTAGACAGCAGCCTTGTCGCGGGACAACAACCGTGCCGCGACCGCCGCCGGCAGGTACATCAGCACCCCGTACACGGCGGGCGGAATCGCCATCGTCTCGTCGTTCAACACCGTCAACGCCAGCGTGATCGCGATCGTGGCGTTGTGGATGCCGATCTCCATCGCCGACGCGATCGCCTGCTTGCGCTCGACCTTGAACGCCTTGGGCACGTAGTAGCCGATCAGCAGGCTGAAGACGCTCAGCAGCAACGCCACCGGGCCGAGCGTGCCGATGTTGTCGATCAGCTGCTGGTAGGCCTGCGCGATCGCCGCGATGATGACGAGCACCAGCACCACGACCGACGCGATGCGCACCGGGTCGTTCATCTTCAGGGCCCACGCCTCGAACCTGCGGCGCACCAGCATGCCGATCGCCACCGGCACCAGCACGATCGCGAACACCTGCACGAACTTCGCCGGCTGCAACCCGACCTCGGCGCTGTCCGCCATGAAGTGCGCCATGCTCAGGCCGACGACCAGCGGCAGCGTGAACACCGCGAGCACCGAGTTGATCGCGGTGAGCGTGATGTTGAGCGCCACGTCCCCGCCCGCGAGGTGGCTGAAGAGGTTCGCCGACGTGCCGCCCGGCGACGCGACGAGCAGCATCATGCCGACCGCGAGCACACCCTTGAGCCCGAACGCGAGCACCAGCCCGAGACAGATCGCGGGCAGGACGACCACCTGGCAGACCAGTGCGATGACCGCGGCCTTGGGGTACTTCGCGACCCTGGCGAAGTCATCGGTGGTCAGGGTGAGACCGAGCCCGAACATCACCAGGCCCAGTGCCAGCGGCAGGAAGATCTGTACGACTAGCACGGCGGCCTCCGCGGATGTCCAGCTTGTGCAGTTTGATCTGTTCGGAAGATCCTGGCGTTACGCCCGGCCCGATGGAATCGGCCAGGTGGCGGCACCACACCCCGGATCCGTGATAGTCCTGTAGAAAACCTTCTGGGGGCAGAAATGATTGCGGTGGTGCTGGGAGCGACCGGCAAGCAGGGCGGTGCAGTGACGCGGCACCTCGTCGCGGCGGGCTGGGACGTCCGCGCGGCGACCCGGAACGCTTCGGCTCAGGTACCCGGCGCGTCGACGGTCGTCGCTGATCAGGACTCTCCGGAGTCGTTGACGCGCGCCTTCGCGGGCGCCGACGCGGTGTTCAGCGTGCAGCCCGCGCCGCACGACCCGCGTTCCCCGCAGGGCTACTCCCCCGCCGCCGAGACCCGGTGGGGCCGCAACGTCGCCGACGCCGCGCTGGCCGCCGGTGTCCCGCACCTCGTCTACGCGTCGCTGGTCGAGGCCGCCGGACGAACCGGCGTCGCGTCGTTCGACAGCAAGTGGGAGGTCGAGCGGCACATCGCGGACATCGGCCAGCCCGTGACGGTGCTGCGGCCGACGACGTTCATGGACGGCCTGTACGCGCCGGGCCTGCCGAAGCTGACGCACCTGCTGCACCCGTCGGTCCGCTACCACCTGATCGCCGTGGACGACATCGGCGCGATCGCCGCACGCGTCTTCGCCGACCCCGCGCGGTTCGTCGGCTCGTCGCTCACGCTGGCCGGGGATCTGCTGACGCCGGTGGAGATCGCCGGGCTGATGGGCCTCGAGTACGAACAGTTCCAGGTGGACGATCCGGAACTGCGGAAGGTGTTCAGCGGCAACGCCCAGCCGGACGTCGACATCGAGGCGTTGCGCGCCCTCCACCCGGGACTGCGTTCGTTCGCCGGCTTCTTGTCGGACGCCCGCGGCTAGCGCACCCTGATGCGATGGCGCGTCTGCTGACCCCGCGCTTCGCCCTTCTCACCGCGGCTGACCTGGGCTACTTCACCGCGATGGGCATCGCGGTCTACGCGCTGCCCCTCTACGTCACCGGCCCGTTGCAGGCCTCCAAGGCCGCGGCGGGGCTGGCGTTCGGCACGTTCGCGATCTCGGCCCTGGTGCTGCGCCCGATCGCCGGCCGCCTGACCGACCGCGTCGGCCGAAGACCGTTGCTGGTGGGCGGTGCCGTGCTCGCGGCCGTCAGCCTCGCCCTCACCTCCCTGGCCACCGATCTGCCGGCGATCCTCGCCCTGCGGCTGCTGCTCGGTGTCGCCGAGGCCGCGTTCTTCGTGGCCGGGTTCGCGGCCCTGGTCGACATCTCCCCGCCGGACCGGCTCGGCGAAGCCCTCAGCCTCAACTCGCTCGGCCTCTACCTCGGTCTCGCCGCCGGCCCGCCGCTGGGCGAGGTCCTCACGCAACGGTCGTTCCCCACGGCCTGGCTCGCCGCGGCCGCGCTCTGCTTGGCCGGCGGTGTCGCCGCGGCGTTCGTCGGCGAGACCGGCACGCCTTCAGACGGCCCACGCAGCCCGTTGATCCACCGCCCGGCCATCGCGCCGAGCATCGCGCTCTGCGCGGCGATCGCGGCCAGCGGCGGCTTCCTCGCGTTCGCCTCGATCCGGGCGCAGGAGATCGGCCTCGGCAACGCCAGCCTCCCGCTGTTCCTCTACGGCGCCACGGTCGTCGTCGCCAGAGCAGTCTTCGCCAAGGTCCCGGACCGCCTGCCGCCGTTGCAGCTCGGCGCGATCGCCCTGGCGGTCATCGCGGCGGGACTGTTCCTCATGCCGTTCAGCCTGATCGCGGGCAGCGTTGTGCTCGGCGCCGGCGTCACGTTCAGCACGCCCGCGTTCTTCGCCGCCGTCTTCGCCACCGCTCGGCCGGACCAGCGCGGCGCCGCGTCCGGGACGGCCAGCGCGTTCCTCGACATCGGGCTGGGCGGCGGGCCGATCCTGCTCGGCCTCGTCGCCGACGTCTCCACCTCCGCCGCGCTGGCCGCGGCGGGAGCGGTCGCGCTGGCCGGCTGTCTGTGGACGATCCGGCTGCGACACTGATCAGCGTGCAGATCGGCGTCTTCACCGCGGGCGACCTCCAGCCGTCGGAGATCGTCGCCGTGGCGATCGCGGCCGATCAGGCGGATCTCGACGTCTTCGCGGTCGGCGAGCACCACAACCCGCCCTACAACTCCTCCTGCCCCGCCACGCTCCTGGCCCACATCGCGGCTCGCACGACTCTGCGACTGTCCACCGCCACCACGCTGATCACCACGAACGACCCGGCCCGGCTCGCCGCCGAGTACGCGACGCTCGCCCTCCTCGCCCCCGGCAGGACCGATCTGGTGCTCGGGCGGGGCAACACGGCGAGGGTGTTCGGCTGGTTCGGCAAGGAGATCGAGTACAGCCTGCCGTTGACGGTCGAGCACTACCTGGCTTTCACAACACTGTGGCCCGAGCGGCCCTACCTCTGGCACGCCTGCACGCGGTCGCCCGAGATCGCCGATCTGGCGGCGGAGCACGACGACGGCCTGTTCGTGTTCGCCGACCAGACCGAACACCTCACCCGGTACCGCGACCAGGCCGCGCATCCTCGGGTCGGCGTGCTGGCTCGTGGGCTGGACGAGGGTCTGGAGTGGGAACCTGACCGCCTGCTCGTGAAAGTCGGCAGCCCCGCGGAGGTCGAAAAGCTAGGGTCGGCCGTGTGTTCAGCCTTGCCACACCGCCTCTCTTCGCCCGTCTCGACTCCGCGCAGAACGTCCTGATCGCCGGGGCGGGCGGCGGTTTCGACGTGTTCGCGGGCATCCCGCTCGGCGTCGCGTTGCGCGGCCAGGGCAAGCGCGTGCACTACGCCAGCCTCAGCTTCAGCGACCTCGAACGCCTCGACCTCGACGCGTGGCTGGAACGCGGACTCGCCGCCGTCGCACCGGAAACCTCCGGCGAGGACGCGTACTTCCCCGAACGCGAGCTTGCGCGGTTCCTCAACGACATCGTCTACGCGTTCCCGCGCACGGGCGTGCGGCCGTTGCGCAGCGCCTACCGCACGATCATCAAGAAGCACGCCGTCGACGCGGTCGTACTCGTCGACGGCGGCACGGACATCCTGCTGCGCGGCGACGAACAGCACCTCGGCACGCCCACCGAGGACATGACGAGCCTCGCCGCCGTCCACGGCATCGACGGCGTCACGAAGATCGTGACCAGCCTCGGGTTCGGCATCGACGCGCACCACGGCGTGTGCCACGCGCACGTGCTGGAGAACCTTGCCGCACTGGACAAGCAGGGCGCCTACCTCGGCGCGTTGTCGATCCCGTCGGACAGCCACGAGGCCCGCGCCTACACGACGGCGGTGCAGCAGGCGCAGGACGCGACGCCGTTGTCGCCGAGCATCGTGAACGGGCAGATCGCGGCCTCGTTGCGCGGCGAGTTCGGGAACGTGCAGTTCACCACCCGCACCGCGGGCAGCGAGCTGTTCGTGAACCCGTTGATGGGCGTGTACTTCAGCGTCGATCTGGACGCGCTGGCCCGCGGCGTGCACTACCTGCCGGCGCTGGAGAAGACGCGAACGGCGTTCGACGTGGCGCTCGCGATCGAGGAGTACCGCGAGGGCGTCGACGACCGACGCCCCCGCCGCGCACTGCCTCACTGACGTCGGATGATCAGCGCCACCCCCAGAACCAGCACGCCGATGGCGATGGCCGAGCCCAGCACCCACAGTCCGTAGACCGCGAAAGCCACGAACTCCGAGGCGATCGCGGCCACGGACGTCACGGTCGCACGGGCATCGGACTCGATCTGGTGCTGGAGCTCGGTTTCCACGTGCACCAGCACGAACCGGTACAGGCCGTAGAACAGTCCCAGCAGGACGATCGCCGGCGGAACCGCCAGCCACGCGGCCACGATCAGCAGCGCGCCCGAGGCGAACAGCACCCAGCCGCGGAACGGCAGTCGCCCGCCCAGCGAGGCACCGGCCGCACCCATCAGCGGTATGCCGATCGTCGCCAGCGGCACCCACACCGTCGGCACGTCCCAGTCCTGGGCCAGCAGCGTGAAGTACTCCTCGAACGCGTCGAGCGCGTACACCAGAGCCACTGCCAGCACGGCACGTTTGATCGGGATGGACGCTTTCAGGCCGGCCTTCAGCGTCGCGAAGTAGCCGGGTTCGTCGTCCTCTTCGGACTCGCGTTCGGGTTCCGGGAACCTCAACGCGATCACCGACGACGCGAGGCACATCGCGACGGACGCCCAGCCGGCCAGTTGGTAGCCACCGAACGAGAACAGCGCCGTGGCCACGACCGCGACCGGCACCTGAGCGATCAGCTCGATGGTGTCGACCCGAGCGTTGAGCCGTCCGTACTGGTCCTCGTCACCACTGGCCGCCAGCCCGTCGTAGAGCAGGGCTTCGAACGCACCGGAGGTGAGCGTGCCGCCGAGACCCCACAGCACGAAACCGGCCGCGAAGCCCCAGAACGACGGGAACAGCACCCAGGCCGCGTACCCGGCGGCCTGCAGCGCACCGGCGACCACCAGGGAACCGCGCCGCGAGAACCGGTCCGCGAGAGCGCCGGACGGCACCTCGAAGACCACCGCGGTCAGCGACCAGATGGCGAGCAGCACCGAGATCTGGGCGTCGGACAGCCCGCTGTCGGCGAAGAGCAACGCGTACAGGGCGTAAATGGGGATGAGGTGCGAACACCACGCGTACGCCGTCGCGGTTCGGGTCAGATCAGTTGAAGATCAATGTCGTCGTCGCATGGCACAAGACTAGGCCGCCAGCGCCACCGATTAAATGGCGCTGACGGCCCGTAGCCGGTCATCTACCTGACGTGGCTAGAAACCAGCGGTGATCTTCGTGAACGCCAGGTCGGCCTGCTGGATGCCCGAGCAGCCAGCGGACACCTGTCCGTCGCAGCCGCCGCGGTCGCGGTTGACCGACCAGAAGGCCAGTCGCCCGAGGCCGTTGGCCTTCGACCAGTCGCGGATCGCGGTCCAGTCGTCGACCGTGGTCAGCTCGCGCTGGTCCGACAGGCCGTTCATGCCCGAGATGCCGACGTGCTTGAACGCCTCGGCGTCGCTCCAGCCGAAGGTCGACTTGAGCTTGTTCTTCAGCCCCGTGGCCGCGCCGATGGTGTCGGTGCGGATGTTGGAACTGCCGAAGTCGAACGGCATGAGCGTGAACACGTCGATGTTCGCGCCCAGCGCCTTGGACTGGTCGATCAGCCGGTTGCCGTAGAAGTTCGGGCCGGTGGTCGACGTGCCGAAGGTGACGATCGTCTGGATGCCGGGGTTGTTCTGCTTGACGATCTTCAGGGCCGTGATGATCCGGTCCTGCACGACGGTGTTCTCGAACTCGTCGGAGTTCTCGATGTCGATGTCGATCGCCTTGAGCCCGTAGGCGTTGATGACCTGCTGGTAGGCACCAGCGAGCGCCTCGGGGGTCGAGCAGTTCGGGCCCAGCTTGTTGCCGCTCCAGCCACCGAACGACGGCACGATGTCACCGCCGGCCGCGCGGATGGCGTTGATCGTCTGCTGGTCGGCGCCACCGGTCAGCGGACGCTGGCCGTCCCACGCCGGGTTGCAGCCGCCGCTCGACAGCACGAACGCGAGCGTGAACCACTTGACGCCGGTGTCCTTCATGACCTGCGTGGCGTTCTGCGGGTCGCCCCAGCCCAGGTACAGGTAGGGCGCACCACGTCCGTTGCCGGGCAACGGCGGGTTCGACGTCGTCGTGGTGGTGGTCGTCGTGGTCGTCGTCGGCGGGTTGCCGGTGCCGTCGCACGAACCGCCGTTGACCTTGCAGTTGGACGGGTTCGCGCCGGAACCCTTCACGGTGAAGCCGAAACTGGTGCTGCCACCGACCGGAACGTTGCCGTTCCACGTGCTGCGGACGGTGATGTTCTGGCCGTTGGCGGCATAGCTGCCGTCCCAAAGCGACGCGATCGACTGCCCACTGGGCAGCGTGAACTCGACGGTCCACGACGAGAGCGCGGACCCGCCGCTGTTGGAGATCGTGTACTTGGCCTCGTAGCCGCTGCCCCAGTCCGACGTCTTGGTGAACGCCGCCGTCACGCCCGACGCGCCGCTCGCGGGCGCGGCGACAACGCCTCCGACCACGGTGGCTATCGCCAGGCCGATGGTCAGGATCTGCCAGCGAAACTTCTTCATGGTGCTCCATTCACGTGCAGGGGGTACGTGATGACAGGCACGTTAACTGGTCTAAACCACCTGTTCAAGGGGATGAACCGGACATCGTTCGCCCTCGTCAGCGCGGTTCGAGAGAACGCTCTCACGCTCAGTCCACTTGACATGGTTGTCAGTTGACCACTGACGAAAGTCCCTGACGTGGGTGAAACCGGTACCGAGACCGGGACCGTGTCAGGTGGCTCGTTCGAGGTGTTCGCGGGCGGCGGCCCAGAGGCGTTCGAACTCGCCGGCGGAGATCTCCTCGACGCCGGGCGCGGCTCTCAGTTCGTCGTGCACGGCACCCTCGGCCAGGACGCCGAACCTCTTCTCGTACGCGATCACCGCTTCAAGGCCACCGGTGTCCCGCGCGTGCAGCACCTCGGCGAGCGCCGCCGCCGTCGTCGGCCGCAGGTCCGCGCCGTGCAGGTCGACCTGCCGGCGGACCCAGCCCTCGTCGTCCACCTCGTAGTGGAACCAGACGTCCTCGTCGGCGAAGTAGTAGCTATACCACCCGATCACGCCGGAATCATCGCTCAGGCGGCTAGACCTGCTCCACCCGCTCCCGGTCCCGCTCCTCCAGCAACTGCAACAACGCGTAGGTCGTCTGCCGCTGCTCCTCCACGAGCTTCGTCAGCCACGACCCGAAGTAGAGGAACCCGCCCACCCCGATCAGTCCGACGCCCAGGATCCCGCCCGACACGACGTACGGGATCTGCTCGAACGTGTACCCGGTGTGCGCGACACCCCACCAGGCGAAGAGGATCGCCGCGATGCCCGCCGTCATCAGCATCGTGCCGACAAGCCCGAGCCCGCTGCGCATCCGTGCGCGGCGCCGGTCCTGGATCGTCATGGGTTCACCCGCAGGTCGGGGACACCGGTCGGGTGCCCGGAGGGACAGGGGGCGCCGCCCAGCAGGAACGTGCCGAACGACTTCATGCCGAACGCTCCCGCCGCCGCGACGCCGAGGCCGGTGAGCACCAGCAACGCCGGTACGCCCGGGAAGTCGAGCAGTGAACGCGGCCTGGTGCGGGCCGAGGCGACCGGAGTCACCGACTTCGACGGCGGGTTCACGCCCGCGGCAGGAGGCGTGCCTCCCAGAGCCGGTGGTGGCGTGTCGGCCGCGGGCGGTGGGGGTACGACGGGTGCCGGTGCGTCGGGTGGGGTCAGGGGTGAGGAGACGGAGGCGTTCGCCACGGCCTCGGTGTCGCCGACGATCACCACCATCTTGCGCAGCGGGTTGAGCAGCGGCACGAGTTCCTTGGGCAGCAACGGGGCCACGATGCCGTCCAGGATGCCGCCGAGGCCCAGTTTGGTGCGCAACGCGAGCACGTCGACGGTCAGGGTCAGGCCGCGGCTGGTCGACGTCGCGGACGTGGCTTCGAGCTTGGTGGACGACGTCGGCCAGGCGAGAGTGATTCCCAGTGGTTCCAACGCTTTCAGGAGCCCGTCCGGTGGTGCGTCCGGGGCCTTGACCGGGAACTTCTGGCCCAGCACGGTGAACTCGGCGACCGCGAACGTGCTGGTGCCGCTGCCCTTGCTGCCGTCGCTCACCGCCACCGACTCGAAGCGGACGCCGGAGATGACGACCAGGCCCGCCAGCAACGAGATCGTCTGCGCGGACGTGACGGCCGTGGACCTCGCTTCGGAGGCGCTGACCGTGCTGACGCTGCTCGACGACAGGCCGTCGACGGTCAGCAGGAACGGCACCTCCTGCTTCGCGCCCGCGTAGGACTCGGCCTTGGCGGCGCCGGCCGCGGCGCGCATGCCTGGTTGCGACTGGTCGGCCGGGCCGCCGGGGTGCGCCGCGTTGGCCTGGATCGGGTAGGCGAAGCCGAGCAGTTGCGGCAGACCGGTGCCCACGGCCGCGCCCGGCCACAGCGAACTGGCCACCGAGCGGCCGATCGGGCCCGCGCCCAGTTCGGTCTGGGTGTAGGAGAGGTGCACCTCGCCCTGCGGTTCGGCCGGCACCGGGATCAGGTCGGTGTGCAGCAGCACGGACACCGGCGCGGCGTGGGCGGACAGCGTGAAGCCGCCGATGTCGGACGCCCGCGCGGGCGCCGGGGACAGCAGGAGGAGCAGCAGGACGAGCGCGTACCTCATGACGTCCCTCCGAAGTAGACGGTGGTGAGGTCGGAATCGGCGGAGATCTCGCCGTGCGTCATCACGACGACCTGGTCGGCGACGGCGGAGGCGGTCTCGGCGAACTGCTCGACGATCAGCATCGTGACGCCGGAGCGCGCCAACTCCCCCACCACCTCGTACAGCTCGGCGACGATCACCGGTGCGAGGCCCATCGAGAGCTCGTCGATCACCAGCACCGCCGGGTCGGTGATCAACGCGCGGGAGAACGCGAGCATCTGCTGCTCACCACCGGACATCGAACCCGCGAGCTGCCGATGCCGCACGCGAAGTTTCGGGAACCGGTCGTAGACCACGTCGGCGTCCCCGCGCATCAGGCGGAGGTTCTCCGCGACGGTCAGGTTCGGGAAGATCGCGCGGCCCTCCGGGATCGTGCACAGGCCCGCCCGCGCCAGTTCGTCGGGCGCGGCGTCGTTGACGTGCACGCCGCCGAGGTGGACGTGGCCGGAGGTCGCCCGCAGCTGTCCACTGAGGACCTTGACCAGCGTCGACTTGCCGGCGCCGTTCGGGCCCAGCAACGCGGTGACGGTCCCCCGCGGCACGTTCAGCGACACCCCGCGCAGCACCTCGATCCGGCCGTAGCCGGCGTGGACGTCCTTCAGATCGATCATCCGAGATACGCCTCCCGGACACCCTCGTGCGCACGAACGACATCGGGCGTGCCGGACACCAGCAGCCGCCCCAGGTTCAGCACGTGCACGTGGTCGCAGTAGCCCATCACCAGGTCCATGTCGTGCTCCACCAGCACGACCGAACGGCCCTCGGCGCTCAGTTCCTGCAACAACGCGCCGAACGCGTCGGTCTCCGCGCGGTCGAGCCCGGACGACGGCTCGTCCAGCAGCAGCAACACCGGGTCGGTGGCCAGCGCGCGAGCCAGCTCCAGCAGGCGCGCGGCACCGGTCGGGACGGTGTCGGCCTGGTTGCCGGCGAACTCCGCGATCCCGACCCGTTCCAGCAGCTCCAGCGCGAGCTTCGCGGGCCGGCGCCGGCTTTCCAGCGCCACCAGCACGTTCTCCGACACGGTCAGCGAGCCGAAGACCTCCAGCCGCTGGAACGTCCGCGCGACGCCGAGCCTGGACCGCTGGTGCGGGCCGAGCGAGGTGATGTCCGCGTCGTCCAGCGTGACCCGGCCCGACGACGGTTTCCGGAGCCCGCTGATCACGTCGAACAACGTCGTCTTGCCCGCGCCGTTGGGCCCGATCAGCCCGGTGACGCCGGGTTCGACGACCAGCGACACGTCGTCGACCGCGGTCACCTCGCCGAAGCGGACCGTCACGCCCTCCACCCGCAACGTGCTCATGCGCGCCGCCAGGACCAGGCCCGGAAACCCCAGCTGACCAGCCCGTTCGGATCCCGCGCGAGCCCGGCCGCGGCCACGCCGAGCAGCACGACCGCCACCCCCGCGAACGCCGGAAACCCGCTCTGCAGCACGGGAAGCAGCATCAGCAGCGCCCCGCCGAGCAACGCGCCGGACACCGACGTCACGCCCGCGATCACCGCGAACAGCAGCAACGGCAGGTTGTTGAACAGCTGGAAGTCGCTCGCCGCAACGGTTTCCCGCAGCTGCGCGAACAACCCGCCCGCCAGTCCCGCGATCGCCGCCGACAACGAGAACACCCAGACCCGGATCCAGCGCACGTTGAGCCCCAAAGTCGCGCACGCCGCCGAACTGTCCTTGACCGCGATCATCCGCCGCCCGAGCCGGCCACGCCTGACCGCCAGCACACCGATCCCGACGAGCACGAAGACACCCGCCGCCAGCAACAGTTGTCCCGTCGCCGACTCGACCATCCGCGGCACCTGCAGACTGCCCCGCACCCCGAACGCGACCGGCGACTGCAGCACGAGCTTGTCCATCAGCTGCGCGAAACCGAGCGTCGCCAGCGCCAGGTACAACCCGCTGACCCGCAACGCCGTCAACGCGATCAGCGCGCCGACCGCCGCCGCGACCGCCGCGCCGATCAGCAAGGTCAACGGCGACGAACTCCCCAGCCGTGCCACCGTCACCGCGCCCACGCCGACGAACGTGAACTGCCCCAGCGACACCACCCCGCCGTACCCGGTGAGCAGCACCATCGACAGCAGCACGATCCCGAACACCAGCGCCAGCGCGAGCTGCCCGGCCACCACCGAGTCCACCAGCAACGCGAGCACGACGACCACACCCGCGAACAGCCCGGCGCCCACACCGGTCGTCAGCGCGTTCGGCACCGCCACCCCGCGAGATCCCCGCACACCACCGATCCGCAACGGCGACTGCGGCATCGCGAGCAGCACGACGAACAGCAACAACGCCGGAATCGCCGCCCGGAACGAGATCCAGAACGGCGACGACGGCAGGTAGGCGACGGCGTAGGACTGCACCAGCCCGAGCCCCAACGCGCCCGCGAACGTCCACGGCAGACTCCGCAACCGCCCGACCAGCGCGGCGGTGTACGCGGTGATCACGAGCAACGTCATCGTCACGTAGTCGAGCTGCACGACCGGCGTCAGCAGGATCCCGCCCAACGCGGCCAGCGCCGACCCGATCGCCCAGCTCAGCGCCGACAAACGATGCGGCCGCGTCCCGTAGAGCGCGGCCAGTTCCGGCGCGTCCACGCACGCCCGCATCGCCAGCCCGGTCCGCGTCCGGTTCAGCAGCACGTACAACCCGCCCGCGACGAGCACCGCGCAGGCCAGCGTCACCAGGTCGTGTCCGCTGACGAACGACTGTCCGATGTGGACGCCGAGCTGGTCGAGGAACGGCCGCACCGGACGTGCCTGCGGCGGCCAGATCACCTGCGCCACCCCGATGAGCCCGACCAGCACGCCGACCCCGGCCACCAGCGTGATCCCGACCGGCGCGCCCGCGAGCCGGCGCATGATGAACCGTTCGATCACCAGCCCGAACAGCGGCGCGCACACCCCCACCACGAGCAGCAGCGCGAGCCACTGCGGCAGGCCGCGGTTCTCGGCGAGCTCCCAGTAGAGGAACGCCATGACCATGCCGATCGCGCCGTGGCCGACGTTGAACACCTTGGAGGTGCTGTAGGTCAGCACGAGACCGCCGGCGACGACGGCGTACGCGCCACCCGTGACCAGGCCGAAGATGGTGTACGCGAGGAGTGCGGTCATCCGCCCACCCCCGTGTCGATCAACGTCCCGCACGAGTACCCGGACGCCGGCGCGAGCCGCGACCACGCCCCGCCCTTCAGCCGCACCAGCGTCATGCAGGCCGAAGTCCGTTTGCCCCCGACGTCCTGCGGCGCGACCATCCCCTCTGCGGTGAAGTCGTGCACCCCGCGCACCGCCTCCAGCATCGCCTTGCGGGTCAGTTGTGGCCCGACCTTCGCCGCGGTGGTGACGAACAACCGCGCCGCCGACCAGGCGAACATCCCGAAGTACGAGGGCGCCGCACCAGGCGCCACCCGGCCGAGCCACTGCTTGTACAGCGCCACCTGGGCGTTGGACTCCTCGAACAACGCGCCGTTCGTGTAGACGACGGTGCCGTCGACCGCCGCCCCGCCCTGCTTGATGTACTGCGGGTCGTAGGCGGACGGGTCGGTGATGAACGCTTCCGGCGTGTAGCCCTGCTGCCGCATGGCCTGCTGCAACCGCACGGCGTACTGCGCGGACCCGATCCAGTAGACGATCTTGGTGCCGGTCTCCTTCAGCTTCGCCACGTACGGCGCGTAGTTGACATCGGTGATGTCGATGGCCTGCGAGTAGACGAACTTGATCCCGCGCGCCTCGGCCGCCTTCTGCATGCTCTTGGCGTTCTGCGCGCTCGCGTCGGCGTTGAGGTAGAGGTACGCCGCGGCGTTGACGCCGCCGGGGAAGCTCGACTTGACCAGGTCAGGGCCCGCCGACGACACGAGGTTCACGACGTTCGACGCGACACCGAAGCTCACGGCCGTGCGCTGGCGTTGCGCGGTGACGGTCGAGGCCCGCAGGTCCGGGATGCCGCACCCGGCCGCCGCCGGTCCGCCGCCCTGGTCGAACGCCGACATCGAGCCGACCAGCGCGAAGGCCTGTTCACAGGCCTGGGAGGTGGCCTGCTGGTCGCCGCCGCTGTCGGTGCGCGAGTCGAACGAGACGAGCTTGAGCTTGCGGCCGCACACCGAGCCCTGGGTGGCGTTGAAGTACTCGACGAACGCCTTGGTCGCCTGCTGCGCCGACTGGAAGATGCCGGGCACCGGGCCGCTGATGTCGGAGATGTTGGCGATCGTGATCTCGCCGGCCGTGACGCCCTTGTCCGTGGCGCCGCCGGTCCCTTGGCAGCCGCCCGCGATGCTGCCGGGCGGGTTCGGCTGCTTGTTGGGCTCCTGGGGGTTCGCGGCACCCGGTTGCTCCGCGGTGCCCTCGGACGCCGCGCCGTCCTCGCCGGTCACCACGCCGTCCTGGGTGCCGGCCGACCCTCCTTGAGGCACGACGAGTGCGGCCCGTTGCTCGTCGGTGAGCCTGCTTCCGCAGCCGGCGATCAACGCGCAGATCATCAATGCGATCAGTGCGGTCCTGCGACGCATGCGCACTGACGTTAGGGATCTGCATCCATCCAGACCCAAGTAACTTCTAGAACGCGTTCTATCTGCAAAGAATCGTGCGAAAAGCCGTCACCAAAGCGCGGTCGCCTCGTTAGAAGCGACCGCGTCAAGGAACACGTTCTACTTACGACGGCGGCAGCAGCTCCGGGCGGCGCGGCCGGATCACGTCGCCGGAGGACTCCCCGCGCACGCGCCGCATCACCCACGGCACGACGTGCTCGCGGGCCCACTGCCAGTCCTCCGCCCGCTTGGCGCGACGGTCGACCAGCGGAGCCACGCCGAGCAGGGTCCGCTCCAGCGCGTGCTCGACCCCCAGGCCTTCGAGGACGGAGATCGCGACCTCGGTGTGCCCGAGCGAGTTGAGGTGCAGCCGGTCCGCGGACCACATGCGACGGTCGCGCAGCTGCCGCATGTTCCACATGTCACCCAGCACGCACGAGTGTTCGGCGGCGATCGCGCGCACGTGCTCGTTGTAGATGGCCACGCGACCACGCATCTTGCGGAACACCGGGTCCTCACCACCGTCGACACCCGTGAAGAGGATTACGCGCGCGCCCGCGGTGACCAACCGTGCGACGGCCGCGCGATAGCGGCGCATCAACGCGTCGATGTCCACCTTCGGGCGCATGAGGTCGTTGCCACCCGCGTAGAGGGAGACGAGGTCCGGCTTCATCGCGAGAGCGCGCTCAAGCTGCTCGCCCAGCACCTGCGGCATCAGCCGGCCGCGCACGGCGAGGTTGGCGTAGGTGAACTCGGGATCCGCCGCACCCAGCACGTCGGCGACGCGGTCCGCCCAGCCCCGCACACCGTTCGGTCGACTGGCGTCGTCATCGCCCACACCCTCGGTGAACGAGTCCCCCAACGCCACAAAACGCTTGCTCATGCTCACGACCCTATGTCGGGCATTCGGAGCAGATCCGGCCGGGGTTGCGGCCGCGACGATAACGTTTCGATAACGTAGACGTCTCGAACTGAGGCGCCATCGCATTGCTGGCCGTATCCCCGGTCGTGCGACTCTCCATGGACTTGGCGAAGCCGACGCGACTGATGGTCGCGGTGGCCGGCTGTGCGCTGGCGGTGCTCCTGAACACCGGGAGTGCGGTCGGCCAGCCGAGCACGACGCCGTCCACCCCCATCTCCACCCCGCCGCCAGACAGCGGCGGCAAGGGCGACGAGATCGTCCAGACGCAGTGGGGGCCACTCGGACCGGCCGACCGGGACTTCATGAACCGGGTCAAGCAGGCCGGCCTGTGGGAGAAGCCCGCGGGCGAGAAGGGCAAAGCCAAGCGGGCCGACCAGCCCAAGATCCAAGAGGCCTGCAAGCACCTCATCGAGGGGCACACGCTCCTGGACAACGTGGTGAACCGGGCGGGCGTTCTGCTCGGCCACACGTTGCCCACCGAGGCCTCGGACGAGCAGAAGGGCTGGCTCGCCGAGATGGACGCGGCGAACGGCGACGAGTTCGACGCCGTCTTCGCCAACCGCCTCCGCGCGGCGCACGGCAAGGTCTACGCCTATGCCGCGCAGATCCGGGCGGGCACCAAGAACGAGCTCATCCGCATCCTTTCCACGCAAGCGATGATCACCGTCTTCGACCACATGAAGGTGCTCGAGGAGACCGGCCGCGTCGACTTCGCCGGACTGGAGTCACCGCAACCACTCGCGCCTCCACCGCCCGCGGACAGCACCGGGGCACCGGACGCGTCGGGTGACCAGGCTGCCGACCAGTCAGCCAACCCGACCGACGGCGTGATCCCGACCGTGCCGGAGGGCACGAGGTTCACCCGCACCGCCGAGCAAGGCGTGTTCGGGGACAACAACGGTGTCTTCTTCGCCGCCATCGGGGTGCTCGCGCTCGCGCTGGTGGGGATGCGAATGATATCCCGATCGAAGAAATCACGGCGGAAATCTCGTTCGTTCTAAAAAACAGCACACCCAGGTTCAATCCCGAAGATAGCGGCCCCATACCGCCGTCAGCTTCACCATGCCGTTTTATCGGACTACCACGAGGTGGCAAATGGCTATTCACCGGAGGAAATCCACGATCTGGCTCACCGCCGCTGCGGCGGCGATGGCCGTGGTCGCGGGCGGTGCCGCGGTGGTGGCCATCAGTTCTTCTGATGGCTCCGCGCTCGCCGACGGTGCGGACAAGAGCTTGTTCGTCGACATCACCAAGGTGAAGCCGAACGTCAAAAAACCAAAGCCGGAGAACGACGCCACCACAGGCACGTTCACGGTGAACTGCGGCCGCAACGAGAACGGGCACTTCAACCCGGACAACTTCATCGCGCAGCCCGGAGTTCGCAACGGTGCCCAGCACCTGCACGACTACGTCGGCAACCTCTCCACCAACGCGGACTCCAACAACAAGTCACTGCAGGCGGCAGGCACGACCTGCAAGAACGGCGACAAGTCCGCGTACTTCTGGCCCGTCGTGCGCATCATCGACGAGGAAGCGGAAGAGGCCGCGCCGGCCGAGGAGCAGGCCCCGCCGAAGAAGGACGACAAGGCCCAGCAGGACAAGGACAAGGCCGACAAGGCCGCGGCCCAGCTCGAGTGCCCCGACGTCGCGTCGCTGCTCCCCGAGGACGTGCCGGACGCCGCCCAGGCGGAGATCGACAAGGAACTCGAGAACATCGAGAAGGTGACCGAAGAGGCCGAGAAGAAGGTCGCTTCCACCAAGGCCCAGGACCGCGACAACATCATCGTCGGCCCGACGCGCGAGAAGCGCGCCGCCATCCTGAACCGGATGATGCTGGCGTTCAGCCGCCAGGGCAAGCAGGCTCCCGACCTGAACCCGGCCGCCGCGTGTGCGGTCAAGGACAAGGCCGCGGGTGAGGAAGGCCTCGACAACGGCGGCGAGAACGCCGACGCCGCTCAGGCCGAGGGCACCGAGGCCAAGAAGCAGCAGAACAACCCCGAGGAGAACGCGGACAACGAGCTCGAGGGCAACGAGGGCGAGATCCAGCGCCCCGCCGTCGTCGACCTGCAGTTCCGCGGCAGCCCGACCGGCAAGGTCGTCGCGATGCCGAAGTTCCTCCGCATTCTCTACGGTGACGCGAAGGCCGGCCAGAACGGCCCGAAGAACGCCAAGGCGTCGTGGACCTGCACGGGCTTCGAGGACAAGGTCCTGATGGACAAGTACCCGATCTGCCCCCAGGGCTCGAACGTCAAGCGGATCCACGACTTCCCGAGCTGCTGGGACGGCAAGAACATCGACTCCGAGAAGCACCGCGAGCACATCGTGTTCCCGGACGCCAACGGCAAGTGCCAGAAGGGCTTCAAGGCCGTTCCCCAGCTGCGCATCTCGCTGACCTACAAGATCCCGCTGGACGTCCAGAAGGACGGTCGCTACCTGGTCGACTCCTTCCCGGAGGAGGAGCACAACCCGCTCACCGACCACGACGACTTCGCCAACGTGATGTCGCAGAAGATCATGAACCGCCTCGTCAACTGCGTGAACTCCGGCAAGAAGTGCCGCGAGTGACGCTCTGACCGCGTGACCCGAAGAGCCCCGGTGCACCTCCCGCGCACCGGGGCTCTTCGCTGTCCTGACCACTGTGGACGGTTCAGTCCGAGTTGGCCCACACCAGGAACCCGGGGCCGTCCGCCGTGATCACCGGGATCCACGCCTCGTCGACCTCCCGGATCCGGCTCTCGTCGAGCCGCAGGACGGTCAGCTCCTCCTCGGACCCGTTGCACGCCCAGTAGCCGATCATTCCCACACCCTCGCGGAGCCTGGACCGTTCGCTGTCCAGCCAGCCGTGGTCCCAGGTGCCGGCACCGCGGAAGTGCTTCTCGAACAGTTCGCGCAGGGCGGCCAGTCCATCGGGGCCGAACAGCGGCACCAGGAATCCCTCCGCCTGCGCCTGCCGGCAGGCGGTTCCTCCGCACTGCTGTTGGTAGACGACTCCGGTCCGCGCCTCGACCACCACGTGCAGCCAGCCGTCACCGGCACTGCCGTCGGGGTCCAGGAAGACGTACCGGCGTGTGCTCATGAACCGCAGCTTTCCGAGCCACCGCAGCAAATTCAACGCATTTCGCTGCCACGCGGACCTGTTCATCAGCATGAACCGTTTCACCACCGTGAATCTTGTTCCGGGATGGTTGACCGAAAAGGTATAGACCACTAACACTGGCCGCATGGTCACCCGCTCCTGCACGGTGCTGATCGCACTGCTGGCATCTCTTCTGGTCCCGGTCACCGGCTCAGCCCAGGCGGCACCGGCGACGTTCGTCCACCCGGGAGTCGTCGTCTCCCGGCCACAGCTCGACTTCGTGCGCACCAAGGTCCTGGCCGGCGCACAGCCGTGGAAGCTCGCCTACGACCGCATGCTGGCGTCGAAGTACGCCGACCTGAACCGCACGCCGAAGCCCCGCGCCGTCGTGGAATGCGGCCCCGTCAGCAATCCCAACAACGGCTGCACCGACGAACGCGAGGACGCGCTCGCCGCCTACACCCTCTCCCTGGCCTGGTACGTCACCCGCGACGCGAGGTACGCGACCAAGGCGATCCAGATCATGGACGCCTGGTCGAACACGATCCGCGACCACACCAACTCGAACGCCCCGCTGCAGACCGCGTGGTCGGCGTCGAGCTGGCCCAAGGCCGCCGAGATCATCAAGCACGTCTACGGAACCTGGCCCAACAGCGCGAGGTTCGGCACGATGCTGCGCAACGTCTACCTGCCCGAGATCCAGAACGGCCGCGCGAACACCAACGGCAACTGGGAACTCAGCATGATGGAGGCGTCGATCGGCATCGCGGTGTTCCTGGAGGACAAGGCCGCCTACGACAAGGCGATCGGCATCTTCCGGACGCGCATCCAGGCGTTCATCTACCTGACCACCGACGGCGCGCTGCCGAAGACGCCGCCGGGCAGCGGCATCGACACCAGGGCCGAGATCATCTCCTACTGGCACAACCAGTCCACGTTCGTCGACGGCCTCACCCAGGAGACCTGCCGCGACTTCGCCCACACCGCGTACGGGCTCTCAGCTGCCTCGCACCTCGCCGAGACCGCGCGCATCCAGGGCCAGGACATCTGGGGCGAGATCAAGGACCGCATGCGGCACGCGTGGGGCCTGCACAGCAAGTACCAGAACGGCGAGCCGATGCCGTCCTGGCTGTGCGGCGGCACGCTCAGCCGTGAGCTCGGACCGACGCCCGAGGTCAGCTACAACGCGTTGAACACCCGGCTGGGCATCGCGATGGCGAACACCAAGATCTACACGGAGTCGAATCGTCCACACGGGACCGACAACCTCTTCATCGCCTGGGAGACGCTGACTCACGCAGCAAACCCCTCCTAGAAGCGACTAGCGTGCGCTCATGACCGAGACACCGGACGTGAAGCCACGCAGCCGCGACGTGACCGACGGCCTGGAGCGCACCGCCGCGCGCGGCATGCTCCGGGCCGTCGGCATGGGTGACGAGGACTGGGAGAAGCCGCAGATCGGCGTCGCCTCGTCGTGGAACGAGATCACGCCCTGCAACCTGTCGCTCGACCGTCTCGCGAAGGCGTCCAAGGACGGCGTGCACGCGGCGGGCGGGTATCCGCTGGAGTTCGGCACCATCTCGGTGTCGGACGGCATCTCGATGGGCCACGAGGGCATGCACTTCTCGCTGGTCTCGCGCGAGGTGATCGCCGACAGCGTCGAGACCGTGATGATGGCCGAGCGGCTGGACGGGTCGGTGCTGCTCGCGGGCTGCGACAAGTCGTTGCCCGGCATGCTGATGGCGGCGGCGCGGCTCGACCTGGCCAGCGTGTTCCTCTACGCCGGGTCGATCCTGCCCGGCCGGGTCACGCTGACCGACGGCACCGAAAAAGAGGTCACGATCATCGACGCGTTCGAGGCCGTCGGGGCCTGTGCGCGCGGACTGATGAGCCGTGAGGACGTCGACCTGATCGAACGCGCGATCTGCCCCGGCGAGGGCGCCTGCGGTGGCATGTACACGGCGAACACCATGGCCAGCGCGGCCGAGGCCCTCGGCATGTCGTTGCCGGGCAGTGCCGCTCCCCCGGCCACCGACCGGCGCCGGGACGGGTTCGCGCGACGGTCCGGGCAGGCCGTGGTCGAGATGCTGCGCAAGGGCATCACCGCGCGGCAGATCATGACGCGTGAGGCGTTCGAGAACGCGATCTCCGTCGTGATGGCGTTCGGCGGTTCCACCAACGCGGTGCTGCACCTGCTCGCCATCGCGCACGAGGCCGGCGTCGAACTCAGCCTCGACGACTTCAGCCGCATCGGCGAACGCGTGCCGCACCTCGCGGACGTGAAGCCGTTCGGCCGGCACGTGATGACGGACGTCGACCGCATCGGTGGTGTGCCCGTGGTGATGAAGGCGCTGCTGGACGCCGGTCTGCTGCACGGCGACTGCCTCACCGTCACCGGCCGCACGGTCGCCGAGAACCTCGCCGACATCAACCCGCCCGACCCCGACGGACTGGTGCTGCGCGCGCTCGACAAGCCCATCCACCACACCGGCGGCATCACGATCCTCAAGGGCTCGCTCGCCCCGGACGGCGCCGTGGTCAAGTCGGCGGGCTTCGACTCGGACGTCTTCACCGGCACCGCGCGGGTGTTCGACCGCGAACGCGCCGCGATGGACGCGCTGGAGGACGGCACCATCACCGCGGGCGACGTCGTGGTCATCCGCTACGAGGGCCCCAAGGGCGGGCCGGGCATGCGCGAGATGCTCGCGATCACCGCGGCGATCAAGGGCGCGGGCCTCGGCAAGGACGTCCTGCTGCTCACCGACGGCCGGTTCTCCGGTGGCACGACAGGACTGTGCGTCGGGCACGTGGCACCGGAGGCGGTCGACGGAGGGCCCATCGCGTTCGTGCGCGACGGCGACCAGATCACGCTCAACGTCGCCAAGGGCACGCTCGACGTCGACGCCGACCTGGACAGCCGCAAGGAAGGCTGGGCGCCGCTGCCTCCGCGCTACGAACGCGGCGTGCTCGCCAAGTACGCCAAGCTGGTCGGTTCGGCCTCACGTGGCGCGGTCTGCGACTAGAAACTGAGCCCGGCCGCCGAGCGCACCAGTGACTGCACTGGCGAGCCCGGCGGCCAGGCCAGCACCGTCGTCACGTCCGGCGCGTCCACCACGGGCACCGCGACGTGTTCCGGCCACTGCCAGGCGCGGCTGGAGGCGGGGATGACGAGCAGGGTCCTGCCGAGCGCCACGAGCTGGGCGAGCTGCGACTGGGTGCGCACCTCGGGGCCAGGGCCGTCCGGATAGGTCCCGTCGAGCCGGGGCCAGCGGGCGATCGGCAGGTCCGGCACGGCGCTGACCTCCGCCAGCGTGACGCTGTCGCGTGCGGCGAGCGGGTGCGTCGCTGGGACGATCGTCACCTGGCTCTCGGTGTGCAGGTCGGCGGTGTCGAACCCGGCGAGGTCGTCGAACGGGCGGTGCATCAACGCGATGTCGGCCTGCCCGTCGCGCAGCCGGTGCGCCTGCTCCCCCACCTCGCACAGCAGCACCTCGACCGGCTCGGCCAGCGCGTCGAGCAGCGCTCGCAACAGCTCGTGCGACGCTCCGGCCTTCGTCACCAGCACCAGCGGGCGCTCCGGATCTCCCGCACGACGGGTCCGGCGGACGGCGGCCGCGACCGCGTCGAGCGCCGTTCTGGCCTCGCGCAACAACACCCGGCCCGCGTCCGTGAGGGCCGCACCGCGCCGATCGCGGTCGAGCAGCCGGACGCCGAGCCGGCGTTCCAGCTGGGTGATCGCCCGCGAGAGAGGCGGCTGGGCGATCCCGAGCCGGGCAGCGGCACGTCCGAAGTGGAGCTCCTCCGCGACGGCCACGAAATAACGAAGCTCGCGGGTCTCCAGATCGTCCACGGACCAAGCCTAATACCCGGTAGGTATCAGAGCTTACTGAATCGATCTTGGACAGCACGCACACAGCGAGCCGAGCATGAAGAGGTGAACAAGAAGACCGCGCTGGTCACCGGCGCGAACAAGGGAATCGGCTTCGCCATCGCCCAAGGGCTCGGAGCGCTCGACTTCAGGGTCGCGGTGGGCGCACGCGACGACGTCCGCCGCAAGGAGGCCGTCGAACGCCTGCGCGCCAACGGAATCGACGCGTTCGGGGTCGCGCTGGACGTCACCTCGGACGAGAGCGTCGCGGAGGCCGCGGCGGCGATCGAACGGCTCGACGTGCTCGTCAACAACGCCGGCATCGGCGGGCCCGGGCCGCAGGATCCGACGACGCTGGACCTCGACGTCGTCCGCACCGTCCTCGACACCAACGTGTTCGGCGTCGTCCGGGTGACGAACGCGCTTCTCCCGCTGCTGCGCCAGGCTGCCTCGCCCCGGATCGTGAACGTGTCGAGCAACATGGGCTCGCTGGCGTTGCGCACCGGCCCGATCATGGCCGCGTACGCGCCGTCGAAGTCGATGCTCAACAGCATCACCGTCCAGTACGCGCGGGCGTTCGACGGCACGAACGTCATCGTGAACGCCTGCTGCCCCGGCTACGTCGCGACCGACTTCACCGGCTTCGCCTCCCCGCGCACGCCTGAGGAGGGCGCCGCGATCGCGCTGCGGCTCGCCACCCTGCCGGACGACGGTCCGCGCGGTGGCTTCTTCGACGACGAGGGCGTCATCGCCTGGTGAAGGGTCGCCCGGTCGACTGAATCCGCTATGAGGGCGCGGTCACCCGGTCGGTGGGCACCCGCGATTGAGCTCACAGCGGCGGGTACCTCGCGTTCACAGTCAACGGCCAACGCGGAGGGACGACACGATGATCGATCAGACGCACGTTGAGGCTCTGTACGACTGCGACGTGATCGACAACCGGGGCGAGAAGATCGGTTCGGTCAAGCGGGTGTGGCTCGAGGACGGCACCGGGAAGCCGATGTGGGCCGAGGTCCACACCGGACTGTTCGGCATGAAGGAGAGCTTCGTCCCGATCCAGCAGGGACAGGTGGCGGGCGGCGCGATCACCGTTCCGGTCACCAAGGAGCAGGTGAAGGAGTCGCCGAGCATGCACACCTCCGGCGACCACATGTCGGACCAGGAGCAGGAGGCGCTCTACCGGCACTACGGGATGATCCCGCAGGCCAAGACCGGCGAGCACGACCGGCTGGACAGCAAGGGCGGCAACGGCAGGCAGGCCGCCGGGCGACAGATGGCCGGGCAGCGCGGCACCGCACGGGGTGACGCGGCCGAGGTCACGCTCTCGGAGGAGAAGCTCGACGTCGGCACGCGCAGTGTCGAGACGGGCCGGGTGCGGCTGGTCAAGCACACGGTCACCGAGCAGCGCAACATCACCGTGCCGGTCACGCACGAGGAGGTCCGGGTCGTCCGCGAGCCCGCGGAAGGCAGCACCGGCAAGGCGTTCGCCGACGAACAGGCGGAGATCACCTTGCACCGCGAGGAACCGGTGGTGCAGAAGCGCACCGAGGCCGTGGAACGCGTCCGGCTGGAGAAGGACGCCATCACCGAGCAGAAGGACATCAAGGGCGAGGTCCGCAAGGAACGCGTCGAGGTAGAGCGCGACGACGAACCGCGCGGCCGCCGGTAACGAACGTCCCAGCGAACCGCCCACCACTTCCGTCGGTGGGCGGTTCGCTGATGCCGTTAGTAAAGGCTGTCGAGAACGTCGGAGTAGCGCTTCTCGATCTCCCGGCGACGCGGCTTGAGCGACGCGGTCAGCAACCCGTCCTCGACGCTGAAGTCGTGCTCCAGCACGGCGAACCGCTTGATCGTCTCGTGCCGCGCGAGCTGAGCGTTGACAGACTTGATCGCGTTGTCCACTTCGGACTCGGCGTCCGTGAGCCCAGACGCGGTGTCCGGGTCGAGCGTCACGAGCGCCACGCAGTACTTGCGCCGGTCGCCGTGCACGATCACGTTGCTGATGTACGGCGACGCCGCGTTGATCATGCTCTCGATCCTGGTCGGCGCCACGTACTTGCCGCCGGAGGTCTTGATCAGTTCCTTCTTGCGGTCGGTGATCTTCAACCGGCCCGCGTCGTCGAGTTCGCCGATGTCGCCGGTGTGCAGCCAGCCGTCGACCAGCGACTCGGCGGTCGCGTCCGGCCGGTTGTGGTAGCCGCGCATGACGCCGGGGCCGCGCAGCAGCACCTCGCCGTCCTCGGCGATCTTGACCTCCATGCCGGGGATCGGCGGCCCGACCGTGCCGATCGCGATCATGCCCGGCCGGTTGAAGAACGTCGCCGCGGACGACTCGGTGAGCCCGTAGCCCTCCAGGATCGTGATGCCGGCGCGTTCGAAGAACTCCGCGATCTCCGGCGCGAGCGGCGCCGAGCCCGACACGAAGTAGCGGATCCGGCCGCCCACGCGGTCGCGCAGCTTGCGGTACACCAGGCGATCCGCGAGCCAGCGCGTCGCCGGACCGTGCTCGCGGTCGGCCCACCGGAAGATCTTCTCGGTGACGCCGCCCTTCTCCCGCGCACCCGCGACGATCCGGCCGTGGATCTTCTCGAAGATGCGCGGCGCGGCGGCCACGATGGACGGCCGCAGCTCGCCGAGGTTGTCCACGATCCGCTCGACGCTGCCGTCGACGGCGGTCGGCACGCCCGCGGCGATCATCGCCATCGTCAGCACCTTGCCGAACGCGTGCGAGAGCGGCAGCCACAGGAAGTGCAGGTCCGTCGGCTGCAGAATGCCCAGGGACGCAACGGCTTCCGCGGTCGTCAGCCAGTTCTCGTGGGTGAGCTCGACGCCCTTGGGCGTGCCGGTCGTGCCCGAGGTGTAGATCAACGTCGCCAGGTCGTCCTGCGCGAGCCCGTCGATCAACGCGTCGTAGTCACCGGAGCCCTGCGGAACCGCGCCGAACCGCAGCACCTCGACACCGTCCGGCATCGACGCGGCGTGCTCGTCGGTCTCCACGACCACGATCCGGCTGCCGGAGTCGCCGATGATGTGCGCGACCTCGGCGGCCGTGCTGTTCGGGTAGATCGTGGTGGTTGCGCCGCCAGCGGCGAGCACGGCGAGGTCGGTGACGATCCACTCGATGCTCGTGCGGCCCATCAACGCCACGCGGTCGCCCTTGCGCAGCCCCTTCTCCGCCAGCCCGAACGCCTCCGCGGCGACCCGTTCCTGCAGCTCGGACCACGTCAGCGAGACCCAGCCACCGTGGTCGCGGTACCGCATCGCCTCGGCGTCGGGCGTGCGGGCGACCCGGTCGCGCAGCAGGCCGGGAATCGACAGCGCCATTGCTCTCCCCTTCTCTGGAGCGTCGCTCCAGAGCGGTACTCTAACCCTCATGTCCGACCGACGACAGTCTCTCCTCGACGCGGCACTGCGGCTCGTCGAGGAAGGCGGCCTCGACGCCGTCACGATCGCGGCGCTGACCGAGCGCTCGGGCATGTCCAACGGCAGCATCTACCACCACTTCGGCAGCCGCGGGGGCGTGTTCGCGCAGCTCTACGCCGACAGCTACGCCCGGTGCGTCGCCGCGATGCTGCCCGCGCTGCAGACCGGGTCAGCCGAGGAAGGCGTGCGCGCACTGACCCTGAGCTACCTCGACTGGGTCATGGCGAACCCGAGCCGGGCGCGCTTCCTCTACGCCGCACCGGACCACGCCGACCCGGCGGCCAAGATGGCGGAGTTCGCGCCGGTGCTGGCCTGGTTCAGCGACCGGATGGCGTCCGGCGACCTGCGCACGGTCCCGCCGTGGGCGCTGGAGCCCGTGGCGATGGGACCGGCGCACGAGTCGGTCCGCCGGTTCCTGCTCGGGGTGTTCGACCTGGCCGAGGCCCGCGAGATCGTCGCGGACGCCGTGTGGGCCGTGCTGAAGCCCTAGTCGGCGGAGGCCTTCGGTTCCGGGAAGACGACGTTGCCGTTGACGCTTCCCAGCTGCACGACGGTGCCGAACACTGTCCCGCTGATGATGTTGGTGGTTCGCTCCACCTGCACTGCCTCGTCGTCATCCCCAGTCATGCCGCCATTATCAGCTACGAACGACCTTCGTTGGCCATAGAACACCTGTTCGATTATGCTGCGGTCCATGCGCCAGGGATCACTCTTCGACCTGGAGGCGGAGCCGGAACTGGCCCCGCTCGCCCCGCGCCGCACCGAACTCGGCCACGGTGCGTGGATCGACGTGCAGCCGGGCTGGCTGGCGGGCGCCGACGCGTTGTTCGACCAGCTCGTCGACGAGGTGCCGTGGCGTGCCGAACGCCGTCAGATGTACGACGCCGTGGTCGACGTGCCGCGCCTGCTCTGCTTCTACAGCGGCACCTTGCCGTTCGACGTTCTCACCACGGCCCGCGAGGCGCTCTCGAAGCACTACCTGCCCGAACTGAACGAGCCGTTCACGACCGCGGGGCTCTGCTACTACCGCGACGGCCGGGACAGCGTGGCCTGGCACGGCGACACGATCGGCCGCGGCCAGACCGAGGACACGATGGTCGCGATCCTCTCCGTGGGCACCCCGCGGGCCCTGCTGCTGCGGCCGCGCGGAGGCGGTGAGACGCACAAGTACGCGCTGGGGCACGGCGATCTGCTCGTGATGGGCGGCTCGTGCCAGCGCACCTGGGAGCACGCCATCCCGAAGACCTCGAAGGTCGTCGGGCCGCGGATCAGCGTCCAGTTCCGCCCGCACGGAGTCCGCTAGCGACCAGCTCCTCGGACACCCGCCACACCCGCTGGGCCTCGTTCGTGCCGCGCAGACGGCTGTAGAGCGCCTGCTCGGCGGGCGGCCCGCTGAGGTGACCGAAGCGGCTCGGGCCGTAGAACACCCCGGCATCGGGTGCCGTCGCGGCGAGCAGGGCCGGGAGCTGGGCGGATTCGACGGTGCCGAGGACACCCACCGAGGACAGGACTCGGATCACGCGCACGCCCGCCGTGTCGCTGGAGCGGCCGACCTCGGGCCTGGCCGCGAGCAGGTTCGTCGGAGCCACGCCGGGATGGGCGAGGTTGCTCGTGATGCCCCAGTCGCCCGCCTCACTGCGCCTCGCCAGCTCCAGCCCGAACAGGCCGAAGGCGATCTTCGACTGGCTGTAGGCCTTGCCGCCGCTGTACGAACGCTCCCAGTTCAGGTCGTCCCAGTTGATGGCGTTCTGGTTGGCGGCGATGCTGATCTGCGAGGTCACCCGCGCCCGACCGGCCTTGAGCAACGGCAGCAGATGCGCGACCAGGGCGAAGTGGCCCAGGTGGTTGGTGCCGAACTGCAGCTCGAACCCGTCCGCGGTCGTCTGCCGCTCCGGCGGGGTCATGACGCCCGCGTTGTTGACGAGGATGTGGACGGGCTTGTCCTCCTCCAGCAACGTGTCCCCCAACGCGGTGACCGAACGCAGCGACGACAGGTCGAGCGAGCGCAACGACACGTTCGCCTGAGGCGTCTGCCGCCGGATCGTGGCGATCGCCGCCTCGCCCTTGCGCTGGTTGCGGACGGGCAGGACGACCTCGGCCCCGGCGGCCGCGAGCCGTCCCGCGATGCCGAGCCCGACCCCGTCACTGGCGCCGGTGACGACGGCCCGCTTGCCGGTCAGGTCCGGGATCTCGACGTCGAACTTCCTGCTCATCGCGCACTCCCCTGCTCGTGGTGGTGTTGTCCTCCACAGTGGCCGGACCAGGATGCCCGCATCCAGGACCTCTCGCTCCGTGGCTACGGCAGCGCGCGCACGTTAGAAATCAGGGAGACGAGAGGAGCCGACGTGGCGATCGACCGAGCCGGCCTGGCGGCGTTCCTGCGGCGCCGCAGGGAGGCGTTGCAGCCGGAGGACATCGGACTCCCGCGCGGACCGCGGCGCAGGACCAGCGGGCTGCGCCGCGAGGAGGTCGCCGCCCGGTGCAACATGTCGACCGACTACTACGCGCGCCTCGAACAGGAACGCGGGACGCATCCGTCCGAGCAGATGATCGCGGCGATCGCCCAGGGCCTGCACCTGTCACTGGACGAGCGCGACCACCTGTTCCGGCTCGCCGGCCACAGCCCGCCGAACCGCGGCTCGCTCAGCGAGCACGTCAGCCCCGGCCTCGCGCGCATCTTCGACCGCCTGCAGGACACCCCGGCCGAGATCGTCACCGAGCTCGGCGAGACGCTGCGCCAGACCCCGCTCGGCATCGCGCTCACCGGCGACTCGACCCGGCACACCGGTCCGGCCAGGAGCCTCGGCTACCGCTGGTTCACCGATCCGGCGGCCCGCGCGCTGTACGACCCCGCCGACCACGAGTTCCTCGGCCGGATGTTCGCCTCGGGCCTGCGCGAGGCCCTCACCCGGCACGGCCCCGGCTCCCGCGCCGCGCACTACACCGATCTCCTGCTCGCCCGCAGCGAGGAGTTCCGGACCGTCTGGGACGCCCAGGAGATCGGCCTGCGCCCCAAGGAGTTCAAGCGGTACGTCCACCCGAGCGTCGGCGCGCTGGAACTGCAGTGCCAGACGTTGCTCGATCCCGACCAGAACCACTTCCTGCTGGTCTACACCGCCACGCCCGGCACCGAGAGCTACGAGAAGCTGCAGCTGCTGTCGGTCATCGGATCCGCTGCACCACAGGGCTGACCAGCAACAGCAGCAGACCCCAGTAGCTGATGAACGGCGACAGCACGAGGGCGATCACCAGCACGACGGTCGGGGCGACGGCCCGCAGCACCACCGGCCACGAGAGCCCGCGCGCCTCCACGGCCAGCTCCGGGTTGGCGTGCACCAGCAGCGTGATCGCCGTCAGCAACACGCTGCTGACGGTGATCGTGCCGATGTAGAAGAACTGCGTGAAGTGGTCCTCGCCCGGCCGGCCGGCGAGCTCGGTCGGGAACGGCAGGATCACGATCGTCAGCAGCCAGGCCATGTTCAGCGTCACCAGCGTGCCGTTGTACTGCTTCACGTTCTCGAACAGCCGGTGGTGGGTGAACCACAGGTGCGCGATCACCGCGAAGCTCAGCAGGAAGCTGAAGATCTGCGGCCAGTGGTGGGCGACCAGCTCGCTCGCGGGCTCGGAGCCCGGTTCCGAGGTGATCTCCACCAACGGCAGCACCAGCAGCGTGATCGCGATGGCGACCACCGCGTCGGTGAAGAGGACCAGGCGGTCGGGCTCGCGCTTCATGGACACCCGACCAACCTAGTCCTCACAGGACTCAGATCACGTCCACGAACACCGGGTTGGCGTAGAACCAGAGGTCCGCCCACGGGTCCGAGTTCGCGAGCTCGTCGACCACAGGGTCACCGGACGAGGTGAGCCGCTTGCCGTCACTTCCCCGCAGCCGCAGGTAGAACGACCGCTCGACGTTCTTGAACGTGTGCGTGAACCGGATCTTGCCCGTGCGCGGCACCTCGAACGTCTTCGCGACCGTCGTCTCCGGCGCGAGGAACAGGTCGCGGTCCACCGACGGACCGGTCACCGGCCCCGAGATCAGGTCGACCTTGGCCAGCACGGGCTTGGAGCCGGAGAAGTTCGGGCCGTCGGCGCGGTCGATCTCGATGGTGATCTCGACGTCACCGCCGCGGCGCACGAACGTCCGCCCGCCCAGCGTCACGCCGCGCAGGTCGTCGCGCGACCGCACGCGCAGCTCCAGGCCGTCGACCAGGCGGCCGTGCACGGTCAGCACCTTGCCCGACTGCAGGCCGCGCATGATGTCCACATAGGACTTCGACCGCGCGCCGACGACGTTCGCGCCGTATTGGCCGGGGAAGAAGTCGCCGTAGCCGGTCTGCTTGACGCCCAAGTCGACCGGCTCGCCCTTCGAGCCGGTCGTGGCGTAGTCCTGCTTGCCCGGCGTCAGGGTGTCGTTGAAGACCTGGTGCACGTCGGAGTTCGCGGTGATCCACCACGGGCGTCCCTCGGCGAGCAGGGAGTCCCACAGGCCGCCGACCTTGGCGGTCATCCAGTCGAAACCGCCGTGCGTGCGGTAGGACTCCGGCGGATAGCCGGGGAACGACTCCGGCAGCGGGGCGGCCGTGTCGTAGTAGCCGCGCGCACGGCCGGGGCCGCCGGCGGACTTCGGCAGGCCCGCGGCCTGGTGACCGGGCGCGCCCTCCATGCCCACCGCGACACCGGGTGCCGCGTCACGCCAGCCGCGGATCTCGTGCGGGCTGTCCACGCCACGACGGGACGGGTGGTTCGCGAACATCAGCGCGATCTCGGTCCGTCCGGAGAGGACCTGCGCCTCCAGGTACCGCAGCGCGGCCAGGGCGAGCGACTCGGTGTTGTTCGCGATGCGGCCGTCGTAGGACAGCTCGAACGCCTTCAGGATGTCGACGGTGTTCTTGCCGGGCGGCATGAACACGGTGGCGTGCTCCGCGCCGGGGATGTTCCACTCGAGGCCCTGGTAGACCAGCACGTCGCGCTGGGAACGGCGAACGCGCTCGATGTCCGGCGTGATCTGGTCGATCGAGAACTTCTGGTGCGCGACGCCACCGTGGTCGGTGATCACGACCCAGTCGAGGCCGAACTCGTGCGCCTTCCCGACCTGCTGCGCGATCGTGTACTGGCCGTCGTCGGAGTACTGGGTGTGGATGTGGTGATCACCCGAGTACCAGCGCTCACCCCCGCCCCACGGGTTGACCGGGACGTGCGCTTCGGCCTTGCCCGTGCCGGCGGCCACGGCTCCCACGGCGCCGGCCGCGATGCCCAGGCCCGCCAGGAACTTGCGGCGTTCGACCGACGACGGCCGGTCGTCCGCCGGGTCGAGCCAGCTGCCCTCAACGGGCTCGACCTCGTGGTGCGTGTGATCACCGTGCGAGTGATCGTGAGAGTGGGACATGCGCAGATCTCAACCGGTCAAGCTTGCGTGGCAAACGAACGGATGATGAACGCTTGTACCGGGAATTTCACTCACACGGCCTGGACAGCCAGCAACGCCAGGTCGTCGTGGTCGTCCCGGTCGAGCCACTTGAGCACGACCTGCTCGCAGTGGCGCGCGATCTCCTCCGCCGACAGTCCCTTGCACTCCTTCAGCACCGCCCGCAGTCGCTGCTCGCCGAACAACTCCGTGCGATCGGTGTGCGCACGGGCCTCGGTGAACCCGTCGGAATACAGCACCAGCGTGTCCCCCGGCGCCAGCGTGACCTGCTCGCCGGAGAACCGGACGTCCGACAGGATGCCGACGATCGCACCGGTCGCGCTCACCTCGTGCACGCTGCCGTCCGCCCGCAGGATCATCGGCGCGGGATGGCCGCCGGACGCGAGCGACAGCCGCGCTCCCCCGCTCGCCAGCGGCACCAGTTCGCCGACGACGATCGTGGTGAAGAGCTTCGAACCGGTGGCGCGCAACGAGGTGTTCAGCAGGTGCAGCAGCCGCACCGGGTTCGTCTCGACCAGGGACAGCGCCTGCAGGGACTGCCGGACACGTCCACTGTGGACCGCGGCTTCCAGGCCGTGGCCGCAGACGTCGCCCAGCGCGAACGTCGCCGAGCCGTCCGTGCGCGGGTGCACGTCGTAGAAGTCGCCGCCGACCATCGCCCGCTGGTGGGCGGGGATGAACACCGAGGCCATCGTCACACCGCGCACCTCGGGCAGCGGCAACGGCAGCAACGCCGAGCGCAGCACGTCGATCGTCCGCTGCTGCTCGGTGAGCTTCGACGACGACTCCAGCGCCGTGGCGGCGTGCTTGCCGAACAGCCGGACTCGTTCGACGTCGTTCGGCGCGAAGTCGCCCTTGCGCGCCACGACCAGCGCGCCGCCGACGCCCAGCGGCACGGCCAGCGCGCAGCCGAAGTCCTCCGGCACGCCCCAGCTGCCTTCACCCAAAGTGGTGATCCTGGTCAGCGCCGCCGTACCGGTCAGCACCTCGGAGATCTCCGAGGCCCTGCGCGGCGTGCGCACGACCGTCGGTTCGCCGCCTCCGCACCGCCACCACTCGAGCCGATCACGGGTGGCGGGCACCACGGCGACGCAGTGCTCGCCCAGCAACTCCGCCGCGAGCTGCACGATCGTCCTCAGGGTCAGTTCCCGCGACGTGCCGCCGGCGAGCCGCAGATGGGCGTGGTCGAGCGTGGAGTCCGTGAAGTACCAGGCACTCCAGCCCTCGCCGAGGTCGTGCTGGCGGCCCGCGACGTGCACGTCGAAGTGCCCGCCGAGACCGAGCCTCGGGAACCGGTCGGCGGCCGCGGCGTTGCGCACCCGCACGACTCCGGCCGGGTCCACGACGAAGACGGCCTCGCGCAGCCCGTCCACGAGCCGCTGCCAGCCTTCGAGATCGATCCCCACGGCGCTGCTCATCGGCAGTCGCCCAGCGCAGCCGGCCGAATCATCACGGCCTCCTGCGGGTAGTTGGCGTGCATCGCGGCATCAAGTTACCTCGCTCCCAACTTAACGTGGCAGGCTTGGCTGCGACCACCGAGGCACGGAGGCTTGGAGTGACCACGGCCAACGAAGAGACGGACGCGACCCTCGATCGGGTTCTCTCCGCCATGAGAGATCTGCGGGACGGCAACTTCCGCCGCAGGCTCGTCGTGCCGGGGAACGGGCCCGTGTCGGCCCTCGCGGACGTGTTCAACGAGATCGCGGAGCGCAACCAGTGGCTCGCCGGTGAGCTGGGCCGGGTCCGCCAGGCGGTGGGCCAGGAGGGCAGGCTCACCGAACGGGTGGCGCCCGCGGGCACCGCCGGTGGCTGGTCGCTGATCGCGGACTCGGTGAACGGCCTGGTCGAGGACCTGATGCGGCCGACGAGCGAGCTGAGCCGCGTGCTCGCCGCCGTCGCCGAGGGCGACCTGACCAAGCGCATGTCGGACCAGACGCTGCGCGGTGAGTTCGCCACGCTCGGGTCGACGGTGAACGGCCTGGTCGACCAGCTGTCGTCGTTCGCCGACGAGGTCACCCGTGTCGCCCGTGAGGTCGGCACGGACGGACGGCTGGGCGGTCAGGCGAAGGTGCCCGGCGTGGCCGGCACCTGGCGCGACCTGACCGACAACGTGAACTCGATGGCGAACAACCTGACCAACCAGGTCCGCAACATCGCCCAGGTCGCGACGGCGGTGGCGAACGGCGACCTGACGCAGAAGATCACCGTGGACGTCTCCGGCGAGATGCTGGAGCTGAAGAACACGCTGAACACGATGGTCGACCAGCTCTCGTCGTTCGCCGACGAGGTCACCCGTGTGGCCCGTGAGGTCGGCACGGACGGCAAGCTCGGTGGTCAGGCGAAGGTGCCCGGTGTCGCCGGCACGTGGCGCGACCTCACCGACAACGTGAACTTCATGGCGGACAACCTGACCACTCAGGTCCGCAACATCGCCCAGGTCACGACCGCCGTGGCGCTCGGCGACCTGACCCAGAAGATCACCGTCGACGCGCGCGGCGAGATCCTGGAGCTCAAGACCACGATCAACACGATGGTCGACCAGTTGTCGAGCTTCGGCGACGAGGTCACGCGTGTCGCGCGGGAGGTCGGTTCGGACGGCCGCCTCGGTGGTCAGGCGCAGGTGCCGGGGGTGGCGGGCACGTGGCGCGACCTCACCGAGTCGGTGAACGTCATGGCGAACAACCTGACGACCCAGGTCCGCAACATCGCCTCGGTCACCACCGCCATCGCGCGCGGCGACCTGACGCAGAAGATCACGATCGACGCCCGCGGCGAGATCCTCGAGCTCAAGACCACCATCAACACGATGGTCGACCAGCTCAGCTCGTTCGCCGACGAGGCCACGCGCGTGGCCCGCGAGGTCGGCACCGAGGGCCGGCTGGGCGGTCAGGCGACGGTGCCGGGCGTCGCGGGCACGTGGCGCGACCTGACCGACAACGTCAACTTCATGGCGAACAACCTGACCAACCAGGTCCGCAACATCGCGCACGTCGCCACCGCCGTCGCGAACGGCGACCTGTCGCAGAAGATCACCGTCGACGCGCGGGGCGAGATCCTCGAGCTGAAGTCGACGCTGAACGTGATGGTCGACCAGCTCTCGTCGTTCGCCGAGGAGGTCACGCGTGTCGCGCGTGAGGTCGGCACCGACGGACGGCTGGGCGGTCAGGCCCGCGTGCAGGGCGTCGCCGGCACGTGGAAGGACCTGACCGACAACGTCAACCTGATGGCGGACAACCTCACCAACCAGGTCCGCAACATCGCCGCCGTCGCCACCGCCGTCGCGACCGGCGACCTCTCGAAGAAGATCACCGTCGAGGCGAAGGGCGAGGTCGCGGCCCTGGCCGAGACCCTGAACGGCATGGTCGACACGCTGCGCGCGTTCGGTGACGAGGTCACCCGTGTCGCCCGTGAGGTCGGCACGGAGGGCATCCTGGGCGGCCAGGCGCGCGTGTCCGGTGTCGCCGGCACGTGGAAGGACCTCACCGACTCGGTGAACTTCATGGCGGACAACCTGACCAACCAGGTCCGCAACATCGCCCAGGTCACCACCGCCGTCGCGCAGGGCGACCTGACGAAGAAGATCGACGTCTCGGCGCGCGGCGAGATCCTGGAGCTCAAGACCACCATCAACACGATGGTCGACCAGCTCAGCTCGTTCGCCGACGAGGTCACCCGTGTCGCCCGTGAGGTCGGCACGGAGGGCAAGCTCGGTGGTCAGGCCGAGGTCGACGGAGTCGCCGGCACGTGGTCGAAGCTGACCGACAACGTGAACCAGCTCGCCTCGAACCTCACGACCCAGGTCCGCGCGATCGCGGCCGTCGCCACCGCCGTGACCGCGGGCGACCTGACCAGGCAGATCACCGTCGACGCGTCCGGAGAGCTCGCGGAGCTCAAGGACAACGTCAACCAGATGATCGCGAACCTGAAGGAGACCACCCGCGCCAACCGCGAGCAGTACTGGCTCAAGACCAACCTCGCCCGCCTGTCCGGCCTCATGCAGGGCCACCGCGACCTGCGCGCACTGGCGTCGTTGATCATGAGCGAGCTGACGCCGCTGGTCAGCGCCCACCACGGCGCGTTCTTCCAGATCGAGGAGGACGACTCCAAGCAGATGCTGGAGCTCACCGCCTCCTACGGCTTCCGGCTGGACTCCGCCCGCACGACCCACGTGGCCATGGGCGAGTCACTCGTCGGCCAGTCGGCGCTGGAGAAGAAGACGATCCTGGTCACCCAGGTCCCCGGCGGCTACCTGACCGTCTCCTCGGCGCTGGGCGAGTCGGCCCCGGTCAACCTGGTGATCCTGCCGATCCTGTTCCAGGGCGAGACCCTCGGCGTGATCGAGCTGGCGTCCCTGAACGAGTTCTCCGACGTCCACCTCGACCTCCTGGACCAGCTCAAGGAGGCGATCGGCGTCAACGTGAACACGCTGCTCGCCAACTCCCGCACCGACGCCCTGCTGGTCGAGTCCCAGCGCCTCACCACCGAACTGCGCGCCGGTTCCGAGGAACTCGAGGACAGGGCCCGCCAGCTCCAGACCGCCTCGAAGTACAAGTCCGAGTTCATGGCGAACATGTCCCACGAGCTCCGGACGCCTCTCAACTCCCTGCTGATCCTGGCGAAGCTGCTCGCCGACAACCTCGACGGCAACCTCAACGCCAAGCAGGTCGAGTTCGCCCGCACGATCCACTCGTCCGGCTCCGACCTGCTGCAGCTCATCAACGACATCCTCGACCTCACCAAGGTCGAGGCGGGCCACATGCAACTGCACGAGGACCCGGTCCGCCTGGACGAACTCGTCCGCTACGTCGAGACCCTCTGCCTCCCCCTGACGGCCGAGAAGAACCTCGAGTTCTCCGTCCGCGTGGACCCGAACGTGCCGGAAACCCTGCACACCGACGAACACAGGCTCCAGCAGATCCTGCGCAACCTGCTGTCCAACGCCGTGAAGTTCACCCACGACGGCGGCATCCGCCTGCACGTGCGCATGGACGACCCGTCCACCGTGGCGTTCGACGTGCACGACACCGGCATCGGCATCCCGGCGGAAAAACTCGCCGTCATCTTCGAGGCCTTCCAGCAGGCGGACGGCACCACGTCCCGCAAGTACGGCGGCACGGGCCTGGGCCTATCAATCAGCCGCGAACTGGCTCAACTCCTGAACGGCGCCCTGCGCGTCCGCTCCGAACCGGGCATCGGCTCGACGTTCACGCTCTGCCTCCCCCTGGGCAAGGTCATCTCGGACAGCTTCGTCCTGCCCGAACCGACCCCGATCGTCATGCCCGCCCCGGTGCTGGCCGCCTCGGGCGCAATGCGCTTCCACGGCGAGAAGGTCCTCGTGGTGGACGACGACCTGCGCAACGTCTTCGCCCTCACGAGCGTGCTGGAACTACACGGCCTAGAGGCCATCTACGCCGACAACGGCATCACGGGCGTACGAGCCCTCGAACAGTACGACGACGTGGCCATCGTCCTGATGGACATCATGATGCCCGAGCTCGACGGCAACGCGACGATATCGGCCATCCGCGCAATGGAACGCTACGCCGACCTCCCGGTAATCGCAGTCACCGCGAAGGCGATGAAGGGCGACCGAGAAAAGTCCCTGGCATCAGGCGCCACCGACTACGTGACGAAGCCAGTGGACACAGAACACCTAATCCGGCTCATCGCCTATTACCTGGGCGTATCCGGAGAGGCCTGACCAACGCAATGGCGAAGCCGAGGCGTGTGAACCATGCCAGCCTGATCAGCGGTGATGACGCAACCACCCCGGCGATTGGGGCTTGACATTGAGTGCGAGATGCTACCGTTGAAGACATCGGCCGGGCACTTATGCCCGGCCTTTTAAGGCCGATAATGCATCTCGCTAGAGGCTCAATGTCAAGCCCCAATCGCTATCGTCGCGAAGCGGCGATGAATGGCACCGGCTCGGTAAAGCCCACGCAACCACCCTCGCAAGATGACTGATCGCACGGCAGGCGACCACCCCGCTGGAACGCGACCATGCCAACGCAAGCCGACCCGCGGACAGCCCCTATCGAGCCGAGTCGACAGCTTCCTGCACAGCCACATCCACCGACTCGTGCAAACTCAGCACCTCAGCCACATCGGCCAACTCGAACAACCGCCGAACCGGCCCCTGAGCAGCAGCGACCCGCAACTGCCCCCCACCCTCGGCCAACCGCCGATGCCAGTCCAGCACCAACGCCAGCCCGGTCGAGTCCATGAACGCCAGTTCGGACAGATCCAGCACCGCATGAACCCCGGTGACATCCGAATCAAGCCGTGCGGACAGCAAAGGCACGGTGTCGATGTCCAGCTCCCCGGCGACGGCGAGCACACGCCATCCCCGCTGGACCTCGCTGCCGACGTTGAGCTCCATCGTCGCCGTTTCCTTCCGCCACGCCCGACTCGTGCGACCCAAATCGTGCAGCACGGGGCTCGACCATGCGACCACCGGGGGGCTGAAAGATCCGAACGGCGCGCCGGATGTGCGACGATGCGCCTTGTGTTGAACGACCCACTGGCAGAGGTGCGGGTGATCCTGACCGCCGAGGGCGGTTCGTGCGCTCGCGCACGTCAGGTGGTGCGCGAGGCCGCTGCCTCGTGGGAGTTGTCCGAGGACCTCACCGACGACGCGCAGCTCGTCGTGACGGAGCTCGTGTCCAACGGCATCGACCACGGTGAGGGACCGATCACACTGACGGTCAGCCGGAAGGCAGGCGGCATGCTCGTCGAGGTGCACGACGAGTCGTCGAAGCTGCCTCAGCTCAGACCCGTGGACCCCAGCAGCGCACGCGGGCGGGGCATGCAGCTCGTGCAGGCGCTGAGTGTCCGGTGGGGCACGACGCCGCAGCGTGGCGGCAAGGTGGTCTGGGCTCAGCTGGAGGCCTGAAGACCTGGTGAAAGCCCGTTCAGGTTGTGACAGTCCGGCGATGACGCGTACGGTCGGTGCGGACGGGAGTCCTTATGAACCAGCTTCGACAGAGAACTACCTACGTCCAATCCATCCCGATCGTCTCGCTCACGGGTGAGATCGACATGATGTCGTCGGCACCGGTGACCAGCAGGCTCGCCGAGTTGCTCGACCGCAAGCCGCCCGCACTGGTCGTGGACCTGCGGGAAGTGCGCTTCTTCGGATCCGAGGGGATTCGCGCGCTCGTGGAGACCCAGCACCAGGCCGACGAGCTCGGCATCAGGTTCGGCGTCGTCAGCGACACCAGGATCGTGTTGCGTCCGTTGGAGATGACGGCCGTCGACCAGTTGTTGTTGCTGTTCAACGATGTCAACGACGCCGTCACCGCGCTGAAGAGCTTCTAGGCGGCGGACGAGTTCCGCGCGCGAGAGCGCTCCACCAGCGAGAGCAACAGACCTTCCTTGGTGGACCACGGCGAGATGTCCACGACGTCGTGGCCGGACACCTTCATCAACCCCTCCGCGACCACCGCGCCCGCCAGCGACTGCTGGGCCCGGTGGCGGGAAATCCCCGGCAGAGCCGCGCGTTCGCGCACCGAGAGCTTCGCCAGGCGCGGAATCCACTTCTCCAGGTCCTTGAGCCGCAACTGACGCGGCGCGTAGGTGCCGTTGCGCGCGCCGGCGAGGCGGGCCAGCTGTTCGAACACCTTCGAGCACCCGACCGCGCGAGCGCTCTCACCCCAGGGGAACGCGGACGCGAGCCGCTCGGCCACCTCGGCGCGCATGTCCGTGACGGTCAGGCCGGTGCGGGTCAAAGTCCTTGCCCCCAAAGGCAAGGACACCGCGCGCTCGGGTTCCGTCCCGGAGCCGGCGGCCAGTTCGACGGTGCCGCCGCCGACGTCCAGCACGACCATGGGGCCCGCGCCCCAGCCGAACCAGTGCCGGGCCGCGGCGTACGAGAGACGTGCTTCTTCCTTGCCGGACAACACTTTCAGATCCACGCCGGTGCGTCTGGCGACCTTGCGGATGACCTCGGCGGAGTTCGAGCTGTCGCGCACGGACGAGGTGGCGAAGGGCAGGAACGGAACGTCGCCCGCCTTCTTGCGGGCGGCCAGGACGGCGGCGCAGAGCGAGTCGACGCCCTCGCGGCTGATGGCCCCGGCGGAGTCCAGTTCCCGGTCCAGCCGCAGCCGGACCTTGTGGGACACCAGCGGACGCATCAGGTCTCGTTCCACGACCACCAGGTGTGCGCTGAAGCACCCGACGTCCAGAACTCCGACCGACATCCGCCACCTTCCTTCCACCAAGTGTTCTTTACCTCATCGGCAGCCATTGTGCGGAACTCAGCACCCGAACGCGCAATCTTGCCCTGATGAGATGCGTTACAGTCACGGAATGTCACTGGCGGAGATACCTTCCCGGCTCGAACACGCCCTCGGCAAGGCTCGTTCCGGCGTAATCGTGCTGGCGGTGCACGGTCTCTCCTCGGACGTGGCCAAACAGTCGTGGCTGTCCGCCTCCGTCTCCACGCTGTCCTCGACGGTGCCGTCGACGTCCGCGACGGCGTTGCTGACCGCGTTGACGGGCGTCCCCGCCGACGTCCACCGGGTGCCGGGAACGGTGTACCGCAACGGTTCCGGCCTCGTGCACGCCATCAACGGCATGCCGGCGATCCCGACCCTGACGACGGTGCTGGAACGGCACGGCGCGACCGTGCTGGCCCGCGAGCTCGACCTGCTCGAAGGAACCTGGGCGCAGGCGCTGTTGCGCGGGTCCACCCGGATACCCGCGCCCGCCCTGCACAAACTCACCGCGCAGGCCGAGGACCCGCCGCTGCTGGTCGCGAACGTCGTCGCCGATCTCGACAAGGCGCTCAAGGACGCCAGGTTCCTCTGGACCTACGTCAACATCGGCGATCACGTGCGCCGCCACGGTTACGACGAGTCGGTGCACGAGGCGATGCTGCGTCTGGACGCACACGCTTCCCGTTGGGCCGCACAGGGTTGGACCGTCGTCGCGCATTCGGACCACGGCATGGTCGCCGTCGACCCCGACCCGGAACTCGTCGAGGCCTGGGACGCGATCGTGCGCGAGGAGTGCGTGATCCCCTCCGGCGGCGCGGGACGCACGCGGTGGCTCTACCCGAAGGCGGACCGCCTGGAGGCCGTTTTCGACCGGGTGGCAACGACTCTGGGCGACACGGCGACCGTGCACCACGCCACCGATCTCGGTCTGCCCCAGCCGGAGGCGGGCCCGGTCGTCGCGGTGGCCGCCTCACCGAGGTTCCCGCTCCCGGATCCGTCCGTCCGCTACGAGAACGGCGGCCTGAGCCGCGACGAGATCGACGTCCCCTTCGCGGTCTGGCAAGCCGTACAGTGACCGTGTGCGCGTCGAATTCTCCAACACCATAAGGGAAATCGATTCTGCCGATTGGGACGCGGTGGTCCGCGAAGCGGGCGCGCCGGTCTTCTACCGACATGCTTACGTCAGCGCCTACGAGCAGTCGCCGCTGACGACGGTCGACGCCTTCGCGTACTTCGTGGTGCGCGAGGGCGACAAGCCGGTCGCGGTCATGCCCGCCTACCTCCAGACGGCCGCGAATCCGTTGCGCCGCCTGCACGAGGCCTATCCGGACGCGGTCGGCCAGCCGGCGCTGCTCAGTCACACCTGGCACTGCTACGACGCGCACGTGCCCGCCACCGCGCAGGTGCTGCCGAGACTGCTGGACGCCATGGTCCGGACGGCGTCGATCTTCGGCGCGCGCTGGTGCGGGTTCCTGAACGTCCAGCGCGGCAACGCCTTGTCGCAGGCGCTGCGTGCGGCCGGCCTGCCCGCGCGTCACCTCACCGACAGGTGGGCCACCGGCCTCACCACCTACGAGCACTACCTCGCGAGCCTGAGCCCGCGCGCCAGAGCGAACGTGCGCCGCAACGACCGAAGATCGGCAGAGGCCGGCGTGACGATCGAGGCCCTGCCCGTCGACCAGGCCTCGCTCGACGAGATCACCCTGCTGTGCGTCAAGACCGCCAGCCGCTTCGAGAACAACGGCTACTACCTGGGCGAGGCCTTCGCCAGGTTCGTGACGGCGCTCGGCGACCTCGCGCACGTGATCGAGGTGCGGCAGCACGGCAAGCTCGTCGCGGCCGGTGTCTGCCTCACCGACGCCACCCGCTTCCACACCTGGACGTGCGGCGTCGACTACGCCGTGGACGGCAACTACAGCCCGTACGGCGTGCTGTTCGCGGAGTCGGTCCGGCTCGCCATCCGCCTCGGCAAGTCCACGCTCGAGGGCGGTCGCGGCAACGCCGCCTTCAAGCGGCGGCACGGCCTGAGCCCGTGCCATCTGGACGCCGTTCTCCACCGCATCTGAACGGCGAATTGTTCATCAGTGTGAACAATTGGTTTTACAACGCCGGAGTGCAGGAAGTTCATATATCTGACCAACTCAGGCGCGCACCTTTACGCTGTTCAGCGCCCCAGGACAAGGCAAGGGAATCAATTTTTAACGCACCTTTACACGCGTTGATCGGATCTGGCATTGTGGCGCCGGGCGCAAGACAATGAAAGGGACTGGACGGTCTCGTGAATCTGTCTCGACGCACCCTTCTGGCGTCCGCAGCGGCCACTCCCCTGCTCACTGGAGCAGGAGTCGCCATCGGCGCGGGAGAAGCCGCGGCTTCGCCCGCCAAGCTCCGTGGGGCCCTCGACTACGGCAACAGCAAGCTGAAGGCGGTCGCACCGGGCATCACCTCGTTCCCGGAGATCACCAGGGCCGAGAAGTGGACCTACGTCGCCGACGGCGGCTGGATCGGCGGCTTCTGGCCGGGCACCCTGTGGCTCGCGCACCTCGACAGCGGCGACGCGCAGTTCCGCGCTCTCGCCGAGGCCGCCAACGACCGGCTGGCACCGCGCCGGCTCCAGCCGCGCGACCACGACCTGGGGTTCCTCTTCTACCCGTCCTGGGTCACCGCGTACCGGCTCACCGGCGACACGAAGTGGCGGGACGGCGCGATCGACGCGGCGAACACGCTGATCCAGCGCTGGAACCCGGTCGGCAAGTACATCCGCGCGTGGGGCGCGCTGGGCACGCCCGGCAACGCGGGCCGCGTCATCATCGACACGATGATGAACCTGGACCTGCTCGCGTTCGCCACCGAGCAGACCGGCGACCGCAAGTTCCTCGACATCGCGATCGCCCACGCCAGGACCACCCAGACGCACTTCGTCCGCCCGGACGGCTCGACCCCGCACGTGTTCGACTTCAACCCGGACACCGGCGCGGCGATCGGCCCGAACACGGTGCAGGGCTACAGCCCGACGTCGTGCTGGGCGCGCGGCCAGGCGTGGGGCATCTACGGCTTCACGACGATGTACCGGCGCACAGGCCTGCGTGAGTTTCGCGACACCGCGCGCAAGCTGTCCGACTACGCGTTGTCGGTGCTCACGCCGGACAGCGTGCCGGTGTGGGACTACCGCACGCCGTTGGGCGTCAACGACATCAAGGACTCGTCGGCGGGCGCGATCATGGCGTGCGGCCTGCTCGACCTGGCCAAGGCCACCGGCACCGACCGCTACCGCGACCGGGCGCTGAAGATCCTCGACGGCCTGGTCGGCACGTGTCTCACGACCAGGTCGACGCGTGCTGAGGCGATCCTGGCGCGTGGCACCCGCAACCGCCCGTCCGAGGACGGCGTGGAGATCTCACTGCCGTACGGCGACTACTACCTGTACGAGGCGATCCTGCGGGTGCTCAAGCCCACGCAGATCGCCAAGGCCATCGGTCTCTAGGTCCTACTGCTCGATCACCTTCGCCGTCGGCCCGTTGCTCCAGGTGGCTTCCAGCCTGGACAACCGGCCGGCGGCGTTGCGGAAGTTCACCACCAGCGGCCCGCCCGGCTGTTCCACCGACACCGAGTAGCCGTCCGCGGGGGTGGCCGACAGCGCCTGCACCCCCTGCGGCCGGTAGCGCACGACCACGTCCCCGCCCTGCAGGTGGAACGCGTGGACGTAGGAGCCGTCCGACTGCCATTCCCCCTGCGGAAGTTGAGCCGAGGAGGGACGCGCATCCGTACTACTGGGAGGAGCCGGAACAGACGTAGTGATCTCAGGAGGCCTGGTGGACGACGGCGTGGCAGGCGGCGTACCGACGGAGGGGCCCGGTTCGGGCGCAGGGACGCTGATCGAGGTGACGGTCGGCATCGGCAGGACGGCCGACCCGGTCGTGACCTCGACGGCGGCGACCGGGGCGGGTTCCATCGCCCACCGGATGCCGAACCAGGACAGGCCGATGGCGACCGTGGTCACCAACGCCCAGGCGACCAGGTATCCGACCGACCGTCTCACTGCGACAATCCTCCTGTAGCGGCTCATGGCATCAGTACTGCTCGTCGAGGACGACCCGGTGGTGCGGGCGGCGATCACGCGCGCCCTCACCGGCCAGGGCCACATCGTGCACGGTGTCGCGCTCGCGATCGAGGCCCTGCGCGAAGTCACCGCCAACTCCTACGACGTCGTGGTGCTCGATCTCGGGCTCCCCGACCTCGACGGCGGTGACGCGCTGCGGATGATCCGAGGCGTCACGAACACCCCGGTGGTCATCGCGACCGCCCGCGACGACGAGGCCGAGATCATCCGGCTGCTCAACGCGGGCGCGGACGACTACCTCGTCAAACCCTTCTCCAGCGAGCACCTCGAAGCCCGCCTGCAGGCGGTGCTCCGACGTGCCCGCGACAGCAAGCAGCTCGTCATCGGCGGCCTGGAGATCGACGTGAACCTCCGCAGGGCCACTGTGGACGGCCAGGAACTCTCCTTGACCCACAAGGAGTTCGAGCTGCTCTCCTACCTCGCGGCACGGCAGGGGGAGGTGGTGCCGCGGGCGGAGATCCTGGCGAGCCTGTGGCCGTCCAACCGCGACGACCAGACGCTCGACGTCCATCTGTCCTGGTTGCGCCGCAAGCTCGGTGAGCGGGCCGCGCAGCCCCGTTATCTGCACACGGTGCGAGGAGTCGGCGTGCGCATGGTCGCTCCGCAGTGAGGCGGTCACTGGTGCTGGTCGCTCTCGCGGCGACCAGCATGGTGGCGCTGGCGTTCCTCATCCCGCTCGCGATCGTCGTGAAGAACGCCGCGTACACCCGTGCGCTGAGCGAGGCCGAGAGGCAGGCCAACGCGCTGACGCCGGCGTTGCTGATCACCCGCAAGCCGCAGGAGATCCGCCAGGCGATCAGGAGCACCCGGTACGGCGGTCAGCAGCGCCTGGCCGTGCACCTGAGCTCCCCGGCCGGCACCTACGGGTACTCGCACATCACGGCGGCGGACCTGCAGGAGGCCCAGAAGCTCGCGACGGCCTCCACGGTCGAACGGCCTGATGGCGTGGCATATCTGCAACCGCTGGCCACCAGCGAGAGCGGGCTCGCGATCGTCGAGGCGTTCGTGCCGCACGAGCAGCTCACCCACGGCGTCATCGGCACGTGGTGGGTGCTGGCGGGGGTCGCGGTCGGCCTGGTCGCCGGGTCGGTGCTCGTCGCCGATCGGCTGGGCGCACGGGCCGTCAAAGCGACACGGGCGTTGGCCGAGGCCGCGCGCGGGATGGGCCAAGGCGACCTCACGGTCCGGGTCCCGGTGAAGGGACCGCCCGAGATCAAGGAGGTCGGCAAGGCCTTCAACGCCATGGCCGAACGCGTCCGGCACCTGCTCGCCGCCGAACGCGAGGTGGTCGCCGACCTCTCGCACCGCCTCAGAACGCCTCTCACGGCCCTTCTCCTGGACGCGGACACCCTCGGGGGTGGTCAAGGGGCGGACCGGGTCCGCGAAGCCGTCCAGGGCCTCGAGAGGGAGGTCGACGAGATCATCAAGGCGGCCCGCTCCGGCCTGCAGCCCGACAACTCCGGCACCGACGCGGCCGGCGTGGTGCGCGACCGGCTGGTGTTCTGGTCCGCGCTCGCCGACGACCAGGAACGCCCCTGGACGGTCCGCGGCGCCGACAAGCCCGCGCCCGTGCCGCTCACCCGCGCCGATCTCGCGGCCGCGCTGGACGCGCTGCTGGGCAACGTCTTCCGCTACACGCCGGAGGGCACGCGGTTCGCCGTGACGCTGGTGCACCAGGCCGACCTGGTGGCGCTGGTGGTCGAGGACGCCGGCCCCGGCATCGCGGACACCGAACGGGCGGTGCGGCGCGGTGCCAGCGGCGGCGGTTCCACGGGGCTGGGGCTCGACATCGCCCGCCGCGCCGCGGAAAGCACGGGTGGCTCTCTCCACGTCGACCGCGGGCCGCTGGGTGGGGCTCGCGTGCAATTGAGGCTCCGGAGGCTCTAGGGCCCTTGTCGGGGCCGAAAGACGAACACCGCCGGCGGCGCGGACCGTGGGACGGATCCGACGCCGCCGGCGGGCACCGGCCGGCCGCGCGGCACCGCTGCCGCACCACCGAGTCCCGAGCAGGAGGGAGGAACCCGATGAGCAGTGCGCGCTTGCCTTCCCACACCGGTGAAACGAGGTGGATCAGCCGGGGCTCTCGGCGCCAGGTGTGGGGTCCGGTGCATTCAGTGGGGCTGGGGTGATCTCTTTTGCGATCTGACATGAAGTTAGCCGACCGCTGATCGTCGCCAATCCACCGTTCAGACGATTAATCCGTTTTAAATATATTTAAGTTCGCCCGGTCGGTCGTCCACGACTTAAGTCAATTTAAGATAACGTGATCCGCACGCCGCCATCCCCGTTCGAAATTGAAAGGCCACTCATGCTCAGTGCGATGGCTGCTACGGGTTTGGCACTCTCCCTCCTCGCCGCCCCCGAGGCGCAGGCTGACGTTCCACCCGGCAAAATCACGGTCGACGTCGTCACGGTGAACGGTTCCGGCTGCCCCGCCGGAACGGCCGCGGTAGCGGTTTCGGACGACAACACGTCATTCACGGTGACGTACAGCGACTACACCGCCCAGGCCGGTTCCGGATCGACACCGACGCAGTTCCGCAAGAACTGCCAGCTGAACCTTCGCGTGCACTACCCGCAGGGCTTCACCTTCGGGATCGCGAAGGCCGACTACCGCGGGTTCGCGCACTTACCCAGAGGGGCGCGCGGCCTGCAACGCGCCAGCTACTACTTCGCCGGCCAGTCGGCCACGGTCACGAGCACGCACAACATCGCGGCGCCGACGAGCGACAACTGGCAGTTCACCGACTCCACCGACGTCGCGGAGATCGTCTTCGCGCCGTGCGGGGCGGTGCGGCACCTGAACGTGAACACCGAGGTGCGAGCATTCACGAACGCGTCGAACCAACCGTCGTTCGTGTCGATGGACTCGACGGACGGCAGCGTCAACACCCGGTATCAGTTCGCCTGGAAGCGATGCTGACCCGAAATGATCACGGAGAGGGCCTGACGCTATACTCACAGTGAGCATCAGGCCCTCTCTTCGTGACCCACACGTGACTTTTGACGGGTGAGTCAACCGGACCATTGCTTCCCGCGTATACCCATGTAGATTCCCGCTCACCGTGACGGCCATTCGGGTGACTGTCGCGGACTCGCGCGCCGCACGCGAAACGGAGGCAGCATGCAGGCGAACGCCCAGACCGCCCAGGTCGACGACCTGACACTCATCGCGCTGCCCACCGCGGTGAACTGCGCGGATCTGTTCGTGCGCTTCACCCTGGGTGAATGGCGCCTTCGGAACATGACCGCGGAGTGCTCGGCCGTCGCTTGCGCGCTGGTCGAGGCAGCCGTCGAATCAGCAGATCCCAAGACCTCGCGGCTCATCACGCTGCGCCTGCGACTGAGTGGCGACTACCTCGTCGTCGAGCTGGAGGCAGCCAGGTTCATCATGCCGCCCACCTCGCCTGACCTGCGCACCGGCGAACTGCAGCTCGGTGGCGGCATCAAGCTGATCTGGTGCGAGATGCAGCTGCCGACCGGCGTGAACGCCAACGCGGTGCCGCTGCCCCGGCGCGAGAAGCGCCGCTCCCCCGCGGCCGAGGCGCTGGGCGACGAGCCGGACGTCGATCCCGAGCTCATCCAGCGCATCCTGTTCGGCCTCGGCGGCTCGATGGGCAACGGCCAGCAGCGCTGACCCCAGACTTCACCCGCAAGGGCGCGTCCGACAGTGGACGCGCCCTTGTTGCGTTTTCGTCAGGTTCGCCCCGTAAACGCTTCACGAATTGATTTACGGGTTCCTGAACAGCGTTCCCGCAACCTGGGTGGCAATTAACCGACGGCCCCGAGAAGTATTCATGGGCACGCTCCCACGACAATGTTGCTCTGGTTGGCGGACGGTTCGTCAACAACCTTTCCGATACGGTCTCGTACCACGCCGCCCGAACTGTCCTGCACATTCGGAAAGGTGTCCCATGATTAGCATGCTGGCCGCAGCCGGCCTGGCTCTGTCCACCATCGTCATTCCCCCGGCCGCGGACCCGCCCCCGACGGGCCAGATCACCATCGACGTCGTCACGGTCAACGGCTCCGGCTGTCGTGCCGGCACGGCCGCCGTGGCGGTCTCCCCGGACAACAAGGCGTTTACGGTCACCTACAGCGACTACATGGCGCAGGTAGGGCCGGAGTCTCGGCCGACCGATTTCCGGAAGAACTGCCAGCTGAACCTCAAGGTCAACGTTCCCGGCGGATTCACGTTCGGCATCGCCCAGGCCGACTACCGCGGTTTCGCCCACCTGGAAAGGGGCGCGAAGGGCACGCAGAAAGCGAGCTACTACTTCCAGGGAATGTCGGACACCGACCAGCGCACGAAGACCTGGAACGGCGCGCTGAGCGACGACTGGCAGGTCACGCACAAGACCGACGTCGCCTCGATCATCTACCACCCGTGCGGTGCCAAGCGGAACTTCAACATCAACACCGAGCTGCGGGTGGACAAGGGCACGTCGGACCCGAAGAAGACCAGCTTCATGGCGATGGACTCGACGGACGGCTCGATCGAGACCATCTACCACTTCGCCTGGAAGACCTGCCCCAGATAGTCCTCTAGAGCAGGTACACGGCGCCCTCGCACAGCAAGGCCGGAGCCCAGGAGGCATGGGCTCCGGCCTTGCTGCTCGCACTGATCAGATGTTCTGGTTCGCGAAACCCTTGGTCGCGATCTTCGAGAGCATTCCCTGCCACACCGACGTGCTGGTGTGCGGGTCGCCGGTCACGCCGAGGGCGGACTTGAGGCCGTTGAACGCGCTCTGCGTGTTCGGGCCCCAGATGCCGTCGATCGCGAGGCCGGAGGCGCGGAAGTTGTTGCAGGTGCCCTGGACGAACTTGGTGTCGGCCTCGGAGTCCTTGAGCACGCGGACCGGCATGCCACCGAAGTCGGAGTGGATGTGGTCGCGGTGGTCGGCGTTGTACCAGCCGTCGAGCACGTAGCGGAACCGGCGGCGGCACACGGCCTCCGTTGCGAGGTAACGCTTGCGCAATGCCGCGGTGCCCGAGGCGTGGTGCTGGTCGAGCGGCGAGGTGACGTTGCCGTTGGACCACCGCACGTGGTCGAGGTCCATGGCGGTGCCGGCGCCGTGCTGGCCGGGCTTGTCGACGTAGAAGCCCGCCGAGACGATGTAGCTGATCGAGCCGTAGCTCGACGAGAGCGAGCGCAGGTCCCGGACCCAGGCGACGAGCGCGTTGTAGAACGCGTCGGTGGCCTGCCAGTTGCGCGCGGTCGTGTTGCCGCGGTTGGAACGCCAGTAGTAGACGGGAGTGCCGTCGATCTTCTGGAACGTCATCATCGCCAGGGCGCCGACCTCGGCGGCCTTGATCTCGGCGTCGGTGTGCTGGTCCTTGGTCTCGGGGGCGGCGCTGGCCAGGCCCGGTGCGATGGTGGACAGGCCGGCGAGACCGGCGACCGCCGCCGCGCCCGTGACGAAGCCGCGCCTGGTGACGTTGTTCTCGAACACCCCAGTACTCCCTCTGCGTCCAAGCCGGGGGCGGCAGGAGGAAGAGCCTGTCTCACCCACCGGCCCGACGGAGTCTAGGGATCACGTCCGAATGGCGGAATCGCGCCTGACCTGCGTTTTTCCGATGTCTTTACCGCACGGGACCGAGCACCCGGACCAGGTTCTTCTCGGTGTCGTTGCCCAGCTTCTCCAGCGCGAGCTTCGCGACCGGCGCCCCGAACCGCGCGAGCCCGTTGAACTCGACGTGCGCGCGGTAGGCGATCCTGGCCGTGCCGGGCGCGTCCCCCGCGGAGATCGAGATGTCGTCGGTGGAGGTGGCGGTGTCGTTGCGCCCCACGAACTGCAGGCCGTGCGCGTCGTCCCTGGTCAGCTCGTAGACGAGCTCGGTCTTGCGGCCGAGGAACTGCGACACGTTGCGCCAGCGCGAACCGACCTCGACCGGGCCGTCGTCCAGGCGCGTGCAGGACACGGTGCCCGGATCCCACTGCTCGGCGCGGGAGAAGTCGCGCAGGTACTCGACGACGCCCTCGGGCGTGGACGCGACGGTGAAGGTGCGTTCGACGTCCACACCGGACACGTGCGGTGAGTTGAACGCCTGCGGCGCGAGGTGGAGCCGGTACTGGTCGACGAGCGCCGCCTGGCTCACGGCGCGCGATTCCAGCCGCTCCAGCCTGGTGTCGTCGAAGCTCCCCAGCTGCCGCAGCGTCCGCCACAGCGAGGTCTTGCCCTCGATGCCGACGCGCAGGGTCTCCAGTTCGAGGACGTCGCTCAGCGGCGAACGGCCGAGCACCCTCCCGTTGAACTTGAGCCTGCCCGCCTTCTCGGTCAGCCAGCCGAGCGCCTCCTTGTGCGGACGCGACTCGACGCCGGTCTCGCGCATGAGGTCGAGCAGTTCCTTGCGGTCGGCCTCGATGTCATCTGCGAGAACCCGCAGCTCGGGGTGGGTGCGGCCGATGCGGCGGGCGAGCTCGGTGCCCGCCATCGCCCCGGCCAGGTGGTCGTTGAGGTAGATGCCCAGCAGCTCGATGTTCACGTCCGACGGTTACCCGTGGCCAAACCTAGGGACCGGCCGGGCCCAGCTGGTAGCCCTGGTTCCACAGGGTCTTGATGACCAGGCCGAGCGGGGAGATCCGCCGTCGCAACCGCATGATGTGCAGGTGCAGGGCGTTGCTGGTGTCGCCGTCCTTGGTGGGCAGGCAGAGCAGCAGGTCCTCCCGCGTGGTCAACGACCGGAAGCGGCGCAGGAGCTCGCCGACCAGCGCCCGTTCCGTCGGCGAGAGCACGACGGACCGCGTGCGGAACCGCAGGATGCCGGACATGTCCAGCTCCGGCACGGCGTAGCGGGCCGCGCGGGCTCTGAGCATGGCGATGCGCACGGCCAGGTCCTGATGCGGCACCGGCGCGCGGACCCAGTCCTCCCGCATGTCCGTGAGCACGGGCGCGGGGACGTTCTTCTCCAGCACGAGCAGGCACAACGTCCCACTGCGCTGGCACGCCTCCCGTGCCGCCGCGTCCACCGGCCAGCGCACGACCTCGACGGGCAGTTGGTTCACCAGGTTCGACATACGTCCACTTCCGCTTGTCCACCACGGAGAGCACCGAACCAGCCTTCGGCTTCTGGTGGACGCTAGCGGCGGCCGCTATTTCCGCTCTATCGCCCGCACCGGTTCCAGGATGATCGGCTGCGCGCGGCGGCCGGTGACGAGATTCCATCCCCACTGGGTGAGCACCGCGATCCGGTTGCGGAAGCCCACCAGGAACGCGATGTGCACGACCGCCCACGCCGCCTTGCCGATCAGGCCCTTCAGCCGCAGCCTCTTGATGTCCGCGACGGCGTCACCAGGCGAGATGGTGGCCATCGTGCCGAGATCGAGGTACCGGAACGGCTTGGCCCTGCGTCCGTTCAGGCGTGCCTTGATCACGCGCGCGACGTGGTGGCCCTCCTGGAGCGCGGGCTCCGCGATGCCCGGCAGGTCGTTCAGGTTCACCATGTCACCGATGGCGAAGACGTCGTCGGTGACCGAGCAGTCCACGGGATTCACGACGATGCGGCCCTTGCGGTCGGTCTCGGCGTTCGTCGCCTCGGCGAGCTTGCGCGCCAGCGGGGAGGCCTGCACGCCCGCCGCCCAGATGATCGTCCGCGCCTCGACCCGGTCGCCGTCCTTGGTGGTGAGGCCGGCGGCGTCGATCGACTCGACCATGGCGCTCGTCATCACCGTGACGCCGAGCGATTCCAGTTTCACCCGCGTGTGCTCGCGCAGTGCGGCCGAGAACGGCGGCAGCACGTGCGGCGCGGCGTCGACCAGCGTGATCCGGACGTCACGCGGATCGATCTCGCGGAACTGCCCCTTCAACGCCCGGCGCGCCAGGTCGGCGATCTGCCCGGCCAGTTCGACCCCGGTCGGTCCCGCCCCCACCACGGCGAACGACAGCCACTGCTTCGGGTCCCCTGCCGCCACCGCCGTCTCGAACGCCCTGAGCAGCCTCGACCGCAGGGCGACGGCCTGTTCGAGGGTCTTCATCGGCGGCGCGGACCCGGCCCACTCGTCGTGACCGAAGTAGCTGTCGCGCGAGCCGGCCGCCACGACCAGGGTGTCGTACTCGACCTGACGCGACCTCCCGTCCGTCAGGTCGACGTGCACGCGCTTGGCGGCCGTGTCGAACCCGGTCACCTCGCCCAGCAGGACGTGCGCGTTGCGTTGCCGACGCAGGATCGCCCGGAACGCCGGCGCGATGTCGCCCGCGGGCAGCAGCGCCGTCGCCACCTGGTAGAGCAACGGCTGGAACAGGTGGTGGTTCGTGCGGTCGATCAGCGTGACCTCGGCGTCCGCGCGCTTGAGCCCGCGCACGACGCCCAGGCCGCCGAACCCACCTCCGACGACGACTACCCGGTGTTTGCCCATGTAGATCGCATACCCGCTGAAGGCCGCGGGTATCCGCCGCCATGACCACCACCGCTGAGAAGTCGCTCTGGCTCGCCGCGCTCCCGGCGACGGCACGTGCCCCGCTGACCGGCGCGCACTCGTTCGACGTGGCGGTGGTCGGCGGCGGCATCACTGGCCTCACCACCGCGTTGCTGCTCAAGCGCCGCGGCCTGCGCGTGGTCGTGCTGGAGGCAGACCGGGTCGCGTCGGGCGCGTCCGGCAACAACACCGCCAAGGTCACCGCGCTGCAGTCCACCGTGTACTCGCGGATCCGGAGCACGCACGGCCTGGCCGCCGCGACCGACTACGCCACGGCGTCCCTCGCCGCCGTGGCCCAGGTCGCCGAGCTGGCCACCGGCATTTCCTGCGACCTGCGCCGTGCACCGGCCGTCACGTACGCCTACACCGAGTCCGAGGTGCGCGACGTCGACCACGAGCTCATCACCGCTCGCCAGGTCGGGCTCCCGGTCAGGGCGATCGGCGACGTCGGCCTGCCGTTCGAGGTGCACGCGGCCGTTCGGCTGGACGACCAGATCGCGCTGCACCCGGTGAAGTACCTGCGAGGCCTGGCCGACGCGATCGACGGCGACGGCAGCCTGGTGTGCGAACACAGCCGCGTGCTCGACGTGAGCGGGCACCGGGTGTCCACCGCGGACGGTCGCGTCACCGCCGAGAAGATCGTGATCGCCACGCACTACCCGGTGCTGGACCGGGGTCTGTACTTCCCCCGCCTGGAACTGACCCGCGCCTACTGCGTCGCGGCCCGCGTCAGCACACCGCCGCAAGCACTCGCCATCAGCACCGGCAGCCCCTCGTGGTCCATCTCGGCGCACGAGGACAAGCTGATCCTCGCGGGCCAGAGCCACCCGACCGGCAAACCCGTCGTGGAACCGTTCCGCCGCCTGGAGGACTTCGCCCGAAAGCACTGGCAGGTCGAGGAGATCACCCACCGCTGGTCGGCGCAGGACCCGACGTCCTACGACCACCTGTCCGATGATCGGGAGCTATACGCCGGGCAACACCACGCTGTTCACCGCCACCGGCTACATGAAGTGGGGCCTGACCAGCGGCACGTTCGCCGCGGCACTGCTCGCGGACCTGGTCACGGGCAAGCCGAACGACCTGGCCGACCGGTTCAGCCCGCACCGGGTGTCGCTGAGGTCGTTGCCCACGCTGATGAGGAAGAACGCCGAGGTCGCGCTGGAGATGGTCGGCGACCGCGTGCTGCCGGCCGACGCCACCTCCAGCGAAGACCTGCCGCGCGGCCAGGCCCACGTCGTCCGCGACGGCCTGGGCAAGACGGGCGTCTACCGCGACGACGACGGTGAGCTGCACGCGGTGTCGATGCGCTGCACGCACCTCGGCTGCCTGGTGCGGTTCAACGCCGCCGAGCGCAGCTGGGACTGCCCGTGCCACGGCTCGCGGTTCGACGTCGACGGTGAGGTGCTGGAGGGGCCGGCGACCCGGCCCCTCCCCCGCAAGGAACCGCGTTAGCTCTTGGCGACCAGCGTGAGCACGTCGTACTTCGCGACCGACTCGCCCTTCTGGTTCGCGACGTCCGCGTCCCAGCGGACCTCGCCGTACTCCTGGTCCTCGCGCGGCGTGATCTGCTTGACCGTCAGCGTCACGGTCAGCTGGTCGCCGGGGAACGTGGGCGTGACGAACCGCAGGTTCTCCAGCCCGTAGTTGGCCAGCACCGGTCCTGGCTCCGGCGAGACGAAGAGCCCCGCCGCGAACGACACCACGAGGTAGCCGTGCGCGACCCGGCCGCCGAAGAACGGGTTCGCCGCGGCGGCTTCCTCGTCCATGTGCGCGTAGAACGTGTCGCCGGTGAACTCCGCGAAGTGCTCGATGTCCTCCAGCGTCACCTCACGCGGCCCGGCCACGACCGTGTCGCCCAGACGCAGTTCGGCGAGCGTCTTGCGGAACGGGTGCACGGCGTCCTCGCGACGAGGCGCGCCCGTCACCCAGCGGTTCGTGATGGCGCTCAACGCGCGCGGGCTGCCCTGCACGGCCGTGCGCTGCATGTGGTGCAGCACGCCGCGCATGCCGCCCATTTCCTCACCACCACCGGCCCGGCCAGGGCCGCCGTGCACGAGCATCGGCAGCGGTGAACCGTGCCCGGTCGACTCGCTGGCGTCCTCGCGGTCCAGCACCAGCAACCGGCCGTGCCACGGCGCCACGCCGATGACGACGTCGCGCACGAAGTCCGTGTCGGCGGAGACGATCGAGCCCACCAGCGAACCGGCACCACGCGCGGCCAGCGTCACGGCGTCGTCCAGGGACGAGTACGGCATCAGCGTCGACACCGGCCCGAACGCCTCGACCTCGTGCGGCTGCACGGCGTCGGCGGCGGCGCGCAGCAGCATCGGCGACATGAACGCGCCGCGCTCGGCGTCAGCGTCCACAAGAGACAGAGCGCCGTCGCCGTAGACGACAGAAGCGTTCTCCCGCAACGCCTTCAGCGACCGCAGCACCTCCTCGCGCTGTTCCAGGCCGGCCAGCGCGCCCATCTTCACCGACTTGTCGGCGGGGTTGCCGATCACGACCTCCGCCAGCTTCGCGGCCACCGCCTCACCGACCTCGTCGATCAACGACGCGGGCACCAGCGCGCGCCGGATCGCCGTGCACTTCTGCCCGGCCTTGGTCGTCATCTCGGCCACCAGCTGACCGACGAACAGGTCGAACTCGGGCGTGCCCGCCACGGCGTCCGGCCCGAGGATCGAGCAGTTGAGCGAGTCGGCCTCGGCGTTGAACCGCACCGACGACCGGATCACGGCCTGGTGCGTGCGCAGGTGCTGGGCCGTGGACGCGGAGCCGGTGAAGCCGACCAGGTCCTGCTCGGTCAGGTGGTCCAGCAGGTCGCCCGCCGAACCGCAGACCAGCTGCAGCGACCCCTCGGGCAGCAGCCCGGAGGCGAGCATCAGCTCGACCATCTTCTCGGTCACGTACGCCGTCTGGGAAGCGGGCTTGATCAGCGACGGCACGCCGGCGATGAACGCGGGCGCGAACTTCTCGAGCGGCCCCCACATGGGGAAGTTGAAGGCGTTGATCTGCACCGCGACACCGTGCAACGGCGTGCAGATGTGCTGGCCGACGAATGTGCCGCCCCGCCCGAGCGGTTCGACGGGCCCGTCGACGTAGACCTTGTCGTTCGGCAGCTCGCGCTTGGCCTTGGACGCGTACCCGAGCAGCACGCCGAAGCCGCCGTCGATGTCGATCCACGAGTCGGACTTCGTCGCCCCGGACCGCGCGGACAGCGCGTACAGCTCGGCCTTGTGCTCCTTCAGGTACAGCCCGAGAGCCTTCAGCAGCTGCGCGCGCTGGTGGAAGGTGAGCTCGCGCAACGCGGGCCCGCCGACCTCGCGCCCGTACCGCAGCGCCGCCCCCATGTCGACGCCCGCCGACGAGATCCGTGCGATCTCCTCGCCCGTCACGGCGTCGTGCAACGGCGCGCCCTCCGCCGAAGGCGTGTGCCACCCACCCGACACGTAGCTGCGCAGCAAGCTCATCGAGCCAACCCTTCTCGCTGGGCGCTGGATCTTCAGCGACCCGACCACCAGGCAACGTATCAGGGGTGGCGGAGGGTGGCGCAGCGCTCGGCGGACGGGGTTCAGCGCGTTCCGAAGTCCTGCGTCCAGTAGTGGCCGTAGGTGGTGTTCTGCCGGTACTGGTGGCCGACACCGATGTCACGCAGGGCGCAGTTCAGGATGTTGGCGCGGTGCCCGGAGCTGTTCATCCACCCGCGCACGACGTCGGCGGCGGTGCCGTACCCGGCGGCGACGTTCTCGGCGGCCCTGGTCCAGCGGGTGTAGCCCGCCCGTTCGATCCGGACGACCACGGTGCTGCCGTCCGAGCCCGTGTGGCCCATGAAGTTCTTCGCGGCCATGTCGGCCGAGTGACGCTGTGCGGCGGTGCTCAGCGCGGCGTTCTGCTTCAGGGCGGGGCAGCCTGCCTTGGCGCGTTCGGCGTTCGTGAGGGCGATGACGTCCTCTTGCACGGTGGCCGCCGCGGCCTGGGGTGTGAGTGTGGCGGCCAGTGCCAGGGTCGCGGCGGCGAGCAGGGAGGCGCGCGACGCGATCATCAGACGATCTCCCACGTCACGTTGATGATGCCGACCGCGGTGTCGGCCAGGCCGGCGAAGGCGGGCTGGCTGAGGTCGATCTTGTTGCTCGCGCAGCTCGGGCACTTGTCCTTGATCGGCACCGTGATGGTCCTGCCGTTGTGCGTGACCCGGATCGACTTGCGGCACAACGGGTCGTTGTTCGGGTTGGGTGTCGTCCACAGCGCGGCGGGGGCCGCGACCAGCAGCTCGGTCGCCGCGTTGATCTTGGTGCCGCAGGCGCCGTAGCCGGCGTCGTTGTAGTAGCTGGCGGTGCCGCTGACAGCCGAGGCGGTGCCGGTGAACACGAGCGACAGGACCGCGGCCGCGCCGAGCACCTTGACGGTGGACCTCATGGTTTTCCTTTCGCGGTGGGGACCGTTTCAGGCCACGGAGTGGAACGTGACCTTGAAGCCGCTGCAGTTCGCGCACTGGAACACGGTCTGGTTGCCGGGTTCGGTGTCCTGCCGGGACCAGGCGTAGGCCTTGGGGCAGCGGGATTTGATGGTGTTGCTGTAGTCGGTCGGCGCGTCGCGGTTGGGGTTGACGCAGTTGATGCGCTGACCGTTGGCGCCGTACTTGACGTACGCGGGGTTGCAGCGGGGCAACAGGTTCTCGGTGCACCCGGCGGTGCTGCACGACGTGGACCCCGGCGGTACGACCGCGTTCACCGCGGCGATGGACACCGGCACGGAGAAGGCGTTGACGTAGCTGACGTTGTACCAGGGCGCGAGCGTGTCCCGGGAGTCGAAGTTGAACTCGGCGAGGCTGGCCGGCTGTTCCCCGGTGACGCAGCGGGCGGCCTGGACTCCGCAGTCGCCCACCGCACAACGGAAGTTCGCACCGGAGGTACCGGTGCACCCCTGCCGGGCGAAGAACGTGCCGCGCCAGTGGCCGGGTGCGGAGGTCTCGGGGATCGTGATGGTCGCGGACTGGCCGTTGGTCAGCGTCGGCAGGTTCGTCAGCGCCTGGGAACCGTCCGCGTTGACCGTGCTGCCGACCCAGATCGTCTGTCCGGTGTTGTTGACCAGGGTGACCGTGTGGTTGATCGCCGCGTTCGCGGTCGGCAGACCGGCGACGGCGAACGTGAGCGCGAACAGGGCCGCGAGCAATCGGGTGAGCATCTGCGGGCTCCCTCCGTCAGAGCTCCACGATCACCCGGAGGAGCCCGCGGGGGCATCACGGTCGGTCCGCAAGGTTTCCTGGTCGGGCCCGGCCCACCCGGTCACCCGCAACTCCCGCCGGCCCGACAGCCCGAGCTTGCGATAGACCCTGGTCAGGTGTAGTTCGACGGTCCGCGTCGCCATTGCGAGCCGGGCCGCGATCGCCCGGTTGGGCAAGCCCGCGCGCACGAACCGGGCGATCTCCGTCTCGACTGGCGTCAGCACCGGTTCGTCGACGCGCGCAGCGGCGGTCATGGCCTTCTCCGCCCGCCGCACGATGGCGGTGTCGCCGACGTCCAGGGCCGTGGCACGCGCTTGTGCGTAGATCTCGTACGCCTGCCTGCCCTGTGCGGTGAGCCGGGCGCCGTAGTCGCAGAGCACTTCGGCGAGTTCCATCCGGGCGTGTGCCAGTTCCAGCAAGCGAATCGCCCGCTCGTACGCAGCGAGGCCCTCACCGCCGGGAGAACTGGCCGCGACCGCCGCCAGGCTCCAGCCAAGGGCTCTCGGCTCGCCCCACCGGACCGCGGCGGCGTGTTCCTCCGTCGCCAGGCGCAGGGCCTCATCGGTGTCACCGCACGCCAGCGCGGCGCGAGAGGCCCACGAGCGCCACGGCATGACGGCGGGGTTGAGGACACCGGCCGCGGTGAACTCCCGCCCGCACGCGAGATGCCCCGCCAGGGCGTCCCGTGGACGGCCCGTCGCCATCGCCACCACCGCACCGGCCGCGAGCAGCAGCGCACGATCGGGGTGGTACCTCGCGTCAAAGCCGTGGCCGAGCAGCACGGCCTCGGCGGCACGCGGTTCCCCTCTGGCGACGAGCAACTCCACCGACCAGAGCAGCACCACCGGGCGGATCTCGTCCTCGACTCCGTTGTCCCGCAACACGTCCAGCAACGACGAGCACCGCGCGAGATCGCCGGTGCGGCGCGCCACGCCGGCTCGGGCGAGCACCATGTGCTCTGCCATCACCGGGTCGCCGGGACTCTCGTCGAGCAGGGCGAGGCTGTGCTCGTCGGCGGCCACGAGCTCGCCCGCGCAGACCAGCGTCCCCACCGCGCGCGACATGCACGGCGCGTGCTCCCGGCAGCCGGGCGTCGCCAACGCCAGTTCGGCCGCCTGGACGGTTTCGGTCCAGTTCTCCCCCACCGCGAGCAGACGCGTCGAGACCGCCGCAGGGCACTCGGGGTCAGGACAAGGCGCCCACCTCACGCCGTGGGGACCAACGCCCGGCGCAGACCCGGCCGCCCCGCCACCCCCATCTTGCGGTAGACGGCGGTGAGGTGGATCTCGACGGTGCGCACCGTCAGGTTCAGCTCGGCTGCTATCTCCCGGTTCGATCTGCCCGACCTGGCCATCAGGGCGATCCTGCGTTCCCGGCCGCTCAGGGCGGACTCGCCGTCGTTGCGCAACAGCCGCGACGCCAACGCGTCCGCCTCGCGAGTCCACTGTGGACATGATGCGGTCTCCCGCAACCGCCGGGCGTGCTCACGGGCCCGTTCGATCTCACCGCGCGCGAGCAGGAGCTGAACCAGGTCGTGACGCGCACGCAGCGCCTCGCCCGCGGCCGGTTCCAGCCAGGTGAGCGCTTCCTCGAGCAGGACGTCGTCACCGCCGCGCGCCAGGGCGCAGGCGTGCAGGGCGAGTCCGATTCCCCTTGGCGCGCCCCATCTTCTGGCGGCGACCAGGTCCTTGTCCGCGCAGATCCGCGCGAGCACGAGATCTCCGAGATCGGCGGCGGCCAGCGCGGCGGACGACCTCCAGGGCAGCACCGCCGGGTTGACGACACCCCACTCCGCGAGCCGCCGTCCGCAGTCGAGGAACTCGTCCAGCGCCAGGGCGCTCTGCCCCTGTGCCAGCAGGAGCCGGCCGCGGGCGAAGCACAGCTCGGCGCTGTCCGGGCCCTCGGTCTCCAGCACGGCGTGCGCCCGGTCGAACTCGCCGGTCTCCGTGAGCGCCAGGGCCAGCCAGGCGACCGCGACGCCCCGTGGCCGGACGCCGTCCAGCAGCCGCGCCGCCGCGCGCGGATCGCCGCGCAGCAACATGATCCGTCCGCCGAGGAGTTCGTGGCCGGTGGCCGCGATCCAGTGCCGGTGCGCCAGGCCGACCTCGCCGGCGTGGACCAGGACCGTCACCGCCTGCCAGAACGTGCCCGCGTCCAGCGGCCGGGCCGAGGCCAGCACGCGCTGGGCGATGCCGGACGCCTCGGCACGGCCGGTGCCGCGATTGACCGCCTGCACCGCCCGGAAGAGGGCCGGATCGGATCGCCCGCGCGTTTTCGGGAACCCCGGCAGGTAGGCGAGAGCGGCAGGCTCCAGCCCCGGTACCGCGTCGCGCGCGAACTCGTCCGCCTCATTCCACCGCCCACTGCGCACCAATTCGAAACGGGTGCGGCGAACCTCCTCGAGCAAACCGTTGTTCGTCATCCGGCGACGTCCTTTCCGAGAAATGCGTCTCATCTCATCTGGACGATCAACTGGTCTGGACCTTACCGCCAAATACGCCTTCATTGAACAGAAAGGTTTGGCCCTCCCCAGCGCGACGAGCGCGACCTCGAGCCTGATAATACGTATTACAGTCTTGTTTCATCGCATCGTCGGCTCTACGGTCCGGATCACCCCGGAGTCCTCGACGCAAAGGAGCGCCCCATGCCACCGAACCGCCGTCAACTGTTACTGGGCACCGCGGGAGCGGCCTTGCTGACGGGAGTCGCGCCTGCCGTGGCGGCGCCGGCGGGCTTCCCGGACTACCGGTACACCAGACTCGCTCTCGTCAAGAACAAGCTTCGCTACAACCCGACCAACGAATTGATCTTTCCCACCATTCGCGGCACAAAAGATCGGATCTCCGGCGCACTGGCGGCCTACTACCTCTACTACGCGCCCCACGACGCACCAGGCGGAATCTGCCTGGCTTACGCGAACTCGCTGGAGGAGGAGTTCACCGAGTACGCCGGTAACCCGATCATTTCAAGGAGCTGGCCGGGCGAGTACAGCGTGTCCCACGTGTCGTCGCCGCACGCGATGTGGAACGACGACGTGAAGCGGATGTACCTGTACTTCCACGGCGAGAACACCGTGACCCGGCTCGCCAGCTCCGCCGACGGCATCCACTTCTCCTACGAGAAGGAGGTGCTGTCCACGCGCCTGCAGCCCGCGGGCACCACCGAGACCTCCTACGCGAGGGTGTTCCGGCACGACCTGCCGTCGCGGAGCGCCCGGTACGTGATGGTGTTCATGATCAACAACAGCACGAACCGCCGGGACATCGGCTGGGGCTGGTCGGCGAACGCACGCGACTGGACGTTCTCCCAGACCCCGCTCGTCCGGCACCAGGACGTGGGCGCGGTCAACGTCGGTGGCCCGCACCTGTTGTTCCGCAACAACAGCGTCTACGTCGTCTACAACACCGACATCGGCAGCGGCGGGAACATCCTCATCACCGAGGTGGGCCTCGACTTCAGCAAGCGCAACCACCTGGGCGTCTTCCACGACTCGACGTCCGGATCACCGGACAACGGCAGGTCGGCCGCACCGTCGTTCGGCACCTACCAGGGCCGGGAGTACATGATCTACGAGGCCGGCGACCGGCTGGCGGGCAACATCGCCATCGCGCGAGCGCTCTAACCGAACAACGCGGCGCAGTGCTCGGCGAACGCTTGCGCACGGCGCGTCAACGGCCCACTCGCCCAGCCGAGCACCACGGGTGTGGTGGGCACGTTGTCGCGCAACGGCACTGCCAGCACCTCCAGTCCCTCGTACGACCGGGCCAGCGCGGGTTGCTGGACGGTCATCGAGTAGCCGATGCCGCGCGCCACCAACGACCGGGCCAGCTCGAAGCTGCGCGCCCGGTGCGTCACCACCATCTCGACACCGGCGGCGGCGAACACCGAACGGAAGTAGCGCTCGCTCGGTGGCACGTCGAGCAGCACGAACGGATCGCCGGCCAGTTCGCTCAACGCCACCGCACGCCGTCGGCGCAACCGGTGATCGGCGGGCAGCAGGACCCTGGGCGGCTGGTCGTACAACGTCCTGGTCGCGATGCCGGGCACCAGGTCCTGGTCGTAGAGGAACGCGATCTCGCACCGTCCGGAGATCAGGTCCTCCCCGATCTCCGGCAGGCTCCCCTCGACGAACCGGACGGACACCTCCGGATGCGCCCGCTCGAACGTCGCGATCGCCGCGGGCAGGTGGAACGGCGCGATCGGCGCGTAACAGCCCACGGTCAGCACTCCGCTCACGGTCGAACTGAGCCCACGCGCCTCGGCACCGAGGTCCCCCATCGCCCCGACGACCCTGCGAGCGTCGGCGAGAACCTGCGTGCCCGCCGCCGTCAACGCGGCACCCCGGCGCGGCGATCGCATGACCAGCCGCAGATCCAGCACCCGTTCCAACTCGCTCAACGCCAAGGAGATCGCGCCCTGCGACACGTGGCACCGCGAAGCGGCGGACGTCAGCGAACCCGTCTCGGCCACCGCGATCAGGTATTCGAGCTGCCGCACCGTCACGTTGGGCAGATTCATGAGCCGAGCTTATAACTGACCGAAGAAACGTGAACTGGCCAAAAGAGTCGCCCACCGGCATCGTCCGAGAAGTGACCCGACCGCACCGCCATCCGTTCATCCCGTACACACCGCCGCGCATGCCGATCGAGGACGGACTCGACCACGGCAGGGCGTTCCACCGGCTGCTCGACGAGCGGAGGTCGGTGCGCTGGTTCTCCCCCGACCCGGTCCCGGCGGAAGCGATCGAACTGGCGGTGCGGGCCGCCAACACCGCCCCGAGCGGCGCGCACCAGCAGCCGTGGCGGTTCGTCGCCACCCAGAGCCCGGAGCTCAAGCGCCGCATCCGCGCTGCGGCCGAAGAAGAGGAACGCCGCTTCTACCACGAGCGCGAGATCCCGGACTGGCACGCGGCGCTCGCCCGGCTGGAGACCGACGCGGACAAGGAGTTCCTGGAGGTCGCGCCCTGGCTGGTGGTCGCGTTCGCGCAGAAGCAGCAGGACGGCAAGAAGACCTACTACACCAACGAAAGCGTCGGAATCGCCTGCGGTTTCTTCATAGCGGCGCTGCACTCGATGGGCCTCGCGACGCTCACGCACACCCCGAACCCGATGACGTTCCTGACCGATCTCCTCGGACGCGACGGCGAACGGCCGTACATCCTGTTCCCGATCGGCTACCCGGCCGACGACTGCGAGGTGCCGGACCTGCACCGCAAACCGCTCGCCGAAGCACTCACGTTCGCCGACGAACTTGCCTGATCCCCCCACCAGCGGGGAGCATCGACCAGGTGGACGAACTACGCGCGTTGCTGGCCAAGCACGCCCGGCCGGACATGACCACCATCATCGACGACGTCCTGGTCTCCAGGACCACGCTGGGCGGGCCGCCCACGCCGTCGATGTCCGGCACGATCCTCGCGTTCGTCGCCCAGGGCCGCAAGCGGATCGCGTTGGGTGAGCGCGTCTACGACTACCGGGCCGGCCAGTACCTGGTGGCCTCGGTCGACATGCCGATCACCGGCAACTACGTCGACATCAGCCCCTCCGAGCCCGCGCTCGGCATCGGCATCGTGCTCAAACCGGACAAGGTCGCCGAAATACTTCTCACCAACGACCTCCCGAAACCCGCGGGCACCCCGGAGGGCCTGGCCGTCAGCGACGCGAGCCAGGAGCTGATCGACGCGGTGACGAGGCTCGCGCGCCTGCTCGACCAGCCGCGCGACGCGCGAGCGCTGGCCCCGTTGATCAAGCAGGAGATCCTCTGGCGGGTCATGACCGGCGAGCAGGGCGCGGTCGTCCGTCAGCTCGGCACCCAGGACAGCAGCCTGAGCCACATCGCCAAAGCGGTCAGGTGGATCCGCGAGAACTACGCCGAGTCGTTCAAGGTCGAGAACGTCGCGCGGATCGCGGGCATGAGCGAGTCGGCGTTCTACCGCAACTTCCAGGCCGTCACGGCGATGAGCCCGATCCAGTTCCAGAAGCAGATCCGGTTGCAGGAGGCCAGGTTGCTGCTCGCGACGAACCGGGACGTGACGAGCGTCAGCCACCGCGTCGGTTACGACAGCCCGTCGCAGTTCAGCCGCGAGTACCGCCGTCAGTTCGGCGCGCCGCCCAGCCAGGACGCGAAACTCACGCTCCAGCCCGCTCTCTGACGTTCAGGTACACGGCGCGGACCTCCAGCGTCCGCTCGACCTTCTCGATCACGGGCGCGAAGAACTGGCGCCGGTGCTCGGCGTCGCTCATCGAGATCACCGAGAAGTACATGCTGCCGAACGCGGCGAACAGCGTGGCGTTGCGCAACATCGCCGACGGCACACCGGGGATCACGGACGCCTTCGCCGGCGCCCCGATCCACTGCTCCGCGATCTCGGGCGTGACGACGATCAGGCCGAGGACCACGAAGAACGCGAACAGCGCGAGCCCGATCACCGCCGCCTGCACCAGCTGCCGGATCGCGAGCATCACCAGCAGGTTGCGCGACTGCCGGCCGTTCAACCGCTTGGGCGGCAACGGTTCGGTGATCTCCACATCGGACAGCGGCGTGCCCTTGCAGGCACCGGTGAGGATCTCGGGCCGCAGGTCCTGTTCGACGCGGCCGATCTCGTCGCGCAACCGGGCGGCCGCCGCCAGCACCGTGATGGCGGCGAACAGCAGCACGACCAGGCTGACCCGAGGCCAGCGCAACTGGTTCATCGCCTGCCACAGCTCACCGGTGAAGAACAGGAACAGCGTCACGAACAGCATCGGCGGCAACGCCCGGCCGATCAGGTGCACGCTGTTGCCCAGGTCGGCGATCACGTGCCGGCTGGCGGCCTTGAGCAACGCGCCCAGCCCGTAGGTGGTGGCCAGCATGGTCGCCACGAAGGCCGCCCCGAACACGACGACGAACCAGATCAGGGCGACCCACACCGACTCGGTCTCCTGGTCCCCGTCCGGCGCGGTGAACTTGACGTCGATCGCGGACTGGATCAACGGCGTGATCACCGGTATCGCCGCGTAGACGACCAGCACCAGCACGGTCATCCGCGGCGAGAAGTTCGGCATCCGCCGCACGAACAACGAGAGCAGGACCCACGCGGACACCATCGCCGCGACGATCGCCCCGAGCAGCACCCACCGCGACAGCCCGGCGGACTGCTGCAGCACCAGCCACGCGAGGCTGCCGACCGCCACGAACGCCAGCGCCGGCAACATTCGCGGCAGCACGTGCGACCGGAAGCCGTAGCCCTCGATCATCGTCGGCGCGCCCTGCCGGACGAACCACTGCTCGGTCCGCCGCACGACCGTCTCCGAAGCCACGGCGAGGATCATGCCTCACCGTTCGAACAGACGCGCCATGATGCTGTAGTAGTGGGTCGGGGTGATGCGGGCGAGCAGGTCGAACGCGTAGGCGTCCGGCCCGACCAGCACCCGCGCCTTGCCCTTCTCGACGCCGCGGTGGATGACCTCGGCGGCCTTGTCCGGGGTGGTCAGGGCGATCTTGTCGAAGTCCGCGGCGATCTGCTCCAGCGACCGGCCCTGTTCGTCGAGCTCGGTGTGGAAGCGCCCCTTGCGGACGATGTTGGTCTTGATGCCGCCGGGGTGCACGGCGACCGCCGAGACGCCGGTGCCGCGCAGTTCCTGGCGCAGCGAGTCGGTGAAGCCGCGGACGGCGAACTTCGCGGCGCAGTAGGCGCTCTGGTTCGGCATCCCGCACAGCCCGAACACGCTGGAGGTGTTCACGACGACGCCGTAGTTCTGCTTGACCAGCAGCGGCAGGAACGCCCGCGTGCCGTTCACGACACCCCAGTAGTTGATGTCGAACAGCCAGGAGTCGTCCTCCGGCACGGAGTTCAGCACGCTCGTGGAGGTGGCGACGCCCGCGTTGTTGAACACCGCCGCGAGCGGCAGGTCCAGCCAGGCCTGCACCTCCTTGGCGAACCGCCGCACGTCGTCGGCGTCGCGGACGTCGAGGATCCGGCTCAGCACCGGGCCCTTCAGCGAGGCCGCGGTCTCCTCCAGCCCGATCTCGTCGACGTCGGCGATGATCACCGGCGAACCGTGCCGGGACAACCGCTGGGCGAGGCTGCGGCCGATTCCCGAGGCCGCCCCGGTGATCACCGCCGGACGTCCTGAGATCTTGCGGACCATCGCGTGTGCTCCCTGCTGTCGTGAGCACCTCACGTTTCCAGTGATCGCTCCCGCACGCCAGAGTCGATCAGCTTCGCCCGAACGCCCGCCAGGTCCGGGTGTCCGAGCCTGGTGAGCAGCACTTCCGCCCGTGACCACGCCCTGCGCGCGCCCTCAGGGTCTCCGGCGGCGGCGAGCGCGTCGCCGAGATCACCCGCGCACTGCGCCTCGCCGTACCGCTCCCCCAGCCCCGCGAGCTGGTCGACCGCCAGCGACAGCACCACGGCGGCGCGGTCGTGCTCGCCTCGTCTGTGGTGGACGTGTCCCAGCGTGCGCAGCGCGTACGCCTCGCCGTCGAGGTCGCCCAGCACGCGCAACCGGTGCAGCGCCTCGGTGGAGTGGTCGAGCGCCGCGTCGAGGTCGCCGATCATCGCGTTCGCCCAGCCGAGCGCACCCTGGATGAGCGCGATCCACGACGGGTTCCTGGTGGTGATGAACTGTTCCAGCGCCTTCTGGGCGTGCGCGAGCGCGGTGGTGAAGTCCTCGGCCATCGCGTGCGACCAGGCGATCGAGAAGTGCGTGACGCCGACGTTCACGGCGTCGCCCTGGTGCAGCTCCAACGCTCTCGCGAGGTCGGCCTGCGCGCCGGCGTGGTCGCCGAGCATGGCCTTGCCCCGTCCGAGCAGGTGCAGCGTGACGGCCTCCGCCGACCGGTCCTTCAGCCGTCTCGCCGCGGCCAGGGCGAGGTGCTGGGTGGACGCCCTGTCGTCCCACCGGCCGCGGCGGTACAGGAACGTCGACATCGTCCACGGCAGCTGCCAGGCGTGGACGTCGAAACCCTTCCGCACGGCCAGTTCCGTGGCCGCGAGCAGCACCGGCAGCTCGGCTTCCAGCCACGCCAGCGCTTCCTCGTACCCGCCGAACGACACGGCCGACTCGACGTCGATCGACGGCCAATGCGGTGCCAGACACCGTTCCGCCGCGAACGCCGTGTGGAGGTAGTGGTCGAGCAACCGCCGCAAAGCCGGCTGGGCCTCGTCCTCCGTCGCCAGCTCGGCGGCGAAGGCCCTGAGCAGGTCGTGCAACCGGAACCGGCCAGGCACGTGCTCGTCCACCAGGTGCGCGCGGGTCAGTTCCGCCAACGGCCTGCGCGCCTGGCCATCGAGCAGGACCTCGGCCGCCCGCAGATCGAGATCCGGTCCACAGTGGACGCCCAACAGCCGGAACAACCGCGCCGCGTCCTCCGGCAACGCGTTGTAGGACGCGGAGAACACGGCGTCGAGCGCGTCGAGGCGTTCTTCCCGAAGCTCGTCCACCAGCGCCCGCAACGGAAACGCCGGATACGACAGCACCCGCGCGGCCACCACGGCCAGCGTCAGCGGCAGCCCACCCGAGCACCGCACCAGCTCCGCCACGGCGTCAGTGTCGCCGAGCCGATCCGCACCAAGGCGCAGTGCCAGCAGCGCGACGGCCTCGTCGTCGGCCAGGACCGGCACGGTGAGCGGCTGGGCCTGCTCGTAGGCCACCAGGCCGGGCATCCGGTTGCGGCTGGTGACGATCACCAGGCTGTCGGCACCGCCCGGCAGCAACGGCCTGACCTGCTCCTCGTCCCGGGCGTTGTCGAGCACGACGAGCATCCGCAGGTCCGCCACCAGCCCGCGGAACAACGCACCGCGCGCCTCCAGGTCGTCCGGGATCCGCTCGGGGACCACGCCCAGCGCGTCCAGGAACCCGCGCAGCACCACCGCGGGCGACGAGGGCGCGGCGGCCGGGTCGAACCCGCGCAGGTTCACGTAGAGCTGACCACCGGGGAACCGGTCGAGGTTGTCGTAGGCCCAGCGCACGGCCAGCGACGTCTTGCCGAACCCGCCGGGCCCGCCGATCACCGCCACCCCGGACTCGATCGCGTCCAGCGCCTTGAGCTCGTCCAGCCTCCCCACGAACACCGGCGGTCTGGCAGGCAACTGCCGTGGCACAACGGTTTCTGGTCTCCCCACCAGCCCGATGCTAGGCGCGGAGTTCGGGGAACTGGTCGTCCCGCCACTCCCCTGTTCCGTCGAAGCCCTCTTCTTCCCGCGTCCGCAGGTCGACCCGCCGGATCTTGCCGGACACGGTCTTGGGCAGCTCGAAGAACTCGAGCCGCCGGATCCGCTGGAAGGGCGCCAGGTGCTCGCGGGCGTGCCGCAGGATCTGCAGCGCCGTCTCGCGGTTCGGCTCCCAGCCCGCGCTCAGCGCCACGTACGCCTTCGGCACAGCGAGCCTGAGCGGATCAGGCGCAGGAACCACGGCCGCCTCGGTGACCGCCGGGTGCTCGATCAGCACGCTCTCCAGCTCGAACGGCGAGATCTTGTAGTCCGACGCCTTGAACACGTCGTCCGTGCGCCCGATGTAGAACAGGTAGCCGTCGTCGTCACGGCTCGCGATGTCGCCCGTGTGGTAGTAACCGCCGGCCATCGCCTCGGCGTTGCGTTCGTCGTCGCCGTGGTAGCCGACCATCAACGACATCGGCCGTTGCGCGAGGTCGATGCAGATCTCGCCCTCGTCCGCGAGTTCGCCGGTGATCGGGTCGACGAGCACCACCGGAACGCCCTGCAGCGGCCGTCCCATCGAGCCGAGCTTCACCTCGGCGCCCGGCACGTTGCCGACCGACAGCGTCGTCTCGGTCTGGCCGAAGCCGTCGCGGATCGTGAGGCCCCACTGCTTCTGAACCTGCTCGATCACCTCGGGGTTGAGCGGTTCCCCCGCGGCCACGACCTCGCGCAACCCGCCCGGCCCGCCGCTGAGGTCGGCCTTGATCAGCATCCGCCACACCGTCGGCGGCGCGCAGAACGTGCTGACGTTCTTCGCCCGGATCTGGCCGAGCAACGCCGCGGCGTCGAACCGGGCGTAGTTGTAGACGAAGATCGTCGCTTCGGCGATCCACGGCGCGAAGAAGCAGCTCCAGGCGTGCTTGGCCCAGCCGGGCGAGCTGATGTTGAGGTGCACGTCGCCGGGCTTCACGCCGATCCAGTGCATGGTCGTGAGGTGCCCGACCGGGTACGAGGCCTGGGTGTGCTCAACGAGCTTGGGACGGCTGGTCGTGCCGGAGGTGAAGTACAGCAGCAGCCGGTCGTCCGCGGTGGTCTTCGGGTGTGGCAACGGGCCGTCCGGCGCCTCGGCGGTCTCGGCGTAGTCCAGCGGCCCCGTGCCGCCGACCGTGATCACGACAGGCCCGGCCGAGAGCTTCGAGGCGTCCTCGGCCCGTGCGATGACGTGCCGCACCGAACCCCGGTCCAGCCGGTCGGCGAGGTCGGCCGGTCCCAGCGCGGTGGTGGTCGGCATGATCACCGCGCCGAGCTTCATCACCGCGAGCATCGACTCCCACAGCTCGACCTGGTTGCCCAGCATGATCATCACGCTGTCGCCGCGACCGACGCCCTGCCACGCGAGCCAGCGCGCGACGCTGTTCGACCGGCGGCGCAGCTCGTCGAACGAGTAGGCGCGCTCGGAGCCGTCCTCCTCGACGATGTGCAACGCCGTGGCGGTGTTGCCCTCCGCGATGAAGTCGAACCAGTCGTGCGCCCAGTTGAAGCTGCCGTCGAAGCTCGGCCAGGTGAACGCGCCGGGGTCCGTGAGCATCAGGTCGCGGGCCGCGCGGTAGATGTCGTGACTGGACATGACGCAGAGGATGGGAGTGCCGGAGCCGCCGGTGTACCCCCGGATGGGGGTGTACCCCTTTTCGAGGGTGCTGCCGTCAGCGAAACTGCTGGACGTGCTGCCAGACCGTTTCCAGGCAATGCTGCCGCAGCGACTGGACATGCTCCGCCGAGCCACCGGGCTGCCCGTCGTGTTCGGTGGAGCCTTGACGCCTGGCCACGACCTGCTGCTGAGCAGTTTCCTCGGCACGCACGGCTCGTCGTTGCACGGTCTGCGCGTCGGCACCGGCCGGGGCCTGGGCGGCACCGCGATCGCGATGGGCACCGCCGTGCGCGTCAACGACTACGCCTCGACCAGGGCGATCACCCACGAGTTCGATCAGATGGTGGTGGTGAACGAACGCCTGACCTCGGTGTTCGCCTACCCGGTGACCGTGCGGGGCACCGTTCGCGGCGTCCTCTACGGAGCCGTGCGCGGGCAGACGACAGTGGGTGACCGGGCGATCAGGATGGCCGGCGCCATCGCGCAGGGATTCGCACAGGACCTGGACATGCCCTCCCAGCAGAATCAGACACTGCACACGCAGGCCGCACTCCGCGAGCTCGCCGAGGTCGCCAAGCTCGTCGGCGATCCCGTGCTGCGCGAACGTCTCCGCAAGGTGCACCAGAACCTCGGCGGCGAACCACCCGTCAGCGTCCCGACCGGTCTGACCCCGCGGGAACTCGATACGCTTCGGCTGGCCGCGGTCGGTGCGTCCAACCGGGAGATCGCCGCCGAGCTCGGGCTGAGCACCGAAACCGTCAAGGCCTACCTCCGGGGCGCGATGCGCAAGCTGGGGGTGCACAACAGAACCGCCGCGGTCCACGCGGCGAGGTCGACGGGAGCGCTGCCAACTTCCTGGCCCTGAAGCGCCGAGGTTGATGCTCGAACCTTCAAGCCAAGTCGCGTTCTCCGTGCGCCACTGGCTGTGGCGTGCGGGCCGCATCAACCCGTCGCCTGTGCGGCGGTGGGTTCGGGTGCGTTGACGTGTACCCACGCCGACCGTGCCCGGTTTCGGACGTTCACGGCGGCGACGACGTCGGCGGGTCCAGCGAGACCGCACCGGCGACAGCAGAAGGTGTCCCTGTCGGGACGATTGGAACGAGACGTGTGCTTGCAGCGCGGGCACATCTGCGATGTGTAGCGCGCGTCCACGACGAGCACGGGTACGCCGGCGTGGCGGGCTTTGTAGCGCACGTGTACTTCGAGCTGGTGGAACGGCCAAGAGCTGTGGGTGGCTCGCTGGTGCCGGGCAACCGTGACCCGGTCGCGGATACCGCTCAAATCCTCGAGAGCGATCCCGCGACCGGTGCGTTCGGCAACAGCCACCAACTGCTTGGCGACCTTGTGGTTGACGTGCGTCGAATACCGCTGCTCCCGACGCGCTCGCTTCTTGAGCCGCCGGGTCGCCGACTTCGTTCGCCTGGCCTGCAACTCGGCGCGGACACGGGCGTGCCGGCGCCGGTAGCGGCCCAGCCCGCGGCCCTGGAAGTTGTCAGCGTCACTCGTGGTCGCGAGGTTCACGATGCCCCGATCCACGCCCAACCAGTCGACCGGCTCGAACACTGGCTCCTCGGGCACCTCGCAGGTCGCGATCAGCAACCACATGCCATCGCGGTGCACCAGATCACTCTCGCCCTTGCGGTACTCACGCAAGGTCTTGAGCTGGCCTGACGAGCCGACGAACCGCACGTCCTTTCATCCGGCCCGCTGTGGTCCAGATCGACACGGTGCCCGCGTCGTGGTTCCACGACAGGCACCGATCGTCGAACGGTTGCGCCGCGTCCGGCCGAAACGCGATCGGTTTCGACTCGGCCTTCACCCGTCGCTTCGAACAAGGCCTGCCCAGGTTCCCGGCCCGGATGGTCGCGTGCAGCGCGGTGTAGGCGTCCGCGACCTTCTTGATCACGTGCTGAGCGGCCTGCGCGCCCAGACCGCGGGCCTTCAACTCCGCGTAGGTGTGCTTGCGCAACGCGTACTCACGGAACACCCCGTGTTCGAACGCGACCCGCGACACCCAGTCCGCAGACTCGTTGCAGCCGCGCAGAGTCGCCGCCAACGCGGACACCTGCACGGCGTCCGGCAACAGCTTGACCTGCACAACGATCTTCACGAAGGCGACCGTACATCGGTCTTGGTCACCTCAATTGGGCCGAAACCGGACATTCGCGGGCTCGCAGCGTCGCCTGCGGCCGGCACGCACGCTGGCCTTCACCCCGAATACGAGCGCGGTCCGTTCACTGACAAGATTCGTGCCGGGCACGGGCAGATCATGCGCGGCATGGGCCTGTCGACTGCGCCGGGAAACCGCAGATGACAGGTAACCCAGCCCCAGAAGCAGAGGAGCGCTCTGAATGTCCTGGCAGGAAAAGGCCGTCATCGGCACCGATCGCCTGCTCTACAAGCTGACCGGCGGCAAGGTCGGCCTCGTCTCGTTCAGCAAGCAGACCGGCCTGACGCTGATCACCGTCGGCGCCAAGTCCGGTGAGCGGCGCGAGAACCAGGTCCAGTACGTGGCCGACGGCGACACGATGCTGGTCGTCGGGTCGAACTGGGGCAAGCCCCACCACCCCGCCTGGACCACGAACCTGGTGAAGAACCCGGACATCCAGGTGAACGTGCGCGGCGACGTCCGCGACGTGCGGGGCACGCTGCTGGAAGGCGCCGAGCGCGAGGCCGCCTGGACGAAGATGGTGGCGGCCTATCCCGCGTTCCAGGACTACGTGGAGCGGTCAGGCGGCCGCGAGCTGCGGGTCTTTCGCCTCACTGCGCGCTGAGTCCCACGCCAGCCACACGCAGCCCACGATCATCAGCACGCCGTGGGCGATCCGCACGGCCGGCGGCGTGAAGAACTGCGGGAGGAACAACGCGAACCCGGCCGCGAACACGATCGCCGCGGTGGTGCGGAGCTTCAGCGCGACCATCACCGCCGCGACGCCCATCGTGACGAGGCCGATCCCGAAGGTCGTGACGGCGAACGGGTTGTAGCGCACGGCCTCGGCCAGTTCGAGGACGTTCGGCTGTGCCGCGATCGCGTGCAGGCCGAAGTCCTCGGCGCCGTAGTACGGCAGCGTGAGGCCCGCACCGACCCAGAACGTGATGGCGGCCGTGCGGTGGATCTCCAGCAACGCGATCGGCACCAGGATGAAGCCGATCATCGCGAACAGGTGCGCCAGCACCCACGCCGTCGAGCCCATCGAGGCCGCTGCACCTGCTGCCGTCGTTTCGTCGTGCCACGGCCTTAACGCCGGGTACAGCAGGAACAGCAGGCCCGCGGCGGAAAGCGTCCACTTCATGATTGCCCCCTGAGATCGTCGAGATACATCCGGACGAGCTGGTCGTAGGTGTCGTCGAGGTCCTCTGGCAGGCCGAAGCCGCCGCTGGACTCGATCGACGCGAAGCCGTGCGCGATCACCCGCAGCCGTCGCGTGGCGTGGATGGCGTTCGAGCCCTCCAGGCCGTAGCTCCGCAGCGTGGCGAGAATGAGTTCCATGAACTTCACGCCGGCCTCCCGCTGCAGTTCGTCGTGCAGCGGATCCATCGGCGCGGCCAGGTAGCGCTTCGGGTGTTCCTGCATGTACGCGCGGTACGCGTACATGAGCGCCCGGACGGCGTCGTCCCCCGCCCTGCCGACGACGGCGCCGGTGAACCGGGCGGTCATCTCCTCCATCACCCGCAGGCCGACGTGGCCCCTGAGCTCGCCGAGGCTCGCGATGTGCTTGTACAGCGAGGGCGTGGCCACCCCGGTTCTGGCGGCGACGGCGGAGAGCGTCAGTGCCTCGACGCCGTGCTCGTCGACGAGTTCCAGTGCGGCGTCCACGACCTTGGCGGTGGTGAGACGGGGTCGTACAGCCATAGCCCAAAAGCTAATGCCATTAGCCTCGCACGTCAAGCGAAGGTTTTGTGGAGATCTTGTGGATCTCCGGCGCGAGCGGCCCCATCGCGGATATGAATGGCAGGTCACTCGCATCGACAAGGAGAAACCATTGCGATTAGCCAAGATCCTGGGGGCGGTCACCGCGAGCGTGCTGTTCGCGTCGACCATCGCGGCTACATCGGCCACGGCCGCACCGACGACGATCGACCCGAGCACCGTCAGGGAGTCGATCGACTACCTGATGCAGACCTACCGCGTCAGTGAGCGGGAGGCGTTGCGCCGGCTGGAGCTCCAGAACGAGGCCACCAAGCTCGAGAAGAGCCTGAAGAGCGAGGCCGCCGGCGAGTACGGCGGCATGTGGATCGACCAGGAGGCGGGCGGCAAGCTCGTCGTCGCGATGACGAAACCCGTTGCCGCGCAACGACACATCGCCGCGTTGCCCGACCGCGCGAACGTCAGCGTCCGCACGGTCAAGAACTCCCTGGCCTCGCTTCAGGCCACCTACGACCGGATCAGCGGCCAGGTCGGCGCCAAGGCGGAGTCGGTGTACCTGCCGGCCATCAGCCAGACCGAGAACAAGGTCGTCGTCTGGGAGCGCGCCTGGCTCAAGAAGCCCGGGATCGCCGCCCAGGCGGAGCCGCGCACGTTCGACGCCGACCCGAGCCTGGTCTCGGCCCGCACGCTGCAGAAGCCGACCCCGTACTCGGCCGACCCGATCGACTGGGGTTTCTGCCACCCGCTGTACTGCACGAACTACGGCCCCATGCGCGGCGGTCTGCGCCTGGACATGAGGCGTGACAACGGCACCACCGGTGGCTGCACCAGCTCGTTCAACCTGCGCACGACCGGCGGCGCGTTCCCGGGAGTGCCGTGGGTGCTGACCGCGGGCCACTGCATGGCGACCAAGACGAACAACGTGCCGACCGAGCACAACCGCGAGGTGATCCTCAACCAGCACGGCATCGAGAAGAACTTCTACCCCTACGACTACGCCGCCCTGCGGTACGTCGACACGGCCACCGCGAACAGGTGGCTGGAGAGCCAGACCAACCGCAACATGGTGCTCAAGTACTGCCGCAACGGCGGTCTGGACAGCAACGGCGACACCCCGTGCGGCCCGCAGGCGACCTCCCAGAACCAGGAGATCACCTCGGTCACGCCGCTGGCGCAGGTCCTGCCCGGCGCGGTCGTGTGCTCCTCGGGTTCCGGTGCCAGCTCGGTGAACTACCCGGACTCCTACGACAGCGGCCCCGGCGCGGACTACCTCGTCGGCACGCGGTGCGGCCGGGTCCTCTCCACCGACGTCGGCATCAACACCGACCTGTGCTCGCGCAACGGTGACAGCGGCAGCCCGCTGTTCAGCCAGGTCACCAAATCGGCCCTGGGCATCCTGGAGGGCAGCCAGCAGGCCCGCAGCGGCCCGTGCCAGCTGGGCGAGCTGACCGACTACGCCCCGATCTCGACGATCCTCGAAGACCTCAGCGCCCGCCAGGCGAGCGGCGGTTCGGTCTTCAACGTCATCACCACCCCGCAGGGCTGATGCCCGCAGTCTCCGGAGGGCCCTGCTTCGGGCCCTCCGGAGACGCGCCTTTGACTTAAGCAGCCTTAAATCCACTGGCAGCGAGCTAGATCACTTGAGAGCGCTCTCATCTGACAAATTCATGAAAACCTTTACACGTTGACCGAGGGTCACGGCGCGACAACACTTCCGAACCACTGGGCGCACAACTAACACCCGGAAAGGTCGGTTCGATGCAGCGACGCATCGGGACGGCCCTTGCCGCTGCCTTGATGGTGGCTGCAGGGATCACCGTCGCCACCACCAGCCAAGCTCCCCCTGCCAACGCGGCGGTGACCTGGGCCGACGAGTTCAACGCTCCCGCCGGTTCAGGTGTCGACGGCGGCAAGTGGAACATGGAAGTGGGCAACAACAACGGCAACAACAGGGAAAGCCAGTGGTACCAGTCGGGTACCTCGAACGCCGCGCACGACGGCCAGGGCAACCTGGTCATCACCGCCAAGCGGGAGAACCCCGGCAACTACAACTGCTGGTACGGACGGTGTGAGTACACGTCCGCCCGCATCAACACCGCGAACAAGTTCACCCAGACCTACGGCCGGTTCGAAGCGCGCATGAAGATGCCGCGCGGCAAGGGAATCTGGCCCGCGTTCTGGATGCTAGGCGCGGACATCAACACCGGTAACCCGTGGCCGGGCTCCGGCGAGATCGACATCATGGAGTTCCTGGGACACCAGACGAACACCGTGTACGGCACGATCCACGGCCCTGGTTACTCCGGTGCGGGCGGCAAGTCCCACGCCTACAACGGCCCGAACTTCTCCGACGGTTTCCACAACTTCGCGGTTGACTGGAAGCCCGGCGAGATCACGTGGTCGGTGGACGGCAACGTCTACGCCCGAAACACGCCGACCGACGTCAACGGCAACCCGTGGGTCTTCAACAAGCCCTTCTTCATCATCATCAACCTCGCGGTCGGTGGCGAATGGCCGGGTTACCCCGACGGCAGCACGACGTTCCCGCAGCAGCTCGTGATCGACTGGGTCCGCGTCTCCAACGACACCCCCAGCGGTGGCGGCTCGGAGATCCGCGGCATCGGCGGCAAGTGCCTCGACGTCCCGTGGGCGAACACCGCCAACGGCACGCCCATCCAGATCGTCGGCTGCAACGGCAACGCCGCCCAGAAGTGGAGCCGTCCCGGTGACGGCACGATCCGCGCGCTGGGCAAGTGCCTCGACGTCAACGGTGGCGGAACCGCCAACGGCACAGTGGTCCAGCTATGGGACTGCAACGGCTCGGCTGCCCAGCAATGGGCCGTCAGCGGGGCACAGGACATCGTGAACCCGCAGGCCAACAAGTGCCTGGACGCCATCGGAGGCTCCTCGGCCGACGGCACGAGAACCCACATCTGGGAATGCCTCGGCGTTGCCAGCCAGAAGTGGGCCGTCTGAGTTCTCTCCACGTCGGGTTGCGCATGACCTGACGAGGAGGATCACGGCGCTGGACGTGAACCCCCGCGGCGGATGGGTTCACGTCCAGCGCTTTTTCTATGCCAGAAGCCTTGCGACAGCCCAGTCCTGCACCGCGACGCCGACCGACTTGAAGACCGTCCGGCCTTCTCGCAGCGGCGGGTTTCCCAGCGCCGCACCGAGTTCGACGAGCGACTCCAGCCTGAGCACGCCGCTGTTGACCGCGCGGATGATCTCGCCGGCCTCACTGAGCGCGGCCTCGACCTGGTCCACCACCACGACTCCGGCGGTCGCCAGCAGTTCCTCGGGCAGCTCCCGCATCACCGGCCGGTACGACCCGATGGCGTTGACGTGCACGCGTTCCTTGAGCGAGTCGCACCGGAACAACGGCACGGTGGACGCCGTCGCACAACACACGATGTCCGCGCTCTCAACCGCTTCGTCCGGGTCGTTCGCCACGTCCATCACCGTGTCCGGCAACTCGTCCTTCATGCTCTCCAGCAACGCCTCTGCCTTCTTGGCGTTCCGGTTGAACACGACGAGCTTCTTCAACGGCCGCACCGCGTGCACGGCCCGGATCTGGTCCGCCGCCTGCGCCCCGGCACCCAGCAACGCGAGGTGCGAGGCGTCCTCGTCGGCCAGCAGATCCGTTGCCACGCCTACGACAGCGCCGGTCCGCAGGGTCGTGAGCGGCACCGCGTCCGTGACGAACTGACCGTCCGGATGCGAGAACACGACCGTGCCGGTGATCACCGGGTCCCGTTCGAGCTCGATGCTGATCACCTTGACCACCGTGGACCGCGAGGGCCGGTGGTGCGCCGCCATCACGAGCGACCGGCTGTCGCTGAACGCGTGCCGCGCGGGCAGGTCGAACTCCTCCGCACTGAGCCCGACGAACGCTTCTCTCACGGCATCGATCGCTGCGGGCATGCTCATGGTTCGGATGGTAACGACCTGCCGGTCAACGCTCCCGCGTGACGCCCGCCAGGAACGCGGTCCAGGCGGCGGCGCCGATCTCGATGTGGGCGGCCGGCGCCTTGCTGTCCCGGATGCCGATGCCAATGGCGACCTCGACGCAATCACTTGCGTTCGCGCTGTGGGTGCTCTTGCGCCATTCGGCCATGTGCGTCTCCTCAACCGGCGATGTCCTTGATCAGACTCCTCGATTGTTCCTCGCCCAACGCCGTCCGAGCGAGTGATTCGACCACCGCGTCGTAGCTCTTGATGGGAAGCGGAGACTCGATGATCAGGCTGGCGTTCTCGCTCTCCACGAACACCACCGGCTCGATCTTGTGGAACCGCAGCAGGCTGAACGGCCCCGAATGCCCGGCGTGCGCGCCCAACGAGGTCGGAATGACCCTGATGACGACGTACGACCGCATCGACACCTTCTCCAGGTGCTGCAACTGCGCACGCATGACCTCGTCGCCGCCGACCGGCGTCCTGAGCACGGACTCGTGGAGGTAGAAGGTCGCCTTCAACCCCGGCCGCAACGCTTCCTGTCGTGCCACTCGCGCCGTGACGCGCTCTTCGATCTCTTCTTTCGGCACGTTCGCGTTCGCTTCGACCACGGCCCGCGTGTAGTCGGGAATCTGCAACATGCCGTGGACGACCAACGGCTGCCAGCTCACGAGCGTCTTCGCGATGGCCTCGTGCTGGACGAGGGTGCGCGGCAGGATCGGCTCGGCGGCCCCGTGCTCCTGCAGCCAGCCCTTGACGTTCGTGGCGCGGAAGAGCTTCTGCAGGTGTTCCCGCTCGTCCGACGGCGTCCGGCACGCCCCGAGCAACAGCGCGAGCTCCAGTTCGGTGGCGCCACCCTTGCCGTTGATCAGGTCGGACAGCTTGGCTTCCTGCCAGTCGACGATTTCGGCGATCTTGCGCGAGGTCATGCCCGTGGCGGCGATGGCGGCGCGAAGCCCGTCACCGAACTCCCGACCCCTTGCAGTGGAGAATCTTTTCGGCATGGCGAGGACCGTAGACCCATTCCTGGGACCTCCAGAACATTTACCGGCAACACAACCCAAAAGGGCGTTAGCTTGGAGCTCCTCCAAGTTGCAGAATAATCCTGTGAGATTTCGATGGACGCCCCACGAAGGGCGGCGACACGCCATCTCCGACGAGCCGGCCAGGGGGCGGCTCGTCGAGACACTATGCGGCGATCCCTATGTGCCGCAAGAGTTCAGCCTGTGGCGAGACAAGATAGTGTGGCCGACGTGCTGGGACTGCGACGGCATCTGGCGCGAGAACGAGGGGATCCTGCCATGGCCGCGGAAATCCTGACGGAAGACCTTCTGCGCATATCTCTTCAGCGCCTCTCGCGTGAGGTGGTGAAGACTTATCCACAGTTCGGCGAGCTGCTCGCACAAAACATGTTGCGAACGTGCGGCCTGATTCCCGATCTGGAACGCGCCGAGCACTATCGCGACCTCGGCACGTTGCTCATCGACCTGGGCCGCCTTTACCTGGCAGAGGCCGACATGCTTTCGACCGTCGAGCAACCACCGTCCTGAGACGCGGCCGGAGGGCTAGCCCGGGGTCTCGTCTTCTGGCGGCACCGGCGGCATCTCGTCTTCGGGCGGCTGTGGCGGCGTCTCCGGGGACTCGGCAGGCGGAGGTTCGATCTCGGGCGGCGGAGTCTCGCCCTCTTTCTCGCGCTTGAACTCCTCGCCCTGACGCCGGACCTCGTCGGCCTGCTCCTCCATGCGCTCCTTGAACTCGTCACCTTGCCGCTCGACCTGGTCGTACCGGTCCTCCGAGTCCTCCTTGAACTGGTCGCTCGGACCGCCGGGCTCCTCCTTGTCCGCGATGCCCTTCTTCAGTCCGTCGACGTAGCCCGCGACGATCTGGGTCGTGGGTTCCAGGCCGTCCCGGTAGAACGCCAGCGCGGCCTGGACGAGCGGGGTCATCGCACCGCTGTCGCCAAGCTCGCTCACTCCCGGGATGAAGTCCCCGGCTTCCTCGGCGAGCCCCGCGCCGACTTCGAGAACCGCCTCTTCCTCGGCCGTGCCGACCTCATCGGCAGCACGCGTGCCGCTGCCGTCGTCGGCCCCGTCCACGTCCTTGCCCTTGAACTTCTCCCCCTGACGCTCGACCTCGTCAGCCCTGTCCTTCTGCCGTTCCTCGAACTCCTGCCCCTGACGCTCGGTCTCGTCGGACCGCTCCTCCATGCGGTTCTTGAAGTCCTCGCCCTGCGACTTCAGATCCCCTGACCGTTCAGCGGAAACCTCAGACCGCTCCGAACCGCCGCCCTCGGGTGCACCGGAGGAGGCCGACGCCTCGACGGGCCGGTTCTCCGGGGAGGACGTGGCCACGTCGGGGTTGTTCCGGTACAGACCTTCGGAGATGTCCTCGCCGGGATTGAGCGGCGACATGTCGTGGGCAGGCGCGCGCCCGATCTCGACCGAGGGCTGCGTCGCCGGGATGCCGGACCTGTCCGCGGAGGCGGTCACGCTCAGGCCGGCGGTGGCGTCCACCTGGTACGCGCCCAGCGACTGCCGGTCGACCGCGACCTCCTGCTGCGACCAGTTGCCGTCCCAGCGCGGATCACTCGGCCGGAGTTCGAGTTCCAGTTCCTCGGTGTCGTCCGGGTTCTCGGCCGCTTGTTCGGCATCGGCACGGTCAGCATCGTCATCCGCGCGATCGTCCGCGGCTTTCTGATCCTCGGCCTTCTGATCCTCGGCTTCGGCACGATCCGCGTCATCCTCGGCGCGATCGGCATCATCGTCAGCCTGATCATCCGCAGTCTCCGCACGGTCGTCCTCGGCGTCCGCCGCTTCTGCGGCCTCGGGCTCGTCGTCCTCCGGTTGCTCGGTCTCCTCGGCGGCCTCAGGCCCGGGATCATCCTCAACAGGTTCGGCGGGTTCATCATCATCGACAGGATCGTCGTGATCCTCGGCGGCCGGTTCATCGTCCGCGGGATCGTCCGGCACCTCGTCGTCCACCGGGTCGTCCTGCTGTTCCTGCCGGTCATCAACAGGTTCATCGTCATCCACCGGATCGTCCGACTCGTCCGGCTCCTCGACAGATGCCGGTTCATCGTCCACCGGATCGTCATCGTCCACGGGATCGTCGTCGTCGACGGGATCGTCCGGCTCATCAGGAGACGCATCGGACACGTCAGGTTCGTCGTCGTCCACCGGATCGTCCTGCGAGTCATCAGAGTCAACCGGTTCCGCGGACTCCGACGGCTCGGCCGACTCGTCCGACTCGGGGCCGTCGTCGTCGACGGGCTCGTCAGAACCCGAGTCCGGGGCCGGCGGCTCTTCCGGCTCCTCCGGCGCTTCCGATCCGATGTCGCTCGTCTCGCTCATCGGGGATCCTTCTGGTCCAGCCTCAGCACCGCGGCCGCGCGCCAGGTCAGGTTCAGGAAGCCGGTCGCCGCCCTGAACTGCTCCACCCGGTCGGCCTTGTTGCTCAGCCGGGCGATGGCGGACTCCACCGCGGTCGGGCGCTGGGTGCCGAGCACGGTCTCGTCGCCGCCGCGCCAGTGGTCCGGGTGGGCGCGCAGGGAGTTCAGCTGCTCGGCGGTGGTCGCGCCGTCCAGGTCGAGGCCGCGGTCGCGCCACCGGGCGGTGTCCGGGTGGGGCGTGGGGAGGTCGGTGCGTTTCAACGCCTGGTAGACGTCGAACCAGCGGTAGCGGCCCGCCTGCCAGCGCACGTCCGGCACGGAGCAGCCGTGCGGGAGGCCGGAGAGGGTGCGGGTCGCGCTCTCGGTCAGGTGCCGGATGAAGTCGTCGGCCTGGTAGCGCTTGCTGATGCCGTTATAGCGAACGTCCACAGCGGACTGAACGCGGTGCGCGAGAGCACATTCCAGTGACCGCTGGGAGTAGCGCAGCGACGCCAGCCACGCGGGGTCCGGTTCCGGGGCGGGGCGGCCGGTGATGTGCGCGACGGTGAGAAGTTCGATCCACAGCACGAAACGCTCGTCCTCGTCCGCGCGGTGCACGGCGTCGGTGAGCTCTCGCAGGGTGCACGGCTCCGCCGAACACAGCGCGCCGCAGGCGGCACTGCGCGGGCTCACGGCAGGGGAACGCGAGACCAGCTCGGTGGACTCGCTCGACTCGTTCAACGGCATCAGCAGCCGCAGCGGGCGGTCCATGCCGTCGGTGAACACCGCCGCGCGGCCGGGCGGCAGCGTCACGACGTGGCGGGACTGCGCCTCGCTCAGGTTCATCGTGGCGCCGACGCTCTGCCTGTCGTCGTCGGCGGGCAGGCGGTGCAGGATCTTGCACGCCGTGTTCTTCACGACGTCCGGCACGATCTTGCCCGGGATCTGTTCCGCCACCACGATTCCCTCGCCGTAGGCGCGGATCTCGGCCAGCAGCGAGGTGAACAGCTCCACGGCGTGCGCGGCCGGGCTGCCGGGCTCCACCCGCTTGAGCAGGCGGTGCGCCTCCTCCAGCACCAACACGTGCCGCAGCCCCCGTGTCTCCGGCGGGTGCACGCGGAGGTGTTCGAAGATCCGGATCAGCACCGCGCCGATGAAGAACGCCTTGTCCGCGTCCGACCCGATGTCCTCGATCTCCAGCACCACGTTGCCCTGCAACAACTTCGCGACGTCGAGCGGATGGCCGCCCTCGAAGAAGCGGCCGGGTGTGCCCAGGCGCAGCGAGCCGATCCGGACGTCGACGAACCCGCGGACGTTGTCGGCGACCTCCTTGCCGTACCCGATGCCCTTGACGACCTCCTTCGCGACCGTCTGCAGGTCGCCGAGGCTCGGGTAGCGCACGGCGCCCGCCCGGTCGCGGACCTCGCCGGTGACCGGGTCCCATCCCTGGTCGGTGTAGCACCGGGTCAGGGCCTGCGCCAGCACCTGAGGGAACGGCTCGTCGGCCTCGAAGGCCGCGAGGAACAGCGCGCGGACGTAGTCCATGTGCGTCTGCAGCGGGAAACCCTCGGCGGGCTCGAGCGGGTTCAGCCCCGCCGGATACGTCGCGGGGTCGCCGGGCCGGATCACGGTCACGGCACCGGGCACGCCCAGACGTCCTGCCATGGCGGCGTATTCGGCCTTGGCGGGTTCGATCACGAGCCACGGCACCCCGGCGGCGTTGAGCCCCTCCAGCAGGTGCCGGACCGTCTGCGACTTGCCGGACCCGGTGGCGCCCGCGACGAACGTGTGCCGGTTCAGGGTGTCGAGCGAGACGGAGAACTCGCCGACCGGCTGGTCCGCGTCGTCGAGCACGGTGCCGAGCGGCACGTCACCCGTCGTCTCCGGGGTGACGTCGAACAACGGTGGTTCGATCACGCGGATGCCCGGCAGCTCGCGGCGCGGCGGACGGGCGAGGGCGGCCACCAGTTCCGCGGTGGCGGAGAAGGGAGAGCTCAGTTCCACGCTCTTGCCCCGGTCGTGCCACACGTCCGCGAAGGTGCCGCACTCCTCCCCCGGGACCAGCACGTACGGCAGCGTGTCGAGGTCGCTCGAACCGCACAGCAACGCGGCGGCCGTGCGGGCACCGACGTCGTCCGGGGCGCCGACCAGCACGTGCACCGACCACAGTCCGACGGCCTTGGCGCGGGACAGTTCCCGGTAGCGGGCCTCGGCACGCACCAGCGCGATGCGGTCGGGCTCCGAGTTCTCCCGCTGCCGCAACCGCGGCATCGTCGTCTCCAGGACCAGCAGCTCGCGGTCGACGGCTTCGGCCGCGAGGGGTTCCGCGACGACCAGCCAGACGAACTCACCGGACAGGTGGGTCACGTAGTCGTCGAAGCCACCCCTGCCGGGAACGTCGGCCTGCGGTGTCCACAAAGGATCCTGCCCGCCCACGCACCGGACCCACGAGCCCAGGCCCGCCCACCGCGCGGCGATCTCCCCGACCGGCACCTCGGCGCCGAGACTGCCCGGCGGGTAGAGCAACGGCACGTCGCCCGGCGCGGAGGACGTGCGGGCGACCGGTGAGTGTGGCCGTCCACCCACGAGGATCCGCAGCCCCTGGCCGGCGCGCTCCCGTTCCCACGCGACGACGAACGCGGCGTCCTCCCGGCCGCGAAGCCCCACGTGCGCGGCCGTCAACGCGGCGAACAGCTGGGCCGGCGCGCGCCCGCCCGTCTCGTCCGGGCGGTCCGCCACCGTGGCCATGTCGTCGCCGCGAGGGACGACCGTCATGCGGTGGAGGACGAAACCGTCGAGCATGGACTCAGGAGACCCGTGCATCGATGGCCACCCGGTCGAGGAGCACGATGCCGGGGTTGCAGTCGCCGAGGACGACCCTGCGTCCCGTGGGAGCGGTCTCCACCATGACGAACGCCGTGGGCGCGAGGCCCTGCAGCGTCGTCGGCTCGACCGTGAACTCGTAGACGCGGGCGTCGGTCCGCCCGAGGGTCTCCGACTTGGCCTCGGACTGGCTGCGGGTGTCCGACCAGTTCGCTTCCCTGCTCTCCGCCCTGCTGCTGAACGACGACCACGAGCTGCCGGAGGACGAGCTGCTCCCGCTGTCGGAGAAGGAACTGCTGGAGCTGCCGCCCGAACTGGAGCCCCTGCTGGTGGTGACGCCCTCCGAACCGCCCTCGGACGTCGACGAGCCGTGCGTGAGCGTCTTGCCGATCTGTTCGGTCAGCTGGGACATCACGAACTTGTGCCCGCGGCCGATGAACTCCGCGGCGGCCGCGGCCTCCTCGCCGTTGCCCAGCTGCATCAGCAGGGTGGCGGTGCCACCGGCGCCGAGGAGCTTGCGCAGGTCGTCCCGCAGGTGCTGGATCAGGAAGATCAGCCGCACGCCGGAGCGCCGCGCCTGCCTGGCCATCGCCTCGAGCGCTTCCAGGCCGATCTGGTCGGCGCCGGCGACGACCAGCGTCTCGCGGCCGGTCACCTGCCGGGAGTGCAGTTCCTGCAGGGCGCGGTGGAACACGACGTGGTCGAGGAACCGGCGGTGCCTGCCGGTCCGAGCCCTGGTCGCGATCGTCGCGAGTCCGCGCACCGGCCACACGTCGCGGAAGCCGGTGGAACCGGCCGCGTCCTGCTCGGCGCGCGCCAGCGAACGCAGTTCCCCTTCCAGGGCCTGGAGTTCGTTGCGGACCTGGTCGGTGTTGCCCGCCGTGTCGACGTACGAGTTGAGCTTGCGCAGCTCGTCCGCCGCGAGCGTCTCGTCCGATCCGGCGTCGTAGACGCGGCGCAGCACCTGGAGGCCGGCGACCAGCTTCGCGAACGTGACGGGCCCGGCGAGCCGCTCGGCGATCGCCGTCAGCAGGTCGATGTGCAGCCCGCGCTGGTCCGCGGCCATCATCGTGCGGTTGAGGTTGTACATGGACTCGGCCAGCACCTCGGCCAGCTCGGTCGCGTCGAGTCCGGTGAGCAGGCCGAGACGCGTGAGGTCGCGTGGCGCCTCGTGGGCGTGGACCTCGTAGCCCTGACGCTTGGCGGCGTGCGCGACGTTCTCGCCGACGGACATGTCGGTGAAGTCCAGCAGCAGCATCGACGATCCGGACGCGAGCTGCGCGGCGCCGATCGTGGTGAGCAGGCTGGCCCAGCCGTCCTCGGTGCCGCCGAAGACGTCGATCCGGCCCGGCCTCGACGCGAGCTGCAACGGGTGCCACAGCATGGCCGTGAGGAACCGTTCGGCCTCCTGCCGGTCGTGCTCCTCGATGCGGGCGCGCCACCCGGCGTAGGCGTCGTTGTAGCGCTGGACCGCGCCGTTGTACTCGGTGTCGTAGCGCCGCTTCATCACGCTGAAGCGGCGTTTGGTGCGGAAGAACGAGAAGACCACGAGCACGACACCCACGATCAGCACGATCCACGTCGCCCACTGCTCCAGCTCGGGCACCGTCGCGCGGGTCGGCCTGAGCAGCGCGCCCGTGAACACCACCGCGAAGAACGTGGCGACGAGCCCGCCGATCAACGAGAGCCAGGCCTTCTTGCTGCGTTTCTGCAGGACCAGGAAGTCATGCGGGGCGTAGACCTGCTCCGCCACCGGCTCGTGGGCCGCCTCCGGGCTGATCGCGGGCAGCGCGGGAGCGGTGAACTCCCAGCCCCATCGCTCCTGGCCGCTGAACAGCCGCTGCCACATCTGATTCGTCCCGGCCACGACGACGTCCTGCCCCTGCACGAGCCCTCCCCAGTGCGCTCTGAAAGATCGAGCATCACTGATTGTGCCGGATGGCCTAGCGCGCTGTGACACAATCGCGAACTGTGTCGGTCAATTCATCGGGGGAACCGCCGCAAGGGCCCAATCCGCCCGCCTACCTGCAGCTGTCCCAGGCTCCGCCGCAGCAGTACACGGGGCCGGGCCGCAACGGGTGGGCGGTCGCCTGCTTCCTCTGCGGCCTGGTCGGAATCCTGGGCTTCCCGATCCTGCTGTGCTGGATCTTCGGCTTCATCGCGCGGTTCCAGATCATGCGGACCGGTCAGAAGGGCCGCCTTCTGGTGCACCTCGGGTTCATGGCGTCCGGCATCTGGATCCTGATCATCATCGCCAAGGCCGCGCAGCTCACGCCGAATCTGTGATCACGACCGCGCGCCCGCTGGTGTCGAACTCGTGCGCCAGGGTCCGCAGCGGCTGACCACCAGCGGCCCACGCGGCGGTCCAGGTGAGGCATTCCGCGGCGCCGTTGCCGCCGCGCTCGACCAGGCCGGTGCCGATCTCGTCGAGCCATTCCTGCGACGTGCCGGCGATTCCGGTCAGGAACGCCTCGTCCCAGGTGCGCACGAGCTCGCGGATCGTGCCTTCACGCCGTGCGCGCTCGTTCACGTCCTTGATCCACGTCTGGCGCTCCTCCTCCGTGAGCACCACGCCCGTCTCGGGTTCGCGGAAGCCCGGCAGGTCGTGCGCCAGCCCGCCCGAGCCGACGTAGAGAACGCGCTTGTCCTCGAAGAACTCCCCGACGCGGCGGCCCAGGGACGCGGCCCGGCGGAAGGTCGCGTGCGGCGGCGAGGCGCAGTTGATGAAGATCGGCAGCACCGGCTTCGTGGAGATCGTGCCCAGCAGGTCGCGGGTCGTGTGGCCGAACGCGTGGTCCAGGGCGGCGCTGTAGGCCGTGGCGACGTCGAACTCGTGCGCGACCAGGTCGGCGATCAGCGCGCGGCCCAGGTCGGCGGGCACGTCGTAGGAACCGGTGGGTCCGGCGACGTCGCCCTGCGCGGTCGCCTCCAGCACCACAGCGAAGGTCGGGACCACGGAACGGAAAGCGCGGCGGTGGTCGGTGCCGAAGAAGACGACGAGTTCCGGGTCGAACTCGTCCACGGCCTCGCGGGCGGCGCCGATCGCCTCGCGGACCGGGCCGTGAGGCGCGCTCGGCAGGGTGATCAGGTGCGAGGCGCAGACCGTTAGGCGTTTCTTCACCGGCCCAGCCTAGGTTCCGGCGAGTGACGAGACGTGCACTTGCGGTGATCATCACCGCGGCCCTGCTTGCGCCCGTTTCCCCCGCTCACGCCGAGGTCGCCGGACGCATCGAGACCGAACGGACCGAGAGACCCGTCGCTCCCGGCGTCACGCTCAGCTCCTTCGACCGGTACGAGGCCGGCGGGTGGGTCCGCGGGGACGCACTGGCCGTCGACCTCACGAAGGCACAGGTCGGGTACGTCGATCCCGGCACCGTGGCGCAGGCGGCGCCGCTCTCGCAGCAGACGCCGAGAGCGGTCGCGGCGATCAACGGGGACTTCTTCGACATCAACAACTCCCACGCTCCCGAGGGCGTCGGCGTCCAGGACGGCCGGCTGCGCAAGTCCGGCGCGGGCAGGGCCGTGGGCATCGACGCGGCCGGTATCGGCAGCGTGATGGAGACCTTCTTCGAAGGCGCGCTCAACGGGACACACAAGCTGACGCAGCTCAACAGCGCACGCATCGACGTTGACGGGATCGGCGTCTTCAATCCGTTGTGGGGCACCTACAGCAGAGCGCGCGCAACGCAAGGTGCGGCCAACACGGCCGAGGTGATCGTCAAGGACGACGTCGTGCAATCCGTGGGCATCCCGAGCGCGACGCCCGTCGAGGGGTACGCGCTGGTCGGCCGGGACAAGGGCGCCGACGTGCTCAGAACCCTCAAGCCGGGCGACCGCGCGGACATCACCTACCGCAACCGCACCAGCGATGGCAGCGAGCCGAAGACGGCCATCGGCGGGCGCCACCTCTTGGTCAAGGACGGCAAGAACGTCGCACCGGCCGATCCGCTGCACCCGCGCACCGCGGTCGGGTTCTCCGCGGACGGCAAGAAGATGACGATGCTGACCGTCGACGGACGCCAGGGCGCCTACCTGCAGGGCCTGGATCTGAAGGACCTCGCCGACGCCATGATCGAACTCGGCGCGCACAACGCCCTCAACCTCGACGGTGGCGGCTCGTCGACCATGCTCGCCCGCGAACCCGGCACCACCGAGCTGAAGGTCGTCAACACGCCCTCGGACGGCGGCGAGCGCCCGATCCCGAACGGCCTCGCGCTCTACGCCCCCACCGGCACCGGCAGGCTGACCGGCTTCGACGTGCAGACCGCGAGCACCCGCGTCTTCCCCGGCATGACGCGCAGGATGACCGTGCGCGGCCACGACGAGACGTTCGGACCGGCTACGAACAACGAGCACGTCACGCGGGCGACGGGCGGCTGGGCGATCGGCGACACCTTCCACGCGGCACCGCACTCGGGGCCGGCGTCGTTCACCGCCTTCCGCGGCCTCACGACGAGGACCGCGAAGCTCACCGTGCTGGGCGAGCTGACCAGGCTCGCACCCGAGAACACCCGGATCAGCCTGACCGAGAACGAGCGCAAACCTTTGCGCGTCAACGGTTTCGACGCGAAGGGCTTCAGCGCGCCGATCGAACGGGCCGACCTCGGCCTCAGCTACGACCGGAGCGTCATCGAGGTCACCCCGGACCTGCGGATCAGGGCCCTGAAGACCGGCGCCACCACGATCAGGGCACGTTCCCAGGGCAAGGAGACCCGGATCGCGGTCACGGTCGGCGTGCACGACCAGCTGATCGGCTCGTTCGACGACGCTCCACAGTGGACCTTCGGCTCGGCCCGCGCGACCGGGGAGGTGGAACCGGAACCGGACGGCCACACCGGTGCGGGACTGAAGCTGAGCTACGACTTCACGCAGTCGACCGGCACGCGCACCGCCTACGCCGTCCCGCCGAAGCCGCTCCAGGTCGACGGGCAACCCCTGTCGCTCGCCGCCTGGGTCAACGGCAGCGGCCAGGGCGAGTGGACGGCGTTCACCGTCACCGACTCGACAGGACAGTCGCGATCGCTCTACGGCCCCTACATCACCTGGCACGGCTGGCAGCGGATCGAGGTCGCGGTGCCGCCGGAGCTCAAGTTCCCGGTCCAGGTCACGAGGTTCACCGCGATCGAGACCAAGGCGGACCGGTCCTACCGGGGCGAGGTGGTCGTCGACGACATCGTGGCGAGGGTGCCTCCGGAGATCATCCTGCCTCCCGCGCCGGACCTGCGCGAGGACGTGATCGGGCAGGCGGAGGGCTGGACGTTCGCGGTCATGTCCGACGCCCAGTTCGTGGCGCGCGCCCCGGACAGCGACCTGGTCCGCTCCGCCCGCCGCACGCTGAGGGAGATCAGGAACTCCGGCGCCGAGTTCGTCGTGATCAACGGGGACTTCGTGGACGAGGCGTCTCCAGAGGACCTCGAGCTCGCGCGCAGGGTGCTGACCGAGGAGCTCGGCGACTTCCCCTGGTACTACGTGCCGGGCAACCACGAGATCATGGGTCCGGGCACGATCGACAACTTCCGCCGCGAGTTCGGCGCCACCCACCGCACGTTCGACCACAGGGGCACCAGGTTCGTGCTGCTCGACTCGTCGACCGGGACGATCAGGGGCGGCGGCCTCGATCAGGTGGAAATGCTCCGGAACGCGCTGCACAGCGCCGAAGGTCAAGCGGTCGTGCTGATGCACCACCCGCCGCGCGATCCCACGCCCGCGCGCACGAGTCAGCTCGCCGACCGGTTGGAGGCCTCGTACTTCGAGCGGCTGTTGTCCGAACGAGACAAACCCACGGCGTTCATCGGCGGCCACGTCGGCGGGTTCTTCGCGTCCACTGTGGACGGCGTGCCGTTCGTGATCAACGGCAACTCCGGCAAGGCACCCGCGGAAGCCGGCGGGTTCACCGGATGGACGCTCGTCGGCGTCTCCCGCGACGGCGTCAAAGCCGAGATCCGGCCTCATGTGGACGCACTCCAGGTGCAGGCTCCGTCCACCCTGCGCACCGGCGCCACGGAAACGGTTGCGGCGACGGTGAAACAGGGATCCCGGTCGGCGCCGGTGCGTTATCCGATGGGCGCGGTGTGGGAAGGGTCACGTGGACTGCACGTGGGCGCGAAGGCCGGGATCAGGCCGTGGCACGTGGCTTGGCTCGAACCGGACAGCGGTGTCCTCACGGGTATCAGGCCTGGTCAGGTCAAGATCTCGGCCACGGTGAACGGCGTGACGAGCAGCGCGGACGTGCTCGTGAGGCTGCGGGAGGCTGCTTGACCTGGTCTGAGTGAGTGCGGTGTGAGGCGGTGGGGGAAGATACTCGCCATGACCACCGCCGACAACGGTTCCGCCGAAAACGGTTTCGCCGACCTGGGGCTGCGGCCCGACCTCCTCAACGCCCTCAACGCTCTGGGCTACGAGGAGCCGACGCCGATCCAGAGTGAAGCGATCCCGCCGTTGCTCGCGGGCAACGACCTGCTGGGCCAGGCGGCCACGGGCACGGGCAAGACGGCGGCGTTCGCGCTCCCGCTGCTCGAGCGCATCGCCGACAGCATCGGCAAGGGCGAGAAGCCGCTGGCCCTCGTCCTCGCGCCTACCCGTGAGCTGGCCGTGCAGGTGTCGGAGGCGGTCCACCGCTACGGACGCCACATGGGCGCACGCGTCCTCCCCATCTACGGCGGCCAGCCCATCGGCCGTCAGCTGCGCGAGCTGTCCCGCGGCGTCGACGTGGTGGTCGCGACCCCGGGCCGCGCGATCGACCATCTCCAGCGCGGCACGTTGCAGCTGGGCGACCTGAGGGTCGTCGTGCTCGACGAGGCCGACGAGATGCTCGACATGGGCTTCGCGGAGGACATCGACGCGATCCTGAGCGAGACGCCCGCCGAACGGCAGACCGTGCTGTTCTCGGCCACGATGCCGCCGCGCATCGACCGCATGGCCAAGAGCCACCTCCGCTCGCCGGTGCTGATCCAGATCGAGCGCGAGAAGACGGAGCCGGGCGAGGCCCCGCGCGTCCGGCAGACCGCGTACCTGGTGCGCCGCGAGCACAAGCCCGCCGCCCTCGGCCGTGTGCTGGACGTCGAGTCGCCGACCGCCGCCGTCGTCTTCTGCCGCACCCGCGACGAGGTCGACCAGCTCACCGAGACGCTCAACGGCCGCGGCTACCGCGCCGAGTCGCTGCACGGCGGCATCAGCCAGGAGCAGCGCGACCGCGTCATGTCGCGCCTGCGTTCCGGCACCGCCGACCTGCTGGTGGCCACCGACGTCGCCGCCCGCGGCCTCGACATCGAGCAGCTCACGCACGTCGTGAACTACAACGTGCCGTCCGCCCCCGAGGCGTACACGCACCGCATCGGCCGCGTGGGCCGCGCCGGCCGTGAGGGCGTCGCGATCACCCTCGTCGAGCCGCGCGAGAACTCGATGCTCAAGACGATCGAGCGCGTCACCAAGACCAAGATCCCGGTCGAGAAGGTCCCGACGGTCGCCGACCTGCGCGCCCGCCAGCTGGAGCTGACCCGCTCGTCGCTGCACGAGTCGCTGCTCGAGGACGACCTCTCGCGCTTCCGCGTCGTGGTCGAGACGCTGGCCGACGAGTTCGACGTCATGGAGATCGCGCTCGCCGCGGTCAAGCTGGCGCACGAGGCCTCCGGTGCCGCCGCCGACGAGGAGGAGATCCCGGAGGTCCGCCCGCGGGAGGACCGTCCGCGCCGCGACAGCGCCGGTGCCCCCTCCGGCCCGCGCCGCGAACGCCGTGGCCCGACCGAGGGCATGACCAGGCTCTTCCTCGGCGCCGGCCGCTCGTCGGGCATCCGGCCGCAGGACATCGTCGGCGCCCTCACCGGCGAGACGAACCTGAAGGGCCGCGACATCGGCGCCATCGAGATCGCCGACCGGTTCTCGCTGGTCGAGGTGCCGGGCCCGGCCGCGAACGACGTGATCGAGCAGCTGCGCGACGCCACGATCAAGGGCAAGCGCGTCACGATCCGCCGCGAGCGCCAGCCCCGCTAGCATTGCCGAAACAGCCCCTCCGGACGAGTTCCGGAGGGGCTGTTCTCGTTTCGACAGGCACGTCGCCAGGGGGAGGCACCGTGAACTACCGCTACTTCGCACGCGTCACTTCGACGCACCCGTCCGTGGACGAACCGTCCATCGTCTGTCGTCAGTGGACGGACGAGGAGGGCCGCACCCACGAGGAGGAGTACACGCAGAACCTCACGTGGCAGGCCGGCAACACCGTGCACCTCGTTCGCAGCGGCAAGATCGAGGGCGAGATCCATCCGATCACCGAGGAGGCCGCCCAGCGGTTCGAGGAGTTCCAGGCGGTTCGCGTCCGGAGCTACGAACCCGCCGACGGCCAGTACTTCTACTCCCTGGTCGTGACCAGCCTCAACCCCGTGGAGAATCCTCGCGCGCTCCTGCGGACCTGGCTCAGCCCCCAGGGCTACTCGATGGAGCAGGCCTGGACCGCGACGCACGGCTGGGTGAACAGCATCTACATGTACGAGCTCAACTACAACCACCTCGACGGTGAGGCCGTGGGCATCGCCGAGGAGGAAGTCGAGCGGTACAAGGAGATCGCCCACCAGAACCACCTCAAGGCCAACCGCGGCACCGACGACCGCTAAGGCTTGCGGGCCTCGACCAGGAACCGCGTGGAGGTGCACGCGAACTCCCCGTGCTCCTGGATGTGCTCGTGCATGGCCAGGAGCCGGTCCCGATATCCCTCCACGGTGAACCCCGGCACGGTCCACAGCACCTTCCGCAGGAAGTGCACCACCGCGCCGACGTCGAAGAACGCCACCCGCAACGTCACCGGTTCCAGCCGGAGCACCTCCAGCCCGGCGGCCTCGGCGTCGGCGCGCGCCCGTTCGGTGCCTCGGGCCTCGCTCACCGGCTGCGGTCCCATCATGAAGTCCGTGAGCCCCGCGTTCGTGCCCGCGCCGATCTGCTGCGAGAAGTAGGTCCCGCCGGGCCGCAGCACCCGCGCGATCTCCCGCCACGGCGTCACGACCGGATGCCTGCTGATCACCAGATCGAACGACGCGGACCGGAACGGCAGCGGACCGTCGTCCGGTGCCTGCACGACGAGCGGCAGGTTCCCCGACGCCACCAGGGCGTTCGGCGGCCACGACTCGGTGGCGGCGAGCAGGGGTGGCTTGACCGGCGCCGACGCCGTCACCTCTCCCCCGCCGGTCTGCAGGTCCAGCGCCGACGAGACGGCCGCTAGCCGTGTGGCGATCAGCGACGCGTAGCCCCACGGCGGGCGTTCCTCGGTGGCCCTGCCCTCGAACCACGAGAAGTCCCAGCCCTCCAGCGGCACGGCCGCGCCCTCGGCCACCAGCTCCTCAAAAGTCCCCATGGTCGTCATGCGACCACAGCGGCACCGAACCGGCCACCGAGAAAACGGCGGCACCTGCCCCGGGCGCTGAGACGCCGCGTCCCTGGATCGTCTCGCGCACGGCGGGGCAGGTGCCGCAGGGGGTTACAACGACCGAACGGCCGCGTGGTTACGCCCTATTGACGCAACACACACGACCGTTCGGCCTATCTCAGCGCAGGCGGTATGCCCGCAGCACCGTTTGGTCGACGGTGTTGCCGTCCGCATCAGCCGCGACCACGCGCAACGACACGAACCCACCCGCCTTTCCACCGGCCGGGACCAGCGACTTCACCGGAACCCAGGTGACCCCGTCGTCGAACGACGCGTACGCCTGCAGCGAGCGCAACGAGGCGGTACCCGCCCCTGCCTGACGCGACGCGGTGAACTTCGCCGGCATCGGCACACCGGCCTTCCAGCTGTTGCGCAGGTCGACCGGCAGCGAGTAGTCGACCTCCAGCAACGGCAGCCGGCCGTCGGCGGCACCCGAGAACTCCCACGTCGTCTTCACGGTCGTCGACAACGCCAGCGTCTCGCGGGACGCGTCCAGCAGGAGCTTGTACCGGCCGTCGCGGGCGGGGGCGTGGAACGAGCCCTGCCGGACGTCGGCCCAGCCCTGCGCGACGCCGTCGTGCTGCAGTTCGAGCGTGCCCCAGCCGCCGCGGTGCCAGTTCTCCACCCAGCCGGAGCCGCCGAACGGCGAGATGCGGGAGTTGATCAGGTCACCGGACCGTTCGACGCCGCCGCCGTCCGCCCAGGTCACGAGCGGCGAACCGCCGAGCCGGGGTGAGGTGACCGCGCGGAGGTTGGTCCGCTCGTACTTCTTGCCCGCCTGGTAGGTCACCGGTGCGAGATCGGCCCACGAGGTCGTGCTCGGGTCGTCGTCGCGGCCGAACATGCGACCGTCGAAACCCTCCTGGTACCAGGTGCCCGGGCTGAAGTACTCGGTGCGCTGCGCGGGAGCGGAGATCCGTTCGTCCAGCACCCTGCCGAGGGCGCCGCCGACGACCGGGGAGTTCCGTTGCGAGACCGAGCCGTCCGCGCCGGACGTGTGGTAGCGCGCCTTGACCTCGGCGAGTTCCGAGTGCCGGATCTTCTTGGTGCCGACGGGCAACGCGCCCTTGTCCCGCAGGAACAACGTGTACGACACCGGCGAACCCGCGATGGCCCGCAACGTCAGCTTCGCCGGCGTGGTGGTCAGGTGGTGTTCCGCCACCGTGATCACCGGAATCGCCGACTGCGGCTCGAGACCGAACGGCACCGGACCCGCCCACAGCACGGCGACCGCCCCGGCGTCCTTCATCTCCTGGGCGACCGCGTAGGGGTCCTCGCCCGCCTGACGGACCAGGGCGAGCTTGCCGCGCACGTCGGCACCGCGTTCGGCCACGTCGAGCCGGTGCTCGCCCGGCGGCAGGTACTTGCTGCTCTCGTAGTACCGCACCGGGAACCCGCCCGGGACCGAGACCAGCGGCTGTCCGCCCTTGAGCCCGGAGTCGTAGGTCAGCTCCGGCAGCGGCGCGCCGAACGACAGGCCGTACAACGGAACCCGGCCGTCGATGATGCTGGCGACGCCGCTGATCTTGCCCGGCTTGAACGGCACCGCCAGCGTGGCGTCGCGGTACCAGACGACCGAGTCGCGTTCGGGCAGTTCGACGCTGATCGGCTTGCCCTGCCTGGCGTCCAGCGCGACGGACACGTCCGCGGTCAGCGAGACGCGGCCCGCCACCTCGGTCGCGGAGACCGGCGTGAACCAGGCGTAGTTCGGTGTCAGCTCGTCGATGCGGCCGATCACCGCGTAGTCCGCGACCGGCAGCCGCGACGTTCCGCTGCCGTCCACGATGGAGAGCACCGACGCTTCCTGAGTGGACATGTTGACCACGACGACGAACTCGTCCGCGACCGGCTTGCCGTCGCGTCCGGTCATCGACACCTTCAGCTCGTGCCGTTCCTCCTGCACGTACGCGCCGACGGCGGTCGTGAGGGAGACACCGTCAGCAGAAGCCTTGAGGTGCCCGAAGAACGTGCCGTTGCCCTTGCTCGGATCCAGCACGACGTCGACCGCGGCGCTGCCCTGAGCCGGCACGGTCACCGACGCCGGGACCGCGAAGTCCGCGCCGAGGTTGTGCCGCAACGTCAGCAAGACCGGCTCGGTGCCCGCGTTCGAGTAGGTGATCGTCTTCGTGAACGTCTGGGTGTGCGGCCATGGCAGGAGCCCGAACGACAGGCTGCCCACCGATGCCCGGACCTGCTGCTTCACCGCGCGTTCGACGTCGAGCAGACCGGTGCCGACGCTCGTGGGAGAGTCCGCGACCGGCTTGACCGTCGCCATCAGCGCGGCCTTGAGCTCGGCCGCCTTCCACGCCGGGTTGCGTTGCGCGAGCACCGCCGCGGCACCGGCCACGTGCGGCGTCGCCATCGACGTACCGGTCAGCTTGGCGTGCAGGTCGTCGACCGCGTGGTCCCACAACGTGTTCTCGGCGCGGGCGGCCACGATGTCCGTGCCCGGTGCCGCGATGTCCGGCTTGACCGCGTGGTCGTTGATCCGCGGACCGCGCGACGACCACTCCTCCAGCACGCCCTGCTTGGTCATGTTCGCCACGGCCAGTGCCGCGTCGGCCGCCGCCGGTCCGGAGACCTGCCGCCGGGTGCCGTAGTTGCCCGCCGCGATCACGAACAGCGCGCCGGTCTCGGCGGTAAGCTCGTTCACCTTGAGGGACAACGGGTCCGTGCCGTCGGACTGGTCGCCGCCCAGCGACATGTTGACGACCTTGGCCTTGACCTCGCGCGCCGCCCACTCCATGCCGGCGATCACCGCGCTGTCGAAGCAGTACTCGGCCTCGCAGACGCGGCCCACCGCGAGCGAGGCGCCCTTCGCGACGCCGACGTACTGGCTGCCGCGCCCCGCGACCGTGGCCGCGACGTGCGTGCCGTGGCCGACGTTGTCCTGGATGCCCGCCGGGGTGAAGTCCTTGGACACCGAGACGACGCCCGCGAGTTCCGGGTGCTTCTGGTCGTAGCCCGTGTCGAGGACCGCGACCGTGACGCCGGTGCCGTCGAACCCGGCCTGCCACGCACCGGGCGCGCCGACCATGGGCACGCTCTCCGTGAGCGAGATCTTCGACTTGCCGTCGAGCCACAGCTTCTCGGCCCGCAACGCGCTGGTGCGCCGTGCCGTCCACTGCTGCGCGGCGTCCTTCTTCTGCACCGCGGCGGCCGCGCGGAAGCCGTTGGTGAGCAACGGAATCCGGTCGATCTTGTCGTCGGTGTACCCGTAGCCGTGCAACGAGGTGACGTCGAAGAAGCGCTTGTCGACGCGATCCTGCCCCACCGCGTCGACCGCGTCCGCCGGCACCACGTACTGGTGGTCGTTCTGGACGTACTGGGCGAACTGCATGCCGGGCCTGCCCTCGACCCTGACGAGTTCCCCGCGCTCATTGACGACGACCTTGTCACCGCTGATCAGCGTGATGGTCGACGTCTTCTGAGCTCTCAACGGTTCTGCCTGCGCCGTCGCCGCCGGACTGAGCAGTCCGGCGGCGAGGGCGGCGATCACCAAACATCGTGCAAAACGCACGTGTCCTCCCCTAGGTGTGAACCTCTCCACCCAGGGAGACTCCAAACTCCGCGTGAAGGTTGCCTCACGCTCCGCGATAAGTGCCGAAGCTCCAGCGGTTGCCCTCGGGATCGGCCACGGTGAAGCCGCGCGAGCCGTAGTCCTCGTCGCGCAGACCGCGGATCTCGGTCGCGCCGTGCGCCAGCGACTGCGCGAGGAGCTCGTCGGGCCGGTCGGTCACCACGTAGACGGATCCGGCGCCGACCTTGGTCGCCTCGACCTCGCCGACCGACCGCACGGCGGACCCCAGCATGATGCCGCCGCCTTCTGGCCAGACCATCTCGCAGTGCACGACCTCGCCGTCGGCCTCCCCCGGTACGACGAGATGTTCCTTGAACCCGAACGCCTCCACGAGGAAGCGGATGGCGGCGGGAGCGTCCTGATAGGACAAACAGGGCCAGCAGGTAGGTGGTGGTGTGCTCATGAAGGCAACTCTGCGCCCTGACCGTGCTCGCTGCCTTGTACGAATGGAAGCTCGGCCGCGATCCACTCGGTCGGGGTCGCCCCGCACAGCGCCCGCCAGTCCCGGTTGAAGTGCGCCTGGTCGGTGTAACCGCAGGCAGCGGCCACTTCCGTCAACGTGGGCCGACGTTCGCCGCGCAGCATCCGGTTCGCGCGCTCGAACCGCATCACGCGGCCCATGACCTTCGGCGTGAGCCCGTACTCGGCCGCGAACCGGGCGCTCAGGTGCTGCCGGCTCCACCCGACCTCGGCCGCGATCTCCGCGACCGGCGCCCCGGCGGCGAGCCGTTGCCACGCCCACGCCACCTCGACCTGCTGCCGCACCGGTTTCACCAGCCTGCCCAGCATCTCGTCCATGCGCGCGAACCGATCCGTCCACGTCGGCGCGTCCTGCAGCCGTTCGCGCAGCTCAGCGGCCGGAGCGTCGAGGGAGTCGAGCCCGACCGTGAGGGCGCTGAGCTCGCCGGCCGGCATGCCGAAGAACGCCCGCATCCCCAGCGGCGTGAGGTCGCACTGGACGCCGTGCTGGAACCCGTCGTGGGTGATGATCACGGCCTCGTCGTGCAGCCCGCCGCACAGCGCGGCGAACCGGCCCTCGGACAGGTCGACCGTGCCGTCCATCGTGACCACGAGCGTGAGCGAGCGCGACGGCAGGCCGCGGTGAATGCCGGGCTCGGTACGCATCCGATACCCGGAGTACCGCGTCACGAACGGCCTCAGTCGCGGGTGCGGCAGGCCGACGACGTGCTCGACGTCCACGCCGCCGATGCTAGAACAACTCGCCCAGGACCAGCAGTGCGGCGCCGGTTGGCACCAGGTCGGGGCCGTAGGACGTGACGCTCACGTCCACGTCCGGCATCGCCCGCAGGTACAGGTCCGGAGACTCCAGGACCTTCCGTCCACTCAGGACGATCTGGTCGAGGTCCAGCAACTGCACCAGGTTCGCCACCGCCGCGCCGAGCACCCGTGCCGCCTCCACCCCGGTCGTGGCCGCGTGCACCGCCTCCACGCACCCACGCCGTCCGCAGACGCACAGCGGCCCGTCGAGCTGGATGGTCGTGTGCCCGAACTCGCCGGCCCCCGACCGTGCGCCTCGATGCACCTCGCCTCCGAGGAGCAGCCCCACGCCCAGACCGGTGCCCACGAACACCAGTGCCGCGTCCCGCAACGGCCGTCGCCACGCCTCGGCGAGCACGGCCGCGTTGGTGTCCTTGTCGACGACGACCGGCAGCCCGAGCCGTTCCTCGGCCAGCGCCTTCAACGGAACGCCGGACCAGCCCGGCAGGCCGTTCGGCGACACCACGCCGTCGCGGAAGTCCAGCGGACCGGCGATGCCGATGCCAAGCCCGAGCACCTTCTCCCCTGCCTCGACCAACGGCTCCAGGGCGTCCAGCACGTCGTCCGGCGTGAACATCGGGGCCAGCGGCGCGACCGCCGACGACACCACCTCGCCGGTCAGGTCGAGCTTCACCACCCGCAGCTCGTCGCGGTCGACGTAGGCCCCGTACGCACAGGCCCCTCCGGCGGCGAGCCGCAACGACATCCTGGGTTTGCCACGGCCCCCGTCGCGCACGGCGCCGGTCTCCTCCAGCAGACCCGCCGAGATGAGCCTGGCCACGATCTTCGAGACCGCCTGCGGGGTCAGTCCTGCCTGGTCGGCGATGGAAGCCCTGCTCAGAGCCCCGGAGCGGACGAGTCTGAGCACTGTCCTGTCGTTGTGCGAACGCAGCGAGGTGAGGTCCACGGTCGCAATTATTCAACAGCGTTGCTTTAATCGGAAGCATGACTCGAGTCGGACTTCTGGGCTACGGCATCGCGGGGCGGGTCTTCCACGCCCCGCTGATCTCCTCCACGGACGGCATGGACCTCGTCGCGATCGTCACGGCGAACCCGGAGCGGCAGGCGCAGGCCCGTGCCGCGCACCCGGACGCCAAGATCGTCACCGCCGACGAACTGTTCGAGCTGGACCTCGACCTCATCGTCGTCGGCACGCCGAACCGAACGCACGTCGAGTACGCGAAGCGCGCCATCGACAAGGGCGTCGCGGTCGTGGTCGACAAGCCGTTCGCGCCGTCGTCGGCCGAGGCCGCGGAACTGGTGGCCGCCGCGAAGGCCAAGGGCGTGCCGCTCACGGTCTTCCAGAACCGCCGCTGGGACAGCGACTTCCTCACCGTCCGCAAGATCATCGGCCAGGTGGGTGAAGTTCGGCGGTTCGAGTCTCGATACGACCGCTGGGTGCCGGAGATCTGGGACAACTGGCGCGAGTTCGGCGCTCCGGAGGAGGCCGGCGGCCTGCTCTACGACCTGGGCGCGCACCTCGTCGACCAGGCGTTGCAGCTGTTCGGTCCGGTCAGGAGCGTCTACGCCGAACTCGACCGGCGACGTCCCGGCGCGCAGGTGGACGACGACGTGTTCGTGGCGCTGACGCACGAGAACGGCGTCCGCTCCCACCTGTGGGCCAACGCGCACGCGGCGAACCTCGGCCCGCGCTTCCGGCTGCTCGGCAGCGAGGGCGCGTTCGAGATCAGCGGCCTGGACGAGCAGGAGGACGCGCTCGAGGCCAGCCGCCGCCCCACCGATCCGGACTGGGGCCGCGAAGAACGGACCGGCCGGCTCGGCATCCTCGACGACACCACCGAGATCACCGTGGAACCCGGTGCGTACCAGACCTTCTACGCCGAACTCCAGGCTGGACGGATCCCCGTCGACCCCGCGAGCGCCGTGGACGCGCTGCGGGTCATCGAGGCCGCTTTCCTTTCCGCACGCGAGAACAAGGTGGTGTCCCTGTGAGCCCGTCCAGCGAAGAACTGCTCGCCCAGGAGCGGAAGCTCCAGTTCACGCGCTTCGGCAACGACGTCGCGATCGATCTCGGCCTGCACCTGCTCGCCGCCGCGAAGGAACAGGGCCTGCCGATCGCGATCTCGGTGCAGCGGGCCGGGCACCGGCTCTTCCACGTCGCGCTGCCCGGCACCGCGCCGGACAACGACAGGTGGCTGGAGCGCAAGGCGCGTGTCGTCGACCTGTTCGGCCACAGTTCGTTCTACGTCGGCACGACGTTCCGCGAAAAGGGCTCGACGTTCGAGGCGGAGTCGGGGCTCGACCCGGCGCTGTACGCGGCACACGGCGGCGTCTTCCCGGTCATCCTCCGCGGCACGGGTCCGGTCGGCACCGTCGGCGTCTCCGGGCTTCCCCAGGCCGAGGACCACGCGTTCGTCGTCACCGAGCTGGAATCATTCCTGAACGGCCGCGAAGCGTAATAGCACGAATAGCCGTTGGTACAAAATCCGGCTATCGCCTCCGAACATCACCGGAAGGCGCAGCTGTGCATTGCCCCACACCACTTCGAGTGGATTCGACCCCACTCGAAGTGGTGTTTGCATATCATCCGGACAAGGCCCGTCGGTGCGCTCGAAAGAGTGATCCTACTGGGCCAAACGAGTGCCCTATTCCATCAATGCGCGAATAGCGCTCGGTCACCCACCTGCCGATACAACACCGGTTGCCTGCGGCAGCAGTTGTACGCTCCGTAGCATCATCAGGCCTAAACCACCCACCCGAATGTCGCCTTCTTGGCCCCTTCACAGCTCTCAAGAGCGCGAACTAACGTCCGTTCCGGCTTATCGGTTTGGTCCATTAGCGCATTGAGATAGGTGGGTGTGGGTTGTGACTGTGACGGATTCTGACCTCAATGAGGGCCGTCAGCAGCTGAGTTTGGGCACGGCCGCCGCACGTAATCTGGCCACGACCACCAAGTCCGTCCCGCAGATGCAGGGAATCACTTCCCGCTGGCTGCTCAAGGTGCTGCCCTGGGTGCAGGCGGCGGGTGGTGCCTATCGCGTCAACCGGCGGCTCACCTACACGCTGGGCGACGGCCGCGTCTCGTTCACGAACATCGGCGCGGAGATCCGCGTGGTGCCGATGGAGCTCACCGAACTGGCACTGCTCAAGGGCTTCGACGACGAAGAGGTCCTCGCGGCGCTCGCCGGCCGCTTCACGCAGCAGGAGTTCGGCATCGGCGACGTCATCGTCGAGAAGGGCCGCCCGAAGGACACCGTCGTGCTGATCGCGCACGGCAAGGTCGACAAGGTCGGCACCGGTGAGTACGGCGGCGACACCGTGCTCGGCAACCTCGCCGACGGCCAGTACTTCGGCGAGACCGTGCTGGCCGGGCCGCAGGGCGAGTGGGAGTACACGGCCAAGGCCGTCACCCCGGTCACCGTGCTCACGCTGTCGTGGGACGACTTCCAGGCGCTCAACGGGGAAGCGGGCGGCCTGCGCGCACACATCCAGCAGACCTTCAACAGCCGCAACAAGCCGCAGGACGAGCACGGCGAGGCCGAGATCGGCATGTCGTCCGGTCACGACGGCGAGCCCGTCCTGCCCGGCACGTTCGTCGACTACGAGCTTTCGCCGCGCGAGTACGAGCTGAGCGTCGCGCAGACCGTGCTGCAGGTCCACAGCCGGGTCGCGGACCTCTACAACAACCCGATGGACCAGGTCGAGCAGCAGTTGCGGCTCACGATCGAGGCCCTGCGCGAACGCCAGGAGCACGAGATCGTCAACAACAGGTCGTTCGGCCTGCTGCACAACGCGGACCTCAAGCAGCGCATCCACACCCGTTCCGGCCCGCCCACCCCGGACGACTTCGACGAGCTGCTGTCGATCGTGTGGAAGGACCCCGGCTACTTCCTCGCGCACCCGCGCACGATCGCGGCGTTCGGCCGTGAGCTCAACAAGCGCGGCCTCTACCCGCAGCACATCGACTTCAACGGCCAGCAGGTGCCGGCCTGGCGCGGCGTCCCCGTGCTGCCGTGCAACAAGATCCCGGTCTCCGACACCCGCACGTCGTCGGTGATGCTGATCCGCACCGGCGAGCAGAACCAGGGCGTCATCGGCCTGCACCAGACCGGCATCCCGGACGAGTACCAGCCCGGCCTGTCGGTGCGGTTCATGGGCATCAACGACCAGGCGATCATCAACTACCTGGTCAGCGCCTACTACTCGGCCGCCATCATGGTGCCGGACGCGATCGGTGTGCTGGAGCACGTCGAGCTCGGTCGCGAGGGATAGGTCTTGGCCTCCTTCACCATGCCGGAGTTCTACGTGCCGCACCCGGCGCGGATGAACCCCCACCTCGAACGCGCCCGCGTCCACTCGACTCAGTGGGCGCGGGACATGGGGATGCTCGACACCGGGGTGTGGACCGACGAGATCCTCGCGGGCGACGACTACGGGTTCATGTGCGCGTGGACCCATCCGGACGCGCCCGCGGAGATCCTCGACCTCATCACGGACTGGTACGTCTGGGTCTTCTACTTCGACGACGAGTTCTTCGCGGAGTTCAAGCAGAGCAAGGACGTGTCGGGAGCGAAGGCGTATCTCGACCGGTTGCCGGCGTTCATGCCCCTCAACGGCACGGACCCGTGGCCGGAGCCGCAGAACCCGACCGAACGCGGCCTCGTCGACCTGTGGCAGCGGACGATTCCGCTGATGTCGCAGGACTGGCGGCGCCGGTTCACCACGAGCACCCACAACCTGCTGCTCGAGTGCATGTGGGAGATCAAGAACATCGAGAGCGGCACGGTCGCCAACCCGATCGAGTACATCGAGATGCGCCGCAAGGTCGGCGGCGCGCCGTGGTCGGCGAACCTGGTGGAGGTCTCCGAGGCGGCCGAGGTGCCCGCGTCCATCGCGGGCACCCGGCCGCTGCGGGTCCTGTCCGACACGTTCTCCGACGCGATCCACCTGCGCAACGACATCTTCTCGTACGAGCGGGAAGTGTTGAAGGAGGGCGAGAACTCCAACGGGGTGCTCGTGTTCGAGAAGTTCTTCGGCCACGACACGCAGACCGCGGTCGAGGCCGTGAACACGCTGCTGACCTCGCGCCTGCACCAGTTCGAGAACACCGTCTTCACCGAACTTCCCGTGCTGTTCTCCGAGAACGGCGTGGACCCGCTGGAGCAGGCCCGCGTGCTCAAGTACGTGAAGGGCCTGCAGGACTGGCAGTCCGGCGGCCACGAGTGGCACCTGCACGCCGGCCGGTACACGAAAGTCGAAGGAGGCGCGGGCAACTCCGCCTTCTTCCGCACGATCCTGCGCGGGCCGACCGGCCTGGGCACGTCCGCGGCGTGGCTGGGGGTGGCTCGTGGTTGAGGTTCCCTCGTTCGACATGCCTTTCGCCGCAAGGCTTTCACCGCACGTCGACCGCGTCCGCCAGCACACCAGGACGTGGGTGCGGGACATGGGCATGCTCAACGGCACGCCGTGGACCGAGGCGTTCTACGACGCTGCGGACTACGGCGGCTTCGGCCCGCTGACCCACCCGACGGCCTCGCTCGACGACCTGAAGCACATCAACGACTGGCACACGTGGGGCTTCTACGTCACCGACGCGTTCCAGGCCGGCTTCCTCCGGCCTCGCAACGTCGCGGGCGGCAAGGCGTTCGTGGCGGCGTTGAAGTCGGTGCTGAGCGGCTCGCTCCCCTCGGCGAACCCGGCCGAGCGGGGCCTGGCCGACCTGGTCTCGCGGTCCACTCTGGACAACGACGACCAGGAACACCTGGTCGAGTTCTTCGACGCGTTGCTGTGGGAGCTGCACAACACCGCGCAGGGCAGGGTGCCCGACCCGATCGACCTCGTGGAGATGCGGCGCCGGTCGATCGCCACTGAGCTGTCCGCGAAGCTCGCCCGCAAGTCCGTCGGCGCGGAACTGCCCGCGGAGTTGTTGCGCAACAGCACGATGCGCGCTCTGGTCGACTCGTTCGGCGACGTTCCCGCGCTGCGCCAGGAGATCGTCGGCTTCGACCTCCTCTACGCGACCGGCGGCAGCACGACCAGCGCTGTTCTCGCCGTGCAGCAGTTCTTCGACTGCGACCTCCAGCAGGCCGTCTCGGTCGTTGGCGACCTGATCGCGGCCCGGTTGCGGCAGATCGGCTCGATCCTCGGTGAGCTGCCGTCGATCGCCGAGGAGTACGGCCTCGACGCGGAGGCCAAGGCCGGGTTGCACCGGTACGTCGAGGCGTTGAAGTCGTGGCTGGCCGGCGAACTGCTGTGGACGCAGAGGTCCGGCCGCTTCAGCTACTCCCCGGTCCCCACCCGGAAGTCGTTTCACCGGCCTTCTGGCCTTGGCACGGCCGCAGTACTCGTTCGCTAGTTCCAACTCAGCACCAACAGATTGGCAGGACTTCCAGTGACTGTTACCGATCCGGGCCTTGGGGTCGAGGGCGGGCAGCTGAGCCTTTCCACGAAGGCGGCCCGCAACCTCTCGACGACCACCAAGTCCGCACCGCAGATGCAGGGGATCTCGCCCCGGTGGCTGCTGCGCATGCTGCCCTGGGTCGAGGCGAAGGGTGGTGCGTTCCGCGTCAACCGCCGGCTCACCTTCGCGATCGGCGACGGCCGGGTCACGTTCACCTCGGTGGGTTCCGAGGTGCGGATCGTGCCGCAGGAGCTGGCGGAGTTCGTGCTGCTGCGCGGGTTCGAGGACGAGGCCGCGCTGACCGCCGTCGCGAACCGCTTCGAGCAGCGCGAGTACCTGCCGGGCGAGGTGATCGCGCACCGCGGCGAGTCCGTCGACGAGATCATCGTCATCGCGCACGGCAAGGTCACCAAGACCGGGCTCGGCGAGTACGGCGACGACGTGGCGCTGGGCACGATCGCGGACGGCGAGTACATCGGCGACGAGCCGGTGCTGTCCGGTGCCGACAAGGACTGGAGCTTCACCGCTCGCGCGCTGACGCCGACGACGGCCGTCGTGCTGTCGCGGGCGGCGTTCCGGCAGCTCAACGGGCAGATCGAGCCGTTGCGCGAGCACATCGAGCAGCAGCTGGCGAACCCGACGAACGCGTCGAACAAGCACGGCGAGGCCGAGATCGACATCTCGTCCGGCCACGACGGCGAGCCGACGCTGCCCAGCACGTTCGTCGACTACGAGCTGCGCCCGCGGGAGTACGAACTCTCGGTGGCGCAGACGATCGTGCGCGTCCACACGCGCGTGGCCGACCTCTACAGCCAGCCGATGGACCAGGTCGAGCACCAGTTGCGGCTGACCATCGAGGCCCTGCGCGAGCGGCAGGAGTTCGAGCTCATCAACAACAAGGAGTTCGGCCTGCTCGCCAACGCCGACCTCAAGCAGCGGGTCAGCACGAACTCCGGCCCGGTGACGCCGGACGACATGGACGAGCTGATCTCGCGGCGCCGCAACACCAAGCTGATCCTGGCCCACCCCAAGGCGATCGCGGCGTTCGGCCGGCAGCTCAACAACCGCGGCCTGTACGTGCCGACCGTGGAGGTCGAGGGCAAGCCGCTGCAGTCGTGGCGCGGCATCCCGATCGCGCCGTGCGACAAGATCCCGGTCAACAAGAACGGCACCACGTCGATCATCGCGATGCGGCTCGGCGAGGAGAAGCAGGGCGTCGTCGGCCTGCGCCAGACCGGCATCCCCGACGAGTACGAGCCCGGCCTCAACGTGCGGTTCATGGGCATCGACGAGCACGCGATGCTCAAGTACCTGGTGTCCACGTACTACTCGGCGGCCGTGCTCGTGCCGGACGCGCTGGGTGTGCTGGAGAACGTGGAGATCGGTCTCTAAGTCATGACAGCCGAGATGACCGAACCGCTGGCGGCCGGCAGGCCCGCCGGTGAGCTGCTCGCGTGGAGCCGGAGCCTCGTGCTTCCGGCTCTGCGCAAGGCCGTCGACCAGTTGCCGCCGTCGATGCGCACGATCGCGGAGTACCACCACGGGTGGCGTGACGAGTACGGCAACCCGGTGCTGGAGAACGGCGGCAAGGCGATCCGCCCCGCGTTGGTGCTGCTGGCGGCTGAGGCCGTCGGTGGCACCGCCGCCTCCGCCGTTCCGGCGGCGGTCGCGGTGGAGCTGATCCACAACTTCTCACTGCTGCACGACGACGTGATGGACCGCGACACGACCCGGCGCCACCGGGCCACGGCGTGGACCGTGTTCGGCGTCAACGCGGCGATCCTGGCCGGCGACGCGTTGCAGGCGCTGGCCGTCGACGTCCTCGCGGCGTCAGGGCATCCGCGTGCCCTGGAGGCGATCCGGACGCTGGGCGACGCCACGGTGGCGTTGCTCGAAGGGCAGGCGTACGACCTGGACTTCGAGACGCGCAACGACGTGCGGGTGCCCGAGGTCGAGCGGATGGCCAGGGGCAAGACGGGCGCTTTGCTGGGCGCCTCAACGGCTTTGGGCGCGTTGTACGGCGACGGGTCCGACGAGCAGGTCGAGGCGATGCGCGGCTACGGCGCCGAGCTGGGTCTGGCGTTCCAGCACGTGGACGACCTGCTCGGCATCTGGGGCGACCCGGAGGTGACGGGCAAGGCGGCGCACTCGGATCTGGTGAACCGCAAGAAGTCCCTGCCCGTCGTCCGTGCGCTGAACGCCGGTGTGCCCGCCTCCGCGGAGCTGGGGACGTTGTACTTCGGCGCGCAGGAGATGAACGCGGAAACGCTTGCGCGGGCGGCATCCCTGGTCGACATGGCCGGTGGTCGCGCGTGGAGCCAGACGCAGGCCGACGAACTCCACACGCAGGCGCTGGTTCGTCTCGGCGAGGCCTCACCGACCGCGCGTGCGGCGGTGGAGCTCGGCACGCTCGCCCAGCTGGTCACCCACCGGGACCACTGAATCCCCTTTTTGGAAGGCACTAGATGACGGAACATCCGCCGCGTTCGGTGCTGCTCGCCTCACCCCGGTCGTTCTGCGCCGGGGTGGAGCGCGCCATCGAGATCGTGGAACGACTGCTCGACCAGCGCGGCGGCCCCATCTACGTGCGCAAGCAGATCGTGCACAACGTCCACGTCGTGCGCTCGCTCGAGGCTCGTGGCGCCGTGTTCGTGGAGGAGCTGTCCGAGGTGCCTGTCGGTGCCACGGCGGTCTTCTCCGCGCACGGCGTCTCCCCCGCGGTGCGCGCTGAGGCGCGGGACCGTTCGCTGGACGTGCTGGACGCGACCTGTCCGCTGGTGACGAAGGTGCACGCCGAGGCGCGGCGCTTCGCCGAACGCGGCGACACCATCGTGCTGATCGGGCACGCCGGGCACGAGGAGGTCGAGGGCACGTTCGGCGAGGCTCCCGACCAGATGGTGCTGGTGGAGACCGTGGCCGACGTCGAGGCGCTGGAGATCACCGGTCCGGTGTCCTACCTGACGCAGACGACGCTGGCCGTGGACGAGACGACCGAGGTGATCGAGGCGCTGGAGCGGAAGTTCCCGCAGGTGCGCGGCCCCGGTTCGGACGACATCTGTTACGCCACCACGAACCGGCAGGTCGCCATCCGCGAGGTCGCCGCGCAGTCGGACCTGGTGCTGGTGGTGGGGTCGCGGAACTCGTCCAACTCGGTGCGGATGGTCGAGCTCGCGGCCCGCGGCGGCACGCCGGCCTACCTGATCGACGACGCGTCCGAGATCGACCCGGCCTGGCTTTCCGGTGTGTCGTCGGTGGGGTTGTCGGCCGGTGCTTCCGCGCCCCCTGAGCTGGTGGACGAGGTCGTGGCGGCGTTGGAAGCACTGGGTTCCGTCTCCGTGTCGACGCACACGACCGCGACGGAGACGATCGCCTTCACGTTGCCGCTGGCGGTGCGCCGTGCTGGCTGACATCGCCTCGCCCGCGGACGTCCGGGCGCTCTCGTCCTCTGAACTTTCTTCGCTGGCGGCGGAGATCCGGTCGTTCCTGATCTCCAAGGTGCACCGGACCGGTGGCCATCTCGGCCCGAACCTGGGTGCCGTCGAGCTGACGATCGGGGTGCACCGGGTCTTCAACTCCCCCACCGACGTGGTGCTGTTCGACACCGGGCACCAGTCGTACGTGCACAAGATGCTGACCGGCCGGTGCTCCGACTTCGACTCGTTGCGCCAGGCCGGTGGCATGTCCGGCTATCCGTCCGCCGCCGAGTCCGCGCACGACGTCATCGAGAACTCGCACGCCTCCACCGCACTGTCCTATGCGGACGGTCTGGCCAAGGCGTTCGAGCTCGGCGGCACCGATCGCCGGGTCGTCGCCATCGTCGGGGACGGCGCGCTGACCGGCGGGATGTGCTGGGAGGCCCTGAACAACATCGGCGGCTCCTCGCGTCCCGTCGTGGTGCTGCTGAACGACAACGGCCGCTCCTACGACCCGACGACCGGTGGTTTCGCGGCGTCCCTGCTGGCCGGGTCGGCGCGGCACCTGTTCGAGGCGTTGGGTCTCGCCTACATCGGCGAGGTCGACGGGCACGACGTCCACGCCGTCGAGAACGCCCTGTGGGAGGCCAAGTCCCTCGGTCGTCCGGTCGTCGTGCACTGCAAGACGGTGAAGGGCAAGGGGTACGACGCCGCGGAGTCCGACGAGGCCGACCGCATGCACGCCGTCGGCGCGTCCGGTGCCTCCGGCGGGCGAACGTGGACCGACGCGTTCTCGGACGAGATCGTGGCCATCGGTGCCGCACGTCCGGACGTCGTGTGCCTGACCGCGGCGATGCTGGAACCGGTGGGGCTGCGGCCTTTCTCCGAACGCTTCCCGGCGCGCGTGTTCGACGTCGGGATCGCCGAGCAGCACGCCGTGACGTCCGCCGCCGGCATGGCCATGGGCGGCCTGCACCCGGTCGTCGCCGTCTACGCGACGTTCCTGTCCCGCGCCTTCGACCAGTTGCTGATGGACGTGGCCCTGCACCGGCTCCCGGTGACGTTCGTGCTGGACCGCGCCGGGGTGACCGGCCCGGACGGCGCGTCGCACCACGGCATGTGGGACGCCTCCGTGCTGCCCGTCGTGCCCGGCCTGCGCTTGGCCGCACCACGCGATCCGGCTTCTCTGGCCGAGTTGCTGCGCGAAGCCGTCGAGGTGTCGGACGGCCCGACGGTCGTGCGCTATCCGAAGGCCGCCGTCGGTCCGGACGTGCCCGCACTGCGGCGCGTGAACCACTTCGACGTGCTGCGCGAGGAACCGGACGCCGAGGTGTTGCTGATCGCGGTGGGCCCTCTCGCCGGCCCCTGCCTGGCCGCGGCGGAGGACCTGGCGTCGCACGACGTCCGCGTCACCGTGGTCGATCCACGCTGGACCGCTCCCCTGGACCCGCACCTGGTCAAGTACAGCGGCCAGCACCGCCTGGTCCTGGCGGTGGAGGACACGACGTCGACCGGTGCCCTGGGCGCCCGTCTGGGTCAGGCCCTGGCCGGTTCCCCGACCTGTGTGGCGACTTTCGCGCTGCCGCCGCGCTTCCTGCCGCACGACTCCCGCGCCCGCATCCTGCGAGCGCACGGCCTGGACGCTGCCGGCATCACGACGAGCGTGCTGAAGCGCCTCGGCGTGAAGTGACGACCCAGCCGATGGCGAACGCCAGCGCGATCGCCCCCGCCCCGACCAACGGCGCTTTGAGTTCAGCGGGCAGTGGCAACGGGCGCAGGGCGGTCGCGAGGCTGAGCAGAATCGGCCCCTGCACGACGAACGCGACGTAGGCGGACCGCGCCAGCCCCTCGGTGAAGGGCCCCTGGCGCGCAAGCCGGCGTTGTGCCAGCCCGATCAGCCACAGACTTCCTGCCACCACGAGGATTCCCTCGACGAGGGCGAGAGTGAGTGCCTGCCACTTCCAGCCGCCCAGGAACGGCTCGGCGCTCTTGGCCAGGTCCAGCACGCCCATGAGCGCGGCCGCGACCGGCAGGACCGCGATCGTGCCGATGACGACGTTGCGGGTCATCCGGTAGATCTCGTCCGGCACCCGTTCCGCGAGCTTGCGCCCGCCGATCGCCCCCAGCAGCAACATCCCCAGGCACTGCGGCCACCACCACAGGTGCAGGTCCCCGACCTGCCCGCTGCGCGCCGGAAAGACCAGCCGCGTCAGAAACGTCGTGCCGGCAACGATCATCGTCATGCCGACGACGGTCTTCGTCGTGATGGTGCGTTCTTTGATCGGCGGTGCCAACGCGATCGCGATGCTGAAGATCAGCAAGACCCCGACGAACCACAACGACCCGCTGTCCAGGAACGGCTGCCGGTCCGTGAACGCCTGCCACCACGAGACGTCCCGCCCGGCGCCGTTGTAGGCGATCCACACGAACGTCGGCCAGACGACCAGCGCGGTGACGACCCACGGCGTGCCGAGCCGCACGAGCCGCTCGACGATGAACCGCCGCCGCCCTTTGCGCTCGATCGAGCCGGGCGTGAAGATCCCGGCCATGAAGTAGAAGGTGCCCATGAAGAACAACCCCGACGGCCCGATCACCGCCGCCAGCACCGTCTCGACGCCGGGGTGGAACGTGACCTCGTTGACCTCGTCGTAGGGCCAGCCACCGATCGCGGCGTAGCCGAGCAGCGCGTGGCCGCCGATGACCCACGCCACCAGGATCACCTTCAGGTTGTCCACTGCGGACAATCTCATGGTTTTCATGGTCCGCTTCGCGACGCGATCACGCCAGCGGCCAAGGGGGCGGACCGCGCTAGGCGGAGAACAGCTGGTCGAGCCGGTAGTCGACGATCCGCGTGGCCTGGTCCGCGTCGTAGGCGTCGACCAGCATCGCGCTGAGGAGGCCGGCCGTCATGGTCGCGAGCGCGTCCGCCTCCAGCTGGAGGTCGAGGTGTGCCGGGACCCGGTCGCGTTTCCTGGCGAGTCCGAGCTGGTCAGCGAGCAGGCGCACGAGGTAGGGCATCATCGCCTGCTGGTCCGGCGCCTGACCGCCGCGCGTGACGTCCATGGCGAAGTAGGCGATCTGCACCGCGCAGAGCATGCGGCTGCGCTCGTCCGTCGGCAGGACCGCGAGCAGACATGCCCGCATGACCGCGCGTTCGTCACCGGTCCGCATCGCCTCCGCGATGCGCTGCCCGGCGCGTTCGGCGCCCAGCTCGGTGATCCGCTGCCAGGCGTGCCGCAGCATCTCTTCCTTGGTCGGGAAGTAGTACTGGATCTGGAACATCGACACGCCCGCCTCCGCCGCGACCGCGCGCAACGTCACCGACTGAAGGCCTCGCGTCGAAGCGATCCGGAAGAGCGCCTCCGCGAGGTCACGCCGTTTCTCCTCGTGGTCGACGCGCTTCGGCATGTGATCACTGTGTCACAACGACCGGTGTCGACGAGCACCCCGCGGCGCTGTTACATTGCATCTGCATTGGAAAAACAACCTGGGGGTGTGATGGTCGGGAAGTTCGTGGACCAGAAGGCACAGGAGCGCTACTTCGCCACCTACGAGGCGATCCGGCGGAAGTGGCCGGTGCCGTCGGAGGAACTGGACGTGGAGACGCGGTTCGGCTCGACCCGCGTCCGGCGCAGCGGCACCGGCACGCCGATCGTGCTGCTGCACGGCGCCATGGGCACTTCGCTGTCCTGGTACCCCTTCGTCGCCGAACTGGCGGCGCGGCACACCGTGTACGCCGTCGACATGATCGGCGAGCCGGGGCGCTCGGTTCAGACTCGGCCCATGGAGAGCACCGACGACGAGGCGGACTGGCTCGCCGACGTCCTCGCGGGCCTCGGCCACGAGAAGGTCCACCTGGTCGGGATCTCGCGCGGTGCCTGCCTGGCGCTGAACCTCGCCACCCGGCGTCCTGCGGGGGTCGCCGGCGTCCTCGCCTTCGAACCGGGCGGGTTCGGGATCAACTTCCGGAAGTTCGTCCTCTGGAGCATCGGCGAGCTGTCCAGCTGGTGGCTGCCCGCCGCGATCCTGCGCCGGGTCAGCGGCGGCGATCCCGCCGTGCGTCACACGATGCGCCCGCTGGTGTTCCGCGGCATGAAGTACAAGGTCCAGATGGCTCCGCTGCACGTGTTCACCGACGACGAGCTGCGGTCGATCGACGTGCCCACCTACTTCATCCTGGGCGAGCGCAGCTTGATCAAGGCACCGGAGCTCGCCGCGCGCGTCGAGTCGCTCGTGCCGCGCGTGCGCACCGAGATCGTCCCTGGGGCGACCCATGCGCTGAACCTGGAGGAAGTCGAGCTGACCAACGCGCGGATCCTCGCCTTCGCCGGGGAGGACCACGCCGGTCTGCCGGACTGAACGAGCTCTCAGCTGCCAGGCGTCCTGGGGGTCGCCTGGCGCTTCACCCGGCTACGGCCGGTCGCCCGTGTACACGCCCATCGTGCGGAACCGCAGGCCCGGCTCCTTGTACTCCTCCATGGCGTGCGCGATCCACCCCACGATCCGCGCGATCGCGAAGATCGCCTCGCCGGCGTCCGGCGCCATCTTGAACAGCAGGGCGAACTGGGCGAGCGCGAGGTCGACGTTCGGGAACGTCTGCGACTGGGTGGCGATCACCTTGTCCGCCACCAGGTCGCCGTGGCTGCGCAGCAGGGCGAAGAGGTGGTCGGCGCGCGGGTCGCGGCGCTGGTAGACGCGGTGGCCGAAGCCCGGGATGGGCTGGCCGGAGCGCAGGTGCTCGGCGACGGTGCCCATCGGGTCGGACTGGGCCTGCAGCAGGAACCGGTACGCGATCGTGGTGGCGGCGCCGTGCTTCTGGCCCTCCATCGCGCCCATGCCCGCCGACACGACGGCGTACGGGTTGGCGTGGGCGGAGGCGGCGACCCTGGCGGCCATGGTCGAGATGGCCAGGTCGTGGTCGGCCAGCAGGATCAGGGCGGCGTTGAGCAGGTCGGGCTGGGCGGGCTCCGGCGAGAGGCGGGCCCACAGGCGTTCGGCGATGTCGGTGCCCTGCGGCCTGCCGATCAGCGGGAGCGACTCGACGACGTCGGCGATCAGGGACTTGGCCGTGGTGACGGCCCGGTCGAGGTCGTAGCGCAGCGGATCGCCGACGCTGGCCAGGGCGATCGCCACGCGGACGCGGTCGGTGAGGGTGGCGCTGTCGGGCAGGGCCATCCAGATCTCCTGGCCCTCGGGGAACTGCATGCCCGCCGAGTCGATCTCGGTCCACAGCCAGTGCGCGACGTCCTCGAAGCGCTTGGTGCTGGAGAGTTCGGGGACGGAACGGCCGCGGTAGTGCAGGCGGTCGTTCTCCAGCAGGGAGATGCGGGTGCGGATGCGATCCGTCACAGCGGCCACTGCTCCGCGCGCACCAGTGCGCTGTGCCAGGGCCTCCACCTCGGCGACGCCGAACATGCTGTGGCGGTTCACCTTCGTGCTGGTCAGGTGGCCGCGGCTGACGTACGCGTAGACCGTCGCCGGTTTCACGCCCAGGCGGCGAGCAGCTTGATTCGTCGTCAACATTGATTCCATCAACGTTGACTGTACAAGACATGTTGACGGAGCCTGGTGTCCATGTTGATTGATGCACCCAAAGGGCTTAAAGACGTCGTCGTCACCACGACCCTGATCGGGGACGTGAACGGTGCCGCGGGCTACTACCACTACCGCGAGCACGACGCGATCGAACTGGCCAGGACGCGGTCGTTCGAGGACGTGTGGTTCCTCTTCACCGAGGGCAGGCTGCCGGACCCGGACGAGGCCGCGCTGTTCGCCCGCCAGACCGCCGAGCTGCGCACGGTGCCCGCATCGATCCGCGAGGTGCTGCCCGCCGTCGCGCGGTCGGGGTGCACGGCGCTGGCCGGGCTGCGGACCGCGTTGTCGATGCTGCCGGCGCAGCCGATGTGGGACGCGCCGATGAGCACCAGGAAGGCGGACGCGTTGAAGGTCAGCGCGATGACGCCGACGATCCTCGCGGCACTGCACCGGCTCAAGCTCGGACTTGATCCCGTCAACCCCAGGGTTGATTTGTCAACGTCGGCGAACTGGTTGTACATGTTGACCGGGCAGGAGCCGTCAACATGGGCGGCCCGTGCTGTCGAGCAGTACTTGATCGCCACGATCGACCACGGCTTCAACGCGTCGACGTTCACCGCACGCGTGGTCGCGTCGGCGGGAGCGGACGTCGTGTCGGCGGTGACGGCGGCGATCGGCACGTTCTCCGGGCCGCTGCACGGCGGCGCGCCGGACCGGGCGCTGGAGGCGCTCGACCTCATCGGGACGCCGGACAACATCGACGCCTGGGTGCGGGAGCGCATCGAACAGGGTGACCGGATCATGGGGTTCGGGCACGCCGTCTACAAGACCGAGGACCCGCGGGCGCGTCTGCTCAAGGAGATCGCGCTGGAGCAGCCCACGCGGCTCACGGAGTTCGCGGTCACCGTCGAGCGCAGGGTCACGGAGCTGCTGGCCGAGCTCAAACCCGGCCGGCAGCTGTACGCGAACGTGGAGTTCTACGCCGGCGTGGTGATGGAGCAGTGCGGCATCCCGCGAGAGATGTTCACGCCGACGTTCGCGTGCAGCCGGGTGATCGGGTGGTGTGCCAACGCGCTCGAACAGTCCGAGGACACGAAGATCATCCGCCCGGTCGCCCGCTACACGGGGCCGGAGCCCCAGATCAGGTGAGGTACCGCAGGTCGTTGCGCACGCGGCTGCGGTCGCGGTCGTTGACGTCGGACGAGCCCGCCAGACCGGAGGTGCGGTCACGGTGCCTGTCGAGCCAGACGGAGAGTGCTGCTACTGCCAGGACGATCGCTGCAAGAGTCATGTCATAAATGTATGGTCGGCAATATCCCGCCAACAGTGGCAGATCTGACGCTGCGCGCTAATATCCTGCCATGCTGGCTTCGGTGGCGGTTCCCCTCATCGACGGCGTCGCGCCGTTCGAGTTCGGCCTGCTCTGCGAGGTGTTCGGCGTCGACCGAACCGAGGAGGGCGTGCCGCTGATCGACTTCCGGGTCTGCGGCGAGCTCCCGAACGAGCCGGTGCCGACGAACGTCCGGGGCGTGAGCATCACGCCGGAACACGGGTTCGACGCGCTGCAGAGCGTCGACCTCGTCGCACTGCCCGCCGCACGGGTCCGCGACCAGTACCCCGAGAAGCTGGTCAAGGCGCTCCAGGAGACCAGCGCGACGCTGCTCAGCGTGTGCAGCGGGGCGTTCATCCTCGGCGCGGCCGGACTGCTCGACGACCGGAACTGCACGACGCACTGGCGCGAGGCGCGGCAGTTCCAGGAGCGGTTCCCGAAGGCCCACATGGACCCGGACGTGCTGTTCGTGGACGACGGCAACATCATCACCAGCGCCGGCACGGCGGCGGGGATCGACGCCTGCCTGCACCTGGTCCGGCGGGAGCTGGGCACCAAGATCGCCAACATCATCGCGCGCCGGATGGTCGTGGCGCCGCAGCGCGACGGCGGTCAGCGGCAGTTCGTGGAGCTCCCGATCCCGGAGTGCAGCTCCGACAGCCTGGAGCCGGTGCTGGAACAGGTGCTCGACACGATCGCCGACAACCACACGGTGGCCACGATGGCGAAGCTCGCCGTCATGTCCGAACGAACTTTCGCGCGCAGGTTCGCCGCGGAGACCGGCACCACCCCGAACAAGTGGCTGTCACTCCAACGGGTACTTCACGCGCGCAGGCTCCTCGAGGAGACCGACCTGGACGTCGACTCGGTCGCGACCAGGTCAGGCTTCGGGACAGCCGCTCTCCTCCGGCACCACTTCCATCGGGTCGTCGGCATCGCACCGAGCGATTACCGCCGCACATTCTCCTGTCGTTAGGCGCGTGAAGATCTTCTCGGAGATCTCCCGCAGCGCCGTCACCTCGGAGTCGTCGAGCAGGTCGAACACCAGCTTGTTGACCGTCTCGGCGTGCGCGGGCGCCGCCTCCTCGATCGCCGACCGTCCCTGGTCCGTCAGCACGACGAACGACCCGCGCCCGTCACTGCGGCAGTTCTCCCTGCGCACCAGGCCGCGCTTCTCCATCCGTGCGACGTGATGAGAGATACGGCTCTTCTCCCAGTGCAAAAACCGTGCAAGCTCCAACACGCGTACGCGTTCATCAGGCGTGTCGGTGAGCTGCACCAGCACGGCGAAGTCAGCCATCGAGATGTCCGAGTCGACTGACATTTGCCTGCTCAGATGCGCATTGAGCTCCCCCTGCATGCGGACGTAGGCACGCCACGCCCGCTGCTGCTCAGGTTCCAACCATCGTGTCACTGGTTCAGCATACGGGAATAGTTGACACATCATCCACGTTCCGGCAGGGTGAGTGACACTTCAACCAAATCGAGCAACCGAAGGACTTGACACCATGACCACCGCCACCAACCTCTCCGAACTGACCGGCGACTACGTCATCGACGGCTCGCACTCCCGCATCGGCTTCGTCGCACGCCACGCGATGGTCACCAAGGTTCGTGGTGCGTTCAACGAGTTCGACGGCAAGATCTCCATCGACGGCGACAAGCCCGAGAACACCACCGCCGCGGTGACGCTGAAGGTCGCGAGCATCGACACCCGCAACGCGCAGCGCGACGGTCACCTGACCACCAACGACTTCCTCGACGTCGAGACCCACCCGGAGATCACGTTCGTCTCGACCTCCGCGAAGCAGATCGACGACGACAACTTCGAGATCACCGGTGACCTGACCATCAAGGGCATCACCAAGAGCATCACGATCCCGTTCGCCTTCGAGGGCGTGGCCATCGACCCGTACGGCCAGACCCGCGTGGGCTTCGAGGGCTCGCACACCATCAACCGCAAGGACTACGGCGTGACCTGGAACGCCGCGCTCGAGACCGGCGGCGTGCTGGTCAGCGAGAAGGTCGTCCTCGAGTTCGAGATCTCCGCCGTCAAGCAGGCCTGACGACGGCCACCGGGCACGGGGCGTGGTAGATCAGGGCCTGCGAGGTAGATCCGAGCAGCATCCCGGCGAATCCACCACGCCCCCGGGACCCGACGACGAGCAGCCCGGCCCGTTGCCCCAGCTCCAGCAGCAACGGGATCGGCCGCTCCCCCACCACCAGTTGGTCCACCGCGACGTCCGGGTACTTCTCCAGCCACCCGGACATGCGCGTGTTCAGCAGCGACGACTGCTCGTCGACGTGCGCCATCGCCGCGACCAGCGACACCCCGGACGCCGCCGCCTCCTCGAACCCGAAGCCGATGGCCGGGTCCGACTCGGGCGAGAGATCGACACCCACCACCACGGGCCCGTCGTGCTGCTGTGCTCGATTCTTTGGCCACCTCACCACCACCACGGGACACTCACCGTGAATCGACAGCGCCACGGCCGTTGAGCCGATCAGCGCTCCGGTGAACCCGCCCAGCCCGTGCGATCCCACCACCACCTCGCGTGCGCGTGCAGACTCCGCGATCAACACGGGCGTGGGGTGTTCCATGCGCAGGTCGTGCTCCACGGACACGTCAGGTGCTTCTGCCCGTGCGACGGCAACGGCCTGAGAAAGCCACATTCGTCCCTGGTCGTACATGGCCGACCGCAGGTCACGCGCCGATGAGATGACTTCGGGATACCCGCGCGTCGGCAACGTGTACGCGTGCACCAACCGCAACGGCGCACCGTGATGCGCACACGACCGAGCGGCCCATGCCACCGCGGCGAGCGCGGACGAGGAACCATCGACTCCGACGACCACGGGAAGTCTGCTCGTGATCCCAAAGTAGGCCCGATCGTCGCAGTGAGCCGCGTGCCGTTGGTCCCCTCGTGGCAGGGTCTTTGGGCTACCGTGGCCCTCATGGCGACGCGTGTTTTCCTCGTCGACGACCACGAGATCGTCCGGCGTGGCATAGCGGACCTGCTCGGCGAGGAGTCCGATCTGGTCGTGGTCGGTGACGCCGCGTCGGTCACGGAGGCCCTGGCCAAGGTGCCGGGCGCCCAGGCCGACGTGGCGGTGCTCGACATCCGGCTCCCGGACGGCAACGGCATCGAACTGTGCCGCGAACTCCGCAGCCGGATCCCCGGCCTGCAGTGCCTGATGCTGACGAGCTTCGCGGACGACGAGGCCCTCTTCGACGCGATCATGGCCGGCGCCTCCGGCTTCGTGCTGAAGCAGATCCTGGGCGCCGACCTGGTCAACGCGGTCCGCACGGTCGCGGCGGGACAGTCCCTTCTGGACGCCCGCACGACTTCCGCGCTACTCAACCGGATCCGCCGCGAACGCGAGGAGGGCGACCCGCTGCGCATGCTCAGCGAGCAGGAGCGCACGGTCCTCGACCTGATCGGCGAAGGCCTGACGAACCGGCAGATCGCCGAGCGCATGTTCCTGGCCGAGAAGACCGTCAAGAACTACGTCTCGCACCTGCTGGCGAAGCTCGGCATGCAGCGCCGCACGCAGGCCGCCGTCTTCGCGTCGCAGTTCCGCAAGGACGTCGAGAAGCCGCACTAGCCCAGGGGAACGCGCCACACCAGGCAGGCGCCGCCGCCCTCCGGCTCCCGCACCTCCAGCGACCCGCCGAACTTGGCCGCGCGGTGGGTGAGGTTGCGCAGCCCGCTGCGGGCGGCGTCGGCCGGAACGCCCACTCCGTTGTCCTGCACGGTGATCACGACGTCGTCGCCGGCGTCGATGAGCACCGTCAGCTCGGTCGCGGACGCGTGCCGGACGCAGTTCGTCACGGCCTCGCGCACCACGGCCTCGACGTGTTCGGCGAGTTCGGGTGGCACGGAGTTGTCCACGGTGCCGGACATGCGGACGGACGGCTTGAGGTCCGTCGCCTCGGTCAGGCCCGCGACGAGGTCGAGGAGCCTGCGCCGCAACGACGTGTTGTCCGTCGAGTGCAGGTCGAAGATGGACGTGCGGATCTCGCGGACCGTCTCGTCCAACTGCTCGACGGCGGTCCGCAGGCGGGCGGCCACGTCGGGTTCGGTGATGCGGCGCATGGTGGCCTGCAGGGTGAGGCCGGTGACGAACAGCCGCTGGATCACGTGGTCGTGCAGGTCGCGGGCGATGCGGTCGCGGTCCTCCAGGACGTCGAGCAGGCGTTGTGAGCGTTGCTGCTCGGCGAACTCCAGGGCGACGGCCGCCTGGTCGGCGAACGACGCCAGCATCGGCACCTGGTCGGGCAGGAACCGCGTCTCACCGCAGCGGCGCAGCACGACCAGGGCTCCGGTGACGCCCATCTCGGACCGCAACGGCACGGCGAGGGCAGGACCGAAAGTCGTGCCGAGGTCGTCCACCAGCAGCGGGACGCCGGAGCGGACCACCTCGTCGACGGCGTAGTCGGAGGCGGTGAAGTTCTCGATCTTCACGCCCGCGCTCGCGGCGACGGACAGCGGCGTGTGGTCTCCGTCGCCGAGCACGACCAGGGCGGAGTCGGCGCCGGCCAGTTCGACGGTGCGCTGGGTGATCAGGCGCAGCGCGTACTCGCCGGACGCGCCGCCCAGCAGTTCGGAGTTGACCTCGCCGATCGCCTCGAGCCACCGCTCGCGCATGCGGGAGCGTTCGAACAGCCGGGCGTTCTCGATCGCGATGCCGGCCGCCGCGGCCAGGGCCTGCAACACGGCCTCGTCGTCGGCGGTGAACTCGGCGCCGTCGATCTTCTCGGTCATGTACAGGTTGCCGAACACCTCGTCGCGCACGCGTACGGGCACGCCCAGGAAGCTGTGCATCGGCGGGTGGTTGGGCGGGAAGCCGACGGACATCTCGTGCTGCGCGAGGTCGCTCAGGCGCAGCGGCGTCGGGTCCTTGATGAGCAACCCGAGCAGGCCCTTGCCCTCGGGCAGGTGGCCCATGGACGCGCGCGTCACCTCGTCCACGCCGACGTGCATGAACTCGGACAGGTCGTCACGGGTGCCGAGCACGCCCAGCGCGCCGTAGCGGGCGCCCACCAGGTCGGCGGCGGCCTGGACGATGCGCAGCAACGTCGGCTTGAGCTCCAGACCCGACGCGACGGCGAGCATGGCGCCGAGGAGCTCCTGCATCTGGTCGCGGGTGGTCACGATCTCGTCCATGCGGTCTCGGACCTCGTCGAGCAGCTCGTCGAGGTCGCGGCGACCAGGCACGTCAGGCACGCCGCCTAGATTCGCACATTTTCCGACGTCTCACGGCCCTAGTAAGAGGGGACCTTCGACTGTGGTCGATCTACGTCTCCGGCCGGAGAGTGAGCACATGACCATCGCACTGCCCGGCTCACTAGGACTCGTGGGTGAGGACGTGCGTGCCGTCCTGGCACTCGCGAGGGCCTCGGTCTCGGGGGTGCGGTTCGAGGTGCGGCCCGAGCAGATCGAGCTGCACACCTCCACTCCGCACGGCCGGGAGACGCGCGTCGCCTGCGGAGTCGCGCTGCTCAACGTCCGGCTGGCACTGCAGGGGCACGGCATCCGTCCACTGGTGACGTTGCTGCCGGGGCCGAGCGCGCACGACGCGGCCGCGGCCATCCGGCTCGGCGGGTACCAGGAAGCAAGTCCGGACGTGCTGGCGTTGCTGCACTCCCTGCGCACGAACCGTCGCGCGTGGACGGCGTTCCCCGAGCTGGCCTCCTGGCGCGGGCTGTTGTCGCGGGCGGCCGAGGTGGAACGGGCGTGGCTGCACGTGCGCAGCGGGACCGAGCTGGTGCTGTGCACGTTCAACCAGGGGGCGGCGGCGGAAATCCGTGCGGGACAGGCGATGCAGCGCGTGATCCTGACGGCGGGGACGATGGGGTTCGACGTCTCCCCCGCACTCGACCCGGTGGACCTGGCCGCGTTGCGCGCGGACCTGCGCCCACTCCTCGGCAGCACGTTGGTGCCGCAGATGGTGCTGCGGCTGGGCGCGCGGTAGACGCGCCCAGCGGCACGTGATCAGGTCGTGAGGAACTTCGTCGGGTCGGCCACGGGTGACTCGACGACGAGGTCCTTGTACTCGTCCTCGATGCCCTTGTTGTGGATCTGGATGGCCAGCGGGGCTTCGCGGCCCGCGGGTTCCTTCTTGTCCTCGAACTTCAGCACTTCCTGCGCCTTGCACTTCGCCGCGCCGTCGGGCAGCGGGCAGCACGCCATGCGCGCGATTCCGGTGTCACCGTCGGCGAGGATCTCGCACTGCGCCCACTTCTTCACGTCCCAGCTCGGGTGCGGGTACTTCGTGAACAGCTTGCCGCCGCCGTTGTTGTGGCCTGGGCGGTAGTCCCACGCGCCACCGTTGGGCGGCTGGAACTGGATGGCGCCCAGGCCGTTCAGGGCAGGGGTCGCGATCTTGCCCCAGATCAGCACGGTCGGCTTGTGGTCGCCGGAGACCTGGCGGAGCTTGAAGATCCAGCGGAAGCTCTTGTACTGCTGCTTGTTGTAGTAGATCCAGCCGCGCGAGGCGTTCTTCTGGCTGTGGATCGCGCCGTTCTTCACGACGAACGCGTCCTTGGCGTGCATGGTCCAGCCGTCGAGCGTCCTGCCGTCGAAAACCGGTACCAGCACGGGATCCGCGGCCTGCGCCGGCGTCGTGCCCGCCACCAGTGCCAGCACGAAGGCAGCGACTATCCACAATGGACGACGAAACATTTGCTACCGTCCTCGGCTCCGAGGGATTTCGGCAGCGACGGTGACCCCACCGTAGAACCGAGACATCGGAGCAGTCAACGGAAACGCGTGTTTCTGAAAACGGACAAACTAACGCGTCATCACCGCCTTCCAGAGCAACCGAGCCAGTTCCGGATGACAGATGTCGTTGTGCGCACCGGCGATTCCGTCGATGCGGCGGATCACCGACGTGCAGTCGACGTTGTGCACCTGCCCGCGCTGCAGCTCGCCGGGAGATCCGATGTTGTGGCCGTGGGCGTAGGTGCCCTGCACGCCGTGCGAACCGAGGCCGCCGTACTTCGGGTACTCGTCCAGGTCGACCTGGCGGCCCGATCGCGCGGCCAGCGGGTAGAACCTGCCGATCGCGTAGTCGTTCGACGACGTGGTGACGATGATCGGCCCGGGCACCCGCCCGAGCACGCCGCGGAAGTAGCCGGAGCCGGGTTCGCCGGGCAGCCGTTCGGCGAACGACCACAGCGACATCGCGCCCTGTACCAGGGTCAGCGTCGCGGCGGGCACCACGTTCGCCATGGCGGTCGCGGTGATGCAGCCGAAGCTGTGGCCCATCAGGTGGACGCGCGCGTTCGGGGCGGCCTGGGCGACCTCGCGGGCGATCCTCGCGGCGCCGCTCTCGCCGAACACCTTGGCCCGGCGCTTCATCTTCCAGAACGTCAGGATCCGCAACGGCGACAGGATCCCGCCCAGCGCCGGATCCTCCAGGCACGCCCGGTAGAGCTGCTCGGCGTCGAACGCCATCCCGTCCTCGCCCGGCAGGTCCGGAACCGAGCTCTCCAGGTAGTCGTAGGCCTGCTTGACCGCACCCGACATGCGGCACGGGTGTTGCCGCGCGGCCTCGACGATCGTGCGCACCGCGGCCGTACGTCCGGCACCGCCGCCGAGACGCTGGGCCTGGGCCTTGATGAACTCGTCCGACCGCACGTCCTCGTCGCCCCACGCCTTCGACGGCCAGTGCAGGCCGACGAGCAGGGACTTGAAACCGCCCGGAAGCCCATGCGCCGCTTCACGTTCGGCGCGGCAGTCGGCCATCGTCGCGACCCACCGCCCGTACTGTTCGCGGGCGGCCGGCACGTCGCCGTTCCACCCGTGGATGAAGAAGAAGACGTCGGTGACACCGCGGCGGGCGTCGTACAGGACGTCCGCGCTGTCGCGCCCCCGCTCGTTGCCGGTCTCGTCGAAGCAGACGAGGTGATAGCTGATGTCGTGACCTGGCACGGATTCTCGGGACATCGCGGATCACCACCACACACAAAGCGCGCCCAACTGTTGTCCGTTTAATCGGAACTGAGGCGGCTCATGTTTACCCCCGCTGATCAGGAAAACCCGTTCGGACCAGGGGATTCACCCCGATTGCGCCGGTAGTGGCGGGCCGCGCGGACCCTGTTGCCGCACGACGGCGAGCACCATTCACGGCGCGGATGGTCCTTCACGAAGTACAGCACGCAGCCCGGCGCATAACAGGCGCGCAACAGAAGCCGCTCCTCGCCGGTGAACAGCTCCACGGCCTCCGCGGCGATCGACGCGCGCTCACGATCCGCGAGCGAGCCCTCACTTTCGTTGAGCCGCAACAGTTCCCCGTCTCGCACAGCCAGCTGCGGCCACTGGTGCGCACTGCGCGCCGCACGGTTGACCTCACCCACGGCCCGTTCGAGGTCACGATCCTGCGCGACCGGACGCGTGTCCTCGGTGAGCACGCCCGCGAGGTCCCGCAACGCCTGCCGCAACGCGCGGAACGCCGTCAGGTCGGCCTGATCCGCCGGCACGCCCAGAAAATCGCGGAGCCCACCGACAGTCGTCAGGTCGTCGTGCACCTGCGACCGATTGGCCCAGACGGTGTTCATCAGCAGGACCGGACGGGGTTCGTCGGGGGTCAGCACGTCTAACGGTAACACAGGCTTGCATCCGTTAGAATCTCGTTCTAACGTTTGCAGCGTCGCCCAACCGTTGGAAGGACCGTCGTGAAACTCGTCCCCCCGTTCGACGCCGAGACCGCCCGGCTCAAGGTGCAGGCGGCCCAGGACGCCTGGAACACGAAGGACCCACAACGCGTCGCCGGCGCGTACACGCCCGACTCGGTGTGGCGCAACAGGTCCGACTTCGTCCGCGGCACCGACGAGATCGTCGCGTTCCTGACGAGGAAGTGGGAGCGCGAACACGAGTACGTGCTGCGCAAGTCGCTGTGGGCGTTCGGCGACGACCGCATCGCCGTGCGCTTCCAGTACGAGTGGCACGACGACGAGGGCCAGTGGTGGCGCAGCTACGGCAACGAGAACTGGGAGTTCGCCGAGTCGGGCCTGATGTCGCGGCGCGAGGCGAGCATCAACGACGTGAAGATCGCCGAAGCCGACCGCCGCATCGACCCGAACTCGACCTACGAGATCCCGCAGGAGTGAGGAACGTGCACGTCAAGGCACTGTGGCGCTTCCCGGTGAAGTCTCTGGGCGGCGAGGAACTGGACCAGGCCACGTTCACTCCGGACGGTGTGGAGGGCGACCGGCTGGTGCACGTGCAGGGCCCGCGCGGCGTGCTGACCGGACGCACGCGGTACGGACTGCTCACCATCCCGGCCACCACCGGCCCGGACGGCCCGCTGGTCGACGGACACCCGTGGGACAGCTGGCAGGCTCACGAGAAGGTGCTCCCCTTCGGCGGCAGGCTGACCCGCTACTCCGGGCCGGAGCGCTTCGACGTGCTCAACGTCCTCGTGGCCACGGACGGCCAGGTCGAGGCCGCGGGCGTGGACGTGCGGCGGCTGCGGCCCAACATCCTCATCGGCGGCGTCGAGGCCGGCGAGGAGGACGGCTGGCCGGGGCACGCGCTGGTGGCCGGCGACGTGGTGATCGGGATGTACCAGAAGCGCGCCCGGTGCGTGGTCACGACGATCGACCCCGACACCGGCGCTCAGGACCTCGACGTGCACCGGCGCATCCGGCACGAGTTCGGCGGCGTGCTGTGCCTGGACAGCTGGGTGATCCGGCCGGGCGTGGTCACCGTCGGCGACCCGGTGGAGCTGGTGCCGACCGACGAGCTCCCCGACCACATCGGCGGGTGGATCGTCGGCCGGCCCTACGCCGTCTAGATGTTGCGGCGGTACTGCCCACCCACCTCGAAGAACGCCTCGGTGATCTGACCCAGCGTGCAGACGCGGGCGGCGTCCATCAGCACGGCGAACACGTTCTCGTTCGTCTGCGCCACTTCACGCAGGCGGGCCAGCGCCTTCTGGGCCTCGTCGCGGTGCGCCGCCTGGTAGGCACGGGTGCGGTCGACCTGCGACTCCTTCTCCTCCTCGGTGGCGCGCGCGAGCTCGATCTTCACGACCTCGCGCGTGCCGTCCTCCGGCAGGAAGGTGTTGACGCCGATCAACGGCAGCGAGCCGTCGTGCTTGCGCTGTTCGTAGAGCATCGACTGGTCCTGGATGCGGCCGCGCTGGTAGCCGGTCTCCATCGCGCCGAGCACGCCGCCGCGTTCGGAGATGCGGTCGAACTCCAGCAGCACGGCCTCTTCGACGAGGTCGGTCAGCTCGTCGATGACGAACGAGCCCTGCAGCGGGTTCTCGTTGGCGGAGAGGCCCCACTCCTTGTTGATGATCATCTGGATGGCCATCGCGCGGCGGACGGACGACTCCGTGGGAGTGGTGATCGCCTCGTCGTAGGCGTTGGTGTGCAAGGAGTTGCAGTTGTCGTAGAGCGCGCACAACGCCTGCAGCGTCGTGCGGATGTCGTTGAAGTCCATCTCCTGCGCGTGCAGCGAACGGCCGGACGTCTGCACGTGGTACTTGAACTTCTGCGAACGCTCCGCGGCGCCGTAGCGGTCGCGCATGGCCACGGCCCAGATCCGCCGGGCCACGCGGCCGATGACGCTGTACTCGGCGTCCATGCCGTTGGAGAAGAAGAAGCTCAGGTTCGGCGCGAAGTCGTCGATGTTCATGCCGCGCGCCAGGTACGACTCGACGTAGGTGAAGCCGTTGGCGAGCGTGAAAGCCAGCTGCGAGATGGGGTTCGCCCCGGCCTCGGCGATGTGGTAGCCCGAGATCGACACCGAGTAGAAGTTGCGGACCTGCTGCTGGATGAACCACTCCTGGATGTCCGCCATCATGCGCAGCGAGAACTCCGTGGAGAAGATGCAGGTGTTCTGGCCCTGGTCCTCCTTGAGGATGTCGGCCTGAACGGTGCCGCGGACGTTGGCCAGCGCGGAGGCCCTGACCTTCGCGTACTCCTCGGCGTTCGGCTCACGGCCTTCCGCGTCCCTGAACTTCCCGACCTCCTGGTCGATCACGGTGTTCAGGAAGTAGGCGAGGATCGTCGGCGCCGGGCCGTTGATCGTCATCGACACGGACGTCGTCGGCGCCACGAGGTCGAAGCCGTCGTACAGGGCCTTCATGTCGTCGAGCGACGCGATCGAGACGCCGGAGGTGCCGATCTTGCCGTAGACGTCCGGCGGGGTGTCGGGGTCGCGGCCGTAGAGCGTCACCGAGTCGAACGCCGTCGACAGGCGCGTGGCCGGGTTGCCCTTCGACAGGTACTTGAAGCGGCGGTTGGTGCGGAACGCGTCGCCCTCGCCAGCGAACATGCGGGCCGGGTCCTCGCCCTCGCGCTTGAACGGGAAGACCCCCGCCGTGTACGGGAAGAAGCCCGGCAGGTTCTCCTTGCGCAGGAACCGCAGCAGCGAGCCCTCGTCGTCGTAGCGCGGCAGACTGACCCGGCGGACCTGGTTGCCGGACAACGTCTCCCGCGTCAGCCTGGTGTGGATCTCCTTGTCCCGCACCTTGAACACGAGCTCGTCGCCGGAGTACTGCTCCACCGTCGCCGGCCACGCCTGGAGCAGGTCCGCGGTGTCGCGGTCGACCTTGCGCTCGGCGGCGTCGGCGAGCTCGGCGATGTCCGTGACGCCCTTGCCGGCGGACTCCAAGGCCTTCTGCGCGGCGGAGAGCTGGATGTGCGTGCGCACCGCACCGACCTGTTCGTCGGTCTTGCGGTGGTAGCCGCGCACGGTGTCCGCGATGTCGGAGAGGTAGCGCGCACGAGAGGCGGGCACGACCGTGGACGCCGAAGTCGACGTCTTGCCGTTGACCGTCGTGAGAGAGCCTTCTTCCACGGCAAGACCGTGCTCCACCAGTCCGTCACGCAGGAACTGGTAGAGCGCCGTCACGCCGTCGTCGTTGAACGTCGCGGCGGACGTGCCGTAGACCGGCATCTCCTCCCACTTGACGCCGAACGCCTCGCGGTTGCGCACCATCTGCCGTGCGACGTCACGGCGTGCGTCCTCAGCACCGCGGCGCTCGAACTTGTTGATCGCCACGGCGTCCGCGTAGTCCAGCATGTCGATCTTCTCGAGCTGGGACGCGGCACCGAACTCCGGCGTCATCACGTACAGCGAGAAGTCGACGAACGGCACGATGGCCGCGTCGCCCTGACCGATACCGGGCGTCTCGACGATGACCAGGTCCGCACCGGACGCCTTGCACGCCACGATGGCCTGCTCCAGGCCATCCGGGATCTCGCTGCCCGCACGGCGCGTGGCCAGCGAGCGGAAGAACACGCGGTCGCCGTCGAGGCAGTTCATCCGGATGCGGTCGCCGAGTAGCGCGCCACCACCACGGCGGCGCGTCGGGTCGACGGCGAGCACGGCGATGCGCAGCTTGTCCTGCTGGTCGAGCCGGAAGCGGCGCACGAGCTCGTCGGTCAGCGACGACTTGCCGGAGCCACCGGTTCCGGTGATGCCGAGAACCGGCACCTTGTGGGTGGTCTCGAGAACGTCAGCGGTGCCGGCCTCGATGTGCGTGATCGCGCGCGCCAGGGCCTCGTCCGCCCCCGTCAGCAGCGCGTCGTGGCTGAACGGCTCGGTGAGCGCGTGGTCGCACTCCTCGATCATCAGGTTGATCATCCGCGCGAGGCCGAGCGTCTGCCCGTCCTGCGGCGAGAAGATCCGCGCGACCCCGCGCGAGTGCAGCAGCTCGATCTCCTCGGGGACGATGACGCCGCCACCGCCGCCGTAGACCCTGATGTGCCCGGCGCCGCGTTCGCGCAGGAGTTCGACCAGGTAGGAGAAGTACTCGACGTGCCCGCCCTGGTACGCGCTGATGGCGATGCCCTGCGCGTCCTCCTGGATCGCCGCGTTGACGACCTCCACCACCGACCGGTTGTGCCCGAGGTGGATGACCTCCGCACCCTGCGCCTGCAGGATCCTCCGCATGATGTTGATAGCCGCGTCGTGGCCGTCGAACAGGCTGGACGCGGTCACAAAGCGCACCGGGTTCGCCGGCTTGTGCAGAGTGGTCGCCATGAGAATAGTTTGACTTCCTACTATTGGACGTGCAACTGAGCGTGGTCCAGGTCTCTGTATCGAGCAGGAAACCGACATGATCCAGGCATCTGCCACAGGTTCGCTCGCGGAGCACTTCGCCCAGGTAGCGTGCGCGGCATGGCCGACGTGGACGACTACTTCGCCTCGCTCGACGCCCCGATGCGGGCCGCGTTCGAACGGGTCAGGGCGCTCGCGGAGGAGCTGGCGCCGGGCGCGGAGCAGGGCCTGAGCTACGGCCTGGCCGCGCTGCGGTACAAGGGCAAGCCGCTGCTCGGCTTCAAGGCGGCCAAGGACCACCTGGCCGTGTTCCCGTTCAGCCCGGCCGCCGTGGACGTGGTGCGCGAGCGCCTGACCGGCTACTCGCTCTCGAAGGGCACGATCCGGTTCACGACGGACATGCCGCTGCCCGACGACGTGGTGCGCGACCTGATCCGGCAGCGCCTGGGCGAGATCGGCTAACGCGCCGTCGCGCCCCACTCGTGGGCCAGCGCGGCCGCCTCACCACGGGAGCCGACGCCCAGCTTCTCCAGGATCTTCGCCACGTGGAACTTCACCGTGGACTCGCTGATGTGCAGGTCACCGGCGATGTCGCGGTTGCGGCGGCCGCGGGCGAGCTGCCCCAGCACCTCCAGTTCCCGCGTGCCCAGCACCGTCAGCGGGTCCTCACGGGGAGACTCCGGCGGCCCGAGCGGCACCTCGATCGTCACGGTCGAGCCCCATCCCGGCACCGCGTCGACCTCCACCACGCCGCCGATCGGCCCGAGCCGTTCGGCGACCCGGCGGGTGTCGAGACTGCCGCAGGACAGGGTGCCGGGGCCGTCGTCCCGGACGGTCGCGCGCAGCACCGCCCCGACGATCTTCCAGCCGATGTGGATCCGGCTCACTCCCCGCTGGTCGTCCAGCATCGCGTGCACGGAGGACCGGACGACCGCGGCGGCCGTGGAGGCGATGTCGGTCGGCAGGACGCGGTCCGCGCCTTCCTCCGCGCCGGGCGTGCCCAGGTCCAGCCGCACGTCCCGGCCGCGCAGGACCCGGCGCAGCGACTCGGCGAGCCGTTCGAAGGCGTCCCCGGCCCGTTCCTCGGTCTGCGCCCGGTCGAGGTCGGCACGCGCCCGCAGTTCGACCAGCGAGGTGACGGCCAGGTCGACGGCACGCGCACGAGCGGGTGCGTCGTCCACGTCGCGGTCACGCAGCACGCCGAGCAACGCGGTCAACGCGGCCCCGTACGCGTCGCCCAGATCGGAGATGGTCACGGCACGCGCCGCGGCGGCCGCGCGCGACACGGCGAGCGTCGCGGGCACCGCCTCGTTGCGCAGGGCCTCCATGTGCGCCGTCACGACGTCCCACAGCGCGTTGGCCGACGCCAGCACCACCTCGGACACCGGGGGCTCGTCGGTGCGCAGCAGCACCAGCAGCGCGCTCGGCGCGGAGAAGGCGCTGACGAGCACCACCACCGGGATCTCGACGCCGGCCAGGACCGCACGGCCCTGCCACGCTCCCCTGTCCCCCACCAGCGATCGCAACGCCGCGATGTCGGCGATCGTGACCGACGGCCCCGGTGACTCGCCGCGGAACTTGAACGGCGCGAACGAGCAGTTGGACAGCTCGGAGATCGCCCGGTGGGGAATGGCCTCGGCGAACGCCGCCGACAGCTGCGACAGCGTCTCGCTCAACGGCGCCTGGATCACCTGGGCGGCCTTCGACAGGTCCATGACTTCCAGGGTAGTCCGCCCGAAGGAGTGACCGACTGGCCTTTCGACTAGCCGGAACTAGCCGAAGTACGGGGGCAGGCCGGTCCGGACGACGCTAGTGTTGACATGTCAACCAAACGACGCACCTCTGGAGCAAGACATGAAGGCGATCACCTACACCACGTTCGGCGGCCCGGAAGTGCTGAACCTGACCGACGTCGAGGAGCCGCACGCCGGACCGGGACAGGTGCGGCTGAAGGTGGTGGCCGCGGCCGTCAACCCGCTGGACTCCAAGATCCGCAACGGCTGGATGCCCCCGGAGATGACGCCTCCCTTCCCCGTCACTCCCGGCCTGGAGGCCGCCGGGGTCGTCGACGAGATCGGCGAGGGCGTCACCGGTGTCTCCGTGGGCGACGAGGTCCTGGGCTGGGCGAGTGGTGCCTACGCCGAGTACGCCGTGGCCGGCGACTTCGCCCCCAAGCCCGCGAACCTCGACTGGGACACCGCCGCCGCGTTGCCCGTGGCCGTCGAGACCTCGGTCCGCGTGCTCGACCTCCTGAAGGTCGAGGCGGGTGACACCGTGCTCCTACACGGGGCGGCCGGCGTCGTCGGCGCGGTCGCGGTCCAGCTCGCGGTGGCCCGCGGCGCCACGGTCATCGGCACCGCCTCGCCGCGCAACCACGACTACCTGCGGTCCCTCGGCGCCCTCCCAGTGGCCTACGGGGACGGGCTCCGCGACCGCGTCCGCGCCGCCGCGCCGAACGGGGTCGACGCCGTGTTCGACGCCGCCGGAGCGGGCGACCTGCCGTTGTCGATCGAACTGCGCGGCGGAACCGACCGGATCGTCACCATCGCCGATCCCGCCGCCGCCGAACTGGGCGTCACGTTCTCCGGCGGCGGTGGCCCGTTCGGCGCTCGGCTCGCCGAGTACGCCCAGCAGGTCGCCGACGGCAAGCTCACCGTGCGGGTCGCGCAGAGCCTGCCGCTGGCCGACGCGGGCAAGGCGCAGGAGCTCAGCGCGACCGGTCACGCGGAGGGCAAGGTCCTGCTGCGCCCGTGAGGTAATGATTGACCCCATGACTCAACGTGTCGCGGTGACCGGAGGAAGCGGCAAGCTCGGGCGCGCCGTCGTGGCCGACCTGCTGGACCACGGCTGGGAGGTCCACAACCTCGACCAGGCCGCTCCCCCGGTTCCTCAAGGTGAGTTCACCCGCGTCGACCTCACCGACTACGGCCAGGTCGTGGAGGCGATCAGCGGGATCGACGACAGGTACGCCGGGCTCGACGCCGTGGTGCACCTGGCGGCGATCCCCGGTCCGGGCGTGGCACCCAACGCGCGCACGTTCCACAACAACGTGACAAGCACGTACAACGTGTTCGCCGCCGCACGGCTGGCGGGCGTGCGCAACGTCGTGTGGGCGTCCAGCGAGACGGTGCTCGGCCTGCCGTTCGACACTCCCCCGCCGTACATCCCGGTCGACGAGGAGTACGCGGGACGCCCGGAGACGTCGTACTCACTGGGCAAGCTGGTGGACGAGACGCTCGCCCAGCAGTTCTGCCGCTGGGAACCGTCGATGAAGATCATCGGGTTGCGGTTCTCGAACGTCATGGAGCCACACGACTACGAGCGCTTCCCGTTCGACGCCGACCCGTTCGCGCGCAAGTGGAACCTCTGGTCCTACATCGACGCACGCGATGGCGCGCAGGCCGTGCGCAAAGCGCTGGCCCACGACGCCACAGGTTTCGACGTGTTCATCATCGCGAACGCCGACACGTGCATGACGACGCCGAACGACGAGTTGGTCGCGCAGGTCTATCCCGGTGTGCCGCTCAAGCGAGAGTTTGGTCCGCACGAGACTCTGCTGTCGATTGAGAAGGCACGACGGGTGCTGGGGTTCGAGCCGGCGCACACCTGGCGGTCGTGACCGTCCTGGCGAGCGAGGCCAGCTCGTCCGCCGCCCGCGCCCTGGGACCGCACTGCCGCAGGTGGTGCAGGGCGCGGGCGAGCAGCAGTTCGGCCTGCTGCTCGCACCACTTCCGGCCGCCGTCGACGGTCATGCCGGAGCTGATCGCCGCCGCCACAGGGAGCGTGCGACGGTCGGAGTCCGGGGCCAGCACGTCGTCCACGTGCCTGCGCGCCAGTCCGATGTCGTCGCCGAACTCCCTGAGGTGCCCCGCCTGGCTCGCGGTCGCACCGGCGGCCAGCGCGCCGAGCTCGCAGGCCGCCGCGGTGAGCGAGCTGCTCTTGGCCGCCGCGACTCCCAGGTACTCGGCCATGTCCACGTCGTCGCGTTCGTCCATCTCCATCTCCTGGACGTAACCGTCCACAACGGACATCAGCGCGACGTTGAGGATCAGCACTCCTGGCTTGGTGAGCCGTGCGCACGCCAACGAGAGAAGCGCGTCGGCCGCCGACACGACCCTGTCCGCACCGAACACCTCCCGCGCACCCGTGCGTGCCATCAGGTCCACGTGCAGTTGTTCGTGCAGGTGCGCGAACTCCAGCGCGAGGGCGACCAGGGCCACGTCCACGTCACCGAAGGCCTCTGCGGAGAGCAGCACGAGCGCGGCCGTCGAGAAGTCCTGCCGGGCGAGGCCGAACTCGACCACCTCGCGCGTTTCGTCCGGAAGCTCCGCCAGCGCGGCCCGCAGCAACGGCCCGACCGCGGCGCGGGTGCGCTCCAGCACGTCCTGCGGTGGTGCGGCCACGTCGATGCTCGTCATGCGCTTTCCTCTCAAACCCCGGGAAAACGACGCTAAACCCGCTGATCAGACAATCAGGCCCGATAGCCACTGACGTGTCGAACAGAGGCACGATCCGGCGAGCCGGACTACGTTGATGTTGACGGGTTGTCGTCACCATCACCCGACCGTGATCGTCTTTTTCCTGAGGGGCTGACCATGCGCTACACCAAGCTCGCCGGCATGGACGTGTCCGAGATCTGTCTCGGCATGATGAGCTACGGAGATCCGAACCGCGGCGGCCATCCATGGTCGCTGCCGGAAGAGGACTCGCGGCCGTTCATCAAGGCCGCGCTCGACGCCGGCATCAACTTCTTCGACACCGCGAACGTGTACTCGGCCGGTTCGTCGGAGGAGATCACCGGGGCCGCGCTGCGCGACTTCGCCCGGCGCGAGGAGATCGTGCTGGCCACCAAGGTGAACGGCCGCATGCACGACGGCGTGAACGGCGCGGGACTGTCCCGCAAGGCCATCTTCGCCGAGATCGACAACTCGCTGCGCCGCCTCGGCACGGACTACGTGGACCTGTACCAGATCCACCGCTTCGACTCGACCGTTCCACTGGAAGAGACGCTGGAGGCGCTGCACGACGTCGTGAAGTCGGGCAAGGCGCGCTACATCGGTGCGTCGTCCATGTACGCGTGGCAGTTCGCCAAGGCGTTGTTCACGCAACGGGAGAACGGCTGGACGCGGTTCGTGTCGATGCAGAACCACTACAACCTCATGTACCGCGAGGAGGAGCGCGAGATGCTCCCGTTCTGCGCGGACCAGGGCATCGCCGTGATCCCGTGGAGCCCGCTGGCCCGCGGCCGGCTGGTCCGCGACTGGGACGCGACGACCGCGCGCACCGAGACCGACGAGTTCGGGTCCACTCTGTACCTGGAGTCGGACCGCGCGATCGTCGAGCAGGTCGCCGCCGTCGCCTCGGCTCGTGGCGTGTCACGGGCGCAGGTCGCGCTGGCCTGGTTGCGGCGCAATCCCGTTGTCACGGCACCGATCGTCGGCGTCACCAAGCCCGCGCAGCTCGACGACGCGGTGGCGGCGCTGGACTTCGCGCTGACCGACGACGAGGTGAAGCAACTGGAGTCGGGCTACCAGCCGCACCGCATCGCCGGCCACTCCTGACTCCGCGAACGCGGATATACACTCCCGCTCGTGCCGAATCTGCGGATCAGTGAGGCCGCCGCGCTGCTCGGGGTCAGTGACGACACCCTGCGCCGGTGGATCGACCAGGGACGCCTCGCGTCCGTCGTGCTCGACAACGGGCGCAAGGGCGTCAGCGGCACGGAACTCGCCGCGTTCGCCCAGAAGATGACCGACGTGGCCGAGCCCGGCGCGACCGTGGCGGCCTCGGCGCGCAACCGCATGAAGGGCATCGTCACCCGTGTCGTCAAGGACGGCGTGATGGCCCAGGTCGACATGCAGGCCGGGCCCTTCCGCGTCACGTCTCTGATGAGCCGTGAGTCAGCGGACGAGCTCGGCCTGGAGGTCGGCAGCGTCGCGGTGGCCTCGATCAAGTCGACGCACGTGGTCGTCGAGATCCCCGAGGCCTGAGCGGTTCTAGGCGAAGGCGCTCTCGCCGGTGATCGCCTTGCCGACGATCAGCGTGTTCATCTCGCGGGTGCCCTCGAAGGAGTAGATCGCCTCGGCGTCGGCGAAGAACCGGGCCACGTCGTAGCCGAGCACGATGCCGTTGCCGCCGAAGATCTCCCGCGACCAGGCGACGACCTCGCGCATCCGGGAGGTGACGAACGCCTTCGCGAGCGACGAGTGCTCGTCCTGGAAGATGCCCGCGTCCTGCAGCTTCGCGAGCTGCACGAGCATGCCCCACGACGCGGTGATGTTGCCGAGCGACTGCACCAGCTTGTCCTGCACCATCTGGAAACGCGCGATCGGACGGCCGAACTGCTCGCGCTCCTTCGAGTACGCGAGGGCGAGCTCGTAGGCGGCGACCATCACGCCGAGTGCCTGCCAGGCGACGCCGCCGCGGGTGGCGCGCAGGATCTCCGCGACGTCGCGGAACGAGTTGATGTTCTGCAACCGGTTGGCCTCCGGCACGCGGACGTCGGTCAGGGTGATCTCGGCGTTCTCGACGATCCGGAACGCGATCTTGCCCTCGATCTTCTCGGCGACGAAGCCGGGCGTGCCCCTCTCCACGACGAAACCCTTGACCTGGTTGTCGTCGAGGTCGCGGGCCCACACGATCACGTAGTCGGCGAAGGTGGCGTTGCCGATCCACTTCTTGGCGCCGTTCAACACCCACGCGTCGCCGTCGCGCTTCGCCGTGGTGCGCATGCCGCCCGCCACGTCGGAGCCGCCGAGCGGTTCGGTCATCGCGAACGCGCCGATCTTGTCCATCGCGGCCATGGCGGGCAGCCAGCGGTCGCGCTGCTCCTGCGAACCGCCCGCGTAGATCGAGTACATCGCGAGTCCGTTGTGGACGCCGAAGAACGTGGCGACGGACGCGTCCGTGCGGGTCATCTCCATCGCCAGCATGCCGGTGAGCAGGTTGCTGACGGCGGCGGGGTGCTCGCCGTAACCCTCGTACGACAACGCGGTGAGGCCGGCGCCGCGGAACTTGCCGATCAGCTCGTGCGGGAACTCGCCCTTGGCCCAGTACTCGTTCACCAGCGGCTTGATCTCGGTGGTCATGAACTCGCGGGCGCTCAGCAGGATCTTGCGCTCCTCGTCGCTCAGCAGCGCCTCGTAGTTGTAGAAGTCGGCGGTCAGCTGGTCTTCCAGGCGGTTCATCAGTTCTCCTCCAATGCCGTGAGCACGGCGAGCTGCTTGCGGTCGCGCGTCTCGGCGAGCGCCGAGTACGTGGAGGAGCCGTAAGCGTCTTCGACGGCCTTGATCAGCCGTTCTGGATCTTGTGACGGGGTGCCGAGTGCCAAGCCCTGCATGGACTTGCCGATGTGCGTGGCGAGGTGCCGGTAGCCGCCGGGGCCGCCACCGAGGTGGGCGCCGAGGAACGGGCCGACGGTCGCCCAGCGCAGGCCGAGCGAGTTCGTGACGACGGCGTCCAGGTCTGCCGGCGTGACGACGCCCTGTTCGACCAGGTAGGCGGCTTCGCGGGAGAGCGCGGCCTGCAGGCGGTTGCCGACGAAGCCGGGGATCTCCTTGCGCTCGACGACAGGGGTGCGGCCGAGCGAGCGGTAGAACTCCACGGCCTTCGCGATGGACTCCTCGCTCGTCTGCTCGCCGGGCACGACCTCGACCAGCGGGATCACGTGCGGCGGGTTGAACGGGTGTCCGATCAGGACGCGCGATCCGTCGATGCCCTCGGTGAACGCGCTGGACGGGATCGCGGACGACGAGCTGAGCAGCAGGGCGTGCTCAGGGGCCTCCCTGACGAGCTCGGCGAACAGGTTCTTCTTGAACTCGAGGTTCTCCGGGCCGTTCTCCTGCACGAAGTCCGCGTCCCGCACGGCTTCCGCGACGGTCGAGGCGATCTGCACGCCGTCCGGAACGACATCGGCGAGATCCGGACGCGGGTCGGTGATCCGCACGGTCAGGCCGTGCTCCACGAACAGGCGGGCCCACGACAGGCCGATGACACCTGCTCCGACGACTGCGACGGTCTTCATGCTTCCTCCAAGTAGTTGTGAACCGGCTTGGCGGGAGCGAGCGTCAGGTCGGTGATGACGTGGCTGGCGGACACGACCTCCAGCACCGGGAGGTCGGCGAGCGGCGCGAGGACGTGCTGGAACAGCTGCAGGCGCGCGGGACCGGTGTACGCGGCCTTGACCACGACGTCGGTGATCTCCGTGCGCACGAGCTCCTGTACCCGCAACGAACCGTCATAGTCAGGGATGGTCTTCAGCATGAAGGTTGGAACCGTGATCTCCGCCTCAGCCTGACGACGGTCCAGTTCGAACTGCTTGTAGCCCATCGTGGCCGTGGCCACCCGGACGGTTCCGTAGTCCAGCGTGCCGACGAGCGCGCCGTTGTCGGCGTAGAGCCTCGGCGACCCCATGACCTTCGGGTAGGCGCTGACCTCGCGGCCGGACGCGGTGGCGGCGAAGCTGTCGAGGTACATCGCGTGCAGGTACTCGCCGCGTTCGCCGTCGAAGACGACCGGGATCGCCTGGCCGGCCTCGGTGTACGGGCCGTAGCCGGTGACGTCGTTCATCTTCATGACCTCGAACCGGACGAGCGGCTCGTCGATCTCCAGAGGCGCGGGAACGACGGCCCGCAGCGCCTCCGGATCGGTCCGGTAGACGATGTTCAGGTACTCGCGGTCGAAGAACCGCGGCTGCACGGCGGGAAAGGCCGGTGCGGTGAGAGGCGTGATTCCCAGCATGTCAGCGTCCTGTCCACTGTGGAGTGCGACGCTCGGCGAACGCGGTCATGCCCTCGCGGACGTCGGCCGTGGCCATCAGCTTTGCGCTCTCGGTGCGTTGTGCGGCCCAGGGGTCCTGGGAGCGCACGACGTTCTTGACGGCGGCGAGCGCCAGCGGGGCGTTCAGGGCGATCTGTTCCGCCAGCTGCAACGCGATCGCGGCGGCCTCGCCGTTCGGCACGACCCTGTTGGCGATGCCCAGCGTGCCGGCCCGGACGCCGTCGATCGGCTCGCCGGTGAGCAGGATCTCCATCGCGAGGTGGTGCGGGATCCGTTGCGGCAGGCGGACGACTCCCCCGGCGGCGGCGATCAGGCCGCGCTTCACCTCGGGCAGCCCGAACCTCGCGTCCTGCGCGGCGACGATCAGGTCGCAACCCAGTGCCAGCTCGAACCCGCCGCCCAGCGCGAACCCCTCGACCGCGGCGATCAGCGGCTTGGTGAGCTCGGCCTCGGTGAGACCGCCGAGGCCGCGATCGCCGACCACCGGCGACTCACCCTTCAGCGCGGCCTTGAGGTCCATGCCCGCGCTGAACGAGCCACCCGCTCCGGTGAGCACGCCCACGCGCAGTTCCGGCGTGGCCTCCAGCTCGTCCAACGCGGCGGCGAGCTGCGTCGCGACGGCCGCGTTCACGGCGTTGCGGGCCTCCGGCCGGTCGATCGTGATCAGCAGTGCCGAACCAATGCGTTCGGTGCGCACGACAGTCATGCCAGCTCCTTCAACACTTCTGCGGTGTCCTGGCCGGGCAACGGAGCCAGGCGGCGGACGGTGGCGGGCGTGGCGGAGAACCGGACGGGGATGCCGATCGACCGGATCTCGCCCTCGCTCGGGTGCTGCACGACGTCGAGGAGGTGACCGTCGCGGACGTAGGGGTCCTCGTGCGCCTTGTCGAGCTCCAGCACCGGCCCGAACGGGATGCTGTGCTTCGCGCACACCTCCGCCCAGTCCTCACTGGACAGTGCGGGCGCGCACTCGTCGACCAGGCCCATCAGGTCGTCGCTGTCGCCGGGGTCGATCCGCTCACCGGCGACGCGCGGGTCCTCGACCAGGTCGGGACGTCCGGCGGCGGCGAAGAAGTCGCGGAAGTTCTGCGGGTTGTACGGGACGACGCAGGCGAGGCCGTCCTTGGTGTGCACGGCGTGGTGGCCCTTGGCCATCGACAGGTTGAAGCCCGTCGGCCCCTCCTCCGGCACGAACGCGTGGCCCGCGAGGTGCTCCACCAGGTTGAACGCGATCATCGTGTCCGCCATGGGGATCTCGACCTGCTGGCCCTCACCGGTCGAGTTCCGGTGCACCAGCGCGGCGAGCACGCTGTAGGCGATGGTCAGCGACGACACCTTGTCGCCGATGATCGTCGGCAGGTAGACCGGCCGTCCGATGGCGCGGTTCGCGATGTCGACCAGGCCGGACGCGCCCTGGATCGTCTCGTCGTAGGCGGCGACGCCGGCGCGGTCGGAGTCGCCGCGGAAGCCCTGGGCGTGGGCGTAGACCAGGCCGGGGTTGCGCTCGGCGACGTCGGCGTAGTTCAGCCCGAGCCTGCTCAACGCGCCGGGACGCATGTTGGTGATCAGCACGTCGGCCGTGTCGATCAGCTTGAGGGCGGTCTCGCGGTCGTTCTCGTCCTTGAGGTTGAGGGCGACGCTGCGCTTGTTCCGGTTGACGTTGAGGCTCAACGGGGTCATGCCCGGCGTGGTGCGGTAGCGGCCGTTGCGGACGGTGTCCACAGGCGACTCGATCTTGATCACGTCGGCGCCGAGGTCTCCGAGGATCTGGGCCGCGTACGGGCCCATGACCACGGTCGAGAGGTCGATCACCCGCACGCCGTCCAGCGGACCGGCGGTGATGTCCTTCATCGTTCGTCCTTTCGCACCTGTTCGTCCTTGCACCACCGAAGTTAGTGACGAATCGCGAGAAAGGGAACGATCATGTCGCGAACAATGGCATGACCACAGCGGTCACACCATTGTTCATTTGATTATCGGCTCCGCGAATACTTCTTTCGCGACCGCGACGAGTTCCTCGATGTCGCCGCCGTCGCCTCGGTCGCGCCGCCACAGCAGCCCGGTGTCGAGCTGCGCACGGAAGTCCTCGAACGGCAGGACAGCCATGTTCTCCAGGCGATATCCGCGCATCGAGCTGTCCTCGTCGAGCATCGAGACGGAGAACCCGAGCCCACCGGACACGATCTCCGAGGTGCCCTGGTAGCCGGTGTTGCTCAGCTGGATGCGCTTCTTGATGCCCAACTCGTGCAATTGCCGGTCGAGCTGCTCGAAATACGCGGGCATTATTTCCTCCGGCGACTTCGCGTACGCCAGATCGGCGAGATCGGCCAGTTTGACCGATTCACGGCCTTCGAACCGGTCGGCGGGCACCACGGCGCCGAGCCGTTCCGACATCACGTGCAGCGTGTCGAGGGAGGCCTCCTGCACGGGCAGCCGGGCCAGCGTGAGCGCGAGCCTGCCGTCCTTCACCGCCGCGACGAGGTCCGTGGTCGTCCCCGGCCACCGCTTGACCTCGAACCGCCCGGCGACCCGTTCCGCGAGCAGGGTCAGCCGTTCCCGCAACGCCGGGTGGATTCCGGCGGGCACACCGACGAACACCGTCGACCGGGTGGGCGCGGTGGCCTGGTCGAGACGCCACCGGATCGACCCGACGCGGTCGAGCACGTCCCGCGCGATCGGCAGCAGGGCGGCGCCGGCGTCCGTCAGCGCCACGTGGTGGGTGCTGCGGTCGAACAGCTGCCGCCCCAGCTCGTGTTCGAGGTCCTTGACGCGCTGACTCAGCGGCGACGCGGCCATGTGCAGCTTCCGGGCGGCAGCCGAGAAGTTCAGCTCCTCGGCGACCGCCACGAAGTACCTGAGATGCAGCAGTTCCACCTGCCCCAGACTAGGCCGTTCGGGTCAGGCCCTCACCGTGACGCGCGGCGCCCGGCTACCGGCTTCCCCCGGCTCTTCGCCCTATCGTGCGCCGCGTGTCCATCGAGCAACCCGCCGCCTTCCGCCCGCGCACGATCACCGAGGTCCTCCGTCCGGCGACAGCCGACGAGGTGGTGGAGATCGTCCGATCCGGCAGGCGACGGCTGCACCCGATCAGCACCGGCTACAACTGGGGCCTGGGTTCGGGTCTGCCGGTCGGTGACGGTGCCGCGGTCCTCGACCTGTCGGGCCTGGACCGCGTGCGCGCACTCGACCTCGAACGCGGTTACGCCGTGGTGGAGCCGGGCGTGACCCAGGGCGCGCTCGCGGAGTTGTTGCGCGGCACGCCGAGGATCTTCAACCTCACCACGTCCTCGTTGCGCACCAGCGTCATCGGCAACTCGCTGGAGCGCGGCGTCGGCGTGCACCGCGCCCGTGCCGAGGACCTGGTCGGGCTCGAAGTGGTGCTCGCCGACGGCCGGCGCGAGCACGTCGGCTGGTGGCCGGGCACGTCGGCCGTCCCGCGGCCGCACGGTCTCGGGCCGACGCTCACCCACCTGTTCACGCAGTCGTCGTTCGCGGTCGTCACGGCCGCCGTCGTCCGGCTGCTGCCGAGACCGGAGGAGGTGCGGGTGCTGCCCTTCACGTTCGCCGAGGACGACCTCGCCGACGCGGTCGACGTGCTGCGGTCGTGGACGGAGCAGCGCCTGATTCCGCCCACCACCAAGGTCTACAACCCGGTCGCGGCACAGGCGGACGGCTATCTGGCGCACGTCTGCCTCAGCGGCGCGGGCGAGGTGGTCGAGGCGCTCGGCTCGGTTCTTCTCGGCGAGGCAAGGCATTCACCGCTCGTCGCGGCCCCGGCGGTGGACGAGGTGGTCCGCGCGACGTACGCGGGTGATCCCGATCCGGCCGACACGTGGTTCCTGCGCAGGACGGCGGGCTGTCCTGCCGAGCGGATCGACGCCGAACTCGGCTTGCTGATGTTCCTGCCGATCGTGCCGTTCTCCGGCAAAACCGCGGCTCTCACGGAGAAACTGATCCACGACTGCTGCGCGTCGACACCCGCCGTCACGGTGAACGTCCTCGACAGCGACGCCGTCGACCACGTCATCGCGCTCGGCTTCCCGGCAGGCGATCCCTCGGCCGTCGCCGAGGCACAGGAGACTCTCGACCGGTTGCACCAAGCGTTTGCGGCACAGGGTTTTCCGGCCTACCGGCGGGACGTCGACCGGCCGGGAACGGCGACGGCGTTGCAGGCCAGGATCGGGCAGGCCCTCGATCCGGACGGGGTGTTCGCGCCCGGCAGGTACACGGCCTAGCCCAGCCCCGTCAGCTTCCGCGCCGCTTCCGTTTCCCCCCAGCGGAATCCGATGCGGCGCGACAGCTCCACGGCCTCGGTGTAGGAATCGCGCGCCTGCTCGGCCCGTCCCGCCAACTCGTGCACGGTGCCGCGGTCGAGCAGCACGCCCGCCTCGATCTGCCTGTCCCCCACCGACCGCGCGAGCCGCAACGCCTCGTCCGCCAGTTCCAGCGCCTGGTCCAGGGACCCGAGCTGGCGGTGGGCGTCGGCCATGTTCGCGAGCGCGTGCAGCTCGCCGGACCGGTCACCGCACGCCCGCAGCGTCGTCAGCGTCTCCTGGTAACACACCAGCGCGGCAGGAAGATCGCCCAGCGCCGCGTGCACCAGGCCCAGGTTGGTGCGCACGTAGGCCGCGCCCTGCGAGTCGTCCAGCTCCTCGCGCAACGTCAGCGAAGCCTCCAGTGAGGTCAGCGCGGCGGGCAGGTCGCGGCGGCGCCAGTGCGCGATGCCGAGGTTGTTGAGCGTCACGGCTTCCAGCTGGCGGTCGTGCAGGTCGCGGGCCAGCGCCAGTGCCGCCGTCCAGTGCTGCTGGGCTTCGGCGAACTTGAAGCCGCGCTCGCAGGCGGCGCCGAGTTCCTTCAACGCCAACGCTTCCGCGCGCACGTCGCCCAGCGAGCGGGCGGCCTCCAGGGCGAGCGTGTTCAACGCGGCCCAGTCCGCCACCTCCGAGCGGCGGCGGAAGTACCACGACAGACCGGCGGCGAACGCGATCGCGTCGGCCGGTGAGGCCTGGTGCGCGGCGGCGATCAGGTTGTCGCGCTCCTCGGCGAGCCACAGGTCGGTCGGGTTGTCCGCCAGCGCTTCCAGGTAGTGCTTGTGCAGGCGTTCCAGCGCCAGCGACCGTTCCTCGGATGACTCCGAGCCGCGGCAGCGTTCGCGGGCGAAGAGTCGCAGCAGGTCGTGCAAGGCGAACCGGCCGGGCACCGGTTCGTCGACCAGGTGCGCGTCGGCCAGTTCGGCGAGCAGGTCCTCCACGTCCGGCACGTCGGTCAGCGCCCGTGCCGCCGCGACCGCGAAGTCCGGGCCGTCCAGCAACCCGAGCAGCCGGAAGACCCTGGCCACCGCGGTCGATCCGAGTTCGGCGTAGCTGACCGCGAACGCCGAGCGCACCGCGACGTCGCCGAGCCGGAGCTCGTCGAGGCGGCGCGTCTCGTCCGCCAGCCTGGCGGCGAGCAGTGGCGCGGTCCACTGTGGACGGGCGGCCAGGCGGGCTCCCGCGATGCGCAGCGCCAGCGGCAGTCCGCCGCACCAGCGCACGAGTTCCGCCGCGTCCTCGACCCTGCCGGCGACGCCTTCGAGCAGCCGGAACGCGTCCTCCAGTGGCAGCGCACCGAGTTTCACGTACGAGGCGCCGGTCAGCGAGGTGAGCGGGCGGCGGGACGTGATCAGCACGGCCGAGCCCGGACCGGTCGGCAGCAGGCGCTTCACCTGGCCCGCGGTGGCGACGTTGTCCAGCACCACGAGCAGCCGGCGCGACGCGGTGAGCGAGCGGTACCGCAGGGCTTCCTCGTCGCCGGGCCGTTCGCCGAGTGCCCGCAGGAACTGGCTCAGGATCCGGTCCGAGGCGCCGTCGGAGAGGTCGGCGTAGAGCTGGCCGTCCGGGAACCTCGCGGCGATCTCGTGGGCCGCCCGCACCGCGAGCGCGGACTTGCCGATGCCCGCCTGCCCGGTGAGCACGCACACCGCGACCCGGTCCTGCCGGAGCTGCGCCTTGATCAGGTTCAGCTCGCGGCCGCGGCCGGAGAAGGTGACCACGTCCGGCGGCAGCTGCCGGATCGCCGCCGCGCCAACGGGTTTCGCGCGCAGGATCTCGGCCTGCAGCCGCCGCAGCGACTCCCCCGGCTCGACGCCGAGCTCGTCCATCAGCACCCGGCGGCACTCCTGGTAGGCGGCCAGCGCCTCGGCCGGGCGGCCCGCGCGGTGCAGCGCGACCATCTGCTGCTCGCGCAGGCGTTCGTTCAACGGGTGCTCGCGCACCCACTCGTTCAGGTCGGCGACGATCTCGACGTGCCGGCCGAGGTCGAGCTCCGCCTCGGCGCACTCGACCCGTGCGGCCAGCCGCAGCTCCTCCAGCTGGGCGACGACCCCGCGCAACAGCCCGGACGCGGCCAGATCCGCGAGGGCGGGCCCGCGCCACAACGCGAGCGCCTCCCGGTAGCTGCGCGGCGTGCGTTCCTTGCGGGCGGCGTCGAGCAGCTCGCTGAACCGGGTGAGGTCGAGCTCGGCGGGGTCGATCGACATCAGGTAGCCGGGCGCCCGCGAGAGCAGCCGCGATCCGACGATCTTGCGCAGCTGGTAGACGTAGACCTGGAGGTTCTTCAACGCCGTCTTGGGCGGCGCGTCGTCCCACAGCACGCTGATCAACCGGTCGACCGACAGCACCCGGCCGGGCTGGGCGAGCAGCAACGCGAGCACCGCGCGTTGCTTGGGCGGCCCAAGGCTCACCCGCACGCCGTCGTCGGCGTAACACTCGACCGGCCCGAGCACCCGGAACTCCACAACTCCCGATCGTAACTACCAACCGCATACCGGACGCATGCCACGCGCCAGGACGTTCGACCCATGACGAAAACCTCACTGGCACTGGTGGTGGCACTCGGCACGCTGGCCGCCGCCGTGTCCCCGGCTCAGGCCGTCGAGCCCTACTCCTCCAGCCCGTCGCAGTCGCACGCCGTCCGGTCGAGCGGCGGCTACGACGTGATCGTCGGCGGCGTGAAGAGAGCCACCGTCGCCGTCAGCGATCCCGCCTACACGATCAAGTCCTCCTCTTCGGCCGACGGCGCTCAGGCCGCCGTGATCTCCGACTTCAACGGCACCAGCGGCAGCTCGCTGAGCACGGTCGACCGCTACGGCAAGTCCCGTTTCGTGGCGCGCGGAGCGATCACCTCGGCCGTGTTCCACGGTTCGACGCTGGCCTACGCGGACGGCGAGAACGTCGTCGTCGACGGCGTCTCCGTGGGCAAGCTCAAGGGCCGCGCACCCCAGCTGCTCGGCTTCACCACCGACGGCACCGGTCTGCTGGCCGTGCAGCACCCGGACGTCGCCGACGACAGCACGTACGTGGGCTCGCTGGTGCGGTTCGACGTGAAGTCGGGCGCCGCGAAGCCGTTGATCACGTCTGGCGCTGAGGCGCTGTACCGCGACTTCAAGCTGGTCGACGTCAAGGGCGAGCGGCACGTCAGCTTCATCAAGCACAACGAGATCTACCGCTGCGGCGGCGCCGAACCGCAGTGGCTGGGCCTGGCGTCGGAGAACGGCGAGGTCCGGTCGCTGGTCGGCGAGACCAGGCACCACTACCGCAGCGCCGTGTGGAGCACCGACGGCGCACGCGTCGCGTACGAGGTCATGGGGTGCGTGTCCGACAAGACGCTCGGCCCCGACCAGTTCGCCGGCTTCAACGGCGTCTACGTCCAGGACCTGGCCACGCGCAAGGCTTCGCGGGTCGTCGAGGGCCTGTCGTTCAACTACGCGCTGACCGGCATCGACGGCGGCGAGCCCGTCATCGGCAGCCCCGCGAAGGGGTACGTGAAGGCGTCGGGCCTGCGCGCCGCCACGCTGGACGGTGAGGTGACCACGATGGGCCGGCTGAACCGCGCCGAGTACATCCACCAGCTGTGGGACACGCGCAACGAGTTCAACGGCAACTCGTCCTGCGGCCCGACCAGCGCGGTGATCGACCTCGTCACCTACCAGCTGCCCAACGAGTTCGGCGTGCAGGTCGCACAGCCGTTCTCGCACTACTCGAAGTGGGGCCGCTACATCACCGACGAGTTCTCCAACCGCGGCACCACCTTCAACCGCACGATGAACGACTGGTCGCGCACGGGCAGCTGGAAGGGCGCGCACGGCTGGATCACCGGCTACTACTGCGGCGGCAACCCGGCCCGCCCCTGCGCCTCGTGGGAGTCCGAGCGCGACTTCCTGGCCCGCAACGGCGCCGCGGTCCAGCAGGGCAACTTCACCCCGGCGCAGGTCCGCGCGTTCCTCGACCAGGGCAAGTTCGTGATCATGAGCGGCACGTGGGGCTCGACGGCCGGGCATCTGTCGGTGGTGATCGGGTACCACGACAACGGGTCGTTCTACGTCCACGACACCTATGGGGCGGGTACGGACGGGAGTTACGACGGGGCGAACCAGCTCTACACCTGGAACTACATCGCTCCCGCGCAGATGTGGGCCGCCTAGCTACTTGACGGCACGCGTCAAGTACTTGATATGGTCTGTCAAGTGGCGACCACCTCGGAACACGTGGACCTGCGGACCGACCTGATCCGGCTCGTGACGAGCCGCCTGCTCGACCCGCTGGAAATCCTGCTGCCGCAGGCCGATCTCGTCGGCCTGCGGCAGTCCGTCGAGGCCGACGCCGAGATGTGGGCGGCCCAGCTGCTCGGACCGGACGACGCGCTGGCCCGGCAGGTGGCCGTCCGCCTGATAGCCACGCTGTACCCCGGCGACACCCCGTTCGACCCGCCCGAGAGCTGGTGGTCGACGCCGCTGGGCCGTGCCGCCGCACGCCGCGCCGGCCACCCGAGCAAGGACCACGTGTCGTTGGGGGTGGCGGGAGCGATGCTCGGCATCACCCGCCAGGGCGTTCATGACCTGGTGAACCGCAACAAGCTGCTGCGGCACCCGGACGGCGGCGTGACCGTCGACTCGATCCGCACGCGGCTGAGCCTGAGGAGAGACCAGTGAAGTTAGCGGCTACCGACTTCGGCGGCGACGGCCCGTCGCACCTGCTCCTGCACGGCCTGGGCGGCAGCAGATCCGCCTGGGAAACGCTTGCGCCCCAGCTGAACGGCCGCGCCGCCGCGGTCGACCTGCGTGGGCACGGCGAGTCTCCCGACGGCGAGTGGGACTGGGAGGCAGTGCTCGACGATCTCGACGAGACAGCCGTCCATTTCGGACTCGACAACCCCGTGGTCGTCGGGCAGTCACTGGGCGGCGTCCTGGCCGGCCTGTGGGCACTGCGACACCTGTCGTGCCCGGCGGCGATCAGCCTGGACGGACACCGTTCCGCCACAACGCATCCAGCGAACTACGCGGGACTGCCGGCCGAGGAAGTCGCGGACGGCCTGGCCAAGCTGAACGCGATCTTCGACGCCCAGTTGGAGACGATCACCCGCCCGTCGCACGAGATCCTCTCGGTGCTGCGGACGTCGCCCGAACTCCTGGACGCCCTGCCGATCTTCGCGCAGGTGACCGGCCCGTTCCTGCTGGTGCTCGCCACCCGCAACCTGCCGGTGCCGCCCGATCTAGTGCCGTTGTTCGACGCTCACCGCGCGGGACTGCGCCGCGACCTGCCGAAAAACGTTCAGGTGCACGAGATCGACGCGACGCACGGCTTGGTGAACGAACAACCCGCAGAGGTCGCCGCGATCATCAATCACTTCGTGAGCAGTCGCTTCAACGCCTGACGGGCTCGGCGCGGTGCCGCGCTGTCGTGTTCGAGCTGCAGGAAGTGGTTGAGCGCCAGCATGACCCCGAGGATCTCGTAGATCAGCTGGTCGACGTCCGTGTCCAGCTTGAGGTCGCCATCGCTCACGGCGCGGCGGATGTGGATCCGCAGGTCCCTGCGCCACAACGCGTTCATGCCGGCCAGCGCGTCACGGACGCGACCGCTGCGCCCGTCGAACTCCGCGGTGGCGGCGGTGAAGAAGCACCCGCCGGGCAGCACCTCGCGTTCGAGGTAGGAGACCCAGGCCTCGCAGACGTCGATCAGGCGCGGCAGGCCCGACGGCATCTGCTTGACCTTGCGCGGCACCTCGCGCAGGAAGACCTCCGCGGCCTGGTCGACCACCGCGAGTTGCAGGGCCTCCTTGGTGCCGAAGTGGCCCAGCAGCCCCGCCTTGCTCATCCCGAGCTCCGTCGCGAGGCGCCCGATCGTGAGCCCCTCAAGACCTTCCGACGACGCGATGGCGAGGCTCCGGTCGAGGATGCGCTGCCGCGTCTCGCGGGTGTCGGCGACAGATCGGCGCGGGCTCATGTTTGTAGTCTACGTCTCTTTAGCTACCGACCGATCGGTTGCTATATTCGCCGGGTCGCCTGGCCTGAAGGAGAGTTCACCTTGTCCGGATCCCGTGTCGTCGCGTTCGGCCATCACCAGCCCGAACGCGTGCTGACCAACGCTGACCTGGAAAAGATGGTGGACACCAACGACGAGTGGATCCGCCAGCGCACCGGCATCGCCACCCGCCGCATCGCCGCCGAGAAGGAGACCGTCGCCGACATGGCCTCCGCGGCAGGTGCGAAGGCACTCGCCGCGTCCGGGCTCGCGCCGTCCGACATCGGGCAGGTCATCGTCGCCACCTGTTCGGCGATCGACCGCTCCCCCTCGACCGCGGCCAGGGTGGCGGCGCACCTGTCGATCCCGTCCGCCGTCGTCTTCGACCTCAACAACGCCTGCGCCGGCTTCTGCACGGCCCTCGCCACCGCCGACCACACGATCCGGGCCGGTGCCGCGCAGCACGCGCTGGTCATCGGTGCCGAGAAGATGTCCGACCTGGTCGACTGGACCGACCGCTCGTCCTGCATCCTGCTGGGCGACGGTGCCGGCGCGGCCGTGGTCAGCGCTTCCGATGACGCCCTCATCAGCCCGGTCACCTGGGGTTCTGACCCCAGCAGGAGCAACGCCGTGCGCCTCGTCGACGAGTGGCAGCCGCGCTTCTCCCAGGAGGGCCAGGCCGTCTTCCGCTGGGCCACCAGCGAACTCCCCGCCGTCGCCATCAAGGCGTGCGAACGGGCCGGCGTCGCCGTCACGGACCTCGCGGCCGTGGTCACGCACCAGGCCAACCTGCGGATCATCGAGGCGATGACGCGCAAGCTCGGTCTGCGCGAGGGCACCGTGATCGCCCGCGACGTGGTCGAGTCCGGCAACACCTCCGCCGCCTCGGTGCCGCTCGCACTGTCCAAGATGGCCGAGAGCGGCGAACTCCCGTCCGGTCAGCCCGTCCTGCTGTTCGCCTTCGGTGGCGGGCTGTCGTGGGCGGGCCAGGTGATCACCACCCCGTGACAGGCCAAGCGAGGGCACGGATGGAGCGTGCCCTCGCCCGTGGCGATGTTTCCCTGTCCCCTGCGACCTGCATCGCCGTCCTGACGGGCTAGCTCGCCCGCCGGGTCAGGCTCGCCGGTGCCAGGTCCAGGCCCCACGAGTCGATCGTGCCGACGTCCGCCTGGTAGACGTCCCGCACGCGGAGCTTCCACGTGCCGTTGGCCGACTCGCTCGACAGGTCGGCCGTGAAGGTCTGGTCGATGTCGTCCGCACTGCCACCGGTCTGGTCGCGCAACGGGTAGGCCGTGCCGTCCGGCGCGATCAGGGACACCGTCAGGTCACCGACGTACGTGTGCCGGATCTTCACGGCCACCGCCGCCCGGATCGACGGCACCGCCGAGCACCCGGAGATGACGAGGTCGCTGTCGACCGCAGCACCCGCGTCCGGGATGGCGACGTCGTTCGGGTTGGTGGCGCTGCAGGTTCCGCCGCCGCCACCGGTGACGGTCAGCGCGTACGTGGCGGTGCGCGACGCCGAACCGGCCGCGGTGATCGTGACCGGGTAGCTGCCGGGCGCCACCGACGCCGTGGTGCTGATCGACAACGTCGAACTCGCACCCGTGCTGACCGAGGCCGGGCTGAACGAAGCCGTTGCCCCGGAAGGCAGTCCGGACGCGGACAGCTGCACGGTCTGCGGCTGACCGCTGACGGTCTGGGTCGCCACGGTCGCCGTCAGGGACGCACCCGCCGCCACCGAACCCGACGACGGCGAGACCGCCACCGAGAAGTCCTCGGCCGGCGCACCACCGACCGCCGCCTTCCACAGCGTGTAGGCGATGCCGTCGACGGCGCGGTTCAGGTGCGGGTCGCTGATGTTCGCCGTGCTGTCGCAGGACGAGTGGTAGCACGGGTCGAACGCACGCCCCGCCGTACCGCCCCACTTCGTCGCCTGGGCGGACGTCTTGGTGGCGCTGGCGCCCATCGCGTAGCCGGACGCCGGGATGCCCGCGTTCGTGAACGACGCGTCGTCGGAACGGTTGCGGCCCTCGGTGTTCTCCTCGGGCTGCAGGTTCAGCGAGTCCCAGTAGGCCTTCATGTGCGCGGACTGCGTGGCGTTGAGGTTGTTGATGAAGTAGCCGCCGTTGACCGATCCGATCATGTCGAAGTTGTAGTAGGCCTTGATCTTCGAACGATCCGCCGACGAGAGCTGGGAGACGTAGAAGCGCGAGCCGTTCAGGCCCTGCTCCTCGTCGGTCCACCAGCCGAAGCGGACCTTGTTGAGCATCGACGGGTTGGTGCGCGCGAGGACGAGCGCGGTCTCCAGCAGTGCCGCGGAACCCGAGCCGTTGTCGTTGATGCCGGCGCCGGCGGACACGGAATCCAGGTGAGCGCCGAACATGTGCACGTTGTTCGCGTCACCGCCACGCCACTCGGCGATCAGGTTCGGACCGGCTCCGGACGTGCAGCCCGAGGTGCAGGCCTGTTCCGTCACGGCGTATCCGGCCGCGGTCAGCTTGTCCTTCACGTAGGTCACCGAGGCGCGGTACCCGGCCGACGTGGACCGGCGGTTGCCGCCGTTCTGCGACGCGATCGTGGAGAACTGGCTCAGGTGCTGCTTCACCGCCGCGATGTCGACGTCCGGTGCCTGACCGCCGCCACCTCCGCCGCCACCTCCGAGGTTGAGCGACCACGAGTCGATGCGCCCGGTGTCGTTGGCCGCGTTGTCGTTCACCCGCAGCTTCCACGTGCCGTTCGCGGTCTCGCCCGAGAGGTCGACGGTGTAGGTCTGGTCGATGTTGTCCGCCGAGCCGCCGGTGTTGGTGTGCAACGGGTAGGTCGAGCCGTCCGGCGCGACGAGGCTGACCGCGAGGTCGCCGACGTAGGTGTGGACGATCTTCACCGGGACCGTGCTGGTCGCCGACGGAGCCGTGGAGCACCCGGAGATCGCGATCGACGACTCCACCGTCGCGTTGTCGTTGATGGTCACGTCGTCGCCGTTGCTGCCGGAGCACCCGCCACCGCCACCGCCGGAGGTGACCGTCAACGAGTACACAGTGGACTTCGTCGTCGTGCCGGCCGCGTTCACCGTCACGTTGTAGGTGCCCGCGGGCGTGGACGAGCCGGTCGAGATCGTCATGGTCGAGCTGCTGCCAGTCGTCACCGAGGCCGGGCTGAACGCCGCAGAAGCTCCGCTGGGCAGGCCGGTCGCCGACAGCGCCACGGTCTGCGCGGCACCGCTCACGGTGGCGGTGTTGACGGTCGCGGTGGCCGAGGAACCCTGCGCGACGCTGCCGGAGGACGGCGAGAGCGCGACGGAGAAGTCGTTCGACTGACCGGTGCAGACCGGGTCGTTCGTCTGCGCTGGCACGGACACCGCGTCCCACGCCGCCTTCACCGTGGTGAAGACCCGGCAGTCGGAGTAGAGGTTCTTCGCCGCGTTCAGCGTCGCCGTGCGGACGTTGACGTACTTCCAGTTCGACGTCTTGGCCAGCAGGCCGTTGTAGAAGACCTTGCCCGCCTCCTGGATGCCGACACCGGTCACCGAGGACGGGCCGCCGGAGCAGATCGGGCTGGTCGGGTCGCCGCCACCGGGGCTGCTCCCCTTGGCCACCAGGTAGAACCAGTGGTTCAGCGGACCGGCCGCCTTGTGCACCTCGGTGCTCGGGATGGACGACGAGAAGCAGTTCGGGTCGCCGCTCACGAGCGACGGGTTGTACATGTTGCGCAACGGCTGGGTACCGCTGAAGTTGACCTCCTCGCCGACGAGGAAGTCCGGCGGGTCGTTGGGGTTGTTGGCGAAGTGCTCGGTCAGGGCGCCGAAGATGTCACCGGTGCCCTCGTTGATCCCGCCGTTCTCGTTGCCGGAACCGTTGCCACCAGGCGTGGTCTGGAAGATCGCGTGCCCGTACTCGTGCGCCACCACGTCGATCGCGGTGAGCTGGCGGTCACGGGCGCCGTTGTAGCCGAACGTCGTGTTGCTGCCGGTCCAGTAGGCGTTGGCCTCCTGGAGCCCGACCTTCGCCGCGAACGTCCGGCCGTTGCCGTCGACGCCGTTGCGCCCCAGCCACTGCGAGAGCATGGCCCACTCTTGTTGCGCCGCATACAACACGTCGACGCACGCGGTTTCCAGGTCGTTGGCGCTCGCGCTGCCCCACGCGTCGTCGGTGCCGGTGTAGGCGCCGCCGCTCTGGCCGCCGCACTGCAGGCCGGGCTTCGTGGTGTCGGTCATGCTGAACGACGACCCGGAGCCCGACGTGCCGATGGTGACGTCGCCGTTGTAGTAACCGCGGCCGGTTCCGGCGAAGACCTCGTCACGTGAGCCGAGCACCGCGCCCGTGGACGCGTCGACGAACACGTGCAGAACGCTCGGCGCACGGCCTTTCGTGCCGCGAACGACTGTCTCCCAGGCGAGTTTCGGCGCGTCGGTCGCGTGCACCACGAGCCGTGGCGCGTCGACGGCGTTCGCCACCGCGAGCTGGGTCCGGGAGATCGCCTTCGCCCGGTCGGCGCTGATCTTGGCGGTGGTGTCGACCGCGATCGCTTGCTGCTGGGCGACGTTGGTGCTCAGCACGGCACCGGTGGCGTTCTTGACGACGACGTAGTCGCCGCCCACGACCGGAAGTCCTTGATAAGTGCGTTCGTAGGCCACGTACTGCAGGCCGTTACCGCCCTGCGTCGTCGAGACGACGTGCGCGTCCCCGCTGCTGGGCGGAGGTTCCGGCGCGGCGGAGGCGGGCAGGACGACTGTCGCGATGGCTGTCGCTGTCGCCAGCGCAGCTGATAGCAGGGTTCTTCTTCTCACGGTGGAGCTCCTTAGGCAGGGAGAGCGGTGTTCAGGCGTCGGCGCGCTGGCCCGTGACGAGGGCGGCGGCCGTCGCGAAGGTGACGTCGTCGAACAGCGCCGACACCGGGTCGTCCGGGTGGTTGTCGTCGCGGCTGACGAGGGTGAGCGTGTAGCTGACGCCCGCCCTGAGCGGTGCGGTGACCTGCTGCCAGCCCTGACCGCTCGTGCAGGTCCTGGCCAGCGGAGTCGTGGTGGCGCCGGAGGAGTTGTCGGTCAGCACGACCTTCGCCCAGGCGTACTGCACGCTGTCCGGGCAGGACTGCGAGTACCAGACCGAGAGCGTGCCCGCGGCCGGTGCGGTGAAGGTCTGCCGGACGGTGGACTCGCCGTTGGTCGCGGTCGCGGCCCCGAGGCGCACGGCGTTCGTGCCGGTGCGGGCACCCGAGTTCACGACGGTGGCGGTGCCGCCGCCGGTCCAGCCGGTCAGCGATCCCGACTCGAAGCCGCCGTTCGCAACGCCGCCGCTCCCGCCCACGGTCAGTTCGACCGCGGCCGTTTTCGTCGCGCTGGTACCGGTTCCGGTCACCGTGACCGTCGCCGTGCCGGACGTCGCCGAGGACGAGGCCGCCAGCGTGAGCGTGGCGCTCTCCCCCGCCTTCACCGAGGCCGGCGCGAACGTGGCGGTGACGCCGGACGGCACACCGGACGCGCTGAGCGCGATCGTCTGCGCGGCACCGGTCGCGGTGGTGCCGACCTTGACCGACGCCGACTGCCCCGGCTGGACGGTCACGGACCTGGGTTCGACCCCGATCGAGAAGTCGTCACCGGGTTGATCTCCCAGCTGCTGGCGGATCAACGGCTCGTAGTGGGTGATCTTCGCGCCGACCTGCGGTCCCGCGCACTGCGCGTCGCCGGACTCGATCAGCCCGACCTGCCGCCACACGCCGTTCTGCTGGACCACGAGCGGGCTTCCGCTGTCGCCGGAGCACACGCCGGTGGTGTCGTTCTTCACCGGCCCGAAGCAGAGGTGCTTGTCCGGTGTGAACGTCCAGCCGATGTTCTTGCAGCCACCGGTGGCGTCGGGGTCGATCACCGGGAGCGTGGCCTTCTTCATGACCGGGTCGTAGTCGGCGGTGGTGGTGCCGGGCCCGGTCTTGCCGTGCGTGGTGAGCAACGCCTGCGTGCCGACGGCGTTGAGCGCGGGGTCGGTGGCGAGCTGCAGCAACGACGCGGGCGTGCCCACGTTGCGATCCAGCGTCAGCACCGCCACGTCGTCACCGGCCAGCGAGCCCCACTGGTAGTCGGGGTGCTTCCAGAACGACGTGATCTTGGCGACCACTCCGTCGGTGCCGGTGAGGTCGGTGCGGCCCCAGATGACGGTCTTGTCCTTGACGTCGCCGTAGGTCGGGTCCATGCAGTGCGCGGCGGTGACGACCTTGTTCGGCCGCACCAGGGCGCCGCCGCACGAGACCTTCTGCGGATGCGCGCTGCCCGGTCTGGTGATCACCACCTGCCACGGGTGCTCGGCGTGCGTGGTGTGTTCGCCGCCTTTTACCGCGTGCGCGGATCCGGGAATCAGGGTGGCGACCAGTGCCGCGACACCGACGATTAATCGCATTGTTTTCACAGCGGACAGATTCGCTTCACCGGACATTCCGGCACAATGCCTAACTCTTCAGTGCGCCGTTCACTTTTCAGTTGTGCGATTCTTCGCGCCATTCGGTGAAGCGGGTCCCGCCGGGGATGCGGGACCCGCTCACCGCCGGTCGCTAGAGCGTGACCGACCAGCTGCTCAGCACGCCGACGTCACCGGGGCCGTTGTCCCCGATCCGCAACGTCCACGTGCCGCCCGCGGCCTCCCCTGCCGCCGGGACCACGCTGAACGTCCTGCCGCTGACGAACGGGGTGCACGAGTAGTTGCCACCCGGCGTCCGCAGCAGCGGGTACCAGCGGCCGCTCGGCGCCACCAGCGTGACGTTCAGGTCTTCCAGGCAGGTGTGCGTGGCGCCGACCTTCACCGTGACCGGGTTCCTGGCGGAGCCGGTGGCGGTCGACCGCAGCGGGCTGACCACCGTCTGGAAGTCGCGGATCTGGTAGTCCGTGTCGTTCGTGAACGTCCGGCCGCCCGTGTCACCGGGCGACGTGCGGGCGGTCACGGCCGGGCTGGGCTTCGACTTGTTGCCCGCCGCGTCCCTCGCCTGGACGGTGAACGAGTACGAGGTGTCCGCGGTCAGGCCCGTCACAGTCGCCGTGGTGCTCGTGACGGTCGTGGCGAGCGCACTGCCGTTGTAGACCTCGTAACTCGCGACGCCCACGTTGTCGACGGACGCGTCCCAGGCCAGTGCCACGCTGGACGCGGTGACACCCGTTGACCTGGGGTTACCGGGCGTCGTGGGCGGTTCGTCGTCCGCCGTGCCCGGCTGGGTGCGCGCGCTGACGGCCGCGCTGGCGGCGGAGGCGTTGCCCGCGGCGTCCTTGGCCTTGATCGTGAAGGTGTAGTCGTTGTCGGGCTTGAGTCCGGTGACGGTCGCCGTGGTGCCCGTGACCGTCGTGGCGAGCGCACTGCCGTTGTAGACCTCGTAACCCGTCACGCCGACGTTGTCCGTGGAGGCGTCCCAGGCCAGTGACACGCTGGACGAGGTGGTGCTCACGGCGCGAGGGGCCCCTGGAGCGGTGGGCGCGGTGGTGTCACCGGGACCACCGGTGACCAGCGTGAGGTTCCACTTGCGCAGTGCCTCGTTGACCGGCTGGAAGATCGACAGGTCGGCGTCGTTGGTCGGGTTCTGCACGCACTGCGACGGGCCGCCGTCGTGCAGGCCGACCGCCTTGTCGCCGAGCAGCCAGCCACCGCCGGAGTCACCACCGAGTGAGCAGGCGGTGGTCCAGGTGAGGTCCTCGATGACCAGCCCGCCGCCGTAGTCGACGGACTTGTGCGTGTACTTGACCTCGCCGCACTTCCACTTGGAGGTGTTGCCCGAGTGGCAGACGCGGTCGCCGACCATCGCCTCGGCCGAGCCGGTCAGGGTGATCGCGGGCTCGCCCCACGTGTTGACCGCGGCGGACAGGTTCCACCCCGTCTCGGTCACCGCGACCACGCCCATGTCACCCTCGCGGGCGTTCACGCTGCGGCTGCCGCCGACGTTCGACGTGCCGAGCCGGTTCTGCTGCCCGGACTGCCCGTAGGCGGCCTGGTTGGCGTCGTTCGTGCAGTGCCCGGCCGTCAGGAAGTGCTTGCCGCCGTTGGCATCCGTCGCGGGGAACCCGACGGAGCAGTACGTCTCGGAGCCCGGCCACCACGGGCTGCCGGTCTGCACCGTCCCGGCCTGCTGGCGCTGCTGGGAGTCCGTCTCGGCGACGCCGGCCCCGAGCTTCTTGACCGCCGCCAGGAACTTCTCAGTGGCCTGGGTCTTCTTCGTCCTGTTGACCGTGACGCCGACCTGGTTGTTCTTCACGTCGACGCCCCAGCTGTAGACGCCGGGCACGCCGGTGCCGATCAGCTTGCGGACCTCGTCGAGCTGGCGGTCGAGGTCGGCCTGGCTCCGCTGGACCTTGGTCGCCCTGACGCCACTGGCGGTCGCCTGGGCCACGGCCTCGTCGGTGGTGACCGCCACGGTCAGCGCCCCCGCCTCGGCGTCGAACCAGTGGCCGGCGAGCTGACCGAGCAGGGACGGCGGCAGGCTCTTGAACCGCTTGTGCGCGTCGTCCTGGGCGGTGAGCTGGGTACGTGCCTGCTGGGGCGAGATGCCCAGCGCCGTCGCCACGCCGTTCACGGCGGCGGGCGGTGCGGCGGGCGTGTCGGGCTGGACGGCTTCCGCCGATCCGCTTTGAATTGCCGCGAACACACCGATCGCGAGGACCGGCCCGCACGCGGCGGCGATGATTCTGCGCATTTGCATGGCTGGAACTCCTTCAGGCAGGGGTTCCGGAAAAATAAGTCCGGAAACCGGCCCGCGGACAGCCACGACCGCGTTTAACAGTTCAGTTCGGCGATTTTCCGGGATTCACCTCCCCCGGAAATAGGCCGGTGTGGCGACTCGGGAGCCCGCCGAGCCGCCACACCGTTGGTGACGCACGAGAAGGAGGTTCAGGCAGCCGGTGCGGGAACGAGCGCATCGCCGCGTGACGTCATCGGTCCGCCACCTGGCCACGCGGGCGACGTCGGAGTTCGCCGTTCCCGCTTGCCCTGTACCGACTGCCTGAAGTCCTCCTGTACCTGGTTAGGGCCTCGCACGTCCTCCGCCCACGCGCACCATCTCCGGCCTCGAACGCGAATGCCTCCGCCGCTGCAATGGCGGGGACATCGACGACGAGACGGACGGGGGAACAGATGATGCGAGGGCGGCGACCGGTTCGGGAACCGGGATCATGGCGGTCGGGAGGGCCTCCTCGACGGCGGCGGCAGCGGGCTCTTCCTCCGGCTGCGTCCACACAGGAGTGTTCGTCTCGACCGCGTTCTGCCGGAAGAGCTCCGGAGTCTCGGTGATGATCTTGCCCGGCGATTCCAGACCCACGATGCCGACGAGCTTGCCGTTGGCGATGAAGCCGGTGAGTCCGTTCACATCGGTGGTGTCGGTGCCCAGGACGGGCAGGCCGGCACCCTGCACGCGCATGCCGTACTGCTCGGTCCAGAACCGCGGGACCGGCGTGTACGTCTTGGCGTGGTTGCGGCCCACCAACAGGTTCTCGGCCGCGGCCCTGCCTCCCTCGACGGCGTTGAGCCAGTGCTCGACGCGCCGCACGGCACCGTTGAAGCGCATGTTGGGCCAGCGGGCCACGTCACCGCAGGCGACCAGGTTCTCGGCGCCGACCACGTGGTTCGTCGAGTCGCACAGCACGCCGTCGGAGATGTCGAGGCCGGAGCCGCGCAGCCAGTCGACGGCCGGGGAGGCGCCGACGGCCAGCACGACGCAGGAGGCGAAGAAGACCTGGCCGTCGCTCAGGTGGATGCCGATGCCGCCGGGCTGACGCACCCAGTGCTTGATGCCGACACCGGTGGCGAGGCGGACGCCGTGCTCGACGTGCGCCTCGGTGATCTTCTTGCCGATGTCGTCACCGACGATGCCGCCCAGCAACGCGGGCGAGCGCACGATCAGGGCCACGTCGCGGCCCATGTGACGAATCGAACAGGCGAGCTCGCAGCCGATGAACCCACCGCCGATGACGGCGACGAGACCCTGCGACTGACGGATGTTCTTGCGGATCGCGATCGCGTCGTCCAGCGTCCGCAGCACGTGCACCCGCGGGTCGTGGCGAGGAGCCCCGCCCATCGCCCTGGCGTCGACGCCGGTGGCGATGATCATGCCGTCGTACTTGATCTCCTGGCCGCCGGGCACCCAGACGGACTGCGACTTGGGGTCCAGGTGCAGGGCCGGGGAGTTCAACATCCATTCGGCGTCGAGGTCACCGGAGAACGACAGCAACGAGTCGTCCGGGGTCCACTCTCCGGTGATCATCTGCTTCGACAGGCAAGGGCGGTGGTACGGGAGGTGCCGCTCGGCGGACAGGATCGTGATCTGTCCGTCGAAACCCATCTCCCGCAGCCGTTCCGCGGAACGAACTCCTCCGAGTCCGCCGCCGACGACCACGATCCGTTCGCTCACTTCACTCGCTCCCTGATCTCGATCGCGCGCATCGGGCACGCACGTTGTGCCGCCCTGGCCTGAGCGAAGTGCTCCTCCGGCGGCCGGCGGTTGTAGGTCAGGCGGTTGTCCTCGATCAACTGGAAGACGTCCGGTGCCTCCGCCTGGCAGGTGCCGTAGCGATGGCATTTCTCGTTGTTGACGCTCACGTCCATCGCGTCGCCCTCGCCGACACCGGGTTCCTTGCCGCGCTCGGAGTCGAGCATCCCGATGCGCATGAGCACCTCGGGCGGGAGGAACCGGGCCAGGGCCAGGGTCGCGGTCGGGACGAGAACGGTGAGGCCGGCCAGCCAGAGAACGGACAGGTTGCCGTTCGCGATGGCGCCGAACCAGGAGTGCACCACGGTGATCGTCACGGCGATGTAGGCCGTTTGGTGGAACCGCAGCCACTTGCGGTAGAAGACTTTGTGCCGCATCGAGGCGAGCACGGCGATCGCGAGCATGACCTCCAGGCCGAGGATGCCCAGCGCGTGCCGGAACAGGCCGCCGTCGACGAACGGCAGGACGAGCTTGATGAAGCTGAACGTGCCGGTCTGGATCAGGGTGAAGGCGAAGGCGTGAACGCATCCGAATGCGATCGCGAGCGAGGCCAGCACCATGTGACCGTTCTTCAGTCCCTCACGGCCGGTGAGCTTCTCGGCCCATCCGGTCGCGATCAGCACGCCCCAGGACAAGGTGGCGCACATCATGACGTAAGCCAGCCTGGCAGACAGCTGAGCCATCTTCTTGACGCCCGAGTCGAACTCGGACGACTGGGCCACCAGGAGCGGAATCTGGCTGGACAACAACACTTCCTCCGATAGAACTCTCGCGGGAACCCGCCCGGACCTGCGGTGCAGGAGTGGACACTTCAGGGCCGGGCGGGTGGGAACAGGTCCGCGTTGGAGTGCCTCTGACCTTGGGACACCACCTCCGTTTCCCGTCGTGCAACGGGGTCTTGCAGAATCACCGCACCGGTCGTCGCGGGCGGAGTACTCGGAGCAGGAGCACCGTCAGAACGGCTCCCGCGGCGGTGACCGTGAGGATCACCCACATGTTCGGCCCCTCGTTCGAGGCCAGGGTCGCGTTGATGATGCCGCCGGCGGGCTGGGGTTCCGCGAACGACGAGTCGGCCGCGAGACCGGTGCTCTCCAGCAACGTCATGTGCTTCATCACCACGTCGATGCCTGCCTGCGCGAACCCGCGGATCACGTCGTTGCGGGTCTGCGTGCGGACCTTCGCGATGAAGTTGAAGACCTGACCGTGCGCGGCGCGCAACCGGGCCACGAAGGCCTGGTCGAACGCGTCTCCTTCGAGACCGTTGAGCTCTTCCATCCACGACTGCTGCGACGGGTTCGGCACGTCCGGGGTGGTGAGCCCGAACTGGGCGGCCGTCTTCTTCGTCAGCGTGTCGAGCATCATGTGGTCGAGCATGATCATCTTGCCGATCTGCTTGACCCGCGCGTTCGACGCCTTGGTCGCCGTGAGCTCACCCATGGGCATCTCCCACAGGCCTGCCTGGCGCACCTTGTTCAGCAGATCGCGGTCGTTCGCGGTCAACGGTCCCGTCGGGGTGTCCATCACTCCCCCGGTGTCCGCGGGCTGCGCTGCAGCCGTGGCGGACAGGCCGGTGAAGAGGAACAACATCGCCAAGACGGTGGCGAGGGCTCTGGTCATCGTCTTGATGTCCTCGTTGTCCAATGGGAAGTCGGTAGGGGTGTGCGGGGTTCGAGCAGTGGGCTCAGTAGCCGGGCGCTGCCGGCGGTGGCGCAGACTGCGGTGTCTGGCCGCCGGAGCTGGGGGACGTGCTCGGCGTGCTGCTGCTCTTGTTCTGGGTGTTGTTCTGCGCTTTTCCGCCGGTGATCTTGGCGCCGTTGGGGGCGGTGACGAACCACACTCCGCCCTTTCCCTGGCCCTTCATGTCACCGGCCGCCTTGTCCTCGGCGAAGGTGTACTGCGGCCAGCCCTGGATCGTGAGCTGCTTGGTACCGTCCGGCCTGGTCAGGACGCCCATGGAGATCGGGTCGACCCCGGTCGCCATCGGTGTCTTGTCCGCCAGGACCGGTTTCCACGCCTTGGCGCACTCGCCCTCGCAGTTGGACTTGGACGGCTTCGGCACGTCCTTGTCGTAGCGGTAGAGCGGGAGCCCGTCGGCGTCGGTGACGAACCACCCCATCTGCTCGGTGTTCGCGATGAAGTACATGTTCGCGCCGCTCAGATCAGCGGGTTTGGCCTGCAGGCCACCCGGTGCGGCCGCCCCTCCGGGAGGGGTCTGGGCGCTGCCGCACGCGGTGAGGGAGATAGCCAGTGCCGCCAGGGCGGTGATGGCTGGTCCACGTCGCATCGGCAGGTCCTTTCTCGGCGGGGTACCGAGGAGTACGGACACGATCCGGTGACGGTTCACGAACTTCGTGAGGAATATTTGCCTCTCGACTTGAGACGGTTGATAGGGCAAGGATGTCCCCCGTGGCGCGGCATAGACGTCAACGCGAGTTAGACGAACAATCACCAAGACCGGGGTCTCTCGAGGAAGAGTTGATCCGTCGGCTGTACGAGGAATTCGGGAGCGCCCTGCTGGGACACTGCATGAGGCTGACGGGCCATGATCGTCAATGGGCCGAGGACATCGTGCAGGAAACCCTGGTCAGGGCATGGCGCAACGCCGAAAAACTCGAGCGTGACCCCGTGCTCTTGCGGTCGTGGTTGTTCACGGTGGCAAGGCGGTTGGTCATTGACGACAGGCGTAAGAGAAGCGTCCGTCCGCAGGAGTTCGAACTGACCCCTTCGGACGAGTCGCCTTCCGGCAGCGAAGAGGATCGCACCCTCGCGGCGATCGTCGTGGCCGAGGCGATGAACGGTCTCTCCGAGGAACACAGGGAGGCTATTCTCGAGACATATCTGCGGGACCGCACTGTCGGTGAGGCCGCGGCTGCACTGGGTGTGCCGCCGGGAACGGTCAAGTCGAGGGTGTACTACGCGCTCCGTGCGTTGCGGCGTGCGTTGCACGATCGGGGAGAGACGCGGTGACAACGGCACCAGATCACCTCGACGTCGCCGCCTACGTGCTCGGCATCCTCGATGCCGATGAGGTGGAGGCGTTCGAGAACCACCTGACCGAGTGTCGGCGGTGTGCTCTTGACCTGCGCGACTTCGCGGTGGTGCCCGACCTCATCGACGAGGCCGACGCGGGCGGGATGCTGCGCGGGACAGCTCCGGAACGCCCCGACGGCAAGTCGGTCCGGGTCATGCTCGACGCCGTGTCGGCGCGCAGGAAGCGCCGCCGGTGGTTCGTCGCCCAGGGTGTCGCGGCCGCCGCCGCCGGCATCGTGGCGGTGACCGCCGTGGTGACGACTCTCGTCGTGCGCGGCGGGGACGAGGGCTCGAACCAGGCGGCCCCCAACAACACCACGACCACGTCGCAGACTCCGGTGGCGAACAACTCCACGGACTCCTCGATGAAGGTCCAGCAGCAGGATCCAAACAGCGGTGTCTTCACGAAGATCACCGCCTCCGACGAGCCGTGGGGAACCTCGATGGACATCGAGGTCAGCGGCATGGTCGGCCCCAGCAGGGGTTCTCTCGTCGCGGTCGGACGCGCGGGTCGCGTCGCCCAGGTGACGTCCTGGTACGCCCCGGAACCGGTGGCGGGCGACAAGAAGACCATCCGGCTGCAGGCCAACGTGGCCATGCGCTGGCACGAGATCGCGACGTTCCGGATCGTCGACGAGAACGGCAAGACCCTGCTCGAGGTCGTGGCTTCCTGACGTTTCGCGACACCAGAGCGCTGCCCCCGCGGGATCCGTGAGATCCTGTGGGGGCAGTTGTCGTTTTCCGGGGAGGCTATCTACGTGGCAATTGGCCCGTCAGCGGTCGAACGCTGGCTCGATCTGTCCACAGAGGAACTGCGTGCGCAGATCACGAAGCTCGTCGCCGCCCGGCTACCGGATGATCACCCTGTGTGGCATGCGATCCGGCGTCATCCAGCGCTCGTGCCCCGCATTCGCGGCGTCCTGTCCGGACTCGCGGCGACCGCGGCCGGCGGCAAGGACGAGGCCATGCAGAAGGTCTGGATCTCCAAGGCGCGTGCCGCTCTGGACCAGCCCTACGTGGCGCCGGTGAAGGCCGCCCGCAAGCCGGTGGTTAAAGAAGAGCCGGTCGAGGAACCCGAAGCGGTGATCGACCTGCGCGAGCCGGAACCACAGCAGCTCAAGCAGCCGCACAAGGCCATTCCGACGATGCTCTTCCAGGAACCTAGTTAGGGGTCCGCTCAGATGGTCGTCTTCGGATCGTTCATCTCCCTGGCCGGCTTGCTGATCCTCTTGTTCCGCAACGCCCCGCTGGGCGGCCTGAGCCCGGCGGTGGTCGGCTGGGTGCTGATCCCGCTCGGACTGGTGTTCGCGGTGCTGGGCGTGCTGCGCAACCGCCGCAAGCGCGCGCAGGGGGTTCCCGGCCCGGTCGGGAACCCGATCCAGCGGGCGAAGGCGTTGCCCCGGCTGTGGAAGACCTGGCGCAGCGGGAAGTACCCGGAGCTGCCGCGCAGCCAGGTGCTGCTGTGGGCGGTGGGGCTGGTCTACCTCGTGTCGCCGATCGACGTCCTGCCGGAGTTCCTTCCGGTGATCGGCGTGACCGACGACGCGGGTGTCCTCGTGTGGCTGCTCAGCAGTCTTTCGGTGGCCTCAGGCTCGTACCTGCGCTGGGAAAAGGATCATCGCGACACGAGTCGCGGGATCGAGGCCCCGTGAGGCCTCCTCGCGCATGATCCCGGCCAGTCCGGGCGAAGTCTCCGCGACGGCCTGGAAACCGAGGCGCTCGTAGTACGGCGCGTTCCACGGCACGTCGCGGAACGTCGTCAAGGTCACAGCGCGCCCGGAGCTGGTGACGTGCTCGATCAGCGCGGCACCGATCCCCTGGCGCGCGTGCGACGGATGCACGCTGACCTGGTGGATGTGGGTGGCGCCGTCGACGTCACCGACCGCGATGAACGCCACGGGCACGCCTTCCGCGCCGATGGCGACCCAGACCTCGTGCTCGGTGAGGTCCTCCAGGGACATCGGGTCGTCGTCGGCGATCTCGGGCATCCCGATGTCGCGGAACGGTTCTCCGGAGGCGTTTTCGATCTGCTGGAGGTACGGCAGTTCGGCTGGTTGGGCGAGACGGATCAACACGCCCGTCATCCTGGTAGGTCGGACGCGGACCCCGCAGCCCAATAACGTTAAAGTCCGACGCGATGCGAACGAAGACAGTGCGCGTCCTCCTGGTAGAGGACGACGATGGCGACGCCCTCCTCGTCGAGGCGTTGCTCGAAGAGGTGAGCGCTCCGTTCGTGCTGGCGCGCGCCCGCACGCTGGCGGAGTCCGAACGACTGCTCGCCGACGCCGAGTGCGTGCTGCTCGACCTGGGCCTGCCCGACGCGACCGGCCTGAACGCGCTGCACAGGTTGCTGAGCAAGCCGGACGCGCCCGCGATCCTGGTGCTGACCGGGCGCGACGACGAACGCGAGGGCATCACCGCGGTCGCGGCCGGCGCGGAGGACTACCTCGTCAAGGGCCAGGTCGACGGCGAACTGCTGCTGCGCGGGGTCCGGTACGCGGTCGAACGCCGCCGTTCCGAGGACGCCCAGCGCCAGTTGCGGGAGGCGAAGCTGCTGGCCGCCGAACGGGCCCGGCTCGAACGCGGCCTGCTCCCTCCCCCGCTGCTGCAGAACTCGGACGTCGACCTGGAGGTCCGCTACCAGCCCGGCGGCCAGCGGATGCTGCTCGGCGGCGACTTCTACGACGCGGTCGGCATGCCGGACGGGACCGTGTACGCGATCATCGGCGACGTCTGCGGCCACGGCCCGGACGAGGCCGCGCTGGGCGTCTGCCTGCGGATCGCGTGGCGCGCGCTGGTCCTCTCCGGCGCACCGCCCGAGAAGGTGCTGCAGACGCTGGACCAGGTGCTGGTCGCGGAACGGCACGGTGACGGCATCTTCACCACGGCCTGCATGGTCACCGTCGCGCCGGACCGCCGCTCGGCGCGCTACTTCCTCGCCGGGCACCCCGAGCCGTTGCTGATGGTGGGCGACCGGATCGTCGATCTGCCGCAGTCGAAGATCGGCGTGCCGCTCGGCGTGCTGCCCGACTACGCGTGGACCGGCGTGGACGTGCCGCTGCCGTCCGGCTGGTCGTTCGCCTGCTACACGGATGGATTGATCGAGGGCCGGGTACCTGACGACATCGACCGGCTCGGCGTGGAACGCCTGTGCGAGATTCTGGAGAAGCACCTGCGCAACGGCCCGAACTGGATGGACTCCGTCATCGCGGAGGTGACGGAGCTCAACGGAGGCGCGCTCGATGACGACGTGGCCATTCTGCTGCTGAAGGACGGTAAGTGAATCTCCCGCAGAGGATGCCTGCGAGCCGCCTGCTGGTCGTGATCTCGGCGGTGCTGCTCGCCATGACCGCGGTCGCCATCTCGTCCACGGTGGTCGCGCTGGACGCGCTCGGCGACACGAGGGCCCGGTCGGTCGACCGGATCGAGCCCGCCGCACGCCGCTCCCAGACCCTGAGCCGCTCGCTGATCGACCAGGAGACCGGCGTACGCGGTTTCACCCTCACCGGGCAGGACGACTTCCTCAAGCCGTACCTGGACGGCCAGGCGGCCCAGGCGGAGGCCGCCAGGAACGTGCGCGACCTCGTCGGCGACGTCAACGGCCGGGTCAGCCGCATCGAGGACCTCGCGCGGCAGTGGCGCTCCGAGTACGCGGACCCGACGGTCGCCGCGATCAAGCAGTCCGGCCCCGCCGCCGGAGTCGCCGGCGACATCGAACGCGGCAAGGTGGTGTTCGACCAGCTCCGCGCCGAGACCGCCGCGTTGCAGAGCGACATCGGCGCGCTCTCCCGGCAGGCCCGCGCGGACCTCGACAGCGCGGCGAAGGTGGTGCTGTGGCTGGTGATCGGCATGGGCGTGCTGCTGGTCGCGGTGATCGGCGGGTTGTCGCTGCTGCTGCACCGGCTGCTGATCGCGCCGCTCGCGAACCTCGCCGACCACACCCGGCAGGTGGCCTCCGGCGACTTCGAGCACGAGATCGACGCGGACGGTCCACGCGAGACGGTCATGCTCGGCGAGGACGTGAACCAGATGCGCCGCCGGATCGTGCAGGAGCTCGAGACGCTCGCGGAGGCGAAGTCCGAGCTGCAGCGGTCGAACTCGGAGCTGGAGCAGTTCGCCTACGTCGCCTCGCACGACCTCCAGGAGCCGCTGCGCAAGGTGGCGTCGTTCTGCCAGCTGCTGCAACGCCGCTACGGCGGCCAGCTCGACGAGCGCGCCGACCAGTACATCGAGTTCGCGGTCGACGGCGCGAAGCGCATGCAGGTGCTGATCAACGACCTGCTGGCGTTCTCCCGCGTCGGCCGGATGTCCCGCGAGCAGACGGTGATCGACCTCAACGAGCTCGTCGGCCACGTCGTGAGCAGCTTCTCCGAGCGGATCGAGGAGACGGGCGCCCGCCTCGAGATCGCGGAGCTCCCCTCCGTGCGAGGTGAGGCGTCTCTGCTCAGCGCGGTGTTCCAGAACCTGATAAGCAACGCGTTGAAGTTCAAGGGCGCCGAGGCGCCGGTGATCTCACTCGACGTCGAACGCGACGGCGAGATGTGGAAGTTCACGGTGCGCGACAACGGCATCGGGATCGAGCCGGAGTACGCTGACCGGATCTTCGTCATCTTCCAGCGCCTGCACCCGAAGGACGCCTATCCGGGCACGGGCATCGGACTGGCGATGTGTCGCAAGATCGTCGAGTTCCACGGTGGCACGATCCGGTTGAAGACCGATGTGGACTCCGGCACCAGCTTCGAGTTCACCCTGCCCGTTGTCGCGGAACTTGCCGCCAAGGTTGAGGAAGTACATGTCTGAGTCACCACTGAACGTGATCGACGTCCTGCTCGTCGAGGACGATCCCGGCGACGCCCTGATGACGCAGGAGGCGTTCGAGCACCACAAGATCCGCAACTCGCTGCACATCGTGAAGGACGGCGTTGAGGCGCTCGAGTTCCTGCGGCGCGAGGGCCAGTACGAGAACGCGCCGCGGCCGGGCCTGATCCTGCTGGACCTCAACCTGCCCCGCAAGGACGGCCGCGAGGTGCTCAGCGAGGTCAAGGCGGACGCCGAGCTGCGCTCGATCCCCGTCGTCGTGCTGACGACCTCGGAGGCCGAGGAGGACATCCTGCGCAGCTACAGCCTCTACGCCAACGCCTACGTCACGAAGCCGGTGGACTTCGACCGGTTCATCGAGGTCGTCCGCCAGATCGACGACTTCTTCGTCACCGTGGTGAAGCTGCCCCGCTGATCACGGCGGCGCTGAAGTCCAGGCAGGACCTGCAGATCTGCGCCTCGGCACCTTCGTGGACCGGTTTGGTCTCGCTGCAGAACGAGCAGTGGCCGACCTCGGCGACCTGAGCCGCGCTGACGCACACGTTGCAGATCAGCGCGACCGGTCCGGCCATCAACTTGTCGACGTCGTCGCCGACGCGCCCGCAGAACCAGCAGCGCTCGGTGCGCCTGGACTGCTCGACGATCTGGTGCACGCGCTGGTGGCTCATCGCCAGCGCTTCCGCGATCTCGCGCATCGAGCCGCCGGCGCGGTGCAGCACCAGCACGCTGTGGTGGTAGATGGCCTTGGCGATGTCGGCCTGGGACTGGGCGGCCGCGGAGGCGGTACCCGCCTTCCGCGCCACTGCCAGCAGTTCTTCATCCAGAGTCATGCCGTCTACGTTAGCTAGACGCGTCTACTGCGACTAGACGCCGTCTAGGTGACATAGACACTCAGTCGACGCTGCGCACGATCACGGGTTCCTCGCCGGCCTGCACGACCCACTGCTGGGGTTCGCGCGGTTCAGGCACAACTGGCGCCCAGATCCCCGTCCCACCGGGACGACGCTGCCTGCGTAACTCGAATTCCTCTCGCGTGGTCATGCACTGTGGCTACCCGCCTCAGCCGAACGTATGCCTGACAGCATCGTCGTGATGGCCGCCATGACCCGTCGCGTGGCCTCGGCCAGCACCTCGGCGGTGGGCTCGAGGTCGTACAGGTCCGACAGGTCGACCGGCGCGCCCGCGACGACCTCGATCTTCTTGCGCGGCAACAACCTCGGCAGGATCGTGCCCTTGGGCAACAGGTCCTGCGTCCCCCACTCGGCGACGGGGACCACCGGGACGCGCGATGCGAGCGCCATCCGCGCGACACCGGACTTGCCCTTCATCGGCCAGTTCCCGGGATCGTCGGTGAAGGTGCCCTCGGGGAACACCATCACGCACTCCCCGTCGCGCAACGCCTCCACGGCGGGCCGCAACGCCTCTGAGGCCTTCACGGTGCCCCGTTCAACCGGAATGTGACCCCCGGACCGCATGACCCAGCCGACGACCGGCATGCGCCACAGAGAGGCCTTCGCGAGGACGCGCGGCACCCGGTTCGACATCAGTGCGAACACCACGGCCGCCACGGTGTCCGCATTGGACAGGTGGTTGAAGGCGAGGATCACGCCGCCGTTGCCCGGCACGTGCTGCTTGCCGCGCACCTTGAGGCGCACGAACAGCACGACAACGGGCCACAGCACGTCGATCGCCAGCGAGAACCAGAATCCCCTGCCGCGGCGGGGCATCTTCCAGGTCCAGGCGGCCAGCTCAAGCGGTGTCACACCTGGTATTCGAGCACGCCGGCGTTCAGAGTTCGGGTCAATTCGCCACGTTCGACGAGAACGTCGAGGTGCGCGGCCGTCTCACCGATCGCCAGCACCTGGTTGAACATGTCGAGATCGTCGAACCGGCGCTGGCGGCGGGTCCAGCCGATCTTGCGGGCGGTCTCGTACGCGCTGCCCGCCACCGCCCGGTGGATCTCCTCCAGGCGCTGCTCGTGGAACTGCAGCAGCTCGTCGACGCGGGCGTGCGAGCTGTCGGTGACCTCGCCGTGCGCGGGCAGCAGCTTGAGGTCCGGCAGTTCGCGGGTGAGCCGCAGCGACGTCATGTAGTCGCCGAGCGGCAGTTCGGGCCGGAGCGGTTCGAAGCCGATCGACGGCGTGATGTGCGGCAGCACGTGGTCGCCGGAGAACAGCACCTTCGCGGTGTGGTCGACGAACACGACGTGACCGCGGGTGTGGCCGGGCGTCGGGATCACTTCGAGCTCGCGGTGTTCGAGGCCGACCGTGCTGCGGACGAGCCACTCGTCCGGCTCCTCGTAGTCGCGCAGGGCGTCACCGCGGTCCACGTGGTGCATGATCTTGATCCACGTCTCCGCCAGCTCCGCCGCACCCCATTTGCGCAGGTCGGCGACGTGCTGGTCGTCCTGGCCGTGGAGCATGTGCATCAGCGAGGGCTGCTCGCCGAGGCCGAGGCCGATCTTGCTGCCGAACGTCCGGCGCAGCGACACGGCCATCGTGAAGTGGTCGCGGTGCACGTGCGTGATGAGGAACTTCTTGATGTCCTCGAAGCCCTTGTCCAGGGTGCCCAGCGCGGCCTCGAGCTGGTCGCGGGCCTCGTCCAGCGCCCAGCCGGAGTCGATCAGGACGAGCCCGTCGCCGTCCTCGATCGCGTAGACGTTGACCGCGCGCAGCCCGTCGTTCGGCAGCGGCAGCGGAATCCGGTGCACACCTGGTGCGACCTCGAACGCGCCCGGCTCACTCCACACGCTCGCCCACCTCATTGTTAGCGACAGCAACTATTCCTACCGGATAGTAACCCGGTATTCCGGATGCTTGTCGATGTACTTCGCCACGAACGGGCACAACGGGGAAATCTTGACATCACGGGCGAGCGCGTCGTCGAGCGCGTACTTCGCGAGCTGGGCGCCGAGGCCCTGACCGGCGTACGCCTCGTCCACCTCGGTGTGCACGAGGGCGACGACCTCGCCGATGATCCGGTACTCCAGGAAGCCGGCCAGCGCACCGTCGACATGGACCTCGTAGCGGCTCTCGGCCTCGTTGTTGGTGACCACATCAACCATCTTGCCCCGGACGATGGAAAATGGCCCGCATGGACGTCTACCTGCTCATCCTGGGTGACCACCTGCCCAACCCGTGCACGGGGCAGGAGGTGTCCCAGGCCGATCGGCTGCGGGCCATGGTCGAGCAGGCGGTGGTGGCCGAGGAGGCGGGCTTCGCGGGCGTCGCGATCGGCGAGCACCACTTCACCCGCTACATCGTGTCCGCGCCAGAGCTGCTGCTGGCGGCCGTGGCGGCGCGCACGACCAGACTCAGGCTCTCGACCGGCGTGACGCTGCTGGCCCACCGCGACCCGGTGCTGGTCGCCGAGTCGCTGGCGACGCTCGACGTGCTGTCGGACGGCCGCGCCGAGCTGATCGTGGCGCGCGGGGTCGACAAGGAGACGGACGCGGCGTTCGGCGTGCAGCCGGGTGAGCTGCGGGCGCGGTTCGAGGAGCACCTGCGGTTGCTGCTCAAGCTGCTGGAGGAGCCGTCGGTGAGCTGGGACGGGCGGTTCCGGGGGCAGCTGAGCGACGTGACGACGACGCCACGGCCGGTTCAGACGCCGCGGCCCACGGTGTGGATCGGGTCGGGATCGGCGGTGTCGGCGGATCTGGGGGCCGAGCTGGAGATGCCGTTGATGCTGCCGTCGACGTTGCGGGATCCGTCCATCTACCTCGAAGTCGTGCAGCGGTACCGGGAGCACTTCCCCGCCGGACGCGTCGGCGTGCCCAGTCACGTGTTCGTGTCGCGGGAGGACGCGCGGGAACGGTGGCGCCCGCACCTGGCCGAGTACGCGCGGTTCGCCGATCCGTGGCGCGGAGACGGCGACATCGATGTCGACGCGATCATGGACGGCGCGGCGGTCTGCGGCACGCCGGACGAGGTGGCGGCGCGGCTGAACGCGTTGGCGGAGCACCTGTCCATCGACACGCACCTGGTGATGGTGGACATCGGCGGCATGCCGCACGAGTCGGTCATCGAGACGATCCGGCTGTTCGGCGCCGAAGTGCTTCCGAAACTTGTTTAACGCGAGCGGTGCCAAGGGTTAACACGAGTTCGGCAGGATTGCGGGCGTGGGCATCACCGTCATCGGCATCACGCATCCTGGGCAGGTCGGGGTTCTCCCCGGCGGCACGAACGTGCTGGTGCTGGCCGACGACGGCACGTACGCCGACGAGTTCCTCGACACCGACTTCGGCGCGCATCAGCTGGTGGTGCGCGCTCACGGGCGTGGGTCGGCGTTCTTCGGGGTGGCGGACAAAGCCCGTGAGTTGGGTGCGGATCGGATCCTCTTCGGTGGCGTGCACGACACCGCCGCCTCTTTCGCCACCGGAGAGGATCCCGTGCTGGTGCTCGGAGTCCGGCCACCCGGCGGCCCGATCGCGATCAACGCGGCGTTCGCCGAGTGGATGGACCGCTGGCCGAGGCCGGCGCGTGCCTACCACGGCGACGTGGACCACTGGCTCGCGGAGAACGCGTTGAGGGAAGGCCTCCGCGTGGAATTGGTTTCATGGCTGATGGAACCGACCGTCCCCTTGCGACGGAAGTTGACGGCGTAGTCATCTGAAGGCTGAAGACATTGCCGCAGCAGTGAATTAGCGTTTCCTCCAGGCGACCGCGTGGCTACGCGGCGCAGCTGAGAGTTCTCTCAGCGTGGTGACTCGGGCGGGGGCACCGGGGTTAATCTCAGGGTCGATCTCAGTGGAAGACCTGACCCTTCGGTGTGCCCGTGTCGCCGAAGATGGTGCGCACGAAAGCCCATAGGAGGGGACAAGAAGTGAGCGCGTCCGATGGAGTCGCGGCGAGAGCCGTCGACGTGTGGAAGTCTTACGGGTCCGGCGACGCCGCCGTGACCGCGCTCGCGGGGGTGAGCGTCGACCTGGACAAGTCCAGGTTCACCGCGATCATGGGTCCGTCCGGGTCGGGCAAGTCGACGTTGATGCACTGCCTCGCGGGGCTGGACGACGTCACGAGCGGCGAGGTGTGGGTCGGTGGCACGAAGGTCACCGGGCTGAAGGACCGCGGGCTCACGGAGCTCCGGCGGGACAAGGTCGGTTTCATCTTCCAGCAGTTCAACCTCCTGCCGACGCTGACGGCGGAGGAGAACATCACGCTGCCGCTCGCGATCGGCGGCAAGAAGGTCGACAAGGCGTGGTTCGACGTCGTCGTCGACACGGTGGGTCTGAGGGACAGGCTGACCCACCGCCCGACGCAGCTGTCGGGTGGTCAGCAGCAGCGCGTCGCTTGCGCGCGTGCGTTGGTGTCGCGCCCTGACGTCGTGTTCGCGGACGAGCCGACCGGCAACCTGGACTCGCAGTCCGGTGCCGAGGTCCTCGGGTTCCTGCAGCGGTCCGCCCGTGAGTTCGGGCAGACGATCGTGATGGTCACGCACGACCCGAACGCCGCGTCGTACGCCGACCGCGTCATCTTCCTCAAGGACGGCCACATCGTCCGCGAGCTGCTGTCGCCGTCGGCGGAAGAGGTTCTCGACACGATGAAGCACCTCGACTCGGTTGTCGCGGTGCCGCATGTTTAGGGCGACTATCAAGAGCTTGCTGTCGCGCAAGCTCCGCCTGGTGCTGTCCGCGCTCGCGGTGGTGCTGGGTGTGATGTTCGTGTCCGGTTCGTTCGTTCTGACCGACACGCTTCAGCGTTCGTTCACCGACCTGTTCTCGTCGGCCTTCGCCAACGTGGACGTGTCGGTGTCGCCGAAGGCGGAGAAGGGCAAGCAGCCGGAACCGCTGACGCCGCAGGCGATCTCCGACGTGAAGTCGGTGCCGGGCGTGGCGTCGGCCGTCGGTGACGTGCAGGGGTCCGCGCGGCCGATCGGCAAGAACGGCAAGGTCATGACCACGTCGGGCGCGCCCCGGCTCGGTTTCAACTGGACGGGCACCGGCCAGGAGAAGATCCGCGACGGTCGCGCGCCGCAGTCGGAGAACGAGGTCGCGGTCGGCGCGTACCTGGCGACGACCGGGCAGTTCAAGGTGGGCGACGAGATCTCGCTGCTCACCCAGGAGCCCAAGAAGGTCTTCAGGATCTCCGGTGTCTTCGAGTACGCGGGTGGCCGCGACTCGCTGGGCGGCGAGCTGTCGGTGGCGTTCACCGAGCCGGTCGCGCAGCAGTTGTTGCTGGGCAAGAAGGACGTGTTCTCCGGCGTCACCGTCACCGCGGCCCAGGGCACGTCGGACGACGCGCTGCGGGACGCCGTCGCGGCGAAGATGGGCTCCGGCTACGACGTCAAGACCGGTGCGACGCTGGCGAAGGAGCAGGCCGACCAGATCAACGAGGGCCTGAAGTTCTTCAACTACGTGCTGCTCGGGTTCGCCGGCATCGCGTTGTTCGTCGGCATCTTCATCATCCTCAACACGTTCTCCATCATCGTCGCCCAGCGCACGCGGGAACTGGCGCTGTTGCGGTCGATGGGCGCCTCGCGCGGCCAGGTCATCGGGTCCGTGGTGCTGGAGGCGTTGGTGATCGGCCTGATCGCGTCGATCGTCGGTCTCGGGGCAGGGGTCGGCGTCGGGGCGTTGCTGGCCACCATCTTCAGCACGGTCGGCGGCGGCAACCTCCACCTCGCGGGCATCGGCGTGCCGATGTCGGCGATCATCTCGTCGTTCGCGGTGGGCATGATCGTCACCGTGGTCGCGGCGGTCATGCCGGCGCTGCGGGCGTCGCGGATCGCGCCGGTCGCGGCGATGCGCGAGGCGGCCACGCCGGACCGTCCGCTGACGAAGATCACGATCACCGGTGCCCTGGTGGCCGCCGCGGGTGGCACTTCGCTGGCGTTCGGCTTCAACCAGGCCTCGCTGCCGTTGATCTTCGGCGGCATCCTGGTGGCGTTCGTCGGCGTCGCACTGCTGACGCCGATCCTGTCCAAGCCGATGGTGTCGCTGATCGGCCGCCTGCTGTCGTGGTCGATGCCAGGCCTGCTGGGGCGCCGCAACTCCGCGCGCAACCCGCGCCGCACCGCGATCACCGCGGCCGCGCTGATGGTCGGCATCTCGCTGATCACCGGCGTGAGCGTCGTGCTGACGTCGGCGACCAAGTCGATCGAGAAGCTGGCCTCCGGTCAGCTGCAGACCGACCTGATCATCTCCGGCGAGGGCCAGATGGAGGGCCAGCCCGCGACGTTCAAGCGGGACGTCCTCACGAAGATCGAGAAGACCGACGGCGTCAAGTCGGCGGTCGGCTGGTCGCAGGACGGCGTGCTGCAGGGCGAGAACCAGATGTTCGCGGTCGGCGTCACCGACATGCCCGCGATGGCGACGATGTTCGCGCTGAAGCCGAAGTCCGGTGACATCACGCCGTTGAAGGACGGCCAGGTCGCGCTGCCGGAGGAGATGGCGGCCGAGAAGGGCTGGACGGTCGGCAGCACGGTCTCGCTGCAACTGGCCAAGGCCGCGGCGCCGCAGAACTACACGGTCGCCTTCATCTGGGCCAAGTCGCAGGTGCTGCAGGGCGCGCTGGTGCTGCCGGAGTCGGCCTCCGCGCAGTTCCGGTCCGACCAGATCGCCCAGGCGTTCGTCCAGGTGGGAGCGGGCGTGTCCGCGGCGGACGTGCAGAAGCGCGTCGAACCGCTGTTCGCGGACAACCCGGAGATCACCGTCCAGGACCGCAGCGCGTTCGTGAAGCAGACGACCTCGCAGTTCGACACGGTCCTGCTGATGATCCAGATCCTGCTGGCGCTGGCGATCCTGATCGCCGTGCTCGGCGTCATCAACACCCTGGCGCTGTCGGTGATCGAACGGACCCGCGAACTGGGCCTGCTGCGCGCCATCGGCATGCGGCGGTCGCAGGTGATGCGGATGATCACCGTCGAGTCGGTGGTGATCTCGGTGTTCGGCGCGGTGCTCGGCCTCGCGGTCGGTCTCGCCCTGGGCATCGCGACCGTGCAGGCGCTGAAGGACCAGGGCATCTCGGAGATCGGGCTCCCCTGGGCCACCATGGTCCAGTACCTGGTGGTGGCGGCGTTCGTGGGCGTGGTCGCGGCGATCCTGCCGGCGATCCGCGCGGCTCGGCTGAACGTGCTGGACGCGATCGCCTACGAGTAGCCCGCTCAGCCGCCTCGGCGGTCGTTCGGGCAACTCCCCGGCTGTACCGGTCACTCGTTCACAACACGAGTCGTGTCCAGGTTTCGACCAACCACGACTCGTACCGCTCGATCGAAAGTTCCGTGGTCCTGGCCAGCAGCAGGTAGGTCTCGGCTTGACCGAGCACTGCACCCGTCTGCGCGACCCAGTCCACGTTCTCCTCTGACATCAGGCCATCGGCGGCCAGCTTCCGGAAGAAGCCGCCGATGGCCTGATGTGTCTGCGTGCGCGCCGCCTGCGCGCGTTCGGCGATCTCCGGCTCGATCGCCTCGGCCTGCTGCACCACCTTCAGCAACGCCCCGGTCCGGCCCATGAGCATCGCGCCGATCCCGGCCATCCGCGCGATCCGCTCCCCCGCCGTCGGCGCGTTCATCGCCTGCTGGAACCAGTCGCGGTCCGGCACGGCCACGGGGTGGTGGTCCCCCGCGATCGCCACGTCCATGCAGCGCTGCAACAACGCGGCCTTGCCCTCGAACCGCACGTACACCGTGCGAGCGCCCACGCCGGCCCGCTTGGCCACGTCGGTCAGCGTCGTGGCGACGTAGCCGCGTTCGGTGAACAGCTCGGTCGCCGCCTCGATGATCCGGACCTCGGTGTCCGCCCGGCGCGCCGCTCGCAGATCCCTGTTGACGTCGTCTGTCACATGTTGCAGCCTAACTGCATAAGTGCAGTCTCACTGCAATCAGGAGGTCACGAGATGAGCACCGCGCCACGGCTGGAGGGCATCCACCACGTCAAACTGCCGGTCTCCGACCTGGAGAAGTCGCTGGCCTGGTACCAGGACCACCTCGGCTACCTGCCCGTCATGCACTTCGTCGAGGAGGGCGTCCTGATGGGAATCGCCCTGGTGCATCCGAACGGCGGGCCGGGCTTCGCGATCCGCCTCGCCCCCGAGAAAGCCGCTGCGGCGGCCGGGTTCGACTACTTCGCCATCGGCGTGCCGGGCGAGGAGGCGATCAACGCGCTCGCGGCGCACCTCGCCGCACGGGGTGTCGCGCACGCGGGCGTGATGCGGACGCAGGTCGGCTGGCTGCTGTCCGGCGTCACCGATCCGGACGGATACGACGTCCGCTTCTACACGGTGCCGCTGGAGATCCCGGAGGGCGCCGGGCTGATGGTGAGGGAGACGTGACGAGGTTGCTGTGCCAGGCCGTCGCACACAGGCACAGCAACCCGATCAACTGAAATCAGGCGTGGGGACAGGTGTCCCGGTAAGCACTGATGAGCGTGTTCGCGGCCGGTGCCGGGCACAGGAACTGGTCGTAGCGCAGGTCGTCGTCGACGAACCGCTTGAGCCAGGACAGCGTGAACTTGCGCACCGTCACGTTGTCGCTGCGAGGTGCCGAGTGGTCGCCGCCGCGCAGTTCGAGGAACGCCTTGTCGGGGGCGGCGGTCATCGAGTTGTAGAACGGCGTGGAGTGCTGCGAGTTCGGGGCGGTGGGGTCGTTCTGGCCGCCGAGCACCATGGTCGGCACCGCGATCGTCGGCCAGCTCTTGGTGGTGTGCCAGCCGGCCATCGGGATCGAGGCCTGCAGGGCGGGACGGGTGGCCGCGGCGCGCAACGCTCCGCCGCCGCCCATCGAGTGGCCCATCACGGCGAGCCGCGAGGCGTCGACGCGCGGGTTGGTGCGGACCACGTAGTCCAGTGCTGCCAGGAGTTGACGGCCCCGGCTGTCGGGGTCGTCGAAGCCGGACAGGGTGTTGATGGTGATCACGACGAACCCGTAGGACGCCAGCCGCGGGCCGAAGTGCGCGACGGACGACTGGGTGGCGGTGAAGCCGGGTGAGACGGCGACGGCGCCGAACGTGAGATCACTGGTCGGGGTGTAGACGGTGCCGCCGCCGAAGTTCGACTGGCGGGCGACGGCGACGGACGTCACGGCGAAGGTGCCGCGAGCCGCCTCGACCGTTGCGGCCGTGGGTGCGGGGCCGCGTTCGTAGGGGTTGGCCGCCGCTGTGGCGACGGCGGGGGTGGCGACCGGGATCAGCGCCAGGGTGAGTGCCGCAAGCACGACTTTGATGCGCACGACGATGACACCTCGATTGGTTGCAGGGGAACCAAAAACCGACGGCGAGGCTCACGCTACCGCCCGGTAGCACCGGACGGATTCGGCCACATGGATGGTTACGGGGACGTTTCGACGATGTTCGACAACTTGTCGTCGAACGGGGTTCGTCACCCAGCGCAGCGGACCGGGACATTGTCGTCCGGTCCAGTCACCGTAGAAGCGGTATGCGGCGAATCAGATGGCGCACAAGGGTGATCACGTGCCCACTCGGAGACAGTTCCTCGTTCTGAGCTCCACAGCAGCACTCACCAGTCTGCTGTCCGAGACTCCCGCGTCCGCAGCCGAAACCGCGCAGCCGTATGCGTCCTACTGGCACCCGGCGACGATCCTGAACTGGGATCCGTCGACCGACCGGGACGCGAAGTACAACCGCAGCACGGTGCCGCTCGCGAGACGTGCCGTTCCGGCCAGACCGGCCAACGCGCACGCCCGTCCTGGCGAGGCTCGGGTGCAGGCGCTCGTGGCGTACGCGCCGACGAGCAACAACCCCGCACAGGGCGCGCTCGACATGAACTACTACGCCACGAACTACTGGCAGTACATCGACGAACTGGTGTTCTGGGGCGGATCCGCGTCCGAGGGCCTGATCCTCGCTCCGAACCCGACCGTCACCGACGCCGCGCACCGCAACGGGGTCAGGGTGATCGGCAACGTGTTCCTCCCGCCGACCGCGTACGGCGGCCAGATCCAGTGGGTCCGCGACTTCGTCAAACGCGACGGCGACCGGTTCCCGGTGGCGGACAAGATGATCCAGGTCGCGCGCCACTACGGGTTCGACGGCTGGTTCCTCAACCAGGAGACCGCCGGCGGCAACACCCAGCTCGCCACCGACATGCGCGACTTCATCGTCTACCTGAAGAAGTCCGGGCTGCGGATCATCTGGTACGACGCGATGACCGACAGCGGCAGCGTCAGCTGGCAGAACGCCCTGACCGCGCGCAACCGGATGTTCTTCGAGCCGTCCGACGAGATGTTCATGAACTTCTGGTGGAGCACGCAGGGTCTCGCGAGCTCGGCCGCACTGGCCCAGCAGATGGGCCGCAGCCCGTACGACCTGGCGTCCGGTGTGGACGTCGAGGCCAACGGCTACAACACCGGCGTGGGCTGGGCTTCGGTCTTCCCCGAGAACAAGCCGCACGTCACGTCGCTCGGCTTCTACCGTCCGGAGTGGACGTTCAAGTCGGCGAGCGGCCCCGCCGACTTCTACAGCAGGGACAACAGGTTCTGGGTCGGCCAGAACGGCGACCCGGCGAACACCACGACGACGTCGAACTGGAAGGGCATCGCCCACTACATCACCGAGCTGACGCCGATCACGAGCCTGCCGTTCGTCACGAACTTCAACACCGGCCACGGCAGGAAGTTCGCGGTCGGCGGCACGGTCCGGTCGACGCAGGCCTGGAACAACCTGTCGTTGCAGGACGTCCTGCCGACGTGGCGGTGGAGCGTCACCAGCACCGGCACGAAGGTCACGCCGTCGCTCGACTGGGACGACCCGTACGACGGCGGCACCGCGCTGAAGATCACCGGCACCCCGCAGTCCGCCAACGACGTCCGGCTGTTCGCGACGTCGTTGCAGCTGACCGGCAACAGCCAGTTCGAGATCGTCCACCGCACCGGCACCGGACCGTCGCGACTGCAGGCGGTCCTGCGGATCGGGACCACTGAGAAGGTCCTCGACCTCGGCGGGGTCAGCGGGGCGTGGCGGCGCAGCGTCTTCCCGCTCGGCGAGCACTCCGGCGCGACGCTCACCGAGATCTCGCTGCGGGTCCTGCCCGGCGCGGCCATCACCGCGCTGATCGGCCGGATCGGTGTGACGAACCCGGTCATGACGGCGCCGGTGGCACCGTCCAACGTCCAGGTCGAGCAGGTGAGCCGCACCAACGCCACGACGGCATCGGCACGGCTCACCTGGACTCGTTCGCCCGGCACGATCAGGCAGTACCGGGTCTACAAGTGGACCGGTTCCGAACGGATCTTCCTCGGCGGCACGACGAACGACGCGTACTTCGTGCCGGCGATCCCGCTCAACTCGGGCGAGACCGCGCAGATCGAGGTCGAGGCGGTCAGCGAGGCGTTCGACGTCTCCTCACCGGCGACGATCTCGATCACTGGTACACCCTGACGTAGTCCAGCACCATGTCCTGCGGCAGCTGCGTCCCGGCCCCCGGCGGGCCGGGCCAGTCGCCGCCCACCGCGTTGTTGATGATGATGAAGAACGGGTGGTCGTAGACCCACGGGCCGCGCGTGGTCTCCAGCACGTTCCGGTCGACCGTGAAGAACCTGTTGCCGTCCACGGAGAACGTCATGTGGCTGGAGTCCCACTCCACCGCGAAGGTCCGGAACGCCGACGACGCCGGCTGGCCGAGCGCGAGCGGCGACCCGTAGCCGCCCGCGCCGAAGTAGGCGGGAGCGTGCAGGGTCGAGTAGACGGTGTTCGGTTCCTTGCCGACGTGTTCCATGATGTCGATCTCGCCGGTGTAGGGCCACGGCCTGCCCTGGTCGAAGAAGTCCGCGCCCAGCATCCAGAACGCCGGCCACAGCCCCTGCGTCGACGACACCTTGATCCGCGCTTCGACGCGGCCGTAGGTGAACTTGAACTTGCCGTAGGTGTTGAGCCGCCCGGACGTGTACTGGCAGGTCCCGCTGCCGCTCACCGGATCGACGGGGCACGCGCTGCCCGGCGTCACCTCACGACGGGCCTGCAACACAAGGTTGCCGTTGCCGTCGTGCCGGGCGTTGTTGTTGTTCGTGTAGTACTGCAGCTCGTTGTTCACGCCCGGACCGACCTCCGGCGTCCACTTCGAGGCGTCCGGTCCGGTGCCCGCGGGCGCGTTGAACTCGTCCGCCCACACCAGCCGACCGGGGAACGACGGGTTCGGCGGCAATGGCGGTGGCGTGATCGGCGCACCACCCGTGCCGTAGACCTGGAACTCCCACAGCGAGTAGCCGTAGCCGTTCGACCTGGCCGTGCCGTACAACCGCACGTACCGGCCGGTGCCGCTGACCGTCAGCGTCTCCTTGAACCCGCGTCCGGTGGTGGTCGAGTAGATCTGCCGCCAGTTCGCGTTGTCGTCGGACACCTCGAGCCGGTAGGCGGTGGCGAACGCCGGGTCCCACTGCAGCACGACCTTCGAGATCTGGGCGGTGGCACCGAGGTCGACGGAGATCCAGCCGGGGTCGACCCAGCCGTTCACCGGGCTCGTCGCCCAGCGCGAGGCGGGATCGCGGTCGAACGCCCTGGCCGGCGAGCACTGCCAGCAGTTCCCGTCGTCTTGGAACGTCGACGCGGCACCGGTCTTCCCGTAGGACAGCAGGGTTTCCCCGCCGTTGCCACCGTCCCGGGTGCCGAACACCTGGAACTCCCACAACGAGTAACCCCATTGCGTGGCCCGCTGGGTGAGGTCGAGGCGCACGTACCGGCCGGTGCCGGTGACCGGAAGCGTTTCCGTGCCGCCCGGCCCTGTCGTCGTTCGACGAAGTTCCTGCCAGCTGGTGCCATCGGCGGAGATGCTGAGCGTGTACGCCCGCGCGCTGGCGGATTCCCAGGCCAGCACGACCTGGTCAACCCGCGCGGACGAGCCGAGGTCGATCTGGATCCACTGCGGATCGCTGAACGTGCTCGACCAGCGGGTGCCGAGATCGCCGTCGACCGCGGCGGCCGCGCCGAACGCGACGTTCTCGCTGCTGGACGCGGTGACGGGACGATTCTGCGAGATCAGCGGACCGGCGGCCGAGGCCGGTACCGGGACGAACAGAGCGGCCGCGACCATCGCCGCGACGAACAGAGGGAGTCTTCCGCGTTGAAGCCTTCCTGACATGAATGCTCCTGAGGCCGGAGAACGGGACGGCGGCGCGAGAGAGCGCTCTCTGGGACAGGAGTTCAGAGCCGAGAGTCAGGGCAGCAGGCGGGCCGTGTCAAGAAAACCGGTACTTCTGAACATTACTTGCGGATTGACGCCCGATTACGGGCTGCGCCATGCTCGACAGGCGTGAGAGCGCTCTCCCAATCCTGCTGCGGAGAGGAAAGCTTCAATGAGGAAGCCTTTGTTCCACATCGCCGCCGTCATCGGGCTGATAGCCACGGCTCTCAGCATTCCCGTTGCGGCACAAGGAGAACCTGTCCGCGTGGCCGAGTTCCTCGCGGAGTGCCCGATCAGCCACCGGCTGGCGGACGACCCGATCGTGCTGCCGAACCTGGCCGGTGCCTCGCACTTCCACGACTTCTTCGGCAACCACTCGACGAACGCCCGGTCCACCCAGCAGTCGCTGGAGGGCCAGACGGGCAACTGCAACCCGGCCGCGGACATCTCGTCCTACTGGGTGCCGACGCTGTACCGCGACAACACGGCGATCGCACCGACCGGGGTCACCTTCTACTACCTCGGCGAAGGCGTGAACAACCCGGCGGCGATCCAGCCGACGCCGTACGGGTTGAAGATCGTCGCGGGCAACGCGAAGGCCACGGGCGATGCCGACAGCATCGCGCGCTGGTCCTGCCTGCACGCCGGGCACGTCAACCCGTCCAAGAACTTCGTGACCTGCCCGGCGGGCACGATGCTCGAGACCTACCTGGACTTCCCGCAGTGCTGGGACGGCCGCAACCTCGACTCGGCCGACCACAAGTCCCACATGTCCTACCCGGTCGCGGGCGGCTGCCCGTCGAGCCACCCCGTGTCCGTGCCGAAACTCCGGATGGTGCTCAGGTATCCGGTCAGCGGAAGCACCGCCGGACTGCGACTGGCTTCCGGTACAGGGCAGACGATGCACGGTGACTTCTTCAACGTGTGGCCGCGCGCCGAGATGGAGCGCCGTGTCCGCAACTGCATCAACGTGGTGATCAAGTGCGACCACGCCGGCAACCACGGTTGACGGTTCTCCTGCTGGCAGGCCTTCTCGCGGCCTGCCAGCAGGCTCCACCACCGCAGCCACCGCCACCCTCGACCCCCCAGAACGGTTACGGCGCAACGGAACGGGCGTTCGTCGAGCTCGCCATCGCCACCGACGAGCAGGCGCTCAAACTGCTCGACCTGACGGACTCCGCCTCGCTCAAGGAGAACCGGACCATCGAGCTCACCGAGCTGAGGAAGCTGCTCGACGCGCCGTACGTGAACAACCACGCCGGGCACGACATGCCCGGCATGCCGACGGATGCCGAGATCCAGCTCGCCTCGACCAGTCCGGACGCCTTGAAGCAGTTCGTCCACACGCACCTCACCGAGTCGCTGGAGGTCGTGCGCTCGGCCGGTTCCGCGATCACCCACCCGCCGACCGCCGAGGTGGTCAAGCTGATGGAACGCCACCGCACCGCGGAACTGGCGGCCGGGTGAAGCGCGTGACGCTGGAGGAGGTGGCCCGCGTGGCCGGAGTGTCGCGCGCGACCGCGTCGAGAGTGGTCAACGGCGCCTCCAGCGTCGACGAGTCGCTCCGGCACGCCGTGCAGAAAGCCATCTCCAGCACCGGTTATCTGCCGAACATCGCCGCGCGGTCGCTCGTCACGCGCCGGGCGGACGCGATCGGGCTGCTGCTGCCCGACGAACGCCGGATGGACGGCGACCCGCACCTCGCGAGCGTCGTCAGCGGCGTCACCAGGGTCGTGCGGCCGCTCGGCATCCACCTCGTGCTGATGATGACCGGGCCGGGCACCCGCGAGCAGGCGATGAGCGACCTGCGGTGCGGTCGGCTGGACGGCGTGATCCTCGTGCACACCGATCCGGCGGATCCGGTGCCCGGTCAGCTGATCGCGGCCGGATTGCCCGTCGTGCTGGCAGGCCGCCCGCTCAAGCCGATGCCGATCACGTACGTCGACGTGAACCAGACAGCCGGCGCCGCGATGGCGGGCCGAAGGCTCAGGTCGTTGCAGTGCAACAGGATCGCGACGATCACCGGCCCGCAGGACACCCCGGCGGGCCAGGACCGGCTCGCCGGGTTCCTCGCCGAGGTGCCGGACGCCGTGGTGGTGCACGGCGACTTCACCCGGCAGTCCGGCGTGGCCGCGATGGAACGGCTGATCGCCTGCTGCCCGGAGGTCGACGGCGTGTTCATCGCCTCGGACCTGATGGCGAACGGCGCGATCCCCGTGCTGCACCGCAGCGGCCGCAAGGTTCCCGATGACGTGGCGATCGTCGGGTTCGACGACAGCAGCGCCGCGCTGACGTCCGAACCCGAGCTCACGACCGTCCGCCAGCCGATCAGCGACATGGCCGCCGAGATGGCACGTCAGCTGCTTCGCCAGATCAGCGAGCCGCGCACCCCCGTCACGTCGGTGGTCTTCGAGCCGTCCCTGGTGGTGCGGGACAGCGGCTGATCACGTGGTGCGCACGCGCACCGGCATGGTCCTGGCGATCGCCCACGTCCCGGCCAGCGCGACCAGGAACGCCGCCACGGACACCAGGTGCCACCCGGAGCCCAGCAACACCGGCAGGTTCGGGATGAACGGCAGGTTGCCCGATCCGGGGATCCCCACAGTCGTGACGGCCACCAGCGGCAGGACGATCGGGATCGAGAAGACCCCGCCCGCGCCGAACCGGTCGAACGCCGCCGCGCAGAACATGCCGGCCGCGGACCACACCAGGAACATCAGGAAGTACGCGACCGGCGAGGCGTGCTCGTCGGACTGCCAGTCCATCAACGAGTAGATCCCGCCCTCGACGAGGAACCCGAGCCAGCCGAACACCGCCATCCCGAGCGCGAGCGCGAAGGCGAACGCGGAAGCTCCGGCCAGGAACTCCCGGCGCGTGCGGCCGTGCGCGACGGCGATCGGCAGCAGGTTGTGGATCAGGTAGATGCCCACCCAGAACAGGAACCAGCGCGCGATCTGCGACATCACCACGTTCCACGCGCTGAGCTCGACGCGGGTGAAGGCGTCGACCGCGAACGGCGTCACGACGGCCAGCGCGAAGGCCCCGGCCGCGATCAGCAGGCAGAACACGCCGACCGAGGTCGTCAGGTGCCGGAAGATCTTCACCGCTTGCCTCCGACCGGGTCGGTGAGGTGGACGAACATGTCCTGCAACGCGATCGGGCCGAGCTCCAGGCCGAGCCCGCGGGCGCGGATCAGCTGGTCGTCGTCCAGTGCGCCGTAGACCATCGCGGCCTTGGTGCGCCCCAGCGACTTCTCGCTGAGCACGGTCAACGCCGCGGTGAACTCGTCGACGTCGGAGGCGTTCCCGGTGACCTCGGTACCGCGCGAGCGCAGCACGTCGGCCTCCTCCTGCAGCACCAGCCGGCCGCTGTCGATGATCAGGACCTCCTCCAGCAGCGACGCGAGTTCCTCGATGAGATGGGTGGAGATGATGATCGTGCGCGGGTGCTCCATGAAGTCGTTGAGCAGCGAGTCGTAGAACGCGTAGCGGGTCGGCGTGTCCATGCCGAGGTGCGACTCGTCCAGCATCGTCAGCGGTGAGCGGCTGGCGAGCCCGATCACGACGCCGAGCGCGGACCGCTTGCCCAACGACAGTGCGCCGACCTTGGTCTTCAGGCCGATCCCGAACAGCTCGGTGAGCTCCAGCGCGTACGCGTTGTCCCACGTGTCACGCCAGGCCGCGCCGTACTCCAGGACGTGCGAGACCTTGTCGCCCTTGTCCGCGGCGTCGGCGGAGTGCCGGACCAGGCACACCTGACGCATCGCGGCGGCGTTCTCGAAGACCGGCAGGCCGTCGAGCTGAACGGATCCTGAAGCCTTGCGGTAGCCGGCGAGCGCCGACATCAGGCTGGTCTTGCCGGAGCCGTTGCGGCCGAGCAGTCCGTAGATCTTGTTGCCGGACAACGAGAAGCTCATGTCGTCGACGGCCGCCATGTTGCCGTAGCGCACTGATAGGCCCTGCACGTCGACCCGCATCACACGCCCCCGTTGTTCTCGTGCTGTTCGATCCGGCGGATGACCTCGGCGAGCGGGATGCCGATGGCGCGCGCCTCCGCGACCATCGGGTCCACGACCTCGCCGAAGAAGCTCTCCCGCCCCTGTGCCCGCAGCATGTCGCGAGCCATCGTGCTCACGAACATCCCGATCCCCCTCTTCTTGTAGAGCACCTGCTCGTCCACGAGCTGCTGAAAGGCCTTCGCGGCCGTCGCCGGGTTGATCCGGTAGTAGGCGGCGTACTGGTTGGTCGACATGACCTGCTCGTCCGCCTTCAACGCCCCGCTGAGCACGTCCGCCTTGATCCGGTCGGCGATCTGCCGGTAGATCGGGCTCCGGTCGTCGAACATGGGTTAGTTCCTTGGTTCGTTACTCATGTAATGAACCATAGCAGTGGCGGCGTAGCATTCACCAGGTGGTCGGGGTCGCGATTCTGTGCGCGGTGCTCGCGGCCGGGTGCAGCGCGCTCGGTGCGATGTGGCAGCACGCCGGGGTGCGGGAGACGACCAATCTGAAGCTGACCTCGGCGCTCCAGCTCGTGCGGTCACGCCGCTGGGTCTACGGGTTCCTGGTGCTCTTCGCGTGCGCTGTTCTGCAGATCGTCGCGCTGGCACTGGCCCCGGTGTCGGTGGTCGCGCCGCTGAACGCGCTGGCCATCCCGATCATCGCGGTGACGCGGGCGCGGCGGCTGACCGGACTGCTCGCCGTGGCGGTGCTGGTGACGACGGCCGGGATCGTGGTGTTCGTGTCCATCACGGCGGGCGCGGCGGTGCCGACCGAGGTGTCGCCGAAGGTGGCGCTGCAGGCCGGGCAACTGGTCGTCGCGGGTGTGCTGGTGTGCGTCGTGGCGGCGACGTTCACCGCGGACGCCGTGCGGGCGCTGGCACTCGCCGTGGGCGCCGGGATCGCGTACGGACTGGTCGCCGTGCTGGTCAGGGACGTCACGACCACGCTGCCGGTGATCGAGTGGCTCTCGCTCGGCGGGCTGGTCGTCGCCTTCCTGACCGGGGCGTGGTTCATCCAGCTCGGGTACGCCGCCGGGCCGCCGGATCTCGTCGTGGCCGGGCAGACCGTCGTGAACCCGATCGTCGCCGCGTGGATCGGCATCAAGCTGCTCGGCGAGGGCACCGGCATGAGCGCGCTGACGCAGGCCGGTCTGGTGATCAGCGCGGTCGTCGCGGTGTCCGGCACCATCGTGCTGGCGTACTACCACCGTGCCAGAGTGACGGCATGACCTTCGTCGTCACGGGTGGCAGTGGTTCGCTGGGCAAGCACGTCGTCGCCGCGTTGCCGGGGGCTCACTCCGTTTCCCGGTCCACCGGAACGGATCTGTTGCGCGGCACGGGGTTGAACGCTCTGCGCGCGGACGTGGTGGTGCACTGCGCGACGTCGTTCCGGCACGAGGTGCAGATGGCGCGGGCGGTGCTGGCCGCGAAGCCCGCGCACCTGGTGTACATCTCGATCGTCGGCTGCCACGAGGTGCCACTCCCCTACTACCGGCAGAAGCTCGCCGCCGAGCGGGTGATCATCGATTCCGGTGTGCCGCACACGATCCTGCGGGCCACGCAGTTCCACTCGTTGCTGCGCAAGATGTTCGACGGCGCGTCGAAGCTACCGCTGATGGTCGTGCCGGGGTTCCGCTTCCAGCCGGTCGACGAGGCCGAGGTCGGCCTGGAACTGGCCTCGCTGGCCCAGGCGCCGCCCGCAGGCAAGGCACCGGAGTTCGGCGGGCCGGAGATCCGCGAAGCCGTCGACTTCGCGCGGATGTACCTGGCCGCAACAGGAAAGCAGCGCAGGCTCTTGCCGTTGAAGGTGCCCGGAGCGACGTATCGCGCCTACCGCGCGGGCGGGAACCTGGCTCCCGGCCGCGCGGTGGGCGAGCGAACGTTCGAGGAGTACGTCAGCGGATAGACGCAGGCCTGAGGTCCGTCCAGTTCTCCTCGACGTAGGCCAGGCACGCCTCGCGGCTCTCCTCGCCGAAGACCTTGGTCCACCCGGCGGGCACCTCCGCGAACACCGGCCACAGCGAGTGCTGCTGCTCTTCGTTGACCAGCACGAAGAAACGGCCTTCCGGGTCCTCGAACGGGTTGGTCATGACGGGTCCTTCCTGGATGGAACTACTTGACTGCCTGGAGCTTCGGTTCTGCCTGCTGCTGGGCCACCCGGCGCAGCACCGAGTCGAGGATCTCGCCGACGCGCACCGCCGTGTTCGACAGCAGCGACGACGTGATGCCGTGCGTGTGTTCGGTGCCGCCCTGCAGGTAGATGCCGCCGCGCAGGCCGTCGTCCGTGACGACGCGGTAGTCGCGGGTCACCTTCAACCGGCCGCGCTCGTCGCGCTCGCAGTGGCCGGCGAGGTCGCCGAGCAGCTTCACCGGGTTCGCCGGACGGTAGCCCGTCGCGTAGACGATCACGTCGGCGTCGATCGGCAACCGGCCGCCGTCGGCGAGCGACTCGACCACGCACTTGCCGTCGGCGGTCACGTCGGTGAGCTTGGAGGTGTTGTGCAGCAGCAACTTCTGCCGGCCAACGACCTTCTCCCGGTACACCCGCCGGTACAGCTCCTCGATCAGGTCGCCGTCGACCACGCCGTAGTTCGTGTTGGCGTGGTAGCCCATCAGCTTCTGCTTGACCTCCTCCGGCGCGGAGTAGAAGTCGTCCACCGCGGCGGGGTCGAAGATCCGGTTCGCGAACGAGCTGTCGTCGGCGGGGCTGTAGCCGTACCGCGCGAAGACGCCGTGCACCTCGGCCCGCGGGAAGCGGTCGTGGAAGAACGCCACCGCCTCGGCCGCGCTCTGGCCGGCGCCGACCACGACGACCTGGCGCGGGTCCTTCAGGGTGTCGACGCGGGTGAGCAGGTCCTTGTTGTGCCAGATCCGGTCGCTCGTCTCGACGCCGTCCGGCAGGTTGGCCTCGAGACCGGTCGCGAGCACCAGGTTGCGGGCCCTGACCTGCTGGTCGCCGACGGCGAACTCGAAGCCCTCGGCACAGGTCCGCACCTGCGAGACCTCGGCGCCGTAGGAGACGTGGTGCCCGACCCGTTCGGCGGCCCACTCGAAGTAGTCGTGGAACTCCTTGCGCAGCGGGAAGAGGTTCTTGTGGTTGACGAAGTCGATCAACCGACCGCGGTCGCGCAGGTAGCACAGGAAGCTGAACTCGCTGGTGGGATTGCGCAGCGTGACAAGATCCTTGAGGAAGGACACCTGCATGGTGGCGTCCTCGAGGAGCATCCCCCGGTGCCAGCCGAACCGCTGCTGCCTCTCGAAGAAGCGAGCCCTGACCGGCAGCTCGTGTTCCTCCACCGCGATCGCGAGAGCGAGGTTGGACGGCCCGAAGCCTATTCCGGCCAGGTCTAACACCGGTTCCATCGCGATCCTCTCCTGGCACTCCTTGGCGTAAAGTAACCCTAACTTAACTAAGGTATGCCTTAGCTAGTGCATTCGGACGTGATCTACGCCGCTGGATCGGTGTTCAAGCCGCGACATGGAACCGGCCCGGTCGCTGTGGGGGCGCAGAGATTCCACAACGACCGGGCCGGAGACTGGGTTGAGCTGGGATTACGTCCGTGATCGGGTGATCAGGTCGCGGAACCACTGCGCGCTCTGCTTCAAAGTGCGCTCCTGCGTCTCGTAGTCGACGCGGACGATGCCGAACCGCTTGGCATAGCCGTAGCCCCACTCGAAGTTGTCCATGAGCGACCACGCGAGGTAGCCGCGCACGTCCGCACCTGCGCGCACGGCCTCCGCCACGGCGCCGATGTGCGACTTCAGGTACTCGACGCGGTCGGTGTCGGCGACGTAGCCGTCCTCGACGTCGAGGTCGTCGAAGGCCGCGCCGTTCTCGGTGATCACCATCGGCACGCCGTAGTCCTGGTGCAGGCGGACCAGCAGCGCCGTGAAGCCCTCGGGAACGATCTCCCAGTCCATCGCCGTGACCGGACGGCCCTGCGGCACCACCTCGGACACGGCCGGGTCGTCGGTCGCCTTGTGGACGTGCGAGGTGTAGTAGTTCACGCCGAAGACGTCCAGCGGCGTCGAGATGATCTCCAGGTCGCCGGGGCGGACCGGGATCTCGGCACCGCGTGCGGCGATGTCGACCAGCACGTCCTCCGGATATCGCCCGTGCACCAACGGATCCATGTAGATCCGCGTGCCCAGGCCGTCCGCACGACGGGCCGCATCCACGTCGCGCGGGTCGTCCGAGGCGGCCGTGTGGGTGCCCATGTTCAGCGTGATGCCCAACGACGCCACGCCGCGCGTCCTCAACTCCTGCGCCGCAAGACCGTGCGCCAGCAGCAGGTGGTGGGTCGCGCGCATGGCCTCGGCGAAGTTCGTGCGGCCCGGCGCGTGCCTGCCGGTGTCGTAGCCGAGCATCGCCGAGCACCACGGCTCGTTCAGCGTCGTCCACGTCGGCACGCGGTCACCCAGCGCGTCGTGCACCAGGCCCGCGAACTCGGCGAAGCGGTAGGCCGTGTCGCGGTGCGGCCAGCCGCCCGCGTCCTCCAGTTCCTGCGGCAGGTCCCAGTGGTAGAGCGTCAGCCACGGATCGACGCCCTTCTCCAGCAGCTCGTCCACGAGCCGGGAGTAGAAGTCGACGCCCTTGGCGTTCACCGGACCGCGGCCACCGGGCTGGATGCGCGGCCACGACACGGAGAAGCGGTACTTGTCCACGCCCAGCCGCGCGATCATCGCCACGTCGGACGGCATGCGGTGGTAGTGGTCGCAGGCCACGTCACCGTTCTCGCCGTTGAAGACAGCACCGGGGCGGCGGGCGAAGGTGTCCCAAATGGACAGTGTCCGGCCGTCCTCGTCGTACGCGCCCTCGATCTGGTACGCCGACGTCGCGACGCCCCAGAAGAAGTCCGCGGGCAGGCCCGAGGTGATGTCAGACATGGACGCCCTCCAGCCAGCACGCCACACGACGGCGTTCCTCGACGGTCTCCAACGACGGCATCCGCTCACCGCAGACGTCCATCGCGGAAGGGCAGCGCGGGTGGAACGGGCAGCCAGACGGCATCGACCGCAGGTCCGGCGGCGAACCCGGAATGCCCTTCAGCTCACGACGTGGACCGCGCAACGCCGGGAACGACCCCAGCAGGCCCTGGCTGTACGGGTGCTTGGCGGCGCGGTAGATCTCGCCCGCCGGCGCCTCCTCGACCACCCGCCCGCCGTACATGATCGCGATGCGGTCCGAGAACTCGACCAGCAACGAGATGTCGTGGGTGATGAAGATGACCGAGAAGCCGAGCGTCTCGCGCAGCCGCATCATCTGACCGAGGATCTGCCGCTGCACCACCACGTCCAGCGCGGTCGTCGGCTCGTCCATGATCACGATCTCGGGTTCCAGCGCGAGCGCCATCGCGATCATCACGCGCTGCCGCATGCCGCCGGAGAGCTGGTGCGGGTACGAGCCCAGCCGGTCGACCGGGATGCCGACCAGCGACAGCAGCTCACGGCCGCGCGCGGTCCGTTCCGGGCGCTTCATCTGCGGCCGGTGCGTGCGCAGCACGTCGTCGATCTGCGTGCCGACCGAGATGACCGGGTTCAGGGCGTTCATCGCGCCCTGGAACACGATCGCGATCTCGTTCCAGCGCAGCACCTGCAACTGCTTGTCGGTGAGCGACAGCAGGTCCTGGCCCTTGAACAGCACCTCGCCGGACGGCACCTTGCCCGGCACCTGGAGCAGCCGGGTGGCGGCGTAGGCCAAAGTGGACTTGCCGCTGCCGCTCTCCCCCGCGAGCCCGAGCACCTCGCCCGCGTTCAGCGTCAGCGAGACGTTGTGCACGGCTCGCAGGTTGCCGTAGTCGACCGAAAGATCGCGGATCTCCAGCACCGGGCTCATGCGCGCACCTTCCGCAGGCGGGGATTCGCGTACTCGTCGATCCCGAAGTTGATCAGAGCCAGTGCCGTGCCCAGCAACGCGATGCACAGCCCGGCGGGGACGAACCACCACCACGCGCCCAGGCCGAGCGCCTGGTTGCTCTGCGCCCAGAACAGGATCGTGCCCCAGTTCCAGGTCGACAGCGAGATCACGCCGACGAACGACAGGGTGATCTGCAGCATGACCGCGAAGATCACCGTGCCGACGAAGCCGGAACCGATGACGGCCAGCAGGTTGGGCAGCACCTCGAACACGATGATGCGCCAGGTCCGTTCACCGGACGCCCGCGCGGCCTCCACGAAGTCCCTGCGCCGCAACGACATCGTCTGGGCCCGCAGGATCCGGGCGCCCCACGCCCACGCCGTCAGGCTGATCACCCCGGCGATCAGGACGGTGTCCGCCGACGGCAGCATCGAGGCCACGATGATGATCAGCGGCAGCGCCGGGATCACCAGGAAGACGTTGGACAGCATGGACAACGCCTCGTCGGCCGCGCCGCCGAGGAACCCGGCGGTCACCCCGACCAGGATCGACAGGAACGTCGCCAGCACACCGCAGACCAGCCCGACGACCATCACTCCCCTGGTGCCCACGAGCACCTGCGAGAAGATGTCCTGCCCGGTCATGGTCGTGCCGAACCAGTGCGCGCCCGACGGCGGCGACAGCAGGTCGTCGCTCATCGCGGACGGGTCGTAGGGCGCGATCCACTCGCCGATCACCGCGATCAGCGTGAAGAAGGCCAGAATGCCGAGGCCCAGCTTGGTCTTGAAGTTCATCGGAGTCTCAGCCCTCCCGCCGCGTGCGCGGGTCCAGCAGCAGGTAGCCGATGTCCGCGAGCAGGTTCGCCACCAGCACCGCCAGTGTGATCACCAGGAACACTCCCTGCATCAACGGGTAGTCCTTCGCGCCGATGCCCTGGAACAGCACGTAACCGAGGCCCGGGTAGGAGAACACCATCTCGACCAGCAGGGCGCCGCCGACGATGAAACCCAGCGACAGCGCGAAACCGGAGATCGACGGCAGCACGGCGTTGCGCGCGGCGTAGGCGAACATGATCCGCTTCTGGGTGAGTCCCTTGGCCCGTGCGACGAGCACGTAGTCCTCCGCCGTCACGGTCACCATCATGTTGCGCATGCCCAGGATCCAGCCGGCCACCGAGCTCACGATGATCGTGACGCCGGGCAGCACCGCGTGCTCCAGCATGCTGCCGATGAACTCGCCGGAGAACTCCGGCACCAGCCCCGGCGCGTAGCCGCCGGACGCCGGGAGCAGCGGCCAGGTCACGGAGAACAGCGAGATCGCGATCAGCCCGAGCCAGAAGTACGGGATCGACGACAGGAACGTCGTGATCGGGATCAGGTTGTCCATCCACGACCCGCGCTTCCACCCCGCGTAGACGCCCAGCAGGGTGCCGAGCAGGAACGCGATGACCGTGGTGACACCGACCAGCCCGAGCGTCCACGGCATCGACTGCGAGAGCACGTCGGCGACCGGGGTCGGGAAGAACGTGAACGACAGCCCGAGATCGCCCTGCAGCAGGGAACCCCAGTAGTCGACGTACTGCTCCCAGATCGACTTGTCGTCGTCCAGCCCGAAGAGGATGTACAGCGACGCCATCGCGTCGCTGTTCAGCCGCCCGCCGAGCTTGGTGATCATCGCCTGCACCGGGTCGCCGGGCAGGAAGCGCGGCAGCAGGAAGTTCGCCGTGATCGCCGCCCACAGGGTGACCAAGTAGAACAGCGCACGACGTAGCAGGAAGGTCATGCCGCCGCCTCCGCGTACAACCAGCAGGCCGCCCAGTGCCCGTAGGAGTCGACCTCGGTGCGCGGTGGTGCCTGCGTCCAGCACCGCTCCTGCACCTTCGGGCAGCGCGCCGCGAACTGGCAGCCGGTGGAGATCTGCGCGACCTCCTCCAGCGGCGCGTCCAGCGCGAGCACCGACCGTTCCGGGTCGGGCGCGGACTCGATCAGCAGCTGCGTGTACGGGTGGGCGGGCCGCTGCGTCACGGACTCGCTCTCGCCGCCCTCGACGATCTGCCCGCCGTACATCACGAACGTCTCGTCCGCGAAGTAGCGCGCCGACGCGATGTCGTGCGTGATGTAGAGGACCGCGAGCTTGAGCCGTTCCTTCAGGTCCAGCAACAGGTTCAGCACGCCGAGCCGGATGGAGACGTCCAACATGGACACCGGTTCGTCGGCGAGCAGCACCTCGGGGTTGGCCGCGAGCGCCCGTGCGATCGCGACGCGCTGCCGCTGACCGCCCGACAGCTCGTGCGGGTACCGCGAGGCGAAGTCGGTGGGCAGGTTCACCCGTTCCAGCAGCTCCTCCACCGTCTCCGACCGCTTGTGGATCTTCAGCGGCCGGGTCAGGTGGTAGCGGATCGTGTGGATGGGGTTGAGGGACGCGAAGGGGTCCTGGAACACCATCTGGACCTTGCGCCGGTACTCCCGGACCCTTCGCACCTTCTCGCCGTCCAGCAGGATCTCGCCGGAGGTGGGTTCCACGAGCCGCGCGAGCAGCTTCGCCACCGTCGACTTGCCCGATCCGGATTCGCCGACGAGGGCGGTCACGCGCCCGCGGCGCAGGACGATGGAAACGTCCTGCACCGCGCGCACGCGCTTGTAGGTCTTGACCAGACCCTTCGCTTCAAGCGCGACTTCATTCATTTAAGATCCCGCGGGCTTCAGCTTCATGACGATCTGCAGGGCGTTGGGCAGGGTGGCCTGCGGCGGACCGTACGGGTCCTCCTCGGAAGGCCAGCCGACCCAGTTCTTCGTGCTGTACTCCGCACCGATCGGGCCGGCGGAGGTCGGGATCATCGGCACCTGTTCGACCATGATCTTCTGCAGCACCGCGAGGGCCTTGGCCCGCGCCGCGTCGTCCGCCGCGTTCGCGTACTCGGCCAGCGCGGTGGTCGCCTCGGGGTTGTTGTAGCGCCCGAAGTTCACCGCCGCGGTCTGCCCGGCCGGCTTGATCTCCGCGCCGTCCATGATGTTCTGGTACATCTCGTACGGCGTCGCGCCGGTGTTGGTCCAGCGCAGCGAGCCCTGGAACGCGCCGTTGGCGAAGTCGGTCGTCCACGCGTCCGCGGTCTGCGTGCGCACGGTCGCCTCGATGCCGATCTTCTTCAGGTCGCCCTTGATGATGTCGAGCACCGTCAGGTAGTCGGACCAGCCGGACGGGTTCGTGAGCTCGATGGTGACGGCCTTGCCGTCCGGAGCCTTGAGCACGTCGCCCTCGAGCTTGAAGCCGGCGGCGGTGAGCTTCTGCTTCGCCCCGTCGACGTCGATCTTGAACTTCGCGTCCTTGTACTCCGGCGCGAGGAACGAGTCACCGGCGGGCAACGGCATGCCGGTCTTCGACTCGAGCTTCGGGAAGAGCTTGGCCTCACCCTTGACGAAGATCGCCTCGCGGTCGATCACGTCGCTCATCGCGGAGCGCAGCGCGGCGTTGTCGAACGGCGCGACCGTCGTGTTCAGCCACAGACCGTGGATGCCGAGACCGGCCGGGAACCAGAGCTTGTGGTTCGCCGGGTCCTTGTCGACGTAGAGCTTCTGGTAGTCCGGGATGAAGACGTAGGACCACTGGCTCGCGCCCGACGCCAGCGCGGTGGTCTGCGCCGTGTTGTCGTTGTACGAGGTGTACTGGATCTCCGGAACCTTGGGGAGTTCCTGCCAGTACTCGGCGCGCCGCGCGATCGTGACGGTCTGCGAGGTGAACGACTTCAGCTCGTACGGACCGGTGCCGACGGGCTTCGGGTTCGTGTAGGTCGTCGGGTCGGGGACGGTGCTCCAGACGTGCTGCGGAATCACCATCGCGGAGATGACCTTGTTGCGGTTCACGAACTGCGGGCTCGCGAACGACACCTCGACCTTGCCGTCCGAGGTCGCCGTGGCGGTCTCGACCTTGAGCGAGTCGCGGTTGTTGAGCGCCGGCCACTTCTTCAGGATCTCGTACGAGAAGGCGACGTCAGCGGCCGTGAGCGGCTTGCCGTCGGACCACTTCACGTTCTCCCGGATCGTGAAGGTGACCTTCTTGTAGTCGGGCGTCCAGTCCCACTTGGTGGCGAGCCACGGCACCGGGTCCTGAGCCGGGCGCGTGTTGTTCACGAACGCGAGCGGCTCGTAGATCTGGTAGCGGTAGCCGAGCGACCCCGCCGCCGACGTGGGCAGGAACGGGTTGTGGTTCTCGGTCAGCGGCCCGTTGGGCATGCCCACGGTCAGCACTCCGGCAGCCTTGGTGGCGCCACCAGAGGAGCAACCGGTCGCCGCGAGCGCCAGTGCTAGCGCGACGATGACTGTTCTGCGCATGGGGGAATCTCCCGATACGACGGAGCATGAGAGCGCTCTCTCATGCGTACGGCGAACTCGCCAGGCCTTTGGCAGACCCGGCGTGTTCGTTTCAGTTGTGGTGGAGCAGGGTGGGTCAGGGCGCGGATTCGCGCACGATCAACGAGGTCGGCAGCACCAGCGGGTGGTCGGGCATCGGCTGTCCCTCGAGCGTGGAGAGCAGCATCCGCGCGGCGGCGGCACCCATCTCCTGCAGCGGCTGGCGGATCGTCGTCAGCCGGGGTTCGGTGTGTCCCGCGACCGGGACGTCGTCGAAGCCGACCACGGACACGTCGTCGGGGACGACGCGGCCGGCTTCCCGCAGTGCTCGCAGCACACCGACCGCCGAGAGGTCGTTCTGCGCGAACACGGCGTCGAACGGGATTCCACTCGCGACGAGCTTGTCCACGGCGACTTCACCACCTTCCGTGGTGAAGTCGCCGTCGACCACGAGGTCCGGGTGCAGCGTCAGGCCCGCTTCCGCCAAAGCGAGCCGGAACCCGTCCAGCCTCGCCTGAGTGCACCCGAAGTGCGGTGGTCCGGTGACGACGGCGAACCTGCGGCGGCCTGCCGCGACGAGATGCCTCGCGACATCCGCGCCTCCCTGCCGGTTCGTCGTCGTCACCGAAGGGAACTCCGGGTGCGAGCCGCGGTCGTCGATCATGACGACCGGCAGGCCCGCCCGGTAGAGCGTGGAGATGTAGTGCAGGGCGTCCGGGGGCTCGACGACCAGCAGGCCGTCGAAAGCGTTGGCGGACACGTGGTTCGCGAACTGGTTCAGCGACTCGGGTCCGCGGTTCAGCGTGTAGAGCAGGAGGCCGTAGCCGTCGGCTTCGAGCGTGTCGACGATGCCCTGCAGCACCTCGCCCATCCACGGCCAGGTGAGCGACGGCGCGAGCATGGCGACAGTCCTCGTGCGACCCCGCGCCAGACCCACGGCACGGGCGCTCGGCACGTAGCCGATCTCGTCGATGACCTTGCGAACTCGTTGCGCGGTAGAGGCGTCCACGTCCGGCTTACCGTTCAGCACACGTGACACGGTCGCTTTGGACACCTGGGCGCGTTGGGCGACCTCTGCGATCGTGACACGCATGCCGAACTTCCTTCCGCCGCCTCCTGAAACCGGTTTCGGTACCGGTTCCGACGAGGTGTGACGGAGTCAACAGCCTGACGTGAGTATTAGTCAAGACTCTTGCCGGAAGTTCGTGAGAGCGTTTCCACAGCTCGGTGCATCGACGCAGGTAGAACACTGTCGGGTGACCTGAAATGAGACACCTTGATCGATACCAGGTTCCGTGTTTCGTTGCGCCGAACGGAGTATCCGTCGCGTCTCGGCTGATCGTGCACAATCAGGGACATGGGGGTTGTGACAGCGGTCAGCCGCAACGAGGAGTACACGTTCACAAAGCCGACACGGGAGAGCATTACCCTGCTCGCCGGTCTCGGCGTCGAGGGCGACGTCCATCAGGGCGTCACGGTCAAGCACCGGTCGCGGATGGCGCAGGACCCGACCCAGCCGAACCTGCGTCAAGTGCACCTGATGCACGCCGAGCTCTTCGACGAGTTGCGGGACAAGGGCCACGCCGTGGAGCCCGGTCAGATCGGCGAGAACGTCACCACGCGGGGCATCGACCTGCTCGGCCTGCCCACGGGAACGTTGCTGCACCTGGGTTCCGAGGCCGTGGTCGAGGTGACCGGGCTGCGCAACCCGTGCCTGCAGATCGACGGGTTCTCCAAGGGGCTGCTCAAGGAGGTCGTGGGCAAGGGTCCCGACGGCGAGCTGATCCGGCGCGCGGGGATCATGTCGGTCGTGCTCGTGGGCGGCGTCGTCCGGCCAGGTGACGAGATCCGCGTCGAGCTGCCCGCGCAGCCGCACCGCCCGCTGGAGAAGGTCTAGCCGTCTAGTCGTTGCCGAAGTGGTCGTCGAGGATCACCGAGATCGTTCTCGGCGCCTCGACGACCGCGAGGTGCGCGGCGTCCCCGACGACGTAGAGCTCCGAGTCCGGCAGGTCGTCCGCGATGTGCCGGACGAGTTCCGTGGGCGTCGCGTGGTCCTGCGCCGCCGCGATCACGACGGTCGGCACGTCGATCTTCGGCAGGTCCGGCCGCAGGTCCATGTCCCGGACGGCCTCGACGCAGGCGAGGTACGACGGCAGGTGTGCCCTGAGCAGTTCGGCGCGGTAGTGCTCGACGACGGCGGGCGCGCAGGTCGGCGTGAACCACCGGGAGACCACCGAGTCCGCGACGGACTCCATCCCGTGTGAGCGCAGCAGTGCGATGCGTTCGTCCAGCCTGGCCTTGTCCGGCACCCACGCGGTGGTGCACACCAGGGCCAGCCGGGAGATCCGGTCGGTGTGCGCGGCCAGCCACATGCCGACCATGCCGCCGAGGGACACGCCGCAGTAGTACACCTGGCGCAATCCCAAGTGGTCCAACAGTTCCACGACGTCGTGTGCCAGGTCCTCGATCGTGCACGGACCTTCGACGGGCGCACTGCCGCCGTGGCCGCGGTGGTCGAAGCGCAGCAGGCGGAAGGGCAGCGAGAACTCGCGCCACAGTCCGGTCGTCGTGCCGAGCGCGTTGCCGAGCACGAGCACCGGCGCGTCCTGCGGCCCGGTCAGCGTGTGGTGCAACACGGCGTCACCTCCTCGCTGTGCCCCGACATCGCGAGTCTGCCTGGGCTTTTGCCCGTCCGCACGACGAATCCGGCGGACGGCGGCACACGTACCGACAACCACCGGCCTGGCCCCCGCCGAAACACTGTTACGGGGAGCAGAATGGTGACCTGCCGCCGCCACCGACCTCACCGGGAAGCCGATGAACTCCGTTGCTCCGTTCGCACACGAGGCCCTGTTCTACCGAGACGAGGACACCTTCCTCTCCGGTACGGCCAGATTCGTGACGGAGGGTGCCGACAGGGGCGAGCCGGTGCTGGTGGCGGTGCCGGAGGCGCGCATCGCCCTGCTGCGCGCACGCCTGGGCGAGGTGGCGGACCAGGTCCACTTCATCGACATGACCGAGGCCGGCCGCAACCCCGGCCGGATCATCCCCGGTGTGCTGATGGCGTTCAGCGCGAGCACGCAGGGCCGCTTCCGGATGGTCGGCGAACCGATGTGGCCCGGCCGCACCGAACTCGAGTACCCGGCGTGCGTGCAGCACGAGGCACTGATCAACACGGCGTTCGAGGGCAGACAGGGCGTCATCCTGTGCCCGTACGACGCGGCGGCGCTGCCCGGCCGCGTGCTGGAGGACGCGCGGCGCACCCATCCCGTGGTGATCGACGGCGAGCGGCGGATGGCGAGTGAGTGGTACACCGACCAGGCGGGCCTGGCCGACATCTACAACGTGCCGCTGCCACCGCCGCCCGCCGACGCCGAACAGCACCCGTTCACCGTCGGCACGCTCGCGCACATGCGCAAGGTCGTGTCGGCGTACGCGCACTGGCTGCGCCGCGAACAGGTCGAGGACCTGATGCTCGCGGTGAACGAGCTCGCGACGAACAGCATCCTGCACGCGTCCGGGCGCGGGGTGCTGCGGATGTGGCGCGAGGGCGACACCGCGGTGTGCGAGGTGAGCGACGAAGGTGCCGGCTTCCCGCCGTCGTTCACCGGCCTGTCCGGCTTCGGAATCGTGATGGTGAACCTGTTGTGTGACCTGGTTCGCACCCACACGAGTCACAGCGGTACCACCGTTCGAGTGTACTTGGGCCGGTAGAGAGTCACCGCCATCTCATCGCAATGCGCACGACACGAGGACCTGTTTTCCTTGCACGGATATGACAGACCACCTCTCCCCCCTTGACATCGCTTTCCTCGCAATGGAAGGCGACAGCAACCCGTTGCACCTCGGCGCGGTGGCGAGCTTCGCACCGTCCACTCCGGTGCATCCGGCCCGCATCGCCGCCGTGCTGTGCGAACGGGCGCAAGAGATTCCGCGCCTGCGCCAGCGCGCCCGCACCTCGATGTTCGGCGGCGCGCGCTGGGTGGAGGACCCCGGCTTCGCGCCGGAGGACCACGTCTTCACGCATCACGTGCGCGGCCGCGATCGGTTCGCCACCTTGGTGTCGCACCTCATGGCGCAGCCGCTCGACCTCGCGCGCCCGCCGTGGGAGCTGCACGTCATCACCGGCCTCGCGGGCGGCAGGTTCGCCGTCGTCGCGAAGCTGCACCACTCGCTGTGCGACGGCATGAAGGCCGTTGGCCTGGGAATTCAGCTCTTCGACCCGTCCCGGCTGTCCATTCCGGACGCTCCGCAGCCCGTGGCGAAGTCGATCATCCCGTCCATCCCGTCGCTGCGCGGGATCAAGGACACGTTCGACATCGCCTCCTCGGTGCTGATGAACACGCGCCCGCCGACGCTGAACTCGCCGGTGCTCACCGCGTCCACCCGGCCACGCCGCGTGGTGATGTCGCGCCTGGATCTCGCGGACGTGCACCGAATCCGGCGCGCGCACGGCGGCACGGTGAACGACGTGCTGCTCGCCCTGGTCACGGGTGCGTTGCGGCACTGGCTTTCCGCGCACGGCAGCGCCGGCCCCGACTCGGTCGTGCGCGCCCTGATCCCGGTTAACCAGCGCTCACGCTCCGGCGACGGCGCCTCGGGCAACCAGATCTCCGGATTCCTGGTCGCGCTGCCGGTCGGCGAGGCGGACCCGGCGGAACGCCTCAGGAACATCCGCGCGCAGATGGAGTCGGCGAAGGCCGCCGGCCCGGACCGAGGAGCCGGCGCGCTGCCGTTGCTCGCCGACAAGGTGCCGCCGCTGGTGCACCGCCTGGCCGCGCCGGTGATGGGCCGCTGCGCTCCTCTGCTGTTCGACACGCTGGTCACCTCGGTGCCGCTGCCGTCCGTACCGCTCGCCCTGGACGGCGCCGCGTTGTGCGAGATGTACCCGGTGGCGCCGGTCGCACCCGGCCACGCCGTCGGCATCGCGCTGTCGGTGTACCGCAACTCCGTGCACGTCTGCCTGAACACGAACCAGTCGTGGATGTCGGACGCCCAATGGCTCGACGGGGTGCTGCGCCGAGAGCTCGTCGCGTTGCAGGAGACCCGCGAGCTGGTGGGTTTGCCGAGGTAGACGCACGGGCAAACCTGGTTTCATGAGCAACACCGTGGTCCTCGACGTGGACGGCACCCTGGTCGACACCAACTACCACCACACGGTGGCGTGGCTGCGCGCCTTCCGCGAGGCCGACATCACCGTGCCCGGCTGGCGAGTGCACCGCGCGATCGGCATGGGTGGCGACAAGCTGGTCGCGGCCGTCGCCGGCGACAAGGTCGAACAGGACCACGGCGACGACCTGCGCGCCGCCTGGGAACGCCACTTCGACTCCATGATCGACGAGATCCAGCCGCTGGAGGGCGCACACCGCCTGATCCGGGCCGCGACCGACCTGGGCCTGGCCGTCGTGCTCGCCAGCTCGGGCAAGCGCAAGCACGTCGAGCACTACCTGAAGCTCCTCGACCCCGGTGACGTCGCGTGGACGACCTCCGACGACGTCGAGGACAGCAAGCCCGCGCCGGACCTGATCGAGGTGGCGCTGCGCGAGGTCGAGGGCGGACGCGCGGTCGTCGTGGGCGACTCGGTGTGGGACTGCGAGGCCGCCAAGCGGGTCGGGCTGCCGTCGATCGGACTGCTGACCGGCGGCTTCAGCGAGGACGAGCTGGTCGATCGCGGAGCCTCGGCGGTGTACGCGGACCTCGACACGCTGCGGGCGGAACTGGCCGACCTGCCGTTCGCCGTGGTGAGCGAGCCGAACGCCTAGGGCAACGGCTCCTGCGACGGAGTCGGCACCTCAGAGGACTTCTTGCGGTCCTTCTTCTTCTCCTTGTTCTTCTTCGCCGTCTCGTCGACCGGCTCGTCCTCGGTCGTCTCGACGGCCGAGGAGGACGACGGGTCCACCCCGCTCGCCCCTGGCTGCGGCGCCCCGGGCACCCCAGGCGCTTCCGAACCGTCCGGCGTCTGCACCACGGTCACCGTGGACTGCGTCACCGTCACGACGTGAGTGCGCGCGTCCGGCGCCACCGGCTTGTCCGCCGCCGGAGCCTCGTTCCCGCCGCCGGCGAAGTTCGCCACCACCACGGCCACCGCGGTGACGGCCACCGCCGCGGCCGAGATCGCCAAGCGCTTGCTCCGCCCTGACCGGGGCTCGGGCACGACCGGACCCGTGGGCGCGTCCGGGGCGACGGCCGCGTCGGGCAGCAACGCCGGCAACCCGCGGCTGGCCTCGAAAGCAGCGGTCAGCGAGCGGGCGCACTGGGCGGCGGTCGGCCGGCGCGACGGGTCCATGTCCGTCATCGCGGACAGCAGCGACTCCCAGGCAGGCGGCAGGTCGAGGGGAATCCGCGGCGACCGGGCCAGCCTGGCCAGCGCGGCCTCGGCGTCGCCACCGGGGTACTCGCTGCGGCCGGTCAGGCACTCCAGCAGGACGAGGCCCAGCGCGTAGACGTCGGCGGCGGGCCCGACGTCCGAGCCGCGCACCTGTTCCGGCGACAGGTAGCCGGCGGTGCCGACCAGCACGCCGGACGTCGTCACCCGCGTCACCTCGGCCACCAGCGCGAGACCGAAGTCCGCGAGGTACGCCTGCTTCTCCTCGTCGTCGATCAGGATGTTGGACGGCTTGATGTCGCGGTGCACGACGCCGAGTCCGTGCACGTGGTCCAGGACCACGGCGATCTGACTGCCGATCCGCGCCACGAACCGGGGCGGCAGCGGCTCGCGCATGCGCTGACGCAGGGTGCCACCGGTGATCTCGCGCATCACGAAGTACGGGCGGCGCGACAACGAACCCGACGCGTAGACGGGGATGATGCCGGGGCAGTCCAGCGAGACCAGCATCGAGGCCTCGCGCTGCAACCGCAGTTCGTCGTCGGGCAGGCCGGGGCCCGTGAAGATCTTGATCGCGACCGGCGACGTGGTCTCGCGGTCCAGCGCGCGGTAGACCTCCGCCATGCCACCCGAGCCGAGCAGCGACCCGATCACGTAGCGGTCGTCGACCACCGCGCCCGTCAGGTCACCGTCCCAGCGCTCGCTCATGGGCCTCCGCTCCGTCGCAAAGCAAACCTAACGGGTCGCGTGGAATCACGGCTACCCGGCCACACCTGACGATCAAACTACGATCAGCCCGGCTTCGATCTCCCTGACGACCGCCACATCACGTTCCAGCTGGTCGGCGTCGGTCGTCGCCAGCACTACCGAACCCAACGACGTCCACAGGTCGTCGGTACGCGGCACCATCGAACCTTCGCGATAGGCCAGCGCGTCGCTCTGGTAACTGGGCAAAAGTGAGGCCAGCTCGTCAAATCGCACCGAGTTGCCGAGCTCACCGGCGGCGGGCGAGGACAGGTACACCGACTTCACGTGCCGCCACCGCGAGTACCGGCCGACCGACGTGTCACCGTCGACGCGGTGCCGCACCATCCGGGTGATCTGGCTTTCCCCGGTGCCGAGCACGGTGAGCTCCTGCTGTTCCGCGCCTGCCAGCCGCGCGCCGATCTCGATCAGCCGCGGGCCGTCGGGAGTGATCATGACCTCCACGTGCGCCGGCCCGTTGCGGACACCGGTCGCCTCGAGCACCTGGCACACGTAGCCGAAGAGCACGTCGACCACGGGCTCGTCCTCCGCGACCAGCGTGTTGGACAGGTAAATGCCGAGCCGGTCGCCGCGCCGTTGCTTGGCATAGCGCCAGACCGCGACAAGGCCGTGCTCGCCGTCGATCGAGTAGGTGTCGACCTCGTACTCCGTGCCCACCGCGAGTTCCTGCACGAGCACCTTGTCGTTGCGGATGTTCAGCTTGTTAACGCAACCGAGAATCCGGTTGAACTTGGCGCGCCAGTCGTCGCCGGGCATCGCCACGAACACGTCGTCCGTACCGCCGCTTTCCTGCGGTTTCAACACGATCGGCGAGTCTTCCAGGCCCTCGCGCCGCAGCCACGCGGCGACCTCGTCGACGCGGTCGGAGCTGATCTGGCGCAGGTGCGGCACCTCGGCGGTGCGCAGTGCCACGGCCATCTGCCACTTGTCGCGGCGGGCGGAGGAGAGCGTCAGGACGTTCGACCGGCCCGGTGCGATGAGCTCCGACAACGCCTCCGCGGCCTCGACGCCGGTCTCGGTGCCCGGTACGACGGCGATCGGGTCGCGCACGGCCAGCTTGGCGGCGAGCTCGTCGAGGTCGTGCAGCAGGTGGACCTCCGCGAAGTCGTCCGGGAACCAGTTCAGCCCCGCCGGCGGCTTCTCCGTCGTCAGCACGGCGATCGCGTCGACACCACGTGCCACGAACGCGGGGGCGATGCCTTTGCCCGCCGAATACGGATCCACGACCACGATGCTGCTCACCCTTGCTCCTTCGTTAGGACACCTGACGAACGAGGAGCACAACGGCCCTGGCGCGAGCGGGCATTCCTGTCTCGACTGGGTCGAGACGACCGTCACTCGAAACGCAACGTCTCGTAGACAGGTCTTGTCACCAGGCAGCCAGAAGACGCCCGCCACACCCGCGCGAGCCGCGTGCGGAGATCGGTGCCGCCGCTCAGGGCCTGGGCCACGAACTGCAGTCCGAGCAGCTCCGCGACGATCTGCTCGGCCGTGTGCCGGACGTTCACCTCCGGCAGCAGCTCACCTCGTTCCCGCGCGAGCGAGAGCAGCTCCCGCACCACGGCGACCCAGCCGACGACCTGCGCGGCGGCCACGACGTCGAAGAACACCGCCTCCCGCAACAGCTTCGCGCTGACCCGCACGGTGAGGTCGGTGTCCAGCCTGCGGGTGAACTCGAACGACATCGCGATCAGCGCCTGGATCGGCGACTGCTCGATCGCGAGCTGCTCGTCGCGCAACCGGTGCCACAGCAGCGACTGCTCCTCGATGATCGCGACGCCGAGGGCCTCCTTGGAGCGGAAGTGGCAATACAGCGCACCTTTCGACACGTCCGCTCGCGCGCAGACGGCGGTGAGGCTGGATCCGGCGAACCCGTCGCGGTCGAACACCTCCGCGGCGGCGTGCAGCAGCTTGGCCCTCGTGCGGACCGATCTCTCGCGGTTGACGCTCATGCCTCAGTCCGCGCGGCCCCTGTGGCGACGGCGGCGGCCAGCGTGTCCGGCATCTGCCAGTACTGCTCGATCTCCCCCAGGTGCACGGACACGACGGCCGCGAAGCGCACGTCCACCCGCTCGGCCGTGGTCAGGACCCGCCAGCGTGCCGAACCGACCACGGCCGCGTCTCCTCCGTCGACGATCACCTGGCGGGCCGAGAGCCGCTCCAGGCCGAACGTGGCGAACAGGGTGAGGAACTGGGACTCGACCTCCCGGCGGGTGCGCTGGCCGGTCGTCCACCGGGCGCCACCGGGGTCGGGCGCCTCCCATTCCACGGTCGGTGCGCACAACCGCGCGATGCCTGCCGCGTCCTGCGCGGCGAGCCGCGCGAGAAACACCTGCACCACTTCGACCGTCGAGAGCATTTTCTCCACCTTCTCATCCCGGTCATTGCTGTAGCAACGGTCCTGGCGCGGTCACACTAGTCAAAGCACCACAATGCGAGATCGCGCACCCCGTTGGCCCAGCTCACTTTCACCCGAACATCCGAGCGACGCATTCCGGAGGTACGCGAACTTTCAACGACCGGCGGTATCACCGCAATGCAGGGCCCCATGATCCAGACTTTGCGGCATGGTGGTCGACACACCCACCCATCACACCGAAACGGAGCAGAACCGTGCTCAAGGCAGCCCTACCAGCCCCAGAGCACCAGGACGTGCCGCCCATTACCGCGCTGATTCCGCAGGCTAGGCGAGAGCAGGGCCTCACCCAGCGCGAACTCGCGGACCTGTTGTGCGAGATCTCACAAAACGACAGCGTCACCCGTGAAGAAGTGTCGAGATGGGAACGCGGCAAACGCATTCCCGGCCCCTACTGGCGTGCCTTCCTCAGCGCGGCGCTGCACGTGCCGCACGCCGCGGTCGACAAGGCGGCGACGATCGCACGCGAGACACGCAGGGCGACTTCCGAAGACCACTCCGGTTGACGGAGCGCGGGCAGGCCGGAGGAAGCCTGCCCCTGTCCGGGAAGCGGTGCACCGCCAGGCCCCCGCGGCCACCGTCTTCCCGCAAGTCCCAGGCAGAGCAGGTCTTTGGCCCCCTGTGACGACCACCGGGCCGGGCCAGACTGCGATCTGTGACACCCCCAGGAAACACCGTCGCAACGTGCCTGCTGCTCGCCGGTGCCGCGCTCGGCGGCGCACCGGGGGTCTCCCCGGTCAAGGTGAACGAGATCGCGCTCGGATCGAGCGGATTCGTAGAGCTGCGCAACACCGGCTCCACCGAGGCAGACATCGGAGGATGGTCGGTCCAGGCCTGCGCCGGCAGCACTCCGCGAATCCTCGCCACCATCCCTGCGGCCACCGTGCTACCTCCGGGTGAATACTTCCTGATAGTCGGCGGCGCGTTCAGCGGAACGGTGCCCAACGGGATCGTCGTGAGCACAGTGGACGGCTCGGGTGTTATCGCTCGAAACCGGCACGGTGCGCACACCGACAGCGTGGGCCTGACCTCGTCCTCGCCGTGCCGCGAAGACGGTCCCGCCACGCCCTGCCCGAATTCCGGCGAGGGCTCCTCACTCGGCCGCGACAGCGCCTCGCGCGACACCGACCACAACTCCACTGACTTCACCTGCCACATTCCCACTCCCGGAGAAATCAATCCGTAACCGCCCTTCAATGGCCCCTTACGACTTACGGGAAATCAGAGCAAAGTCGGTCCCGGCGGCAAGACAGGTCGTTTAACGAGACCAGGCAGGCCGCCACGAGAAATGCCCACAATTCACTTCTCGAAAGGACCGAGACAATGCGTCGACTGCTGAGCGGAGCCACGGCTCTCGCATTCGCGAGCACCATCGCGTTCGCGGGAATGGCGACCGCGGCCGAGGAGCCCGGTGCTCCCGAGGTCATGGCCGTGCCGGTTGTGCTCGTCAACGAGGTCTCGACGATGGGCCCGAACGGACCGCTCGACGAGGCGATCGAGATCGCCAACACCACGGACCAGCAGCTCGACCTCACCAACTGGGTGCTGAAGATCTACAACCAGCAGAACCAGGTCATCCAGACGATCCCGCTGATGGACTCCCTCAGCCAGCCGATCGTGCTGGCGCCCAAGAACAACGTCGGCTCCACGCTGGTGCTGACGGGCGCCGAGTTCTCCGGCACCACGAGCACGCAACACGTGCTCCCGGTGAACTTCCTCGGCGTCGAGGGCATTCCGGTGTACGGCGGTGTCGCGATCTTCGGCAGCAACGCGCCGACCGCTTTCAAGATCGACGGCGTCGCGTTCTCGGCGAGCGCGGTCACGCCGAAGGAGAGCGTCAACGCCGCTCCGGAAACCGCGCAGACCGCCGCGTTGAACGGCTCGAACACCCGCAACATCCTCAGCCAGGACACGAACAACAACCAGCGTGACTTCTCGCTGCAGGAACGCACCTTCTGACCGAGCAACCCCAGGAGCCCGGGCCGTCACCGACGGTCCGGGCTCCGCCGCGTGGCGCGAAGTCGCCAACGGCGACCAACCGCCGCTTTCCAGTGTTCCGCAAGGAATTCCGGCCCCTCATCCTGCTGTGAACTGATCACGAGGAGGCGCCGTGTTCCGACACGTCCTGGCACCCGCCATCGCCGCGGCCACGCTCGTCGCACCACCGGTGTCCGCGACGCCACCGGCACCCCCGCCGGCGCAGACGTCCGAGGCGTCGCACCGGATCACGCTGATCACCGGTGACGTCGTCGACTACACCGAGCGCTCCGACGGCCGAAAATTCGCCCAGATCCACGCCGCGCCACGGGAAGGCGAGCCGCCGATCTTCCACACCATGACGACGGCCAAAGGTCTGCACGTCTACCCCTCGGACGCGATCGGCGCCGTCACGTCCGGCACCGTCGACGACACCCTCTTCAACGTCACCGAACTCGTGCGCACCGGCCAGTCCGACGACCGCACGACCACCGTCCCGGTGCTCACGATCGGCGGCATCAGCGCGAGCGCGCACACCAGGATCAACACCCTGAACGCGGCCGGCATCCACGTGGAGAAGGCCAGGGCGCAGGAGTTCTGGCGTTCCCTGGACATGAGCGTGAAGTCCGGCGTGCGGGTGAGGTACGACCGGCCGATCCGGGTCACGCTCGACCAGACCACGAAGCAGATCGGTGCCCCCGCGGCGTGGGCGGCCGGACTGAACGGCGCCGGCGTGACGGTCGCCGTCGTGGACACCGGCATCGACCAGCACCACCCCGACGTCGCCGCGAAGATCACCGAGACGGCGAACTTCTCCGACGAACCCGACGTGACCGACCGCCACGGCCACGGCACGCACGTCGCCTCGATCATCGCGGGCACCGGGGCGAAGTACTCCGGCGTCGCCCCGGCGGCGAAGCTGATGGTCGCGAAGGTGTTCAACGGCGCGGGTGAGGGCGACACCTCGCAGGTGATGGCGGGCATCGAGTGGGCGGCCCGGTCCGGTGCGAAGATCGTCAACCTCAGTCTCGGCGGCGACGTCACGGACGGCTCCGACGACCTCAGCGCGCTGGTCGACCAGCTCTCCGCCGAGACCGGTGTGCTGTTCGTGGTGGCGGCGGGCAACAACGGCCCTGCCGGGCGTTCGGTCACCTCCCCCGGCGCCGCGGCTTCGGCGCTCACGGTCGGCGCGGTCGACCGGCAGAACAAGCGCGCACCGTTCAGCAGCACCGGTCCGCGCATCGGCGACGCCCTCGTGAAGCCCGAGATCACCGCGCCGGGTGTCGGCGTGGTCGCCGCGCGCGCCGCGGACACGTCGATGGGCGCGCCGGTCTCGGACCTGCACACCGCGTCGTCCGGCACCTCGATGGCCACCCCGCACGTCGCGGGTGCGGCCGCGTTGCTCGCCCAGCAACACCCCGGCTGGACCGCGCGGCAACTGAAGAACGCACTCGTGACCAGCGCGGCCGACGTGGCCATGCCGTGGTACGAGCAGGGCGCGGGCCGGTTGGACGTGGCGCGCGCGGTGGCGAGCAAGGTGACGGGACCGGCGTCGGTGAGCTTCGGGCGGCAGGAGAAGGGATCCGGCGACACGCTCACCCGGGAACTCGTCTACACCAACGACTCCGACTCCCCGCTCACCCTCGATCTGGCCTCGTCCTTGAAGGGCTGGGACGGCACGTCCACGACCGCGTTCGGGCTCAGCACCTCACGTCTCACCGTCCCGGCCCGCGCTCAGGCCACCGCGATCCTCACCCTCGACCCCGACGCCGGTCCGGCGGGCGTGTACGGCGGCGTCGTCACGGCCACCGGCGCGGGCACCAGTCTCCGCACGGCGGTGAGCGTCTACGAGGCACCGCGGACGTTCCCGGTGTCGGTGCACGTCCGCGACACCGCGGGCAAGGCGCCCGCGCCCGCCTTCGGCCAGCTCATCGACGACTCCAACGGCCAGGACGACGTCAACGACCCGTTCGACGACACCCTCAGCTACGTCTTCGACGTGGTGAACGGCGAGGGCGTCGCGAACGTGCCGGGCGGCCGCTACTCCGCGGTGAGCTGGGCGACCGAGAACACGGCGGGAGTGCGCCGCTGGTCCGCGCTGGCCGCACCGGAACTCACGGTCGCCGGCGCTCAGGACGTCTCGCTCGACGCGCAGCGGACCGTGCCGATCGAGGTCGTGCCGCCGGGCCCGGCCGAGCAACGCGACCGCACCGTCACGATGCGCCGCGTCCTGCCCGCCGAGGGTGGCAACCTGCCGCTGATCACCGAGACCTCTGCCGCGCTCGGCACCGCGCCGTGGGAGATCCGCGCCACCCCGTCCCCCGCCGCGGGCAAGGGCGCGATCTCGTTGCAGGACAACGTGACCCTGCAGACCGCCACGGTCACGCTGACCTCCGGCGGCCGCACGCTGAACGCCGACGGCGACGTCGCCGTGCTGTCCGCGAAGTGGTCCGGCGAACGGACCGACGTCAAGGTCGTGAAGATCAAGCCGGACACCCCCGCCGTCATGGTCAGGGCCGCCAACGCCGCCGCGGCCACCGCCGCCCAGGAAGGCAGGAAGGTCCTGCTGTCCTATGTGGACCAACCGGGTGCGCTTCCGCTCACCGGGCTCGCCAGCGCCGCGCTGCCCTCGCTCAGCGTCAGCAACGCCGACGGCGAGTTCCTCGCGAAGCAGCCGGCGATCAGGCTGAACGTCAAGCCCGGTCCGGAGTCCGTGTTCAACCTCAGCTACCTCGACGCCAACGGCATCCCCGCCGCCCACCGGCGGACGGTCGACCCGGCGAAGCTCGTGCTGCGCAGGACCTCCTACCACGCCGACAAACCCGGCCTCACCGTGCAGAAGACGTGGTACCCGTTCCCGACCGGGCTGTGGCAGACGCAGATCATGCGCGGCACCACGTTCACCCCGCCCGCCGCGTGGAACGAGTACATCGGTCCCGGCGACGACCGGATCGTCTGGAAGCGCTCGGTCACGTTGAGCGGCACGGACGACAAGGGCGCTCGCGCGGCGATGGCGATGTACCAGGAGAACGTGTTCCGCGACGGCCAGGCGCCTGCCGTCGAACGCTGGTTCGCCGGACCGATGTACAGCACCGCGATCGACCTGCGGTCCGACCACCCCGCCCGCTATCCCGCCGCGGGCGACGCGTGGCGCCAGCTGTGCTCGGACTGCCGCACGGGCGACACGTTCGTCCCGGCTCTGCAGTGGACGGACGGCACCCCCGGTCACTACACGAACCCGTACCAGAACAGCAAGTTCTTCACGACGACCAAGGTCCGCCTCTTCCAGGGCGACCGCGAGATCGGGCAGAACCAGGACCCGCTGGCGTTCTACCCGACCTTCCCGCTGTCACCGGACCAGGCCACCTACCGCCTGGAGAAGGTCGAAAGCCACGCACCCGGAGCAGTCGCGGGCGCGGTCAACCCCGTCCTGTTCACCCTCGCCCCGCGCACCGAGACGACGTGGACGTTCCAGTCACGCCGGTCGCTCAACCCGCCACCGCGCGGCTACTCCTGTCACGCCCAGGCGACGAGCTGCCAGTTCCAGCCGCTGATCCAGCTGCACCACGACCTGCCGCTCGACCTGACGAACTCCGCACCGGCGAACACGCCGTTCGTCTACCACCTCACGGCGTCCGGCAGCGCGCCCGTGACCGCGGTGAAGGTGCAGTGGTCCGCGGACGGCGTGACCTGGCGGCCGGCGCGGATCCAGCCCGACGGCGGCCGCTGGCAGGTCACGATCGACAAGCCGGGCGGTGACGTGTGGCTGCGCACCGAGGCCAGGGACGGCGCCGGGAACACCGTCACGCAGACCATGCAGAAGGCGTTCCGCACTCACTGAGGCGGCAGGAGGGAACCCGCACCTCGAGAAGCCGCGCGCAGGCCCGCCTGGAACCGGGTCTGCGCGCCCAGCTCGTCCATCAGCCGGTGCAGGCGCCGCTGGTAGGTCCGGTAGCTCAGCCCGAGCTGCTTGGCGATGCTGCGGTCCGGCAACCCGGTGGCCAGCAACGCCAACAGCCGCGCGTCCGCGATCGAGACATCGGAGCTCGCCGGCTGACCTGGTAACGACAGCGGCACAGCGTCGTCCCAGAGCTTGCCGAACAACGCCCCGAGCGAGTCGAGCAACGCCGACCGGTGCACGATCACCGCGCTCTCCAGCGTCGTCTCGGTGCTGTACAGCGGAATGAGCCCGAGATGGGCGTCCGCGAGGATCATCTTCGTCGGCGCGACCGCGACGACCCGCGCCTCCTCCCCCAGCGACAGCCCCATCTCCAGGTCGGCGCGCAGGTCGTGCAGCTCCAGCGCCCGACGTTCGTAGATGCCCCGGAACCGGACGCCGCGGCGCAGCAGCTCCTCCTCCACCGGGTGCAACGACGTGGGCGCTTTGGCGTACGGCGGCTTGTCCACGAACCGCACCTCGTACCGGGCCGTGCGCATCACCTGGTCCGCACGCTGCGAGATCGCCTCGGCTCCGTGCACCACCTCGACGAGGTCAGCGGGAGCGCGCATGCCCGCCGCCCGTTCGTAACGGACCTGCAGCGCGCCCGCCAGCAGCCGCTCGCGCCGCAGGTCGTCCTCGCGGCGCAGGAAGTACGCCGCCAGCGCGACGTCCGGGGCGACGGCCGTGTGCAGCCCGTCGGCCTGGTGGACGAAACCGAGCTCGGTCAACGACCTCAGCGCGGCCCGCACCACCCGCTCGGCCAGTCCCGCCGCGGGACACAGCTCCGCCAGCCCCAGCTGGTAGGAGTCCACGAGCGCCTCGTAGACCGCGAGTTCCGTCGGACGCAATCCGAGCACGCAAGCAGTATGCCGACTTCGGGCAGCCGTTGACGCGGGGCCGGAAACGGGTGTAGACATCGGGTGAAAAGGTTTTCAAGACCTTCTCATCGCCGCCGCTCGCAGTTGTGCCAACGCATGCGTGCGAAAGGACGGCCGATGGAGACCAATCGCCGCGACTTCCTCAAAGTCGCCGGTGCCACCGCGGGTGTCACGATGTTGTCCGGCTCGTTCCTGCCGGCGCCGGTCGCCTCGGCACAGGAGCACACCGCGATACCGATGGCCGAGTCGCCGTGGGACCAGGTGCCGGCCATCCTCGCGAAGATCGTGCCGCCCACGTTCCCCGGCGCGAAGTTCGACGTCACGGCGTACGGCGCCAAGGGCGACGGCAAGACGAAGAACACCGAGGCGTTCAGGAAGGCCGTCGAGGCCTGCTCCGCGGCGGGTGGCGGCCAGGTCGTCGTGCCCAAGGGCACCTTCCTGACCGGCGCGATCACCTTGCTGAGCAACGTGAACCTGCACGTCTCGGAAGGCGCCACCCTCCGCTTCTCCACCGATCCCAAGGACTTCCCGCTGGTCTACACGCGGTGGCAGGGCATCGAGTGCATGAACTTCTCGTCGTTCATCTACGCCCGCAAGGCCGAGAACATCGCGATCACCGGACCGGGCCTGATCGACGGCCAGGGCCCGTCCGGTCCGTGGTTCGACTACGACGACAAGCGCCAGCCCGACTGGGAACAGCTGCAGAAGTGGGCCGTCGACAACAAGCCCGTGACCGACCGGAAGTTCGGCATGGGCCACTACCTGAAGCCGAACATGATCACGCTCTACGAGTGCCGCAACGTCCTCGTCGAGGGTGTTCAGCTGCGCAACTCCGCGATGTGGAACGTGCATCCCGTGCTGTGCAGCAACGTGACGATCCGCGACATCTTCGTGTACAGCCGCGGCGGCATGGTCGACGGCTGCGATCCAGAGGCCTCCCAGTACGTCCACATCACCGGGTGCCGGTTCGACTGCGGCGACGACGGCATCGCGATCAAGGCCGGTCGCGACGCCGACGGCCGCCGAGTCGGTGTGGCCAGCGAGAACATCGTGATCGAGAACTGCTCGTTCGAGGGCCGTTGGGGCGCCCTGACGGTCGGCAGCGAGATGTCCGGCGGCGTGCGCAACGTCTTCTTCCAGGACTGCACGGTGAAGAAGGGGTCGTCGTACAAGCCCTTCCACGTCCTGTACATCAAGACGAACAAGCGGCGCGGCGGCACCGTCGAGAACATCCACGCCCGGCGGATCAAGGCCACCGACGTCGACCGCGAGGCGATCATGGTGACGCTGAACTACAGCCTCACCGGCCCCGGCTACGGACCGATCGTGAACCCCAGGGTGCAGAACATCACCGCCGACGGCTTCACCGTCAACGGGGTCAAGAAGACCGCCGTCGCCCTGGACGGCCTGGGCGAGTCGCACATCAGGAACGTCGCGATCTCCAACAGCACCTTCACGAACGTGACCACCGCGAAGCCCGGCGTCAAGAACGCGGACGGCACCACGTTCACCAACGTGACCATCAACGGCAAGAAGGTCTGATCCCGTGTCCCTGTCACGTCGTGATTTCGCCCGTGTCTCCGGCCTGACCGCCGCCGGTCTCCTGCTGCCCACCGGGATCGCCGATGCAGCCGCGGACCCGTGGCGCGAGGTGCCGCTGATCCTGGCACGCATCTGCCCGCCACGTTTTCGCAGAAAGGACTACGACGTCACCGCGTTCGGCGCGAAGGGGGACGGCCTCACCAAGAACACCGAGGCGTTCCGGCGCGCGATCACCGCGTGCCACCGCTCCGGTGGCGGACGTGTCGTGGTCCCCGCGGGCACGTTCCTCACCGGCGGCATCCGGCTGCTGTCCAATGTGGAGCTGCACGTCCGCGAGGGCGCCACCGTCAGGTTCTCCACCGACCCCGAGGACTACCTGCCGCTCGTGCTCACCCGCTGGGAGGGCACGCTCTGCCACAACTACCAGCCGTTCATCTACGCGTTCGAGCAGAAGAACATCGCCATCACCGGCCGCGGCACCCTCGACGGCGACGCGGTGAACGGCAGGTGGGCGAGCTGGGGTGCGGGCTCGACGCCGTTGCTGCGGCAGTGGGGCGAGGACGGCGTCCCGGTCGAGCAGCGGATCATGGGGCCTGGGAAGAACATGCGGCCGAACATGATCCAGTTCTTCCGCTGCCGGAACCTCCTGGTCGAGGACGTGCTGATCCGCAACCCGGCGATGTGGTCGCTGCACTTCGTGTTCTCCCGCAACATCACCGTGCGCCGGATCGAGATCTACTCCACGAACTCGCAGGGTGACGGCGTCGACCTCGACTCGTCGTCCTACGCGCACGTGCACGACTCGAAGTTCAACACCAATGACGACTGCGTCGTGGTGAAGTCCGGCCGGGACGCGGACGGCCGGCGGGTCGGCATCCCGTCCACGCACGTCGTGGTGGAGCGCTGCAAGTTCTCCGGACGCTGGGGCGGGGTCACGATCGGCAGCGAGATGTCCGGCGGGGTGTCCCGGGTCTTCTGCCGCGACTGCGAGATCAACGCGCCGGACTTCCCCGGCCGATACCCGATCAAGCACGCGCTCTACGTCAAGACCAACCAGGACCGCGGCGGCGTGATCGACGGCGTGCACCTGCGCAACGTCTTCGGCCAGAACGTCGAGCGCGAGATCCTGTTCGTCTCGATGTACTACCAGAACGGCGGCACGAAGGGCTTCTTCCCGCAGATCGACAACCTCACGATCGACCGGATGCGGATCAACGGCGGCCGGATCGCGGCCACCTTCCGCGGTTTCCCGCAGCAGCACATCAGGAACGTGCGGATCACCAACTCGACCTTCACCGGGATCACCGAGCCGAACCTGATCGAGCACACCGACGACCTGGTGTTCCGCAACACCACGATCAACGGGGTGGTGCCGGCATGAGGCACCTGCTCGCACTTCTCCTGCTCGCCGCCGGGCTCTCGGCCGGCGCACCGATCGCCGTGGCCGGCACCGGCCTGACGTGGAAGGCCGTGAACAGCCCGTTCTCGCTGGACTTCCAGGACGGCCGGCGCAAGCTGACCGGCCAGCGCGAGACGTTCTACCGGCTCGCCGACGGCACCCAGCACTCGTTGACGAAGGTCGTTGCCCAGAAACGGGTTCCGGGCGGCGTCCGGTACGTCGTGGCGACCACTGAAGCGTCCAGGACGGCGGACGTCGTCGTCACGCGGACCTCACGAGGCCTCCGCGTGGGCTGGACGTTGGAACCGTCCGCTGGAGTGGCTCAGGTGTCGGCGAACCTGACCGGCTCGCTGGAGGAGCACTTCCTCGGCGGCGGCGCGCACACGATGTTCGTTGACCTGCAACGACGTGTGCTGCTGAACAAGGCCGTGTTCGTCGGTGCCTCGACGTTCGGCAAGTGCAACAAGAACGGCGCGCCTTCGACGTTCTTCATGTCCAGCGCGGGTTACGGCGTCTACGCGGACACGAAAGCGATCGGCAGGACGGCGTTCCCCGGCGCCCTGGCCGACGACCACTGCGCGGACAAGCCGGCGCCGTGCCCGGTCACGTTCGGCGTGCCGGACCGGATCCAGTTGTGCTTCAAGACCTCCCGGCTCGACTACGAGGTCTACTCAGGCTCACCGCAGCAGGTCAACAGCGCCTACTTCCAGCGCGTCGGCACGCCCACGCTGCCGCCCGCCCGGCAGTTCGCGCTGACGAAGTGGCGCGACAAGTACAACCACTCCGACGAGGTCGTGGAGGACGTCACGCAGTTCCAGGCGCGCGGCGTCCCGCTGGACACGCTGTGGGTCGACAACCCGTGGGAGCAGGGTCCGGAGGGCGCCCGGCCGACCTACGCGTGCATCGGCGCGCTGAAGTTCGACAAGACCATGTACCCGGACGCGCAGGGCACGATCGACTGGATGCGGTCGCGTGGCGTGAACATGGGCGTGTGGGTGGCGCCGTTCCTGAGCAAGGCCTCGGACGGAAAGACGTGCCCGCACGACTACCCTGAGGGTTCCTTCGCCCAGTCGGATCGCACGAACGTGTGGGACATCGACCTCACGAACCCCGTCGCGCGCGCTCACTACGAGGCCCGGCTGGAAGCCGTGTTCCGCATGGGCGTGAACTTCGTGAAGGGCGACCGCGGCGAGGAGCACAACTTCGAGGAGACGACGTTCGCCGGCGGCCCCGGCACGCTGATCCACAACGAGTATCCGTTGCTGTACGCGGAATCCGTGGTGAAGATGCTGCGGAAGGTGCACGGCGACAACTACACGACGTTGTTCCGCGCGGGTGGCGACGGGATGCCAACGCTGCTGCACGGTTTCTGGCAGGCCGACGCGGACATGAGCTTCGACGGCCTGCGGCTCACGACCCGGCGCGGCCTCAACTCGTGGATCTCCGGCCATCCCGTGCACGGCTCGGACATCGGCGGCTACCGCAACCTCGGCGGCGGCCCGTCGGAGTCGTTGTTCGTGCGGTGGGCGCAGCAGTCCGCGGTGACGCCGGTGTTCCAGGTCGGCAGCTCCGGCCGCAACTCGACGCCGTGGCTGTACGACGCGGCGACGTTCGAGCGTTTCAAGCGGGCGGCCGTCCTGCACTACGAGTTGTTCCCGTACCTGTACGCGCAGGCAGTTCGCGCTTCGCGGGACGGCACGCCGATCACGCAGCCGATGGCGTTCCGCCACCCCGGCGAGGAGGCCGCGTGGAAGGCGGACCAGCAGTTCATGGTCGGGCCGGACCTGCTCGCTGCTCCGGTGACCGCCGATCGCGCCGAAACCGATGGGGCGGCCGGGAAACCGACGCCGGTCGACGTCTGGCTGCCCCGCGGTGAGTGGATCGACCTGTTCTCCGGAGCGCGGGTGAGCGGCGGCAGGACGATCACGCGGGAGTCCACTTTGGACGAGTTCCCGCTGTACCTGCGGGCTTCCGCGGCCATGCCGTTCAACTTCCGCGCACCGGACGTCTGGTCCAAGCCGTGGGGTGTCAACGACCTGGACCGGCGCGATCGCGCGGGCTGGCTCGTGTCGCCCACGGCGAACGGCCGCTTCGGCAACCTGCAGGTCGACTCGTTCGGCAAGCACGTCCTCGTGACCCTGCGCGGCGCGCCGAGCGAGTCGCAGCTGATGGTGCCCGCGGACGTGAAACGCGTGGTGATCGACGGCAAACCCGTGGGTTCCTCGACCGTCGAGGACCTGCGCGGCACAGCGGCGGGCTGGGCGGCTGTCTCCTCGGCGCCCGGCACGTTCGGTGGCACGGTGCTGAAGCTTCAGCCCCGACACGGCTCCAGCACCGTGCTGCTCACTCTCGGCTGAGGTGCTCCTGGAGGTCGTCCACGAACCGGCCGAGCAGCCGGCCGAGCGTCGTCTTGTCCTCCTCGGACCAGTCGGCGACCGCGCCGGTGAGCCGCCCGAGGACGGCCTCCAGGTAGCGCCCGGCCGCCGCCGCGCCGGCGTCCGTCAGCTCGACCAGACGCGCACGCTGGTCGTCGGGGTCGGTGACCCGGCGGACCAGGTCGGCGCGCTCCAGGTCGTGCAGGTGCCTCGTGACGTGCGGGCCGACGACCTGCATCCGTGCGGCGATCTCCCCCACCCGCAACGGCCGGCCGGCCATTCGAAGGGTGATGAGCACGGTCAGGCCGGGGCGGTCGATCGGGAGGCCGACGTGCTCCATCCCCCGCTCGACCAGCTGGCTGCGGTTGAGCACGGTGCCCAGTTGCATCAGGCGCGGCAGCAGTGCCGCAGGGTCCAGGGCCTCGCTCATCTCACACCTTACTTACCTAACTTAGGTATACGCTTGCCTCAGTCGCTCGCAACCGTAGCGATCATCGCGGCCCGAAAAATGATACCTAAGTTAGGTAACTGGAGGAATCATGAGCTCAGTCCTGATCTCCGGCGCCAGCATCGCCGGCCCCGCGCTCGCGTTCTGGCTGCGGCGGAACGGCTTCGACGTCACCGTCGTGGAGAAGTCGCACGCCCTGCGCGGCGGCGGCTACCCGATCGACATCCGCGGCACCGCGTTGGAGGTGGTCGACCGGATGGGCCTGCTCCCCCGCCTGCGCGAGGCGCACGTGGACACCCGGCAGATCACGTTCCTCGACTCGGACGGCGGTCTCGTCGCGTCGATCCGCCCGGAGACGCTCATCGGTGGTGACGGCACCGACCTGGAGGTGCGGCGCGGCGACCTCGCCGAGATCCTCTACGACACCGTGCGCGACGACGTGGAGTTCCTCTTCGACAACACCATCGTCACGATGAACGAGCACGCGGACGGCGTCGACGTGACGTTCCGCAGCGGCTTGGAGCGCACCTACGACCACGTCATCGGCGCGGACGGTCTGCACTCGACGGTGCGTGCGCTGACGTTCGGCGAGGAGGAGCAGTTCCACCGCTACCTCGGCTACTGCTTCGCGGGCTTCACCCTGCCCAACCACCTCGGTCTCCGGCAGGAGGCGTTGATGTGGAACGAACCCGGCCGCGCCGCCGCCCTGTACGCGGTGGGGTCGAACGAGAGCGTGCACGGCTTCCTGAGCTTCACCCGCGCCGAGGCCCCGTTCGGCGCGTTCCGCGACCCGCAGGCCCAGCGCGACCTCGTGGCGTCGGTGTTCGCCGAGGACGGCTGGGAGGTGCCGGGCATGGTCAAAGCGATGCACGAGGCCGACGACCTGTTCTTCGACACGGTCAGCCAGATCCGCATGCCGCGCTGGTCGTCCGGCCGCGTCGCGCTCGTCGGTGACGCCGCGTACGCCCCGTCGTTCCTCACGGGCCAGGGGTCGAGCCTCGCGCTCGTCGGCGCGTACGTGCTGGCGGGCAACATGAGCGACTTCGCCGCGTACGAGCGCACGATCAGGCCGTTCGTCGAGGCGAACCAGGGCCTGGTCGACGTGGGCAACGCGGAACTCTTCCCCGGCACTCCCGAGGCGCTGGCCGCCCGCAACGCCGCCCTGCGCTCCCGCGCGACGATCCCCGCCGCGCCCGCCCGGCCGGAGCACTCCGCGCTGACCCTCCCGGAGTTCCCGCTGCTATCTCCGTGACAGCTCTTCCACAGGCGGCTCACAGGAAACGGCCGCAATCTGGGTCGCATGACGGACAACCACGACCGCGGCCTCCAGTTCGACCTCGCCACGCTCATCGGGCGCCGGCGGGCGTTGACGCTGCTCGGCGGCGCAGGCCTCACGCTCGTGGCCTGCGCCCCGTCGACCACCACCGCGACATCGACCACCACGACGGCGGGCTCGTCCACGACGGCGGACGGTTCGCCGCTGGAACCGATCCCCGAGGAGACCGCCGGCCCGTACCCCGGCGACGGCTCCAACGGCCCGAACGCGTTGACGCAGAGCGGAATCGTGCGGTCGGACATCCGGTCCAGCTTCGGTTCCTCGACCCGCACGGCCGAGGGCGTGCAGCTCACGATCGACCTGACCGTCCAGAACGACGACGGCAAGCCGTTCGCGGGCGCCGCGGTCTACCTGTGGCACTGCGACATCAACGGCGACTACTCGATGTACTCGGACCGCGTGAAGAACGAGAACTTCCTGCGCGGCGTCCAGGAGGCCGACGCGTCCGGCAAGCTGAAGTTCGTCAGCGTCTTCCCCGGCGCGTACTCGGGGCGCTGGCCGCACATCCACTTCGAGGTCTACCCGAGCCTCGCCGAGGCGACCAAGGCCGGCAACAAGATCACGACCTCGCAGCTCGCGTTGCCCGAGACGACGTGCAAGGAGGTCTACGGCACGACCGGCTACACGCAGAGCGTGCAGAACATGGCGCGGACGTCCCTGAAGCAGGACATGGTGTTCCGTGACGGCGTCGACCACCAGATGGCGACCATGTCGGGCGACGTCGGCTCCGGCTACACCGCCTCACTGACCTTCGCGGTGGAGGGCTAGCCACAGTTCCGCGCGCAGGCCGGGTGAGTCGAGCGAGCGGCCGAGAGCCTGCTCCGCCTTGCGCACCCGGTTGCGCAATGTGTGCCGGTGCACGCCCAGTTCCGCCGCCGCCGGGTCCCAGGCGCCGTGGTGGGTCAGCCAGACCCGCAACGTCTCGCGGGTCTCGGCGTCGAGCGGCCTGAGCAACGCGTCCGCGAACCCGTCCGGGACCTTCAGGCTGCCGGCGAGGTCCTCGAACGTCCGCACGCCCGCTCGACGTGCCTGCTGGGCCTCGCGATAGCCACGCGCGACCTCGGTGACGTCCACTTCGGACGATGCGACGCCGTCGAACTCGTCGGTGAGCACGACGACGTCACCGTCCACTTCGGCCCAGAACACGGTGTCGTCCGGCGGTTCGTCGGCGAGGAACACCCGGAACCGTGCGGGCAGTCCGTCGATCGGCAGCCCGGCCAGCAGCATCCGGAACTCGCCGGCGCGCAGCTCCCGCCTGGCCGCGTCGACGGAGTCGTGCTGGGCGAGCGCGAGGACGAGCAGCGACGCCGCCGTGTTGACGATGCCCGGATCCGGTCTGGCGGTGCCGACCGCCAGAACGCCTCGGGCGCGGCTGCCGAGGACCTGGAGGAACACGTGCACGCCGTCGAGCTCGAACGCGGCGCTGGCCAGGCCGCCCGCGGTCTTCAGCCGGGCGAGCTCGGCGGTCAGGTCCGGGACGAGACGCGGGTTGTGGGCGTGCACGGGCTCGCCGGCCGCGTCGAGGAGCACGGCCCAGCCGTCGATCCACTGGCCGAGCCTGCGCACCACTCCCCCGACGCCACCCCGCACGGCCGCACGCGTCAACGCCCGTTGTGCCTCGCTGGTCCTGGTCAGCGCCGCGTACTCGTCGGCTGCCAGCGCCTTCGACACCGCCTTGCTGATGGCGATGAACGGCACCTCGCGCGGCACCTCGACCAGGCCCAGGTCCGCCTTCGCCGCGGCCTCCACCAGCGAGGACGGCACGACGTCGTGGCCAAGTCCAACACCGAAGCCGAGCCCGACGACCCCCGCGCGCACGAGCCGTTCGACGTAGCCGTCCCGCAGCGCGTGCAGGCCTGTCGTCAGCAACAGCTCGCCGCCCTCCAGGAACGGCGTCGGATCCTCCAGTTCCGTGCCGTGCACCCACCCGACGGGCCTCGACACGTCCCCGGCCAGCACCGGCAACGCCAGCTTCCCCGCCAGTTCCCGCAGCGTGATGGGCATGTGCCACTTTGTACATCTCATCGCCCACAGATCGCCATTTCAGCCACTGCGCAGCGCGCTGACCAGGGCCATGCTGGGAACATGACCCGACTGCGCACCGCGATCCCCGGTCCCAAATCGCTGGAACTCCAGGCGCGGCGCAAGGGCGCCGTCGCCGCCGGGGTGGGCTCGACGCTGCCCGCCTACATCGACTCCGCCGACGACGGCCTGCTGATCGACGTCGACGGCAACCAGCTCATCGACCTCGGCTCCGGCATCGCCGTCACGAACGTCGGCAACCCGGCGCCCGCCGTCGCCGAGGCGGTGCACGCGCAGATCGACAGGTTCAGCCACACCTGCTTCATGATCACGCCGTACGAGAGCTACCTCGACGTCTGCGAGGCGCTGAACGAGCTCACGCCCGGCGACCACGAGAAGCGGTCGGTGCTGTTCAACTCCGGCGCCGAGGCCGTCGAGAACGCGGTCAAGATCGCCCGGCACGTCACCGGCAGGCAGGCCGTCGTGGTGTTCGACCACGGCTACCACGGCCGCACGAACCTCACGATGGCGTTGACCGCCAAGAACATGCCGTACAAGCACCGGTTCGGCCCGTTCGCGCCCGAGGTCTACCGCGTGCCGGCGTCCTACCCGTTGCACGACGGCCTGACGGGTCCCGAAGCGGCGCAGCGGGCCATCGCCGCCATCGAGAAGCAGGTCGGCGCGGACAACACCGCCGCACTCGTGATCGAACCGATCCAGGGCGAGGGCGGCTTCATCGCCCCCGCAGAAGGCTTCCTGCCCGCGATCGCCGAATGGTGCCGTGAGCGCGGCGTGCTGTTCGTCGCCGACGAGATCCAGACCGGCTTCTGCCGCACCGGGTCGTGGTTCGCGCTCGACCACGAGGGCGTGGTGCCGGACCTGATCACCACTGCCAAGGGCATCGCGGGCGGCCTGCCGCTCGCCGCCGTCACGGGTCGCGCCGAGATCATGGACGCCGTGCACGTCGGCGGCCTCGGCGGCACCTACGGCGGCAACCCGGTGGCGTGCGCGGCGGCCCTGGGCGCCATCCGCACGATGCGCGAGCGCGACCTGAACGCGGCCGCTCGCCGCATCGAGGAGACCGTGCTGACCAGGCTCCGCGCGATCGCGGAGAAGACCGACGTCATCGCGGACATCCGCGGCCGCGGTGCGATGCTCGCCATCGAGTTCACCGAACGCACGCCCGACGTCGCCGCGCGCGTCGCGAAGGCGTGCCACGAACAGGGTGTCGTCGTGCTGACGTGCGGCACTTACGGCAACGTGATCCGCCTGCTGCCCCCGCTGGTCATCCCGGACGACCTGCTCGCCGAAGGACTCGACGTGCTCGAAGGAGCCCTGCTCGCATGATCGAATTTCACACCGCCCAAGACGTCGAGGCCGCGGTCGCCAAGGCCGCCGCCGTCGCCCCCGAGTTGGCCGCACTGCCCGCGCACCGCCGTGCGTCCGCGCTGGACCACGTGTCCCGGCGCCTCGCCGAACGCGCCGAGGAGTTCGCGCAGGCCATCAACGACGACTCGGGCAAGCCGCTCAAGTGGGCGCGCATCGAGGTGACCCGCGCGATCTCCACGTTCCGCTGGGCTTCGGAGGAGGCCCGCCGGTTCTCCGGTGAGCTGCAGCGCCTCGACACCGACCCGTCCGCCGAGGGCCGCCTCGCGCTGGTCCGCCGGGTGCCGCGCGGCCCGGTGCTGGGCATCGCGCCGTTCAACTTCCCGCTGAACCTGGTGGCGCACAAGGTCGCTCCCGCGATCGCCGTGGGCGCACCGATCGTGCTGAAGCCGGCACCCGCCACCCCGAAGGTCGCGTTCCTGCTCGGCGAGTTGCTGGCCGAGACCGACCTGCCGGACGGCGCCTTCTCGATCCTGCACCTGTCCAATGAGGACACCGCCCGGCTCGTCGAGGACCCGCGCCTGCCGGTCGTCTCGTTCACCGGTTCGGGCCCGGTCGGCTGGGGCATCAAGGAACGCGTGCCGCGCAAGCACGTCACGCTGGAACTCGGCGGCAACGCGGCCGCGATCGTCGCGCCGGACTGGCAGGACGTCGAGTTCGCGGCGCAGCGCATCGCCACGTTCGCGATGTACCAGGCGGGCCAGTCGTGCATCTCGGTGCAGCGCGTCTACGTGCACACCGACGTGTACGACGCAGTCTCGGAAGCCGTGGTGCAGCACGTGAACAAGCTCGACGTGGCCGGCGACGTCGGCCCGTTGATCAACGACGCGGCCGCCGACCGCGTCGAGTCGTGGGTCCAGGAGGCCGGCGCCACGGTCCTGACCGGCGGTACCCGCGACGGCCGCACCTACGCGCCGACCGTGCTGACGGACGTGCCGGAGGACTCGAAGGTCAACGCCGAGGAGGTGTTCGGCCCGGTCGTGACGCTGACGCGGGTGGACAGCGTCGAGGAGGCGTTCGACCGAGTCAACAGTTCCCGGTACGGCCTGCAGGCGGGCCTGTTCACCACCGACGTGCGACTCGCTTTCCGTGCCGCGCAACGGCTCCAGGTAGGCGGCGTGATCGTCGGCGACGTGCCGAGCTACCGCGCGGACCAGATGCCGTACGGCGGCGTGAAGGAGTCCGGCATCGGCCGCGAGGGCCTGCGCGCGGCCATGGACGACCTCACCGAACAGCGCGTCCTCGTCCTGACCGGCCTGGAGCTCTAACTGACGATGATCGGTCGCTCTTGACCTTGACTGCGATGATTTGCGCGTGGCCGTCACGATCAGGGATGTCGCTCGCCAGGCTCAGGTCTCCGTCTCGACCGTCTCCCGTGCGCTGAGCGCACCGGGCCTGGTCAAGGACGCGACCCGGCAACGGGTCCTGGACGTCGTCGCCGGGCTCGGCTACCAGCCGAACCGGGCGGCGAGAAGCCTGATCACCGGCCGCACCGGCAACCTCGCCGTGGTGGTGCCCGACCTCCTCAACCCGTTCTTCCCGTCCGTCCTGCGGGGCGTGCAGACGAAGGCGGGCGAGGCGGGCACCTCGGTGTTCTTCTGCGACAGCAGAGAGGACCCCGAAACCGAGGCCGAACTAGTGCGAACGATGGCATCCCAGGTAGACGGCGTCGTCCTCTGCGCGTCACTGCTGTCCGACGAAACGATCATCGACCTCGCCGCGGTGACGCCGCTGGTGCTGATCAACCGCATAGTGCCGGGCGTCTCGTCGGTCCTGATGGACAGCGCCAACGGCATGGAACAGGTGGTGACACACCTGGAATCACTGGGCCACAAGCACTACGTCTACCTGGGCGGCCCAGCCGCAGCCTGGTCGAACAACCGCAGGATGCAGGGCCTCAACGGCCGCGCCCAGCTGCTCGGCTCGTTCGACCCGAACTTCGACGGCGGCTACACAGCCGCCGAACAAGCGCTCAAAACCGGCGCAACGGCGTTCATCGCCTACAACGACCTGATCGCACTAGGCGCACTCGCCTACCTCGCGGAGCACGACGTCAAGGTGCCGGAGCAGATCAGCGTGACCGGCTTCGACGACATCCTGTACGCAACCATGTGCTCGCCCGCGCTGACGACAGTCCACATGCCGACCGAGGCCGCAGGCGAGGTAGCCGTGGACCTCTTGGCCACCCTCCTGGACGGCGGACAGGCCGAGCACCGGGAACTCCCGACGACGCTGGTAGTCCGCGCAAGCACCGCGAGAGCACATTCCTCGTCATAAACGAACAACAGCCCACCACCCCACTCAGGCCGTGAGGGAGTCGCTTCGGGGTGACTCCCTCACGCGGCCAGTGGAGTGAGCTCTAGTCGTACCCGCGAACGTGGCCATCCTCGTCGGCGAGAATTTCGTAGCCATCCATGTCCAGCTCCTAACGTTGGTGTTCGACATCACAAACCGTAGAGCCTCAGCCGCGTCCTGTGGAGTGAATTTGCATCGCAACCGGGGTAGTCGGCGGTAACCCAAGGGGGTCGTAGGGGTGTCCCCCGACACCTAGCCCACCCGTGACCTGAGTCACACACCAAGGCTACAGCATGACTACACACCGCCTATCAAGACAACAGTTTTCCCGACAACTATTGCCCTCCATACCCCATTCAGGGGACAAAACTGTCATGCGTTGGATGCTCACCGTAATCACCGCAACAGCAGCCCTACTCCTACCGACCACCCCAGCGGTGGCCTCCACCCCTGTTTCCAAGGCGGTGGAACTCATGAACTCGTACCGCGCAAAGCACGGCGTGCCCCCTCTCTCCCTCGATTCCGAAGTGTCAAGAACAGCGCAAGAATGGGCAGACCACCTCCACGCGACAAACAGTTTCGAACACCGCCCGGACAACGCCTACGGCGAGAACCTCTACGAGACCGGCGGCCGCAAAGAAATCGATTCAGTGATCGTGAAAGCCCTGGAAGACTGGTACGCCGAATCACGCCGCTACGACTACAGCAAAGAGATGACGCAGTCGAACGTCGACTACGGCGTCCTCCACTTCACAGCGATGGTCTGGAAGGCGACAACCCAAGTAGGCGTGGGCGTGGCCCAGGGCCGCAACGGCACCTACGTGGTGGTGAACTTCGCAGAACGAGGCAACACCCTCAACCACTTCAAGACGAACGTCCTACCGCCAACAGCAGCAGCAGCCTGATCCAGCGATGCCGAAGGCGAGCCGTCCTTCCGAACGGGCTGGGCGGTGGGTCCCGTCACGAGTCGCACCACAGCTCTTGCTGCACCTGGGGATGGGTGTCAACTCGACACGCTTTTCGTCGAGTTGACACCCATCCCCAGGTGTGGCCCGCTCTTGGTGCGGCTCGTGACGG
>NZ_JBIRVV010000003.1:574169-1080797 GCF_044387305.1 Lentzea sp. NPDC020367 | reverse complement strand
TCGAGTTGACATCCCTTCCTGGCTGCAGCAAGAGCTATGGCACGACTCGTGACGAAGCCACCCCACCCAGACCGCACGGTAAGGACGGCTCGCCTGCGGCATCGCGGATGATTGGGCGCTTGCCGTGACCGCGCGCTCGGGCTGTCCACCCTCACCCGCCCCGCCTGTCCCGCCCTGCCTGTCCCGTCCCGCCTCGCCCGTCCGCCTGACGGTCCCGCCACTTTGGCTTCGCGGGAGTGTCAGACCTCGTCGCTAAGTTGGGTCGCGGGGGATCCAACTTCGAAGGGGACCCCTGCGCGAGCATGCCCTCCGAGTCCGCGCTGAGGCACCCTGCGCCCGGCATGCGGGCGATCAGGCGTGGGCGATCAGGCGTGGGCGGTTAGGCGTGGGCGGTTAGGCCTTCTTCAGTGGGCGGGCGCCTAGTTCGTCGGCCAGGAGTTGGAGCATTACCGACTCCGGGTCCTTGGCCTGGACCTCGTTCACCTTGTCCGGGTCTGCCGGGCGGGCGGCCTCGGCCAGCATTGCCTCTTCGTCGTCCGGTTCCGGCGGGAGGGGGTCGTCGGGCTCCGGGGGCTCCGGCGGGGGTGGGACGTCGTCCATCGGCTGGCGCGGGGCCTGGTTTTGTTGTGGTTCTGGTTGGGGGCGGGACTGTTGGTTGTTCTGGGCCTGGCTTGGGCGGGTTGGGGCTGGGCGGGCCGCCTTGGCCGGGGTTGATTGTTGTGCGGCCGCGCCTGGGGTGCCGTGGGTGCAGCGGACCTGCCAGGTGCCACCCAGTACTGACGACAGGGCCGTGGCGATGGCCTCGGTGTTGCGGGATTCGGCCAGGCGGCGGGCCAGTGGGGCCGAGGTGTGGGTGATCGTGACTACGTTGCCGTCTACCTCGCTGACCATGGCGTTGGTCAGCATCGCCTCGGTGCTTCGGCTCGTCGCTCGGACCGCGGCCAGCAGTTCGGACCAGATTCGGCGGACCGCCGTCGCGTCCATGGCTCCGCCGGCCGACGAAGCCGCTGGCTGCGGGGGTGCCACGGGCGCGACAGGTGCCGGGGCTGCGGAGGCGGCGGAGGCGGCGGGCGCAGGGGCCTGCACGGCAACAGGAGCGGGAGTCGGGGTTGGCGTCGGTGCCGCGACCGGTGCCGGAGTGGGGGCGACGGCTGCTGCGGGCTGGACCGGAGCCGGGGGCTCGGCGCGCGGTGGTTCCTGCTGCCTTGGTTGTTCTGGTTCCGCCGGTTGCTGGGACCTGCGGGTGAAGACTGGGGCGCCTGGCTGAGCCGGGGCTTCGCCCGGGGCCGCTGCGATTGTGGCTGGAGGGCGGCGTTCCAGCTGTTCCAAGCGTTGGAGGAGGGCGGCTTCCGACTGGCTCACCGACGGCAGGAGCATGCGGGAGACGAGTAGCTCCAGCAGGAGGCGCGGGGCAGTGGCTCCTCGCATGTCGACCAGGCCGGCGTGGACGATCTCGGCGTAGCGGGTGAGGGCCGCTGGGCCGATTCGTTCTGCCTGGGCCGACATCGTGGCCACTTCGTCGTCCGGGGCGCTGACCAGGTTGCGTTCTGCGGCGTCGGGGACCGCGCAGAGCAGGACCAGGTCGCGGAGGCGGTCGAGGAGGTCCGAGGCGAAGCGGCGGGGGTCGTGGCCTGCGTCTACCAGGCGGTCGATGGTGCCGTAGACGGCTGCGCCGTCGCCTGCGGAGAGGCCGTCTACGACGTCGTTGATCAGGGCCGAGTCGGTTACGCCCAGGAGTGAGATGGCTCGCTCGTACTTGACGCCGTCCTCGCCCGCGCCGGAGAGGAGCTGGTCCATCACGGACTGGGTGTCTCGGGCCGAGCCGCCGCCCGCGCGGATCACCAGCGGGAAGACCGACGGTTCTACGGCCACGCCTTCCGCGGCGCAGTTGCGTTCCAGCAGGGTGCGCATGACGCCGGGCGGGATCAGGCGGAACGGGTAGTGGTGCGTGCGCGAGCGGATCGTCGGGAGGACCTTGTCCGGCTCGGTCGTCGCGAAGATGAAGATCAGGTGCTCCGGCGGCTCTTCCACGATCTTCAGCAGGGCGTTGAAGCCCTGCGTGGTGACCATGTGCGCCTCGTCGATGATGAAGACGCGGTACTTCGACTCCGCCGGGGCGTAGAAGGCCTTGTCGCGGAGGTCGCGGGCGTCTTCCACACCGCCGTGCGAGGCCGCGTCCAGTTCCACGACGTCGACGCTGCCGGTGCCGTTCGGCGCGAGGCCGATGCAGCTGTTGCACTCGCCGCACGGGTCGGGCGTCGGGCCCTTCACGCAGTTCAGCGAGCGGGCGAGGATGCGGGCCGACGACGTCTTGCCGCAGCCGCGCGGGCCACTGAACAGGTACGCGTGGTTCACCCGGCCTGCCGACAAAGCGACGCGCAGCGGATCGGTCACGTGCTCCTGGCCAACGACCTCGGAGAACGTGGCCGGACGGTACTTGCGATACAGAGCGAGCGCCACGCCCGGAACAGTACCGGTGGCCACCGACACAAAAAGGGGACCCCGTGCACCCACCAGAGCCCGCTTATCCTTGCTGCCTTCCGGCCCTGGGGAGGTTCGCGAGATGTGTGCCGCACGAGGTCCGACGCAAGTGTAGCGAAGGGTCCTGATCGAACAAACGTTCGAGTTGCCCACAGTGTTGTCCCCAGCTGTGGACAACCGGCCACACACTTACCGGACACGGCTCCTGCACACTGATCGACATGCGCAGAACGGGCCTCGTGGTGGCCGTGATCGTCGTGGCCGCGACCGCCGTCGCCGGGGTCCTGATCTATCGCTCCAAGGGTGACGCGGTGCCGAACCGCGCGACCGACGTGACGGTGTGGCCGACGCCTCAGACACTCGAACGAGTGACTGCGGACGTACCGATCCCCGCCTCCGTGACCATCGAGGGTGACGTCGAGGCCACCACGAAGCAGATCGTCGAGAAGGCGCTCGCGGGCGGCACCGGCGGCGCCGCGCTGAAGATCCGGTTCAGCACCGACAAGGCGCTGTCCGCGGAGGCCTACCGGATCACCGTCGGGTCGACCGAGGTCAGCGTGTCGAGCGCGGACTCCGCGGGTGCGTTCTACGCCGCGCAGACCCTCCGCCAGCTGGTGCGGCAGGGCAAGCTCGCGGGCGTGAAGATCGACGACCGGCCGTCGCTGCCGCAGCGCGGGATCGTCGAGGGCTTCTACGGACGGCAGTGGACCTACGCCGAGCAGCAGGCCCAGCTCGACTTCGCCGCGACGGTCAAGTTCAACTCCTACGTGTACGCGCCGAAGGACGACCCGTTCCACCGCGACCGCTGGCGCGACCCCTACCCGGAAGATCGCCTCGCGCAGATCGCCGAGCTGGCCAAACGCGCCGCCGCCGGGCACGTGAAGTTCACCTACTCGCTCGCTCCCGGCCTGTCGATCTGCTACTCGAAGGACGCCGACCGCGACGCCATCCAGGCCAAGCTCACCCAGCTGCACGGCGCGGGCATCAGGTCGTTCGCGCTGCTCCTGGACGACATCGACTACGCCAAGTGGAACTGCCAGGAGGACCGCGACACCTACGGTCCGCCCAACCAGGAGAACGCGGCCCGCGCGCAGAACGACCTGCTCAACGACACCGCGCAGACCATCCGCGACCAGCTGCCGGGCTCCGGGCCGTTGATCACCGTCCTCACCGAGTACGGCGACATCAACCAGACCCCCTACAAGAGGGTCTTCCGCGACAACCTCGACAAGTCCGTCGTGGTCATGTGGACCGGCACCGCCGTCATCCCCACGACGATCACCAGGGACCACTCGAGGCGCGCCGAGCAACTGTGGGGCCGCAAGACCCTGATCTGGGACAACTACCCCGTCGCCGACTACCCGGACGCCAGGGGACGGCTGCTGCTCGGCTCGTACTCCGGCCGCGAACCGGGGCTCAGCGTCGTCGGCCTGCTCTCCAACCCGATGAGCCAGGCCTACGCGAGCCGCGTCGCGATGTTCGAGATGGCCGACTACGCCTGGAACGACGCCATGTACGACGAGGACGCGGCCGAACTCGGCTACGCGAACCTCCTCGCCGGCGGTGACGAGCAGGTGCGGACGGCGCTGCTGGCGTTCTTCGACATGAGCTCGTGGACGGCACCGAGGCTCGCCGCCGAGCTCAGGGAGTTCCAGGACAGGTGGAAGGCCGGTGACAAGAAGGCCGCCGTCGCCGACCTGCGCACCTACGCGAACGTGCTCGCCGGTGCCCCGAAGACGATCAGGGAACGGGTGGACAAGGGGTTCGCCACGGACTCCGAACCCTGGCTCGCCCAGACCGAGCTGTACGGCAGGGCGTTGCAGGCGACGGCGGACGGACTGGACGGCAGGCGCGAGCGGTTCACCGAGTCGGCAGAGCTCGTGAAGCAGCTCGACAAGAACCTGAAGCTGGGCGACGGGACCCTCGACAAGTTCCTCGCCGCGGCACCCAGACTCTAGATCGAACGTGTGTTCGAGTTGTCCACCGAACCATCCACACCTGTGGGCAACTCGCGTCCCGTGGCCAGCATCAGCAGGTCAGGGGCGGGCAGGTCCGGGATGCCCGACTCGCGGAAACGCTTGCGCGCACCCCAGAACGGACTCTTCAACACGTGCTCCAGCGCGGCCTGGGCCGGTTCGAGCGGCATCTCCCGGACGCGTCCCAACGGCCGTGCGATGTCCTGACCGTGCACGAGGAAGTCGACCAACGGATCGATCGGCGCGGCCATGGGCGCACGCTTCGACGAGCCGGCCGTCTCGCGGATCTGCGCGATCAACTCCGATCGAGTGAACTTCGCCGCGATCGTGCGGGCCTTGTCGTCCTCCATGCGCTCCCAGTCGAAGCGCGCCTTCACCACGCCGATGAGCACGTCCCGCCAACGGGTGCGCGTCGACGTGGTCAGGTGCGCGGCCATCTCCTGCATGCTCCAGCCGGTGCAGAGGGTCTCGCGCCGCCACTCGTCGTCGCTCAGGTCGTCGAGGAGGGCGGCGACGCTCAACCGTTCCGCCTCCAGCCATTTCATGATCATGATCGCCCCTCGATGACGGCCAGCCTGCGGCGCAGGAAGTCCTGTTCGGATTCGGTGCCCGCGAGCGCGATGGCCTCGCGGTAGGCCTGGGCGGCCTCGTCGTCACGGCCCAGGCGGTGCAGCAGGTCCGCGCGGGCCGCCCGGTACGGGTGGTAGTCGCGGAGCTTGGGCACACCGGCGAGCTCGTCGAGCAACGCGAGCCCGGCCGCCGCCCCGTCCCGCATTGCGATCGCGGCTGCCCTGTTCAGCGTGACCACCGGCGACGGGCTGAGTTTCCCGAGCACGTCGTAGAGCGCCACGATCTGCGGCCAGTCGGTGCTCGCGAAGTCCGGCGCCTCGTCGTGCAGCGCGTTGATCGCCGCCTGCACGCCATAAGGGCCGTATCCGCCCGTGAGCGCTCGTTCTGCCAGTGCGCTGCCCTCGTCGATCAGGTCGCGGTCCCAGAGCGCGCGGTCCTGGTCCTCCAGCAGTTCGGCGCGGGCGTCACGGCGGGCGTGGATCAGCAGCATCAACGCCAGCAGCCCCGTGACCTCGCGTTCCGGCAGCAGGCCGTGCAGGATCCTGGCCAGCCTGATGGCCTCCTCCGCAAGATCGGCGCGCTGGGCCGCGTACCCCTCGGTGAAGATCGAGTAGACGGCCTGCAGCACGCCCGGCAGGCGTTCCGGCAGTTCGTGCGCATCCGGCACGCGGAACGGGATGCGCGCCTCCTTGATCTTCTTCTTGGCGCGCACGATCCGTTGCTGCATGGTCGGGACCGGCACCAGGTAGGCCCGCGCGACCTCCGGCGTCGTGAAGCCGGCCAGGCAGCGCAGCGTCAGCGCTCCCCTGTCCTCCTCAGGCAACGCGGGGTGCGCGCACGTGAAGAACAGCTCCAGCCGCTCGTCCGGCATCGGGTCGGCCACGGGAGGATCGGCCCGATCGACCTCCACCTGCAGCAACGCCAGCCGCGCCGCGTAGACCTGGTCGCGCCGCAGGCGGTCGACGGCCTTGCGGCGCGCGGTCGTGAGCAACCACGCGCCGGGCCGGTCCGGCACCCCGTCCACCGGCCAGTGCCTCAGCGCCGCCTCGATCGCGTCGGAGGTGACCTCCTCGGCCAGGTCGAGGTCGCCGAACCGCTTGACCAAGATGGCGAGCAGCCTGCCGCGCTCCTCCCGGAACACCTGCTCGACGTTCATCGCAGGATCAGAAGTCGAACTCGGCGATGGGCCGGACGACGACAGCCCCGCCGTCCCGCGAGCCGGGACACTTCGCGGCCCACTCCAGCGCCGCGTCGAGGTCCGGCACGTCGATGATGTCGTAGCCGCCCAGCACCTCGCGGGTCTCGGCGAACGGCCCGTCGGTGACGGTGCGCCTCCCGTCCTGTCCGACCTGGACGGTGGTCGCCGTGACCAGGTCGGCCAGCGAGTGCCCGGAGACCAGGACGCCCGCGTCCTTCATCTCCTTCTCGTAGGCGATCCAGTCCTGCACGGTGCAGCTCGCCTGCTGGTCAGAGGCCGCGTAGATCAACAGCATGTACTTCACGAATGCCCTCCTCGGTCCGGTCTTACGGGATCACGACGATCGGGCCACCGCCAGATCGACACGGGCCTCGAACTTTTTCCGGCGACCCCCGTTTTGGGCTCCGGAACACCCGTCCGGTAAGGTTCTCGACGGAGGATTCGCATAGCGGCCTAGTGCGCACGACTGGAAATCGTGTTGGGTTCACCCCCTCACGGGTTCAAATCCCGTATCCTCCGCTCTCGCTGCGAAGGGCGCCGAACTTCAACGTTCGGCGCCCTTCGCGCGTTAACGTTGCATGATGCTGCCCGAAGACCTGATGCTGCTGTTCCTCGACGAGGAAGACGGCCGCGTGCTCATGGACTCGACGGCGATCCACAACGCTCTCGCCGGCGCCGTCCTGCTGGAACTGGTCAGGTCCGGGCGGGTCGCGTTCGAGCCGGACGGCAGGAAGCTCGCCGTCGTCGACCCCGCGCCGCTGACCAACGCGTTCCTGCAGGAGTCGTTGACGCGCCTCAACAAGCCCATGAAACCGCAACGGGCAGTGGAACGGCTGCGGACTCACGTGCGGGACAACGTGATGGCGCAACTCGAAGGCCAAGGCGTGCTGTCGGTCGAGAAGACCAAGATGCTCGGGATCTTCCCCACCAAGAGCTACGTGATCCAGGACCACAAGGCGGTCAGTGAGATCCGTGACCGTGTGGGCAACGTGGCGCTGGGGTACACGGCACCGGACGAGCACACCGGCGCGCTGATCTCGTTGCTGTACGCGGTGAAGGGGCTGCACAAGGTCTTCAACGGCGACAAGCGCGAGATGAACGCACGTGCCAAAGAGATCTACGCGGGGAACTGGGCCGGTGTCGCCGTGAAGAAGGCGATGGAGGCGGTCCAGGCCGCGGTCATGGCGACGATGGTGGCCTCGACAGTGGCCGCCACGTCGTTCGGAGGGGGTTCCAGCTGATGTTGCACGAAGACCTGATGCTGCTGTTCATCAACGAGCAGAACGGAAAACTGCGCGCCGACTCGTCGTCGGTGGAGAACGCGCTCGCCGGTGCCGTGCTCATCGAACTGGTGAACTCGGGGCGCGTCGCGTTCGAGCCCAACGGCAAGAAGCTCCAGATCGTCGATCCGACGCCGCTGAAGGACCCGGTGCTGCAGGAGTCGGTGACGCGGTTCGACAAGCCGATGAAGCCGCAGCGCGCGGTCGAGCGCATCCGGAAGCGGTTGCGGGACAACGTGGGCGCGCAACTGGAAGGCCGTGGCGTCGTGCGGGTGGGGTCGCGGAAGGTGATGGGGATCTTCCCGGCGAAGAGCTACGCGATCACCGACGAGGCCGCGCAGAACGACGTGCGCAAGGCGGTCGTCGAGGTCGCGCACGGCTACCGGGGAGCGGATGCGCGCACCGGGTCGTTGATCACGCTGCTGTACGCGGTGAAGTCCGTGCACAAGGTGGTCGAGGGCGACAAGCGCGACATGACCAAGCGCGCCAAGGACATCGCGGCCGGCAACTGGGCGGGTGACGCCGTGCGCAGGGCCATCGAGGCGATCCAGGCCGGTGTGGGTGCCGCAACGGCAGCTGCCGCCGCCGCGTCATCCAGTGGCGGATGACGTGGCGACGGCAGCGTTGGTCACTTCTTCAGGCAGTCGAGAATGTCTTCCAGCGCGAACACGATCCTGTCGACGTTCGCGTCACCCGTGGACGGGCGGGCGCGGACGATCTGCGGGTCGTGGTCGCTCGCCTGGTCGGCGAACTCGGCGTTGATGTGGACCACGTCGTAGCTGAAGCGCGTGATGTTCTTGCTCATCACGAGGTGGTCGAGCGTCTGCGAGTTGCCCTCGAAGACGTAGCTGTACCGCTCGTTCACGGGCAGCGTGTCGATCAGCGCCTTGAGGTTGCCGTCGCCGGTGAGGGCCTTGACGGCGGGCGAGAACTGGTAGTCGTTCAGGTCGCCCGCGAGCACCAGGTTGGCGCCCTTGTCGATCGCGCGGATCTGCTCCGTGAACGTCTTCAGCGCCGCGGCCTGCTTGGCGCGCTGCACCTCGGACGAGCGGTTCGGCGGCTGGTTGCGGCCGTGGACGGCCTCGTCGCCGCCCTTGGAGTTGAAGTGGTTCGCGACGACGAAGACCGTGCGGCCGCGGAACTTGAACTCGCCGGCGAGCGGCTTGCGGCTGTTCGCCCACGCGTCGTTGAGCGGGTCGATCCGGCCCGGTGACACGGAAAGCGACGCGCGGCCGTTCTTCTTCACGACCTGGACGGGCGTCTTGAAGTCGCCGCCGGGACGGTCCACGAAGGACACTCGCTGCGGGTTGAAGAAGAAGCCGACGCGGATGTTGCCGCCGGGCTCGCCGCCGTCCTTGAGGTTCTCCGGGTCGATCTCCCGCCACTGGTAGCGCGGGCCGCCCTTGGCGAAGATCGTGTCGGAGAACTTCTGCAGCGTCTGGTCCGCCGCGACGACACCGTCGTTGGTCGCGCCGTTGTTGTCCTGGATCTCTTCCAGCACAACGACGTCCGGGCTGCGCAGGTTCGTCGTGACGCCCTCGGCGAGCCGGTCGAACTTCTCCTGCGGGTCGGACGGGTCGAGGTTCTCGACGTTGTAGGTCGCGACCGAGAGCTCGGACTCCTTCTGCTGCGCGGTGATCTCGCGCTGCAGGTTGGACGACGCGTGGGTGCCGAGGTTCAGCGCCGCCAGCGTGTAGCCGCCGAAGTTCGTGTACTCGATGGCACCGACGGTCGCGCCGGTGAACACGTCACCGACGTTCGAGACGGGCAGCGTGCCCGCGGTCTTGATCTTCAAGCGACCGCTGTTGGCCTGGTCGTAGCTCGTGTACGTGGTGCCGCCGCGCAGGTTCTTGTTCTGGTCGGGGTTGACCGTCACCCAGACCTCGCCGAACGTGTTGCTCGGGCCCACGACGCGGGCGTCGTCGACCTGGACGAGCGTGCCTTCGAGCGACTCGAAGTAGTCGAGGCCGTACTTCGCGGGCTCCAGCGGGAGCTGCTCGATGCTGCCGCCGGGAGCGGGCAGGTAGCCGGCCGGGATGTTCTTCACGACGACCGGCGCCGGGACGGGGTTGCCCTTGGAGACCGTGATCGTGGTGGGCGCGGTGATCTCGGTGAGGGTCTGGTTGGAGCCCGTCTCACCGCCCGGCCGGTACTCCGCGATCGTGCCGCTGACCACGACGCTGTCGCCGACGGCCACGGTCGGCGCGGTGCCCGCCGTGTAGACGAAGACGCCCTCGCTGGTGCGCGGGTCGTTGTCCGGGGCCGTGTCCTGGATCCAGAAACCGCGGTCACCCGTGGCGCGCGTGCCGGTGACGACGCCGGGGACGTTGGTGACCTTCTGGCCGTTGAGCGGCGAGATGCGCGAGACACCCTGGATGTCGCGGATGCGCTTGTCGCCGGGGGTGGGGTCCTCCGGGTCGGGGTCCGGGTCGCCGCCTCCCGGGGTCGTCTCGCCCTTGGAGTTGATCGGGGTGGGGTTGCCGACGGTGAAGTCCGCGGAGTTGTCGTCCGTGTCGGGAAGCCCGGTCTTGCGCGACGCCGAGGTGGTGTTGCTCAGCGCGCCCGTCGCGGTGGCCTCGCGCACCACGGCCGTGCCGAAGCCGACGAGGTCCTTGATCCGCGTGTCGGCGGCGCAGTCGGCCGCCGTCTTGCACGTCAGCGCCGCGGTGCCGTTGACCAGCGCGATGGTGCCGCCGGTGGCGCTCATGGCGATCGTGCCGGTGGCGTCCGGCGTCGGCAGCTCGACGGTGCCGCCGGTGCCCTTGGCCTCGGCGACGAGGAACGTCTTGCCGGGCGCGATCGAACCGGCCAGCGGGGTGACGCCCCACTGCGTGCTCGCGCCGGGCGTGGCCGAGATGTACTGGACGCTGAAGCCGTCGAGCGCGATCGGGGTGGTGCCCTTGTTCGCGAGCTCGACGAAGTCCTGCTTGAGGGTGGCGCCGGAGTTGCCGCCGCCCCCGTAGACCTCGGAGATCAGCGCGTCTGTGCTGGGTGCGGCGACGGCGGGGACGGCGGCGAGCACGAGTGCCGCCACCGCTGTCCCGACGACGGGCAGGGTGGGTCTCAAAACTTCCTCCAGGGGATGCGGCGGACCGACGCATCTTTCCCCGATCGAGTGAGCTTTGGTAGCCGTTGTTACTAACGGTTAACCGGTTGGCCCATCAATGATCACTCGAACAAGTGTTCGATCATGGTGTAGGCTCCATTTCGGAACGTCGGCCGGTGGGCCCCTCCCAGGCACCGGCCGACGTCCCTACGTTGAGACCATGAAGATGCTGAGCTACGAGCGTCGCTGCGCCGAGATCATCCACCAGACTTCGCTGCTGACTTCGTCCCTGGACGGCGCCGACCTGGGCATTCAGGTGCCCTCGACCCCGGACTGGACGCTCAACCAACTGCTCCGCCACGTCGGCCACGCGCACCGCTGGGCCGACGTGATGCTCCGCGAGAGGTTGCCGGAGATCGACTACTCCCGCAACGGCGCCCAGCTCCTGTCCTCGTATGTGGGTGAGTCCGCGTCCGTGCTGGTCCCCTGGCTGACGGAGGGCGCCGCCTCCCTGTCCGAGGTGCTCAGCGAGGTCGACCCGAACGAGATGATCGCGCCGCTGGCCGGTCACCCCGGTCCCCGCGTGTGGTCACGCCGGATGACGCACGAGACGGTGCTGCACCGCTGGGACGTCGCGAACGCACTGGGCGCGCCGTTCGAACTGGACCTGGAGGTCGCCCACGACACGCTGTCGGAGTGGACCGCGCTGGCCCTGCCATACGCGTTCCTGCGCTGGCCCGCCGAGACCGCGCCGCTGCTCGGCCCCGGCCACACCGTGCACCTGCACGCGACCGATGCCGAGGCCGAGTTCGTGATCGATCTCACGGGCCCGTCGCCCGTGGTGCGGGAGGGGCACGAGAAGGCCGCGGTGGCGTTGCGCGGGCCGTTGGTCGAGCTGGTGCTGACCGTGTACCGGCGTCGTTCGGTGGAGGGGCTGGAGGTGTTCGGGGACGCGGCGCTGCTCGACCTGGTGCTGGACCGCGTACGTTTTTGACCATGGGGTCGCTGAGCTACCAGGAACGTCTGGCCGTCATCGTTTCCGAGACGTCGCTGCTGGTCACCGGACTGGAAGGCGCCGACCTCTCGGTTCCGGTGCCGGCCACCCCGAACTGGACGCTCAACCAGTTGCTGCGCCACGTCGGCTATGCGCACCGCTGGGTCGCGCAGATGGTCGGGCAGCGGTTCCCGGAGATCGACAGGTCGTTCAGCAAAGCGCACTCGGTCTCCGAGTACGCCGGCGAGACGGTCGCGGAACTGGGCCCGTGGCTGATCGAGGGCGCATCACTGATCTCGGACACGATGCTGCCCGTCGACCGGCGGGAGATGATCGCGGTCCTGCGGCCGGGCCGACCGGGGCCGGACTTCTGGTCGAGGCGGATGGCGCACGAGACGGTGATCCACCGCTGGGACGCCTTTGACGCGCTCGGTCTGCCGTTCGAGGTGGACGAGCGGGTCGCCTACGACACCTTGTTCGAGTGGATGACCACCATCTCGGAGATCATCTTCGACCTGCGGCCGGCCGCGGCCGAACTGCTCGGTTCCGGCGCCCTGTACTTCGAGGCGACGGACACCCTGCAGACCTGGACGGTCGATCTCCGCGGGTCCGCGCCTCGGGTGACGGACGAGGAGGAGAAGTGGTCGGTGGCGGTGCGCGGACCGGTGATGGACATCGTGCTGGCGCTGTACCAACGGCGTGGGCCGGAAGGTCTTGAGGTGACCGGGGACGCCGGGTTGCTGGCGAAGTTCCTGGACGCGATGAGGTTCTGAAGACGCAAGAAGGGCCCCGGATCGCTCCGGGGCCCTTCAACAGCGGTGGCGGTGGGATTTGAACCCACGGAGGCTTTCACCTCACACGCTTTCGAGGCGTGCTCCTTCGGCCGCTCGGACACGCCACCGATAAGAACAATACACAGCCCGCGCGACTGGCTTAACGCTGGGTCCGGAAGAAGCGTTCGAGCAGGTCAGCGCACTCCTCCTCCAGCACACCGCCCTGCACCTCCGGCCGGTGGTTGAGCCGGCGGTCGCGCACGACGTCCCACAACGACGCCACAGCCCCGGTTTTGGGCTCCCAGGCGCCGAAGACGAGACGCGAAACACGGGCAAGCACCAAGGCGCCGGCGCACATCGTGCAGGGTTCCAACGTCACCGCGATCGTGCAGCCGTCGAGCCGCCAGCCGTCGCCGTACTTCGACGCGGCTTCCCGCAGCGCCAGGATCTCGGCGTGTGCGGTCGGGTCGCCCAGGGCTTCGCGGGCGTTGCAGGCCTCGGCGAGCACGGAGCCGTCCGGTGCGAAGACGACGGCGCCGATCGGGACGTCCGTGCCGGCGTTCGCGGCCGCGCGAAGGGCCGCTCTGACCATGTCCTCTGCGGAGATCACGCTTGGATCGTGTCGAGCAGCTTCGTGAACTCGTCGATGAAGCCGATGCGCTGGGCGATCATCTGGAGCTGCTCGTCCGGGTAGAGGTCGACCTCGTCGACGATGATCTGGAGTTCGTGCGAGGGCATGCCGAGGTCGGTCAGGACGCCGAGGTCGCCTTCCGGCCAGAGTTCGTTGTCCTCTTCGTCCGGTGGTTCGACGCGGAGGAGGTCGAGGACGTCGGCCGCGATGTCGTAGTCGAGCGCGGCGGCCGCGTCGGACAGCAGCAGGGCGACGCCACCCGGCACGGGACGCAGGATGATGAAGAACTCGTCGTCGACGGCGAGGAGACCGAACACAGCTCCTGTCGACCTCAGTTGGCGCAGCTCCGTGATAGCCGCGTCCAGCTCCGACAGCGCGGAGCTGTCCATCCTGCTGCACCGCCAGCGGCCGTCCTCTCGGACGACCGCGACCGCGAAGCCGTTGACCGGCTCCTGCTGTGTCATGTGCACACCGTAGGGCCCAGACGACCTTCCCGGTAGCCGAGGTGGTGGCACCATCGGTAGATGAGCACAACTACGCCGGACCCCCGTCTCGCCGGATTGCTCGAAGGGGCTCGTTCGCTCCAGCCCCGCACGGTGGCGCTGCGCCGTCAGATCCACCGGCACCCTGAACAGGGACTTCACCTCCCCAAGACGCAGGCCGCCATCCTGCACGCGCTGGAGGGGTTGCCTGTCAAGGTCACGAAGGGCGAGTCGTCGACCTCGGTCGTGGCGGTGCTCGAGGGCGACCAGCCGGGCCCGACGGTGCTGCTGCGCGGCGACATGGACGGCCTGCCTCTCCAGGAGGAGACGGGCCTGCCGTTCGCGTCCGAAGTGGACGGCAACATGCACGCCTGCGGTCACGACACGCACGTGGCGATGCTGGCCGCCTCCGCCCGGCTGCTGGCGGACCGGCGTGACTCGCTCAAGGGCCGCGTGCTGTTCATGTTCCAGCCGGGCGAGGAGGGCCACCACGGCGCCCGGCACATGATCGACGAGGGCCTGCTCGACGACGGCGTGGAGAAGGCGTTCGCACTGCACATCACGTCCACGATGAAGTCGGGCGTGGTGACGTGCCGCCCAGGCCCGATGATGGCCTCCGCGGACTCGTTCCACGTGCACGTGAAGGGTCGCGGCGGTCACGGCGCGATGCCGCACAACGCACTGGACCCGGTGCCCGCCGCGGCCGCGATGGTCGGGGCCATCCAGACGATGCTCGGGCGGCGGGTGAGCGTCCACCAGCCCGCGGTGGTGACCGTCGCGCAGATCCACGCGGGCACCACGACGAACATCATCCCCGAGGTCGCGACCCTCGACGGGACGATCAGGACCCTGTCGGAGGAGACGCGCGCGCTCGTGCACAAGGAGCTCAAGCAGGCCATCAAGCACACGGCCGCTGCTTACGGGTGCCATGCCGAGGTCAGCATCGTGCCGGGATATCCGGTGACGGTGAACGACGACGTCGTCGGGCAGCACGTGGTGGACCTGGCGGCCACGGCGATGGGTGCCTCGTGGAGCGAGCCGATGCAGGATCCGCTGATGGGCGCGGAGGACTTCTCCTACGTGTTGCAGCGGGTTCCCGGCGCGCTGGCTTTCCTCGGGGCCTGCCCGCGGGGCGTCGACCTGGAGGAGGCCGCGCCGAACCACTCGAACCGGGTGCTGTTCGACGAGGCCGCCATGGAGCACGGGGTGGCGATGTACGCGGCGTTCGCGCTGGACGCCCTCCGCTAGTTACAGGTACGCGTCGCACGGAATGATGGGCGCCGTGCGAGACGTGTGCGTGATCGGACTGGGACTGATCGGCGGCTCCGTGCTGCGAGCCGCCAAGGCTGCCGGGCGCACGGTGTGGGGTGCGACGGCGAGCAAAGAGGACGCGGACAACGCGCGCGCTGAGGGCTTCGACATCGTGAGTGTGGACGAGGCCCTCAGCCGGAACCCCGAGGCGCTCGTCGTGCTCGCCGTGCCGATGCCCGCGCTGCCCGACCTGCTGCGCAAGATCCCCACCGGCACCCGGCTCACGGACGTGACCAGCGTCAAGGGGCCCGTGCACGACGCCGTGCACCGGCACGCGCCGGACGTGCGCTTCGTCGGCGGGCACCCGATGGCCGGCACCAGCAAGAGCGGGTGGGGTGCCGGCAGCAGGACGCTCTTCGAGAACGCCGCCTGGGTCGTCACGCCCGAGGAGGCCGACGACCACCTCAACGACGTCATCCAGCTCGCGCTCGACCTCGGCGCGCACGTGGTGCCGACGACGCCGGAGGAGCACGACGAGGCGGTGGCGCGGATCAGTCACCTGCCGCACATCATGGCGGCGATCCTGGCCGCGGTCGGGGCCGATGGCGGGCCGCTCGCCATGGCGCTCGCGGCGGGCAGTTTCGGGGACGGCACGCGGGTCGCGGGCAGCAGGCCGGAGCTCGTCAGGGCGATGTGCGAGGGGAACCGGGACGCGCTGCTGATGGCCGTCGACGACGCGCTCGGCAGGCTCGGCGCGGCGAGAGGTTCGCTGGCGTCCACCGGGGGTCTCGCGAAGACCATCGAGGCCGGACACGAAGGCCGGAACGTGCTGGTCAACCAGCCACAGCGGACGAAGATCACGATCGATCTGACCAAGCCGGGAGCACTGGCGGCGTTGCGGAACCTTGGGTCTCGTGGCGGACGTGTGGTTGGGCTGAACGGCAGCACCGCGCAAGCGGAAACGTCGTAGGGTCGCCGAGTGGATCGACGGACGCTCGCCGGCGGACTCGGTGGACTCGCGCTCGTCGTGGCCGCGGTTGTGGCGCTCCGGGCCGGTGACGCGCCGGACACACTCAAGAAGGAAACGGCTGACGGTGTCGAGGTCGTCGCGCTCCAGGAGCCGATGAAACCGTCCAACGCCAGGGCTCAGGCGCTGGACGTGGACGCGCTGCAGATCGCGTGGAACGGGTCGGCGCCCGCCTACGAGGTGCGCTGGAACGGCAACGAGCAGCTCGTGCCCGGTCCCGAGGTCGAGCTGCCGAACCTGAGTCCCGACACGCAGACCGAGGTCGAGATCCGGGCGGTCAGCGCGACCGGCAAGCGCAGTGAGCCGCTCAAGATCGCCGCGACTCCCAAGGACGTCTACAACGGCAAGTGGGAGGACCAGCTCGTCGGCCAGGCGGACAGGTTCGACGGCCCGGAGGCACTCGATCCGCGGAAGTGGCGGGTCGAGGCGGAACCGGAGTGCCTGGGGCTCCGGCCGTTCGGGCAGAGCAAGCGCATCGACGTCGACTGCCCGATGGCCGCCTTCCAGAGCAACACCCCGATCCGGTTCGGAGTGCCTGCGAGTGACGGCGCGACCGGCCGGGCGATCATCAGCGTCGCGGGCGCGGTCGAGTCGAGTCACGTGCGGCTGACCTTGCTGCCCGATCCGTGGCAGTACCTGAAGGAGACCGACGCGCAGCCGAAGGGCGCGGTCAGCCTCGACATCACGACGCAGGGCACGCGGATCGTCGCCGACCCCGACCTTCCCCGCACCGGCAAGCAGATCGACCTGGGAGACGCACCGATGACCGGGCTGACCGCCGGTGTGCGGCACCGCTGGGAGATGCGGGTGCTGCCGGAGGCCGTGGTCGCGCTGCGGGACGGCGTCGTGGTCGCCTACGAACCGGTCGCGATCAGGGAACCGCTGGTGCACCCGCGAATCCGCATCGACGGCGGCGGCTTCCTGGACGCGTTCGGCGTCGGGGGCGTGCCGGAACGCGTCGTGCCCACCGAGGTCATCCCGCTGGACAAGGACGTCGAACTCCCGCAGGACGCCGTGGCGGCGAAGCTCGTCAAACCGGACGCGGGCCAGGTCACGGTCACCGAACTGCCGGTCAGCGCAGGCAAAGTCGCTGCCCAGGAAGCCCAGCTCGTCGTCATCCGCAAGCCCGAGAGCCGCCCCGGCACGCTCCCCCGGCTCGCGGACCGGCCCGGCGGCATCAAGACCGGCGCGCCACGGTTGCACGTCATGCACGAGGACGGCACCAAGCCCCCGCAACCGTTGCCCGGCAAGGGACGCGTCCTGATCACGGCCGAGGTCAACGCCATCGGGCACCGCGGGATCGAGCTCGAACTCGACGGCAAGCGGATCGTCTCGCTGCCCACCAACGAGCAGGGGCCCGGCGTTCCCGGCAGGCACGAGTTCTGGCTCGACACCAGGACGCTGACCCCCGCTGCGCACGCTCGGCTCAAGCTCAGCGTCCTTCCGGCGGACGGTGGCGAACCCGTTATCGCGGAAACCGTGTTCGAGCTGGGGTGAACGCCTTAGCGTGACGCTATGAAGCGGGTCGCCTTCGTCGTCGTGGGCCTCGCGCTGGTGGCGGGCGTGATCGTGCTGCGCGACACCGGCGGGAGCGACTCGGGCCTGCCCGTCGCTCCCCCGGCGCCGACGAAGCTCAAGCCGTACGTGGCGGAGCAGGTTCTGGTGCCGGGCCCCCAGGGCCGCCCGGCCACACCCGCGGGCGTCGTCGCGCGCGCGGGTCACCACAAGATCCAGCTCAACTGGACCGGCGACGCGCCCGCGTACGAGGTGCGGTGGGGCGACAAGGTCAAGCTCGTCACGCGCCCCGGCACCCAGCTCAACGGCCTCGAGAACGAACGCGAGCAGCAGATCGACATCCGCGCCGTCGACGCGTTCGGTCAGCGTTCGCAGCCCGCCAGGACCAAGGCGACCCCGCGCGCCGACAACGCCCCGTACACGTTCGTCGACCGCTTCGACTCCCCCGACGAACCCGACCTCCAGCTGTGGAGGCTCTCCAAGCGCACCGACTGCGCCCGCGCCACCAGCGGCGACGAGGACGACCACGACCGGCTCGTGATCAGCAGCAGTTGCGGCACCCGCGCGGTGACGCTGAGGTCGCGCACGCCGTTCGTCCGCGGCGACGACGAGAGCCGGCTCGTGATCGAGACCGACGCCCCCGGCACCGGCGGCAAGCTGCTGCTCGACCTCGTGCCGGGCCCGGTCAGCGTGCAGGGCGAACCGGTGCCGCCGAACACCATCCGCGCCACGGTCTCCACCGACAACTCCGGCAACTCGATCGTCGAGCTCGTCCCGAACGGCACGTCGGTCAAGCCCGTCCCGGCCGCGCTGCCCGGCGTGACCGTGCGCTGGGAACTCGTGCTGACCCCGGCCGGTGTCCAGGTCGTGCGCGACGGAGACGTCGTCGCCACCTCGCCGTTCGTGCCGCAGTGGCGCGAGGCGACGGCACTGGTCGGCGTCGCGGCGCTCGCCGGCGACCGGATCCGCGCCGGAGTCGACCTGATCGGCTACCGCACCGCCAAGGCCGACGCCCCGCTCGCGGGCCCGACGCCGCAGGTCCGCGTGGACGGCCCGGCGAGCGCGAGCGCCACCCCCATCGCGGACGTCACCGCAGGTCAGTTGCGCATCGCCCTGATCCCGTCGCGCGAAAGCGAGCCGGTCACCGCCGTGAAGGTCAACGGCATCCAGATACCGCTCAGGCCGGCGATCGAGGGCACGCCCTGGAAGCCCGGCGCGGAGTACCCGGCCGTCGCCGACCTGCCGAGAGAGGCCTTCACCGACAACCTGAACGTGCAGCTCGTCACCCAGGAACGCATCCAGGTCACCCACACCGACGTCGAACTGACCGGCCCGAAGAAGGAACCGCGCCGCCAACCCGGCACACCTCTGGTGGACGCGAAGCCGACGCTCGCCGACCCGATCCCCGAGGTCCTGGACGCGAGCGGCCAGCCAGTCGAGAACGGCGCCGCCTTCAACCGCGGCCGGGTCGTGTTGGAGGTCCGCGTCAACGCACTCGACGTGGCCGTGGCGGGACTCGCCGGGTTCGAGATCAGGCTCGACGGCAACCACGTCGCCACCGTGCCGACGACCGCAGACGGACCCGCCGCCGCAGGCCGGTGGCGGATTTCACTCAACACGGGAGCGATGACCGCGGGAGCGCACGCCATCGAGGTGAAGGCGTTCAGCACCGATTCAGAGGTGAGCCCCGAGACGGGTTACGTTCCCTTTTTGCTCAAGCCGTGAATGCTCCAAGATGGGGTGCATGGCACGCGCACTGATCATCGACGCCGCCCGCACGCCGTTCGGCAAGTACCGGGGAGGTCTCTCCGGCATCCGGGTGGACGACCTCGCGGCGCTGCCCATCGTCGACCTGCTGCGCCGCTACCCGTCGCTCGACCTGGCACGCATCGACGACGTGCTGCTGGGTGACGCGAACGGCGCCGGCGAGGACAACCGCAACGTCGCCCGCATGGCCGCGTTGCTGGCGGGGCTGCCGGTCTCCGTGCCGGGTGTGACGCTGAACCGGCTGTGCGCCTCGGGTGGCGAGTCGATCATCCAGGGCGCGCGGGCGTTGATCACCGGTGACGCCGACCTGATCGTCGCCGGTGGCGTCGAGGGGATGTCGCGGGCGCCGTTCGTGACGGCCCGCCCGGACAAGGCCTTCCCGGACCGGTTGGAGACCGTGTCGACGGCGCTCGGCTGGCGGCTGGTGAACCCGCGGATGCCCAAGCACTACACCGTGCCGCTGGGCCTGGCCGCCGAGAACGTGGCTCACGAACTCGGGATCACCCGCGAGCAGATGGACAAGTTCGCGCTGCGCTCACACCGTCGCGCCGCCGCGGCGTGGGATGCCGGTGTGCACGAGGGTTTCGCGTTCCCCGTGCAGTTGCCGGACGGCACGGCGATCCGGCGTGACGAGAACGTCCGCGCCGACACCAGCCTCGAGAAGCTCGCGAAGCTGAAGCCCGCGTTCTCCGAGCAGGGCTCGGTGACGGCGGGCAACGCGTCACCGCTCAACGACGGCGCGTTGGCCGCTTTGCTCGGCACGGAAGCGATCGCGTCCGAACTGGGCGTCGAGCCGCTGGGTGAGGTGCTCGGGTCGGCGACCACCGGCGAGGAGCCGCACCGGTTCACCATCGCGCCCGTGTCGGCGATCCGGAAACTGTTGAAGCGCCTGCACATCGAGGCCGAGCAGGTCGACCTCTGGGAGATCAACGAGGCCTTCGCCGCGATGGCTTTGTCGGTGGTGCACCACCTTCCCGAGATCGACAAGGAGAAGGTCAACGTCCACGGCGGCGCGATCGCCTACGGCCACCCGCTCGGCGCCTCGATGCCGCGCGTGATCGTCGACGTGTGCCGCCACCTGCGGCAGCGTGGCGGCGGCATCGGCATCGCGGCGGCGTGCGTCGGCGTCGGTCAGGGTGTGGCCTTGGCGGTGCGCGTCTAGTCCTTGGGGTGCAGGATGTCGCGGGCCTGCTCGGCCGCGCGGACGATGCTCTCGCTGACGAAGTCCAGGAACCGCGCGATGTTCTCCAGCCGGGTGGAGGCCGGGGTGCCGGAGCCGAGCACGCCGGAACCCTGCCGCGCGGCCTCGGCGAGCTTCGTCGTGCCGGCGGCGCTCGCGATCATCGACTGGTACCAGATGTCGCCCTCGTCGACGACGTACCGCTCGCGACGGCGTTCGTCGCGCTCGCGCGCGATCAGGCCCTGACCTTCCAGGAAGGACATGGCCTTCGAGACCGACGCCGGACTGACCTGAAGGTGCCCCACCAGTTCTGACGCGGTCAGGCTGCCGGAGTCGGTCGCGTAGAGGCTCGCGAGCACCCGCGCCGGCATCTTCGACAGGCCCTGGCCCATGAAGATGCCGGCGAACATCTCCTCGAACTCCCGCACCGCCTCCAGGTCACGACCGTCCGCGCGCTCCGCCACCGGTCGGCGAGGTGCGGCCTGCTTGCGCCGCTGCGCACGGCGTTCGGTGGCGAGGTGGGCGATGTCGGCCTTGTACCCCGCCGGACCACCGTTGCGCATCACCTCGCGCGTGATCGTCGAGGTGGGCCGGTCGAGGTTTCGCGCGATCTCCGCGTAGGCGAGGCCGTCGGACAGGCCGATGGCGATCTGACGGCGTTCCTGCTGGGTGAGTCGACCTCCTGGCATGCCAGGACCATAGCTTTCACCTTCATCTCATTGCAACAGTCGTTGCATTAGATCTACATCCCGTTGCAACGATCTTGTGGCTTTGAGCTGCTGTTATGCGCTTCCATCGCAACGAACTTGTTGTCCAGATCTGGAAACGCAACGTAGCTTTTCGCTCATCAGAAACAACGAGCCACAGGAGCCCGAGATGCAGACCTTCACCACCCCCGCCCCCATCGCCGCCATCCTCGACATCCCCGCCGGGCGCGTTCAGTTCATCGCCGCCGACCGCGCCGACACCGCCGTCGAGGTCCTCCCGGCCGACGCCGCGCAGAGCCGCGACGTGAAGGCCGCCGAGAAGATCAAGGTCGACTACGCCGACGGCGTCCTGCGCATCACGACCGAGGCGGGCAACAAGATCCTCGGCTCGTCCGGAGCCGTCGAGGTCACCGTCCAGCTGCCCGCCGGTTCGCGGGTCGAGGCCAAGGCGGCGAGCGCCGAGTTCCGCGGCGTCGGCCGGCTCGGTGACATCGCCTTCGAGGCCGCGCAGAGCGACATCAAGATCGACGAGGCCGCGCACGTCCGCCTCGTGACGCAGGCCGGTGACGTCACGGTCGGCCGCCTCAACGGTTCCGCCGAGATCACCACCCAGAAGGGCGACATCAACGTCAGCGTCGCCGCCGGCCTCTCGGCCGCACTCGACGCCGGCACCTCGTACGGCCGAGTCAACAACGCGCTGCGCAACGCCGACGCGCCGGACCTCACCATCCGCGCCACCACGTCGTACGGCGACATCACCGCCCGCAGCCTCTAAACCACTTACGCACTGGGGAGAGACCATGAGCACCACCGCCCACTACCAAGCCGCAGAACAACTCCTCCGCCGCCCGGCCGCCCCCGGCGAACTGGTCGTCGCCGACAAGGTCCGTCCACAGTGGATCGAGGACGGCCACCGCTTCTGGTACCAGCTCCGCGACGGCGCCGACCGCCAGTTCGTCGTCGTCGACCCGGCGGAGGGCACCCGCACCCCGGGCTTCGACCCGATGCCGTTCGTCGCCGCACCCGGCAACCCGCTGGAGGTCTCCTCCCCCGACGGCAAGGTCGCGGTCTCACGGCGCGGCCACGACCTGTGGGCGCGCTCGGGTGAGCGCGAGTGGGCGCTGACCTCGGACGGTGTTCCGGGCCACGGCTACGGATACGGCCCGGACGCCATGAGCTACGGCACGCTGATGCGCAAGTTCGGCCTCCCCCACATGCCGCCGGCTCTGGCCTGGGCGCCCGACTCGTCCAAGGTGCTCGCCCACCGCACCGACCAGCGTTCGGTCCGGAAGACCCACCTGATCGAATCGCGCCCGGCCGACGGCGGCGCCCCCGTGGCCCACACCCAGCACTACGCCTACCCCGGCGACGCGGACATGCCCCTCGCGGAACTGGTCGTGTTCGACATCGCCGAAGGCAAGGCGGTGCACGCCCAGTGCGAACCGCTGCTCATGCCGGAGTTCTCCCCGATCATGGCCGGCTGGGCGTGGTGGTCCGACGACAGCACGGCCGTCTACTTCCTCTCCCGCCCCCGCGACCAGCACACCCTGACCCTGAACCGGATGGACGCCTCGTCGGGCGAGGTCACGGTCGTGGTCAGCGAGACGGGCTCCAACCGAGTGGGCCCCAACCAGCTGATCTACGGCGCGCCCATCGTCCGCGTGCTGGCCGACGAGGTGCTGTGGTTCTCGCAGCGCGACGGCTGGGGCCACCTCTACCGCTACGACCTGCACACCGGCTCGTTGCTCAACCAGGTCACCACGGGCCAATGGCTGGTCCGCGAGATCCTGCACGTCTCCGACGGCGTCGTGCACTTCACCGCGTCGGGCCTGGTTTCCGAAGACCCGTACCGCCGCACGGTGTGCCGCGTCGCCTTGGACGGCACCGGTTTCGCCGTCGTCACCGACGACTCGCTGGACCACGTCGTCACGGTGTCGCCCAACGGTTCGTACTTCGTCGACTCGGCGTCCACTGTGGACACACCGCCGGTGACGGTGGTGCGTTCGTGGAGCGGCGAGGTGCTGGTCTCGTTGGAGCAGGCCGACATCAGCCGCCTGCTCGCCACGGGCTGGACGCCCCCGGAACGCTTCCGCGTCAAGGCGGCCGACGGCACCACGGACATCTACGGCGTGCTCTACAAGCCGCGCGACTTCGACCCGTCCGCCAGCTACGCCGTGGTGGACAACGTCTACCCCGGCCCGCAGGTCAACCGCGTCGAACCGTGCTTCGACCCCGGCGGCATGGGCCTGGACGCGGAACCGTTGGCAGCACTCGGTTTCGTCGTGATCGCCCTGGACGGCCGCGGCACACCGGGCCGCTCGAAGGCCTTCCACGACGTCTCGTACGGCAACCTCGCCGCCGCGGGCAGCCTGGAGGACCACGTCGCGGCCCTGCACCAACTGGCCGAGTCGCGGCCGTGGATGGACCTGGAACGAGTCGGCGTGATGGGCCACTCGGGCGGCGGATTCGCGGCGGGACGGGCGGTGCTCGCCCACCCGGAGACCTACCGCGCTGGTGTCGCGCTGTCCGGCTCGCACGACGCCCGGTACATCGGACTGGGCTGGGCCGAGACCGTCGACGGCCCGGACAACCCTTCGGCGTGGCTTCGCGCCTCGAACGTCGAGATCGCGGACCGGTTGGAAGGCAAGCTGCTGCTGATCCACGGCGAACTGGACGACACCGTGCATCCGGACCACTCACTGCGGATGGCAGACGCGTTGATCGCCGCGGGCAAGGAGTTCGAGCTGGTGATCGTGCCTGGAGCCGAGCACCTGTTCATCGACCGGATGGCCTACGTGCGCACGAAGGCCTGGGACTTCCTCGTGCGGTCGCTGATGGGGGTCGAGCCGCCCGCCTACCGTCCGGCGCCGATCGTCATCGACCCCGAGGTGCTGGGCGAGATGGTCTGACGACCTCGGCCACGACCGCCGACCGCCCTGTCACCGACACAGGTGAGGGGGCGGTCGACGAAGCGGTTCTAGATCCGCTTCGAAATCAGCGGGTACTCGAGCACCAGGCCGTTCGGGTCGACCTTGACGTTCTGCTCGAACCCGCCGCTCTTGAACCGCACGACCGAGACGTCGTCCGCGACGGACACCGTCTTGTAGGTCTGGGTCACGGCCTTCACGGACAGGTCGGGCAGCGACACCCGCACGACGGGCAGCGCGTGCTCACCCGGCTCGCGGTGCAGGTTGAGGCGGCGGATCGGGATGGCGTTGAACAGCACGGCGAACTGGACGTCGACGTCCAGCGCGTCGTTGAACGTCTCGCGCTTGCTGCCCTGGCCGTGGTCGACCAGCCAGGCACCGTCCTCGGTGCGCGACAAGGAGCACTGGCGCTCCTCGAGCACGGTCGCGGTGCGGAGCAAGAGCCTGTTCACCTGGCCGCTCTCGCCCACGGACACCTCGAAGGAGGCGTTGAACTGCTCGTCGGGGCCGGCGGCGACCAGGCGGCCCGACGCGCGGAGGCGTTGGTCGCTCGAGAGGAGCAGGCGCACCTGCTCCAGCCGCGGCTCGTGGATGCCCTGCCAGGTGATCATCTCGGGCCTGCGGGCAGAAGGAGAGCGGGTCTCTCCGGTGGAGGTGACCCGCCCCGCGTCAGTGGCGTTGAAGGAGTTCACTCATCCACCTGGAAGGATGTCCTTGATCTTCTCGGCAACCGAGTCGACCTGGTCTGCGTGACCGAACTTGCCTGCGACGAAGTCCGCCGCGGCATCGACGCCCTGGTCGACCTTCTCGTGGTTCTGCTCGGCCAGGTCCAGGGCCTTGTTCTTGATCTCGTCGAAGTTCATGTGATGCTCCTTCGTCCCTGACGCAGGGTACCCGAGTGGGGCCCGCGTGTTGATAGCCAGCGATCACGCTAACTCCGCCTGGACAAGTTGGCTCGGCGACAACGAAGATGTCGCTACCGCCGCCTGGTCGGCCGCCGTCGCGGTCAGAACCAGGAGGAAGTTGCATGACACGGCTCCTGCGTGGAGTTATGTCCGCAGTACTGCTGTTGCCGCTCGTCGCGGTCCCCTCGGCCAACGCCACGGCCGATGTTCAGGGGAAAGCGAAGTTCACGGTGACGACCACGGCCACGAACGTCGCGGCCCGCAGTGACCGGCGTCCGGTCGCCGGTGGGGTCTACGACAAGAAGGCCGGCAAGACGTTCATCTCGTGGGCGGGTCAGTACGAGGACAGCTACGTCCAGGCGTACGACCACCGCAAGGCCACCTGGTCCACGCCCAACCGGGTCGCGGACGGTGACTCGGACTCGCACAACTACCCGACCATGGTCCAGGCCGGGGACGGACACCTGCTGGTCTTCCGCGGGATGCACAACATCGAGCTGCGCATGTCCCGTTCGCCGCAGCCCAACTCGGCCGACGGCGTCTGGGAAGAGACGCTGATCTCGAAGAACGCGGCCACGTACCCGATGCCGTTCGTCACGCGCGACGGCACGATCTACGTCTTCTACCGCGAGACGACCCGCGACCTCGACAAGGTCACCCCCACGGACACCCGGCCGATGCTCTACGTGGTGTCCAAGGACAACGGCAAGACGTGGAAGACCTCCACGGAACTGACCGGGGACAGGTTCGCGATCGGTTCGACCTCCCGCGCGGACAACATGAACGAGATCTACATCGGCCAGCTGCGGCTGGAGGACAACGGCCGCGTGCGGATCGTGTACACGCTCGCGGGTGGTGGCACGGAAGGACATCTGCACGACCGGTACCACCGCAACATCTACTACACGTGGTTCGACCCGAAGAACCGGCACTTCTACTCGGCGTCCGGCAAGGACCTGGGCACCCAGATCGACGACGCCGACCAGGAGACGCACCTCAAGGTCGCGGAGACCCCGCTGACCCTGCCGAACGCCGTGAAGTCCCCCGACTACATCCAGCAGGTGGGCACGACGCTGGGCAAGCCGTTCCTGTTGTGGTTCATGGGCGACGAGGACAAGGGTCCGCTGCGCAACTACCTGTCCACTTGGAACGGTCGGAGCTGGGAGACCAAGGAGGTCGCACGGGGACTGCGCACCCGTGAGATCGAGGAGGTCGACCTGTTCACCTGGCGGGTCTACGCGACCGAGGACGGCAAGCCGAACGTGAACACCTACCTGGTGCGGTTCGGTCGTTTCTGGTCACCGGAGTCCGTCATCCCGACGGCCAAGCCGGTGCAGCGCGTCGAGATCGTGGAGAACTTCCGCGACCCGGCCCGCGCGATCTTCTCCGGGGCGTCTTCCGCCCGGGACGTCGCGATCGCCGACGGGGACATCTACGTGGCGGGCGTCAGCCGCCGGTAGTCCCCTTCGGAAATGGCAAACGCCCCCTGCTCCGGCGCGGAACCAGGGGGCGTTCGTCTGGGGGCTGGCTGCCTAGATCAGGCGCCGGCCTTCTTGCGACGGACCACGAACAGCGCACCGACACCGGCGCCGACGAGGACCAGACCGCCGATCAGCGGCCACATGATCGACGCACCGGTCGACGCGAGGTCGTCCTCGCCGCCACCCGGAGCCGGGTTGGCCGGGGTGGAGGACGTGGTCGGCGTCGTGGTCTCGGGGGTCGAGGTCGGCGGCGTCACCGAGGAGGACGGCGTGCTCGAGGTGGGCGGCACGACGGCGGCCTTCCAGTCGGCCTTGGCCTCCTTCTCGACCTTGGCCTTGGACGGCTGCGCGACGACGAGCGACTGGGACTTCTTGGTCTCGCCGTTGTCGGCCTTGTCCTTCGCGATGAACAGGCGGCCGACCTGCAGCGTGGCCTCGGCGGAGAGCTTGAACGACGCCTGGCCGTCCTTCGCACCGGCCGGGACGTTCACGAAGAACTCGGAGACCTTGTCGCCCGTGCCCTGGACGGCGAGCTTGTCGTCCTTCTTCTGCACGGCGAGCGGGTTGCCGGCGGCGTCGGTGATGGTGACGCCCTCGGGCAGGTTCGCGGTCAGCTTGACCTCGGAGGCCGTGGTCGTGACCTTGAACGGGCCGATCTTCTCGCCGGCCTTGCCGGACTGCGAGACGGGCTCGATCTCCAGCGTCGGCTTCGGCTGGTCCTTGATCTCGTTCTTCTCGGCCTGCTCGACGAGCTTCGCGTAGAGGTCCTTGACGTCCTGCTTGTTGCGGCCGTCGTTGGTGTCCAGCTCAGCGCCGTCGGTGAAGTGCCAGATCGCGGTCTGCGTGGCCGCGATCGTCTCCTCCTTGGAGAACTGGCTGCCCCACTTGGTCTTGACCTCGTCCATCGAGATGCCGGGGAACGAGTTGGTCAGGACCCAGAGGACCTTGCCCGCGTTCGCCGGGAACTTCGACTTCGGGTTGGGGTGCGTGCCCCACGGCGTCTCGCGGAGGTTGTCGCCGTCCTTGAGCGGGGTCGGCAGCTCGACGCAGTACGCGTAGACCTTGGACTCGTCCTGGTCCTTGATGCGGAGCTTGATGACCGAGGTGTCGAGGTAGTTCTCGCCGTGGTCGGGAAGGTTGCCCACGCCCCGCTTCAGCGCGACGTGCTCGCCCTTGGGCTGGTCGCCACGATCCGGGGTGATGACGACCTCAGCGGACGCCGGAAGGGTGGTCATTGCCAGGAGGGCGGTGGCGCCGAACAGCGCTGCGCCGATCCTCAACCGGGAAGCCATGGGTCTCCTTGCTCGCTGAAATTAGCCCGAACGCGGCGGGAAGTCAGTCATCCGTCGGGACGGTCGGCACGTCGTCATCGACACTGAACCGACAGGAAGCGAGCGGGACGTTAGCCGATGGGGTGACACACGTATGGGTGAGGTATGGCGAGCACCCAACACCGGGCGTGAGCAGCGCAAACACACTCACGGTGTCCACAGTGGATAGGCCTGCGATGCATTCATTCCGTCAGGTGACGTTAAATTCGTTGCCGAACAGTTATCAATAGCGGCGTCCCGCTACGGATGATCACCCAGGTCGGTTCAGAGACCTACGCCACCATTTCGGTAACTTCTGCCGGACGAATGTCGCCGGGACGCAGCGAAGTGCCGCGCAGGCACATCTCCTTGGGTTCCGGTCGGCGGCCGGTGAGAATCCAGCGGGTCAGTCCGGCCAGCTGGTAGGCGATCAGCGGCGGAACAGCGTCTCCGACGTGCCGATACGCGTTCCCGAGAATCGAGACGTCGAAGCGGAACTGGCGCGGAAACCCTTGCAGCAGGGCCATCTCGCGGACCGTGCAGAGGCGGTGCTGGACGGGGTGGGCATATCGCCCGTTGCCGACATGTCCGCATTCCCGCTTGATGGTGCGAGCCGGTTCGTCCCACCACAACCGGCCGTAGACATCGGGGTGCGAACCCCAGTTCTGCTGTTCGACGATCTTGCGTTGTGCAGGATTCAACAACTCCGCGGTCTCGGGTGAGCGGAGCAGATCAGCCCACGATCCGCCGTTCGCAGGAATTGCACGCATTCTTTCGAGACTGCGGTCCTGGGAAAAGGTCGGCGACACGTGAATGGGGTCTTCCAGGTCCGCCACACCCGCCGCGACGACCGGCAGCTTGCTGATCGCGCGCCGGACCGTGATGGCGGACGGGCGGATGACGCGGCCCGCCCACAGGTCGTCCAGCGTCAGCAACGGCAGGCCGCCGTCCACGGCGACCATCAGCGTCCGCTCGCGCAGCTGCGGCAGGCCGAACCTCGACAGCATGTGCGTGCCGCCCCAGACCGAGTACCCGAGCCGGGTGAGCTCCTGCGCGAGGCTGTCGAAGTGGTGCCGCTGCTTGCCTTTGACGAGCTCGCGGGCGTTCTCCATCAACACGACCTTCGGGCGCAGCTCCTCCGCGTAGACCGCGATGCGGCCGACGAGGGAGTTGCGCGGGTCGTCGCGCAGGTGGTTCTGGGAGGTGATGCGGCTGAAGCCTGAACACGGCGGGCACGCGAGCAGCACGTCGAGTTCGCCGCGCTTGAGGCCCCAGACCTCGCGCAACGCCGCCGGAGAGACTCTCGCGAGGTCGACCTCCAACGGGTCGACACCGATGTTCGCGCGGTAGGTGTCGTTGCAGCGCAACGAACCCAACTTCGAACTCGGCTTGCCGATCTGCGCGTCGGCGGCGCCCACGACCCGGAAGTCGCGGTGGGCGTGGAAGCCGAAGCTCATGCCGCCCGCACCCGAGAAGATGTCGGCCACCGAGAAGGACACGGCGAGATCGTACGGGCGAGGCGCCGAGGACCTTTCCGTGACATCCCGTACCTTTCCCGCCTATGGAGCTGCCGCGCGCCTGGCAACGGCCTGACCCGTTGCGCGGACTCGACAGGATTTCCTGGACCGAGGTCTACGACGGCCGGGGTGGCGCCGGTCGCGTGCCCCGTCTGCTGCGCTCCCTGATGGACCCCAGCGAGGACGTGCGGCAGAACGCGCTCTCACAGCTCGCTGACCGCCTTCTCACCGACGACACGGTGTCCGAGGCCTCGTTCTGCGCCGTGCCGTTCCTGGTGGAGCTGGGGGCGTCCTACAAGGTCGCCGGCGACGTGCGGGACCGGGTGATCTTCCTGCTGGCGGCCATGGCGTTAGCAGGCAAGGGCTTCACGGAGGACGGACGCCGCACGCACCGCAGGTGGAACGCTCTCGGCCGCGAACTGCCCCGCACGGCCCCGGACTGGCTGACGCAGACCCGGCACGCCGTCGCCCAGGGCGCGCCGAAGATCTTCGAGGCGCTCGCGTCCGAACGGGTTGCGTGCCTGGTCGCGCTGGCCTGCGCGGTGCCGGAGAAGCTGCCCGCGTTCGTGCACGGGCTGATCACGGACATGATCGACCTGCCGGGCGAGGAGATGCTCGCGGACGCCGCCGAGATCGGGGTGGCGCTGCTGAAGGACTCGCCCGAGTTGCTGGGCGTGGACCAGCCGAAGGTGCTGGGCGAGGGGCTGGTGCGTCCGGTGCACCAGCCGCCAGAGGTCGCCGCGGCCCTGATGGGCTACCAGTTCGCCCTCGTCTCCGCGTACGGGGACGAGGGCGCCTGGTGATCTTCTCTAGGCGGTGACGGCCTCTTCGATGGCCTGCTCGACCTGAACCTCGTCCTCGACCGCGACGGCGGGTTCCAGGGCACCGAGGCCCGTTCCCCACTCCTGGTCGGCCAGCGCGAACGCCGCGACCGTCAGCGCCGCCACGGGGGCGCCCACGGGCATGTTCTCGCGGTGCAGATCAAGATCGAGGCGGCCGCCGATCGGTGACGGGCTCAGCCGCAGCGTCGCGTGCGCGGGCTCGTCGGCGTGCGCGAGCCGGCACGCCCAGCCGGTGAAGATCACGCGGCGTTCGTCGACCTCGGTCGGCTGCACGGCCCGCACGTTGGCGCCCACGGCACCGGCGCGGTGGTTGTCCGCGGCCTGCAGCACGAGCTCCTCGAACTCCATCGAGGAGATGCCCAGGTTCCAGCCGGCGACCAGGGCGACCTGCACCAGCGCGAGCGGCAGCGTCGGGACGGCGTCCTCGAAGCACACCATCGCGCCGCCGTAGCGGGTGTTGATCTCGGTCGGCAGGAAGCCGTCCTCGGTCGCGATGCCGTCCAGCGTGAACGTGCCGCGGTAGCCGACGGTCTCGCGCAGGTGCTCGCCGACGCGGCGGGCCAGGTTGCGCATCTCGTCGCGGATCCACACGGGCGGGTCGTAGTACGACGCGCAGCCCGCGTAGAGGAACTTGGCCTGGCCCTGGCGGCGCGGCACGACCATCTCGATCGGGCGCAGCACCGCGGTGCCGTCCGGGAAGACGATGCCGTGCACGCTGACCGGAATGCCTTCCAGGAACGGCATGACGCGGACCTGGTCGCACTTGGGCGCGAGCACGTCGAAGGCCTCCATGGCCTCCTCGTACGACCGCACGCGGCGCACGAAGTTGGCGCCGCCGTTGATCGCGGGGCCGTCGCCGGACCAGACGACGCCGGCGCCGCGGTCCAGGATCTCCGAGGCGCCCCAGAGACGTTCGAAGTCGAGGTCGAACACCATCGCGGGCGCGCGGCGGGCGGACAGCTCGTCCCACAGCGCGTCGATGGTGGTCTTGTTCTCCAGCGCGACCCACTCGGGCTCCCGCGCGTTGAGCACGGGACGACCCTGGAACGAGCTGATCTCGTTGTAGGGCGTGCTGATCACGACCGCTTCGCTGCCGGGGTCGAAGTCGCGCAGGATCGCCTTGACCTCGTTGCCCGGCTTCGTGAGCAGCTTGCCGAGACGGCGCTGCTCGACGGCGACCAGGCTGCCCTTGATGCCCAGCGACACCCAGCGGGCGATCACGGAATCATGAAGCGGGGCATGATCGTCGGTATCGAGCACGAGCGTATGGCGAGCGCCGAGCGTATGCAGCTCATGCGCGCGCTTAGCCAGACGCGTGCCACCGGCCAGAACTACCAGCCGGTCACCGAACAACCTGCCGAGGCGCTCGTTGAGCGCTGAGAGGACATGATTCATCGCCGAAAACTCGCTTAAGAGAAGCGGAGGACGTGACCGGCGATCGCCGGGTGACGCGTAGCGTAGAGCCACCCGGTATGTGTGTCGAAGCACGGTCCGGCAACGGCCGGATGAATCTTGCGACGGGCCTGTCGGCTCAAGCCTCGAAGCAAGTGGATCAGTCGTTGGCGCGGGTGCTCACAGAGAGCGGGCCGCGTCCCGAAGGACCTGGTCAACGCGGGCGAGGAAGCTGCGCTTGGGGTTGATCGACGGCAACGGCGTGGTGAGCTCTGCGGGACCGGGCGCGGGTGCGGCTCCCACGATCTCGGCCACGTTGCGCAGGAACTCCTGCCGCTTGAACTCGTGCACGGCGTGATCGTGCAGGAGTCCGGCGATGCTCGTGTGCACAGCGCGATGGGGGTAACTCACTCGTGTGTTATCGGCGCAGTCTCCGTCGACCTTTAGGGTCAACTCGTGCGAGTTCTAGTGACCGGTGCCACTGGGTACGTCGGCAGGGTCGTGGTGCGTGAGCTGCGGGTTCATGGTCATGAACCGGTTTCGTCCCGTCAGCGCCTGTCAGAGCCGTTCGAGTTGGCCGATGTGGACGCCGTCATCCACTTGGCCGCGGTCGCCCGTGTCCGGGAGTCGTTCCTTGATCCACTCCCGTACTACGAGACGAACGTGGGCGGGACGCTGAATCTGCTCAAAGCCCTGAAGGGCCAACGATTCCTGCTCGCGTCGACTGGCACGGTGTACCGGCCGTCGGACGCCGTCCTGACCGAGGAGTCGGCCCGGGAACCCTCCTCTCCGTACGCCGCCTCCAAGGCCGCCGCGGAGGACCTCGTGGCGTGGGCAGCGCAGTCAGGGCAGATCGGGGCGACCACTCTCCGTTTGTTCAACGTCGCTGGAGGTGGTGACACGGACACCAGTCGAGTGATCACCCGGGCTGTCGCGTGCGCCGCCGGAACCGTGCCTGGCATGGACGTCTACGGCGACGGCGGAGCCGTGCGCGACTTCGTGCACGTACGCGACGTTGCTGCTGCCTTCGTCGTGGCTTTGGAGGCTTGTTCCGTGGGCACGTCGGCGGTCTACAACGTCGGGGCGACCGCTGCGTCCGTTCGGGACGTGCTGGACGCCGTCGCCGACGTGACGGGGCGGGCCGTGGACGTGACCTGGAAGCCCGCGCACGCCGGTGAGATTCGATCACTGCGGGCCGACTCGTCACGGCTGCGCGCGTTGGGCTGGGAGCCGCGTTCGTCGGCGTTGGAGGAGATCGTCAGGGACCAGTGGCTCGCTTCGGCACCGGCACCCGGTCCAGGTCCTTCGCGATGACGATCTCGCCGTCGAACTCCGCGGCCGCCTCGGCGTGGAACTCGGCGGGGTCCTCGTAGCGCTGGGAGAAGTGGGTCAGCACGAGCTTGCGGACCCGGCAGTCCTGCGCGACGCGGGCGGCCTGCTGGGCGGTGAGGTGGCCGTGGTCGCCGGCGAGCCTGGTGTCGCGGGCGAGGTAGGTCGACTCGATCACCAGCATGTCGGCGTTGTCGGCGAGCTCGAAGACGTTGTCGCAGAGCCTGGTGTCCATGACGAACGCGAACCGCTGGCCCTTGCGGGGTTCGCTGACGTCCGCGAGCTTGATGCCGTTGAACTCGCCCTCGGTCTGCAGCGTGCGCACCTGCGGGCCCTGGATGCCGTGTTGTTTCAGCTTCTCGGGGAGCATGCGGTGGCCGTCCGGCTCGATCAGGCGGTAGCCGACGCTGTCGATGCCGTGGTCGAGGCGGTAGGCCTCCAGCGTGCCGAACTTCCCGTTGGCGATCTCGCCGTCGTCGACCACCGGGACCTCTTTGATGTCCGCCGCGTCGTAGAAGGCGCTGGCGTAGCGGAGGCGTTCGAAGAAGTGGGCACCCGACTGCGGGTAGTGCGCGTGGACGGTGTGCGGGACGCGGTCCAGGGACAGCCGCTGGACGATGCCGGGGACGCCCAGGCAGTGGTCGCCGTGGAAGTGCGTGATGCAGATCCGGGTGATGTCGCTCGCAGCGGCGCCTGAGCGCAGGAGTTGCCTTTGGCTGCCGTCGCCCGGGTCGAAGAGGAAGCCCTCGCCGTCCCACCTGAGCAGATAGCCGTTGTGGTTGCGCTGGCGCGTGGGAACCTGGCTGGCCGTTCCCAGGACGATCAGTTCCCGGACTGTCACACCCTGACGTTAACGTCTGTCCCATGCGGAGCGTGGAAGTGGCGGCGTCGTGGCCTGTCGAGAACGTGGCGGTGGCCGTGGTGGCCCCGGACGGCGTGGTCGGCTCGTTGGGTGATCAACAGCACGTGTTCCCGCTCGCGTCCGTCACGAAGCTGCTGACCTCGTACGCCGTGCTGGTGGCCGTCGAGGAGGGCGCGGTCGAGTGGGACCAGCCCGCCGGTCCCGAGGGTTCGACCGTGCGGCATCTGATCGCGCACACGGCCGGTTATGCGTTCGACAAGGCCGAGGTGCAGGCCGCTCCCGGTACCCGCCGGATCTACTCGAACGCCGGGTTCGACGTGCTGGCCTCTTTTGTGGGTTCGGCGTGCGAAATGCCGTTCGCGACCTATTTGCACGAGGCTGTTTTCGCGCCGTTGGGGATGAATTCCTCGGCTTTGGTCGGCTCGGCCGGTGCCGGAGCGGAGTCCTGTGCCGCTGACCTGGCGTTGTTCGCCGCGGAGTTGTTGTCGCCGCGGTTGGTCTCCGCCGATCTGGTGCGGGAGGCGACTTCGGTCGTGTTTCCCGGACTGAACGGCGTGCTGCCCGGTTATGGCATGCAGAAGCCGAACGACTGGGGTCTCGGCTTCGAAATCCGCGATTCGAAGTCGCCGCACTGGACCGGGACTTCTTTTTCTCCCCGCACTTTCGGCCACTTCGGGCAGTCCGGCACGTTCCTGTGGGTCGACCCGGAGATCTCCGCGGCCTGCGTCGCGTTGACGGACCTGCGTTTCGGGCCGTGGGCGGTCGAGGCGTGGACGCCGTTCTCCGACGGCGTCCGCGCGGAGCTTCTCAGTCGGCGAGCCTGATCGCGAGCTGACGCAGGACCTCCTGCACGTCGGCTTCCTCATAGTCGTTCTCGTAGGCCTGCGCGACACCGTGGAAGGCGTAGAGCAGTCCCGCGGTGAACCAGCCGAACTGCGACAGCACCTGGTCCATCGCCTGCTTGAGGGCCTGCTGACCCGCTTCGTTCAGCTCGCCGTCGACCTTGACCTCGTAGCTGAACACGCCCTCCTGCAACGACTTGAGCGCCATCCGCAGGTAGTCGTTGGATCCGGCGCCGTCGTAGGTGAGCGTCAGGACGCCGAGCGCCCGCTGCATGATCTCCCGCTGCTCCACGCCGCCACTCTGCCTGGTGATCAGGCGTGCGTCACCTTCCGACACCCCAACGGACCCAGGCGGGGTCCTCGGGTTCGAGCCGCTGCTCGAAGGCCTCGGCGATCGCGTCGACGTCCCACAGGGCGTTCTCGAGGACGGGTTCCTTCGGCGAGGTCTGCCCCATGACGTGCAGGCGCCCGTTGGCGAGCCGGATGAGCTGCCCGGTGACCTTCGCCGCGAGGTCGCTCAGCAGGTACGTGACCAGCGGCGCGATCGTCTCGGGCGGCCCACCGGGCTTGGCCTTGGTGTCGGCCGCGGCCATGCGCGTCCAGGCGACGGGGCACACGGCGTTGACTCTGATGCCGCGCTCGTGGAGTTCGGCGGCCGCCCCGGCCGTGATGCTCGCCACCGCCCCTTTGGAGGCGCTGTAGGTGAGCGCCGTCGGCTGCCCGACCATCGCGACCGAGCCGAGGTTGACGATCGACCCGCCGCGCATGCTCCTGACCGCGGCGTTGGTGCAGTAGAGGGTGCCGAGCACGTTGATCTCGACGAGCTCGCGCATCGCACGGGGATCGTCCTGGCCGATCTCGGCCTGGTAGCGGATGCCGGCGTTGTTGACGAGCCCGTCGATCCGGCCGAACGCGGCCGTGCAGGTGTCGACCATGGCCTCGGCCTGATCGGAGTCCGCGACGCTGCCGGCGCTGACGACGGCCTTGCCGCCCTTGAGCGTGATGAGGTCGGCGACCTGCCGAGCGAGCGGCTCGTTCACGTCGTTGATCACCACCGCGGCCCCCTCGGCCGCCGCGTGGGTGGCGAACGCCCGCCCCAACCCCTGCCCGGCGCCGGTGATGACCACGGCCTTGCCCGCCAGTATCGCCATGCTTCGAGTGTGGCCATGCGGACCGCGGACCGCCCGTCACGTCGACGAACAGCCGCTACCCGCGCCGAACGGCGTACGTGGAGCGGCAACCGGTAGTGCCCGGCACACCAGGGCGTGCCGGGCCTGTCAGTGATCAGCCAGGTTTGCGCGCGACCCACCGCGCGACCGAGAAGACCCCGGCGGCACGAGCGGCGTCGAGCACGCGCTTCCCTTCGTGGATCACGGAGTCGTTCTCGCCGGCCGTGTACTCACCCCAGCCCTGACCGTCGTCCGGCGGCGTGCTGCCCCAGCACTCGACGTCCGGGTAGAGGTCCTCCGCGGCCTCGATGACGAACCCGGAGGCCGACATCATCTCGCGGTACTCGTCCAGCGTGCCGAGCTCGGGAATGGAGATGACCTCCTGCACCGGCCCGATGAACGGCGCGATCTGCTCCTCGGTCTGATACTCGCCGAACGGCCGCCGAACCCAGTCCACCCCGACCAGACAGGCGCCAGGCTTGAGGGCGCGGAACGCCGCGGCGAAGAAGGCGGCCTTCTCCGGCAGGTGACACACGGACTCGTAGAAGCTGACCATGTCGAGCGACCCGTCCGGCCACGCGATCAGCGACTTGTAGTCCTCGTCCCCCACAGTCAGAAACGCGGCCCGCTCACTCATCCCCTGCTCGGCCGCGTACGTGCGCGCCTGCGCCGAGAGCCACTCGTTGTTGGAGATGCCGACGACGTTCGCCCCGGAGATCTCGGCCATGTAGACCGCGGTCCCACCGACACCGCTGCCGAAGTCCAGCCCGGTCCCGCCAGGACGCAACCCCGCGGCGTCGATCTGCTTGCGCGCCAACGCCTTCGCCGCGTCCTCGGGCGACAGGCCGGCCCGTTCGGCCTCCAGGTCCCCGTGGTGCCAGAACTGCCCCATGAGCGCGTGGTAGGCGGGCCCTGCGTGGTCGTAGTACTCGCGGACCTGTTGCTCGACAGTGGTGTTCACCAAACCCGGCCTTTCGTGATCAGCCCGTCCGGACATGGATTCGCCGGTGCAGGGAGGCCCGCACCGGCGAATCCCAACGCTAGTGTCCGCTCGTCGGCGTTGTCCACGATCCCGGTTGTCGTACCAGAGGTGGATCTCGATGCGCTCCCGCAGTGCGATGCCCGCGCACGCGACGTCGATCCACTCTCGAACTCGTCCTGCACAGAAGAGTTCGGAGTGAACATGAACGTCGGCAAGTTGGCGGGTCTGGCCTTGGCGGGCCTGCTACCCCTGTCGCTCACGGGCACGGCGGTCGCCGCCGAACGCCCTCAGGTCGAGTGGGGCACGTGCGACCGCAGTGGTCTCCCGACTGGCCCGGACACGGAGTGCGGCAGGCTGACCGTGCCCGTCGACTACGCGAAGCCGTCCGGCGGGACGGCGAAGCTGCGGGTGTTCCGGAAGAAGGCCAAGACCGCCTCCAGGGGCACGATCCTGAACTTTCCCGGTGGCCCAGGCACCTCGGGCGACATCGGCTTCGGCATCCTAGGCCACGCGTTCCCTGGTTACGACCTGATCGCGCTCGACCCGCGCGGCGTCGGCGAGAGCCACCCGATGACGTGCGACACCAAGGCGACGCTCGCCATCCCGTACGTGGCGCCGACCGACAACGCGGCGTTCGAGGCGTTGCGCCGCAACCAGGAGAAGTTCTGGCGCTCGTGCACCACGGGCGTGCCAGGCCTGGACGCCCACCTCGACGCGTACACCAACGTGCGGGACGCGGACGCGTTGCGTCAGGCACTGGGCATCAAGCGCATCAACATCTACGGCTTCTCCTACGGAACGGTGTCGGCGGAGCGCTACCTGGAGAAGTACGGCCAGCACGTCAACGGCTCCGTGATCGAAGGCGTGATGAACCCGGCCCAGAGCCGCCGCGAGTTCATCTCCGCCGAGGCCGCGGGCCCGCAGGCGGTCTTCGACAAGTTCACCAGGTGGTGTGCGACGACGCCGGATTGCGTGCTGCACGGCCAGAATCCGGCCGAGGTCTTCCGCAGGGCGCAGCAGAACGCCGACGCGGGCCGCATCTCCGGCACGATGTTCGGCCTGCGCTGGTCCTCCGTCGCGGTCACGCGCTACTTCGAGAAAGCCAGTGGCGATTTCACTGATGCCGCGAAGGGCCTACGCGACCTCGCCGAAGGCCGCAACCCGCTGCCCGACAAGCCCGGTGAGGAACTTCCCGAACGCATTGAGTACACGGATCCCATCGTCTGCCAGGACTTCGCGCTGAACGTGGGCACGGTGCAGGAGGCCAGGCTGGACCTGGCGGCCACGAAGAAGGCCGCGCCCGTGCTCGGGTTCTCCACCAACGCCAGCAACTACACGGCGATCTGCCTCGGCGGCCCCAAGCCCGATCCCAAGGCATCATCACCCGTGTCGTCACGCAGCTCGCACTCGACGATGGTGCTCGCCAACACCCTCGACCCGATCACGCCCATCCGCTGGGCCGAACAGGTCCGGAAGCAGTTGGGCGCCAAGGGAGAGCTCGTCGTCACCGACCAGGTCGACCACGGCGGCGGGCTGGAAAACCCGGTGACGCTCAAGAAGGTCCAGGACTACATGAACCGCGTCAACTGATCCGCTGCCACTGAAACGACTCAGGGCCCTGCGGAAACTTCTCCACAGGGCCCTGAGTCAGTGCGCTCGGCAGGATTCGAACCCGCACCCTTCTGATCCGCAAGTCATTCAAGTTGCTTTCCAGGTCTCGCAACGCCGTCGACCGCGCGGACAGCCGTTCGGCCTTGCTTTCGAGGTGCTCCGCGCACTGCGCGGCGAGGCAGCGGCCATCGCGGCCGCGGCGCCTGCCAGTCGAGTCCATGGCTGCCGGAGTCACTGTCGCCCGCTGGCACGACGGTCGATCTCTCGGTGGTGTCCGGCCTCTCATCAAGGCCGGACACCGTTCGTCACCCGGCCGGCGTGGCCGCCCGGCGCACCGTGTCCAGAGCTTCGGCGAACTGGGCAAGGGCGCCGGCTGACAACGGCGCTCGCAACTGCCGATCGAGTTCGTCATCGAACGTGGCCCGGGCTGCCTCGAGAACGCTCCGGCCGACCGGCGTCAGTTCGACGATGGACGAGCGACGGTCCTCCGGATTTGGCCTTCGAGACAGCAGGCCGGACTTCTCAAGCCGATCGACAGCCTGACTGACGCCACCCACCGTGATGGCCAGAGCCTGAGCGATGTCATACACCCGGCACAGTGCTGTCGCCTCGACCACCATCAGGACGTTCAGGCCGCCGAGCGTGAAGTTGTGCTCACGCCGGAGCCGGGCGTCGACGGTGTTCCACAGCACCGTCTCGAACCGCACCAGATCATCAAAAGTCTTCCTCAGGCCGGCATCGTCCATGGTCCTACGTTAGCTTAGCCACAACTAGCTTAGCGCTAAGCTAGTTAGCGCTAACGTGTATTGACGGCGGCCCAGCAAGCGTCGCCACCACCTGCCGACAGGAACGATCATGAGCAAAGAGCAGCGCACCGCGATCCACGAACTCCTCCGGAACGCAGACTTCGATCTGGGCGGCGACGTCGACACCCAGCGATCCCTGCTGGAGCACATGCTCACCGCCCACCCCTTGCCAACCGATGTCCGCACTTCCACCGGCGAGCTCGGTGGCGTGTCCGTCGTGTTCACAAACCTGGCCGGCGTGGACGCCTCCGGAGTGCTCTTCCACCTGCACGGCGGCGGATTCGCTCTCGGCTCAGCCGCCGGATCGGTCGGCCTGGCCATGAGCCTGGCCCGCCTGGCCGGACTGAGCGCCGTCGCGCTCGACTACCGCCTGGCTCCGGAGCACCCCTATCCCGCCGCCGTCGAGGACGCGGTCAACGCTTACCGCGCCCTCCTCGAACGCGAAGGAGGCGCGGCGAAAATCGTCGTGACCGGTGAGTCGGCCGGCGGGAACCTCGCGGTCGAGCTGCTCCTGGCCATCCGATCAGCAGGGCTCGCACAACCGGCTGCAGCCGTGCTGTTCTCTCCGATGACCGACCTGACCGTGAGCGGGGAGAGCTTCCGCACCAAAGCCACCGCTGATCCGAACATCACCGCGGCGGCCATCCGCACCAGGGTCGCTGACTACCTGATCGGCACCGACGTCGATCCGGCCGACCCGAGGGTCAGCCCGGTCTTCGCCGACCTGACCGGCCTGCCCCCGCTTCTGATCCAAGCGGGATCGAACGAGGTCCTGCTGGACGACGCAACTCGCCTGGCGGCCCGGGCCGCAGCCGACAACGTGCCGGTGATCCTGGACGTCGTCCCCGACGTGCCGCATGTCTTCCAGGCGTTCGCTGCCGTGCTGGATGAAGGCACCGCGGCTCTCGACCGAGCTGGCCGCTTCATCCGCGATCACCTGCGTGGCTAGTGTTTTGAGTCTGTGATCTGCGCGGTTCGCAGCACGATGTCGGCGGCAGTTCGATCCAGACGCGAGGGCCTGGGTCGTTGGTCCAGCCGACCAGAACGCAGTCCGCCGTGACGGCTCAGCGAGAACCAGACCCATCACATGCACGGGAGCCGTCCGGAGTCCTCCCGCAGCATCGTGTCGATGGCCGGCTTGAACGAAACCAGCTTCGACGCCCGCGGCGGATAGATCTTGCGTTCCTGCGACCAGGCCGAGGTCAGCGCCTGCTTCATCGTCCACCAGCCCACGCCGTACCGGCGCTCGACCTCACGCCCTCGTCGATCAGCGACCGGTTCGAGCGGCTGTGCAACGCGGCTGGATTGCCACCGATCCGGCTGCACGACCTCCGGCACGGCCGCCATGCTGATGCCGGCAGCCGGTATCGACATGAAGGTGATCCAGAAAACATTGGGTCACTCGCAGATCCAGACGACCGCAAAACCCTCGGGCCCCTTTCGGGCCCCGACAAGATCCACATAGAAGGCGCGGGGGCGAGGAAATTGACTAGGACACAACAAAGCCCCAGCTAGACCGAGGTCGAGCTGGGGCTTGTGTAGTGCGCTCGGCAGGATTCGAACCTGCAACCTTCTGATCCGTAGTCAGATGCTCTATCCGTTGAGCTACGAGCGCGTGTATTCAATTATAACCGATCCCCTAGAGGCTCGGCCTTGCGGAGGCTCCGGGATTTGAACCCGGGATGGGGGGTTACCCCAAACCGCATTAGCAGTGCGGCGCCATAGACCAGACTAGGCGAAGCCTCCCGGGACCATCCTCGGCCACGGGACATAGGTTACACAGGTCGTCATCCGAGTTGCAAAACGCCCCCCTCCTTACTCAAAACCTGCTGGTCAGAGCATGTTCAGAGGGGTGGAGAGGGGCGTTAAACGCCTGGTCACCGCAGACGGAGTGACCTAGATCATTCCGCGGCGAGTTCCAGGAACGGTTGGAGGGACTCGGGATTGCGGAGTGCGCCTCGGCTGACGGCTCGGTCCGGGTCCATGCCGGCCAGGATCTTCTTGACCGGGACCTCGCACTTCTTGCCGTTCAGGGTCCTCGGGATCTCGGTGACGGCCACGAAACGGTTCGGGACGTGGCGGGGCGAGAGGGATGCTCGCAATTCTCGGCGCAGCAACGGTTCCACGTCGGCCAGCGGCACGCCGTCGAGGACCACGAAGCAGAGGAGTTCGCCTTCTGTGACGCCGCTGGTGTCGATGACCAGGGAGTCGACGATGCCGTCGATGGACTCGACCACGCGGTAGAACTCCGAGGTGCCCATGCGGACGCCGCCTCGGTTCAGGGTCGAGTCGGAGCGGCCGTAGATCACCGCCGAGCCTCGTGGGGTGATGCGGATCCAGTCGCCGTGGCGCCAGATTCCCGGGTATGTGTCGAAGTACGCGTCGCGCAGCTTCGAGCCGTCCTCGTCGCCCCAGAAGAAGACCGGCATGGACGGCATCGGCTTGGTGATCACCAGCTCACCGACGGCATCTTCCAGGACGTTGCCGGCGTCGTCGTAGGCGTGGACGGCTGCTCCCAGGGAGCGGCAGGAGAGTTCGCCCAGCCAGACCGGGCGGTCCGGGGAGGCGGCCACGAACGCGGTGCAGACGTCGGTGCCGCCGGAGACCGAGGCGATCTGGACGTCCTTGCCCACGGCGGAGGCGATCCAGCGGAAGCCTTCCGGGGTCAGGGGTGCGCCGGTCGAGCCGACTACGCGCAGGCCCGTCAGGTCGTAGCGGGACGACGGGTCGAGGCCCTCCTTCAGGCACGACTGGACGTACGGGGCCGAGGTGCCGAAGTAGGTGACCCGGTGTTGTTCGGCCAGGTGCCACAACGTGTTCAGCGACGGGAACGCCGGGCTGCCGTCGTACAGGACGATGGTGGTGCCGACCATGAGGGCGCCCACCAGGTAGTTCCACATCATCCAGCCCGTGGTGGTGAACCAGAAGAACCGGTCGCCGGGGCCGAGGTCGCTGTGCAGGCCGAGCATCTTGAGGTGTTCCAGGACGATGCCGCCGTGGCCCTGGACGATGCCCTTGGGCAGGCCCGTGGTGCCGGACGAGTAGAGCACCCAGAGCGGGTGGTCGAACGGCACCGGCGTGAACTCCAGCTCGGCGCCCTCGTGCGAGGACACCAGCTCGGAGAACGACAGCGTGTCCGGCAGCGAGGCGCCGTTGTCCAGGTAGTCGATCAGGACCGTGGCGCGCAGGCCGGGCAGTTGCGCGCGGATCTCCTCGACCACCGGGCGGCAGTCGAACGACCGTCCGTTGTAGACGTAGCCGGAGACGGCGACGAACACCGCCGGCTCGATCTGGGTGAAGCGGTCGGCGACGGCACGCGCGCCGAAGTCCGGGGAGCAGGACGACCACGTGGCGCCGAGCGAGGCGGCCGCCAGGAAGGCGATGAGGGCCTCGGGGGCGTTCGGCACGAGCGCCACCACCCGGTCGCCCTCGGAGACGCCCAGAGAGGCCAACGCGGCCCGGAAAGCGGCCACGCGGGAACGAAGCACACGGAACGTCAAAGAAGAGGCGACGCCGTCTTCGCGATGGAAGATCACGGCCAGGTCGTCGTCGGCACCGCGGCGCAACGCGTGCTCGGCGTAGTTCAAAGTCGCGCCGGGGAACCACTCCGCGCCGGGCATCTCCGTGGAGCCCAGCACGCGAGATGGCGAAGTGTGGAACTGGACGTCGAAGTACGAAGCTATGGCGCCCCAGAACCCCTCGAGGTCGGAGACTGACCACTCCCACAGCGACTCGTAGTCGGGGAAGTCGTGTCCGCGGCCTTCGAGCCACGTCCGGAAAGCGGACATCCCGTTGTCCCTTGTGGGGTCCGGGCGCCACAGCAGTTCGACGTCGGTGTCGGTCATGCCCCATGTCTAACTGAGGCACAACCGAACGTCCATGTGTGATTGGCGGACTTGCGGTAGCCCGCTGGTGTGGAACTATCCCGCCGCGATCAGTTCGTCGACGGCGCTGGTCAGCCGGGAGGCGTCGGCGGGAGCCAGCACCAGCCAGCCGTCCTGCCTGCGCAGGAGGTACCGGCCCTCGCGCGTGTCGAGCCACGAGACCGAACGGCCGGTCGGGCGGGGCACGCCGTCGCGGTTGCGGGCGGTCAGGCCCAGTTCGCCGCCGCCGATGCGGGACGTGACGATGCGCATCAGGTTGTGCGCCTCCGGCTCGCGGATGCCGACACCGCGCAGGACGTCCAGGAACGCCTGCTTGCCATCCTGCTCACCCGCCTGACCTGCGCGGACGTAGTCGTCCCAGCGCACGTTCACGGCACGGCCGGAGCCCGGCGCGAGGCCTGGCAACGATGACACCGTGGCGGAGGCCAGCGACGTCGGGTGGAACGGGTACAGGTGCACCTCGCCGTTCACGCGGGCGGCGAAGGAACCTCCCCAGCCCGCGCAGGCGATGCCGCGAGCCAGTTCGGTGCCCTTGAAGTACGCGATCTCCAACGCGCGGTCGAACTCGCCGAGACCGCTGACCAACGCGCGAAGATCGGGATCCGGACGCTGCACCGTTCCCAAACGACGAGCCTGCAACGTCTGCGAGCTCTCTTCGACGAGACGCTGCCGCGCCGCTCGGGTGGCCCCGAAGTGGGGCGTCCCGAGCGGCACGACGCGGTCCTCGCCGTGCACGGCTTGCCACAGCAGGAAGAACTCCTGCGAGCTCACCGTGAACTGGCGTTCTCTCACTGACCGATCACCGGCGGGGCCGCCTTGCGGTCCAGGCCGAAGACGTTGTCGTCCTCTTCCAGGTAGCTCGCCGTCTTGTGTTCCTTCGAGTCGTTCTGGCCGCCGGCCGCACCGGGGGCACCGGCCATCGGCGCGCCGCCCATCGCGAGCGGGTTCTGGAACGCCTTGGTCGTGTTGCCGGGCGCCGCCGAGGCCGCGGCCGCCGCACCACCGGCGCCACCACCACCGCGCGAGCCCTCGCTCACGCCGGCCGTGCCACCACCGGACGCGGCCGCGCCACCAGCGCCACCGCCACCGGAGCCCTGGTTGCCGGAGTTGGAGCCGAACGGACGAGCCATGCCACCGCCGAAGCCACCGAACCCACCGGCGCCACCACGACCCGCACCACCGAACCCACCGGCGCCACCACCGCGCGAGGACGCGTTCGTGGTGCCGCGGTTCTGGTTCTGCGTGCCGGTCGCGACGGGACCACCGGCGCCACCAGCGCCGCCGGCGTTGGTGCCGTCCGGCCCCGTGTGCGAGCGGTTGGTGAGATCCGTGCCGGTCGGCGTCGGGTTGATCGGGTTCACCGGAGGCGTGAACTGCGACGGCACGGTCTGGTCGACCGCCGCCGAGTTGCGCTGGAACGCCGCCATCACGTCCGCCGCGAGACGGTGCGAGGCGTCGTTGGCCGCGAGGGTCTCGACCGGGCTGGCGCCGACGGTGTCGAAGCCCGCGAACGCGCTGGGGTTCTTGGCGACCAGGGCCGGGTTCTGCAGAGCCGTCGCACCGAAACCGTCGACCTGGTCGACCATCACGAGGCGGTCCGACGTGTTCAGGATCGGCGTCGGCAGCTTGGTCTCCGCGGGCACCGGTGACGCGGGCGCCTGGGGAGGCGGCGGCATCGCGGCACGCGCGGCCTCGACGTTGCTGGTCTCGGTCGTGATCGCGGCCGACACCTTCGTCGCGTAGTTCGCGGTGTCGTCGACCCAGTTGGTGACCTCGGTCAGGCCGTCCCGCGCGAGCCGCGCGGAGTCGCTGTCCCAGCCGACGGACGAGTCCTCGACGGCCTTGAGCAGGCTCGTCCGCACACCGGCGATGTCCTCGCCGATCTTCTGCCAGTTCGTGGCGGCGGCCTGCGCACCGGCGAGGTTCACGCCCGTGTGCACCATGTTGTAGAGCTGCTCGTGCGTGTACGTCATCCAGTCGACCGGCTCGTGCAGGTCGTTGCGGTCGTACTTGTCGTCGTCATCGTGGTGGTTCGACGACTTGTTGTCCTTGTCGCCGTTGCCCTTGTTGTCGTGCGATCCGTGACTCACCAGGACCCCCCGGCGTTCTTCATCGACTTCTCGGCTTCTTCGTCGGCATCGCGGATGGTGTCGCGGTTGCGGCTCAGGGCGTTGCTGATGTCGTCGAGGACCTTGAAGAGGTCCAGCAACGCCTTCGCTGCGCCTGAGTCCTCACCGACCGCCAGGTCGGAGAACCGCGCGCTGATCGCCTTCGCGACCGGGTTCTCCCCCAGTTGCAACGGTGTGGCGAGCTGATCGGTCGCGCGCTTCCACAGGTCCATCACCTGGTCCCGGGCCGCATCGACGGCCTTGATCAACGCGTCCGCCGCGTCGACGTCGAGCGTCAGCTTGCCGCTGTCCGCCGCCGCGTCGAGCTTGGCCGCGGCGTTGCTCGCTTCCGCCTTGTCCACCAGCAGACCTTGCTGGAGAACAGGTTTCGCCGCCGCCAGCTGTTCAGCCGTGATCGGCGCGGTGACCGACGTCGTGACGTCGGGTGTCACCGGCGGGGTGTCCGCGCCAGTCGTTCCGGTGGTCCCTGTCCCAGTTCCTTCAGCCATCCGTCATAACCCCCTGCACTGCATATAACTCGTCACCGCAGCACTGGGCGTTACTCACTGCTACACCCAGTCAGCCGTCCGAAGCACTCCTTAGATGTACCCGGACGACGGTTCGGTTCCAATCCGCCGTAAAGACCCTTACCTCATGTGAGCGTCGAACCAGTTCAACGCACGAACCCACGCTTCGTCACTGGAAACGTTGAAACGGACCAGATCTGACGCAGTTTCGGAGCTGATCACAGCATCGCGAAGCTTGCTCACTTCTTCCGAGTCCTCGTCGCTGAAAATTCCAAGCCACGGGCACGTGAGGTCGCCGGCCACGTCCACCAGCGCGGGAAGACCGTCGGAGAGCGGTTCGAGGATGCCGGGCGCCTGCACCGTGACCGCGGCGCCGATCGTGCGGCTCGCGGCTACCACCATGGCGACGGTGCCGCCGATGTCGAACCCGACGACGCCCATCCGGTCGGCGCTCACGCCCTGCTGGCCCAGCCAGACGAACGCGACGTCGGTGTCGGCGAGCAACCGGTCGCCGGAGAGCTTGCTGACCTGGTCCTTGATGTCGTCGCCGTGCACGCGGTCCTCGTTGTAGAGGTGCGGCGCGATCGCGAGCCAGCCCTCGTCGGCGAGGCTGCTGACGAGCGTGCGCACGCCCGCGGTGATGCCACGGGCCTCGTGCAGCACCACGAGTCCGCCCCGCACTGCGGAGTCGGGTTCGGCGATCGTCACCCGCAGCTCACGGCCGTCGGTGAGGGAAAGCGTCTCGATGCGGGTACTCGTCATCGCCCTACCCTTCCACGACGGGGTGAACTCCAGTCAACGTGACCAATCGGACGGAGCAATGCGAGGATCGGGGACATGACCGTGCGAACCCGTGCTGACCTGGCGTCCCTGCCGTCCTACGTGCCCGGCAAGAGCATCCCCGGCGCCATCAAGCTCGCGAGCAACGAGGTGTCCGCCGGACCGCTGCCGAGCGTCGTCAAAGCGATCTCCGAGGCGGCCTCCGGCATCAACAGGTACCCCGACTCGGGCGCCGTCGAACTCACCGGACGGCTGGCCGACAAACTCGGCGTCCCCGCCGACCACCTCGCGATCGGCTGCGGCTCGGTGACCCTGTGCCAGCAGCTCGTCCAGGCCACCTGCGCCGACGGCGACGAGGTGCTGTTCGCGTGGAGGTCGTTCGAGGCCTACCCGATCGTCACGCACGTGGCGGGCGCACAGCAGATCCGCGTGCCGTTGAACTCGGAGCACACGCACGACCTGGACGCGATGCTCGCGGCGATCACGCCGAGGACGCGGATGGTCTTCGTCTGCAACCCGAACAACCCGACCGGCACCGCGCTGCGCACCGAGGAGATCGAGGCGTTCATCGCGAAGGTGCCGCGCGACGTGCTCGTGGTGCTCGACGAGGCCTACAAGGAGTTCGTCGACGACGCGCACATCCCGGACGGCGTCGAGCTCGCGAAGCAGCAGTGGGCCGCGGGCCACAACAACGTCGCGGTGCTGCGGACGTTCTCCAAGGCGTACGGCCTCGCGGGCCTGCGGATCGGCTACGCGGTCGCGCCGCCGGTCGTCGCCGACGTGCTGCGCAAGGTCTACGTGCCGTTCTCCGTGAACGCGTTGGCGCAGGTGGCCGCGATGGCCTCGCTGGACGCCGAGGACGAGCTGATGGTCCGCTGCCGCGCGATCGTGGCGGAACGCGGCCGGGTGCGCGGCGAACTGCTCGCGATGGGCTACGACGTGCCGGAGACGCAGGCGAACTTCGTGTGGTTGCCGCTGAGCGAGCGCACCGCCGCGTTCAACGAGCACTGCCTGGCGCACAAGGTCGTCGTGCGCGCCTTCGTCGGCGAGGGTGCCCGCGTGACGATCGGCGAGCCGGACGAGAACGACGCCTTCCTGGCCGCCGCCCGCGCGTTCACTTCATGAGCAGCTGAACGATCGCCGCGACTCCCACCACCACGATGACGCCGCGCAACACGGCGGGTGGGAGTTTGCGGCCGATCTTGGCGCCGATCTGGCCGCCGACCACGGACCCGACGGCGAGCAGCAGCACGACCAGCCACGCCACGTCGGCGATGAAGATGAACATGACCCCGGCGACGAGGTTCACGAACGCGGTCAGCACGTTCTTCAGCGCGTTCATCCGCTGCAGGTGCTCGCTGACGAGCACGCCCATGATCCCCATGACCAGCACGCCCTGCGCGGCACCGAAGTAGCCGCCGTAGATGCCCGCGGCGAAAACGCCGAACCACAGCAACAGACCGCCGTCGTTCTCACTGCGGCGGTGCGAGAGCTTGCGGTTGAGCCACGGCTGGATGACCACGAGCACCAGCGCGATCACGATCAGCACCGGCACGATCGCGGTGAACGCCTTGGCGGGCAACGTGACCAGCAGGATCGCGCCGACGATGCCACCGAGGATCGACGCGGGCAGCAACCGCTTGATGCGGTCCGCCTGCCCCTTGAGCTCCTCGCGGTAGCCCCACGCGCCGGACAACGAGCCGGGCACGAGGCCGAGGCTGTTGGACACGTTCGCGACCACAGGCGGGTAACCGACGGCGAGCAACACGGGGAACGTCACGAGCGTGCCGCTGCCGACGACGGTGTTGATGCCGCCTGCGAACACACCCGCGATCACCACCGCGACTGCTTCCCAGACCGTCATGTCCACCCCCGTACCCACTGGTTAGCGACGCTAACACTCCACTCGGGACGACAGAGTGTGGCGCTTATGACAGCAGGCCCGGCACTCAGAGTGAGCGCCGGGCCTGCTGTCGGGTGTTCCGCTAGGCGACCTTGCGCCTCATCGCCGCGCCCGTCATCACGAGCAACGCGCCGAAGAGCACGAGTCCGAGCACGCCCACGCCGGTGTTCGCCAGCGCATCCGTGTTCTTGGTCGCCGGCGCCAGGATCGTGCCGTTGCTCCAGCCGCCACCGTTCCCGCCAGCGCCTCCGGGAGTGACGACCGTCGGGTCGGTGACCTCGGGGCCACGCTCGATCCAGATGTACGACGGCCACTGGCGACCCCGGACGTTGCCGAAGGGCTCACCCTCGCCGAGGTCGATGACCTTCCACGGGCCCACCACCAGCGGGACGTACTCGCCGACCGGCAGGTCCGGGAAGGTCCAGGCACCCTGGGCGTCCGTGGTCGTGCTCACGACCGGCTTGCCGGTGTGCGGGTCGAGCAGCACGAGCTTGACGTTCGGCACCTTCTCCGGCGCCATCCAGTCGCCGGTGACCACGAAGCCGGTGAACGTCTCCGTCGCACCGGGCACCTTGCTCGTGGCGGACGCGTGCGGGTTGCCGTTGCCGTTCTCCGGCCCGAACGAGCAGCCGACCGTGACGTAGCCCCAGTCCGGCGACGACGCGGGCAACGCGGTGCTGAAGTGGACGTCGAACGTCTGGCCCGCCGCGATCTGCACACCGGCGGCGCCCCTGCCCAGCTGACCCCACTCCGGAAGGTCGTTGCCGAGGTAGGGGCCGTGGCTGCCGCCCCCGCACTCCCCCTTGACCTGCAACGACTTCGTGGTGCCATTCGTGATCGACACGGAGACGCCGACGGCGTCGCCGGCCTGGTACTCCGGCTTGTCGAACTTGATCGACGCCTTCAGCTCGTCCGACAGCGGCCGGACCAGCCGCACCCGTGCCGTGCCCTCGTCGCCGGGGTTCACCACGACAACGCGATCGGCCTCGGGGGTGTCCTGAATCCAGCCGGAGTCGCGGTCGTACTGATCCGAGGCGGAGTACATGCCCGCGGGCACGTCGGTGACGCGGATCCGGCCGGAAGCGTCGGTCGTCGCCTCCTTGTTCACGTGCGGCTTGCCGCCGCCGACCCGAACCTTGCGGTTCGCGAGCTCCTCACCCGCGTCCGGCTGCCCGTTCAGGTTGCGGTCGCCGTACACGAGGACCGCCACGGAACCGGTGCCCCAGCTGACGTCCGCCCGCGCCTCGGCCTTGTTGTTGTCGCGGTTCGGGTCGCCGGTCTGGGATCCGACCTCGGCCACGTAGCTCACCTTGCGGAGCTTGTCGGCGTCGTCGCCCCCGTCCCTGAGCCGGCCGATGAACGTGGCCTGCTTGCTCTCACCGGGGTAGAGCACGATCTCGGGGTCCAGGAACCTGCGGAGCTCCGCGTAGTCGAAGTAGGGCTCTTGCTCGTTGTGCGGAGTGCCGTTCCAGCGACCCCGCGCCGGCTCCGCGCCGGTGCCGATGTTCTCGACCTTGAGCGTCATGCGCACCATGTCGGAGAGGTCGTAGTTCGACTTGTCGAACGAGACCGAGACCTTCAGGTCCGGTGCGAAGACCGTCGGGTCGTTCACGACGGGACCGCTCACCACGTCGAGATCGGCGACGACCTCCTGCTCGGCGATGACGTCGACCAGCCGGTGCACGCTGCCGTCCTCGAGCTTCCAGCCGCCGACGACCTGGAAGGCGACCTTGCCCTGGCGCAGGTTCTGGATCCGCCACGAGCCGTTCCAGTCGGTCCACGACTGGCCGACGATCCGCTTGGTCGCGGGGTCGATCGCGACGATCTTGGTCGAGGCGATGCCGGAGCCGTCCACGCGGAGGTGGCCGGAAACCGTGCCGTAGATGCCGGCGACGTCCGCCCCGACCGTGAGGCCGGGGTTCGCGGAGCCGTAGCCGGCGCCAGGACCGTCGGCGTTGCGGCCGTCGACGCTGAAGGCGCAGGCGAAGTAGACCTTGCCGTTCGGGAAGTCGACGTCGGGCACGGTGTCGGTGACCGTGAACGTCTTCGTCTCACCCGCGGCGATCGTGACGCCGCTGCGGTCCGGGCGCAGGTCGCCCCAGCCGTCGCCGGTGCCGTCGAGGGTCGCCGGGTCGTTCTCCGGGTCGCAGACGGTGACGAGGTCGGTGATCGGCGTCGTGCCGTTGTTGCGCAGCGTGACGCTCACCGAGATCGGGTCGCCCTTGGCGTACCTCGGCTTGTCGAACGAGTGGCCGGAGATCCACAGCGAACGCGAGAGCGCCGGCACGGCCTGCAGCGCGACCTCGGTGGTCTCGCCCTGCTTGACGGTGATGAACTGGCCGGGCTTGACCGTCAGGGAGTTGGGGCTGCCGGAGCTGCTGCCGGTCCACCGCACCTGGTAGGTGCCAGGCGGAACGTCACGCATCGTGAATTGGCCGCCGTTGGACGTCTGGCCGGAATTCGGGAACGCGGGACCACCGCTCAGCTTCAGCGTCTGCCAGTCGATGCCCTCGCCGGGGCCCGCGACGCCGTTGCCGTCGCGGTCCTCGAACAGCACACCGCTGATCTGGCCGCCGTTGCTGACGATCTTCGTCTCGGCTCGTGACAGGTTGTCGTTCGGCGTCTTGTCGGTCGCGCCCTCGGCCCAGGTGCGAACGGTGAGCGCCACGCTCGGGACGCCCCACTGCGCCGTGGCACCGAGCTTGATCACCTTCTCCTCGCCGGGAGCCAGGCTCGGGCGGGAGATCAGGTCGTCGACGCCCGTGGTCAGGTTCATCGACAGGACCTCGCTGGCGAACCGGATCTGGTTCGCGGCGACGTCACCCTCGTTGCGAACGGTCACCGTGACGCCCAGCGGCTCGCCCATGGAGTACTCGGCGCGGTCGAACTTCACGGAGATCTTGAGGTCCGGTGCGGCCTGCTGCGTCGCCTGCTTGGGCTCTTCCGCCTTCGCGGGCTCGCTGGGCGGCGTGACCGGCGTGCTCGGGACGGACGTGCTCGGGACGGGCGGGTTCTCCTGCGGAGGCGTCGAGGTCGACGGCGGAGCGGGGTCACCCGACGGCGGCGGGACCGATGGGTCGCTCGACGCGGGCGGCTCCGGCTCGTTCGACGGCGGCGGCGTACTCGGTGCGGTCGTCTGCGTCGGTTCGACGGTCGACGTCGGTGTTTCCGGCTCCTGCGCCTGCGCACCGCCGGTGGCGGTGCCGAACGCGAGGACGGCAGCGGTGGTCAAGGCCCCGAATCTGAGCAGGGCACGGCTGACCGATCTCTCGGACACTAGGAATCCCCCATAGACCCCGTAGGAATGGTCTGCCTGAGCATCAAGCCCCCGCACGTGCCCGGCAGACTCGGGCAAAGTACCGGATCAACGACATTTCAGGAAATGATTCCTGCCTCGGTCAGGTCCTGCGGCGGCCGGCGACCCTGGCACCGATGCCGAACGCCACGAGGAGCGCGGCGACCAGACCGAGTCCGAGCACACTGGCGCCGGTCCTGGCGAGCGCGCCCTTGGTGCCACCGCTGGAGTGCTGCTGGGCGGGCGGCGGGGTGGCTTGCGGCACGGGCACCACGAAGAGGTCGCGTTCCGTCAGTTCGCCGCCCCTGATGTCCGTCTTGCCCTCGTCGCCCTCGAACCTCCACGATCCGTCGACCGACGCCCAGAACTCACCGGGCGGCAGCTCAGCGAAGCGCATCACCCCGTCCGCGTCCGAGACCGCCTCCGCGAGCTGGAAGCCGTACTCCTTGTCGGTCATCAGCAGGACGCGGGCGCCGGTGACGGCCTCTCCGGGGTCCACGACGCGGTTGTTGTTGCGGTCGTGCGCGAGCCTGCCCTTCAACGAACCGGTCCCGCTCTGGACAGCGGCCCAGTCGAAGGCGAAGGGAATGTCGCTGTTCTCGACGGGGTCCGGCCCGAAGCGGCAGGCCAGCGCCGCCATCTGCCAGATGGCGGCGCCCGCGGGCACCGCTTCCTCGACAACGATCGTCTTCGTCCCGCCGGCGGCGAGCGTGACACCGGGACTGTCCTCGCGGAGGTCTCCCCATCCCGGCGGCATGGGGTTGTCGAAGTTGCCGCCGAAGTGGTGCACGTCGCCGTTGAAGTTGCACATGGCCTTGATGCCGCGGATCTCGCGGTCGGTGGTGCTGACGAACCTGATGGTGATCTTGGCGGTCTCCCCCAGCACGTAGGAGGTCTTGTCCAGCTCGGCGGTCGCCGTGAACAGTTCGGTGTACGGGCGCTCTGCCCGGACGGTCAGGTCGAGCGGCTTGCCCGGTTCGACCCGCACCGTCGAGTCCTGGCTCTCGGCGTGCACGATCCACCCGCCGGCCAGCCGGAAGCTGATGTTGTAGTCACCGGACGGGATGCCCTTCGCCGAGAACCTGCCCTCGGAGTCCGTCACGACTTCGCGGGAGTCGTGCGGAGCCCCGCCGCTGAGCGAGACCACGGCGTCAGGGGCCGCCTCGCCCTCGTCGATCCGCCCGTTGCGGTTCTTGTCGGTGTAGACGACGCCACCGAGATCGCCCTTGGTCGGCACGACCTCGGCCGTGGCCCGGAAGCGGGAGAGGTCCGCCATGCCGAGGTGGGCGACGGCCCCCACCACCGCGAGCTCGCCGTCGGCGATGGCGCTGATCTGGCCCGAGACGCTGAGAGTGCGGGACTCGCCGGCGGGAATCCGCCCGCCGCCGAAGTACGGTCTGAACTCTCCCCACTGCTCGGCCGGCAGCGACAGTCCGTCGAGCCATTCGACCCAGACCCGTTCGGCGGTCTGGCCACCGATGTTCGTGATGGTCAGCTCCAGGTGAACCGTCTCGTGCGACTCGTAGCGAGGTTTGTCCAGCTTGACCTCGACCCGCAGTTCCGCAGGAATCGCAGGCTTCAGGAACCGGACCCCGCCGCCGCCCTTCCCGGTGATGACCACCCGCTCCTGTCCCGCTTCGGCGAACGTCCACGGCCCGTTGACGAAGGCCCGGTACTCACCGATCGGCAGGCCGGCGAACTCGATCCGGCCGTCCGCCCCGCTGGTGGACTCGGCGGCGAACTCCCCGGTCCGGCTGTCCAGCAAACTGACGTGGAGGCCCTCGAGCGCTTCGTCCCCCTCGATGCGCGAGTCGGCGTTCCTGTCCTCGCCGAACACCATGACGTACGCGCCCGTACCGCCGCTCGCCCGCGCCTGGACGCTGATCATCGGACCGTCGGTGTTCCAACCGGCGTTGGGAGCGAACCGGCAGAGGAGACCCACCGCGCCCAGCAGGCTGGCCGCTTCGGGGATCTCCTCGTCGATCGTCATCGTGAACTTCTGCCCGGCGTCGAGCGTGAGGCCGTTCGCCAGGAGCGCGTCCCAGCCCCTGCCGCGGCCGAGTCCCTCCGGCTTGCTCCGGCTCTCGCACTGCGGCTTGATTCCGTAGATCTTGCGGTTGCCGACGTTGTGGAAGTTCAGCGTGATCCTCGCGGTCGCCGGAAGGCGGTAGTTCTCGCGGTCGAACGTCGCGCTGACCTGGATCTGCTCGCTGTACGGCCGCTCCGCGCGCGCCGTGATCCGGGTCGTCTCGTTCGCCTTGACGTCGATCAGGTCACCGCCGGGATTGACGTGGTGAACCACCCAGCCGTCGTCCAGCGAGTAGGTCGGCGCGTACGTGCCGGGCGCGAGGTCGCGGAAGACGAACTTCCCGTCCGCGTCGATGGTCGTGGAGCGCTTGGCCGGTTCGCCTGCGCCCAGGAGCTCCACGAAGCCGCCCGAGACCGCCTCGCCGGGGTCCTGCACTCCGTCGCCGTTCTTGTCGGCGTACAGCACGCCGGAGACGCTGTCCTGCTGAGGAGCCTGGGCCGGCTGCGGTGGCGGCGAGGGCTCCGAGGACGGCGACGCGGATGTCCCGGTGGGCGCGGGCGATGTGCTCGCGGGCTCGGACTGCGCGAAGGCGGTGCTGCTGAAAGCCAGTGCCACGACGGTGGTGAGAACACCGATCTTGAGCATGGCACGGCTGATCGAGCTATCGGACAACGGTTCCCCCCGAGTCCCCAGTGACGTGCGGAAAGTACCCCAGGAACAGGAGCTGCCGAAAGGGTCGGAAGCAGGCTGAAAATGCGTTCAAGATCTTCCTCGGGGAGGGCAACCAATGGCACGCGGGAAGCGTGAGCATCGCGGGGACTCGTCTGTGCTCACGGCGGTGGCATGCTGGTGTTCGTGACGCCGGAGGACCTCGCGCACCTGCGCCGGGCGCGCGACCTGATGGACCGCGAGTACGCGCGGCCGTTGGACGTGCCCGCGATGGCCCGAGCCGCGCTGATGTCGCCGTCGCACTTCGCCCGCCAGTTCCGCGCGGCCTACGGCGAGACGCCGTACGGGTACCTGATGACGCGGCGGATCGAACGGGCCAAGGCGTTGCTGCGGCTCGGAACGTTGTCGGTGACGGAGGTCTGCGTCGAGGTCGGGTGCACGTCGCTCGGCTCGTTCTCCGCGCGGTTCACCGAACTGGTCGGGGAGACGCCTTCGGCCTACCGGGCGCGCGCTCATGATTCGCTGGCGGCGGTTCCCGGATGTCATTTGATGGGGCTGACGAGACCGAGCAGGTTTGGAGAAGCGACGCGTTCGCGGCGTGCCTAGGGTTTCGCCCATGAAGCTCTCGCACACGTTCCTCTTCGTCCACGACCAGGACGCCGCGCTGAAGTTCTACCGCGACGTCATCGGACTCGAAGTGCGCACCGACGAGTCCGTCGAGGACTACCGCTGGCTGACCGTCGGGCCGGCCGAACAGCCGGACGTCGAGATCGGCCTGTCCCGCATCGGGCCGCCCATCCCGCCGACCGACCACGAGGCGCTGCACGCGTTGCTGGCCAAGGGATCGCTGCACGGCGTCATCTTCGAACTCGACGACGTGGACGCGAAGTTCGAGCAGGTGCGCGCGGCCGGCGCCGAGGTGCTGCAGGAACCGGTCGACCAGTTCTACGGCGTTCGCGACTGCGCCTTCCGCGACCCGTCCGGCAACATGATCCGCTTCTCCACGCCGCGTTCGGCTCAGCCGTAAAAGCACTTCCGATCTACCTGCTGGACGTGCTTCAGTAATGCCTTCAGACGTTCTCGAAGACAAGGTCGATGCCATGGGCAGCCCCGGACACACCGGGTGCCTTCGCAGTACCCGGTGACTCTCGCGTTCTGTTTCTCGCGATCACCAGGAGCACTACCTTGACGTGGTACACCTCGTTCTTCACCGATCTCGCCAACACCTTCTGGCGTGGCGCCGTCCCGGCTTCCGTCACCTCGGCCGAGATCGACTTCATCACCGGTTTCAGCGCGGGCCCGCGGGTGCTGGACGCACCGTGCGGCAGCGGCAGGCACAGCATCGAACTGGCCCGCCGCGGCTACACGACCACCGGCATCGACATCTCCGCCGAGGCCATCTCCCACGCCCGTGCGCTGGCGCCCGAGCTCGACTGGCGGCAGGGCGACCTGGCGGCGCTGGGCTCGTTCGGCGTGACCGCCGACCTGGCCCTGTGCCTGGGCAACAGCTTCGGCTACCTGTCGCACGCCGGTTCGCAGCGGTTCCTGGCCGACCTGGCCGCCGCGGCACCGGTTCTCGTCATCGACTACGGCTGCACGGCCGAGTCGTTGCTGCCTTCATTGCCGGGCGAGCTGCGCATGTCGTTCGGGGGCGTGGACTGCGTCGCCGTGAACCAGTACGACATCGCCTCAGGGCGGCTGCTGATCGACTTCACGTTCACGGACGGGGAGCGGACGCAGCGGTCGGTCTGCGAGCAGCACGTCTACACGGCCGCTGAGCTGACCCGGATGCTGAACGCCGCCGGGTTCTCGTCGGTCGAACTGTTCGGCGACGTCGACGGAAGCGCTTTCCGCGTGGGCGACCACCGGTTGCTGGCCGTGGCGCGCCGCTGATCGACTGTCTCACTTGGCCCGGGTGGTAGCGCTCTCATGACCACCCGGGCCAAGGTCGATCACATGCGTGCCAACATCGCGGTAGCTGCCCTCGCCTCGTCCATGGTGTTGCTCGGCTCCACAGCGAGCGCCGCCACCGATCCCGCCCGCGACCTGTCCGCCCGAGTCAGCGCGGATGGCGCGCACCGCCACCTGATCGCGTTCCAGCGCATCGCCGACACCCACGGCGGCAACCGTGCGGCGATGACCAGCGGTTACTCGGCCAGCGTCGACTACGTGGCCGGGCGGCTGCGCGATGCCGGGTTCGACGTGACCACGCCGGAGTTCGAGATCAAGCGGAAGGTCGACGACGCGGGCCGGGCGTCGGCAGGAACGGCGTCGCACGAGCTCGTGCCGTTCGGCGACACCCCGAACACCCCGGACGGCGGCCTCACCGCGCCGCTGCGGACGGTGCCGGAGGACGGCACGCCGGGCTGCGAAGCCAGTGACTTCGCGGGTCAGGACTTCAAGGGCGCTGTCGCCCTGATCCGGCGCGGCACCTGCACGTTCGTCAGCAAGTACGCCAACGCCGTCAACGCGGGCGCCGCCGCCGTGATCATCTCCAACAACGTCGACGGCCACCTCGACCTGCGCATCCCCGGCGCGATCCCGGGCGGCACCGCCTCGAAGGCCGACGGCACCGCGCTCGCCGCCCTGGCAGGACAGACCGTCACGCTCGACCTGCGCCACCACGACGAGGTCCACCTCGACCGCAACGTCGTCGCGCAGACGCGCACGGGGCGCACCGACAACGTCGTCGTGGCCGGCGCGCACCTCGACAGCGTCGACGCCGGTCCCGGCATGAACGACAACGGCTCGGGATCCGCCGCGCTGCTCGAGGTCGCGCTGAAGATGGGCGCCCGGCCCAAGCTGCCCAACGCGGTCCGCTTCACCTGGTGGGGCGCGGAGGAGGCCGGCCTGATCGGCTCGCGCGCCTACGCCTCGGCGCTGTCGTTCGAGCAGCAGCTCGACATCGCGCTGTACCTGAACTTCGACATGGTCGGCTCACCCAACCCCGGCTACTACGTCTACAACGACCCCGGCCTGCCGTACGGGTCGAAGCACGTCGAGCAGGCGTTCAGCGACTTCTACACGGCGCGCAACCTCGGTCCTGAGGGCCTGAACGTGCGCGGCGCGAGCGACTACGGCTCGTTCACCGCGCTCGGCATCCCGGCCGGGGGCATCATCTCCGGCGGCGGCGAGGTCAAGACCGCGGCCCAGGCCGCGAAGTGGGGCGGCACGGCGGGCGTGGAGATGGATCCCTGCTACCACCGCGCGTGCGACAACCTCGGCAACATCAACCGCGAGGCGCTGGGCCGCAACGTCTCCGCCGCGGCCCACGTCATCGCCTCCTACGCCGTCACCACCGAGGGAGTGAACGGCGTCCCGTCCCGCCAGGAACGGGCCTCGCTGCGTTAGCCCAGGTTGTTCGTGTCGAACGTGTTGCAGCGGGCGGGGTCGCCCGTCTCCAGCCCGGTCGTGAACCACTTCTGCCGCTGCGCCGAGCTGCCGTGGCTGAACTTGGTCGTGTCGACCCGCCCGCCACCGAGGTTGCTCTGGATGAAGTCGTCACCGATGCGGGCCGCCGCGTCGAGGGCGGCGTTCACGTCCTCCTGGGTGATGTTCGAGATGAGGGGCTGGCCGTTGGCGGACGGAATCGTCGTCGCGGCCTTGCCCCAGGCGCCCGCGTAGCAGTCGGCCTGCAGTTCGAGGCGCACCGAACCCGAGGTGGGACCGGTCTCCCGGCCGACCCGGTCCGAGGTGCCGAGCAGGTTCTGCACGTGGTGGCCGTACTCGTGGGCGAGCACGTAGGCCTCGACGAACGGTCCGCCGGTCGCGCCGAACTTGGTCCGCAACTCGTTGAAGAAGTCCAGGTCGATGTACACCTGGGAGTCCGCGGGGCAGTAGAACGGGCCGACCGCGGAGGTGGCGTTGCCGCAGCGGGTGTTCACGCTGTTGCGGAAGAAGTTGGTCTTCGTGACCTGGTAGGTGTTGCCCGAGCGGGCGAACTGGTCGGTCCAGAAGCCCTGGATCGAGTTGATCGTGGCCACGACCCGGCAGTCGCTGTCGCGGTTCGCGTCAGCGCCGGTCTTGCACTTCTCGAGCAGCTGACCGGACTCGACCTGGGTGTTGTTGCCCATGCCCTCGAGCCCGCCCGCCGGCAGCTGGATGCCGGTGAACTGCTGGATCAGGAAGTAGATGATGAGGCCGACCACGCCGAGACCACCGCCGACGCCGGCGACCCGGCCGCCGACACCTCGTTGGTCGGACACCTGCGAGAGGTCGAGTTCCGCGCCTTCGTTGAACTGCACCGCGTGCCTCCATGCCAAGGACCCGTAGGCGGCACACGATAAAGCACAAAAGACGCCCAGGTGCGGGACCCGACGTCGGGGCACCGCACCTGGGCTTTCCCATTTGGAAGTGACGACTACGGCCCACGAAGGTTGGCGTGGCGCTCAGCCGGTGACGCCATGAGACGACACCGATGCCGAGCTCAACAGCGTCGAAGTGCGCCGAGCGACGCCTGATGGCGCCTGGGCACCCGAAACCTCGTGTCCATCGCTACACAGTCGCGACCGGACCGGTCACGTCCAGTCCGTTCGCGGGGATGCGACAGACCGCGTTTCGCCACAGCGAGGAGATACCTGCACAGCACCACCTACCCCTTCTGGGCGTGGCCTCCGGGTGGTCTAGTTCATTCACCTACCGGTTGCCAGCTCGTTATCGACTATGCGCTTGATCGCCGCATTTCTCAACACCTCACGCAAAACCTGAATTGGTGAAGTCGGACGGGTGACCTGCGGAGATCGACACTGCAGACAGCAATCGCCCGGCGAGAGAATCTCTCGCCGGGCGATTGGGAAAACGATCAGATATTGATCAGGATCAGGCCTTGGTGATTCGACGCGCACCGCGGCGGGCCATCACGCCGGCGGTCATCAGGCCGAGTCCGACCAGCAGGAACTCGAGCGGGTCGGCGCCCGTCTTCGACAGGTTCGGGATGACCGCCGAGGCGTGCTGCGAGGCCTTGTCGCCGGTCCGCGGGGTGCCGGCGCCGGAGTCGTCGCCCGTGTTGCCGCTGCCGGAGTTGTTGTTGCCGTTGCCGTTGTTGCCGCCGTTGTTGTTGCCGCCACCGGGGTTGCCGTTGCCGGGGTTCTCGTTGCCCGGGTTCTCGGGGTTCTCGCCCGGCTGCTCGGGGTTCTCGGGCTGCTCCGGCTGTTCGGGCTGCTCCGGCTGCTCGGGGGTCTCGGTCTTGCCGCAGTCGCCGCTCGCGGTGCCGAGCACGGCCGCGCTGGTGCCGCAGACCGTCACCGGGGCCTCGACGGTGCCGTTGGGCTCCTGGGGCTTGGTCTCGCCGCAGCTGCCGGTACCGCCGCCGGCGACGCCGACCGAGTTGCCGCACACCGTGACGGGCGCGGAGACGAGGGCCTTGTCGGCCTGCGTGCGCTCGGCGGGCGTCTCCTCGCAGGTGGCGTCGCTGTTGCCCAGGACGTTGATCGCGTTGCCGCAAACCTTGACCGGGACGCTGACGAGGTTGCCGACGCGGACCTCGTCGTCGACGTTGAGCGGCACGGGGACGGCCTGGGCCCATCCGGCGGACGCGACCATCAGGCCGCCGGTGAGCAGGGCCGCGGACATGGTGCGGTTGAGGTTCTTGCGCATGACTGTTCTCCCTGGAATGTGGTGACTGATCCCTCTGCTGGTGCGGCAGGCGGGATCAGTCCGGGGAGAACGTCGGTTCCTCCGCGCGCACGGTCCGCGGCACGTCCTGCTGTTCGGTGCTGATGAGAGACGCTGTGGTGGTGGGCGGCCGCATCGCGTGCGGCAGCGTGCCCGCCGGAATCTGGGTGCTCGTGGCCGACCCCGCGCCGCTCTGCGGAAGCGTGCCGGGCATCGGCTGCTCGGCCTGCGGTTGCGGTTGGTGCGGAACGGGCACGGGGTTCGTGGGGCGCGTCGTCAGCGGCGCCGGTGGCGGCTGTGGTGCTGCCTGCTGCTGGAGCGTCTCGGCCTGAACGGGCGCTTCGACTGGACGCGCCGGCGTGGGTGCCGCCGGTGGTTCCGGTGCCTCGACGCGCGGGTCGGGCTTCGGCGGGACGGGCGCTTCGGGTTGCTGCTGCGGCCTGGTCTCGACCTCGAGACCGACGTCGGCAACGGGGAGCTTCACCTCGACCTTGAGCTGGTCGATCTCGACCCGGACGTCGGCGTTGGCCTGACCGGCGGCGCCCAGCAGCCAGGCGCCGGTCACCAGACCGGCGAGCAGGAGGAGCCGACGCAACCACGACATCGGCCCTCACCCTAGATCAAATGGAGCAATCAGGCACATGAAAAGGCCATCCCGGCGACCTGCGTCGCCGGGATGGCCTTCAGCTGCGTTCTGCGGTTACGGCAGCTGCGTGATGCGGTTGAGCGCCGGCGGCGCCTGGTTCGGGTGCGCGGCGAGGTACGCGGCGAAGGCGTCCAGGTCGATGCCACCACCGGTGATGTTCGTGCCCTTGGTGAACTCGCTGAAGCCGTCACCACCGCCCTGCAGGAAGCTGTTGATCGTCACGCGGTAGCTCGCTGCCGGGTCGATCGGCGTGCCGTTGAGCACGATGTTCGAGACCTTCGAACCGATCGGCGCGGTGAGCGACCAGCCGTAGGTCAGGCCCGACGAGGGCTGCAGCACCGTGGTCTTGCCCACGACGAACTGCTGCTCCAGCGCGTTCTTGATCTGCGCGCCCGTCAGCGTGACGGTCTGCAGGATGTTGCCGAACGGCTGCACGGTGAACGCGTCGTTGTAGGTGACCACGCCGTCGCCCTCACCGGCAGGCGAGCTGGCGTAGGAGAGGTCGGCGCGCACGCCACCGGGGTTCATCAGCGCGAGCACCGCACCGTTGCCCTTGGTCGCCTCGAGCTGCGAATCGGCGATCAGGTTGCCCAGCGGGGACTCACCGGCGGCGTTCTGCAGCTTCAGGATGTCGCTGCTGATCGTGCCGACCGGCCTGCTGGCGATCGGAGCGGACTTCGTCTTGGCCAGGTCGATGATCGACTGGATGGCGGGGTCCGGCGTCACCGTGCGGGTGACGATCTTGTTCTCGGCCTTGGTCTCGCCGCGGACCACGTCGCGCGTCCGGCGGTCGATCTTGAGGTCGACGACGCTGAGCTCACGTCCGAAGGCCAGGCCCTCGATGAACGGCCGCGGGTTGCCTGCCGGGTCCTTGACCACGCAGTTGTAGTGCTGGTGGCTGTGGCCGGAGAAGACCGCGTCGATCTTCGGGCTGACGTTCGCCGCGATGTAGCTGCCGGGGTTCTCGGGAGCCACGTTGCACGCGTTGGGCCCGCCACCCGTGGAGGTGACCTGGTCGCCCTGGTGCACGAGCAGCACGATCGACTTGATGCCGATGGCGTCGAGGAGGTTGGCGTACTTGTTGGCCGCCTTCACCTCGTCACCGAACTTGATGTCCTTGATGCCGTTCGGGTCGACCAGGATCGGCACGTCCTTGAGCGGCATGCCGATGAAGCCGATCGGAATCCCGTCGCGGATCTCCACCCAGAACGGCGGCAGAGCCGGCAGCCCGTGCTTCGCGTCCGTGACGTTCGCACCGAGGATCGGGAAGTTCGCGCCCTTGTACTTCTCGCTGAACTGGCACCCGTCCACCGGGTGGCACCCACCGCGCTGAATGCGCAGCAGTTCCTTGTAGCCCTCGTCGAACTCGTGGTTGCCCGCCGCGGTCGTGTCCATGCCGACCTTGTTGAGCACCTCGATCGTCGGCTCGTCGTGGAACAGCGCCGACACGAGCGGCGACGCGCCGATCAGGTCGCCCTGCCCGACGATCACCGAGTTCTTGACCTCCTTCTGGAGGTTCTTGATGTGCGTGGCGTTGAAGGCGGCGCCACCGGCGTCGACGGTCGTGCCGTCCGGCAGGATGACGCGCCCGGACGACCCGGTGGGCGGCTCGATGTTGCCGTGCAGGTCGTTGATTCCGATCAGGCGCACGTCAACCGTGCCCCGACCGCGCAGTGACTGGGCATCGGCCTGGGCTGCCCCGGTAGAGCTGATGACAGTGGCCGCGGCGGCGGTGATCGCCAGAACGGAAAGCCGTCTGAACGAACTCATGCGTGGAGCCTTTCGATGGCGTGGTTAACGCGCGTGTACGGCGGAGGAGTCTGCCTTCCGAACGCCACGTTTTCCAGAGCAATGACTGGATCGTCATGCTCAGGACTAACCTTGTTCGCGTGACACCAAGTGAGCAGGAGCCGCACTGGCTCGACGAGGGCGAGATGCGCGCCTGGCGCACCTACGTGAACGGTTCGTCCATGCTCATGGACCGCCTGCACCGAGAGCTGCAGGACACCCACGGAGTGTCACTGGCGGACTACGAGATTCTGGTCAGATTGTCCGAACAGCCAAACCGGCGCATGCGAATGACGCAACTCGCCGAGGACGTCGCCTCCTCTAAGTCACGCGTCTCCCACCAGGTCGCGCGCATGGAGAAGGCCGGCCTCGTCTCCCGCCGCGAGTGCACAGAGGACGGACGAGGCGTGCTCGCCGAACTGACCGCCGCCGGCATGGCGCAGCTGGTCGCGGCCGCCCCCACGCACCTGCGCGGGGTCCGGGAGCACATCGTTGACCTGATCACGCCCGAGGAGGGCGAGGTGCTGGCCAAGGTGTTCGACCGGGTCATGACACACCTGAGGGAGTCGAACGGCTAGGCTTTGTCGCTGACGCCGGTGGCGTCGGGGAAGCGTGGCAGAGCGGCCGAATGCACCCGCCTTGAAAGCGGGAGACGGGCAACCGTCCGGGGGTTCAAATCCCTCCGCTTCCGCTCGTGGGTGAAGTGTGTCGACGGAAAGCGTCGACCGGAACTCGCTCCAGGTGTTTGTTGGGGGCTGGTGCCCCATTGCTGCCTGTCTCGGCAATCACGAAGTCGAGGCGGTCGAACCAATGCAGCTTGATCTGCGGCGACAACGCCCGGTGGGTGGAGTGACTGGAGCCCTTGCGTGAGTTCATCCGGGCTGGGCAGCCGGCTGCCGAGGACCGGAGCGAATCGGCAGTCTGAAAGACGGCGGCCCTCGAGTTGTGGGCGTGCGAGCGGATGATCCACGTGCTGTTCGCATCGTCGTTGCACGAGTCGGCGCGTGCGTGTGCTCAGGCTCTCGATCACGTTCTCGCGGCGGTTCGCTGTGGGACCACCTCTCAAGGGCCCAAGGTCGCGTTCCTCGCGGCGGCACGGGACGAGTTGAGCCGCTGAACGAAACGGCGGCGGTGCCCGAAGGCGCCGCCGCCGTCCATCGGATCAGCGAACTACGAGACGGCCAGGTGCGTGTGGTCGTCGTGTGCGGCGGTCTTCTGCAGTGCCGCGGACTTGCGGGCCTCGGCCCGCTTCGCGCGCGGCGGCACGCCGTTGACGTCCTCGGTCGAGACGCCGTAGGCCGCGGTCACGAAGGCGATGGCGCCCGCGTTGCGGCCGAGGGCCACTCGGTCGAGGTTGCCGAGGTTGTCGCACTTCGAGTGGTAGCACGGGTCGTAGGCGACGCCTGCCTTGCCGCCCCACTTGGCTGCCTGTGCGGCGGTCTTGACGCCCTCGGCGCCGGTGAAGAGGCCGCCGGCCGGGATGCCCTGCGCGATGAACTCGCCGTAGTCGGAGCGGCCCGAGAAGTCGGTGCCTTCGGTCGGGACGCCCTTGGCGGTGAAGTAGTCGGCGAAGGCCTTTTCGATCTGGGCCGAGCCGTACGGGCCCGGGCCCGCGCCGGTGGCGTCGGAGTCGTCGCCGTCGTAGATGAAGTACGCGGCGTTCGGGGAGCCGACCATGTCGAAGTTCAGGTACAGCGCGATGTCGAGCTGCTGTTCGAACGTCTGCTGGCGGACCCATTCCTCGGAGCCGATCAGGCCGCGCTCTTCGGCACCCCACCAGGCGAACCGGATGGCGTTGTCGACCTTCGGGCGGGAGCCGAGCTGCAGGGCGGTTTCGAGCAGAGCGGCGGAGCCGGAGCCGTTGTCGTTGATGCCGGGGCCCACTTCGACGCTGTCGAGGTGCGAACCCGCCATGACGACGTTGTTCTTGCGGCCCGTGCGGGTCTCGGCGATGACGTTGCGCTGGGTGCGGCTCTCGGTGTGGAAGCGGAAGTCCACGGTGACCGGGAGGCCCGCCTTGCCGGCGAGCGTGGTGCCGTCGGCCTGGGAGACGCCTGCGGTCGGGATCTTGCCGGGGTTGGTCAGCGTCACGTTCGACAGCGGGCCCGCGACGTTGTTCGACACCAGGACGGCGATGGCGCCGGCGGCGAACGCGTTGAGGTGCTTCTGCTCGAACGTGCACGCGCCTCGGCGGATCAGGGCCACCGAGCCGGTGAAGTCCTGTCCGGCGAAGTCGCTGGCCTCGCAGCCAGGAGTGGCGTCTTCCGGGACCACGCGCAGCGGGCCGGTAATGCCGCCGGCCGGGGTCTGCGGCGACGCGGTCAGGATCAGCGCCTGGTAGTTCACGCCGTCGACGCGGGCGGTCTCGGCGTCGGTCACCGGGATGTCGAAGGTGAAGTTCGGCGTCGTGACGATGAAGCCCTCGTCGCGGAGCTTGCCCGCCACGTAGTCGACGCTGGCGTCGTAGCCGGGCGTCAGGGCGGCGCGGTTGCCGCCGTTGCGGTCGGCGAGACGCTGGAACGCGATCAGGTGCCGGTTGACACCCTCGACGGTCACCTTCTTCGCGAGCTTCTTGGCGAGTGCGGGGCCTGCCGGATCAGCGGCGGCGGACGCCGTGGCGGTAGGGGCTGCGACTAGTGCCGAGATGGCAAGCACAGTCGCCAGCTTGGTTCTGCCGGACATGAACGTTCCCCTTCGTTCGAGATGGCTGAACCCTCACAAAAGGGAGACCCACGACACAATCCGTCGGTCGGCGGGAGTTCAGCTGGTGATCAGCTGAACACACTCCGCTAGCCCGTCGACGGCGACCTTCCACTCCGGTCGCACGAAGTTCGCCTCGTCCAGACGCAATCGCACGTGCTCAAGGCGTTCGCCGCGGGGTGCTGCGCCGATCGTGCCGTCGTGCACGTAACCGAGCTTGGCGCTCACACGGTTGGACGCGTGGTTTCCCTGCCAAGCCGCCGAACGAGCGATGTGCGCGCCCAGGTGGTCGAACGCGAACTGCAGCACGGCGACACGCATCTCGGTACCGAAACCGTTGCCCTGGAACTCCTTGCCGAGCCACGAGCCGGTGTTCACCTCGCGCAGCACGCCGAAGTCGCGCGCACCGACGTCCTGAACGCCGATAGCCCTGCCCTCGTGCCGGACGATGAAGCTGATCACCCAGTCGTTCGCGGCGAACTTCGTGCGCTGACCCCAGAAGTGCTGGAGCAGGCCGCGCCCGCGGTCTTCGGGAAGCGTGTCGGTCCACGGCACGTAGAACGGCATCTCGGCCGGGTCGTGCACGCCCGCGAGTGCCACGTCGACGAGCTCGAACAACCCGGAGTCGTCGTCCGGGCGCAGCTCCAGGCGCGGGGTGCGGAGGACCAGATGTCGTAGCGGCCAGGCGTCCATGATCCGATGGTGCCGGACGTGTCGAGCGGTATTACGGTCGACTGCATGCGTGCCATCACTGTTCGCGAACCCGGCGGTCCGGACGTGCTCGAGTGGACCGAGGTCGCCGACCCGGTGCCAGGCCGGGGCGAGGTGCTGATCGACGTCGCCGCGAGCGCGGTCAACCGCGCGGACCTGTTGCAGCGGCAGGGTTTCTACCCACCGCCGCCCGGTGCGTCGGACATCATCGGACTGGAGTGCTCCGGCACGATCTCCCAGCTCGGCGAGGGCGTGACCGGCTGGAACGTCGGCGAGGAGGTGTGCGCGCTGCTGGCCGGCGGTGGCTACGCGGAGAAGGTCGTCGTGCCCGCGGCCCAGCTGCTGCCCGTTCCGAAGGGCGTCGACGTCGTCACGGCGGCCGCGCTGCCCGAGGTCGCGTGCACGGTGTGGTCGAACGTCGTGATGGACGGCCGGCTCAAGCTCGGCGAGACGTTCCTGGTGCACGGCGGCGCGGGCGGCATCGGCACGCACGCCATCCAGGTCGCCAAGGCCCTCGGCGCGACCGTCGCGGTCACGGCCGGATCCGACGAGCGGCTCGCGAAGTGCGCCGAACTCGGCGCGGACATCACGGTCAACTACAAGACCCAGGACTTCGTGGCCGAGGTGAAGAGCGCCGACGTCGTCCTCGACAACATGGGCGCCTCCTACCTCCCCCGCAACATCGACGTCCTCGCTCCCGACGGCCGGTTGATGATCATCGGCATGCAGGGCGGCGTGAAGGGCGAGCTGCCGATCGGCAAGCTGCTGCAGAAGCGCGCGTCGGTGATGGCGACCGGGTTGCGCGGCCGCAGCATCGACAGCAAGGGCGCGATCGTGGCACAGGTTCGCGAGCACCTGTGGCCGCTGATCGAGAGCGGCGCGGTCAAGCCGATCGTCGGCCAGGTCGTGCCGATGTCGGACGCCGCGCAGGCGCACCGGCTGCTGGAGGCCAGCGACGTCTTCGGGAAGGTCCTGCTCAAGCGGGAACGGTAGCCATGGCCAGCGAGGTCCGGGGAGCCGTGCGGAACTCCAGCCCGAACTCCTCGGACCACCGCGCCAGCACCGCCTGTTCGTCCGGCCGGTCGACGTCGTCGGCCAGCACCGTCGCCCCCGGCGCCAGCACGGCGCGCAGCACGGGCAACGCCGGATAGCGCGAGTCGCCGAACCCCGGCCCGTCGGCCAGGAGCAGGTCCACCAGCCCGAACCGCTCGACGTACCCGAGCACTTCGTCGTGCACCTGCTTCGGCGCGTACCACTGGCCGTGCCGCGACAACGCCGCCGGATGCCTCGACAACGGCGCGTGCACGACACGAGCGACCGAGCCCAGACCTTCACGTCGTAGTTGCGAGGCAACGAAAGCGGCGATGCGCTCGTCGTGCTCGATCGACAGCAGGTGCCCGAAACCGCGCTGCTGCAACAAACGCGCCAGCAGAACCGAAGAAGTGCCACAGCCCAGTTGGACCAGGACAGTCCGTGCGCCGAGCACGATCTCGTCCATCACCGCGACGAGAGCCGCCGGGCGCAGATCACCGGACAGCACCGGCAGGTACTCGGTGTTCAGCGAACCGATGCGTTGCAGGGCCGAGAGATCAGCGAGCTCGCGAGCAAGCGAGTCGTCCAAGAATGATCTCCAAGCTCTCAGCCCAGTTCGGCCACCGCCCGCACCAGGTCGTCCATCTCGACCGCGTTCGTGTAATGCGCGAGCCCGATGCGGATGGCGCCGCCGATCTCGCCGACACCCAGCACCGAGAACACCCCGTGCTGACCGGGATCGGCGAACGCGCAGACGCCCCGCGAAGCAAGGTGTTCGACGCCGTCCTCCGCCTTGACCCCGGCGATCGAGAACGCCAGCGCGGGCACCCGCCGCATGGCGTCGCCGATCACCATCACGTGCCGCAGCGAACGCAGTTCGTTGATGAGGTTAGCGAGCAGCCCGGCCTGGTAGGCCTTCACCGATCCCAACGACGTGAGCAACCGTTCACGGCGCGTGCCGGACGCCGCGTCGTCGAGGTCCGCGAGGTACTCGACGGATGCAACGAGACCGGCGAGCATCGGGTACGCGTGCGGGCCGAGCTCCAGCCGTTCCGGGCCGCGGGCCATCGGGTCGACCGAGACCGACGGCAGCCGTTCGAGCACCGACGGGTCGCGGAACACCAGCGCGCCGACCGGCGGGCCACCCCACTGACCCGCGGACAGGGCCACCACGTCAGCGCCCATGCCAACGATGTCCAACGGCACGAAAGGCGCCGCGGCGGAGGCGTCCACCACCATCAACGACCCGTGCGCGCGAGCCACCGCGGAGATCTTGCCGAGGTCCGGGCGGGTGCCGACCACGCCGGACGCCGCCGTGATGGCGATCAGCTTGGTGCGGTCGGTGACCAGTTCGTCGAACTGCCAGCTCGGCAGCTCGCAGGTCTCGATGTCGATCTCCGCCCACTTGACCGCGCTGCCGGTGCGCTGGGTGGCCCGCAGCCACGGCGCGATGTTCGCCGGGTGGTCCAGGCGGGAAACCAGGACCTCGTCGCCCATGAACCAGTCGTCGGTCATCGCGTCGGCGAGGCGCTGCAGCAGGACGGCGGAGGAGGGGCCCAGCACGACACCAGCGGGATCGGCGCCGACGAGGTCCGCCACGGACCTGCGGGCGGCGTCCACGATGCCCTGGGCCCGCTGGGAGGCCGGGAAGATGCCACCGGGTCCGGAGACCGGGGCGCGCAGCGCGGTGGAGACGGCGGTGGCGACCTGTTCGGGCACCTGCATGCCGGCCGGTGCGTCGAGATGGACCCAGCCGTCGCCGAGCGCGGGGAAGAGCCCTCGTACTCGTGCGACGTCGAACGCCATGACACACACCGTACGTATGCGAGCAAACACAGCAACGACCAGCCCCACCCGCTTTAGGGTCAAAACGTGAATCGCGCGAGGATGGAGACCATGAACCAGGAGCAGCCCGTCGTAATCGTCGGCGGCCAGGACGGCGACATCGCCGACCTCGTCGAACAGCCGGCCAAGGTCATGCGGATCGGCACGATGATCAAGCAGCTGCTGGAGGAGGTCAGGGCGGCACCTCTGGACGAGGCCAGCCGCAACCGTCTCAAGGAGATCCACAAGCGGTCCATCGAGGAGCTCGAGGACGGCCTGGCGCCGGAGCTGCGCGAGGAGCTGGAGCGCCTGTCGCTGCCGTTCACCGAGGAGGGCACCCCGTCCGACGCCGAGCTGCGGATCGCGCAGGCTCAGCTCGTCGGCTGGCTGGAGGGCCTGTTCCACGGCATCCAGACGGCACTGTTCGCCCAGCAGATGGCTGCTCGCGCCCAGTTGGAGCAGATGCGCGGCCGTGCCCTGCCCGCCGGCAGCGGTGGCGAGGGCGCCGAGGGCGGCATCACCGGGAAGGGCACCGGCCAGTACCTCTAGCCGGGACACCCGGTGGTGGTTCTACGATGCGCTGAACTTCCTGGGAGAGGAGCCATCGTGCTCGAGCAGGTGCGCCGTGCCCTGTCGGCGAAGCAACTGCGCCACAAGCTGCGTGTGAAGGCGATCGAGATCGTGGCGGACGCCGTGGCCCCCATCCGCGCGCAGGTCGACGACCTGCAACGCCAGGTGGACGCCCTGGGCCGGGAGGTGCGCGACGAGATCCGGCACCAGGGCGACCGGGCCGTCGACCAGGCCCGTCAGCTGGAGATCCGCACGCGCCGCGACCTGGTGTTCGCGGGTGAGCAGGAGGCGGCGCTGCAAAGCGCCAGGTTCGTGCGCGACAACCTGCCGCACGCCCCTCAGTTCGGCCACCCCCACGAGACGCTGGAACACGCGCTGACGCTCGCCCCCGAGGGCGGGCTCGCGCTGGAGTTCGGCGTCTACCAGGGCACCACGCTGAAGATCATCGCTACCGCGCGCGGCGGCGAGGGCGTCTTCGGCTTCGACTCGTTCGAGGGCCTGCCGGAGAACTGGCGCAACGGCTTCCCCGCCGGCGCGTTCAACGTCGACGGCCTGCCGGAGGTGCCGGGTGCCGAGCTCGTCGTCGGCTGGTTCGACGAGGTGCTGCCGGAGTTCCTGGAGAAGAACGAGGGTCCAGTCACGTTCCTGCACGTCGACTGCGACCTCTACTCCTCCACGAAGACCGTGCTGGAGCTGGTCGGCCCGCGCCTGGTCGAGGGCAGCGTCGTCCACTTCGACGAGTACTTCAACTTCCCCGGCTGGATGGACCACGAGCACAAGGCGTGGACCGAGTACGTCGAGCAGACCGGGATCGAGTTCAGCTACGAAGCGTTCACCTACGACAACGAGCAGGTGACCATGCGGGTGACCAAGATCCCCGCTCGTTGACCACTCCGTGACGTACCGGCGTCCAGGTCCGATCTGAGACGCCGGTACGCTCAGTCCTCGTGCAAGCCACCAGTACCCTCGAGCACCCCGAGGCGCCGCCTGCCATCTCCTCGCGCAGCTTCAAGCGCGCGTTCGCCGATGTGCGTGAGGCGTGGGACCACCGCGAGCTGTGGGGCCACCTCGGCTGGCAGGACATCAAGCAGCGCTACCGGCGATCGGTCATAGGTCCGTTGTGGATCACGATCTCGATGGGCACGACCGCCCTCGCGCTCGGCTTGCTGTACTCCGTGCTGTTCGACACGAACGTCCCGACGTTCCTCCCGTACGTCACGGTCGGCTTCATCGTCTGGAACTTCATCCTCGGCTGCATCACCGAGGGCACCGACGTGTTCATCGCGAACGAGGGGCTCATCAAGCACCTCCCCGCGCCGATCACCGTCCACGTGATGCGCATGGTGTGGCGCCAGGTGCTGTTCCTGCTGCACAACCTCGCGGTCTACGCGATCGTGCTGGCGATCTTCTTCACCTCGCTGAACCACCAGTACCAGATCAGTGAGGGCGGTCCCGTCCATCCCGGTCTGAGCTGGACGATCGTGCTCGCGATCCCCGGTTTCGCACTGCTCGCGCTCAACGCGGTGTGGGTCGCGCTCGCCTTCGGCGTCATCAGCACCCGCTTCCGCGACATCCCGCCGGTCGTGACCAGCTTCATCAACCTGGTCTTCTTCATGACGCCGATCGTCTGGGACGCCGGCGTGCTGCAGAAGGTCACCGGCGGCGGCAGCAACGACTGGCGCATCCTGATCGCCGAGCTCAACCCCGTGTACCACTTCGTCGAGGTCGTCCGCGCCCCGCTGCTCGGCCACGCGGTCGACTGGCACCACTGGGCGATCGTCGGCGGCTTCACCGTGGCCGGCTGGGGGCTCGCGATGGTCATCCTGCGCAACTACCGCGCCCGCGTTTCCTACTGGGTCTAAAGGAGGTCGACTAACCATGGTCAGCATCGACGTCTGGAACGCATCGGTCGACTTCCCGATCTTCGACGCCAAGTCGAGGTCGCTGAAGAAGCTCGCGTTCGGCAAGGTCGGCGGCAAGATCGGCTCCGAGGGCCGGGTGCCGATCATCGAGGCGCTGCACGACATCTCGCTGTCGCTCAAGGACGGCGCGCGCGTCGGCCTGGTCGGCCACAACGGCGCCGGCAAGTCCACGCTGCTGCGCCTGCTCGCGGGCATCTACGAGCCGACGCGCGGCCAGTCGCGCATCGTCGGCAAGGTGGCGCCGGTCTTCGACCTCGGCGTCGGCATGGACCCGGAGATCTCCGGCTACGAGAACATCATGATCCGGGGCCTGTTCCTCGGCATGACCCGCAAGCAGATGGAAAAGCGCGTCGACGACATCTCGGAGTTCACCGAGCTCGGTGACTACCTGCAGATGCCGCTGCGCACCTACTCGACCGGCATGCGCGTGCGGCTCGCGCTCGGCGTGGTCACCTCGATCGACCCCGAGATCCTGCTGCTCGACGAGGGCATCGGCGCGGTCGACGCGGCGTTCATGGCGAAGGCCCGCGACCGCCTCAAGGACCTCGTCAAGCGCTCCGGCCTGCTGGTGTTCGCGAACCACTCCGACGAAACGCTGCTGGACTTCTGCGACAGCGCGATCTGGATGGACGAAGGCCGTGTCAAAATGCACGGCGGTCTGCGCGAGGTGCTCACCGAGTACAAGGGCTTCGACCCGTTCGAGCGGATGAGCACCGACCAGCTGGCCAGGCTCGGCTACTCCACTCCCGTCCTCAGCGGAAACGGCGGCGAATAGACAGTGAACCTCGAGGCACTGCCCAAGGGCTCCGTCGTCGCGGTGGTGGTCACCCGCCACCGCAGGGAGCTGCTGGCCGAGTCGCTGAAGGCGCTGGCCACCCAGACTCGCGTCCCCGACCACCTCGTCGTGGTCGACAACGGCCCCGACCAGCCGGTCAACGACCTGGTCGAGCAGTGCCCGCTGCCCACTACGTACCTCGCGTCGCACCGCAACCTCGGTGGCGCCGGCGGTTTCGCGCTCGGCATCCTGCACGCGCTCTCGCTGGGTGCGGACTGGGTGTGGCTGGCCGACGACGACGGCCGCCCGGCCGACGAGAACGTGCTGGCCGTCCTGCTCGAAGAGGCGGAGCGCCGCAACCTCGCGGAGATCTCGCCGGTCGTCACGAACATCGATTCGCCGGACAAGCTCGCGTTCCCGTTGCGCAGGGGCCTGACCTGGAAGCGCTCGGCCGCCGACCTCGGCACCGACTTCCTGCCGGGCATCGCCTCGCTGTTCAACGGCGCCCTGTTCCGCGCCTCGACGCTCGACGTCGTCGGCGTGCCGGACTACCGCCTGTTCTTCCGCGGTGACGAGGTCGAGGTCCACCGCCGCCTGGTGCGCAGCGGGCTGCCGTTCGGCACCTCGCTCAAGGTCGCCTACGTCCACCCGGACGGCTCGGACGAGTTCAAGCCGATGCTGGGTGGCCGGTTCCACGCGCAGGACCCGGAGAACCAGATCAAGCGGTACTACACCTACCGCAACCGCGGGTACCTGCTGTCGCAGCCGGGCATGCGCAAGCTGGGCGCCCTCGAGGTGTTCCGCTTCGGCCTGTACTTCCTCGCGGTGAAGAAGGACCCGAAGGCGTTCGTCGAGTGGTTGAAGCTCGTGCGCCTCGGTCAGCGGGAGCGCTTCTTCCGCAAGTGAGCTGATCTGCTGAGGGCGGAATCGCTGCGAGCGGAACCGCCCTCAGCACGGCACCGGAACGCGGTTTGCTGAACGCATGAGCCGACTCGTGCTGTTCCTCGCCGCCAACCCGAACCCCATCAGCCTCACCGTCACCGACGAGACGCGCGACGACCTCGCGCCCCGGTTGACGCAGATCGTCCGCAACGGCCACACGCAGCCGATCGCGGCCCCGGACGGCCGTGAGTACGTCGTGAACTTCTCCAACGTCGTCGTAGCGCACTTCGAGTAACCGCTCGCGCACCCGACGTGATCGGAGTAAGACGGGATGAGTGATCTCCCGACGCAGACTTCTCTCTCTGGCCGGCGCGAGCGCGCTGCTCGCGGCGTGCGGTTCGAACACCGGCAGGGACGGCAACGGCCAGGCCCTCAAGCAGTGGTACCACGCGTACGGCGAGCCCGGCGTCCAGCAGGCGGTGGAGCGCTACGCCAAGGCGTTCACCAAGACCCCGGTCGACGTGCAGTGGAACCCAGGCGACTACGACTCCAAGCTCGCGACGAGCCTGCTGTCCGACGGCGGACCGGACGTCTTCGAGTCCACCCCGCAGATCAGCTCGGTCCGGGCGGGCCAGCTCGTGCCGCTCGACGACGTCTTCGGCGACGCGAAGAGCGACTTCACCGACTCGATTCTCGCGACGCACACCGTCGACGGGAAGATCTACGGCGTTCCGCAGGCCGTGGACATGCAGATGTTGTTCTACCGCAAGAGCTTCCTCCAGCAGGCCGGGGTGCAGCCACCGTCCACTGTGGATGAGCTGATCGACGCGTCGAAACGCCTCACGAAGGACGGGGTGAAGGGGCTCTTCGCCGGCAACGACGGTGGCGGCGGTGTGCTCGGCGGGCCCGCGCTGTGGTCGGCGGGGCTCGACTACGTGCGCGACCACCAGGTCGGGTTCGACGATCCCGTTGCGGCGCAGGCGATCGGCAAGCTGCGCGAGCTCTACTCCAGCGGCAGCCTGCTGCTCGGCGCGGTGAAGGACTGGGCGGAGCCGGACGCGTTCACGCAGGGGCTGGTCGCCATGCAGTGGACCGGGTTGTGGACCGTGCCGGCGATCCAGAAGGCGCTGGGCGACGACTTCGGCGTGCTGCCGTTCCCGAAGTTCTCGTCGTCCGGCAAGGCCAGCGTGCCGGTCGGGGCGTTCGGCGCGATGGTCAACGCCAGGTCGAAGCGGATCGACGAGGCCAAGGAGTTCGTGAAGTGGCTGTGGATCGAGCGGACCGACTACCAGGAGGACTTCAACCTCAGCTACGGCTTCCACATCCCGCCGCGCAGGAGCATCTCGGAGAAGGCCTCGAAGCTGACCACCGGTGCGGCGGCTGACGCGGTGAAGTTCGTGCGGGACAACGCGAACGCGTCCAACCCGCCGGACTGGACCTCGGTGATGCGGACCGCGTTCAACGACGCCGTGTCGCGCGTGGTGCGGGACGGCGCTCCGGCCGACGCCGAGATCAAGACCGCCGCGGGCAAGGCACGGGACGAGCTGAAGCGCCTGTACGGATGAGGCACGGACGCGCGTTCTGGTTGTTCGTCGGACCGTTCGCGGCAGGACTGCTGGTGTTCGTGTACGTGCCGATCGGGTGGAGCCTGCTGCTGTCGTTCTTCGACGCCCGCAACACGGTGACGCCCACGTCGTTCGTCGGGCTGCGCAACTACGCCGACATGCTGACCGACGAGCCTTTTCTGCGCAGCCTCGGCACGTTCAGCGTGTTCGCGGTGTTCATCGTGCCGCTGACGTTCGTGCTCGCACTGGCGCTGGCGTTGCTGGTGAACCAGATCAGCTTCATGAAGGCGTTCTTCCGGTCGGTGTTCTTCCTGCCGACGGCCTGTTCGTACGTCGTGGCGTCGCTGGTGTGGAAGCTGTCGATCTTCAACGGCGTGCGCTTCGGCCTCGCGAACACGGTGCTGGGGTGGTTCGGCGCCGAGCCGATCGCGTGGACGGTGTCGACGTCGCCGCCCTGGTACTGGCTGGTGCTCGTGACGTTGCGGCTGTGGCTGCAGCTCGGGTTCTACCTGATCCTGTTCATCGCGGGCCTGCAACGAATTCCGCAGCACCTCTACGAAGCGGCGTGGATCGACGGGGCGTCACGCGGCTGGCAGACCCTGCGGTACATCACGCTGCCGCAGCTGCGCACGACGTCGATCGCGGTGCTGTTGTTGCTGCTCATCGCCGCGTACCAGGCGTTCGACGAGTTCTACAACGTGCTGGGCACCGACCGCGGCTACCCGCCGTTCGCACGGCCGCCGTTGATCTACCTCTACTACACGGCGCTCGGGTCCGGCGGGCAGGACTTCGGGCACGGCAGCGCGGGCGCGGTGATCCTGACCTTGCTGATCGCGGGCGTGACGTTGTTGCAGGGCAGGGTGATCACGCGATGAAGGTTCTGCGTTATCTCGCCCTGTCGCTGGCGGCGGTGCTGTTCTTGATTCCGTTCTACCTGGTGCTGCGCAACGGTTTGGCGACCGAGCAGGAGATCACCGCGCCGACGTGGACGTTCTGGCCCGACGAGATCCACTGGGAGAACTTCGTTTCGTTGTTCTCCAACCCGGCCGTGCCGATGGTGCGCAGCATGGTCAACTCACTGGTCGTCGCGGTGCTTCAGACGGCCGGTCAGCTGCTGCTGTGCGGACTCGCGGGGTACGGACTCGCGCGGATTCCGTACCGGTACTCGAACTTCGTGCTGTACCTGGTGATCGCGACGCTGATGATCCCGGCCGCGGTCACGTTCGTGCCGACGTTCGTGGTCGTCTCGACGCTGGGCTGGGTGTCCGACCTGCGCGGACTGGTGATCCCGGGACTGTTCAGCGGGTTCACCACGTTCCTGTTCCGGCAGTACTTCCTGAACTTCCCCCGAGAGCTGGAGGAGGCCGCGCGGATCGACGGACTCGGCCACTGGGGCACCTACTGGCGGGTCGTCGTGCCGAACTCGAAGGGGTTCTTCGCGGCGCTCGGCGTGATCGCGTTCGTGACCAGCTGGAACCAGTTCCTCTGGCCGTTGGTGATCGCGCAGGACCAGGACTCGTGGACGGTGCAGGTGGCGCTGTCCACGTTCCTGACCTCGCAGTCGATCGACGTGACGCAGCTGTTCCTGGCGGCCGCCGTCTCCATCACGCCGTTGGTGGTCGTGTTCGTTGCGCTGCAACGGTTCCTGGTGCGCGGGGTGACGGAGACGGGGATCAAGGACTGATCAGTGGGCGACCAGCAGGAAGATGCTCGGCCCGAACCTCATCCTGGCCAGCGCGGGCTGGGCCGCCTTCTCCAGGCCGAGCAGCACGCGGTGCGGCACGACCCTCTTCAACGCGCCCGACCGCAGGTTCGACACCGAGAGCGAACGCACGACCCGCAGCCCGGTGTCGGAGAGTTGCCTGGTCACGGTGTCGAGGTTGTGGTTGACGAACGGGATCTCGTCGTCGTGCCGGTTCTCCGGTGACCGGATGTCCACGGGCTCGGCGGGAACTCCCCTGCCGAGCCGGCGCAGGCGGTTGCGCGCGTGCCCGAGGTTGGCGACCTCGACGACGGCGGTGCCCTCCGGGGCGAGGATCCTGGCGATCTCGGCCAGTTCCGCGGTCGGGTCCGGCAGGTGGTGCATGACCCGGATCATCGTCACCAGGTCGATCGACCCCGTCGCGAACGGCAGCCGCGCGGCCTGCGCCTGCACCCGCTCGATCCCCTTGCCGAGGAGGTTGGCCGCCATGTCGAGCTGGCGGCTGCTCGGCTCGGCCAGCGTCACGTGGTCCGCGTACCTCGGCAGCAGCGCGGTGATGCGGCCGTAGCCCCCGCCCACGTCCACCGCCCGCGCGAAGTGCCGGCCGGCCAGCAGCCGGTCGATGGCGACGCGCTCGGCGTCGTGCTCGTAGTCGCGGCCCTTCCAGTAGCCCAGGTAGTCGTGGGCCGGTCCGTCGTAGAAATCTGCTCTCCTGATATCCCCCATGCATCCCGGACGCCTGGCCGCCGGGTGAGGTTGCTCAGCGAAAAAGGCCCCCCGAAAGTTCGGGGGGCCTTTTCAAGCAGACGAGATCAGCTGTTGGCTTCGAACACCTTGCGCCACGACTCGACCGAGGTCAGCTCGGGCAGCGCGTCGCGGTACACCTTCTGCATGCGCGGCCACTCGGCCGACAGGCGGCGGTAGTTGCGGACCGCGCGCTTCATCAGCTGGCGGAACTCCTTCGGGTCGCGCTTGCGGAACGCGACGCCGCTGCCGTCGGCGTTGGACACGGTGGCGCTGTCCAGGTTGCCGAGGAGGAACCAGCGGGCGTTGGACGCCGGCACGTTGATCTGCGGGCGCTCCGCCGTTGCCGCCTGCGGTTCGCGCAGGTTGTGCATGAGCGCCTTGGCCGCCTCGGACGCGATGGTGACCGGGTTCGTGGGCGGCGTCAGCATCTGCTCGGCGCGGACCATGTCGAACGTCGGTGCCGGGAACTCGCGCGCGGACGGGAGGACCTGGGCGTCCGAGTAGTGCTTGCGCAGTTCGCGGATCTCCGGCAGGGCCGTGCGCAGCGAGTCGAACAGCTTCGACGGGCCGGCCAGGAAGTCCTCGATCGCCTTCTGCTGGATGGCGACCGTCGAGTACTCCATCGAGAGCAGGTGCCGCAGCGACAGCTTCAGGCCCTGCTTGAGCAGCGTGGAGCGGACGTCGTACGGGCTGTGCAGCGCGGCGAGGACGAGCCGGTTGCGGGTGTGGAAGTACGCCTGCCAGTCGGTGGCGTCGTTCTTGTCCGTCCACGGCATGTGCCACACGGCCGAGCCGGGCAGCGAGACCGTCGGGTAGCCGCGCTCGAGGGCGCGCAGCGAGTACTCCGCGTCGTCCCACTTGATGAACAGCGGCAGCGGGTAGCCGGTGCGCTGGACGACCTCACGCGGGAACAGGCACATCCACCAGCCGTTGTAGGTGGAGTCGATGCGGGCGTGCAGTTCCTCGGTCTCGCGCAGCGACTCGGTGCCGAAGTCGTGGTCGGTGAGCGCGCCGGGTGCCGCCCGCCAGTAGCAGGTGCCCAGGTCGACGACCTCGCCCATGCTGTGCAGGCGGGAGCGGGCCTGGAGGTTCAGCATGTGCGAACCGACGATGACCGGCTGGGCGGCGGCGCGCGCGAACGCGTTGGAGCGCAGGACCGCGTCCGGCTCCAGGCGGATGTCGTCGTCCATCAGCATGATCTGGTCGGCGTCGGTGTGCTCGATCGCCTCGTACAGACCGCGGGTGAAGCCACCGGAGCCACCGAGGTTGTCCTGCTCGATGATCTCCAGCTTGTCGCCGAGAGCCTTGACGGCCTCGTCGTAGCCGGGGGTGTCGCGGACCTTCACGGAACCCTGGTCGGCGACGAAGACCTTCTTCAGCACCGCGAAGACGGCCGGGTCCTCACCGAGCGCGCGCAGCGCGATGACCGCGTCGACCGGGCGCATCGTCGTCATGCCGATGGCGACGGTCTGCGCCGGCAGCGGCTGCTCGGTGGTCCACGCGGCGTCGTCGATCTCCATCGTGGTGTCGTCGGTGAAGACGTCGAACCAGATCCAGCCGCCGTCCTCGAACGGCTTGAGCGACACCGTCAGCGCGACGTCGAACCACGCCTTCGGGCTGCGGATGACCTGGCCGTCGAGGTGGATGATGTCGCCGTTGGGCTTCGAGCGGTAGACGTCGATGCGACCGGCGCCGCGCACGCGCATGCGCAGCACGACCTCTTCGACGACCGTCCAGCGCTTCCAGTAGCTCGCGGGGAACGCGTTGAAGTACGAAGCGAACGACACCTTGGCCGAGGTCTGAACCGTCACCGCGCGGCGGCCCGAGACGTGGCTGTGCACGTTGGCCGGCTCGTCGAGGTAGAGCGGACGCACGTCCAGCGGGTCCTCGTCCCGCGGCATGATCACCCGCTGCAGAACCTGGGTCGGGTTGATCTTGGTGGCGCTTGCGGCTTTGGCCTGCTCGGTCACGTGCTTCCTCCGGCGAACCGAATTCGGGCGGTTCGGGTCAGCTTCATGGATGGCTACCGCCACAGAGAGTCGTGGCGCGGCGCGTCAAGCGCCCATAGTACTCATTGTCCAATGACGAACGCCCGGCCGCACAGGTTGTACGGCCGGGCGAAATGCGTCTAAACCGACATCAGTCGAGGTCGCCGTTGATGGCGGAACCCTCGGTCAGGTGCGGCGCGATCTTGTTGTCGAACGCGCTCAGAGCAGCGCCGATCGCCATGTGCATGTCGAGGTACTTGTAGGTGCCCAGACGGCCGCCGAACAGCACGTTCTTCTCGGCGGCTTCCTTCTTCGCCAGCACGCGGTACCGCTCGAGCTTCTCGCGGTCCTCTGCGGTGTTGATCGGGTAGTACGGCTCGTCGTCCTTCTCCGCGGCACGGGAGAACTCGCGGACGATGACCGTCTTGTCCTTCGGGTAGTCCCGCTCCGGGTGGAAGTGGCGGAACTCGTGGATGCGGGTGTACGGGACGTCCGCGTCGTTGTAGTTCATGACCGGCGTGCCCTGGAAGTCGCCCGTCTGGACGACCTCCTGCTCGAAGTCGAGCGTGCGCCAGCCGAGCCAGCCCTCGGAGTAGTCGAAGTAGCGGTCGACCGGACCGGTGTAGACGATCGGCGTGCCCGCCGGGATCTCGTCCTTCACGTCGAAGAAGTCCGTGTCGAGGCGGACCTCGATGTTCTCGTGCTCCGCCATCTTCTCGAGCCACGCGGTGTAGCCGTCGACCGGCAGGCCCTCGTAGGTGTCGTTGAAGTAGCGGTTGTCGAAGTTGTAGCGGACCGGGAGGCGGCTGATGACCGCGGCCGGCAGCTCCTTCGGGTCGGTCTGCCACTGCTTCGCGGTGTAGTCGCGGATGAAGGCCTCGTACAGGGGACGGCCGACCAGCGAGATCGCCTTCTCCTCGAGGTTCTTCACGTCCTTGCTGTCGATCTCGGACGCCTGCTCCGCGACCCACGCGCGAGCCTCGTCCGGGGACAGGTACTTGCCGACGAACTGGGTGATCAGCCCGAGGCCCATGGGGAACTGGTACGCCGTGCCGTTGTGCATCGCGAACACGCGGTGCTGGTAGCCGGTGAACTCGGTGAACTGGTTGCAGTACTCCCAGACCCTCTTGTTCGAGGTGTGGAAGAGGTGCGCGCCGTAGCGGTGCACCTCGATTCCTGTCTCGGGCTCAGCCTCCGAGTACGCGTTGCCACCGATGTGGGAACGACGTTCCAGAACGAGCACCCGCTTGTTCAGCAAGGAGGCGGTGCGCTCGGCAACGGTCAGCCCGTAGAAACCGGAACCGACGACGATGAGGTCAAAACCAGCGAAGCTCACGAACGTGGAGGGTACCGGCCCTCCCAGGCGTGTTCCCAACACCCCCTCCGCGAATCGCACTGCCCTTGATCAGCTAAAACGCGTGCGACAGGCCGTCGGACGGCCACTAGCCCGTTCGGGATAGCCTTGCCGGTGTCATTTGCGGGGGCACCCCGCGCATCCACTTGCAGAGCAACCATGGGTGGTCTTGTGCCGACCGAAGCGAGCACGTTGCTGACCGTGGCGACGATCGGGACGTATCTCGCCGTCCTGTGGTTGCCGGGCGGACTCGCCGCCGCGGCAGCGGGTGTGCGCGGCTGGGCGCTCGCCGCCAGCGCGCCCGTGTTCACGTACCTGATCGCGGGCCTCGCCGGTCCGTGGCTGTGGAAGATCGGGATCCCGTTCAACGTCTGGACGTTCCTGGTCACCACGGTGGTCGTGATCCTGCTGTTCGCCGCCGCGCGCTGGTTCGTGGTGCGCCGCGGCGGTCCGATCGAGCGCACGCCGTCGCCGTGGAACCGCAGCGCGCACGTCGCCGTGGCCGTGACGCTGCTGGCCGCCGCCGTCGTCGGGTTCGCCGTGCTGATGGCCGCGATGCGCTGGGACCTCAACTCGATCCCGCAGGACTGGGACGCCGCCTACCACGCGAACGGCATCCGCTACATCGCCGAGACCGGCGAGGGCAGCCTCTACGCGACCGGCAAGGTCAACTGGTACGAGCTTCCGGACGGCGTCTTCTACCCGAACGCCTACCACCTGGTCGGCGCGCTCGTGTTCAAGCTGACCGGTGCCGCCGTGCCGGCCGTGCTGAACGCCAGCACGATCATGTTCCCCGGCATCCTCGCGCTGACCCTGGTCGCGATGATCCGGCACTTCAACGGCCGTGCGATGACCGCCGCGTTCACCGCGCTCATCACCGTCGCCTGCACCAGCGCCACCTACGACAACCTGTGGCGCGGCCCGCTGCTGACGTTCACGCTCGGCATCGCGGTCATGCCGGTGCTGGCCATCGCGATGGACGCGTACCTCAAGCGGGCGGCACTCGACACCGGCATCTTCTTCGGCGGTGTCGCGGTCGGCCTGCTCGCGATCCACTCCAGCACGTTGTTCGGCGGCATCCTGTTCGTGCTGCCGATGTTCATCCAGCGCTGGTGGGGCCACCTCGGGCTGATCTGGCGGGACGCGCTGAAGCTGATCGTGCCCGCGGTCGTGGCGATCGTCGTGACGCTGCCGCACCTGCTCGGCGCGCTCGCGGTCGGCGGCAAGATCGCGATCGTGGACTGGCCGTCGACGTTCCCGGTGAGCCAGTCGGTCGGCTCGCTGCTCACGTTCCAGCACGTCATCGCGCTGCCGCAGTACTGGCTGGCGCTCGCGCTGTGGGTCGGCCTGATCTTCGCCTCGCGTCTGGGCGAGCTGCGCTGGCTGCTCGGTTCGGCGGCGGTCTTCGGCGGGGTGTGGGTGCTGACCGCGTCCTACTCGCAGCCGTGGGTCGCGAAGCTGACCAGCCCGTGGTGGAACGACCAGTGGCGGCTCATCGCGCTGGCGTGCGTGCCGCTCGTCGTCGTGGCGGGGCACGGCCTGGCGCAGGTGTACGACTTCGCGAAGGCCGGCGCGGCTCGGGTGAAGGTGCCCGCCGGTGTCTCCGGGTACGTCGCGGGTGGTCTGGTCATCGCGGTGTTCGCGCTGGTCAGCCAGGGTCTGTATTTCAACCTCAACGCGAACCAGGTCAAGCAGGGCTACGGCAACCAGCCCGGCGCCGACCGGCACGACATGGTGGTCAGCCCGACCGAGGTGCTCGCGTTCCAGGAGCTCGCCAAGCTGGTCAAGCCGGGCGAGCGGGTGCTCAACGACCGCAGGGACGGCACCGTCTGGATGTACGCGCTCGCGGGCGTGCAGCCGGTCGTCGGCCACTACGACGGGTCGGCTGAGTCGCCGGCGGTGCACACGCTGCAGGCCGAGTTCAACGACTACGCGAACGACCCCGCGGTGCGGGACGCGGTGAAGCACCTCAACGTCCGCTACATCATCGTGGACGTCGGCTACGTGCACGGCGGCAAGGACCGCGTGGACGGCCTGGAGAACCTCGACGGCAAGCCGTTCGTGCAGAAGGTGTTCTCGAACCAGGACTCGACGATCTACAAGCTGGTGCCGGAGCCGGGCGCTCCCGTCAGTCCCTGAACTCGAAGTCGACGAGGCCGGGGAGGACGTCCCCGGCCACCTGCTCCAGCACGGTCTCGTGGCCGAAGTAGACGCCCTCGCTGCGCGGCCAGTGCACGATCAGGTCTGTGAACCCGAGGTCGCGGGCCCTTCCGGCGGCGTCCTGGAACGCCTCGACGCTCGTCAGCGAGTACACCGGCGACGAGTCGAGGTTCAGGTACCTGTCGATGGTGCCCTTGGCCCGGTTGATCGAGGCCAGCTCCTCGTTGAACCGCTTGGTCACCTTCGCGACGCCGCGCCACCAGGTCTCGTAGTCGGGGCTGTCGAGCTGCCGGGAGCCGGTGGTGATCCAGCCGGTGCCGTAGCGGGCGGCGATGCCCATGGCCTTGGGCCCGTCGGCGGCGATGACGAACGGGACGCGCGGCCGCTGCACGCAGCCGGGGTGCCCGCGGGCCTCGTCCGCGGTGAAGAAATCGCCCTTCCAGGTCGTCTTGTCCCTGGTCAGCAGCAGGTCGAGCAGCTCGACGAACTCGCCGAACCGCTGGGTGCGCTGCGGGGCCGTGAGCTCGGGGGCGCCGATGGCGTCGGAGTCGTAGCTACCCGTGCCGCCGGAGCCGATGCCGACGTTCAGGCGGCCGTCCGAGAGGTCGTCAAGAGTCAAGATCTCGCGCGCGAACGGCACCGGGTGCCGGAAGACGGGTGAGGCGACGAGCGTGCCCAGCCGGATCTTCGACGTGACCATCGCGGCGGCGGTGAGCGTGGGCACGGCGGAGAACCACGGGCCGTCGACGAGCGTGCGCCACCCCAGGTGGTCGTACGTCCACGCGTGGGAAAAGCCCAGCTCCTCGGCTGCGCGCCACTTCGGCTCCGCCACCCACCAGCGGTACTCGGGGAGGATCACCACACCAACTCGCACCGGCTGACATTAGCGAACGAGTTACGTCGACCGGCGAATCCGCCATCAGCGAGGATGGACGTCGTGGAGAAACCGGCACTGGTGGCATCGGACGTCGACGGAACGATTCTCGGCACGAACGAGCAGGTGAGCGACCACACGGCAGGGGTGGTGGGCAGGGTGATCGCGGACCGCACGCCGTTCGTGCTGGTCAGCGGCCGTCCGCCGAGGTGGATGCCGCGCATCGCGAACGCGCTGGGCGTGTCCGGCTACGTCGTCTGCGCGAACGGCGCGGTGCTCTACGACCTCGACGAGGACCGCGTGATCTGGCAGCGCGGCATCAGCCCGGTGCGGCTGACCGACCTGGCCCACGCCCTCGACACGGCGATCCCGGGGTGCGCGGTGGCCGCGGAACGGGTCGGCGAGCGGGCCGCGGACGTGCAGGCGTTCGTCGCGGAGAAGGAGTACCGGCACGCCTGGCCGGAGGCGCACGACCTCGCGCCCCGGGCCGAGGTGCTCGGGCACACGGCGATCAAACTGCTGGTCAGGCGCGTGGAGATGACCAGCGCCGAGATGGCGGCCGCGGCCAAGGCCGTGCTGGGTGACGAGTTCGCCATCACGTACTCGACCAACGCGGGCCTGATCGAGGTGTCCGAAAGGGACGTGACCAAAGCCACTGGCCTGGCCGACGTCTGCGCACGGCTGGAGGTCGCGGCCGAGGACGTCATCGCGTTCGGGGACATGCCGAACGACATCCCGATGCTGCGGTGGGCCGGGCACGGCGTCGCCATGGCCAACGCGCACCACGAGCTGCTGGAGGTGGCCGACGAGGTCACCGGCACGAACGACCAGAACGGCGTGGCCCAGGTCCTGGAGCGCTGGTTCTAGAGACAGAAAAGCGCCGCACCCCGGTGAGGTGCGGCGCTTTCGTCGTTCGGTCAGTCCTCGGCGGGAACCGGCACGGGAACGCCGCGCCGCTTCTGCACGTAGGCCACGAGCGTGGCCGAACCGGCGGCGGCCAGGTCGGCGATGGTGAACATGAGGCGCGAGACCAGCGCCAGCGCGATGGCCTGCGGCAACGGCAGCACGGTCGCGATGGTGCCGGTGATGACGAGCTCACGGGCGCCGATGCCCGACGGCAGGAAGAACGCGAGCAGGCCCGCGGTCATCGACAGGGCCATGGCACCGGTCGACAGGATCAGCGTGTCCCAGCGCGGCGAGCCGAGCGAGTTGACCAGCAGCCACAGGTGCACGCCGTAGCAGAGGTAGATGGCGACGGCCGTGCCCAGCGCCTTGAGGATCTCCTTGCCGGTGAAACGGCGCTCGATGGGCGCCTTGCGCAGGACCTTCAGCACCAGGTTGACCGACCAGGTCAGCAGGCGCGGGTGCAGGAACGGCAGGCCGACGAGCAGCAGCAGGAACAGCCACAGCAGCTGGTTCGCCTCAGGGCGGCCGGACAGCATCACGGGCAGCGCGGCGAGGCCGGCGATCAGCGACGCGAGCACGCCCATGCCGGTCGCGACGAGGCCCGCGGTGAAGCTGCGCGCCCGGTTGACGCCCGCCTCACGGGCGAGCTCCATCGAGAGCAGGACGGCCCAGACGGCGCCGGGGACGTACTTGCCCAGCTGGCCGACGAGGTAGAACTTCGACGCGTCGGCGAACCGGACGGGAGCGCCCAGGTCGGACAGCACGATCTTCCAGACCAGCGGGCCCAGGAAGATGCCGACGAACACCGCGACCAGCGACAGCACGACCGACTGCCACGGCAGCTTGACCAGCTCGGGGTAGACCTTGTCCCACTGGGAGTAGACCGACCACGCGGCGGCGGCGAGCACGGCCACGATCAGCACGCGCTTCGCCCAGGCGATGACCACTGCCTTGCGTGTGTTGGCCGGAGCCGGAGGTTCGACCTTCTCAGCGTCGGTGGCAGCCACGTCGGGCTCGACGGTCATCGGTTCTCCGCTTCCTGCTTCGCTTCCCAGCGACGAGCCGGGCACGGCGGGCTGGGCGTCCATGAGGGGGTCGTACTTCCTACGACGCGGATCCACAACGGACCCTGAAAAGGATCACTCCATCAGGCAGGTAGCCTGTGGTCCGCGCCTGGTCTGCACCTGGCAGTAACACCGGGGTAACTGTACCGGACGCATCCAACCGTCTCCGGAAGTGGAAAGTCTGCTGCATGATTCCGATTACCGTCGTCGACGTCCAGGACGCCGAGCCGCTCGTGCTGGAAGTGCTCCGCTCCGGTGTCATCGCACAGGGACCGATGGTCAAGCGGTTCGAGGACGCTTTCGCCTCCGTTGCGGGTGTGCCTCACGCGGTCGCCGTGAACAACGGCACGACCGCGCTGGTCGCGTCCATCCAGGCGCTCGACCTGCAGCCCGGTGATGAGGTCATCACCACGCCGTTCACCTTCGTGGCCACGCTGAACGCGATCCTCGAAGCCGGTGCCACCGCTCGGTTCGCCGACATCAGCGCGGTCGACTTCAACCTCGACCCGGAGAAGGTCAGCGGCGCGGTCACCGACCGCACCAAGGTCCTCATGCCGGTCCACCTGTACGGCCAGATGGCCGACATGGGCCGTCTCGTGCCGCTCGCGCAGCAGCACGGGCTGACGATCGTCGAGGACTCGGCGCAGGCGGTCGGCGCGACGTTCGAGGGCAAGCCCGCCGGTTCGTTCGGCATCGGCTGCTTCTCGCTGTACGCCACCAAGAACATCACCACCGCGGAGGGCGGCGTCATCACGACGTCGGACGACGCGCTGGCGGACAAGCTGCGCGTCATGCGCAACCAGGGCATGCGCGCCCGCTACCAGTACGAGATGGCGGGCCACAACTACCGCCTCACGGACCTGCACGCGGCGCTGGGCATCCCGCAGCTCGAGAAGCTGTCGCAGCTCACCGACGCGCGCCGGCGCAACGCCGAGGCGCTCTCGAAGGGCCTCGAAGGCGTGACCGGCCTCACCGTGCCGGCCGTGCTGCCGGGCCGCGAGCACGTGTGGCACCAGTACACGATCCTGGTCGGCGACGACGCCCCGGTGACCCGCGACGAGCTCGCGGCGAAGCTCACCGAGAAGGGCATCGGCAACGGCATCTACTACCCGAAGCTCGTGTTCGACTACGACTGCTACCGGGACAACCCTCAGGTCATCGCCTCCGACGTGCCGGTCGCGCAGAAGGTCGCCGAGCAGGCGCTCTCGCTGCCCGTGCACCCGAAGCTGACCGACGCAGAGCTCGAGACCATCGTCTCGTCCGTCCGGGAGGTGTTCGGCGCGTGACCGCCCGTCCCAAGGTCGCCCTCGTCGGCGCCGGAACCATGGGCTCGCTGCACGCCCGCGTGCTGTCGCAGTCCGACCGCGTCGACTTCAAGTTCGTCGTGGAGCAGAACGCCGAGACCGGTAAGGCCATCGCCGACCGCTTCGGCATCGAGCACACCAACTCGCTGGACGGCCTGAAGGACGTCGACGCCGTCGTCATCGCGGCCGCCACCGAGGCGCACTACGCCATCGCCAAGCAGGCGCTGGAGCTCGGCAAGCCGCTGCTCATCGAGAAGCCGCTGGCCGCGACGTACGCGCAGTCCGAGGAGCTCGTCGCCGAGTCGGAGAAGCGCGGCCTGCCGCTCGTCTGCGGCTTCCTCGAGCGCTTCAACCCGGCGATCCTCACCGCGAAGCAGTTCGTGGGCGAGGTCGTGCAGATCAACGCGATGCGGCACTCGCCGTTCGTGCCGCGGATCAAGACCGGTGTCGCGGGCGACCTGCTCATCCACGACGTCGACCTCGCGATCCGCTTCGTGGGCAACGCCCCGGCCGCGGTGAAGGGCTCGTTCGGCTTCTTCCACAAGCAGTCGCAGGACAACGGCTCCGAGGACTCCGCGGACGCGACCATGTCGTTCGAGAGCGGTGCCCTCGCCACGATCTCGGCGTCGCGGATCAGCCAGCGCAAGGTGCGGCAGATCTCGGTGCTGGAGATCGACCGCCTGATCGAGATCGACCTGCTGCGCCGGGACATCACGATCTACAAGCACGTGGCGGACTCGCCCGCGGCGGACGGCGTCGGCTACCAGTCGCAGACCGTCATCGAGCTGCCGACGATCCTGCAGAGCGCCGAGCCGCTGGCCGCGCAGCTGAACCACTTCCTGAACCTGCTCGAGCTGGGCGCCGGTTCGGACGAGGTGACCGCTGAGCGCAACGCGATCCTCCCGGCGCACAAGGTCGTGCACGAGGCGACCCTCTCGGCCACCAACGGGAAGGCCTGACGCGATGCGCATCGCGATCATCAACAACTTCTTCCCGCCCCGGATGGGCGGCAGCGCCTACGTGTCCGACACGCTGGCGCGCTACTACGCGGCGCAGGGCCACGAGGTCCTGGTCATCACCGCCGCGTACGGCGGTGCGCTGCCGGTGGAGGAGCGCGACGGCATCAAGATCGTGCGTCTGCCGTCCTGGACGCTGCCGGAGACCCGCATCTCGTTCAACTTCGACATCACGTTCGCGTTGAAGTGGGGCAACCGCAAGAAGGTCTTCAAGCTGCTGGACGGCTTCAAGCCGGACGTCGTCCACCAGCACGGTCAGTTCTTCGACCTGACCTGGCAGAGCGGTCTGTGGGCGCGCAAGCGCAACGTGCCGTCGGTGCTGACGCTGCACACCCGTCTGCAGAGCCCGATGAAGCCGATCCACGCGGTCTTCCGGATGCTCGACGCGATCGTCGTCAAGCCGATCACGTCGTACAACAAGCCGACGAAGCTGATCGCGATCGACACGATCTTCTACGAGTACATCAAGAAGCGCTACAAGACGCCGGACGAGCGCATCGAGAAGCTGGCCGTGGGCGTGGAGCTCGACCGCTTCCACGACCTCGACCACGCCACCGAGCGCGCCAAGATGCGCGAGCGGTTCCCGGAGATCGGGGACGGCCCGGTCATCGCGTCGCTCGGCCACGTGATCCCGGTCCGCGACCGGATCAACCTGGTCAAGGCGCTGCCCGAGGTGCTCAAGAAGCACCCGGACACCAAGGTCCTGGTCATCGGCGGCCTGTACAACACGGAGTTCCTGGAGATCGCCAAGCAGCTGGGCGTCGAGCACGCGCTGATCTGCACCGGCACGCTGCCGAAGGCGGAGATCCCGGGCCTGCTCGCGGGCGCCGACATGGAGGTCCACGACCTGCAGGGCTTCGGCATCGGCATCGCGTCGCTCGAGGCGATGGCGGCGGGCGTCCCGACCGTCATGGCCGAGCGGGCCGACTACTTCCCGAACGCCGTGATCACCAACGGCACGGAGTCGCTGCTCACCAAGCCGGGCGACCACTCCGCGCTGGCCGAGTCGATCAACCGGCTCATCGAGGACGAGGGCGTCGCCAAGAAGATCGGCGAGGCCGGTCGTCAGTGGGTCTTCGACAACTTCGACATGCCGAAGATCTGCGAAGCCAACCTCGACATCCTCAAGAACGTCGCCGGCAAGGCCTGACGTGAGTCACGTCGTCGTGATCGGCGGAGGGATCCTCGGACTCTCCGCCGCTCACGAACTTCTCCGGCGCGGTCACGACGTGACCGTGCTGGAGAAGGAGTCGCACTGGGCGGCGCACCAGACCGGGCACAACAGCAACGTCGTGCACGCCGGTCTGTACTACAAGCCCGGTTCGCTCAAGGCCCGCATGTCGGTGGCGGGCAACGCTTCCATGGTGGCCTTCGCCAAGGAGCACGGCGTCCCCGTCGACGTCTGCGGCAAGCTGGTCGTGGCGACCTCGCCCGACGAACTGCCCCGCCTGAACGCCCTGGCCGAACGCGCTGAAGCGAACGGCGTTCCCGCCAGGCTGATCTCCCCCTCCGAGGCTCGTGAGTACGAGCCCGAGGTGTCCGCCGTCTCCGCCCTGCGCGTCGAGTCCACGGCGATCATCGACTTCCCGGCCGTCTGCCGGGTGCTCGTCGGCCTGCTGTCCGGTGCCGACCTCCGTCTGAACTCCCCCGCGCTGGCCATCCGCTCGACGGGTACCGGCGTCGCGGTGGCCACGCCGCAGGGCATCGTCCGGGCCGACGCGCTGGTGAACTGCGCGGGCCTGCACAGCGACCGAGTGGCGCGGCTCGCCGGCCTGCGTCCCAAGGCGACGATCGTCCCGTTCCGCGGTGAGTACTACGAGCTGCGTCCCGAACGGCGTGAGCTGGTGCGCGGCCTGATCTATCCCGTGCCGGACCCGGCGCTGCCGTTCCTGGGCGTCCACCTGACCCGGATGCTGGACGGTTCCGTGCACGCGGGCCCGAACGCGGTCCTGGCACTGCGCCGCGAGGGCTACCGCTGGGCCCAGGTCAGCCCGCGCGACGTGGTCGACGTGCTGCGCTTCCCCGGCACCTGGAAGCTGGCCGCCCGGTTCGGCCGGACCGGCCTGGACGAGGTGCTCAGGTCGTTCTCCCGCAAGCGTTTCGCGGCGAGCCTGGCGCGCCTGGTGCCGGCCGTCGGCGAGGCCGACATCGTGCGCGCCGAGGCGGGTGTCCGCGCCCAGGCGATGCTGCCGGACGGCTCGCTGGTCGACGACTTCCTGATCGAGACCGCACCGCGTCAGGTGCACGTGCTGAACGCGCCTTCGCCCGCCGCGACCAGTGCGCTGGAAATCGGCCGGCACATCGCCGACGAAACGGTCGCCACGCTCGTTTGAGCAGGTCAACACACCTGTAAGAGTCCTGCAAACCGCCTGTAGATCCTCTCGCAGCGAGTTTGCAGATGGCTTGCAGGCCCTACCCGCAGAGTTCTGGCTGTAAACAAAACAGCCCGAATTACTGGGGGGCACGAAATGCGACTGCGACGGATGGCGACCCTGCTCGCTCTGGTTGCGACGGCGGTGACGTTCCTGGGGCCGATCGCCGGCCAGGCGGCACCGGAGCCCGGCACGCTGGTCACCGACGGCGGATACGCCAAGCAGGGCAAGGAACCCGAGCCCGGCTTGCGGATGGCGGCGAACAACCCGATCGCGAGATCGGAGGTCATGAAACGGGCCGAGACCTGGTTGAAGGCGCGGGTCCCGTACAGCCAGACCTCCTGGTACGCCAACGAGTACGGCAGCTACCGCGCGGACTGCTCCGGCTTCACGTCGATGGCGTGGGGCATGGACAACAGCTACACGACCTACTCGCTGCAGCCGTTCATGTACTCGATCGCCAAGTCGGAGCTGAAGCCCGGCGACGTGCTGTGGAAGCACAACAGCGACCAGCAGCACATCGCGATCTTCGTCCGCTGGGCCGACGGCGCGCAGACCCAGGCAGTGGTCTGGGAGGAGTGGGACTTCGGCCAGGTCGCCGAGCAGCGCACCTGGAGCGCTTCCTACACGGCCTCCTACGCGGCCAAGCGCTACAACAACATCGTCGAGGACTCGGTGGGCCAGACCGGTTCCTCGTTCTCGGGTGACGCGAAGACCGACGTCGCCGCCGTCCTGCCGAGCGGCGAGGTGAAGGTGTGGCGCAACGGCCGCGGCTTCGCGGAGAACCCGTGGGACGCCGACGCCGTGGTCGCCTCCGGTTTCACCGACGAGAGCGCCCACTTCGCCGACCTGGACGGTGACGGCGACAAGGAGATCATCACGGTCCTGCCCGACGGCCAGGTCAAGGCGTGGCGCAACGGCCGCGGTGTCACCGCGTCCCCGTGGGACGCCGAGGCGATCATCGCCACCGGCTTCACCAACCAGTCCCTGCACTTCGCCGACCTCGACGGCGACCGCAGGGCCGAGATCATCACCGTTCTCCCCGACGGCCAGGTCAAGGCGTGGCACAACGGCCGCGGCTTCGCGAACAGCCCGTGGGACGGCGACGCGATCATCGCTTCCGGTTTCACCAACGAGTCGCTGCACTTCACGGACCTGAACGCCGACGGCAAGGCGGAGATCGTGACCGTTCTCGGCGATGGTCAGGTCAAGGCGTGGCGCAACTACTGGGGCTTCAAGGCGAACCCCTGGGACAACGAGGCGATCATCGCCACCGGCTTCAGCAACCAGTCGCTGCACTTCGCCGACCTCGACGGTGACGGCAAGGCCGAGATCGTCACGGTCCTGCCCGACGGCCGTGCGAAGGCCTGGCACAACTACCACGGCTTCGCGAACTCCCCGTGGGACAACGAGGTCGTCTTCGCCAGCGGTTTCACCAACACGAGCCTGCACCTGATCTAGCCCGCCACGAGTCTGGAAAGGACAGTCATGAAGAAGCTGACCGCCACCCTGCTCGCCACGGCGTTCGCAGGTCTGGTCACCGGTACCGCCTACGCCGCGCCGCCGGAAGCCGAGTCACAGCAGGAAAACCGCGACAGCGCGCTGAACACGATGGTCGCCGCCGGTCTGCAGGACGACTACGTCAACGTCGCCGGCCCCGCCGCCCAGGCCGTGCAGGCCGAGTTCCGGATCCCGGCCTCGGTGACCACCTCGCAGTCCATTCTCGAGTCCGACTGGGGCCGCAGCAGCCTCTCCGCCAACGACAAGAACTACTTCGGCTTCAAGTGCGTGAACGCGTCGAGCCCCGGCCCGATCGCGATCGGGTGCCACGCCTACCAGACCACGGAGTGCACGCCGACCTGTCATCCCGAGACCGCGTACTTCCGGGTCTACCGGTCGATGACCGACTCGTTCCGCGACTACGGCCGGCTGATCACCACGAGCGGCATCTACGACAGCGCCCTGCCGTACCGGGAGAACAACCCCGACCAGTTCATCCGCGAGGTCGCGAAGAAGTACGCGACGGACCCGAACTACGCGAGCAAGAACATCTCGTTGATGCAGAACTACAACCTCTACCGCTTCAACACCGGCGGGCCGTCCGTCTCGGCCGGGTCCTCGTTCTCGGGTGACGCGAAAACCGACATCGCGTTCATCTCCGCCGACGGCAACGTGAAGGTGTGGCGCAACGGCCGCGGCTTCGCCCAGAACCCGTGGGACGCCGACGCCATCGTCGCCAACGGTTTCACCGACAAGAACGCCCACTTCGCCGACCTCGACGGCGACGGTGACAAGGAGATCATCACCGTCCTGCCCGACGGCCAGGTCAAGGCGTGGCGCAACAACGGCACCTTCGGCGCGAACCCGTGGGACGCCGACGCCATCATCGCCACCGGCTTCACCAACCAGTCACTGCACTTCGCCGACCTCGACGGCGACCGCAAGGCCGAGATCATCACCGTCCTGCCGGACGGCCAGGTCAAGGCGTGGCACAACTACCACGGCTTCACGAACAGCCCGTGGGACAACGAGGCGATCATCGCGTCCGGCTTCACCAACTCCTCGCTCCACTTCGCCGACCTGAACGCGGACGGCAAGGCCGAGATCGTCACGGTCCTGCCCGACGGCGCCGTGAAGGCGTGGCGCAACTACTGGGGCTTCCAGGCGAGCCCCTGGGACAACGAGGCCGTCATCGGCTCCGGCTTCACCAACGAGGGCCTGCACTTCGCCGACCTCGACGGTGACGGCAAGGCCGAGATCGTCACGGCGCTGCCGGACGGTTCGGTCAAGGCCTGGCACAACTACCACGGCTTCGCGGCGAACCCGTGGGACAACGAGGTCGTCTTCGCGACCGGCTTCACCAACGCCAACCTGCACCTGATCTGACGACTGCCTCGAAGTGTGGCCGCACCGGACTCTCCGGTGCGGCCTTTTCGCAGCTCAGGACCCTGCAGCGGATTTGCAGATGATTTGCAGGCGGGCCCGGCAGAGTACGTCCTGTCAGCATCGTGGGGCCCCCCCGGGGGGGGGGGGGGGGGCCACGACAGCATTCCCGGGGGGAAGAAATGAGCCGCTCGTTCATCTTCGTCACCATCGCCGCCGTGCTCGGCCTGACCGCGTGCACGGCCGCACCCGCGCAGAACGCCACCGCCGACCGGCCGGCCGGCACCGCCGCGACCACGATCACCGACCAGCCGAAGAACGTGGTGAACACCGACACCCGCCTCGGCTACGGCTCGCTCAAGCTGGGCATGACCCTGGAGGACGCGCGGGCGACCGGCCTGACCGACCTCACCTGGGACAGCGACGGTGACGGCGCCTGCGTGGGCGACGACTCGGTCGCGATCTCCAAGCGGTACGGCGTCGTGCGCATCACGCTGCCCGCAGAGGCCGAGACCTCCAAGGGAATCGGCATCGGCTCGACCTACGCCGCGGTGAAGAAGGCCTACCCGACCGTCTCCGCGTTCCGTGCCGGCTGGTCGGCGAGCATCGCCGAGAACGCGGGCTACTCCTTCATCGGCAGCTCCGAGACCGACCAGTTCGCCGACACCGACAAGGTCGTCCACATCAAGCTGCACACGTACAACGCCGACTGCTCGATGTACCTGCTCTGAGTCTGCAATCCCTGGGGGGGAAAGAAAAATGAAGCGTTCCATCGTTCTCGTCACCATCACCGCCGCGCTCGGCCTGGCCGCGTGCACGTCCACGCCCGCACCGGAGCAGACCGCGGCACCCACGTCGTCCAGCACCACTCCGCCGCCGGCCGCCCAGGTCGTCACCACGGTCGTCACTCAGACCGTGACCAACCCACCGCCTCCACCGGCCAAACCGGTGATCGGCTCGTTCGGCTACGGCGACCTCAAGCTCGGCATGACGCGCCAGCAAGCACTGGACGCCAAACTCATCGGCCCCGACATCTCCGGCTTGTCCGGCGGGTACTGCACGTTCCACGACATCATCGGCACCGGCGGACAGGCCTACGTCTCCAAGGCGAAGGGCGTCTCGTCGATCTTCTTCACCGCGGACATGTCATCCGACGGCGTCGGCTCCGGCACGACGGAGGAGAAGCTGAAGGTCGAGTACACCAACCTGAAGCCCTCCATCGGCAGCTCCTACACCGCCGCCGCGGACGGCAATTCGAACGCCTACTTCCACTTCCTGGTGGACAAGGGCAAGGTCACCACGGCCGTAATCAACATCAACGGCCAGGACTGCCACAGCTAGCCCGGAAAACGACGAAAGCCGCACCAGGCTCCAGTGCGGCTTTCGTCCTCTGTGGACTGTCAGCTTTGGACGGTCACCAGACGGGTGAACTCCGCGGGCAGGTTGAAACCGTCCCAGTGGTCGGAGAACGTCAGCGCGTTGCCGAACGGCACGATGCGGTCGATGCCACGCCCGGCCAGTTCGTGCGCCAGCGTCTCCAGCTCCTCCTGCGAGAAGCCGAACACCGACAGCGTCTGGTCCTTGCGCTGCACCATGGGCACCAGCGCGGACAGCGTCGGCAGCGTGGCGAACGGGAAGGTGCCCGCGCCCAGCCACTCGCGCGGCACGTCCGCCGCCTCCGTCAGCTCCAGGGTGGCCACCGCGTTGCCGTCGAACGAGATCGACTTCGCGTGACCGTCCGCCGCGACACCGTAGGCGGAGACGCGCTTCTGCACGGCCATCGCGGGCTCGACGACGTGGTTCTTCGCTTCGAGCACTGCGGTCAGCTCTGCCCGGAACTCGGTCCGCGCCTGCTGGCCCGCGACCTCGTCACCGACCCAGAACAGGGCGCGCGGCGACGAGCAGGCGGCCTGGTCGAACCAGTACGAGTCGTTGTAGAAACCGACGGCCACCTCGCGCTTCTTCTCCGGCGTAGCGGAAACCCAGCCGTCGACGGAGATCAGCGCGAACGAGGCGCGGTCGGGGAACGTGACGTCGCGCGCGTGCGGCGCGAGCGGCATCTTGCGCACCTCGTTGACGGCGCGGTCGCCGCCCCAGATGACGCGCAGGTCGCACGCCGCGGACAGCGCGGCCGTCACCTTGTCGTCGCGGTCGTAGGTGACCATGACCTGGGTCTGCGCGACCGCCGGGTGCGCGTCCTGCAACGCGTCGTTCAGCGCCTCGACGACGGCTTCCGCCGCACCGGCCGAACGCGGCGAGATGCGCACGACGTTGCTGTTGCCGGACAGCGCCGACAGCGCCCACGAGTACACGAAGATCGTGTCGACGTTGGCGGGCGGGATGTGGAAGACGAGACCGCGGCCGAAGCGCAGCACGCCCTCCGGGGTCTCCAGCTGGCGCAGCACCTTGTTGATCTCGCCGCGGCGCAGGAAGAAGCCGAGCGACGCGAGTTCCGGGTAGCGGCGAGCCATCTGCGGGGCGAGCAGCTTGCGCGCGAACTTCACCAGGAAGTCGACGATCCGCTCGTCGCCGACCTTCAGCCGGCCGCCGGTGGGCTCGCCGGAGATGCTCGCGAGGAGCTCGTCGACCGAGGAGACGTCAGATCCTGCCGGGAAACGGCGCTTCATGAGGCCACAGCTCCAGAGAAGGTGTCCGAACAGCCGCGTGCCTCGGCCCGCGGGAGCCTGCCGAGCACGGAGAACCGCTTGCCCGGCCAGTCGCCGTCGTCGACGCCGTGCACCACACCGAGGTCCTCGGTCAGCAGCACGTGGCCCGGATAGCTGCGGGGCAGCGTCGAGACGACCTCGATGACACCGGGAACGCCGACGGGCTGCTCCTCCCAGGTCTCCGGGTTGCGGATGATGACGTCCGCGAAGTCCGGGCAGTACAACGAGTTGCCCGACTTGCCCTCCAGGAAGACCGTGCCGATCTGCTCGATCATCCCGTAGTAGTTGTAGATCTGGGTCAGGCCCGTGTCCTCGGCGAAGCGCTTGCGGAACTCCGCGTTGTCGACCGCGATGTCGATCAGCTTCTTCCAGCCACCGGAGTGGATCAGGATGCCGTTCGACAGGTCCAGCTTGTGCTCACGCGCGACCTCGTAGAGGTACTGCCACACCATGAAGGTGAAGCCGAAGATCAGGAACGGCTCGGAGCCGTGCTTGGCGAGGAACTCCTTGACCGCCTCGACGTCCGGCTGGTCGTTCTCGTCCAGCGCGTAGACGTGACTGCGGCCGAACGTCGCCATGCCGAGCACGCCGGCGCCGCGAGCGGAGAACGAGCGGCGGTTCTTGATGATGCTGATGGTGTCGACCATCAGCATCGGCAGCCGCTTGCCGCCGAGCACCTCCTGCAGGGTCGCGCCGAGCTGGCGCGTCTGCACCGCGGCGGCGTCCTTGTCGAGGTAGATCCGGGACGCGCCGCCGCCGGTCGTGCCGGACGACGTGAGCACCTTGAAGACCTCGGAGTCCGGGATGGACTTGAGCTCGTGCGTCTTGAACATGCGCACCGGCAGCCACGGCAGGTCGTTCAACGACCCGAACTTCTCGCCGGACTTGATGCCGAGCGACGACAGGATGCGGTCGTACTGCTCGGAGTTCGCGCGGTGGTGCTCGGTCAGCTCGGTCAGTTCGGCCAGCAGCGCGGTCTCGCGCTCGGCCTGATTGCGCCCGAAGACGCTCATACCTGTGCCTCCAGTGACCGGTAGTCGATCTTGCCGCTGGGCAGCTGCGGGAAACCCTCCGCCGGCCGCACGTCGAAGCCCGTGACGTGCAGGTGCAGCGTCTCGGACAGCAACTTCGCGGCCTGCTTGCAGGTGTCCTTCTCGGCCCTGTCGAGGAAGACGACGACCTTGTCGCCCGCGGGCACGGCGGCGGCTGCGCCGAAGCCCTTCACGATCTGCTCCAGGTCGTCCAGGTTGACCCGGTTGCCGAACACCTTGCCGATTCGCTTGAGCCGGCCGGTGATGTAGAGGAACCCGTCGGCGTCGAGGTAACCGAGGTCGCCGGTGACGAGCACGCCGCCGGTCTCGTCGCCGAGCGCGAGCTCGGCTTCGGACTCGGCGTAGCCCATCATCACGTTCGGCCCGCGGTACACCACCTCACCGGCAACACCGGATTCGGCGATTTCGTTCCCGGCCTCGTCGCGGATCGCGAACGAGCCGCCGGGAAGCGCGGGACCCGCGGAGCCGACCTTCTCGGCGAGCCGGTCGGACGGCACGGTGGCCATCCGCGGCGCGGCCTCGGTCTGGCCGTACATCACGAACATCTGCCCGCCGGCGGCGCGCATCTTGTCGTTGAACTCGCTGACCAGGTCGGTGCGGAGCTTGCCGCCGGCCTGCGTCAGCGTGCGCAGCGTCGGGTACTTGGCCGGGTCGAACCGCAGCCTGCGCAGCATCTCGTAGTGGTACGGGACACCTGCGAGCGACGTCACGCCGTACTGCGTGACCGCGTCCCAGAACGGCCGCGCCACGACGCCGGAGCCCTCCAGCAGCACCGTCGCGCCCTTGCGCAGGTGGCTGTTGAGCACGGACATGCCGTAGCTGTAGTGCAGCGGCAGGGTGGTCGGCGCGACCTCGTTCTCGTCGATGCCGAGCACCTCGGCGATCGCGTCGGCGTTCGCGAGGATCGCCGAGCGGGACAGCCGCACGAACTTCGGGTTACCGGTGGAGCCGCTGGTCGGCAGCATCACGGCCAGGTCGGGGTGCGGGGCGACGCCGTCCGCGTCCTCGCGCACCCAGTCCTGGGAGTACCCGGGCGCGGGTTCGTCGTCGATGCCCAGCACGGCCGCGGGGCGGAAGCGGGCCACGAGCCCGTCCAGCACCTCGCGGTCCTGCGCCGGGTCGAGCAGCGCGACGGCGCGGCCCGCCTCGAACGCACCCAGGTACCGCAGCACGCTCGTCAGGTCCAGGCCGACCCGGAGGAACAGCACCCCGGACGGCAGATCGGCGAGTTCCTTCGCCGCCTCGGACACGCGACCGGCGAGCTCGGCACCGCCGAGCAGCTCACCGGTCGCGGCGTCACGCAGGCGGGCCTGAGCGTGCAGCAGCGTCACAGCACCAAACCTCCGTCGATCCCGAGCACCTGACCGGTGACGAACGAGGCGTCGTCACTGCTCAGGAATCGGATCACCTTGGCCACTTCTTCCGCGGTGCCGAGCCGGCCGAGGGCGGTGTCGCCCTTCACCCGCTCCAGCACCTCGTCGGACTGCTCCGAGATCAGGTCCGTCTGGATCACGCCGGGCGCGACCGCGTTGACCCTGATCCCGTGCCTGCCGAGTTCCTTCGCCGCGGACTTCGCCGCCGCGACCAGCGCCGCCTTGGACGCCGCGTAGACCATCTGACCCGCGTTGCCGCGCTCGCCGACGATCGAGCCGATCAGCACGATCGAGCCGGTGCGCTTGCGCATCATGGCCCGCGCCGCCGCCTGCACGGAGTTGATCGTGCCGGCGACGTTCGTGGTCAGCGTCCTGTTGACGTGCTCGTCGGTGAGCATGCCGATGAGGCCGCCCTCCAGCACGCCCGCGCTGGCCACGAGCACGTCGATGCGGCCGTGCTCCTTCGCGATCGCCTTGAAGACGTCCTTGATCGCGGCGGAGTCGGCGACGTCGAGCGCCACGCCGTGGACGCGTTCGCCCAGCTCGGCGGCGCGCTTCTCGGTCGTCTCGCGGTCGCGGCCGGTGATGACGACGGTCGCGCCCGCCTCGGCCAGCGCCGCGGCGGTGGCGAAGCCGATGCCGCGCGTGCCGCCGGTGACGACCGCTACCTTGCCGGCGAAATCACTCACCCGCGCCGAGGCCCTTCAGCATGTCGACGGCGACCTTGAAGCTGCTCATGTCGATGACCTGCTCGGTCTCGAACTGGACGTCGAACTCGTCCTCGATGGCGGCGACGAGCGCCATGTGGCCGACCGAGTCCCACTCATCGATGTCGCGGTACTTCAGGTTCTCGACGTCAACCGAGTCGTCGAGCTGGAGGGCGTCCACGAAGACACCACGAAGACGGTCGTTCAGGGACATCGTTCTCTCGTTCTCTCGGACGGTCTGGGTCAGTGCTCGTTCGAACGCTCGGTCCACGCCTTGAGCAGCGCGGCGAGCTCCTCCGGCAGGCCGGCGGGAACCTCCGCCTCCTTGCCGGTCAGGAAACCGGTGAGAGCGGCGATCGCGGCCTCGTCGGCGCCGCGACGCGACAGGCCGATGACGTTGACGCCGGTCGTGCGGGCCGGGTTGCCCAGGGTGATGGTGAACGCACCGACCTCCTTGCGGATGGCCGAGCCGAGCCCGATCATCGCGCCGGGGCCGATCTGCGTGCCCTGGTGCACGACGGTGCCGAGGCCGATGTTGGAGCCGCTCCACACGTGGCAGTGGCCGGCGATCTGCACGGCGCTCGTGATCACGACGCTGTTGTCGATGACGCAGTCGTGCGCGATGTGGGCGCGGCCCATCACGTAGTTGTCGTTGCCGACCCTGGTCGGCTCCTTGGCGCCCTGGTTGATCGTGACGAACTCGCGGATGCGGTTGCGGTCGCCGATCACCACGCCGGGGCCGTCGTTCTCGCCGTCCCAGCCCGCGAGGTGCGGCGCGCTCAGGAACTCGGCGGGGCCACCGATGCTGACGTGCGGGCCGATGAAGTTGCCGTCACCGATCCGAGCCGGACCTGCGATGACCGTGTACGGCCCGATCACGTTGTCGTCGCCGATCTCGACGTCCTTGCCGATGATCGCGGTCTCGTGAATGCGGTTCGCCACTGATCCCTGTCCTGCCCGTGAGTTGATGTGTAACCCACGTCACCAGGGCACTTCCACCCGACGGGGCCGGTAGGCCACTCTACTTCACGGGCAGAACAGGGCCTGACCGGCTACGAGTTGAGCAGGCTCAAGCTCGCGTCCAGGACGATCCGCTCAGTGGTGCCGGCGGCGGGCACCGCCGTGTCCGAGAACTTCAGCGGACCAGGCCACGCGTAGGAGACGCAGTAGCTGCCGAGTCCCGCGATGGCGTTGTCGCCCTGGTTCCAGCCCGCCTCGTAGCCCGCGTGCAGGTTGCCCCCGGAGCGCAGCGTGTCGTTGTCCGCGATGTAGCCCTCGCACTCGTTGGCGTATCCGGCGACCCAGAGGTTTCCGGGGAACGCCGCGTGCAGCTTCACGTCGTAGGCGGACACCGGCTCGTGCGCGAGGGCCAGGATGCTCAGGCCGCCGAACCGCCAGCGCTGGATCGGCATCGGCATCGACGTGGGCAGCTCACCCGCGTCGATCAGCTTGACCATCAGGGCGGCGTGCCTGCGGTTCGGGTCCGTCTGCGGCATCACCTTGAGCCGGAGCTTGTACTTCGCGCGGACCGCGGCCAGCACGCCCGGGTCGGCGGTGTTCGTGTGGAACGGCAGGCTGACCTCGGTCATCGCCGTGCTGACCGGTCCCGTGACGGCGTCGAAACCGTCGTCGCCGAGGACGTCGAGGACCGCCTGGCCCAGGACGGTGCCCAGCTGCTCGGTGGTGGCCGGGACGTGCGGGTCGTTCGCCTCCTGGTCGCCGCACGCGCCCTGGACGAACAGCGCGGGCACGCCCAGCTCGTTCTCGATCAGCTCGGAGGCGACGGCCGGGAACTCGCCGTCGAACACCTCGTCGTTGCCGCGCGAGACCGGGTGGCACGCCGCTCCGAACACGACCGCGAACAGGTCGCCGTCGGCGTTGTCGAGGCGCAGCACCGGCACGGTGTCCAGTACGGCGAAGTCGTCCGCCACGCGGTTGTGGCCGATCTTGGCCTCGCCCTCGGCGTAGGACAGGGTGACGTCGGTGCGCTCCTGGTCCAGCGTGTCGCGGACCAGCTGCACCAGCGCGTCGGTGATCAGCCACGTCGTGCCGTTGACCGCGTCGACGTCGGCCTGGCTCAGGCCCATCATCACCTGCGGGCTCGGCTTGGTGTCGCCGTACAACGGGCCCGAGTGCGTGTGGCTCGCGAGCAGCATCAGGTCGTTCGCCGCGACCAGTCCCTCGCTGACGAGGGTCCCCCTGATCGCCTGGTTGACGTCCCTCGGGATGCTGACGAGGTCCGCGCGCAGCAGGACCTTCGGCACGCCGCCGTCCCAGAGCACGAGGCACTGGGCGCGCAACCGGCGGGCGATCGCGCCGTGGTTGCCGCGCGGGCTCCACCCGTACCCGCCCATCCACAGGCTCGGATAGGGCGGGTTCACCGGTGTGATGTCGACTTCGCCGACCGCTGCTTCAAAAGACATGACAACTCCCCCTGCTTGCTGGACACCACACCCCCATGTGGTGTTCTGCAAGGAAGACGTCGTCAGGCCCGGAGAAATACAGGTTTTGGAAAAGTTTTACCTGAGAACTTCCAGGCCGCCCATGAACGGACGCAGCGCCTCGGGGACGACCACGGAACCGTCGGCCTGCTGGTGGTTCTCGAGGATCGCCACGATCCACCGGGTGGTGGCCAGCGTGCCGTTGAGCGTGGCCGCGATCTGCGACTTGCCGTTCTCGTCGCGGTAGCGGATGTTCAGGCGGCGCGCCTGGAACGTGGTGCAGTTCGACGTCGAGGTCAGTTCGCGGTACTTCTGCTGCGTCGGCACCCACGCCTCGCAGTCGAACTTGCGGTGCGCCGACGTGCCGAGGTCACCCGTCGCCGTGTCGATGACGCGGTAGGGCACCTCGATCTTGGCGAGCATCTCCTCTTCCCACCCGAGCAGCCGGGCGTGCTCCGCCTCGGCGTCCTCGGGCTTCACGTAGGAGAACATCTCGACCTTGTTGAACTGGTGCACGCGGATGATGCCGCGGGTGTCCTTGCCGTACGACCCGGCCTCACGGCGGTAGCACGACGACCAGCCCGCGTACCGGCGTTCCCCGTCGAGGATCTCGTCGGCGTGGTAGCCGGCGAGCGGTACCTCCGACGTGCCGACGAGGTACAGGTCGTCCGCGGGCAGGTGGTAGATCTCGCTCGAGTGCGCGCCGAGGAACCCGGTGCCCGCCATGATCTCCGGCCGCACCAGCGTGGGCGTGATCATGAGCTCGAACCCGTTGGCCGTGGCCTGCGCCGCCGCCATGTTGAGCAGCGCGATCTCGAGCTGGGCGCCGACGCCCTTGAGGAAGTAGAACCGCGAGCCGCCGACCTTCGCGCCGCGTTCCATGTCGATCGCGCCGAGCTTGGTGCCCAGGTCGAGGTGGTCCTGCGGCTCGAAGTCGAACACGCGCGGCTCGCCGACGGTCTTGACGATCACGAAGTCGTCCTCGCCGCCGACCGGCGCGTCCGGGTGCACCAGGTTCGGGATCCTGGCCAGGAGCTCCTGGACCTCGTCGTTGGTGGCGTGCTGCTCGGCCTCGGCGGCCTTGACCTCGGCGGCCAGGTCCTTCGCCTTGACGAGCAGGGCGGTCTTCTCGTCGCCCTTGGCCTTGCCGACCTCCTTGCCGAGCACCCGCTGCTCGGCGCGCAGGGTGTCCGCGCGGGAGATGGCGGACCGCCGGCGCTCGTCCGCGGACAGCAGGCTGTCGACCACGCCCTCGTCCTCGCCACGAGCACGCTGCGACGCGCGCACTGTCTCCGGGTTCTCGCGCAACACCTTGAGGTCAATCACCCTGGAAAGGGTAGTCCCCACCTGATCCGCACTTCATCCGGATATCCCGTTCGCGCTGTTCAACGGACGACGGCGCGGTGGCGTTGACGTGGCAGGAGGTACGCGATGACGAGCAAGGTTCCGCCCGACTTCGACCATGAGAAGTTCCACCGGGAGGCCACGCGGAAGGCGAACCCGGTCGTGGCTTTCGTCGGTGGCCTCGTGGCCGCACTGCAGGGGTTTCCGCAGGAAACGGCGAGGCGGGCAACGCCGGGCCGTACGTCCGCGTCCTGAAGTTCGTGACGCCCGAACCCAAGGGAAACGGACCGGCCTTCACGCTGTTCGCAGGCATCGTCCTGTTCGTCGCAGGTGCGATCCTGCTCCCGGACGCGGTCCAGGACGCGGAGGGTGGCGTGCCCGGCACCTACAACGTCCGGGACGGCACGTTCGTCAGTGACGACGGCACGGTCGCGCTGTCCGGCATGTACCTGGCCACGGGCAACCCCGTGCGAGACGAGACCGTCCGGGTGATCAGCGCGGGCGACCGGCTGTTCGAGTTCGGCAGCCGTCCTCAGGGCCCGCTGGTGCTGGTGCCGCCGATCCTGCTCGGGGTGGCGGGCCTGGTCACCTCCGGCCTGGGGATCCGGCGCCTGCGCCAACGAAAAGGACCCGGCGCCTGAGCACCGGGTCCCTTCGCGAAGCGCGTGTCTAGAAGATCGCGAACGCCACCACGAGACCGAGGGCCACGTGGGCCGCGGCGACGACGACGGAGGCCGGCGCGAACTTGTCCGACTCGATGATCGAGCCGATGTCCAGGCGGGTCACCCACTCCAGCAGTCGCACGGCCGCGACCTGCACGACGATGCCGACGATGCCGTAGATCAGCGACGTGAGCAGGCCCTCGTCGAGCTTGCCGACGGCGCTGAGGATCGCGACGACGACGATGAACGCCATCGAGACGAGACCGGAGGCGGTGACGATCACGGCGTTCGGGGCGCCGTTGCGGACCAGGATCGACAGCTTGCCCGGCGTCGTCCAGTCGATCGCGTAGAAGCCGAACACCATGAGAACCAGACCGACGACGGCGTACAGCGCGATCGCGCCGATGCCCCGGCCGATCGCCGAGCCGAAGCCGGGGTCCAACGCGAGCTCGTACATGTGCTGTTCCCTTTCGGAGTCTTACTCAACAATTCGATGCGGCACGAACGCCGCGCCATCGTCGGTCACCAGACCGACCGTTTCCCGGATGCCGAGGCCTGCCGCCGTGTCGCCGACGACCCAGGCACCCAACGCGGGGCGGTAGCCGTCGAACTCCGGAAGCGGATCGAACAGCTGGTACACGAAGCCTTCTTTGCCGTACACGCCGCCGGTCTGCGTCTCGTAGCCCGGAGCGACGATCTGGATGTTCGACCCCTCGCGGCCGAGCAGCGGCTTGCGCACGTACTCGGTGAGCATGCCGGGGTCGTTCAGGAAGGCGGGGAGCAGGTTGGGGTGGCCCGGGTACATCTCCCACAGGACCGCGAGCAGCGCCTTGTTGGAGAGCAGCATCTTCCACAGCGGCTCGACCCACAGCGTGCCGGGCAGCGACTCGACGGCGTGGCGGCCGAACTGCTCCTCGACCACCCACTCCCACGGGTAGAGCTTGAAGACCGTGCCCATCGGGGCCTCTTCGAGGTCGACGAACCGGTTGAGCAGCGTGTCCCAGCCGACCTCCTCGATCGCGAGGCCCACGGTGTTCAGGCCGGCCTCGGCGGCCGTCTCCTGCAGGCAGGCGATCGTGAGGTGGTCCTCGCCGGACGGGTCGGCGCCCGACCAGGTGAAGTGCAGCTCGCCGGAGGGCAGCTTCGCGCCGATCTCCGTCCACCGCTCGACCAGGCGCTCGTGCAGCGAGTTCCACTGGTCGTCGTCCGGGAAGACGTCTTCCTTCCAGTGCCACTGGATGTAGCCGGCTTCCAGCAGTGACGTGGGGGTGTCCGCGTTGTACTCGAGCAGCTTCGCGGGACCGGAGCCGTCGTAGCGCAGGTCGAAGCGGCCGTAGACGTGCGGGTCACGGCGGCGCCACGACTCGGCGATGTGCGGCCACACCCACTCGGGGATGCCGAAGTCGCGGTACCGCTCGGTGAGCACCACGTTGTCCACCGCGTCGAGGCACATGGAGTGGAGCAGCTCGACGTCGGCTTCGAGCGAGAGGATGTCGCTCATCTCGAACACGTAGTGCACCGACTCGTCCCAGTACGGGCGGTCGGAGCCGTTCGCGTACTTCGCGGGCAGGCCGAACACCAACCCCTGGTCAGAGACCGTCCGCTGCCAGTTCGGCCGCGGTTGCGAGGTTTCACGACGCAACTGTGCTCAGCCTCCGCTGCTGGAGGAGCCGCTGCTGACGCCGAAGCCGCCGCGCTGGACCGACGTGCCCGACTTCGTCGTCACGTTCGCGCCCTTGGGAATCGTGTAGCTGCCACCGACGGCCTTCTGCCCGACGCTGCCGGAGCTGCCGTAGTTGTAGCGGTACGAGCTGCCACCGATGTAGATGAAGCCGCCGCTGCTGTAGCCGCCGTGGCTGCTGTAGTACGACTGGTCGCAGTAGTCGTCGTCGACGATCACGTTGTTCGAGTCGGTGCACTGCGCCGTGACGTTCTTCGGGCTGGCAGCCGCGTACCAGATCGCGACCAGCGCGATCACGCCCACGGTCACGCCACCGCCGATGAGCAGGCGCTTGCGCGTCTTGCGCTTCTTCTCGAAGGCGGCGGACTCGGCGGCGAACCGCTCCTGCTGCGCCTTCAGCGCGGCGGCACGAGCGCGTTGCTCGGCGACCGTCGCCTGGCGCGGCTTCGTCATGCCGGCCTGTTGCTGGCGCACCTTGCCCTTGGCAGGCGGCTGTCCCGGCTGGTTCTGGCCAGGCTGAGGAGCCGCCGGCTGGTACGGCGGCGGCTGCTGGCCTGCCTGCTGAGGCTGGCCGGGCTGTTGCGGCTGGCCGGGCTGTCCCGACGGCGACCCAGGCTGGGGCGTCGGCTGGCCAGGTCCTGGCAGGTTGTTGTCAGTCATCACCACTCCCGCGGGCAAGGTACCTAGCGAGACAGCTGAAACATGGCCAATTCAGTGACGAGTGTCCTAATAGCAACACTCGACCCCAACCCGGCGCACAGCCGCCTCACACGGCACGGGCATCATGGTTGAGATGTCTCCGAGCGCCGGTTGGTTGAGTCGATCTGGTCACATCCGCGACACGCGGCTTGTGATGGTCGGCGCTTTCGTGGGCGCGTTCGGCTTGTTGATGTTGTCCGCGTTCACGTCTGTGCTGGCAGGAGGACCGCTCGGGTCCAAACGCGAGCTCGTCAACGCTGCCTACCAAGCTGTCGCGGGCGAATGCCTCAACTGGGAGAAACCCGACCTGTCGGACGCGCAGAAGGTCGACTGCACGGCCGCGCACAAGTTCGAGGTCAGCGGAACGGCCGACATCACGGCCGCGTACCCGAAGGAAGCGCCGTTCCCGAACGGCGAGGCCTGGGAGAAGATCGCGCAGGACAACTGCGCGCAGGCGTCGACCAGCTACATGGCCGGCAAGCTCGACCCGAAGGGCAAGTACGGCGTCAGCACGCTGAACCCGGACGAGAGCCGCTGGTCGAGCGGCTACCGCCAGCTCCGGTGCGGCCTGCAGGTCACGGCCCCCTCCGGCGCCGCCCTGCCGTCGTTCGGCAGCGCGAAGACCCAGGACCAGTCGAACGTCTACGACCCCGGCGTCTGCGTCGCGCTCGCCGACAACAACACGGTCGGTGACCCGATCGAGTGCGCCAAGCCGCACGCGTTCGAGATCGTCGGCGTCGTGCAACACCCCGAGGGCGCGTTCGTGGCGCCCGAGCAGCAGGACACCGTGATGTCCGAGAAGTGCGCCGCGATAGCCGCCGAGTACACCGGCGGCGCCGACCTGAAGGCCAAGAACCTGCTGATCACCTGGGACACGCGCGCCGAGGAGAGCTGGGCGGTCGGCTCGCGCAAGGCCAACTGCAAGATCGGCGCCGTCCCCCAGGGCGAGAAGCTCGTCGCGTGGGAGGGCACCGTCCGCAACCCCAACGGCGCGCCGCTGACCACCGCGAACCCGCCGCAGACCACCTCGGTCAAGGCTCAGGCCGAGCCCACCGGCGCCCCGCTGCACTCCGAGTCCGGCCAGCCGCCCTCGGGCGAGTCGGGCAAGCCCTCCGACTCGGGCAAGCCCGACAAACCGTCCTCCAGCGCGCCCCCTTCGAGCACTGAGAACCGATGACCGTCGAGATGACCCGAGCTCGCTTCGACGAGCTGGTCGAAGAGGCCCTGGACCTGGTCCCGCCCGACTTCATGCACGCGATGAACAACGTCGTGGTGCTCGTCGAGGACCGAAACCCCGACGAGCCGTCACTGCTCGGGCTCTACCAGGGCATCGCGCTGACCGAGCGCAACTCCGACTACGGCGGCGCCCTGCCGGACCACATCTTCATCTACCGCGAGGCGATCCTCGACATCTGCGACACCGAGGACGACGTGATCGAAGAAGTGATCATCACCGTCGTGCACGAGATCGCGCACCACTTCGGGGTGGACGACGCCAAGCTGCACGAGCTGGGCTGGGGCTGACCTGCGCCTCACCGCGCTCCGCGTAGCTTCGGGCGCACGGGGAGAGTGCTGGGGGCGTTGTTGCTGGCGCTGGTCGCGGGCTGTTCGGCACCGCCACCTGAGCAGCCCTCGCCGAATGCGATCACCACCATTCCCGAGGTGCCGACCTATCCACCGGAGTTCCGGCCGCCAGGAGGCAGTCCCGGCGGATGACTTACAGCGGAAGTCCGCGCCGTCGAGGTGACGAAGCACCCCGACTCGGTCACCGGCGGGCCTGGCAGCGGCCACGACTTCACCGCCACGTTCAACGACGTCGTCTACGAGGCCCACCTCGACTGGGACACGAGCGTCTGAGTCAGGACTGGTCGAGCGCCCGTTCGATCGCCCGGCGCGCCCGCCCGACGGCCGCCTGGTCGTGCTGAAGTTGCATCGCCGCGTTCAGGGCGAGCCCCGCCGCCAGGACCTCGAACAACGCCTGGTCGACGTCGAACCCCCGCGGCAGCTCGCCGCCCTCCACCGCCGCGACCAGGTCCGCCCGCAGCTGTCCCTGCCAGCGCGACCACACCTGCGCCACCGCGTCGCGCACCGCGCCGGGCCTGCCGTCGTACTCGCTCAGCGCCGCGGTCATCAGGCAGCCGCCGGGCAGCAGCGGTTCCGCCAGGTAGTCCACGGAGTTCGCGCACACCACGCGCAGCCGCCGCAGGCCGGGCGGTTCGGTCAGCGCCGGTTCGACGACGCGGTGCCAGAAGTCGACGAACGCCTTGTCGAGCGTGTCGATCTGCAGGGTCTCCTTGGTGCCGAAGTGCTTGTGCACCCCGGACTTGCTCATCTCGAGCTCCTCGGCCAGGCGGCCGATGGTGATGCCGTCGAGGCCTTCCTCCGAGGCGATCTCGGCGGCGCGGCTCAGGATCCGGCCTCGGGTGAGGAGCGCGTCGGCTGCGGAGCGTCGCGGGGACATGTGACGAGAATAGCGTACGCACGTTCGCTATTGATTTGGCGAACGCTCGTCCTCTAAGTTCGGCTCACCGACGCGAGGAGTTAGAGATGCGAGTGCGACGACTGGGCTGGGCGGGCATCGAGGCCGAGGCCGGCGGGGCCCGGCTGGTGATCGACTACGTGCAGGACCTGACACCGCTGTTCACCGGCTGGCGGCCGGGCGTCGGGCTGACGCGGCCGGGCGGGGAGGTCACCGCCGCGCTGGTCACGCACCTGCACCGCGACCACACCGACGCGACGGCGCTCGCCGACGTACTGACTCCGGGGGCACCGGTGCTACGCCCGGCGCCCGGCCACGGCGACGACGTGGACAACGTGACGACGTTGCTGAGCGAGCACGAACTGGCCGAGCACCGGCTGGCCGCCGAGGTGGTGGACACCTGGTCCGAACGCGAGATCGGCCCGTTCCGCGTCACCGCCGTCCCGTCCGTCGACGGGCTGGGCGATCCCCAGCTGAACTGGGTGGTGGAGGCGGACGGGCAGCGCGTCTTCCACGGCGGCGACACGATGTTCCACGGCTGGTGGTGGCTGGTCGCGCGGCGGTTCAGCCCGTTCGACGCGGCGTTCCTGCCGGCCAACGGCGCGGTCGTGAACGCACCGCACCTCCAGCCGCCGAGCCCGGTGCTCGCCGCGATGGACCCGTTCCAGGCCGCCGCCGCGGCGACGATCCTCGGTGCCAGGCACGCCGTGCCGATGCACTACGAGCAGGAGCAGCCGGTGAAGCTGCCCGGCTACGTCGAGGTCGCCGACCCGGAGGGTGAGTTCCGCGAGCACGCGGGACAACGCGCGCACGTGCTCGCTCTCGGCGAGTGGCTCGACCTGGACTACTGAACCTCGACGCCCGCCCACGACCGGCAGACCCAGCCGTCGCCGTCGGACTCGAGCACCACGACGCCGGTGTTCGGCAGCAGGTTCTCCGCGAGCTCCACCGGCACGTTCGACGCCAGCGCCAGCGCGCCCATCCGCCCGGCGCCACCGTGCGTCACGACCATGACGGTGCCGTCCTGCGCGATCGACTCGACCGCGCCCAGGAACCGGTCCAGCACCTGCTGCCCGGACTCGCCGCCGTCGGGAAACGCCACGTCAAGGGCGCCCTCGGCCCACTTGATGACGGTTTCCAGGTAGGCCTGGTAGGCCTCGGTGTCGTTGCGGCCCTCCAGCGAGCCGACCTGGATCTCCTCCACGCCCTGCAGGATCTGGACGGGCAGGCCGAAGCGTTCGGCGGTGGGTGCGGCGGTCTGCTGGGCGCGCAGGCCGATGCTCGCGTAGACCGCGACGATCTCCTCGGTGGCGAGGGTGTCGGCCAGTTCGCGGGCCTGTTTGCGACCCAGTTCGGTGAGCGGGGGACCCGGCATGGCCGTGTCCAGCCTGCGTTCGATGTTCGACGCCGTCTCACCGTGCCTGACCAGCAGCAACCTCACCCGCGCTCGCCCTTTCTGACAGCATCGACCCAGGAGGCGGCTGCGGCGAACTCGGCGTTGTGGGCCTCGACGGGCCCCTGGTCGGCCTTCGGGAAGGACCCGAGGAACCGGATCTCGCGCGAGTGTCGGTGCAGCGCGGCCAGCGCGTCACCGATCCTCGGCTCTGCGATGTGCCCCTCGACGTCGATGTAGAAGCGGTACGTCCCCAGTTTGCCCTTTTGGGGGCGTGATTCGAGGCCGGTGAGATTGATGCCACGCAACGCCAGCTCGGTGAGCAGCTCGGACAGCACGCCCACGCGGTCCGGGGTGGTCACGACGACGCTCGTGCGGTCGGCACCGGTCGGCTCCGGCAACTGACCCGGACGCTGGAGCAGCAGGAACCTCGTGCGTGCGTCGGGCACGTCGAGGATGTCCGTCGCGTACTCGTCCAGCTTGTAGTGGTTCACGGCGACAGGAGCGGACACGGCCGCGTCGAACTCGCCCCGCTCCACGGCGGCAGCGGCGGCCGCGGTCGACGAGGTGGCGATCGAGGTGACGCCGGGCAACGAGGCGGCGATCCACTCGCGGACCTGGGCCAGCGCGTGCGGGTGCGACGCGATGGTGCGGATCTCGTCGGTGCCGGGACGCACCAGGACGCTGAACCGGACGTCCAGCACCGTCTCGGCCACCGCGACGACCGGTTCGTCGCGCACGAGAGCGTCCAGCGTCGCCGGCACGGCACCCTCGACGGAGTTCTCGATCGGCACGCACGCGAAGTCGGTCGTCCCGTCGCGCAACGCGGCGAAGGCGAGCGGGATGGTCTCGACGGGGACGAGTTCACCCTCGAACCGCTGGGCGGCCTGCTCGGTGAAGGTCCCCTGTGGTCCGAAGTACGCAATGCGAGGCACCCGCACACAGTAGAGGCGCGAATCACGCCTGTGTCGGGGGCCAATCCTGGGTTCCGCCGGGACCGTTCGAACTGGAATGCTTGGGGCGTGCCCGCTCTAGCGCCAGAACTCGTGTTGTGCGCGGTCGACGAACCGATGGCGAACGCCTGGCTCGCCGTCGCGGACGGCCGCGACGGGGTGCGAGTGCACCGCGGGTCCGTTCTGGACATCCACGCGCAGGCCATCGTCAGCCCGGCCAACTCGCAGGGCTGGATGCGCGGTGGCATCGACGCCGTCTACGCCACGGCGTTCCCCCAGGTCGAGAACAACGTCCGCAGCGCCGTCCTCGCGCTGCACGGCGGTGAGCTCCCGGTGGGCGAGGCGCAGATCGTGGCGACCGGCGAGACCGAGCCGGCCTGGATGATCAGCGCGCCGACCATGCGCCTGCCCGGCGAACGGCTGCCGGTCGACACCGTCCACCCGTACCTGGCCGCGCGCGCCGTGCTGATGCTCTGGCTCACGGGACGCCTGGAGGACGGCACGCCGGTGCGCGACGCCGTCCACACCATCGCGATGCCGGGACTCGGCACCGGGGTGGGAGGCGTCGCACCGTCCACGTGCGCCCATCAGGTCGCCGCCGCGTGGGACGAGGCGTTCAACCCGCTGCACGTGTGAGTTCCGGTTGTGCACAACCCTGTGGACAGAGCTGTGGACAGCTGTGGACTACTGCCGTGGCGCGACCCATCGTTCCAGGTCTATCTCGTCTGTGATGGGGATGCCGAACTCCCCCACCGCCGGGATCTCCGGCTTGAGCTTGCGCGCCTCGCGGACCGCGTCCGGTCTCAAGGCCGCCAGTTTGAACCCGCGGCGCTGGTAGAACCGGACCGCGTCGAGGTTGTCGTTGGTGGTCGTCAGACGCACCCGGTTGCACCCGAGCGTGCGTGCCTGGCGAACCGCGGCGTCGACCAGCGCGGTGCCGACGCCCCGGCCTCGCCGAAGCGCGTCGATCGTGACGATCTCCAGCTGGTGGTTCGCCACCGCATAGGTCAGCAGACCCAGCACCTGACCCTGCTTCTCCACGAGGAAGCCCGGCAGACTCGCCGGGAAGAACACCTCGCCGTGCGCGACGGCGGTGTGCGCTCCCCATAGCTCGAGAACCAGTCGGGCGACAACTATGCGATCTGCTTCCTCGACCGGTCGTACCGAGCCTTCTGCCATGACAAGAACTGTGCCAATTTGAGTCACACTCAGGAACAGCCATTCGACGTACGGTGGATTCGTGCCAGTGCGAGTTTTGTTGGTTGACGATCACGAAGTAGTGCGCAGAGGACTGCGCGAGATGCTCGACGACGAGTCGGACATCTCGGTCATCGCCGAGGCGGGTTCCGTCACCGAGGCGGTGACGCGAGCAGGAGCGAACCCTCCCGATGTGGCCGTCGTGGACGTTCAACTGCCCGACGGCAGCGGCGTCGACCTCTGCCGGACGCTGCGGGACCTTGGCATTCGTTGCCTGGTGCTGACCGCATTCGACGACGAAGAAGCGCTCGTCGGCGCGATCATGGCCGGGGCGTCGGGCTATCTGCTCAAGCAGGTTCGCGGTCAGGACGTCGTCACGGCCGTGCGCGAGGTCGCGGCTGGACGGTCCCTTCTGGACCCCGCGACCACAAGCCGGGTACTCGAACGGATGCGCAATCCGTCCCCGATTGGCCTCACGGACCAGGAACAGCGCGTGCTCGAACTCATCGGTGAGGGCCTGACGAACCGCCAAATCGGTGAACGGCTCTTCCTCGCGGAGAAGACCGTGAAGAACTACGTGACGTCCGTTCTGTCCAAACTCGGCATGGAACGCCGCACGCAAGCCGCCGCGTGGGTGGCTAAACGGGGACGGACCAGGTGAGCGTCGTCCCGTTCGGCGAACTCACCACGCGGAAATCGCCACTCGCGGCCTTCGCCCGTTCGGCGAGGTGCCGCAGCCCGCGCTGAGTCACGCCGGACGGGATGCCGCACCCGTTGTCGGCGACGCGCAGCAGCAGGTGCTTCTCATCGCGCCGTACGTCGATCTGGACGTGTGTGGCGCCGGAGTGCCGTACGACGTTCGACAAAGCCTCACGCAACGCCGCCCGTGCGTCGTCGGCGTGCTTGCGCGGCACGTTCGCCAGGTCGCCGGCCACGTGCAGGCGTGGCGGGAAGCCGAGCAACTCACCGGCCGTGCGGACCTCGGCCTTGATCGAGTCGTGCAGGTCGGCGGAGTCGGCCGGGTCGGTGTTGCGCAGCTTGCGGACGGTCGCGCGGACCTCGGCGATCGTCTCGTCGACCAGGTCGACGGCCTCCTCGATGCGGGCGCGCTGCGAGGTGTCGAGCTTCTTGCCCAGGCGCCGTTGCAGCAGGCTGATCTGCACGCCGGCGCCGTAAAGTCGCTGGATGATCACGTCGTGCAGGTCGCGGGCGATCCGTTCGCGCTCCTCGTAGACCGCGACGCGCTGCCGTGCGGTGAAGCCCTCCGACAACACCACGGCGAGGCCTGCCTGCGCCGCGAACGCCGACAACACGTCCACCGTCTCCTGCGTGAACGGCGGCTTGTCCCTGCGCCGGTACACGGCCAGAGCGCCGATCTTGCGGTCCGAGGTGCCGAACGGCGCCACGGCGAACGGGCCGTAGTTCCGCAGCGCCTGCGGCACGTACGGGGCCGTGCGCGGGTCGTTCGCGACGTCGTCGGCCATGACGGGAACGCCCGTGCGCGCGGCTTTGGCGGCGGCACTGCGCGGGCTCAGTGTCGCGACGATCGGCTCACCGCTGGACGCCTCGACGGTCAGCGTGCCGTCGTCGTCCTCCGTGGCGAGCATGGCCAGGCCGAGGTCGGCGTCCGCGATCTCCGCGGCCGCCTTCACCACGAGCCGCAGCACGTTCTCCGGGTCTTCCAGCGCCGCCGACGTGATCTCGGTGGACGCGACGAGCACGCGCCGCGCCAGAGAAGGGTCCATGGTCCTCAACGGTATGCGGGTGTGCCGAGGTCCAGCACCAGGTCCGCCCTCGCCGCCTCGTCCGGGCGGTGCGTGATGTGCAGAACGGTCCTGCCGTCCTGCCTGAGCTGCTGCAACAACTTGCGTGCGGTCGGCTCGTCCAGGTGCGCGGTGGGTTCGTCGAGCAGCACCACGTCGGCGTCGTGCAGCAACGCCCGTGCCAGCGCCAGCCGTTGCGCCTCGCCGCCCGACACCTGGTCCGGCCTGATCACCGTGTCGAGCCGGTCCACCCACTCCGGCAGGCACGCCCCCCGCAGCGCCTCGCGGAGAGCCTCGTCGTCGTGCTGTCCCGACATGCGCAGGTTCTCCCTCACGGTCGTGCTGACCAGCATCGGCTCCTGCGGGCACCAGGTCGCCCTGGGCAGTTCGACGATGCCGCGTTCGGGCTGCAGGAAGCCCAGGAGCAGCGCGAACAGCGTCGACTTGCCGCTGCCCGACGGCCCGACGATCGCCACGTGCGTGCCGGGCTCGATGTTGAGGTGGAGGTCCTTCAACGTCGGCTCGGTCGCGCCGGGCCAGCGGACGTCGACGTTCTCCAGCCGGATCCGCTTGCCGCGCGGCTGTTCAGGGCGTTCCGGCGCATCGAATTGCAAGCGCGCACTTGCTTCTCGCAGTGCCCTGCGCTGCTGAGCGGCCAACGGCAGCGCGGCCAGCGGTTCGGCGAGGGCGAGCGGGACGAGACCGAGCACCGGGTTGCCGGTGGTGGCGCAGACGAGGGCCGCCGCACCGGTCGCGAGCAGGACGATCGCCGTGGCCGCGCCCGTGCCGAACGCCTGCCGGCGGGTCTGTCCCGCGAGCTCGACGTCCTCGGCGTGCAGCTGGGCCAGCAGACGGTGGTGGGCGTCGTGCGCGATGAGGTCCGGTGCGGCGACAAGAGCGTTGATCGTCTCGCGGGCGACCTTGCGGCGGCCCCTGGAGAGCTTCGTGCTGGCCCGCCGCTCGGTCCAGACGGCGACGGCGGGTGCCGCGAGCCCGGCCGCGAGCAGCAGACCGCCCAGCGTCAGCGCGGCGGCCGGGTCGATGAACGCGAACAGGACCGTGGTCGCGATGCCCGCGCCGATCGCGACGACCGGCGGCACCAGGACGCGCGGCACCAGGTCGCGGACGGTGTCGACGTCCTCGACGAGCCGTTGCAGCCCATCGCGGCGTTGCGTGCGCACGAGCCGCAACCACAGCTCGGCGCGCAGGTCGTTGGCGAGGCGGAACGTCTCGTCGTGGGTCACCAACCGCTCGATGTAGCGGAGCACGCCCTTGCTCAGTGCGAACGTCCGCACGCCCACGACCAGCACCGACAGCGTCAGGATCGGCGGCATCTCGGCGGCACGGGCGATCAGGTGGGCGGCCAGCGCGGTCAGGGCGATGCCCGCGACGGCCGCGAGGATGCCCAGGCCGGCGCCCTTCCACGGGATCGGCAGGCGCTTCGGCCGTTCCCGCTGGGTCTCCTCGGTGACGACCCTGGCGAACGTCTCGTCCTCGGTCGTCTCCTTCTCGCGGTGCGAGGCGAGGACGACGGCGGCCGTGTCGCTAGCTCTCTTGATCGCTTTGTCGACTTTGCGACTTGTCACCGGGTCGAGGTGCGCGGTCGGTTCGTCGAGCAACAGCACGGTCGCGCCGTGGCGCACCCTCAGCAGGGCGCGCGCGACTGCGACGCGTTGGCGTTCACCGGTCGAGAGGTCGGTGATCTGGCGGTCGAGCAGATGCGCGGCCACGACCTCGTGGGCGACCTGCTCGATGTCCTCGGCGCCGGGAACCGTGAGCTCCAGCTCGGCGCGCGGGGTGGCGGCGGCGAACGCGGGCTTCTGCGGCACGTACGCGATGTCTCCGGCGACGAACGCGGTGCCGTCCGTCGGCTCCAGGAAGCCCAGCAGCACCTGGAACGTCGTCGACTTTCCGGCACCGCTCGCGCCTTCAAGTCGGTAGATCTCCCCAGGTCGGACGTCGAAGCTGATGCCGTCCGGAGCGAAACCGTCTCGACGCAGGACGCGCAGGTTGTCGACGTGGACCGAACCGCCGGGCAGCCGCGGCCTGGTCTTGTCCTCGTGATCAACGACCTCAGCGACGCGCCGAACCGCTTCCAGCCCGTCCTCGCTGGCGTGGTGGGCGGCACCGGCGGCACGCAACGGCAGGTAGCACTCCGGCGCGAGGATCAGCACGACCAACGCGGTCATCAGCGTCATGTCGCCGTGCACGAGCCGGATGCCGACGCCGACCGCGATCAGCGCAACGCTCAACGACGCCGCGATCTCCAGCACCAACGCGGACAGGAACGCGATCCGGAGCGTGCCCATCGTGGCCTTGCGGTGCTGCTCACCGATCTGCCGGACCGCTCCGGCCTGTTGCTCGGCACGGCCGAACACCGTCAGCACCGGCAGTGCGCGGAGCAGTTCGAGGAGCTGGGCCGAAAGCAGCTCGGTGACGTCGGCGGCCTTGCGGACGCGCTTCTCGGTGTACCAGCCGATCAAGGCGGCGAAGACCGGGATCAACGGCACGGTCACCGCGATCAGCACGGCCGACGGCCAGTCGGTGAAGAGGATCCACGCACCGGCCAGCGGCGGCACGATCACGGCCGTGACCAGCGCGGGGAGGTAGCGGGTGAAGTAGGCGTCGAGCGCGTCGAGGCCCTTGGTCGCGAGCACCGACAGCTCGGCAGTGCCGCGGTCGGCGATCCAGCCGGGGCCGCGTTCGAACGACTTGGCCAGCAGCTGGGTCCGCAGCTCTTCCTTGGCACCGGCGGCGGCACGGGCAGCGGCGGATTCCGTCGCCCACGACAGACCGGCGCGCGCCAGGATCGCCACGGCCAGCAGCGGAAGGCCTTCGCGGGTCGTGATCACCGACGCCAGCGCGACGGCCTGGGCGACGAGCGCCAGTGCGTTGAGGAACGCCAGCGCGCCCACCCCGACGAGGGCGCGCCTGGCGTTCCTGGAGAGCTGGGGCAGAGCTCCCAGCGGGCCTCTTCTCATCTCAGTGCGCCGCGGGGATGTGCTTGACGCCGATGCGCTTGCGGAACACCCAGTAGGTCCAGCCCTGGTAGACGAGTACCGCGGGCGTGCCGAAGCCGGCGACCCACGTGATCACCTGCAGCGTGTACGGGCTCGACGCGGTGTTCGCGACCGTGAGCGACCAGGCGTCGTTCAGCGTCGACGGCAGGACGTTCGGGTAGAGCGAGCCGAACAGGATCGCGACGGTGGCCGCGATCGCGAGGCCCATCAACGCGAACGACTGGCCGTCGCGGTTCGCGAGCAGCCGCCACATCGCCGCGGCCAGCACCAGCACGACCACACCGGCCCACAGTCCGGCGACGATCGCGAGCAGTGCCACGAGCGGCAGAAGTGCAACGGGCGCAAGCATCAAAGCGACGCGACGGGCCCGTTCGCGGATCTCGCCCTCGGTCTTCAACGCCGTGAACACGGCGCCGTGCACCAGTGCGTAGCCCGCGAAGGCAAGCGCGCCAACGACCGTCTCGAGCCGGATCGCCGCGAAGGCCGAGCCGACCCGGTCGCCGTTCGCGTCGATCGGCAGGCCCAGCACCGTCGTCGAGATCAGCAGGCCGACGCAGAGCGTGGCGATCCACGAGCCCGCGACGATCGTGAAGTCCCACGCCTTGCGCCAGCGGGGGTTGTCGACCTTGCCGCGGTAGTCGAACGCGACACCACGGCCGATCAACGCGATCAGGAACAACGTTAGCGGCAGGTACGCGGCGCTCAGCAGCGCCGCATACCAGCCGGGGAAGGCCGCGAACGTGGCACCGATCGCGACGATGAGCCACACCTCGTTGCCGTCCCAGACCGGCCCGATGGTGTTGATCATGACCCGGCGTTCGGCGTTGCTGCGCCCCAGAACGGGCAGCAGCATGCCGACGCCGAAGTCGAAACCTTCGAGGAACAGGTAGCCGAGCCACAGCACGGCGATCAGTACGAACCAGAGCGTTTCCACGTCGCCTCTCCCCTAGTACGCGAACGCCAGGGCGCCGTCGTCGGTCTTCTGGGGCAGTACGCCGGGTATCCCGCCTCGGACGTACTTGCGGATCAGGTAGAACTCCACGACCGCCAGCACGCTGTAGACCGTGGTCAGCGCGATGAGCGAGGTCAGGATCTCGCCGGGGGTGCTGTTCGAGACCGCCTGCGCGGTGAACATCCAGACGCCGTCCACCCCGCTCGGGTTCGGCACGACCACGAACGGCTGCCGCCCCATCTCGGTGAAGATCCAGCCGAAGCTGTTGGCCAGGAAGGGAGTCGCGATGCCGGCGAGGCCGAGAGCCGGGAACCACCATCCGGTGGGCGTCCGGTTCTTGCGGGTCAACCAGAGCATGAAGACGCCGAGACCGGCCGAGATGCCACCGAACCCGATCATCAGGCGGAAGCCCCAGTACGTCACGGGAAGAGCCGGCACGTAGTCGATCGGCTTGCCGCTGAGCTCACCGAGGCGCTCGTCGACGGGGTAGTTCGTACCGTACTTCTCCTGGTACAGCGGGACAAGATCCTGGATGCCCTTGACCTCGCTGCTGAAGTCGTTGTGCGCCAAGAAACTCAGCAGTGCGGGCACCGTGATGCTCTTGACGTTCTCGCAGTCGGGCCTGGTGACGTCGCCGACCGCGAAGACGCTGAAGCTCGCGGGCTGTTCGGTGTGGCACAACGCTTCCGCGGCGGCCATCTTCATCGGCTGCTGCTCGAACATCAGCTTGCCCTGCAGGTCACCGCTGATGCTCAGCGCCGCGAACGCGACCACGCCGACCCACGTGCCGAGCTTGAGCGAGCTGCGCCAGACCCGTTCCTCCTCCGACTTCCGGTAGAGGTGCCAGGCGGCGATGCCGACGAGGAAGGCGCCCGAGACCGCGAACGCGCCGGCGATGGTGTGCGGGAAGGCGGCGAGCACCGTGTTGTTCGTCAGCACGGCCCAGATCGAGGTGAGCCGCGGACGGCCGTCGTGCATCTCGATGCCGACGGGGTGCTGCATCCACGAGTTGGCGGCGAGGATGAAGTACGCGCTGGCCATCGTCGCGAGGCTGAACGCCCAGGCGCAGGCCAGGTGGACCTTCTTCGGCAGCTTGTCCCAGCCGAAGATCCACAGGCCGAGGAACGTCGACTCGACGAAGAAGGCGACGATCCCCTCCATCGCGAGCGGAGCGCCGAACACGTCACCGACGAACCGCGAGTAGGCGCTCCAGGCCATGCCGAACTGGAACTCCTGCACGATGCCCGTCACGACACCCATGGCGAAGTTGATCAGGAGGAGCTTCCCCCAGAACTTCGTCATCTTGTAGTAGCGCTCGTTGCCGGTGCGCACCCACGCGGTCTGCATCCCCGCGACCAGCAGGGAAAGGCCGATCGTCAGCGGCACCATCAGGAAGTGGTAGACGGTGGTGATGCCGAACTGCCACCGCGCGAGTTCGAGTACGTCCACGTTTCCGAGCGTAGGTCTGGATCATGGCCGCCATCAGGTACGACGGTCCTGTCCAGGCTCGGGACCTTGGTCCCGTGCGCGAAGTCACGCCTTTCGGGTGACATGCGTCGGTTACGATGATTTCGCCAGAGGGGAGTAGTTCCCGCCGGAGTACGTTGCCGGTGGCGTGGTGATCGACATACTGATCCGCCTTCGAGTGGATCCGGTCCCACACCCGATGCTTGTGTCGGGCGAACGAGACCTCCGGCCGGGTTGCAGCACGCCCGGTCGGGGTCTGTTGCGCCTCCGTCCGGGTTCGTATTCGGACGTGGAGGAACCTCGTGGCCACATCACTGCTCGCGTTCATCACCGCCTTCGCGGTGGTGTTCCTGGTCGAGCTCCCGGACAAGACCATGGTCGCGACCCTGGTCCTGACCACGCGTTATCGCGCCTGGCCGGTGTTCGTCGGCGTCATCGCGGCCTTCGCCGTGCAGAGCGTGGTCGCCGCCGCGTTCGGTTCGGCCATCACCCTGCTCCCCGACCGCCTGGTCGCCGGAGTCGTGGCACTGCTGTTCGGCATCGGCGCGTTCATGCTCCTCCGGGAGGGCTTCTCGAAGGACGAGGACTCCGCCGACGAGGCCGGGGCGAGCGCTGCCGTGCCGTTCTGGCGGGCGGCTCTGACCTCGTTCGGCGTGCTGTTCGCGGCCGAGTGGGGCGACGCCTCGCAGCTCGCGACCGCCGGCATCACCGCCCGCTACGGCGCACCGGTCGCCGTCGGCCTGGGCGCCTGGCTGGCGCTGGTCGCCGTCGCCGGGCTGGCCGTGCTGGTGGGGCGCAAGCTCGCCGGGCGGTTGCCGACGCACTGGATCCAGCGGGTGGCCGGAGCGATCTTCGCGGTGTTCGCCGTGATCGCGCTGACGCAGGTGTTCTAGCCGGTCACCAGACCGGACGGAGCCCTGGCTGGTCCTCGCCGTGGACGTGTCGCAGGTACGCGGCGAGGCCTTCCCTGATCGTGACGAGGGTGTCGTCGCCGATCGCCTCGGCCATCTCCGCTTCCAGGTCCGACCAGAGGTTGTCCGCGAACTTCAGGTAGTCGCGGCCCTTCGTCGTCAGCGTGACGTACTGGGCGCGCTTGTCCGTCGGATGCGGCTCCCGCAGCACGTAGCCCCACTCGTCGAGCTCGGTGACGATCTTCGCCGCCGCCTGCTTCGTGACGCCGAGGTGCTGTCCGATGTCGACGGTCGTCGCGCGCCTCTCCTTGAGGAACCGGAAGACGTAGCCGTGGGCGGGCCGGAGCGGTTCGAGGCCGATCTGCCGCAGGCGGTCGTGGAACTGGTCGCCCATGGCGCGGTACGTCATCGCCAGCAGCATCGGCACCGGTTCCATCTTGCTTCCCCGAACTAGGTAGACAACCTGGTTGACCTTATTCTAAGGTTAGACAACTTGGTTGACTACTTTGGAGGTTGTCTTGCTGGTCACGGGGGATTCCGCGGAGCTGCACGAGTTCGGCGGGTTCGAGTTCAGGTCGCTGGCCGTGCCGTCGCGCGGCAGTTCCGAGATCGCGCTGTGGACCGTCGATGTGCCGGAAGGTGGCGACGGGACGCCGCATCGCGCGTCGAAGGAGGAGGTGTTCTACGTGCTGTCCGGGTCGGTGACGATCCAGGGGCACACCGCCGGTGTCGGCGACGCCGTCGTGGTGCCGCCGAACACCGAGCTGGCGCTGACCGGTGGGCCCGCGCGGGTGCTGGTCGCCACGTCGGTGGGCATCCAGGGCACGCTGGCGGACGGGCAGACGATCACGCCGCCCTGGTCGGTCTAGTTCGCCGCGGAGCCTTCTTCACGAGGAGGCTCCGGCGTCGTGTCCGGGACCTCTTCGCGCAGCTCGCGGGCGAACTTCTTGGCGTCGTCGATGAGTTCCTGGGACTCGTCGAGGCGGCTCTCGTCAGGCGGGGTGAGTTCGGTGTCGGCCGACGTCGTGAGGCGGTCTTCGTCCGGTGTGGTCACGGCTCTGGGATCGGCGAATCCGACGATTGTGAAACTCCGGCCATCAGGCTGCGGACGTGCGCGGCCAGGCGTTCCGCGATCTCCAGGTCCCACTCGTCGTCGGCGGCCGGTTGAGGGGTCTCGCCCGCCACCACGCGTTCGCCGAGCAGGCGGCGCTCGGCGGGCGTGAAGTCGGTGATGGCTCGGCGGAGCAACGGGAGGGCGTCGTCGAACGCCTCGCCGCGCAGGCCGCTGAGCCATTCGTCGATCAGGCCGAAGAGGCGTGGGTCGGCGGCCAGGAGGGTGGCCGAGCCGCGGAGGAAGCCGGCCACGAAGGCGCTCGCGACGTTGCGGTGCAGGCGGGCCGCCACGTCGTCGCTCGTCAGTTCGCCCGCTTCCCAGAGCAGGCGGGTGGCCCTGCCCGTCGGGAGGCCGTGGGCCTCGGCTTTGACGAGGGCGTGCAGGGCTCGCCACCAGGTCTTCTGGTGGTCGTCGTCGGCCGCCAGGCGGGTGGCCTCGTGGGCGCCGTCCACCACCTGGAGGGCGTGTTCCGCCGTTTCGTCGTCGACGTTGCGGCAGGCGATCGGGAGGCCGACGGCGCCTCGGGTGAGCAGGCCGTGCAGGGCCACGCGCAGCAGTTCCGGGTCGGTGCCCCGGACCGAGCCGTAGCGGACCGTCCTCGCCAGGTCCGGGAGGGCGGCGAGCAGTTCGAGGGCGTCGGTGGCCATGGCGGCGCAGCGGTCCAGGGCCTGGCGCGCCTCGGTCACGGCGGCCGGGAGTTCGCAGCCCACGGACTTGGTGAGGGTCGCGGCGGCGTCGGCGACCCGCTTGGCGTCCTTGGCGGCCTGGGTGAGGACGTTCTCCGCCGCCGTGTGGACCGTGGTGCCGTGGCGGGCGGCCACGGCGACGGACACCGCGAAGATCGGGTCCCAGCGCAGCTGCCAGACCTCGGAGAAGGTGCCGAGCGAGTTGGAGCGGTCCGGCTTGCCCCACGGGACGCCGAGGACTTCCAGGCGTTGCAGGAGTTTCGAGCGTTCGCGGTCGGTGTCCTTGCGGAGGTCCAGCTTGAGCGGCTTGGGCTGGACGTCCGCGGGGAGGCGGAGTTTGCGTTGCAGGCGTTGGAGATCAGCGGCCAGGGGCGAGCGCGGAACGGCTTCGCCCACCTCGCCGAGGCGTTCGCCGACGACGAGTTTGCGGTGGACCAGCTGGAGCGGGACCTCGTCGCCGCCGCAGAGGACCGCCAGCGCCGCCTCGTTCACCTCGCTCAGGCCCGCCGACGGGCGTTCCCTCAGCGCGGCAAGGGTTTCCGCGAGGCGGACGGCCTCCACGGCGCTCGCGGTCGAGGCCGGGAGGTCTTCCGCGCGGAGCACGGCCGCGGCCTTGGCGAACCAGCGAGGGACCACGTCGGCCTGGTGCTGCCAGAGGTGCGCGTACCAGCCCGGGGAGTCGACGCCGGCGCCGTAGCCCGACTCGGCGGCCAGCTGGCCGTGGCTCCACGGGACCCAGGTGCCGGAGATCTTGCGGCGGCGCAGGCCTTTCAGCAGTGCGGTGTCGGCGGCGACGGTCGGCTTGGTGAGCAGCGCCGGGACGTGCCACGCACCGCAGACGACCGCTATCGGACCGTCGGTGTCCTTGCGCGCCTTGCGGATCGTCTGACGCATGAACGCTTCTCGGCGCAGAGTGCGTTCACCTACTTCGCCTTCGAACTCCTTGCGCACGGAGACCATGGCCTCGGCGATGGCGTCCGCGAGGTCGAGCGGGTCCGACGCGCTGTGCTCGACCACGTCCTCCCACCAGCGTTCCGGGTCGTCGAAGCCCGCAGCCTCGGCGAGCAGGCCGATGGGGTCGACGTTGCCGCTCGGGCCGTCGTCGCCGATCGACGCCGCCGCCGGCAGGTCGAAGAAGCGGGCCTGGACGCCGTTCTCGGCCGCGTAGCGCAGGGCCTGCCACTCCGGGGAGAACTCCGCGAACGGCCAGAAGGCGGCGTTCTCGGGTTCCGTCTCGTCGTGCAGCAGGATCGCGACCGGCGGGGTGAGGGCGTGGACGTGTTCGAGGAGCGAGTCCGCCTCGGGCGGCCCCTCGATCAGGATGAGCGCCGGGCGCGTCTGCTCCAGCGCCCGCTTGACCATCCTGGCCGAGCCGGGGCCGTGGTGCCGGATGCCCAGCAGGACAGGCCCGGAGTCAGGCTCAGTCACCGCTGGCGTCCAGGCAGGCCCGGTAGAGGTCGCGCCACTCGGAGCGCTCCTTCAGCACCGTCTCCAGGTACTCCTGCCAGACCGTCGCGTCCGACACCCGGTCCTTGATCACGGAGCCGATCAGGCCGCTGGCCAGCTCGTCCGCGCCCAGCGTGCCGTCGCCGAAGTGGCCGGCCAGCGCCATGCCGTTCGCGATGACCGAGATCGCCTCCGCCGTGGACAGGCTGCCGCTCGGCTTCTTCAGCTGCGTGCGACCGTCCACGGTGGAACCGTTGCGCAGCTCGCGGAAGATCCGCACGACCCGGCGCACCTCGTCGAGGGCGGGCGGCTCGGCCGGCAGCTGGAGCGCCTTGCCGAGCTGCTGGGACCTGGTGAGGACGATCTCGACCTCGGCGTCCTCGGTCGCGGGCGGCGGCAGCACGACGGTGTTGAAGCGCCGCGCGAGCGCCGACGACATCTGGTTGACGCCCCGGTCCCGGTCGTTGGCCGTGGCGATGACCGTGAAGCCCGGCACGGCCTGGATCTGCGTGTTGAGCTCCGGCACCGGCAGCGACTTCTCGCTCAGCACCGTGATGAACGAGTCCTGCACCTCGGACGGCATGCGGGTCAGCTCCTCGACCCGGACGACCGTGCCCAGCTGCATGCCGCGCATGACCGGGCTCGGCACGATGGCGTTCTCGCTCGGGCCCTCGGCGATCAGGCGGGCGTAGTTCCAGCCGTAGCGGACCTGGTCCTCGCTCGTGCCGGCCGTGCCCTGGACCACCAGCGTCGAGTCGCCGCTGATCGCCGCCGCGAGGTGCTCGGACAGCCACGACTTCGCCGTGCCCGGCACACCGACGAGCAGCAGCGCCCGGTCCGTGACCAGGGTGCCCACCGCGACCTCGACGAGCCTGCGCGCGCCCACGTACTTCGGCGAGATCACGGTGCCGTCGGGCAGCGTGCCGCCCAGCACGTACGTGACCACGGCCTGCGGGGACAGCCGCCAGTTGGGCGGCCGCTGCCGGTCGTCCTGGGCCGCGACGGCTTCCAGCTCGGCGGCGTACTGCTGTTCGGCCGTCGGCCTGAGCACGGCGGTCACTGGGCCTCCTGAGGCGGTGCTGGTGCGAACGATTCACGCAGTCGGATGCGGAGGCGGAGAACCTCCAGTTCCAGGGAGTTCTCCGGCCAGCGACGGGTCAGAGCCTCCCAGCTCGCGCCGAGCAGGTCCGCGTCACCCCGCGCCAGCAGCACGGCCGGCGGACGCCCCGCCCGCCAGCGCGGGTCGGGCAGAGCCGCGTACCGGTGCAGCAGCGCGCGGGTGGTCTCGGCCGACCAGGGCGCCGGGAGCTGGGCGCAGGCGTGGTCGAGGAGGTCGTAGTGCCAGTTCTTCGACACGGCGACGACCGCCTGCTCGGCGACCGCGGCCGGCAAGGCCGCGAGCATTTCGAGCTGCTCCATGCCGGTCAGCGTCTCGGCGGCGGCCACGGCCCACGGCCGCGGGTCCGCTGCCGCGGCCAGCTGGTCTGAGACGCCCCGGAGGAGCGCACCGGCCCACGGACCCCTCCTGAGCATGTCGGCGGCTTTCGCGTCGTCTGCCTTGAGGGTCGAGGTCCAGTACGACGGCGGCACACTCGCGGCCGCGGCCCGCATGCGACCGGCCACGCCCTTCTCCGAGCCGTCGCGCATGAGGTCCCGCTGCTCCGCCGCGTCGGGCTGCCCGGTCCACAGCTCGTCCGGCCGGACGTCGAGCCCGTCCGCGGTCAGCCGGAGCCCGTGCCGCAGCCGGTGTGCCGCGCGCGCACCGAGGCGCGTGGGCGACAGCTTGCGGAGCAGGCGGAGGGCCTCGTCGTGGACGGCAGCCGCCTTGTCGTCGAGGGCGGCTTCGAGCAGGCGCTCGTCCTGCGGGCCGAGGCCGGTTTCCAGGGCACTGATCAGGACCTGGCGGTCGGCTGATCGGCGGGACTCCACGAACTCCCGCGCGATGAACGCGCCGACCCCGGCAGGGTCCGCCTTGCGCTTGCGGCGCAGGGCGCGAACTCGTTGGGCGCTGGGCAGGTCGAGGATCTCCTCGAGAGGAACCTCGTCCACCAGCGGTGCGGCGCCACTCGCCCAGGACCAGCCGGGACGGGTGCCGGCGAGCCAGCGGCCGCGCGTGCCCAGGACCTCGACCACGGCGGCGCGCAGACCGGGCCGGGCGGTGCCGAGGGCGAGCAGGGCGGGCAGCATGCGGTGCTCGGCCACGACGGTGTTGGCCTTGGCCAGCGCGCACCACTCGGTGAGCAGGACCTCGTCGTCGACGCTCATGATCGCGTCCAGGACCGCTCTGGCGGCCGGCCTGGGGAGGTGGGCGGTCTCGGGCGGGGCCAGCGGTACCGGGTCGGTGGTGGCCTCCTGCGGGAGGGTGGCGCCGAACGCGGCCACGCCCAGGGCGGCGCAGTCGGACAGCAGGGCCGTCGGGTCGCCGCCGCCTCTCGTGGTGCCGATCAGGAGGTCCTGGACGGTCTGGGACCACTCGGCCTTCACGCGACCACCTCAAGCGCGCCGTCCAGCGCGATCGCTCCCAGGCGGAGGGCGTGGCCGTCCCACAGGCCCCAGGCGTCGAACGGGGTGCCACCGGTCAGCGCCAGCGCCATGTCCAGGCCCGTGTCGTCGCGGACCGGCAACGCGTGACCGGAGGCGTCGACCAGAGAGGCTCCGTGCGGGCGGACGGTCGCGCAGCCGAGCGGGAACAGGCGCTGCCACGGATCGGCCATCAGCATCGGTTCCAGCGAGGCCAGCGACTCGCGCCAGGTTGAGGGGGCGGGAACCGGATCAGGGGCTCGGGAGCCCTCCAGTTCGCCCAGCGCCACTCGGTCCGAAGCCGGGTACGGGTGGACCAGAGCGGAGGACTCCAGGCCGTGGGGCAGCAACGGGACGGGCGCTCCGACGGCGGAGTGGCGGATTGCCACCGCCCAGCGGCCCGTCTGACGGCCCCAGCACCACTGGCGGATGGTCCTGACCCTGCCGTCGTCGGTTTCCAGGCGCAGCAGGGCGACCCAGCGGTCGGAGATTCCCGGAGAGGCCTTCACCGTCTCCTCGGGCACGGTGACGCCCAGGCGGGTGCGCGGCTGCACGAAGCACAACAGGTGCAGGCCGCCCAGGCGGTCGGCCACGTCGGCCGTCCAGCGGGGGCCCGAGCGCGCGACGATCTCCTGGATCTCGGTGACCGCGGCGGCCACTCCCGGCACCTGGGCGTCGATCATGCGGGCGGTGAACGCCTGCCACCACGAGGCCGGGCGGCCCGGCAGGGACGCGATGCCGGCCGAGGCGACGTCGAGCAGCCAGTCGCGCAGGCCGTCGATGCCGGAGGACATCGCGGACGCGCGGTTCGCCGCCGTCTTCTCCCGGGCGCGCAACCGGCGGGCCACGGCCTCGGGTGAGGAATCCAGCTCACGAGCCGCACGCCGCTGGGTCCACTCCTCCACCCAGTCGGGCGGCAGCGCGTCCGGGATGTCCAGCTCCTGCAGGCTCACGGCGTGCTTGCAGGGGAACTTGCGGGACGGGCAGGTGCACTTGGCCGAGCCCGCGGCCAGGTCGACGCACACGCGGTACGGCATCGAGCCGGAGCCCGTGTAGAGGCCCCACAGCACCGGCAGGGCCTTGCCCAGGCCCTGCCAGCGCATCGGAACGGCTCGTGTCCTCACCAGACCAAAGTAGCGAGGACCCCCGACAGAAAATCAGGCCGGACCGCGACGGGCCCAAGTCCAGGCGTAGGCCGGGTCCTCACAGGCCTCCGCGGCCTCGCCCATCTCCAGCGGACGGAACGTGTCCACCATGACCGCGGTCTCGTCGAAGTAGTCCAGCCCCAGCGAGGCCTCGACGGCGCCGGGCTGCGGGCCGTGCGTGCAGCCGGACGGGTGCAGCGACATCGAACCGATGCCGATGCCAGAGCCCTTGCGCGCCTCGTAGTTGCCGCCGACGTAGAACATCAGCTCGTCCGAGTCGACGTTCGCGTGGTTGTACGGCACCGGCACGGCCAGCGGGTGGTAGTCGACCTTGCGCGGGCAGAACGAGCACACGACGAAGTTCGGGCCCTCGAACGTCTGGTGCACGGGCGGCGGCTGGTGCACGCGACCGGTGATCGGCTCGAAGTCGCGGATGTTGAACGCCCACGGGTACAGGTGGCCGTCCCAGCCGACGACGTCGAACGGGTGGTTCACGTAGGTGAACTTCGTGAGTCCCGCACGGTGCCGCACGAGCACGTCGACATCGGTGCCCTCGACGAGCAACGGCTCGGAGGGCCCGCGGATGTCCCGCTCGCAGTACGGCGAGTGCTCCAGGAACTGGCCGGCCTTCGACAGGTACCGCTTGGGCGGCCCGATGTGCCCGGTCGCCTCCAGCACCAGCAACGACATCGGCGCCGACGGCACCACCCGGTAGGTGCACGAGGTCGGGATCACGACGTAGTCGCCGTCGCCGACCTCGAGCGCTCCGTAGATCGTCTCGATGACACCCGAACCGCCCTGCACGTACAGCAGCTCGTCACCGAAAGCGTTGCGGTACAACGGAGAAGGCGCGGAGGCGACGACGAAACCAATGGTCACGTCCGGGTTCGAGAACAGCTTCCGGCGACCGGTGACGGCGTCCACGTCATCAGAAGCCCAGGTCAGGTCCGTGGTCTTGAAGTGGCGCGGCTTCAGCGGCAGGTTCGGCGCCGCACCCCCGCGCTCGTCCTTCACCGTCTCCGCGTTGACGATCGCCGTGGGCAGGTACCGGTGGTAGAGCAGCGCCGAGTCGGCCGAGAAACCCTCGACGCCCATGAGCTCTTCCGCGTAGAGCCCACCGTCCGGTTTGCGGAACTGGGTGTGGCGCTTTCGGGGGATCTCTCCCACCTGGCGGTAGTAGGCCATGAGTGCTCTCCGGGTCCTTCCAAGGCGTTCGACTATCGGACATCTTTGTTCAGTTGGCGGTACACGGCTAGCGTGTCAGCCGTGTCAAGCGCTGTCGAACTCCGTGCGCCCGGTCCGCGCGGTACTCCGCCCCTGCTCGCGAGGCTTGTGGACGATGCCGCGCTGTTCCCTCCGGGGAACGCGTCGATGCCCGACGCGGTGCGCGGTCACCTCGACGGACGCGTCGGCGAGTGGGCTGGCGTCATGGGCCTCTTCCTCTGTCCTGCCTCCCGTCTCGCCGAGCTGATCACCGAACTGATCAAGGTCAAGCCGGCCAAACCGATCGCCCTGAGTCTCGTGATCGACACCGGCCTCGGCGGCGTGCCGAAGGCCGTCTCGATCGTCGAGAGCCGAAGCGAGCTCCTGGCACTGCGCATGGTCGAGATGCCCGCACCGTCCGATGTGGACGAGGTGTGGCTCGAGCGCGTGTCCGAGTTCGTGCCCGAGGACGTCATCCGCGTCGTCGAACCCCGCCGCGGCGGTGCCGAGTGGCTCGACGGCGTCCGCCGGGTCATCGAGCACGGCAGCTGGCCCAAGCTGCGTTGCGGCGGTCTCTCCCAGGAGAACTTCCCCAGCGTCGAAGAGGTCGGCGACTTCCTGTCCGTCGTCAGCGGCGGTGGCGTCGCGTTCAAGGCGACGGCGGGCCTGCACAAGGCCGTCCGCTACACCGACGAGCAGGGCTTCACCCACCACGGCTTCCTGAACCTCCTCGTGGCCACCGCGCGCTCGCTGAGCGGCCGCGACGTCCGCGAGGCACTGGCGAGCACCGACGCCGAGGCGCTCACCGCCGAGGCCAAGGCGCTCAGCGACCAGGCGGCGCACGCCGTGCGCGGTGTGTTCGCGAGCTACGGCTCGTGCTCGCTGGCCGAACCCGTCGCCGACCTTGAGGGGCTTGGACTTCTGTGAGCTGGATCAGCGACCCGAACTTCTCCGAGGACCAGCCGTTCGGACCGCAGACCCTGCCCTACGGGGTCGTCGACGGGGGCGTGGCCGTCCGCGTCGGCGACCGGGCGTTGCTCCTGGGGAGCCTCGCGCTGGGCAAGTGCAGCGAGTACGTCCAGGGCGACTCGCTGGACCCGCTGCTGCAGGCCGGCAGGCCGGTCTGGAGCGTGCTGCGCGCCAAGCTGCGGGAGATCGTCACGGCCGGTTCCGCCCCCAAGGGCGCGGAACTCGTCGGGATCGAGACCGCGAAGCTGCCGTTCACCGTCGGCGACTACGTGGACTTCTACTCGAGCAGGCACCACGCCGAGAACGTCGGGAAGATGTTCCGCCCCGACGGTGACGCGCTCACGCCGAACTGGACGCACCTCCCGATCGGCTACCACGGCCGCGCGGGCACGGTGTACGTCTCCGGCACGGAGATCGTCCGCCCGAACGGCCAGAAGCGCGGCAGCGAGGGCCCGAAGTTCGGCCCGTCCGAGCGCCTCGACATCGAGGCGGAGGTCGGGTTCGTCTGCGGTGGCCCGAAGGCGGCCAACGTGAGCACCAGCAGGGCCGCCGAGCACGTCTTCGGCGTCACGCTGGTCAACGACTGGTCGGCGCGCGACATCCAGGCCTGGGAGTACCAGCCGCTCGGCCCGTTCCTGGCCAAGTCGTTCGCGACGTCGATCGGCGCGTGGATCACGCCGCTGGAGGCCTTCTCAGTTGCACGCGTGCCGACGCCGCCGCTGCCGAACAAGCTGCACGACTACCTGACGTGCGACCAGCCGTGGGGCCTGGACATCACCATCACGGTGGAGCTGAACGACACCATCGTCGCGCGGCCTCCGTTCCGGGAGATGTCGTGGTCATTTGTGCAACAGCTGGCGCACATGACGGTGAACGGGGCTACGGTGCGCCCAGGTGATCTGTTCGCCTCGGGCACGGTCTCCGGACCGGAGAAGGACGAGCGCGGCTCGTTCCTCGAACTGAGCTGGGGCGGCAAGGAACCGTTCAAGCTCGACGACGGCTCCACGAGGTCCTTCCTGGAGGACGGCGACACGGTCAAGCTGACCGCCACCGCTCCCGGTGAGGGCGGCTCCGTGGTCGGTCTCGCCGAGGTGGTGGGAACAGTTCGGAGTGCGTGATGGTCGGAGCGACGAAGGAGAGCTCGCTGACCCTGGAAAGGGGTCTGGCGCTGCTCCAGGCGGTCGCTGAGGCGGAGTCCGAGGCACCGTCGATCTCGGAGCTCGCCACGGCCATCGGCGCGTCCAGGGCCGCGGTGTACCGGCTTCTCGTGCCACTGCAGGCGCGCGGTCTCGTGCGCCGGGAGGGCTCGAAGGTCCGCCTCGGCCTCGGCGTGCTGCGCCTCGCCTCCAACGTCCTCCCCCAGCTGCGCATGGCGGCCAACCCGGCGCTGCGCGAGCTCGCCGAGAAGGTCGGCGCCACCGCGCACCTCACCGTCGCGGACGGCACCGAGGCCCAGGCCGTCGCTGTCGTCGAACCGTCGTGGACCGCTTTCCACGTGGCGTACCGGGTGGGTTCCCGCCACCCGGTGCACCGCGGGGCGGCCGGCCGGGCGATCTCCACGCCCGGCGAGATCTGGGTCGTCTCCGCGGGTGAGCTGCAGCCGAACGCTTTCGGCGTCGCTGCCCCTGTGCGCGGAGTGCCCGGCCTCAGGGCGTCCGTTGGCGTGGTGGCACTGGAAAAGCTCGACGCGGACGTGGTCGGTCCTCACGTCGTGCGGGCGGCCGAAGAAGTGGCGGCAGCGCTCAAATGACCGAAGAGCGGCTACGGCGCTGGCGGTTGCTCCTGGGCCCCAGCGCGGAGGACGTGTCCGAGCTGGGCGAGGACGACCAACGGCGTGATGGCGCGCTCACGGGTCTTTACGGCGGTGGCGGCGACAGGGGCGCGGGCCTCGGGGCCAGCTCCCCGCAGCTGCACCGCTGGCTCGGCGACGTCCGCAAGTACTTCCCCACCTCCGTCGTGCAGGTGATGCAACGGGACGCGGTCGAGAAGCTGGGTCTCAAGCAGTTGCTGCTCGAACCTGAGCTGCTCCAGTCGGTCGAGCCGGACGTGAACCTCGTCAGCACCCTGCTGCAACTCTCCCGGGCCATCCCCGCCCGCACCCGCGACACAGCGAAAGCCGTGGTGCGCAAGGTGGTCGAGGACATCGAGAAGCGCCTGCAGGACCGGCTGATCGAGGCTGTCCGAGGCGCCGTCGACCGGTCGCGGCGCACCAGAAGGCCGCAGCTGCAGGACGTCGACTGGGCGACGACGATCAAGGCGAACCTCAAGAACTACCAGCCGCAGCACAAGACCGTGATCGTCGAGGACCTGATCGGTCACCGCCGACGCAGCCGGACCGCGGCGATGCGGGACGTGATCCTGCTCGTCGACCAGTCCGGTTCGATGGCGGAGTCCCTGGTGCACGCGGCGGTTCTGGGCTCGGCGCTCGCGAGCATCCGGTCGATCTCGACGAAGCTCGTCGCCTTCGACACCGAGGTCGCCGACCTGACCGACCAGCTCAGCGACCCGGTCGACCTGTTGTTCAGCGCCCAGCTCGGCGGCGGCACGGACATCAACCGCGCGGTCGCCTACGCGCAGACCCAGGTCCGCAGGCCCACCGACACGGTGCTCGTGATCATCAGCGACCTCTACGAGGGCGGGTCGGAGACCGAGCTGCAGCGCCGGGTCCGCGAACTGGTCGCGAGCGGCGTCACGGTCGTGAACCTGCTGGCGCTCAGCGACTCCGGCACCCCCGCCTACGACCACGAACTGGCCGCGAAGCTGCACGCTCTCGGCGCGCCGGCGTTCGCCTGCACGCCGGACAAGTTCCCCGAACTGCTGGCGGCCGCGCTGCGCAAGGACGACCTCACCCAGTGGGCCGAGGGCGAAGACATCGCTACCGGTCGATGACCCGGCCACGGGTGAGGAACGCGAGGCCACGCGTCATCACGACGACACGTCCTCGTTCGTCCGGGCCGGCGATCCACACCCGGCCGGTGTGCCGCACCAGCACTCGCGCCCGTTCGGGAAGCTCCGGCAGCCGCAGGTTCTTCTCCGAGTCGTCGACCCGCAGGTAGGCGGACCGGCCGATGCGCCGTCCGGCCACGAAGTTCACCGACACCGGGCGCCACGGGAACTTCTCGATCAGGGCGATCGTGCCGCGGCGCGTGAGGAAGTGGCGCAGGCCCGGCGCGGCCAGTTCGAGCACCACCGGCACGGACAGCACGGTGAGCCAGATCCAGCCGATCACGAGCACGACGCCGAGCACCGCGAGCGCGAAGAAGATGTGACCGATCGCGCGCCGGTCTGCCCGCGCGAGGCAGGTGTCACTCCACGCCGTGGTCACGTGCACGTCCATTGACATAGCCATCTAGATGATCATCGAAACACGCGGGCGGTGATGAGCTGTGGAACTCCCCTGAACGTCACAACGGTGTTCCCCGCGGCGTCCGGCGGAACGAACCACACGCGGCGATGCCGGGCGATCCGTCCACGCAGCAACGGACCCACTCTCAGAGTCAGCAACAGCGGTGGTGACCCCAGCACCACCAACCGGCCGCCCTCCCACCGGGCCTGCGCGAAGATCCACGGCTCCCCTTCCGGCAAACGCACCGGACGTCGTCGCGTGACCGTCCAGAGAACGGCCGCGGCGAAGAACAACAACACCAGCGCCACCGGTGAGGACCAGGACCACACGAGCACCAGCACGAACTGGAGCGCGAAGGCCGCACCGGCAACCACAGTCCACATCAGTGCACGGCGGCTCGCCCGGTCGACACAGTGCCGGGTCCACCGATCGTCGAGCGCCGTCACCTCGGTGGACGGCTTGTTGGGCACGACCACCCGTCCACCGTACAGGTGACGCTTCCCATGACGCGCCAAGCTAAGTTAGGCTTGCCTAACCTTCGAGGAGGTGCAGCGGTGACCGACACCCAGACCAAGCGCCCGCCGGCGCCGCACGCCGCAGAGCGCGCCCGCACGATCGCGGCCCGGCACGGTTCTGCCGCACTGCTTCCTCAGTCCGGTTCCCGCACGAGCCCGTTGTTCCACCACGTGCACCCGTGCGGCACCACGATCCTGCTGCTGCCCGACGAACACCCGCTGGTCGGGCAGTTGTGGCAGACCCCGCGGGCCGAGGTGACGGCGATGCTCGAGATCGCCGACCAGGCGCCGGTGCCGTTGCGCGAACCCGTCCGCGGCCTGCTGTGGCTCACCGGCTGGGTCGCGGCGCTCGAGGACAAGGAGGCGCGTGACGAGATCCTCGCGGTCGCCGACGTGCGTCCGGACCACCGGCTGCTCGACGCGGGCCACGGCGCCTCGGTGCTGCGGCTCACACCCGCGTCGATGGTGATCGCGGACGCCGAGGGCACGTCGTCGATCAGGCCGGAGCAGTTCGCGAGCGCGGCACCGGACCCGTTCTGCGGCAACGAGGACCACTGGCTGCGGCACCTGGAGGCCGCGCACAGCGACGTCGTCGACCAGCTCTCCCGCCACCTGCCGGAGGAGCTGCGGACCGGTCACGTCCGGCCGCTCGGGCTCGACCGGTTCGGGCTGCGGCTGCGGATCGAGGCGGAGTGCGACGACCACGACGTGCGGATCGCGTTCTCCAAGCCCGTCAGCACTCCGCAGGAACTCGCCGCGGAACTGCGGCGGTTGATGGGCTGCCCGTTCCTGTCCCAGAGGTAGCGTCTGGCTGGTGACCTTGATTCCCGCCGAAGAGAAGCGCGGTTACCAGCTCGAACTGCTGATCGTCTTCAGCATGACGCTCGGGCTGTCCGGGCTGCGCAGCCTCGTGCGGCTGATCGACAGCCTGCTGCAGCCGACGCCGCTCAACCAGCAGTCCGTCGCGATCAACGTCCCGCAGGCGCGCGCCGACCTGCTGGACCTCGTGGCGCAGCTGCTCGGCGTGCTGCAACTCGCCGCGTGGGGCGGCATCGGGCTGTACCTGTTGTGGCGCACCGGAATCAAGCTGCGCGTCATCGGCCTCGACGGCACCCGCAAGCTCGCGGACTCGCTGGGTGCGCTGGGACTGGCCGCGATCATCGGCATCCCCGGTCTGGGGCTCTACTTCGCCGCCTGGGCGCTCGGGCTCAACCTCGCCGTCCAGCCGTCCACTTTGGACAACCAGTGGTGGATGAGCGCGGCGCTGATCCTCGCCGCCGCCGGCAACGCGTGGGCGGAGGAGGTGCTCGTCGTCGGGTACCTGATCACGCGGCTCGAGCAGCTCGGCTGGCGGCAGTACACGGCGTTGTTCGCGGCGGCCGTGCTGCGCGGTTCGTACCACCTCTACCAGGGCTTCGGCGGGTTCGTCGGCAACGTGGTCATGGGCCTGGTGTTCGGCTTCTACTGGCAGCGCACGAAGCGGTTGTGGCCGTTGGTCATCGCCCACACCATCCTCGACGTGGTCGCGTTCATCGGCTACACAATGTTGCGCGGCAAAGTGAGCTGGTTGCCGTAACGATTCCACGGTAGATTCCATAATTTACCGCCATTCGTTGCGATTTTCGGCTCGCGGACGGCGATTTGTGCTGTTCAGGGTTACGCTCGTCGGGTGACTGCGCACACGATCGCTGAGACCGAAGCACTTCCGGACGCCGCGCCCCGCGTGGACAGCGAGGTCGGCCCATTGCGCACGGTGCTGCTGCACCGGCCGGGCAACGAGCTCAAGAGGCTCACCCCGCGCAACAACGACCAGCTGCTGTTCGACGGCGTGCCGTGGGTCGGCAGGGCCCAGGAGGAGCACGACGCGTTCGCCGCGACGCTGACCTCGAAGGGCGTCGAGGTCCTGCTGCTGGCCGACGTGCTGGTGCAGGCCCTGGAGGACAACCGCGCGCGCATCGCGGGCATCCACAGCGCCGTCAACGAGCGCCGCCTCGGCATCGACCTGGCCGACGCGCTGCGCAGCCACCTCACCTCGCTCGACGCACCGCAGCTCGCGCAGGTGCTGATGACCGGCATGACGTTCGAGGAGATGCCGGCCGCCGAGGGCGCGTCGCTGGTGCGCAAGATGCACCTGCCGATCGACTTCGCCGTCGACCCGCTGCCGAACCTGCTCTTCACCCGCGACTCGTCGGTCTGGGTCGGCGACCGCGTGGCCATCACGTCGCTCGCGCTGCCCGCCCGCGACCGCGAGACGACGCTGACGGACCTGATCTACGCCTACCACCCGCGGTTCCGCCGCACGGGCCGCGCGTACGGCGCGCACTCGGCGCCGTTGGAAGGTGGCGACGTGCTGCTGCTCGCGCCGGGCGTGATCGCCATCGGCGTCGGCGAGCGCACCACCCCGGCGGGCGCGGAGTCGTTCGCCCGCTCCGCCCTCGCGGACGGCCTGGCGCACACGGTGCTGGCGGTGCCGATCGAGCAGGAACGCGCCACCATGCACCTCGACACCGTCTGCACGATGGTCGACCGCGACGCCGTGGTGATGTACCCGGCGATCCGCCACACGCTGACCGCGTACCCGTTGCGCGCCGACGGCAACGGTGGCGTGCGGGTGGACGGCCCCGTGCCGTTCCTGGAGGCGGCGGCCGAGGCGATGGGCATCGAACGGCTGCGGGTGATCGACACGGGCCTCGACATCGTCACCGCCGAGCGTGAGCAGTGGGACGACGGCAACAACACGCTCGCCGTGGCGCCTGGTCTCGTCGTGGCGTACGAGCGCAACGTCGAGACGAACGAGCGGCTCGAAGAAGCGGGCGTCGAGGTGCTGCGGATCGCCGGCTCGGAACTGGGCTCCGGCCGCGGCGGACCCCGCTGCATGTCGTGCCCGATCGACCGCGCGCCATTGGTGTGATCGTTAGGAACGCCTAACCTTTGTTTGGATCACCTTTCCAAACAAAGGTTAGCTTTTCCTGGAATGCGAAGATCTTTGTTCTCGGCTAACGTACTCCGCATGGCCTCGAACGTGAAGAAGATCCTGTCCAAGAAGTCGAAGTTCCACGAGCTGCTGCAGGCTCAGGTCGGCAACGAGTTCTCCGCTTCGCAGCAGTACATCGCACTCGCCGTCTGGTTCGACAACGAGGACCTCCCCCGCCTCGCGTCGCACTTCTACAGCCAGGCCCTCGAAGAGCGCAACCACGCGATGATGATCGTGCAGTTCCTGATGGACAACGACATCGCCATCACCATTCCCGGCGTCGAGGCGCCGTTCAACGAGTTCAAGTCGCCGCGCGACCTCGTCGACCTGGCCCTGCGCCAGGAGCAGCAGGTCACCGACCAGATCGTGGGCCTCGCCAAGGCCGCCCGCGAGGAGGGCGACTACATCGGCGAGCAGTTCATGCAGTGGTTCCTGAAGGAGCAGGTCGAGGAGGTCTCCTCGATGAAGACGCTGCTCACGATCATGGACCGCGCGGACGGCAACATGTTCTACGTCGAGACTTTCCTGACCCGCGAGAGCGTGGGCGACGAGGGTGCCGACTCCGGCGCCCCGACCGCCGCGGGCGGCAAGCTCTGAGTTTTTCTTCGCACGCTTTGAGTGCCTGATCACAAAGGACCGCCTCACCTAATCGGGTGAGGCGGTCCTTTCAGTTGTTGAGGCGAGCGGCCTGACGGGTGAGGTATTCCCGCTCGGCCAGGTTCGACGCTTTCTCCGCCGCCGCGACGTAGAGTTTCGCGGCCGTTCGCCGGTCACCGTCGCGCTCGTGGAGGTATGCCGCCACGGCCGAGTAGCGGGGCAGTGAATCGTCCAGTTCCGCCAACGCTTTCAGCCCGGCACGCGGTCCGTCCGCCTCCCCCACGGCCACCGCGCGGTTGAGCCGGACGACAGGACTGTCGGTCAGCGCGAGCAGTTCGTCGTACCACTCCACGATCTGCACCCAGTCGGTCTCGTCGGCCACCGGCGCGTCCGCGTGCAGTGCCGCGATGGCCGCCTGCGCCTGGAACTCGCCCAACCGGTCCTGCGCGAGCGCCGCCTGCAGGATCTCGACGCCCTCGGCGATCAGCGTCGTGTCCCACCTGCCGCGGTCCTGCTCGGCGAGCGGCACCAGACGGCCGTCGCTGGTCCGGGACGCGCGGCGGGCGTGGTGCAGGAGCATGAGCGCGAGCAGCCCCGCGACCTCGGGGTGGTCGATCACGGCGGCGAGCTGCCGGGTGAGCCGGATGGCCTCTGCGGCCAGGTCGACGTCGCCGGAGTAGCCCTCGTTGAAGACCAGGTAGAGCACGCGCAGCACCGTGGCGACGTCGCCGCGCTGGTCGAACCGCACGTCGCCGACCGTCTTCTTGGCCCGGCTGATGCGCTGGGCCATCGTGGCCTCCGGCACCAGGTAGGCCTGGGCGATCTGCCGGGTGGTCAGTCCGCCGACGGCCCTGAGCGTGAGCGCGACGGCGGACGACGGCGTGAGCGATGGGTGCGCGCACAGGAAGTAGAGCTGCAACGTGTCGTCGGTGTCCGACGCCGGGCCCTGCTCCGGTTCGGCATCGATCGCGTCCTCACGCCTGCGCCGCGCCGTCGCCGCTCTCGTGGCGTCGAGGAACTTGCGCCAGGCCGCCGTGACGAGCCAGCCCTTCGGATCCCGCGGCGGATCCTCCGGCCACACGCGGACCGCCTCGACCAGCGCGTCCTGCACGGCGTCCTCGGCCGCCGCGAAGTCCGCTCCGCGGCGGACGAGGATGCCGAGCACCGCCGGCAGGAGGCTCCTGAGCAGTGCCTCGTCCACTCGTCACTCCGTGATCGTCGGCGCGTGGCCGTAGAACGGACGGATCTCCAGCCACTCGTGGATCGGCTTGCCGTCCTTGCCCGGCGCCGCCGACAGCTCGGCCGCGAGTTCGAGCGCGCGTTCGTAGCTGTCGGTGTCGATGATCATCCAGCCGGCGATGAGGTCCTTCGTCTCCGCGAACGGCCCGTCGGTGACCGGCGGCCTGCCCTCGCCGTCGTACCGGACCCAGGTGCCCTCCTGCGCGAGCGCCCGCTCGTCGACGAACTCACCGGTGGTCCTGAGCCGGTCCGCGAAGTCGTTCATGTACTTCACGTGCGCGGTGATCTCGTCCTGCGTCCACTGGTCCATCGGTACGTCGTTCACCGCCGCAGGCGCGCCGCGGTAGTGCTTGAGCAGCAGGTACTTCGCCATCTCCGGTGTCTCCCTCGGTGCTTTGCGACCCATCATGGTCACTTCCACCGCGGGGACGGAGCCGAAACGCGGATCTCGACATCACCGCCGAAGATCTTTTCGGCTAGTTGTGGCAGTCCTGCTCGTTGAGCGCGAGGTACGCCGCCCAGAGAGTCTTCTTCTCCTTGTCCACCCCGAAGACGAACCTGGCCGCCGGGTTGTCGTCGGCGTCAGCGACCCAGGTGTAGTTCGGGCCTGTCGGCCTGATGTTGGTGTACTCGGCTTTCAGCTTCTCCTCGGTCGCCCCGATGCCGACGCCGTCCGACGTCATCTCCGGGCTGAAAGTGATGGAGGCGACGCCGAGCTTCTTGGACACCCAGGTGCGCTGCTTGGTGCCGGTGATCTCGTGCAGCGTGCAGGAGTCGGCAGGCTGGCCGCCTTCGAGAGCGGGGCCGATCAGCTTGGCGTCGAGCGCCTGTTGCCGCGTCATGCCGAGCTTCAGGTCGCCGTAGCCGAACGAGCCGATCACCGGCTTGGCCGGTGGAGGCGGCGGGTTGGTCACCGTCTGCGTCACGACGGTGGTGACCACCGCGGGCGGCGGCGTCGCGCTGGACGGCGCGGAACTGGACGTGGCGGTGGTGTCCGGCGCGGGCGTCGGCGTGGACGTGCACGCGGAAAGACCGAGAGCGGCGGCGATTGCGACGAGAATGATCGAGCGCTTCATTTCTATTCCCCCCAGGAAATTTTTTGGCGTTCAGGTACCGCGCCCGCCCCACCCCCAGCGGGGCGGGCACGGTGGCTTCTGGAGAATCAGAGATGGGCCATCGCGCAGTCGTTGCCGAGCGCGTACATCTGGACGAGCGTGACCTTGTCGCTGTCGGCGAAGTGGTCGGACTGGGAGCTTCCGATGAAGGCGTAGGAGGCGCTGTCGTCGATTGGCGCCGACCATCCCGCGCGCCATTCGGACGCGCCCTGATAGGCGTTCTTGACCTCGGCGAAGGTCGAGCCCACGCCGATTCCCCTGGAAGTCTTCGCGTCCGCGGGCAGCGTGATCCGGACGACGCCGTACTTCTTGGAGATCGCGACCTTGCCGTCGCTCACGCAGACACCGTCACCGGGGATGTTCCAGGACAGCTGCGTCGGGCCGACCGCGTTCAGCTCCTCGAGCGTCATGCCCAGCTTGACGGTGCCATAGCCCAGCCGGTTGTCCACCTTCACCACGGCCTGCGGCGGGTTGGTCACCGTCGCGGTCACGACCTCCGTCACGACCGCGGGCGACGTGACGGAGGTCGATTCGGTGGCGGGCGCGGAATTCTGCTTCGGCGCCGGAGTGGATGTGCACGCGGCAATTCCGGAAACGGCCACCGCGACGACGAGCGCAAGCTTGACAGAGCTGTTCATTTCTATTTCCCCCATTGATGACGAACCCCCATGCCCTTTCGGACACCCAGTAAGACGCCACCCGAGAAGCTAGGTTGCACAGTTCTGAGTCACGAAGAGATCACAGCGAATTCGTCCGCAAACGGGTACACCGAAGCCCCGCCGCACCCCCAATGAGCGGCGGGACCTCAGCAAGATCGAATTGTCAGACGGCCGTGCAGTCGTTCGCATTCAGCCGCATGAACACGGTGGTCACCGTGCTTCCGTCACTCTCGAAGATGTACGACCACGCCGGTGTCGCGTTCATTGACACCACCACGTTGGAACCGCTTTGCGTGGCATTCGCATAGGCGGTCTTGACGTCGGCGACCTTCGAACCGACGCCGACGTTCTTGGGCGTCTTGGCGAAGCTCGCCAGCGTGATCCGCACGATTCCCCGCGCCGGCGAGACGATCACGGCGTTGCTGTCCGGCACCGACTTCGTCGCGTACGCCTTGCACCTGTTCTCGGAATCGGCCGGGGTGCTCGGTTCGACCAGAGAGCCGGTCGCGAGCGCGTCGCCCTCGGACATCCCCAGCGCGAGCGATCCGTACCGGCCGGGCTGTGCCTCCGGCGTGGCCGGCGGTGGAAGAGGAGGATCCGACTTCTGGTCGCTCCTGGTCCCGGTGCCGGGGGTGTCGGGATTGCCGCCGTTGGAGTTCGGCGGCGGGTTCGTCGTCACGATCACCGTCGAGGTGAACGTGCTGACCGACGTCGGAGGCGTGGTCGTCGAGCTGGTCGGGGTGGCCGTGGTCAGGTACGCGCTGACCGTGTCGTCCGACCTGCCCTTGCCCAGCTGGGCCAGCCCTGCCCCGGCACCGACCAGGACCGCCACGGCGAACGCGCCGGTGATGGCGGCACGGCGGCGGCGAAGGCGGGCGGCACCGCGCACCACGGTCTCGGCGGCGACGGGTGGGGAGTGCACGTCGAGCCGATCATCGCTGAAGAGCTTGCGCAGCTGATCATCCAGGTCGTCCACCGGTCACTCCTTCCCCAAGCGTGTTCGCAGGCTCGCCATGGCCTTGCTGCTCTGACTCTTCACCGTGCCGCACGAGATTCCGAGCGCGCTCGCGATCTCGGCCTCGGAGAGGTTCTCGTAGTAGCGCAGCACGACCACCGCGCGCTGTCGTGGCGGCAGGTCGCGCAGCGCCTGCCAGAGCGGTTCGTTCTCGAGCCTGCTCAGCTCGGGAGCCACGGCTCCGCTGTCGGGGAAGTCCGCCACGAGGCTCTCCCGGCGACGTCTGCGCCAGATGCTGATGTGCGTGTTCGCCATCGCCCTGCGAACGTACGCGAGCGGGTCGTCACCCTTGCGCTGCACGGCGGCCCAGCGCGAGCCGACCTTCTCCAGCACGGCCTGCACCAGGTCGGCCGAGTCGTGCGGATTTCCCGTCAACGCGTGCCCGTAGCGCAGGAGTCCGGGCATGGACATGCGCACGAACTCAGCGAAGTCCCCCACGGCTTCCGCTCTTTCTCCGCCGCGCTCGGCGGCTGTCCCCAGCTGCAGCACCGCCGTCACGGCACACCCCCTCCCCCAAAGCAGCACACTGGCTTCGAGGGATCCACGCCTGGGCGAGTCGAACGGTTGCCAAACTAAATCACAAAACGGCAACGGCTTCCGGCAGAACGAACGAACCGTCTCGCTCACTGGGGAACTCGTGCACCTCGGCCACCGCGGCGACCGGGATCGGCCCGTAGACGTGCGGGAACCACAGCGGCGAGTCCGCCACCGCCTCCCACCGGACGGGCATGCCCAGCAGCTTCGGGTCGACGACGAGCAGCAGCAGGCCGCTCTGCCCGTGGAAGAACTTTCCGGCCGTCACGTGCACGACGCCCCGGTCGGAGCAGTGCACGAACTCCTCACCCTCGGCGGGCGGGATCGACCCGGCCGACTGGGCAGCAGCCCAGCCGGCCGTCGTGATGATGTGCAGCAGCACTTATCCACAGCTCCCTGTGCACAACCATGTGGACAACCCGGTAGACTACCGCAGGGTGATCTGGCGGCCACGCAGGCCGTCACGGGCGCGGCGCTCGGCGTCGCTCAGCGGCTCGTCGATGGCCAGCGCCTCCAGCAAACGCTTGCCCAGCGCCTCGGCCGACTCGGCCCACTCGCGGGCGTGCATCTCGCGGTCGAGGTCCCAGACCGGCACGAGCAGGCCGTGCGCGCGGAACGAACCGGCGTAGCGCGAGCCCTCGCCGAGGTCGAGCTCACCGCGGGCGGCCAGGCGGGCCATCGCGGGCAGCAACTTCTCCTCGGGCTCCGGGCGGACCCAGCGCAGGTGCGCCTTGTCGCCCGCGTCGACCCAGTAAGCGGCCTTCACGCCGGGGGCGTCGAGGCGCTCGGTCGGCAGGATCGCCGCGTTCGCCCGCTCCAGGGACAGCGCGACGTCGCCCGTCGGCTCGGTGCCCTCGGGCATCCACCACACGAAGTCGGTGTGCAGCACCGGCGTGATGTCGGCGTCCGCGTCGAGCAGGTCCTGCAGACGGCCGGGGTCGTCCCCGTTGTCCGGGCCGACGACCGGCAGGACGTCACCGGTCTTCGCCTGCTGCGCCCACTGCAGCGCCCGCGCCAGGTCGCGGCTGATGTCGCCGGAGCGCGTCTGCACCTGCAGGCCCACGAACGGCACGTCGTCGCCGCGGATCAGGCCGGCGGCGGCCATCGGCAGCACGGTCGCGAGGGTGACCTCGCGGCCGTCCTTGGTCGGCAGCTTCACGATCGCCGACGGCACGAACTCGCGCAGCGCGATCAGCTCGCACTCGGCGGCGAGACCCTCGAACGGACGGGACACGATGACGTCCGTCGCTCCGCCGGGCGCGCCGTGGCAGGCCTTGTAGCGCTTGCCGGACCCGCACGGGCAGGGCTGCTTCGGGTTGATCCCGTCCTTCGGTGCGTCCTTGACCGCGGTCCGCTTGGCCACCTTGGCCCTCCTCGTGCTCAGGCTTGTCTAGGTCGCCAAATTAGCCGTCAGCAGGCGGCGGGTGTTCGCCGGGGCATTGGTCGCGAGGTAGCGGACCCCCAGGTCACGGCACAGCGCGACGTCCTCGGCGTTGTCCACCGTCCACACGTAGGTCTCGTGACCGGCGCGCCTCGCCCGATCAACGTATTCGGGGTCGTTGCGCAGCAGGTGCAGACCGGGCCCGGTGTAGTCGGCGAACGACGGCAGCGAGCCGCCGCGGTACCGGCCGAGGCGGTCGAGCAGCAGCACCGTGCGGATGTCCGGCGCGTGCTCGCGGAACGCCTTCACCGCGGTCGGCGAGAACGACATCATGACGATCTGGGCGCCGAGCCCGTGCTTCTTCAACGCCTCGGCGAGCTTGCGCTCGACCTCGTTGCGGTACCGGACCGGGTGCTTGGTCTCGACGAAGAGCTGCACGTTCTTGCCCTTGACCAGCTCCAGCAGGTCGTCCAGCACCAGCAGCCCGGCAGGCTGGCGGTGGGGGTGCCAGCTGCCGTAGTCGAACTTCCGCAGCTCTTCGAGCGAGAGCGCGCTGACCGTGCCACGGCCGTTCGACGTGCGGGTGAGCGTGCGGTCGTGCACGCACACGATCTCGCCGTCCTTCGACAGGCGGATGTCGCACTCGAGGCCGTCCGCGCCCTCTTTGAGCGCGAGCTCGTAGGCGCCGATGGTGTGCTCGGGACGGTCGGTGGACGCGCCACGGTGCGCGACGATCGCTGGCTGCTGCACAAGACCAGACGATAGTTCCTGCGCAACAATTTGAGTCATCAATCAAATGGGCGTGGACGAAACGCCGATCGCGACTTACCGTCCCGCCTTGTGACGTTCGACCAGCGTGATCCCGCGTTCATCGCCGACCCGTACCCGGCGTTCGCCGCCCTGCGTGAGGCCGGTGAGGTGCATCACCACGAGCAGATGGACGTCGCTGTCGCGGTGTCGCACGCGGCCTGCTCGGCGGTGCTGCGGCATCGCTCGTTCGGGCGAATCTGGTCGGACGTCAAGCCGGTCGAGCAGTTCATGTCCTTCAACCTCCTGCACCGCAACTCGCTGCTGGAGAACGAGCCGCCCACGCACACCCGCCTGCGCCGGCTGGTCGCCGCCGCGTTCGGCCGCGGTCACGTCGAGCGGCTGCGCCCGTGGGTCGCCGACCTGTCCGACCGGCTCGTCGACGAGCTGGCCGCCAAGATCAAGGACCAGGGCCAGGCCGACCTGCTCGCCCACGTCGCGGCGCCCCTGCCGGTCGAGGTGATCGCGGAGCTGCTCGGCGTCCCGCAGCAGGACCGCTACCTGCTCCAGCCGTGGTCGAACGCCATCGTGAAGATGTACGAGTACGGCCTGCCCGCCGACCAGCAGGCCGCGGCCGAACGCGCCGCCACCGAGTTCGTCGCCTACCTGCGCGAACTGGTCGCGTTGCGCCGCAAGAACCCCGGCGCCGACCTCGTCTCCGACCTGGTCGCCGTCACCGACACCGACGGCGCCAGACTCACCGAGGACGAACTCGTCGCCACCGCCGTGCTCCTGCTGATGGCGGGCCACGAGGCCACGGTCAACGTCATCGGCAACGGCGTCTACGCGCTGATGCAGCACCGCTCGCAGTGGGAGCGACTCAGCCCCGAACTGATGCCCACGGCCGTGGAGGAGCTCATCCGCTACGACTCGCCGTTGCAGCTCTTCGAACGCACGGCCACCGAACGCGTCGAGATCGCCGGCCACGTCATCGAGCCCGGCGAGAAGATCGCCGCACTGCTCGGCGCGGCCGCCCGCGACCCGCTGGTCTTCGAGAACCCGGACGTCCTCGACATCGGCCGCGAGAAGAACCAGCACCTCGGGTTCGGCATGGGCATCCACTACTGCCTGGGCGCGCCGCTGGCCCGCATCGAGGTGGAGGCGGCGCTGTCCTCGTTGCACCGCAAGCTTCCCGGCGCGGTGCTGGCCGAGGAACCCAACCGCCGCGCGGAGTTCGTGATCCGCGGCCTGCACTCGCTTCCGCTGGGCGCTGGGTGAGCGGCGAAGAGGAACTGATGCGCCGTGCCTATGCGGCACAGGCGATCCTCACCGGATCGCCGCTGGGCGAGGAATCGCTGGCGGCGGACCGGGCGTTGCAGGAGCTGACCCGCGACCGCGACTGGGAGGTGAGCCAGGCGCGGTTGCTCGCGTGGCAGCAGTGGGAGAAGAACGGACCCGGCCAGCCGAAGGTCTGGTTGGGACGGTGGCAGCGCTGGATGGCCTGGGACATGGCGCGGTCGGAGTTCTTCCGGATCGCCGACGACGCCGCGAGGAAGCGCTACCACGACAACTACCTGAAGACGCACGGCAAGGACTTCGAGGAGCTGGTCCTCGCGGCGACGGAGAAGTCCGACCGGTTGAAGGCGGACCGGACCGAGGAGATCTCCGCGGCAGAGCAGGAGATCAACGCGATCGTCGTGGCACTGCACCACGAACTGCGTTGGGCCCCAGAACGAATCGTCCGGCGGATGGGACTGACCTCGACCCAGGTCAGGACCCTGCTGGGCCTGCCCCAGCTCCCGCGCAGGCCCCACGGCTGACTAGCGGCGGTACTTGCGCGGCAACGGGAAACCCCGTTCCTGCATGACCTTCCGCAGCCGGTCCGGGTAGTCGGTGATGATGCCGTCCACGCCGTCGTCGATCAGCTTGTGCATGGTGGCCGGGTCGTTGGTCGTCCACGGGATCACCTTGAGCCCCTGCCGATGCGCGTCCTGCACGAGCGCCTTCGTGGTGAACGGCACGTAGTCCGGGTCGCCGACCTTGCCGCCCTGCGGGTTGCCGTGCACCGGCGAGAGCGCCGCCGCGCCGAAGCTCTTCGCCATCTTCGCGACGCTGCCATCGAAGTCGGCGAGTTCGAGACCACCCGTCCACGGCGAACCCGGCCGCAGCATCTCCGGCTGGGTCAGCGCCACCAGCGGGATGCGCGGCTCGACCTCGCGCAACCGCATCAGCGTGCCCCAGTCGAAGGACTGGACGGTCACGTTCGCCAGGAAGCCCGAGCGGCGGATCTCCCGGACGGCGCGCTGCACGAACTGCTCACGTGGCGCGGTCTCGTGCGGTGCGGCGGCCTCGACCTTGGTCTCGATGTTGAAGCGGATGCCCCACGCGCGGTGCTTGCGGGCGAGGTCGAACAACTCGTCCAGGGTGGGCATGCGGGCGCCCGGCGAGAGTTCCTGGTCCGGGTACTGCGACCACCTCGTGCTGCCGCAGTCCAGCGTCCGCACCTGCGCGAACGTCAGGTCCTTCACGTACTTGCCGGCGTAGGGGAACTCGGGATCGCCGGGGAACGCGGGCTTCGTGTCCAGGCACTTCGCCGGGTTCGTCCTGCGGTCGTGGGTGATGACCTCACGACCATCCCTGGTGATCTGGAGGTCGAGCTCCAGGGTCGTCACGCCGAGTTCGAGTGCCTTGCCGAACGCCTTGAGCGTGCTCTCCACGGTCAGGCCGATGCCGCCGCGGTGTGCCTGGAGGTCGAAGTCCCGGTGGTGCGCCTGGGCGACGCCAGGGGTGGCCATTGCGATCACCAGAGCCCCGATGAGTGTCCTCATTCATCCAACCTGGCACGGCCGGAAGAACGTCGGCAGGTCCAGCAGGGCGAACGTCGGTTGAACAGCGTCAGCGGGGCGAGCCGGACGCGCGCACCGACCGCAGCGGCGGTTCGGGGGCGTCCTTGACCTCGACGACCCGCATCAGCCGGACGGACGCGGCGTCCACCGGCAGCAGCAGCGTGGTGATCCGGCGGACGACCAGCGCTGTCGTCACCGCGACCCCGACCAGCACGAGGTCCTGGAACACGTGCAGCAGCACGCCGTTCGCCAGCGCCTGCGTGCTGTCCGCGAGGTTCAGCCACAACAGGTTGATCCAGAACATCAACCCGGCCGCGACCCAGAAACCCCACCACCAGAGCAGGAGCTTCGACGGCCGGGGACGTTCGCCGACGGGGCGGCGCGCCACCGCGTGTTCCAGCTCGGCCAGCACCGAACCCGGCACGACCAGGTTGACGAAGGGCGCGAGCAGGAGCAGGAGTGCGTTCACACCAGACCGGGACGGCCCGTAGCTCACGAGGTCCGCGGCCACGTTCCGCGCGCGCCGGATCCACACCAGCACCAGCACGAGTGACAGCGCCCAGCCGACGAACATGACCGTCCACGAGGACACGACCATGGCGTCCGACGTGAGCACCACGTTCGCGTCCAGAGCGCCGAACCGGCTCATCACGAGCAGCACGTAACGCCAGATCTCGGACCCCGCCGCCCACAGGGCGACGAAGGCGACGACCCAGAGCGAGTTCTGCGCGGTCTTGCCGAGCCGGCGGACGTTGTCGACCGAGTCGGCCTGCTCGACCGTGCTGGCCACGGCCGTCGGCCAGCGCCACGCGAGCAGGGGGAAACCCCAGCGCGGCGGGACCGGGTAGTTCGGCGGACCACCGTAGGACAGCCGCTGCGACCGGTTCTGCGGTTGCGGATAGGCACCGGGTGGCGGAGTCGCCACCCAGTCCACGCGCATCGGCTGCAGCGGCTGCACGATCAGATGACCTCGGGCGCCATGCCGTCGGTGCCGCCCTCGAGCGGGCGACCGGCGGCCTCCCAGTGCTGCATGCCGCCCTCGACGTTCACGGCCTCCCAGCCGTTCTCGTTGAGGTACTGGGTCACGCGGGCCGAACGGCCACCGGCGCGGCACACGACGTAGAGCTGCACGTCGTTCGGCACCTCTTCGAGACGGGCACCGATCTCGCTCATCGGGACGTGCAGCGCGCCGGGCGCGTGGCCGGCGTCCCACTCGTCCTGCTCGCGCACGTCCAGCAGTACGGCGCCCTCGGGCAGCTGTGCCGGGACCTCGGCGATCTCCACGCTTGGAACAGTCACGCCGTAGATGTTCCCATGCCGGAGGTTGCACGGACGTGAACCTCCGGCACGGGACACCCTCAGACCACCTCCGCGATGGCGGGCCCGAGCCTCGAGAACTGTTCCTCGGACAACGGCAGCGTGGCGCGCCCGGCCCCGAAACGTTCCCAGGAACCTGGCTGCTTCGGGTCAGGACGCACGTCCGGGCTGCCGAAGTTGCGCAGTTCGAGCTGAATCAACGTGTTGTCCTTGTGGTACACCCTCAACACCTGCACCAGCGTCTGGAACGGCTCGTACGGCCGCACGCCGTGCAACTGCACGACCGAGCCGTCGACGACGAGCCGCCGAGCGGGCTGGCAGTCACCGGTCTCCCACAGCGCGTCGTTCGCGTTCTCCAGCGGGCTACCGGTGAACCTGGCGAGGGTGATCCTCATGCTGCCGGTGCCTCGGGAGTCGGACACGTCGGCCTCGTAGCTGGTTTGTGCCGGGTTGGACGTAGCGGCGCCGATGGTGACCTCCGGCACCGCCTTCCTCGCCTGGGCCAGCCACGCGGCAACGGTCTCGGGGTCGAACTGCCGTGCGCCGAGGTTCACCGACCGCAGTTCCCGCGGCGCCTTCACGTCGCAAAGAGGGATGTCGACCACAGGACGGCCCGCGGGTGGGGGCGCGCTCGATGCGGGCGACCAAGTCCGGTGCGGAATCTGCGGCGGGGTGTCGACCCTGGGCCAGCCCAGCGCGTGCTCCACCGTGGCGGGACCGTAGTCCGGCTGGTCCGCCGGCGAGGGCGGTGCGGCCTGGTTCAGCGTGGCGGCCCCGATGCCGATGCCGGCGACCACCGCGACCACTCCGAGCATCGCTCCGGCGCGCTGGGCGAACACCCGGCGCCGGCCGCGCTTCATGACCTGGTCCAGCGTTGTCGTGGGAGGCGGCGCGGAGACGTCGAGAGCTCCGCGCAGCTCGTCTTCGATGTTCATCGACCACACTCCGAGTTGACCGGTTCGCCGTACGCCTCGCGGAGCGTCGCCAAACCCCTGGCTGTCTGACTTTTGACGTTGCCCACCGAACAGCCGAGCTCGGCGGCCGTCTGCTCGATGGACAGGTCGTGCACGAAACGCAGCACGAGCGCGGCCCGCTGTTTCGGCGCCACCTGTTGCAGCGCCGCGTTCAGCCGGGCGTCCGGATCGGTGAAACCGCCGCCGACGCCGTGTTCCGGCAGGTCGGCGACGGGACGTTCGCGGTCGCGGCCACGACGTCTGCTGTCGAGGAACACGCGCGTCACGATGGTGCGGACATAGCCCTCCGCCGTTTCACGCTTGATGCTCGGCCACTTCGCGTACGCCTTCACGAAGGCGTTCTGCGCGATCTCCTCCGCCTCCGACCAGTCACCGCACAACGCGTACGCCGTGCGCCGGGCCCAGTCGAATCTGCTCGTGAAGAACTGCGAGAACTCCTCGTCTCGTCGCACTCCGGTCCCCCAAGTTCTGCCGCGTTCGCATCCAATACGCGGTCAGCCGATCCAGGGTTGCACGCACGAAAAACGGGCCGCCCCCGTGAAGGACGGCCCGTTTCCCGGTGGTGCGTGCTTAGTGCGCGATGGCCTTCTCGGCGCCCGCACCGGTGAGGGAGCGGACCTCCATCTCGGCCTGCTTGACCGAGTCGGCCTTCTCCTTGGACAGGATCGTGCCGATGTAGCCGAGCAGGAACGCGACGGGGATCGAGACGATGCCGGGGTTCGAGAGCGGGAACAGGTGGAAGTCGGCGTTCTTGAACATCGAGGTCGGCGTGCCGGAGACGGCGGGCGACAGGATGATCAAGGTGATCGTCACGATCAGACCGCCGTAGATGCTCCACAGCGCGCCCGAGGTGTTGAACCTCTTCCAGAACAGCGAGTAGAGGATCGTCGGCAGGTTCGCCGAGGCGGCGACCGCGAAGGCCAGCGCCACGAGGAACGCGATGTTCTGGCCGTTGGCGACGATGCCGCCACCGATGGACACGAGACCGATGACGATCGCGGTGATGCGGGCGACCTTCACCTCGTCGGTCTTGTCCTCGGCGTCACCGTTGCCGTTGTCCTTGCCCTTCTTGATGATGTTGGCGTAGATGTCGTGAGCGAACGACGCCGACGCCGTGATCGTCAAGCCCGCCACGACCGCGAGGATCGTCGCGAAGGCGACGGCCGCGATCAGGCCGAGCAGGATCGGGCCACCCAGTTCCAGCGCGAGCAGCGGGGCGGCCGAGTTGGCCTTGCCGGGAGCCGCGTTGATCTTGTCCGGGCCGACGAGCGCACCGGCGCCGTAGCCCAGGACCAGGGTGAACAGGTAGAAGATGCCGATCAGCCAGATGGCCCACACGACCGAGCGACGTGCTTCCTTCGCCGTGGGCACGGTGTAGAAGCGCATCAGGATGTGCGGCAGACCCGCGGTGCCGAGCACCAGGGCCAGTGCCAGTGAGAGGAAGTCCAGCTGGCTCGTGCCGGTCTTGCCGTACTGCAGACCGGGGCCGAGCAGCTTCTCGCCCGCCTTGGGCGCGGCGTCGACCGCGGCACCGAGCAGCGAGGACAGGTTGAAGCCGTACTTGCCGAGCACCCAGAGGGTCATGACGCCGGCACCGACGATCAGCAGGACCGCCTTGATGATCTGCACCCAGGTGGTGCCCTTCATGCCGCCGATGAGGACGTAGGCGATCATGAGGGCGCCGACCACGGCGATGACGATCGCCTGGCCACCCGTGCCCGTGATGCCGAGCAGCAGGGCGACGAGACCACCGGCACCGGCCATCTGGGCCAGCAGGTAGAAGAACGAGACGGCCATGGTCGACGTGGCGGCCGCGGCGCGGACCGGACGCTGGCGCATCCGGAAGCTCAGCACGTCGCCCATCGTGTACTTGCCGGTGTTGCGCAGCAGTTCGGCGACCAGCAGCAGCGCGACGAGCCACGCCACCAGGAAGCCGATCGAGTACAGGAAGCCGTCGTAGCCGTTGAGCGCGATGGCACCCGCGATGCCGAGGAACGACGCGGCCGACAGGTAGTCACCCGCGATCGCGATGCCGTTCTGCGGACCCGTGAACGCGCGACCGGCGGCCAGGTAGTCGGCGGCGGTCTTGTTGTTCCGGCTCGCCCGGATGACCACGAACAGCGTGATCAGGACGAAGACGCCGAAGATGCTGATGTTGAGGATCGGGCTGGACTCGTTCACTTGCCGTCTCCCTCGATCTCGTTGCGGAGCTTCTCCGCCAGCGGGTCGAGGTTCTTGTTCGCGTGCCGCACGTACAGCGTCGTGATGACGAACGTCGACACGAACTGCAGCAGACCGAAGATGAGCCCGACGTTGATGTTGCCGAACACCTTGGTGGACATGAAGTCGTGCGCGTAGTCCGCGAGCAGCACGTACAGCAGGTACCACGCCAGGAACAGGCCGGAGACGGGGAATACGAACTTGCGCAGCCGATGCTTCAGCTCGGCGAAGTCATCGCTCGCTTGGACGTCGACCCACTTTTGCGCTTCTGGGGACGACTCAGACGGGGTGTGTTCAACGCTGCTCACAGTCCCCTCCTCGCGGTACTCGTCGTAGGTGTCAGCAACGTGACGTGCACGTAATGCCTCCAGGTGCGGTCTGTTCTTGGTCAGGAACCGTATGGAGACTTGAGTCACTCAGGTAAGACCCCGTTCGTGCCGTTGCGCCCAGCAGTCGGGTGATGCGACGAACGGTCAGTATGCGTAGACGAACAGCACTCTGCGTGACCTTGTTCACCGTTCACCGATTCGAGTGACCTAATTTCACCCATTTGAAACGGTGGCTACTCACCGTGTGCGACCAGCTCCCCTGCGCTTGTCCTCGGCCTGCCGGGCCTTCTCCTCCGCGGTCCCGAAGCGGGCGATGTCGCGGTCACGGATGAATCCCAGCGGGTCGGGGGCGTGCAGCCGCAGCAGGATCTGACTGACGTCCGCGGGCACCCGCCTGCGGGTCGCCTTGCTGACCATGATCATGATCGCGAACGCCACCGGGACCGTGATCAGCGCAGGTTGGGTGATGAACGCGGGCGCCCAGCGGCCGGTGTAGGAGCTCACGACGCTCACGACCTGAGCGGTGAGGACCATGCCGCCGCCGACCACGAGCCCGCACACGGCACCCACCCAGGTGAGTCCTCTCCACCAGATGCCGAGGACCAGAAGCGGGCAGAACGTCGACGCCGCCAGAGCGAAGGACATGGCCACGGTCAGTGACGCGTCGGAGCGCGGCAGCAGCAGAGCAAGACCGATTGCGACGAGTCCGGTGAACACAGTCGCCCACCGGAAGTCACGAACCTTGCCCGGCATGATGTCCGTCGAGACGACCCCGGCGACCGACACGACGAGTCCGGACGAGGTCGACAGGAAGGCCGCGAACGCGCCAGCGGCGACGATCGCGCCGACGATCTGACCGCCCAGGTTCGGCAGCATCGTCTCCGGCAGCATCAGCACCGCCGCGTCGGTCTTGCCGTTCACCAGCAGCTGCGGCAGGTAGAGCCGCGACAGCACGCCCAGCACCGTCGGGAAGATGTAGAACAGGCCCAGCAGGTAGAGCACGTGCAACGCCGTGCGGCGGGCCGCCTTGCCGTCCGGGTTGGTGTAGAAGCGGACCAGGACGTGCGGCAGGCCCATCGTGCCGAGGAACGTCGCGAAGATCAGCGAGTACGTCCTGATCAGCTCGGAGATGCCGCCGGTCTGCGGCCGCGTCCAGTCGTAGTTGCTGGTCGGCGAGCCCTCGACCACCGGCACCGGGCTGCCGGCGGCGAACTCCATCTTCGTGCCGGGGCTCAGCTCGTAGACACCGCGGCCCCAGAAGACCGCACCGTCCGCGTTCCTGCCGTCGATCTGGCCGGTCACCTTCAACGTCAGCGGCTCGTCGACGCGGACCTTCACGACCTGCTCGGCCACCGTGATCGACTCGGCCTTCGGGAACCGGACCACGCCGTCGTCGCTGATCGGCTGCGTACCGCGGTCGGGAGAGGCCAGGAACACCACGAAGAGCACGAACGTGGGCGCGGCGATCGCGAAGAGCTTGCCCCAGTACTGGAACGCCTGCACGAGCGTGATCGCGCGCATGCCGCCGCCCAGTACGTTGATCACCACGATGACCGTGACGATCAGGCCGCCGAACCACGCGGGCAGGCCGGTGATCGTGGTCAGCGTCAGACCGGCGGACTGCAGCTGCGGCACCAGGTACAGCACCCCGATGCAGACCACGAAGAACGTGCTGAAGTGCCGCACGTTCGACGATCCCAGCCGGGCCTCGGCGAAGTCCGGCAGCGTGTAGGCACCGGAACGGCGCAGCGGCGCGGCGACGAACAGCAGCAGCGCGAGGTAGCCGGCGGTGAAGCCGATCGGGTACCAGAGGGCGTCGACGCCGTCCTTGAGCACGAGTCCCGCGACGCCGAGGAACGACGCCGCGGACAGGTACTCGCCGGAGATCGCGGCGGCGTTGCGGGTGGCCGGGATCGCACGGCGCGCCACCAGGAAGTCCGGGGTGGTGTTCGCCTTGCGCGACCCGACGTAGCCGAGGAGGAACGTGACGGCCGCAACGGCGACGATGGCGCTGAGGCTCCAGATGGTGGCGTTCACGTCAGCGGTCGACCATGTTCACGAAGTCGCGCTCGTGCCGTTCGGCCTGCCTGCGGAAGACCCACCCGACGCCGTAGAGGATCGGGAAGGGTGCGAGACCGAGCACGAGCCAGGGAATGGGGATGCCGAGGATCTTGAGATCCCCGATCGACGGAACCAGGTAGAACGTGACCGGCAGCAGGCACATGCCGATCAGGACCGCGAAGGCGAGCCCGAACGCGGACTTGAGCTGCTGCCGGATGAGGTCGCGAACCAGCTTCTCACCGACGCTGGTCTGCTCCTCCAGCTCGATGATCGTGCGCAACGCCTTGCCGCGCGACTTCGTGGAGTCCGCGAGCACGACCCTGCGGCGGCGCGGCCTGCTGCCCTGCTCGCCGAGCCAGGCCTCACGGGCGGGCTGCTCGGGCTTTCCCGCGTCGTGCCTGCTCACCAGCCGCTCTTCGGCGGTCGCACGATCCGCTCCTTGAGCTCCTTGGTGTGCCGGCGGCTGACCGGGAGCTCCTTGGCACCCTCACCGGTGCCGATGACGACCGCGTAGCCGTTCGCCGTCATCCGCAGCTCGCTCACCAGCGGCAACGCCACCAGGTACGAGCGGTGGATGCGCACGAACCCCGCGTTGGCCCAGCGTTCCTCGAGCTGCGCGAGCGGGATGCGGACGAGGTGGCTGCCGTCCTGGGTGTGCAGGCGGGCGTAGTCGCCCTGCGCCTCGACGTACCGCACGGACGCGCGCGGCACGAGCTTGATGGTGCCGCCGAGCTCGACGGGGATGACCTCGTCGTCGGTCGGTTCGGCGGGGTTCTGGGCCGTGGCGCCCGACGAGGCCGTCGGCGCCGCCGTGCGTCCCACCCGGTCCGCGACCCGCGAGATCGCCTTGAGGACGCGCTCCTCGTTGATCGGCTTGTTGATGAAGTCGAGCGCGCCGACGTCGAACGCCGTCACGAGCGCGTCGCGTTCCTCAACGCCTGTCACGAAAACGAGCGCGGGCGGGTACCTGAACGCGCTGAGCACCCGCGCGAGATCCATGCCGGAGAGTCCGGGCATGTTGATGTCGGCGAAAACCGCGTCGACCGGCGGAAGGCCGTTCTTGGTCCTCGCCATGACCTCCTGCTCGTAGTCACCCCTCAGGATGCGCAGAGCCTCGGCGGCGTCGAAGGCCGTGAGGACGCGCCGGATGTGAGGACTGCTCTCGAGCAGGAACTTGATCTCGCTCAGGCCGAGGGCCTCGTCATCGACTGCGAGGACGAGGAGACCGGCGTTGTCTTGGGTACTCACTGTGTCGGGCATCTTGCCCATCAATGTGCGGTCATGTCTACGCCGGGGTAGGCCTCGACACGCCCTGTGAAACCGAACTGATGCTCACAGCCCGAATCGGGACCAGCGAGCACGTTCCTCGACGCTCGCGAGCACCTGCGCCACGAGATCCCCCGATCGGGTGGACGCGCCGGTCAGTCCGAGCTTGGCCAGCAACGGCCTGCGCGGCTCCGCGATCGTCAGTTCGGCGTCCGGGAAGCGCTTCGCGATGACGCTCCTGATCGTGCCGATGCCGTCGACCAGGCCGAGTTCCACGGCCTTGCTGCCGGTCCACACCTCGCCGCTGAAGAGGTCGGCGTCGGCGCTGAGCTTCGCGCCGCGGCGTTCGGTGACCCACGCCCGGAACTGGTCGTGCAGATCGGAGTGCAGCGTCTTGAGCCACTCGACGTCCTCGGGCTTCTCGGCCTGGAACGGGTCGAGCCGGACCTTGTTCTCCCCCGCCGTGTAGACGCGGCGCTCGACACCGGCCTTCTCCAGCAGGCCGTTGAGCCCGAAGCCCGCACTCACGACACCGATGGAGCCCACGAGGCTCGTGCCGTGCGCGTAGATCTCGTCACCCGCGCACGCCAGCCAGTAGCCACCGGAAGCGGCCACGTCCTCGCAGAACGCGAGCACCGGCACGTGCTTCTTGGTCGCGAGCTCACGGATGCGCTCGGCGATCAGGGCGGACTGCGTCGGCGCGCCGCCAGGAGAGTTGATGAGCAGTGCCACGGCGATGAGCCGCTCGTTGTCGAACGCCCGGTTGATGGCCGACTCGACGTTCTGGAGGCTGATCGTGTTGCGCGCGACCGGCGAGGACTGCGGGGTGATGACCCCGTGCAACCGCACCGCGGCGACCACCGGCGGCCGCTCACCCCGGTCCATGACCCTCGGGAGACGGGCCGCGATCTTCTCCGTGACGCTCATGTACTCGACAGTACGTGCGTTTCGCGGACACGCGGGAGCCCAACTGCGCTGTCGGTTGCTCCCGCGTGACCTGTGACACAAGATGCTAGGTTCGGGCTGTGACGTTCAACCCGATCCGCTGGCTAGAACGGTATGTGGAGTGGTGGGACGACCGGGGCCGGCAGAACGCGGCCGGACCGACGCCCATGCACATCTACTGGATGTGGGTGAGCTGGAGCGTGTGCGCCGTCGTGCTGATCACGACTTTGGCGGTGGCAGCACGCTGAGCTGGGTGCACGCTGATCTGGGTGCCTGTCAGCACTTGCAGCTGTTGAACCCCTTGGCGGTGCACTTGATGCAGACGCGGACGCGTTCGGGTGCTTGTTGTTCGCGCACTTGGTGATGGCCTTTGCTCGCGGGCGGCGTCTGTTCTCTCAAACGGCCGGCAGTTCATTGGTCAAAACCACAATCGGCACGATGCACGCCTGGGTTGAGCATGATTGACCCTGCAAGTTCAGGCGCGGATCGCCGGTTGCTCCGCCGTCATCGGCTCGTCGGTCATCTGCGACCCGATGTTCAGGTTCGGCAGCACGTTGCGGGCGAACTTCGGCACCTTGAGGATCACCTTCGTGCCCGCGTTCGGGGCCGTTTCGACGACCAGCGCGTACTCGGCGCCGAACACCGTGCGCATGCGGTCGTTGATGTTGCCGATGCCGACGTGCGCGCCGGTCTGGTGCGCGTCCTTGATGTCGTCGAGCCGGTCGGGGTCCATGCCGACGCCGTCGTCCTCGACGCTGATCAGGGCCTCGTTGCCGTTGTCCTCGGCGGTGATGGTGAGCATGCCGCCGCCGGGCTTCTTGGCCAGGCCGTGCCGGACCGCGTTCTCGACCAGGGGCTGCAGGACCAGGAACGGCAGGACGACCTGCAGGACCTCGGGCGCGATGCGCAGCCGGACGCTCAGCCGGGCGCCGTAGCGGGCCTGTTCGATGGTCAGGTAGCGATGGATGTTGGTCAACTCATCGGCGAGGGTCGTGAACAAGCCGTCGGTGCGGAACGAGTAGCGCGTGAACTCCGCGAACTCCTGCAGCAGCTCTCGGGCGTGCGCGGGGTCGGTGCGGATCAGCGAGGAGATCGTGTTCAGCGCGTTGTAGACGAAGTGCGGCGAGATCTGGGCTCGCAGGGCCTTGACCTCGGCCTGGGCGAGGGCCTGGCGCTGCTTCTGGACGACTTCCAGCTCCAGCTGGGTCGAGACGAAGCGGGCGGTCTCCTCTGCCATGCGGATCTGGCGCTTCGACGCGACGCCGGAGACCACGATCAACGTGCCGGCGACGTCACCCTCGACAACGAGCGGCACCACGACAACGCTGTGCAGGGAGCACGGACCCTGCAGCTCGCAGCCGAGCTTGCGGTGGTCGACGTGTTCCTTGTGGCAGTTGTTGATGGCACGGGCGACCGTGTCGCGGAGGTACTCGTAGTGGTCGTTCGCGCCGCCGTCCCACGAGAGGACGGTGCCCTCTTCGTCGGTGATGGCGACCGCGACGCACCGCAGCATCTCGCGCAGGTGCGGTGTGGCCTTGTCGGCGGCCTCCTGGGTCAAACCCGCACGGAGATCGCTCGACGCCTTGGACATCCGGTCGAGCATGTCCATCACAGCATCCTCGACGGAGGTGCTGACTCGTCGAGCGCGGCACAGCATCACGAAGAGGCCCAGAACGGCCAGGGTCGCGATGACACCGAGCACGGCGCGCTCGGTCAACAGGTCGCCCACGGTGCACATGCTGTGCTGTGGGGCACCCCTATAGCAAGAGGCGCGCCCGGCGTACCCCCGTACGGTCCACCGATCCGGGTAGACATCCGATGAATTTGGGGAGAGGGTGTGCCCGTGAAAGTGGCTCTGTTCGCGACCTGCCTGACCGACACGTTCTTCCCGCAGACGGCCAGGGCTGTCGTGCGTTTGCTGGAGCGGCTCGACTGCACGGTCGAGTTCCCGCTCGAGCAGACGTGCTGCGGCCAGATGCACTTCAACACCGGCTACCGGGAACTGTCGAAGCCGCTGGCGCGCAAGTACACCGACGTCTTCGGGAGCTACGACTACGTGGTTGCGCCATCCGGGTCATGCGCGGGCATGGTCCGCGAGGTCCATCCCACCCTGGGTGAGTCTCCGCCGCGCACGTTCGAGCTCGCGGAGTTCCTCGTCGACGTGCTCGGCGTGACCGACGTCGGCGCGTGGTTCCCCCACCGGGTCACCTACCACCCCACGTGTCACTCGTTGCGCATGCTGGGGGTCGGCGACAAGCCGTTGGCGCTGCTCAGGGCCGTGAAGGCACTCGATCTGGTGGAACTGCCGGACTCGACGCAGTGCTGCGGCTTCGGTGGCACGTTCGCGGTGAAGAACGCCGAGACGTCCACGGCGATGCTCGCGGACAAGATGCGGTGCGTGCTCGACACCGGCGCCGAGGTGCTGTGCGCCGGCGACAACTCCTGCCTCATGCACATCGGAGGTGGGCTCTCGCGACTGCGCACGGGCGTCCGGCCGGTGCACCTGGCGGAGATCCTGGCTTCGACGGAGGAGGACCCGTGGCGCGCAACCCCGTGACGTGGCTGGGCAGCCCGACGTTCCCCAAGGCCGCCAAAGAGGCGTTGAACGACACCCAGTTGCGGCAGAACCTGCGCAAGGCCACCGGGACCATCCGGGGACGCAGGGCCGCCGCCGTCGCCGAGATGACCGACTGGGAGATGCTCAGGGTCGCCGGCGAGCAGATCAAGGACGACGTCCTGGCGCGCCTCGACACGTTGCTCGTGCAGCTCGAGGAGTCGGTCACGGCGCGAGGCGGCGTCGTCCACTGGGCGCGGGACGCCGAAGAGGCCAACCGGATCGTGCTCGACCTCTGCCGGGCGGAGCAGGCGACCGAGGTCGTCAAGGTCAAGTCCATGGCCACGGCCGAGATCGGGCTCAACGAGGCCCTCGAGGCCGGTGGCGTGCACGCGATCGAGACCGACCTCGCCGAACTGATCGTGCAGCTCGGCGAGGACCGGCCGTCGCACATCCTGGTGCCGGCGATCCACCGCAACCGCTCGGAGATCCGCGAGATCTTCCAGCGCCGCATGGGGGTCGAGGTCTCCGACGAACCGGCGGACCTCGCCGAGGCGGCCCGCGTGTACCTGCGCCAGAAGTTCCTCACGACCAAGGTCGCGATCTCGGGCGCGAACTTCGCCGTCGCCGACACCGGGTCGATCGTGGTGCTGGAGTCCGAGGGCAACGGCCGGATGTGCCTGACGCTGCCGGACACCCTGATCACCGTGATGGGCATCGAGAAGCTCGTGCCGTCGTGGCAGGACCTCGAGGTCTTCCTGCAGCTGCTGCCCCGCTCGTCCACCGCGGAGCGGATGAACCCGTACACGTCGGTCTGGACCGGCGTGACGCCCGGCGACGGCCCGCAGAAGTTCCACCTCGTGCTGATCGACAACGGCCGCACCGCGACGTTGACGGATTCCGTTGGGCGCCAGGCACTCCGGTGCATCCGTTGCTCGGCGTGCCTCAACGTCTGCCCGGTCTACGAACGCACCGGCGGCCAGTCGTACGGCTCGGTCTACCCCGGTCCGATCGGCGCGATCCTGACGCCGCAGCTGATGGGCGACCTGCACGACCCGCTGGCGGCCTCACTTCCTTACGCCTCTTCGCTTTGCGGCGCCTGCTTCGAGGTCTGCCCGGTGCGGATCGACATCCCGTCGGTGCTGACCCACCTGCGCGCCGAAGTCGTGGAGGCCAAGGGACGCACGGCGGAGTCCGTCGCGATGTCGGCCGCCGCGTGGATGTTCCGGGAGGCCTCGCGCTACGAGAAGGCCCAGAAAGCCGGTTCCCTGGCCCGTTTCCTGGCGCGCGACGGCAAGATCACGTCGCTGCCGTGGCCAGGATCGAAGTGGACGTCCTCCCGCGACGTGCCCGCACCGCCGTCCGAGTCGTTCCGCGCCTGGTGGAGGAAGAACCGTGGCTAGCGCACGAGAAGAGATCCTTCAGCGCATCCGCAACGCTCAGGTGCCTCCGGCCGTGCCCGTCGTGCGCGGCTACAACCAGAAGGGCCCCGGCGGCGTCGAGTTGTTCGCCGAACGGGTCGCCGACTACCGCGCGATCGTGCACACCGTCAGCGACGTGCCCGAAGCGCTGGAAGCCTTGAAGGGCAAGCGAATCGTCGCGCCTGTCGGCCTTCCGGACGAATGGCTGATCGACGGCGTCACGTGGTTGCGCGAGCCGTTGTCGATCGACGAGCTCGACCAGGCGGACGGTGTGCTGACCGGATGCGCGGTGGCCATCGCGGACACCGGCACGATCGTCCTCGACGGCAGCGAGGCCCAGGGACGCCGCGCGCTCACGTTGCTCCCGGACTACCACCTCTGCGTGGTGCGCGAGGACCAGATCGCGGCCTCCGTCCCGGAAGCCCTTCAGCGCCTGGAGTCCACCCGGCCGCTGACGTTCATCAGCGGACCGTCGGCGACCAGCGACATCGAGCTCAACCGGGTGGAGGGCGTCCACGGCCCCCGCACCCTGGAGGTCCTGATCGTCATTTGAGCAGGCGGGACAACCGGCGGTCGGCCAGCGGCTTGCCGCCGGTCTGGCACGTCGGGCAGTACTGGAAAGCCTTGTCCGCGAACGACACCTCACGAACCGTGTCGCCGCACACCGGACACGGCAGCCCGGTACGTGCGTGCACTCGCAGCCCCGAGCGCTTCTCGCCCTTGAGCCGTGCCGCGTCCTGGCCGACGGACCGTGCGACCGCGTCGGTCAGGGTGGTGAGCATCGCCTCGTGCAGGTGGTCCAGTTGTTCGGAGTTCAGCTTGCCCGTCGTCGCGTAGGGCGAGAGCCGGGCCATGTGCATGATCTCGTCGGAGTAGGCGTTGCCGATGCCCGCGATCAGGGTCTGGTCCGTCAGCGACGTCTTGAGCCGCTCGGTCCGCTTGTCGAACAGGTCTTCCAGCTGAGTGCGGGTGATCCCCAGCGCGTCGGGGCCCAGCCTCGCGACGCTCGGGATGGTCTTCGGGTCGCGCACGATCCACGCGGCGAGGCCCTTCTTCGTGCCCGCTTCCATCAGGTCGAACCCAGGCCCCTGGCCGGGTGGACCGAGGTGCACGCGCAACGCCAGCGGGCCGCGGCCCTGTTTCGGCGGCGGTGCGGACATGTTGTCGGCCCAGCGCAGCCAGCCGGCGCGGGCGAGGTGGACGACCAGGTGCAGGCCGTCCGCGACTTCCAGGTCCAGGTGCTTGCCGTGCCGGTGCGCGGCCACGACCTCCTGGCCGTGCAGCGCGGTCCACGGCGGGTCGAACGTCTTGAGGACCTGCAGCGAAGCCACGTCGACGCGGTGCACCACACGGCCCACCGCGTTCTCACGCAGGTGGTGGACCAGTGCTTCTACCTCGGGTAGTTCGGGCACCGGACCAGTGTCGCATCAGTCGACGGGTTGCAGCGGACCTTCGACGTCCGGCAGCGAGTGCATCTCGATCGTGCGGGCGACCCGGGACGCCTCCTGGCGCACCGCCATCGGACCGCGGACCGAGCCGATCCACCGCTCGGGTGGCAGCTCGTCGGCCGTGGCCTTGCTCTCCGCGACCAGCGTGTGCGGGCGGCGCAGCGCCCAGCGGACCGGGAAGAACGCGAACAGGAAGATCAGCGCGAGGATCAGCCAGGCGGGGACGACGACCTGCTCCGGCGTCCAGGCGATCAGCACGACCACCATGACGGCGAGCATTCCTGCCATCATGATTCCGGGCAGGACACCACCGCTGACGTCGTGTTCGAAGTCGTCGGACTCCACCGGGTTGCGCCACTCGATGCGGCTGTGGACCGTCCACATCCGCCCGTCAGCACCGCGCACCAGCCGCGTCATGTACCCGTCTCCCACAGTCGGTCGGTCTTGGACAAACCGTACCTGGCCGAGGCAGAGCCTTGTGGGTGAACTCGGCTGAGCTTGATCGTCACCGTCAGTTTTCGATGGCCGGTTTCGGGTAGAGCGTGATCGTCGTGGCCGTGGTCTGCGGCGTCGAGCACGGCTCGGAGGGCGGCGTCGGCGGTTCGGACGAGGCCGACGGCGTGTCGAGCGACGTGATGTCCCGCCGCGTCGTGGTCACCACCGAGCTGACGACCTCGGACTTCTCCGACGACTCCACGATCTTCTCCGCCCGCTCCACCGGCGGGTCCTGGTGCTGGTCGCTGGTCGGCACCGGCACGGACGTCGTCCTGCGCACGGTCTCCTGCCGCTGCCCGCCGCCGGGGTTGATCACGTTCTCCTGCGGCTTCTGCCGGTGCTGTTCGGGCGGCGGCTGGGCCACCACGAGTCCCTGGCTGTGCTCGGAGCTCGTCGAGCCGGACGTGTTCATCGCGACGACCGGGTTCTGGTCCGGCTGCAGCACGGCGACACCGGGGCCACCGTTGAACACCGCGGCCATCGTCCCGAACAGGCCGATGGTCGCCACGCTCGCTGCCGCGACGGCCAGCTTCGCCTTCGTGAGGAACACCTTCCCGGCGAACGCGAGCCCGAGCGTGGTCGGCACGATCAGCAACGCCGAGCTGGCGCGCAACGTCGCGCAGACCTCGTTCAGCTCGGTGTAGAGCTGCGTGCAGGCGGAACAGGTGTCGAGGTGGGCGCGGATCCGGCGTTCCTCGACGCCCTGGACCCCGCCCGCGGTGTAGGTGCCGAGCTTCGACCGGATCGCCGCGCACGACGAACGTCCGTCATCGGCCGCGAGGTGGGCCTGCAGGTACGCCGCACGCAACCCCTCGCGCGCACGGCGGGCCAACGCCGACATGGCGTTCGGCGAGAGTCCGAAGTGCGGTGCCACGGTGGCGGGGCGTTCGCCCTCCACCTCGACGCGCCACAGCACGACCCGCCAGCGTTCAGGCAGGCTGGAGAAAGCCCTGGTGATGAGGTTGTGCTCGGCCCGGCTGTTCGCGTTGTCGCTCACCGGCTCGACGCGCCGGCCCAGCTCCTCGTCCTCGACGGGCACGTCCCGGCGCCGTCCGCTCCACTCCCACGCGACGCGGCGGGCGACGGTCAGCAGGTACGTGCGCACATGGTCCGTGGGCCCGCTGCCGCGACGAATCGCCTGCAGCATGCGGAAGAACGCCTCAGCGGTGAGGTCGTCGGCTTCAGCCGCCTCACGGACGTGCCTGAGAGAGAAACGGCGGATCGCGTCCGCATGCCGGGAGAACAGTTCGCCGTAGGCCGAGTCATCTCCCTCGCGCACTCTGGCGAGCAGGTCCCGGTCGACCTCGTTCTCGTCGACCATCACAGGCTTCAACATGCCACAAGGGGCCAGACCTGCTCCTGGATGAGAACAGGTCGATATACAAGACCATCCGTTCGGCGTGGGCTGATCAGCGCAACGCATTCGGTGACAGGACGGTCACAGGTGGGCGTCGGCCCGTCGGCGGAAGAAGATCCAGCGACTATCGTCACGCCCGTGGTGGACTGGCGAGAACGCGCCTCGGCCCTCGTGCCGGAACTTCGGGCTGTCGCCGAGACCGAGGAGTGGTCCTGCCACGTCTTCTTCTCCGAGCTGTACCAGCTGGCCCAGGAAGCGCACCGCGAGCAGGCCGACGACGTGCTCCGGCGCGCGTACGGCTTCGCGCACTGGTGCTTCCACCAGCCGGAGCAGTTCCTGGAGAACGCGGCGTTGATCAGCTTCTACGAGCACGTGTTCGACGACTGGGACCTCCGCGAGGAGGTCGCCGCGTGGCTGCCGGTCGACGTGCTGCCCAAGGTGCGGGCGCTGTGGGAGTGGCGGTGGCCGAAGGAGCAGTTGGACGAGGTAGATCAACTGCTGGCCGGTTTGGAACCCCCCTCGCAAGATGCCGTCTAGGGCCTGTTGTATAGTTCTCTCCCGTAAGGCAGTGCGGATGTAGCGCAGTTGGTAGCGCATCACCTTGCCAAGGTGAGGGTCGCGAGTTCGAGTCTCGTCATCCGCTCCACTCGGGAAGGCCCATGCTCATGGAGAGCATGGGCCTTTTCGTTTCGCCATGATTTTGGGGGGACGACCCCCCAAGCCCCCCGGCGTTCACCTCACCGCCGGCCCGATCTTGAGTGTGCCCCTGTTTGCGTCCAACACGGCCATTGGTCCAAGCGCGACGGACAGCGGGTGGTCGCCGTGGCCGACGTCGAGGCCGCCGAGCACCGGCACCCCCAGGGGCGCCAGCCGGTCGCGCAGGACGTCGAGCACGGTCCAGTCGCGATCGACGAAGTCCTCGAACCCCGGGAACCGGCCGAGCGCGACTCCGCGCAGTCCCCGCAGCGAGTCCGACCGGATGAGTTGCGTCAGCTGCCGGTCGACGTGTCCCAGCCCGACGGCGCGCGGGGCCTCCAGGAACAGGATCGAGCCGTCCAGGTCGGGCAGTCCGGCTCCCACGGACCAGGCGAGGGTGCCGAGATGCCCGCCGACGAGGTTGCCCGTGGCCACACCGCCCACCCGGACGGCCGCCGTGAGCGCGTCCGGGTCGCGATGCAGGACGGCGGGTTCGGTCTCCATCAGCAACGACCGCGTCGAGGCCGCCGAACGGGCGCCGGCCAGGAAGCCGTGGATCCCGGCGACGCGGCAGTGCCGCCACACGGCCAGGTGCAGGTTGGTGATGTCGCTGAACCCCACCAGCGGTTTGGGGTCGTCCGCACGGCGTCGAAGTCGAGGTCGTGCGCGATGCGGTACGCGCCCGCGCCGCCGCGGGTGGCGATCACCGCTCGCACTCCGGGATCGCGATAGGCGTCGTTCAGGTCGGCCAGGCGGTCCTCGTCGCGTCCTGCCAGGTAGCCGCGGCGGTCCAGCGCGTGCGTGCCGACCTCGACGACCAGACCCCAGCTCTCCAGCGCCTGCACGGACTTCGCGAGCTCCTCCTCGCTCGGGTAGCTCGCGGGCGACACGAGACGAACCCGATCTCCGGCAACGACACGCGGAGGCAGCACGACGTTCACACGACAGACTCTCGCAGTCCCGTCGAGTGGTTCTCAGGGTGATCTCCGAGCCCACCCGTGAAAGGGTGGACCTGTCCGCTCGCATCACCCCGATCGAGCCTGTTCGACAAGGACCTGGAGATCATGGCCATCAAGCAGACGGCAAACGCTCACTGGGAAGGCTCCCTCGTCGAGGGCAAGGGAAACGTCAGCCTCGCCACCTCCAACAGCGGCAGCTTCGACATCGACTGGAAGGCGCGCGCCGAGGAGGCGGGCGGCAAGACCAGCCCCGAGGAGCTCATCGCCGCCGCGCACTCCGCCTGCTACTCGATGGCGCTGTCGCACGGCCTGACCGGTGCCGGCACGCCGCCCACCTCGATCGACACCAAGGCCGAGGTGAGCTTCCAGGCCGGCGTCGGCATCACCGGCATCCACCTGACCGTCCGCGCCAACGTGCCCGGCCTGTCCCAGGAGGACTTCGTCACGGCCGCCGAGGGCGCCAAGGCGAACTGCCCGGTCTCCAAGGCGCTCGCGGCCGTCGAGAACATCACCCTCGACGCTGCCCTGGTCTGAATCGCAGCGCCGCTGGCCCGTGACTGATCAGGTGCCTGCGGTAGCGCACGTCGCCGGGCTGCTCGGCCACCTCGGACGAGCGGTCGAGCAGCTCTTCGGCGACGATCCGGCCTTCCAGCTTCGCGAGCTGGGCGCCGAGGCAGTAGTGCGGTCCGTGCCCGAAGCCGAGATGGCCCGGCACGGACGGCCTTCCCGGGTCGAAGTCCTCGGTGAACACCTTCGGGTCGCGGTTGCCCGCCGCGTAGTCGAGGAACAGGTGCTCGCCCTCGGCGATCTTCACCCCGCCCATGGTCACCGGGCACGTCGCCGTCCGGAAGAAACCGATGAACGGCGTGTCCAGGCGCACGACCTCCTCGACCACGCCGCCTAACCGGCGTTCCTTCGCGTCGAGTCGCAGGAACGTGCTGGCCAGCAGGTTCGTGGTCGAGTCGGTACCGGCCACGACGACCGCGAGGCACAGCGACAGCCGTTCCTGCTCGGACAGCTGCCCGCCCCTGAACGCGTTCGAGCGGGCGAAGTAGGCGCAGAACTCGTTCATCCCGGCGAAGTACGACCCGAGCACGCGCTCGCTGACCTCCTCGCCGCTGGTCAGTTCCAGCACCGGTGCCACGAACTCGCGGAACAGCGGGAAGTCCGCTTCGGGCACGCCGAGCACGTCCCCGACGACGCCCAGCGCGAACGGCGCGGCGAACTGACTGACGAAATCGGCCTCCTCCGGTAGTTCGTCGAGCAGAGTCCCTGCGCGTTCCCTAATTGTGTCAGCCATTTGGCGCACGGCCGTTGGAGTGAATTTCTGATTCGCCGCCGCACGAATTCGGGCGTGCCTCGTGCCGTCCGCCGCGTTGAGCGAGGACATCAGTTCCAGCAATCGCCGCTGCTCCGGCGGCATCATCGCCGCCACGGCCGCGACCTGCGGACCTGTCATGTTCCGGGAGGAGAACGTCACCGGATCAGCCAGCACGGCACGCAGGTCGGCGTATGCGGTGACGCGCTGGGCGTTGATTCTCGGGTCGAATTCCATTGCGATATCTTTGCGCGGTTCCAGCCTTTGTCGGGGGCTGACGACAGGACGAAAAACGTGATAATCCGGCTGCTCGGACCGCTCGAACTCACCGGTCCGAACGGAGCAGTCCAGCTCAGCAGTGCGGGACAGAGGACCCTGGTGGCACGGCTGGCGCTGAACCCGGGAGAGACGGTGCCGAGGAGCGCGCTCGTGGACGCGCTCTGGTCGGACGAGGCACCGGCGTCCGCCACGAAGACCCTGCACAGCCTGCTCGCCCGGCTGCGCGGCCAGATCCGCGACGCCGGACTCGGCGAGTTGATCACCACCCGCGAGCCGGGTTACGTGCTGAACGCGCCTGCGGACACCGTTGATGCCGCACGATTCGAGGCGCTCGTCGCAGCAGCGCGGCACAGCGACGAACCGTTGCAGTCCGCGAAGATGCTGCGCGAGGCCCTGGCGTTGTGGAGCGGCGACCCGCTGGCGGACTGCCGGCCGGGCGAGTGGACCCGGCAGGAGTCCGCGCGGCTCACCGACCTGCGGATGGACGCGACCGAGGACCTGATGGAGGCGTCACTGGCGCTCGGCGAGCACGCCGCGGTGGCGCCGCTGGTCAACTCGCTGGTCGACCAGCACCCGTTCCGCGAACGGCTGTGGGAACAGCTGATGATCGCGCTCTACCGGTGCGGGCGGCAGGCCGAGTCGCTGGCCGCGTTCCAGCGGGCGCGCGGTGCCCTGGTCGACGAGCTCGGGATCGAGCCGGGCCCGCGGCTGCGCGACCTCGAACAGGCCGTGCTGACCGCCGACCCGCGCCTCGACCTGCCCGAACGCACGCCGGTCCTGGTGCGCGGGAACCTGCCGGCCGACCGGTCGAGCTTCGTGGACCGCCCGGAGGCCGAGCACGTCGCCGACCTGATCAGGAAGCACAGGCTGGTCACGCTGATCGGCGTCGGCGGGGTGGGCAAGACGCGGCTCGCGGTGCACGTGGCACGCGCCGAGCAGCCACCGGACGGCGTGTGGCTGGTGGAGCTGGCGGCGTTGCGCGACCGCGCCCTGGTCCCCCACACCGTCGCCGAGGCGCTGGGCGTGGTCGACCAGACCGGACGCGGTCAGTTGAGCGTGCTCACGGAGTTCCTGGCCCGCAAGGACGCGTTGCTGGTGCTGGACAACTGCGAGCACGTCGTGGACCACTGTGCGGTCCTCGTGGACACGTTGCTGCGTGTGGCTCCGAATCTCCGTGTCATCGCCACGTCCCGCCGCGCGCTACGGGTCTATGGCGAGCAGGTGATGTCCGTGGCGCCGTTGTCCGTGCCGTATCCGGCGGCAACGTTGTTCGCCCAACGCGCTGATGCGGCGATTCCCGGCTCGTTCGTCATCACCCGCGCGAACGAGCAGGCCGTCACGGACCTGTGCAAACGGCTCGACGGCATCCCGCTGGCGATCGAGATGGCGGCGTTGCGGGTGCGCGCGCTGACGCCGGCGCAGCTGCTGGAACGGCTGGACGACAGGTTCCGGGTGCTGACCGACGGCGGGCGCACCGCGTTGCCGCAGCACCAGACCCTGCTCGCGACGATGGAGTGGAGCTTCGACCTCTGCTCACCGCGCGAACAGCTGCTGTGGGCACGGGCGTCGGTCTTCGCCGGCAGCTTCGACCTGGCCGCGGCCGAGGCGGTGTGCTCGGACGAGTCGCTGACCGCGGACTTCATGTTCGACGCGGTCGACGGGCTGGTCGACAAGTCCGTGCTGCAGCGCGAAGAACACGCGGGCGTGGCGCGCTACCGGTTGCTGGAGACCATGCGCCAGTTCGGGCAAACGCGGTTGCGTGCGAGCGATGAAGAGCCACGGCTGAAGGCGCGCCATCGTGACTGGTACGCAGGCATTGCCCTGCAAGGAGAACGGGCCTGGTTCACGCCCCGGCAGGCTGCGACCGTGGGAGCGATGACGGCCGAACGCGGCAACCTGCGGGCGGCGTTGGAGCACTCCCTGACGACACCGGGAGAGGCCGACTCGGGGCTGCGGCTGGCGGCGACGCTGTGGTTCTACTGGGTCGGCTGCGGGCGGTTCGCCGAGGGACGGCACTGGCTGAACTGGGCCTTGTCGCTCGAGACCCAGCCGTCGCGGGCGCGCTGCAAGGCGTTGTGGGTCACCGGATACCTGGCGACGTTGCAGGGCAACACCTCCGCGGTGCCGGCGTTGCTGGAGCAGTGCCGTGCCGAGGCCGCGTTGCTGGAAGACGAGGACGCCGACGTCTACGCGACCTATGTGCAGGGCGCCGCAGCGGTGTTCGACGACGATCTGCCGTTGGGGGCGACGTTGCTGGCCGAGGCCGACCGCCGGCACGCCGCGCTCGGGCACATGGACAGCAACGTGGTCATGGCTCGGGTGGCGTTGGCGATCACCGTGGCGTTCGGCGGCGAACTCGACCGTGCGGCGGAGATCTGCGCCAAGGCACGGGACGTGTGTGAGGAGAACGGTGAGCTGTGGGCGCGCGCGTTCGCGTTGTACGTCCTGGCTTTTGTCGCGATGGGACGCGGTGACGTCGCCGAGGCCCGTGAGCTGGCTACTACCGCGCTGCGCATCAAGGAGAAGTTCAACGATCTGCTGGGCATCGCGGTGTCCGTGGAGCTGCTGGCGTTGATCTCGGTGGTCACCGGGTCCGCAGCGCATGCCGCGTTGTTGCTGGGTGGTGCGGACCGGGTCTGGCAGTCGGTCGGCTTGCCGCTGTTCGGATCCGCGAACTTCGCCGCATCGCACGACCAATGCGTGGCGTTGTGCCGGCAGGCGTTGGGACCGGAGTCGTACGAAGAACACTTCTCGCGCGGTGCGGCGATGACCGTGACCTCGGTGGTTGCGGCCGCGCAGTCGTGATGCAGGTTCCGCGCAACCGCTCGTGAGCAGGCTGTCCGGATGAGGACCAGCGTGCGCACGCCAGACGCGGGAACCGTCGAGGAAGTGCTGAAACTCGCCGCCAGGGCACCGTCGTTCGGCATCGTTCCGCCGTGGCGATGGCGAACCGGAAACGAGTGCCTTGAGCTCGTGACGACACGCAAGGACCAGACAGCGTTGCTCGCGTGCGGTGCCGTGCTGCACCACGTGCGGGTCGCGTTGTCGGCGATGGGCTGGGACTGTCACGTGCTGCGGACTCCTCAGCCGGACGGCCAGGTCGCGTCGGTGCACCCGCGCTGGGAGCTCGACCCGTTCTCGTGCGAGGTGGCCTCGGCGGCCGCGATCTCGTTGCGCAGGGCCGATCCGCGGCCCTACTCGGCCGACGAGGTGCCGGACTCCGCGCTGACGTGGCTGCTGCATGCGGCCCGCGCGGAGAACTGCGACATCGAACTGGTCGCGCGGCGCAACGGTGTCCTGCTGCGGATGCTCGGGAACGACTGGCTGAGCGTCGGCGAGGCCGTGAGCGGAGTGCTGCTGGCGTCGACGGTGTGGGGCCTGGCATCGCAGGTGCTGCTGCACGAGGGCGAGGTGCTCGTCCGCGTGGGCTGGCAGTCGCCCAATGCCGAACCGTTGCCTCAGTCAGCCCGCTAGGGCGTCCTTTTGCGTGGACCATGGGTGCGTGGACCGGGACAACACGCTCGCGCACCTGAGCGAAGACGACTGGCGCAGACCCGACTCGTCGTCGACCCAGCTCTACCGCGACCTCTGTGCGTTGCGCGACCTGCCGGTGGGACAGCTGACGCCGACGTCGTTGCACCTGCTCGTGACGCATCAGGTGGGGCTGGACGTGACCGCGCTGCTGGCGCTGGAACACGTCGAGGGCGACCCGCTGCGATCGGTCGCCCTGTACCCCGGTGACCTGCTCGCAGCTCTACTGAGAGTAGACCACTCCTTCTGGGCTGATCACCCTGCGTTACTGGCCAGGATGTCCGGAATCCTTGATCGGCTTCGCACGCTGCCGGACGGCGACTGGCACCTCCTGGTGTCCGCGGCCGAGCAGTTTCCCGGTTAGGCGCGCGTTAGGCGACTCTTTGCCGGGGCCTGAGTTCCTTGCAACATGGCAAAGACTCTCGCGGCCGCCGGCCTCACGCTGGCCTCCCTCGCCGCCACCGCTGTGCTCTTCTCCCCCGTGGCCTCTGCGGAGACCTGCAAGGCTTCCTACTACTCCGGCGGTGGCACGACGGCCAGCGGCGAGCGCTTCGACCCCAACAAGCTCACCGCCGCGCACAAGACGCTTCCGTTCGGCACGCGCGTGAAGGTGAAGAACCGGTCCAACGGCAAGACGGTGACCGTGCGGATCAACGACCGCGGCCCGTTCATCACCGGCCGATGCGTCGACCTGACCCCGAAGGCCTTCAAGACGATCGCGACCCTGTCACAGGGCGTAGTCGGCGTAACGGTCACCAAGGTTTGATTGAACCGAAAACAACCGGTTCGCTTGACCCAATCGAGTGAACGGGATAGGCAATCGGGGTGTTGGCGGCGATGAGTGGGCCTGGTCGGCTCGCAACCGGGGCTCTCCTAGGCGTTGTCGTCGCCGCGTTTTACGTGCTCGCACCGCTTGTCGGATCGCTCGCGTCGGGCGATCCGGCAGGGCCGGGAAGCGACAAACCGGCCCGTGTGTCGCTGATCAACACGCCATCTCTGATCCCGACGGAGTCCGAGAGTCCGTCACAGACAGTGGCGTCCAGCTCGTCGTCAGCGCCGTCTTCTTCTTCCAAGACAACGACTACGACGACAACCACGACCACCACAACGGTGACGACGACAACGACCACCAAGGCACCGCCGCCCGTCACCACGACGACCACCCGGCCGCCCACGACAACGACGACCACCAAGCAGTGTGGACTGATCTTCTGCTGATCAGACGGTCGCGCGCCGCTCGTAGATCGCGTCGAACCGGCTCGTGTCGCTGAGCCCGTGCCTGAGCAGCCGTGCGGCGTCCACGAGGTTCTTGTCTTCCCGCGCCATCGGTTCGCTGACGTGGTCAAGACACGCATCGACCAACTCGTCATGGCCGGGCAACGCGAGTTCCGGGTAAAGCTCGTCGATGCGCGCAGCGAACCCCGCACGCAGGTAAGCGATTTCCTTGGGCGTGTACACACCCTTCGCAACGCCGTGGTCCCACATCCAGAAGGCGAGCTCGACGAACACCGCTCGTTCCCGCACTTCGTCATGCGAAGCCGTGCGCCCCGCCAAAAGCCTTGCGCAATAACGCCACCACGACCGGAAGTCCTCCACCGGCCGGTCAGCCCAACGGATCCGCTCCGCCACGGACATCGAGGCAAGCGCTTTCACCTGCTGCCACACCACCCGATGATCGCCGTCGAACGAGATCGTCAGATCCTGCCCGAACGCCGTGAAGATCTTCCGCACGCTGCCGGGCGTGAACTCGGGATCCACCCCCACGTGAACCGTGACCTGAGCCTCCGGCTGCCAGTACGACTGATGCCCGAACTCCACCCCACCGACCGCGACCAGCCCGACCCCACGCCGCCCCAACTCGGCCGCGAGCTCGTCGAACATCACCACCCCACCGAACCGCCCGTACGCAGCGGCCACGGCGTCATCCAGCCAGTCGTCGCCGTACCCCAGCCGATGCGCCTGCACGGCAAGATGCTCGCCCTGCCAGCCCAGCTCACGTTCCCGCCAGTACCAGCCGACCTCGACCAGCCCGTACGACCGCCAGTACGTGCGCCCGCTGCGGTTCTCCCCGCCGAGCCCGCCCATGACCTCGGCCGCGACGTCCGGGCCCAGGTTCGCGTCGAGGCCGAGGACGGTGCCGGTCTGCACGACGTCGGCGAAGAAGCCGGTCCTGGCAGTCATCCGCCCGATCCTGCCAGGAAGGCGGCAGAGGTATGCCGTGCCACAAATCCTTGCCGCTCACCCCGCATCGACGTACAGTATCTTGTACGTCGAAGGGAGGGTGCTAGTGAAGACCATGAGCTACTCCGAGTCTCGCGCGAAGTACGCCGAGACGCTCGACTCCGTGGTCAACGACCGCGAAGAGGTCGTGATCACCCGTGCTGGGCACGAGCCTGTCGTGATCGTGTCGCTTGACGACTACCAGTCGCTCAAGGAGACCGCCTACCTGCTTCGCAGCCCGGAGAACGCGCGACGCCTGATCACGTCCATCGAGCGACTGGAGTCCGGCGGCGGATCACAGCACGAACTCGCTGAATGAAGCTGATCTGGGACGAGCTTTCCTGGGACGACTACCTCTGGTGGCAGACCGAGGACCGCAAGGTCCTCAAACGGATCAACGACCTGATCAAGGACGTCCAGCGGAACGGCAACGAGGGCATCGGCAAGCCTGAGCCCCTCAAACACGGCTTCCAGGGCTACTGGTCGCGCCGCATCACCGACGAGCACCGACTGGTCTACAAGGTCGCGGGCGATGAGATCAGGATCGCCGCATGTCGTTACCACTACGGCAAGTAGTGCAAGAGCGGCTGATCTGCTCCGGGCAGGGGCGGATCAGCCGCTTTTTCGCGTTGCGGGCCAGGGCCGCCGGGTAACGCGTCCGCGGCGGTCACCGACTGAACCGTCGGGCGACCGAACAGGGCCATGACCTGCATCGCAGGAACGCGGCACCGGTGATGTGAGTTAGCACATGAATCCATCTTGTTCGGACACCAGACGATGTGTTGATCAGCGAGAATCGCTGAAACGAGGTTTCTGGGGAGTTCCGTCATGTCCGCTCGCGCCCGCCGTGCCGCGCCTGTCGTGGCCGTGCTCGCGCTCCTCGCCGCCGTCAGCGGGGTGACGTGGGCGGTGTGGGGAGACGGATCGCGGTTCGAGAAGACGATGCAGGCCGCCGATCCGACGCCGCGGCTGCCCTACCTCGTGGACACCAACGTGCTGGTCAAGCTGAGCGGTCAGGTCGTGTTCGACCGGGACGGGCCGGTGGAGAGGTTCGCACGCGGCAACGTGCTGACGCCGGCCGAGATGGAGATCGTCGAAGAAGGTGGCGTGGCGGAGGTCGAGGCGACGATCACGCTGGACGAAGGCGTCACGCTCGGGCTGTGGCGATTCGGCGTTCAGCACGGTGACTCGCCGTGGGGGCTGTTCGGCGCGCTTGACGGTCTTTACGCCGCGGGCCAGCACGAACTGGTGAAGACCTCGCATCCCGACGTGTTGCTCCGCCGGAGCGGGAACACCTTCCACGCGCACTACGTGCGTGGTCAGGACGTGCTGCGGATCGAGGGGTACGGCGAGAACGGGGACGCGGTCACCGCACGGGTCATGAGCCTGCTGGACCGGCAGATCGAGCGGTCGCCGGCGGACGAGCAGCCGATATGACCATGACCGCACCCCAGCGCACGACGATCGCGCCTGCGGTCGCGTTGTTGCAGGCAGGCGCGGGTCTGCTGGCCGTCTACGCCTACCTGATCGGTCAGCACTTCGACCTCGCGGTCATCCGCGCCGTGCTCAACCGGCCGCTCGGGCTCGGTGAGGACTTCGGGCCGCTCGCGCTTCTCGTGCTGCTGGCGACCACCGGCTACACCGCGACGTTCGACCGGTCCCCGCTGGTCAGCAGGCTGCGGCGGACCTACCTGCCGGCCGGCATCGCGGTCGGGCTGGCCGCCGTCCTGGTCACGTTCGGAGTGCCGATCTGGACCTCACCGGACGCCGCCGACGCCTCGCTGCTGACGTTCGCGGGCAATCTTTCGCTGGTCAGCCAGCTCGTCACGGACGCACCGCTGCTCGTGCCGCTCGCCTGGGTGGTTCTGCTTCAACTGGTCGGTGTCGCGACGGCGGAACTCACACGCCGCTTCGGCGTCGTCGTCCCGATCGCCCAGATCATCGTCGTCACGGTCGTGGTGGCGGTCGCACCGACGAGCAGGGCGGCTCTGGTCCTGGTCTTCTACCCGCTCGTCGTCGTCGGTCAGGTCATCGCGCTGCACAGCCGGCGGGTGATCCCCACGTGGATCGCGTCCGGCACCGCGATGCTCTGCGCGATTCCGGTGCTGGGGCTGAACAACACCAACGAGGAGTTCGCGCAGTGGTGGTACCCGGTGGCCTCGCTGATCGCCGCGCTGCTCGTCGCGGTGGCCGTCGTGGTCAGCGGTGAGACCGCGCGACGGCTCGCCGGCCATGTGGCCGTGCGTTGGCTCGCCGACCACGCGATCTGGCTCGTGGTGCTGGCCGGTGTGATCGGCTACCCGCTGCTGGGTGGTGCGCCGTGATGAACAAGCCCGGGTACATGCACGGCCTGGACTTCATGCGCGTCCTGCTGAGCGTCGTCGTGATCTACAACCACTACGCGGGATGGATGCAGGTCGGCAACAGGCCCTGGGGTGCCAGTGAGGCCGTCGACGGCGTGCTGATCGGCCCGCTGCACCTGAACCCGAACCTAGGCTTCGTCGGCGTCAGCGTGTTCATGCTGATCAGCGGCCTGGTCGTCACGCAGGTCTCGTTCCGGGAGACCACCGGTCAGTTCCTGGGCGCCCGCGCCGCCAGGCTGCTGCCCTCCCTGTGGATCGCCACCCTGCTCGCCTGGGCGTTCGCGTCCTGGCAGTGGGTGAACATCAACCGGATCCCCGACTTCGACGACCTGTTCTGGAACCTCCTTCTGGTCCAGTACGCCGTCCCGGAGACCGCGCAGGTGCTCGCCGTCGTGTGGACCCTCATCGTCCAGGTGGTGTTCTACCTCTTCGTCGCCGCCACGATCCCGCTGCTGCGGCGGTGGCCGTGGTTGCCGCCCGCCCTGTCGGTGGCGCTGGTGTCGGTGCTGCTGTCCATCACCCCGCCGGACAACGCCGCGCCGAGCACCGCGGTGCGGATGATCGCGACCTTCCTGCCGGTGCTGTTCATCGGCCAGCTGATCTCGCTGGTGCGACTGGGTAAGCTGCCCGCAGGCGCCGGTGTCGCGTTCGGAACGCTGCACTTCCTGCTCTTCGTCCAGGCGGATCTGACCAGCAAGGTGTGGCCGAACGGGCAGGCGTTCCCGCGCACGCTGCTGATCGTCGTGCTGATCATGCTGCTGGCGATCCGCGCGGACGGGAAGCTCGTCCGGTCACCGGTGGTCGCGGCGATCGCCAAGCGGACCTACGCGGTCTACCTCGTGCACATCCCGATCAGCTTCGCGCTTTTCCACGCGATCACACCTGCTGTGGGATCGTGGCTGGCGATCGCATTCGCTTTGCTCTGTGTGGCAGTCGCGTCGGAATTGCTGTACCGGTTCGTGGAGGATCCGGTGGCGCGGTGGTACCGCCGCCGGACGAAGGCACGCACGGCCAAGCCCGAACTCGTGGGGAACTGGGGAACATGAACGCGGTCGCTTGCACGATCACCAGGGAGAGCGGTCTGCCGCTGGCGACGGTGCTCGCCAAGTCGTACCTGGAGCACCACCCCGGTAGCCGGTTCGTCATCGCCGTGCTCGACGCCGAACCCGGTGCCCGCTCGGAGGACGGCATCACGGTGCTGGGTCCCGGTGCGATCGGGGTGCCTGAGGACGACTACTTCGGGCTGGCCACGGCCTATCCGCCCGAGCAGCTCGCCGAGGCGTTGAAGCCGTTGCTGTTGCGGGAGCTTCTCCTCGAGGCCGACGTCGCCGTGCACCTCACGTCGTCGAGTTTCGTGCTGGCGCCGATGGGCGATCTGCTCGGTGGCGAGCACGCGCTCGTGGTGTCGCCGCACTTCCATCAGCCGTTCGACGACGTGAAGTCCGACGAGGGGCGGCTGGTCGGCACGGGGGTGTTCGACCCCGGGTTCGTCGTGGTCTCGCAGGGTGCGGTGGAGTTCCTGGACAGCTGGGCCCAGGCGGTGCGGACGTTCCACGCCATCGACCTCGGGCGGGGCGTTTGGGCTGATCAGGCGTGGTTCGACCAGGCCGTGAGCCAGCGCGCGCATCACGTCGCCCGCAAGACGATCGGCGTGTGGAACGCCTTCGAGCGGGAGGTCGACGGCGCTCAGGTGATCGACTTCCTCGGGTTCGACGCGACCAGGCCGTGGTTGCTGAGCACGTACCTCAACACGCGGCCTCGCACGTTGCTCTCCGCGCAGCCCGGACTGGCGCCGGTGGTCGCGCGGTACGCGGCGGCGTTGACCGAGGCCGGGTACATCGCGCCGGAGGACGTGGCGCCGTCGTGGCTCAGTGAGCTCTCCGACGGCACGGCGATCACGCCGCTGGTGCGCGCGATCTACCGGCAGGCCGCGGTCGAGGAGGACGAGGAGGTGCCGCACGCGTTCAGCGGCAAGGCCTTCCGCGCGTGGCTCACCGAACCCGAACTCGGCACGCTGAACCGGTGGGCCGCCGCGATCTGGCGCGATCGGGCGGACCTGCGCGGGTACTACAACGACTCGGCGAACCCCGGCTACCTGGACTGGTTGCGGGCGTTCGGCGTGCCGGGCGGCGACCTGCCCTCCTGGGCGATCCCGACGCCGCCCCCGCCGATCGCTCCCGCGGTGGACGAGTTCGGGGTCAACCTCCTCGGACACCTCACCGCGGTGCTCGGCGTCGGCGAACTGGGGCGGTCGCTGCACGACGCGCTCGCGGCGGCGAACGTGCCCACGGCGTCCGTGATCGAGGACGAGTTCGTGGTCAACGAACTGGGCATCGACGCACCCGAAGACGTCAGCAGGCCGCGGTTCCCGGTCAGCGTCCTTTGTGTGAACGCCGACCTCACGCAGGCGGTGCTGCACGCGCATCCCGAGGTCGCCGAGGGACGGCACAAGATCGGCGTGTGGTCGTGGGAGCTCGACGAGTTCCCCGAAGCGATGCACGCGTACGGCAGCGTCGACGAGATCTGGACGATCAGCGAGTTCTGCCGCGAGGCGATCGCCGCGCACACCGACAAGCCGGTGAAGGTGTTCCCCATTCCGGTCAGGAGCAGGGAGGCGGCCGCGAAGAAACCCGGCGGGCGCACCAGGTTCCTCTTCGCGATGGACTTCAACAGCGTCTTCCAGCGCAAGAACCCGCTCGGCACCATCGAAGCGTTCCGGCGCGCCTTCCCCGGCCGCGACGACGTCGAACTGGTGCTGAAGGTGATCAACGGCAAGCAGCACGTCCCCGCCGCCGAACGGTTGCGGGCCGCCGTCGCCGAGGACGACCGGATCACGTTGGTCGAGAAGTACCTGACGGCGCAGGAACTGCACGACCTCTACGCCGGCAGCGACTGCTACGTGTCGCTGCACCGCTCGGAGGGCTTCGGCTTCACGGTCGCCGAGGCGATGTCCATGGGCATCCCGGTGATCAGCACCGACTACTCGGGCACCACCGAGTTCCTGGACCCGGTGAACTGCTGGCCGGTGCCGTACGAGATCGTTGAGGTAGGGCCGGACGCCGCGCCGTATCCATCCGACGCGCACTGGGCCGAACCGGATCTCGACGCGGCCGCGCAGGCGATGCGCGAGGTCGCGGACGATCCCGCACGAGCAGCCGAACGCGGGCTGGCCGCGCGGGAACATCTGCGGCGCACGCGCGGCACCGAAGCCGCCGCGGAGTGGATCCGGGACCAGGTCGGGGAAGCGCTGCGGACCTGGCGGGAGCGCTCTCAACCGGCCGCGCCCGCCGCACCGGAGCCGGATCCGGCAGGGGCACAAGGCGTGACGCCAGTTCTGCGCAAGGCGATACTGCGAGTGGTCAGTCAGGTAGAGCGGTATAGGGCATCCGGCCCAAAGGTCCGGTAGGCCGGATCACGACTTGGCGGTTGGCCGGTCAGCTCTCAGGCACGACATGCACAATGGCCGGGTTCGTACTTGGAGAAAGGGGCTGTCAGCGTGAACTGGCAGGACGAACTGCGCAAGCTGGACGACGAGCTTGCGAGCGGCCGGATCTCGGCTGACGACTACCGGGTTCGCCGCGACCAGGTGCTGTCCTCCAGCAACACGAGCGGCCAACAGGCATCCGGGCAGCAGCCGCGCTGGCAGGCCCAGCCGCCGTCGGCGGGGCCGTCGACCGGTTCCCAGGCGACGCAGTACATCACCCCGGTCGGTGAGCCGCCGAAGCCGAACCCGGACGCGACCCAGGTCGTGACGCCGCGGCCGGCGGACGCGGACCGCACCCAGGTCGTGCCCGGCGGTGGCATGCCCACGCCGAACTACGGCCCGCCCTCACCGGCTCACGGCTTCCAGCAGCCTGGTCCTCCCCCGCCGTGGCAGGCCAGCGACCAGACGCCGCCGTGGGTGACGCCGTCGAACGACAACTGGATGCGCTCCGGTCCCGAGGTGTTCGACGAGAGTTCGTCGGGCAAGGGCAAGAAGGTCTTCGCGATCATCGGCGCGATCCTGGTGGTGGCGCTGATCGGCGGTTCGATCTGGTGGTTCGGCCTGCGTGGCGGCTCCGGTGGCGGCGAGAACACGACGGCCGGCGGCACGACGACGACCTCGTCCAGCGCCAAGCCGAAGACCGCGCTCGAACTGCTGCCCGCCGCGCCCGGCACGGCGGACCCGAACAACGGTGACGCGACGGCCGACAAGCTCGTCACGGCCGGCTTCCTGACCGCGGAGGACGCCGAGGCGCTGACCGCCGCGGGCGTGCAGAAGATCGCGTTCAAGGGCGGCAAGGAAGACGCGTTCGTCTACCACGCCGAGGTCTTCGAGGCCGACTCCGCGGAGAAGGCGACGAAGCTCGCCGCCGATCTCGCCGAAGCGGCGGGCAAGACCGGCATGGTCGAGGGCGCACGTGGCCTGTTGCCCGCGAAGTCCAAGGTGCTCCAGCTGATCAAGCAGAAGCAGAACGGCACGTACCAGATGGTGTACGCGTCCGGGAAGCAGGTCGTGCGCGCCACGACCGTCCAGGAGCCCATCGGCGACAGCGACGCCGACCTGATCAAGAAGTTCCAGGACTACGGCTTCGCGGTGTCGAAGAAGTTCCCGATCGCCTGACATGAGCAACGACGTCGTCGACTACGCGGACGGCGCCGAGGATTCCGTTCTCGAACGGCTCCGCGCGGCGGCGGACGTCAGCGGTGGTTCAGCGGAGCTCGCCACGAACCTCGGTGGTTCGTGGGAGCTCAGCTACCACTTCTCCCCCCAGCGGCTCGCGCTGCTCGCGCCGCTGAACATCCAGCCGGGGCAACGGGTTCTGGACGTCGGCTGCGGCAGCGGCGTCCTGAGCCGGGCCATGGCCGAGGCCGGTGCGGACGTCGTCGGCGTCGAGGGCGTGCCGTTGCGCGCGGCCGCGGCGCGGGAACGCTGCCGCGACCTGCCGGGCGTGCGGATCGTCGACAGTCCCGCCGTCGAACTGAGCAGGCACGGCAAGTTCGACCTCGCGATGGTCTGCGGGGTGCTGGAGTACTGCGACCCCGAGCAGCTGCTGGGTGACGTCGCGGACGCGCTGGACGACGACGGCGCGCTGGTGCTGGCGATCGAGAACCAGATGGGGCTCGGCTACCTGCTCGGCAGGGCGGAGGACCACCGCGGCAAGTCGTGGGTCGGTCCGGCCGGCTATCCGGGTTCCGGTGCGCGGACGTGGAACAGGCAACGGCTCGGTGAGCTGCTCGCGGACGCCGGTTTCACCGCCCAGCGCTGGCTGTTGCCGTACCCGGACTACAAGATCCCGCGGATCGTCGTGGACGCGGCGCTGCACGACCGTCCCGACGCACCCGAACTGATCGACAAGCTCGTGCGGGACCCGTTGCAGGGCGCGTTCGGTGGCACCACCGGCGCTGTGGCCGGAAGGCTGCCGCACCGGCTCGCCGTCGCGGACGGGTTCGGCGCGGCGGTTTCGCCGTCGTTCCTCGTCATCGCGGCGCGCTCGCAGAAGTCCGTCGAACGGACCCTGCGGCCGGGCCTGGCCTGGATGGTCAACAACGGCAGGCTCCCGCAGTGGCGACGCTCGCGGACGCTCACCGCCGACCTCGACCTCGTGATGTCCGACGGCCGCGAGACCGCAGCGGGCTGGCTGCGGCAGGTACTCGTCGAACGCGACCCGGTGTTACCCGGCGTCGCGCTGGACAGCCTGCTGCTCGATGCCTTGGCGGACAACGACCTTCCGGCGCTGCGCGACCGGTTGAAGCGGTGGCGCGAGTACTGCGCGGTCGACGCGCGGCCCGGCACCGACGCGGACTTGCGGCACCCGTTCCTGCCCGGCCGTGACGGCGTCGCGGTGCTGCCACCGGACTGCCTCGACGTACATCCTGGCAACTTCATCGTCGCCGAGGACGGGACGTACCACCGGATCGACCTGGAGTGGCAGGCCGAGTCGGGTGTGGACGCCGAACTGGCGCTGGTGCGGGCTTTGCTGGAGTTCGCTCGCGAGGTCCACCGCAGCGCCGCCGCGCATCCGTGGCCCGCGCAGTGGACGATCCGGCAGCTCACCGAGGAACTGACCGAGCTCGCCGCACTGCCCGCGCCGAGGTGGGACGACCTGCTCCCGGCCGAGGCGACGCTGCAGGAGCTGGTCAGCGGCACGGCGGCGGACGAGGTGCACGCCGCGCTGCTCAGCGAGCTCGACGTGCCCGGCAAGCCCAGGCTCTGGGAAGGGCCCGCGCTCACCGAACTGCAGGACATCGCGAACTCGGTGCCGCAGTTGCACGAGCAGATCACCGACCTGAACGCACAAGCGGTCGAGCTGAACGCGCATGCCGTCGAGCTGACGGAGAAGCTGCACGAACGCTCCCTCGAACTGGACGAGCTGCACGAGCAGTCGAACGCGGCCGCGGACACGCTGCGCAAGGAGATCAGCAGGCTGGACGAGCTGGCCGGCAACTCGCTGATCGAGCTCGCCGACACCGACGCACGCCTCGTCGAGCAGACGGCACGTGCCGAACAGCTCGCCCAGGAGAACGCGGAACTGCGGGCACGCCTGGACAAGCTCAACTCGTCGTCGATCGTCCACATCGGACGCGACTACGTCTGGCCCGCCGCCCGTGCGGTGCGCGGCACGCGTGACCTCCTGCTCGGCAGGGGCGGCGAGGAGACCGACGCGGTGCTGCGCCGGCTGGGCCCGATCGCACCGCTGGTCGGAGGCCGGATCCGCGAGGTGAGCAAGCAGAACCGCGTCGAGCGCATGCGCTACGAGGTCGAGGTGCCGACCGACGAGATCGCGGTCGGCCGCGGCCAGGTCGTCGAGCTCGAAGGCACTGCCGTGCACGACGACCTGCCGGTGCACGCCGTCGCCGTCCGCGCGGACGGCAGGACCTACCCCGGCACGATCGGCCACCCCGGCAACGGAATCCGGCTGCGCGTGCCGGTCCGGGCACGCACGTCACCTGGTTCTGTCACGCTCGAGCTCCTGGTGACGCTGGCGGACGGCACGATCTTCCGCTGCGACCTGCCGCCGTTGCGCGTCCGTCCACAGTCGACAGTGGAGCGCGTTGAGGCCGTCTGGCCCGCCACCGGGCCCAAGGTCGCGCTCTGTCTCGCCACCTACAACCCGCCGCGGCACCACTTCGCCGCCCAGCTCGACTCGATCCGCGCGCAGACCCACGAGAACTGGGTGTGCGTCATCAGCGACGACAGCTCGGACGAGGCCGGCTTGGCCACGTTGCACGACGTCGTGGGCGACGACCCCCGGTTCATCGTCGTCGAGCACGAGAAGAACGCCGGTTTCTACCGCAACTTCGAGCAGGCGCTGCAACTCGTGCCGGCGGACGCGGAGTTCGTCGCGCTGTCCGACCAGGACGACCTGTGGGACGCCGACAAGATCGAGACGATGCTGGCGGAGTTCGCCGACCCGTCGGTGCTGCTGGCGTACTGCAACATGCGGCTGGTCGACGACGACGGCACGGTGATCACCGACCGCGTGTGGAAGGACCGGCCGGACCAGATCACCGATCTGGAGCAGTTGTTGCTGCTCAACACGGTGACCGGCGCGGCGAGCATGGTGCGTGCGGACGTGCTGGCGCAGCGGATGCTGCCGTTGCCGCCGAGCACCCCGGCGTCGTATCACGACCAGTGGCTGGCCGCGTGCGCGTTGTCGATCGGCCGGATCGCGTTCGTCGACCGCGCGCTGCACTCCTACCGCCAGCACGGTGCGAACGTCACCGGCTGGCAGGTGCCGCGTCTCGCCGACGGCCTGCCCGGTCTCAAGGGATTGGCCAGGTACGCGCTCGGCCTGGACCAGAACGCGTTGGCGCACAAGCAACCCGAGCTCGACCACATCGTCGAGCACGAGACGCGCCGGATCGCGCAGTTCGCCACGGTGCTGCTGATGCGCAACCACGACCTGATGCCGCCGGACACGGTCCAGCACGTCTCCCGGCTGACCACGGCCGAACGCCGGCTGTGGCCGCTGGTCCGTCTCGCGCTCGAAGGCGACCGCCCGGACACGGCCGGTGCCGAACGGAGGCTGCTCGCGGCCGCGTTGCTGCGGCGCGCCCAGCGTTAGCGGGTTCGAGCGGGTGCCAGACCGCATTCGACGAGCACGTCGTCCAGCACGTCGTCGCCCGCGCGCATGACGATCTGCGCCCACTCCTCCGCGCTCGCGAGCCGGGCGCGTTCGACGCCCGCACGCACGGCGTCCTCGCGCTTGCGGTCGCGTGCGTACCGCTTCTCCCACTTGAGGTGTGGCAGCACGTCCAGGCGCAGCACCCGGACGGCCTGGGGCTGCCACTCGGTGATCTCCTCCGCGGGCGTGGCAGGGCCGAGCGCGAGGACGACGTCGTAGAGGCCGACGCGTTCGCGGCTCCACGTCGCCGGTTCGGCGTCGGACACGACCTCGATCCCGGCCGATCGCCAGTCCTGCTCGGGTTCCTCCGGCACGAACAGCGTGACGGCGGCCTCGCGGTCCCGTTCCCTGAGCTCGGTGAGCAGGGCGTCGTCGAGTTCCTCGCCGGCGACCACCAGGATCCGCGCGGAGGCGGGGTGGTCGCGCAGCCACCACAGCCGGTGGGTGTGCTCGTGGACGCCCAGCGACGGCGGGCGGTCCGCCAGGTCTTCGGCGTGACGCTTGCGGAACACCTCCCGGTTGATGTCGGAGAGGCGTTCGGCCGTGGCCGTCGAACTGGTGCCGTGCCGCACGTGCAGCACGCGTGACGCGGGCTGGACCCACACCTGCCAGCCGTGCCTGCGCAGCATGAACTGCAGATCGGTGTCCTCGTAGTAGGCGATGTGGTACTCCGGCGAGAACCCGCCGACCTCGTAGAACGCCTTGCGCCGCAACACCAGGCACGCGGCCGACGCGTAGTCGACGACGCGCGGGTAGAACGAGTCGACGTCGTACTGCCCGTCGCCCCAGCCCCTGCTGTACGCGTCACCGCCGAGGAGACTGCCCGCCTCCTGCACCCGTCCGTCGGGGAACACCATCAGCGGCGCGACGGCCGCGGCCTCCGGCCTGCCGTCCAGGAACTCGAGCAGCGGCGGCAGCCAGCCCTCGGTCACCTCGACGTCGGCGTTGAGGAAGCAGACGAACTCGGTACCCGCGTGCTCGACGCCGACGTTGCAGCCGGCACCGAACCCGAGGTTGGTGTCGAGCCGGACGACAGTCGCGTTCGTGAGGTTGTCCTCCAGCCACTGCCCGGTGCCGTCGGGCGACGCGCTGTCGACGACCACGACCTCGTACGGCTGGTCGGTGTGCTCGGCGAGAACCTCCAGGCAGCGCGCGGCCATCGGCCCACCGCCGTAGGTGACCAGCACGAACGTGACGCGCGGGCTCACCGTCCGCGCAGCTTTCCGTAGACGACGCGGGGCAGCCGCGTCCACCGGTAGAGCTTGGTGCCGCGCATCGCCGCGAGCTCGGCCCGTTCCGCGGCCAGCGCGGCGAGCACGTCGCGGTGCCGTTCCGCCAGCTCGGTGTGCAGCCGTCGTTCGGTGGCGAGGTCCGGTCCGACGTCGCCGCTGCGGCTGAGCATGTGCTCGATGACGGCCTCGCGTTCGGCGATCAAGCGCGCGTGCAGCTGCTGGTGCGCCTTGCGCAGCGCACGGTTCTCTGCGGCGAGCATCGCGATGCGCGGTTCGACGGCACCTGTCCGTGCGAACGCATCCTCCGCAAGCCGCGCCACGGCGTTGAGGTGCTCGTCCAGCACCCGGACGGCCTTGGCGGACCTCTCCACCTTGAGCGCGCGCCGCATGGCCGTGACGAGCCTGCTGGGGGCGGTGGCGATCTGCTCCGCGCTGCCGAACTGCTCGACTGCGGGCCGGTCGACGCCCTTCGGGTCGAAGAGCACCCAGGTCCGTTCGAACGACTGCGCGGCCGCCGCGACGTGCTCGTCGCCGGCCACCACCGCGGCCGCGTTCGCGATCAGGGCCAGCCGGTCCTCGACCACCGCGTCGTGCGGCAGCTCCGGCCAGCCGGTGTCCTCGGGTTTCGTGCCGGTGGGCATGACCACGACGTGGTCGATGGCCAGCAGTTCGGCGGCCTTGGCGACCGCGGGCCGCAACCGGACCAGTGGCGTGCTCTCGGTGACGTGCCACAGCAGGTACCGCTGCTCTGGCAGCCTGCCGAGCTGCTGGAGGTGCTGCACGCGAGCCGTGAGGACCTCGGGCTCCACGAGCCGGTTGGCGAGCACGCCGAGGTTCGGCACGGCCTCCGCGTTCGGCCCGCCGTCCCTGGTCGACAGCACCTTGATGCCGGTCTGCCCGCCGCTCCTGACCGCGACCGCCACCGCGTTGCCGGGCAGTTCGGCGATCTCGACCGGCTCGGACGGCGACACGACGATCAGGTGGAAGTCGTCCGGCCCGACCGAGCTGATCGGCAACGCGCCCAGCCCGCCGTCGGCCCGGTGCGAGTGCTCCCGCCGGGCGAGCGGACTGATCCGCCAATCACCGAGGCGTTCGCGCAGCTCCCGTCCGAGGACGCGCACAGGCAACTGGTCGCCAAGCCCGTCCAGCTCGGTGCTGCACAACAAGCCGAGTGCTCCCCCAATGGCGGTTTCTTCACGCACCGGTCGGACTCTACTGGTCAGACCCCGCCAAGACCGGCGAGTCGCCAAGGTGCAACCCAGGACGAGTGCTACACGTCTAGTACGGGTGTAGGAGCCACTCGGAGGCGACACATGTTGATCAGCGTGACATTAGTCACATTGGGCGGTTTGGCGTTCTTGGTGCGAACCGTAGCGGTCCTCCTGGCCGTTTCCTCAACCAAGAAGGCCAACGATTACCCTGCGCCACAAACGTCCGCCAATTGAGATACTCGTTCGGAGTACGTCTTACGGCGGAACGTTGACTTAACGTACGATCCTTTCGGGTCGTATGACTGATCAGTCACCCGAAGGGGACCTCACAGGGGTAGGTGCGCCATGGACCACGCACTGAACAAGGTCATCGAGCTGCGCGAGAGTGGCTTTCAGTTCCTCCACCTGAGGGACGACGCCGGGCAGCTCGACCGAATCATGGCGTTCAAGCAGCGCAGAGGCTTCATCGACTCGATCCTGTTCTGGTCGGAGACGGAAGCGCGCGCAGGACGCCTGCCAGCGGTTCGCGACTCGGCCAGGCCGGCTCAGGCCGTGTGGATTTACGAGGGCCCGTTGGTCGAGGCCGTGGACAGGCTGCTGGACCTGCCTGAGCCCGGCGCTCGCAACGCTCCCATGTTGATGAAGGCGACCGCGTCCGATCTGGCTGTCGTGACAACGCTGCCGTTCAAGCTGAAGCTGCCGCCAGGGGCCATCGCCTAGGTCGGTCAGTCATTTTCAAAGTCGTCGCGGATTGCGGCGACTTTGAACCATGTCCGGGATCAGGCACCTGACAGCCCCGCTCGTCCTGTTCGTCAGTGGACCTCGTGTGTCCAATACGACCAGAATCATGACGTTCGGTAGCAAGCCGTGTTGCGCCCCTAAAGGATGAAGAACTTCCCTCGCCTGAGTTACGCAGCTTGATGTAGAGGGCCCGGACCCAGAAACGTTCGCGCCCATGAACCTCAGGAAGACCGTCGCGGGGGCCGCTGTTGCCCTCGGCAGCGCTACCGTCATGCTCGGCCTGGGTGGTATCGCACATGCGGACACCGGGTCCGCCGCCGCTCACACCGCGCCCGACCTGGGTGGCCAGCTGGGCGACATCGCGCAGGCAGGCGACCTCGCGCACGTCAACACCGCCGACGCCGCGGGCAAGATCCAGGCGATCAACGCGCAGGACGTGGACGTCAACGCGCTCGTCGAGAACGTCGACGCTGGTGCGACCGGCCTTCCGGCCTCCACGCTGCTCGGCCTGAACGAGCCGGCCGGCGTGCCGACCGGTGCCGCGTCCGTCGACATCTGATCTGACTGACCAGCACTTCCTGGCCGGGGCGGCGCCCGATTCCCTCCCCCTCGAATCGGGCGCCGTTCCACTTTTCTAGGAGCGGAACGTCTTGAGCATCAAGAAGATCGTCGCTTCCGCCGGTATCGCCGCGGGTGCGATCGCCGCCATGGCGGGCACCGCGAGTGCCGCGCCGCAGCTTCCCGACGTCGACCCGATCGGCAAGGTCAGCGAGCTCGGCGACAGCGCAGGCGTCAGCACGCTGCACAACTTCGGTGGCAACGTGGAGATGATCCACGACGGCACCCACGTCATCGGCGGCTAGAGCTACCGGCCTGCCGCGTAGCCCTGCGCGCCGCGTGCGTTCGCGCCGGCGCGCAGCAGTCCGTCGAAGGCGTCCCTCGCCACGGCGGACATCCGGCCGAGAGTCCACTCGCCGGCGTCCACGACCTGGTGGCCACGCGACCGCAACGCATCCAGGACGTCCGCGCCGGCGCGGGACTCGATGACGAGTTCACCCGGCGTCCAGGCCCTCGGGTAGAACGAGCTCGGGAACGCGTTCGAGTGCCACATCGGCGAGTCGATCGCCTCCTGCAGGTTCAGGCCCGCGCGGTGCGCCAGCCAGAACCCGAGCTGCCACTGGTCCTGCTGGTCGCCGCCGGGAGTGCCGAACGCCAGCGCCGGACGGCCGTCGCGCAACGCCATCGACGGCGACAGCGTGGTCCGCGGGCGCTTGCCGGGAGCCAGTGAGTTCGGCAGATCCTTGTCCAGCCAGAACATCTGGGCGCGGCTGCCCAGGCAGAAGCCGAGCGACGGGATAGTCGGCGACGACTGCAGCCAGCCGCCGGACGGGGTCGCGGAGACCATGTTGCCCCAGCGGTCCACAACGTCCACGTGCACGGTGTCGCCGCGCGTCACGCCGGAGCGTTCCACGGTCGGTTCGCCGATCGCACCCGTCGGGTCGGAGATCGCGACCGACGGGCCGCTGACGATGTGCTGGGGCAGCAACGGTTCCCGGCCGTCCGGCGAGCCCGGCCGAAGCTCGAGGGACGCCGAGTCGGAGATCAGCGCACGGCGTTCGGAGGCGTAAGCCCGCGACAGCAGGGTTTCCAGCGGCACGTCCGGAGCGTCGCCGTACCAGGCCTCGCGATCGGCGAACGCCAGCTTCGCGGCCTCGACGGCGAGGTGCACGGTCTCGGCGGTGGGCTTGCCGTCCACATAGGACAGGTCGTAGCCCTCCAGCAACCGCAGCTGCTGCGCCAGAACGGGTCCCTGCGTCCACGCGCCGGCCTTGACGAGCGACCACTCACCGAAGTCGGCGACGACCGCGTCCTCGTACGACGCCTCCCACGACGCCATGTCGGCACCGGTCAGCACACCCGCGTGGTCACGACCCGAGTCGTCGCGGAACTCCGAACGGCAGAACTCGTCGATCTGCGCAGCGACGAACCCCTGCGACCACGCCCGGCGCGCGGCCTCGATCTGCGCCTCGCGGTCGGAGCCGGCGGCCTCGGCGGCGGCCAGCAGCCACTCCCAGGTGTCGGCGAGCTTCGGGTTGCGGAAACGGCCGCCGGGAGCCGGCAGGACGCCGTCGGGCATCCACTGCGCGGCGGACGTCGGCCAGTGGTCGCGGAAGAGGTCCGAGACGAGTCCGATGGTGTGCACGGCGCGTTCGACCAGCGGAAAGCCGTCGCGGGCGTACCCGATCGCCCGGTCGAGCACCTCACGCAACGACTTGGTGCCGTGGTCACGCAGCAGAGTGAGCCAGCCGTCCCACGCGCCGGGCACCGTCGCGGCCAGCAGCCCGCTGCCCGGCACCAGCGAAAGACCCAGATCCGTGTAGTGCTCGATCGACGCTCCGGCGGGCGCCACGCCCTGCCCGCAGAGCACGCGCGGGGCCGCTCCAGCAGCCGAGAAGATGATCGGCACCTCGCCGCCGGGGCCGTTGAGGTGGGGTTCCACCACCTGCAACACGAAGCCGGCGGTCACGGCGGCGTCGAAGGCGTTGCCGCCGTCCTCCAGCACCGCCATGGCCGACGCGGAGGCCAGCCAGTGGGTCGAAGCGACCATGCCGAAGGTGCCGACGAGTTCGGGGCGCGTGGTGAACACCCAATAAAGGTATGCGACGCTAACTATTTTGTGTGACTCCAAGTGACGTATGCCCTAGACCCGAACGGAGCAGCACCCGGAGAACGTACGACTTTGGTCGTAGCGGACCGTGACAGATCTCCTACCAGAGGTCTACCGGCGCGGACGATGTTTCGAACACGTTCGAACGGCACAGTTCAGGGCATGGGAATTCTGGGTGTCGCGACGATCTTCATCGGCCTCGCGCTCGTGGCAGCGGTGCCGTTGGTGGCCCTGCTCCACTGGACCGACCGTTGAGTTCGAGGTAACGAGCGTTAACCTCCTCGCGAGCAGTTCGCTTCGAGGAGGATGAAGGCATGGAGATCTCGGGTACCGCGGCCATCGTCACCGGTGGCGCGTCCGGTCTCGGCGGCGCGACCGCACGTGCGCTGGCGGCGCGTGGAGCGCAGGTGTTCGCTCTCGACCTGCCGAGCGCCATCGCGAACGCCGACGCGATCGAGAACGTCACCTACCTGGCCGCCGACGTGACCTCGGGCGAAGAGGTCCAGGCCGCCGTCGACACCGCGGCCGGTTCCGGCGCCCCGCTGCGCATCACGGTGAACTGCGCGGGCATCGGCCCGTCGTCCCGCACCGTCGGCAAGACCGGCCCGCACGACCTCGACCTCTACCGCAAGGTCATCGAGGTCAACCTCATCGGCTCGTTCAACGTCCTGCGCCTGGCCGCCGCGGCCATGGGCAAGACCGAGGAACTGGAGCACGGCGCGCGCGGCGTCATCATCAACACCGCGTCGATCGCCGCGTTCGACGGCCAGATCGGCCAGGTCGCCTACGCCTCGTCCAAGGGCGGCGTCGTCGGCATGACCCTCCCGGCCGCCCGCGACCTGAGCAACGTCGGCATCCGCGTGCTCACCATCGCGCCCGGCATCGTCGACACCCCGATGCTCGCCACGGTCTCCGACGAGTTCCGCGCGGGCCTCGCCGCCGGCGTGCCGTTCCCGAAGCGCCTGGCCCAGCCGTCCGAGTACGCGCAGCTCGCGCTCTCGATCATCGAGCACGACTACCTGAACGGAGAGGTCATCCGCATGGACGGCGCTCTCCGCATGGCACCCCGCTAAAGCTCTCTCGCTAGAGCTCTCCCGCAAACGGCAGACGCGACATGGCGTCCGAGGTCATCCACTCGCGCAGGCGATGGGTGGCCCGGACGTCGTCCTCGTTGTACTCCAGCAACCGCCGCCGCTGATCGGTGTCGAGCGCGTCGCCGTTCATCCCGACCGCGGACCGGTACCAGCGCATGGAGTTCTCGCCGCCGGCCTCGGGATCCCGCCACGAGAACCCGGCCACCGGCGCGATCACCTTCAGGCCCTTGCCGTGCGCGCACAGGAACTGCTCGCGGACGATCCCGAACAGGTCGACCCACGAGTCCGAGTTGATGAACTCCTTGATCTGCGCGATCGTCGGAATGCCGGGCTTGCCCGCGAACCGTTCCGCGGACGCCAGCAGCCAGCGGTTCTCCGCCAGCTCGTTGTAGCAGTAGGCGCGGAACGACAGCCCGCGTGCCTTGGCCCGCAACCGGATCCCGGTCAGCCAGGTCCAGAACTCGGCGAACGACCGTGCCTCGTCGTCGCACGGCAGCGGGTCCCACGTGACGAAGGCGCGGTAGCCGTGCTCCTCGTCGATGTCCTTTCCGGACAGCAGGCAGCCCCACATGTACGCGCCGAGATCGCCGAAGCTCTCCATGTCGACGTCGACCTCGACGTCCGCGCGCGGCACGTTCATCTCGGGCACCCTGCGCACCAGCGTCAGGTCGCGCAGCCACGCCCGCGCCAGCACCACGGCGTCGCCGAACGGCATGCCGACGAGCTGGATCGGACCGGTCGCCGTGGGGTCGAGCTCGGCCAGCTCGTCCACAGTGGACAAGCCGATCTTCCGCAACGCCACCGCGTCCTCGCCGCGCACGACGAGGCTGACGTCCCGGCCACGCCGGAGATCGTTGTCGCAGGTGGGCCACCACGGACAGGTCTTGCAGTCGACGATCCGCGACGGCCGGGCGAGCGGTTCCTGCTCGTTCGCGGCCGCCAGCGCCACGGCCAGCCGGTCGCTGAACCGGGCGTCGTACTCGGCCAGCGCGTTGCGGCCTCCCGGCCACGTCGGCGCCTCCAGGTCGTGCCACAGCACCACGTCGGCGTCCATGCCGATCACGCCACCCGTGGCGCGGCCGTTGCGCGCGTATCCGGCGGCCTGCAGCTGCCGTTGCGCGTGGGCCAGCCGCAGCTGGTCACGGGGCTGGGGACGGACCTTGCGATGCGGGTCCGTGCGGCTGCCGTCGGGCAACGGCATCGTCAACGGGCTCGTGCGCGCGCCCTGGCCGGGATCGGTGATCTTGTGCCGGACCACGAGCACCGGCACGTACCCGGAGGAATCCTTGACCAGCAGGTCGATTCCGCCACGACGGCCACCGCGTGGGTCACGGGGCAGGGCGGCGCCCCAGATGTACTGGGCGCCCATCTCCATCGCCGCGAGCGTCACCCGTTCCCGGTCGGCACTGCGCACATCGGGTCCGCTCGGCACCTCGAAGAGGTTCGAGCCGACGATCCTGCCGAGCGCGTCCGCCACCGCACGCCGATGGTTGGTCGCGTCCGCTTTCCGTTGTTCCGAAGCCGGATCTGGCGCCGCCCTGGGAACGTCGCGCATGTCCGGATCGTTTTCGAGGTGCACCCGCCGCCGACAACGAGTGACCACGCCGGCGTCTAGCTGCACCTGGAAAGTCACAGGACGAGGGTATGTCGCGCGTCGAGGAGATGTGTCGGCAACCTGGGCAGTAAGTTTCACGTGACGGAGGAGGTGTACCCGAATGGCGCGCAAAGCGAAGGCCGGCTTCACGCCCAGCAGGGCCAAGAGCCTGGTCGGTGTCGCGAAGGTGGTGGCGCCCGCGCTCATTCCGGTGCTGGCCCCGGTGATCGCCCGCGGAGCTGGGGTTTTGAGCGAGCAGTACGACCGCTATCGGGCGCGCCGGCTCGGTATCGACGTCGCGGACATCGGTAAGTACTCCGGTTACGGCGCCCGGCTGCACGCGCGAATTGTCGGCTTCTCCGAGTCGTTGGAGACATTGCGGGCGACTGATTCCGATTGGGTTTCGAAGACCGAGTCGCGCCTTGCTCAGCTCCTCGCCGCGGTGCGCGCCTCCGAGCGCATGCCGACGGCCCGGCGCAAAGCGGCGCACCGGGCCGTCGGAACTGATCTGGAGATGCTGGAGCAGGAGTTGCTCAGGCGCCTGAACGTGCGCTGACGTCCGGTTTCCTGCCGGTCACCTCGGCCACGGCCTTGACCGCCGCCTCCTCGACCACCTGACCGGGGTCGAGGTGCGCGGTGACCTCCTCCATCACCTCGGCGACCCGTTCCTCACGCCTGATCATCGGGTCGGAGCGCAGGTCCTTGGCCAGCGAGACGCAGAGCCCGATCATGACGACCATGAACGGCAGCGCCGCGATGATCGTCAGGTTCTGCAGCCCTGTCAGCGCATCGGACCCGCCGACCAGCAGCATCACGGCGGCGACGGCACCGGTCACCACACCCCAGAAGATCACCACGGGCTTCGTCGGCCGGATGGTGCCCTCCTGCGAGAGCGTTCCCATCACGATCGACGCGGCGTCGGCGCCGGACACGAAGAAGATCGCCACCAGGAGCATCACGACGACGCCGGCGACGGCGGCGAGCGGGAACTGGTCCAGCAGCGAGAACAACTGCGATTCCGGAGTGGACTGACCGGCGAGGTCGACGCCGTTGCGCTGTTCGAAGATGGCCGTGCCACCCAGGATCGCGAACCACACCAGCGACACCGCGGACGGCACCAGGATCACGCCGGCGACGAACTGCTTGATCGTGCGGCCACGCGAGATGCGCGCGATGAACATGCCGACGAACGGCGTCCACGAGATCCACCACGCCCAGTAGAAGATCGTCCAGCCGGACAGCCAGGTCTCGGTCGCGTCGCCACCGGAGGCAGCGGTGCGGCCGGCCATCGTCGCGAGCTCGCGGAAGTAGTCACCGAGGGCCGTGGGCAGCAGGTTCAGGATGAACACGGTCGGTCCGACGACGAACAGGAACAGCGCCAGCGTCACGGCCAGCACCATGTTGATGTTCGACAGCCACTGGATGCCCTTCGAGACACCCGAGACGGCGGACGCGACGAACGCGACGGTCAGGATCGCGATGATCGCGACCAGCACGCCCTTGCCGACCTGACCGGCCCAGCCGGCCGCCTCCAGCCCGCTCCCGATCTGCAGGGCGCCGAGACCGAGGGAGGCGGCCGAGCCGAAGAGAGTCGCGAAGATCGCCATGACGTCGATCGCACGACCCCAGCCGCTGGCGGCCCGCCTGCCCAGCAGGGGGGCGAAGGCCGAGCTGATCAGCGAGGACCGTCCCCGGCGGAAGCTGCTGTAGGCGATCGCGATGCCGACGATGGCGTAGATCGCCCACGGATGCAGCGTCCAGTGGAAGAGCGTGGTCGCCATCGCGGTCTCCAACGGATCTCCGTCGGAACCGGGCGGCGGCTTCACGAAGTGCGTCAGCGGCTCGTTGACGCCGTAGAACATCAGGCCGATGCCCATGCCCGCGCTGAACATCATCGCGACCCAGGACACGGTCTTGAACTCGGGTTTCTCGTCGTCCTGACCGAGCGGGATCTTGCCGTAACGGCTGAACGCGAGCCACAGCGCGAAGACCACGAAGCCGGTGGCGGAGAGCACGAAGGCCCATCCCAGATGCTGGATGATCCAGCCGAGCGCCGCCTTCGAGGCAGACGCCAAACTCTCGGTACCGACGATTCCCCAGGTCACGAACGCAAGCGTGAGACCTGCGGCAACGCCGAACACAACCCGGTCGGTACGGCCCGGCTTGTCGCATTGAACGGTCATGCGGCCCTAGATACCCACTCATAGACCGGGGCAAACTCCTCCGATTACCCTCAACCCTCGTGAGCACCCGGACGAGTGAGTTGCGCACCCTTCGCGGTGCCGCACTCGCGCTGACGTCTGCCGCGCTCACCATCACCGCCCACGGGCTGGGCGGCGGCGAGATCTCCGAGTTCATCCACGCCTTGCCACTGGTGGCGCTGATCGCGTTCGCGGCAGCCTCACTGGCCGACAAGCGCACCGGACGGCTCTCGGTCATCGCCGGGCTCGGCACGGCCCAGCTCGCCCAGCACCTGCTGCTGACCTGGGTCAACCACGAGCACACCAACACGCTGACCGGCCAGATGTTCGTGGCGCACCTCGTGGCCGCGACACTGACCGGGCTGTTGCTGTTCCACGCCGAGAACGCCCTGTTCAGGCTGTTCGCCGCCGTCACCCGCCTGATCCCCCGCAGGCTCACGCCGCTGCCGGTCAGCACGCCGATGCGGACGTTCCCCCGCACGCCGTACCTCCAGAACGCTCACCACCTGGAGATTTCGCGTGCGAATGGGCGGCGCGGCCCGCCCTGTGACTCCTGATCATCCGTATCCCTCTGCAGACCCCTTTGGCATCAGGAGCCACAACTTCATGTCTACAAATCGATTTGGTGTGCGCACGCTCGCCGTTGTCGCCGTTGCCGGATTCGCCGTGCTCGGCACCCCGACCATCGCATCGGCGCACGTCAGCGCCCAGCCGGCCGAGTTCACCCAGGGCGGCCGCGCCACCTTCGCGTTCCGCGTCCCGAACGAGCGCGACAACGCCGGCACCACCAAGATCGAGGTGACCCTGCCGCAGGACACCCCGCTCACGTCGGTGCGCACCAAGCCGCTGGCCGGCTGGAAGGCCGAGGTCGTCAAGGGCAAGCTCGACAAGCCCGTGACGCTCGCCGGCAAGGAGGTCACCGAGGCGTTCAAGACGATCACCTGGACCGCCGAGCCCGGTGCGAAGATCAACGTCAACGAGTACCAGGAGTTCTTCGTCGCCATCGGCACGCTGCCGGAGGGCAAGGACAAGCTCGAGCTCCCGACCAAGCAGACCTACGAGAACGGCGAGGTCGTGGACTGGGCCCAGGCCGCCGGTGCGGACGGCAAGGAGCCGGAGCACCCGGCGCCCGCGCTGAAGCTCGCCCCGAAGGCCGCCGCCGGTGACGACCACGGCCACGGCACGACCCCGGCCGCCAACAGCACCGAGACGCACGAGGCGTCCGCTGCCGGTTCCGACAAGACCGCCCGCTACCTCGGTGGCGCCGGCCTGGCCGTCGGTGCGCTCGGCCTGGGCTTCGGTGTCGGCGCGATCCTCCGTTCGAGGCGCAAGGCATGAAGCGCGCTCTGATCGCGTTCCTGTTCGCTGGTGCGGCCGTGCTCGCCACGGCCGCCCCCGCGGCGGCGCACAACGCGTTGATCGGCAGTGACCCGAAGGACAAGACCTCGCTGGAGGTCGGCCCGTCGACCGTCACGCTGACGTTCGACCAGGACGTGCAGGGTGGCCAGGGCATCAACGCCATCTCGGTCGTCGACGCGAACGGCGGCCACTACGAGGTCGCGGGCGACCCGACGATCAAGGACACCGCGGTCTCCGCGAAGGTCAACGCCCTGGGCAAGGCCGGCGAGTACAAGATCGGCTACCGCATCCTGTCCGCGGACGGGCACCCCGTCTCCGGTGAGCTGACGTTCACGCTCACGAAGGACGGCACCGGCACGCCCACCGCCGCGACGAACGACGCCGCGACCGGCGACTCGGGTTCGAGCGACGGCCTGCCCATCTGGGTGTGGATCGTCGGCGCCGTGGTGCTGCTCGGCGGTGGCGTGTTCTTCGCGCTGCGCGGTGGCGGAGGCGCGAAGGCATGAGCGACGTCCGGACCGCCGCCCCCACCCACTACCGCGTGCTCGCCGGACTCGTGTTCGGCGCACTCGGAGGCATCGCGCTCGGCCTCGTGCTGGCACCACCCGTCGTGGTCGCCGGGGTCGTCGACGCCGGGGCGGCGGTCCGGTACGGCCTGCCGGTCACACGGGTGTTGCTCGACATCTCGGCGACGATCGTCGTCGGGCTGTCGATCCTGCCGAAGCTGCTCGGCTTCGACCGGCCCACGCACACCGAACCGGTCATGCGTCTCGCCCGGCCGGCCGCGGTCATCGCCGCCGCCGTCTGGGTGGTCGCCGCGCTGATGGCGATCGTCCTGCAGGCCGCTGAACTGCGGCCGGGCAGCGACGTCAGCATCGGCAACGCCGTCGACTACATCGCGAACGTGGGCGCCGGGAAGGGCCTGCTGTTCAGCGCCTCCTGCGCGTTCGTCTACCTGATCATCGGCGTGATGGCCGTGCGCGGCGGCGAGTCCGTACCCGCTGAGCTGCGGATTCTCGTCTCGATGTTCGGGCTGCTGCCGATCCCGGTGACCGGGCACGCCTCCAACTGGAAGTACCACGACTACTCGATGGTCTCCATGGAGCTGCACGTGCTGGGCGCCGCCGCGTGGACCGGCGGGCTCGGCGCGTTGATGGCGCTGGTCGCCTACCGCAAGGGGCTGCTGGCGATCGCGCTGCCGAGGTTCTCGAAGATCGCGACCGTCAGCCTGGTCGTCGTCGCGGTCACCGGCCTGTTCAACGGGTTGCTGGAGCTGATCCTCAACCCGATCGTGCCGTTCCCGCAGTCGCTGTTCACGACCGGCTACGGCCTGCTGTTCCTGGGCAAGGCCGTGTGCGCGGGACTGATCGCGCTGCTCGGCGCGCACATCCGGTGGCGGTTGCTGCCGAAGATCTCCCAGCACAAGGTCACCGCGATCGTGCAGTGGGCGATCCTGGAGGTGACCATCATGGGCGTCGCGTTCGGCCTCGCCGTGATCCTGAGCCGCGCCCCGGTCAGCTGAACCCGGTCGCGACCCTGACCAGGTCGGCGACCGCACGCGACCTGCTGTGCGGCGGCCACGCGATCACCGTCGTCACCTTCTGCGCGTCCACCACGGGTACCGCGGCCAGGCCCTCGAGCAGGCCGGAGCGGACGACCTCCGGCATGACCGCGACCGCACGGCCGAGCGCGATCATCTGGAACAGCTGCGTCAGGTTGTGCACCTCCATGCCGGGACCGGGGAGGTAGCTGCCGTCGGGCTCCGGCCAGCGCGCGAGTTCCGGCAGGTCGATGACGTCGGCCATCCGCAACCGACCGGCGCCGGCCAGCGGGTGCGAGCTCGCGAGGATCGCGAACTGGCTCTCGGTGCGCAGCGGCTCGACGTCGAGTCCGGCGGTCGAGTCGTACGGCTCGTGCATGATCGCCACGTCCGCCCGCCCGTCGAGCAGCGGCTGCCGGGTGTGGGCCTCGCACAACAGCAGGTCGACGGCGACCGCACCGGGTTCGGCGGCGTAGGCGTCGAGCAGTTTCGCCAGCAGTTCGCTGGAGCCACCCGCCTTGGCGGCCAGCACCAGCGCAGGCCTTCGACGTTGCGGGTGCGCCTCTCCGCCGCGGCGACCGCCCCGAGGATCGCCCTGGCCTCCGCGAGCAGCACCGCGCCGGCGTCGGTGAGCGAGACCTTGCGACTGGTGCGGGTCAGCAGCGCGACGCCGAGCCGGTGTTCGAGCTGAGCGATCGTCCGGGAGAGCGGTGGCTGAGCGATGCCGAGACGGTCGGCGGCGCGGCCGAAGTGCAGTTCTTCCGCCACCGCGACGAAGTACCGGAGCTCTCTGGTCTCCACCCCGCCACCGTATCGATATCCGCCGGGTATCGGTGCCAGACCGAAGTGATGTTGGTTCTGACGACGCCGCCGACCACGATCAAATGCATGAGCGAACAGACGATTGCGCTGGTCACCGGCGCGAACAAGGGAATCGGCTACGAGATCGCGGCGGGCCTCGGGATGACCGTCGGAGTCGGCGCGAGGGATGCGCAGCGTGGCGAGGAGGCCGCGGCGAAACTGCGCGCGAACGGCGTCGACGCGTTCTTCGTGCCGTTGGACGTGACCGACGACGAGAGCGTCCAGGCAGCGGTGGCACTGCTCGAGGAACGGTTCGGCCGCCTCGACGTGCTGGTCAACAACGCGGCGATCGCCGGAGCGTGGCCCGCGGCGCCGTCCGCCGCCACACCGGAAAGCCTGCGGGAGGTGCTGGAGACCAACGTGATCGGCGTCGTCCGGGTCACCAACGCGATGCTGCCGCTGCTGGCCCGTTCCGCACGGCCGCGGATCGTCAACCAGTCGAGCCACCTGGCGTCGCTGACGCTGCAGACCAACCCTGAAGTGGAGTTCGGCGAGGTCAACGGGACCTACACGCCGGCGAAGACGTTCCTGAACGCGCTGACCGTCCAGTACGCGAAGGAGCTCACGAACATCAAGGTCAACGCCGTCTGCCCCGGTTACGTGGCGACCGACCTCAACGGTTTCCAGGGGACCAGCACACCCGCGGACGGCGCCAAGGCGGCGATCAGGCTGGCCACGCTGCCCGACGACGGCCCCACCGGCGGTCTCTTCGACGACGCCGGGACTGTGCCCTGGTGAGGCAAATGTTCAACGTGAAACATCCACAACTTCGACCGGACTCGGCGAGTGGTCCGATCGGCGCGACGAGCTGCGCACGAACGGACTAGTCGGTGATCAGTCGGGCTGAAGATTCTTCCCGCATTCGCGCCAGCCGGTTCATCGTCCGCTGACCGCGGCGGTCCAGCTCACGGCTGTCGATCCAGCCGTTGGCGTAGTAGCGGTAGTCCTGAGCCAGCGCCACGAGCTCGGCGAGGTAGTCGGCGGATCGTCGCCGTCGCTCCTCGTCAAAGCCCGCCAGCAGCGGTAGCTGGGTGTCCACCACCTCGTCGAGCAACTGCGCGGACCGCAGCGCTCTCCTGGAACGCCACCTCCGAGTAAGGCTCACGCGCCGCACCTCGTCCTTCGCCCCGACCTGCCGCACCTTAGGCGTGGATTTCTCGCCCGTCGATGCTGCATTCGTGTGCGAAGGTCCTGGCGTTACCGGTTCGTGTCCCACGCCATCCGATCGTGGTGCTATAGGACCCAAACGAGATTGCCACTAGGCGGCGCTGTCAGCTCCGGTGAAGCGTGCGACGCGCTCGGCCAGTTCACGGGCCTCGGGGTTGTTGCGGCGCTTCTCGGCCTCCTGGCGAAGCGGCTCCATGCGCTGCTTCGTGCGGACCGACTTCAGGCCTTCGGACAGGTCGACGGCCTGGCCACCGACCTTGGCGCCGTGGTCGACGTCGCCCTGGATGAGGTGGTTGATCGACATCGAGGTGAGGTTGAACGACCGGCTGCGGGCCATGTCGTCGCCGAAGCTGTTGATCGCCTTCGAGAGGTAGGGAATCGCGGTGCGGGCGTACTTGACGTCCACGGACTGCGCGAGTTCCGTGTGCACGGTACCGATCATCGACGAGAGGTCGATCTCGTTGAAGAACCGCGCCCAGGCGGGTGCTTCGACGACGTCCGCGCGGGAGAACTCGTCACGCGCGCGGCCGAGCAGCTTGAGCGCCTGCTCGTCGGAACCCATCTTCGCGTAGGCCCAGGCCTCGTTCGCGCACAGGATGCCCACCGCCAGTTCGGAACCGGAGTTCTGCGCGGCCAGCTGCCCCAGCTGGAACACCTTCAGCGCGTCGTCCGGGGCGTTCTGGTGCAAGTAGACGCGGCCCATGCGGTACAGGATGTTCGCCATCAGGGCCTCGTTCTCGCCCTGCTTCGCGAGGTCGAGCGCCTGGCCGAAGTGGTTGCGGGCCGAGTCCATCAGGCCCGTGTCGAACGACGTCCAGCCGGCGAGGTTGTGCAGGTCTGCCAGGGCCACGAAGAGCCGCTGGCGAACGATGTCCGTGGAGCTCGCGCCGAGCATCTGCTGTCCCCAGGACAGCTGGGCGACCACGGCGTCACGGCAGGAGCCGCCGCCGTACTGGTAGTCGAGGGCACGCAGAGCACGGGTGGCCGCTTCGACCTGCCGCACGTCCGTCATGCCGATGCGTCCCGGAGCCGGAGTCTGTGTGGGGTGTGAAACCCACGACCCGGAGTCCGCTCCGAACACGGCCGCGCCCACTGTCACGGCGGCGGCGTGCGCGAGGAACTTCCGACGCTTCACCGACTCTTCCTCCTCCGGATGGGGTGAGTCCGCAGCTGCGGCCACCCTTACTGCCGTTGTCTCGTCATAGGCGAGACCCATGTATCCACGTGGGACACCCAAGCCGATGGCGATCCTCGTCAGGACGTCGTACGCCATCACCTGGCGTCCCTTGAGAATCTCCGAGACTTCGGACTGCGACTGCCCAGTGAGCGCCGCGATCTGGCGCTGGGACACGCCGTGCCTTCGGAGCAGCCGGTAGACCGAGCTGATCTCTCGTCGGGCAAGTGCGTCCCGCATCTCCTGGTGGTCCCACACCTCGGTGGGGATCGGAGAGCCCTGGGAACTCATGGTGTTCATCGCGCACCCTCACAGTCCGTTGGGCGTCATCGGCAGACTAGGGGCAGGTCCCCGAGCCCGAGAAGTCCTCTTCGGCGGAGCTGATCGGCTCTACCGAACACCGCTTACCGCTCACCGTAAGACTTCCACCGGTGGGCGCTGTGACGTCCCGTTCCGGCATGAATCATCGCAATCTAGATTCCGGTAAGCGAGTGAGCACGGAGAGGAACGACCTAATAGTGGACAGCTCCTCCTCAGGCTCCACCTCCATTGTGGAGACGGGTGACACCGAATCCACATGGCGCGGCATGACCGGGCAACGTCGGACGTGGCAGATCAGCTGCGGCGACGTGGTCGACCGGGACCGCCAGCTCACCGTGAAGGTCGTTCAGGGCCAAGTGGTCCTGGTAGGCCCTCCCGGGGAGACGGCAGTCTTGTCCCACGACCAGCTCGTACAGCTCAGGGCTGCGCTACGCGAAGCCGCCGACCAGGCGGAAAGGTGACGGTGACGTTTCGATGGACGCGATCCTCGGACAGGTTCTTCGCAACGCTGTGTGGGAACGCCTCGACCTGCTCACAGAGCTGGCGAGCCGCGCTGACGCCCCGTCCCTCCTGTCGGTGGCTCGATCCGAGCTCCCTCGGCTGACCGAGGGATGGCGTGCACTTCTGGCAGCGCACGAGCCGGACGAGAAGGGCAACTGCCCTGAATGTTCCGGCCGTTGGCGCCAGCAGAAGTCACCTTGCTCGGTGTGGCGCGCCGCGTACGAACACCTGGTTGCGGGCGGACTCGCCCCGCGCCCGGCTCGCCATCTGCGCGAGGCCCCGGTGACTCCTCCTGTCACCCGGTCCCGCCGCGCGGTGGCTCGAGCCCACTAACGGGCGTTTGCGACTGACCTGGCGTCCCCCCGACACGACCAGGTCTGCAAACCGCCTACTGACCGGTGGCCCGCGATGTGCGAACCCCCGACCGCTACATCGCGGGCCCCGGTCAGCTTTACAACTCCACAGATTCCCGCGGGCCGGTGACGTGCACCTTCCCTCCCCGACCGTTACTGGTCCGCGGTCACCAACCACGGCCCCTGTCTGCACCTCCCGCGCAGATAGGGGCCGTTTTCATGCCCTTCTAGCGGTGCGTGCCCGTCTTCCAGGCCAGGTACGAGGTCAGGCCGGGAAACAGCCGGCCGGAGAGTTCGAACGCCTTGAGCTGCCACGGGAACAGGTGCTCGGCACGTTCCTTCTCCACCGCGTCCACGATCGCCTTCGCGCACTGCTCCGGCGTGACCGTGGGGATCATCAGCCGGGCGATGGCCGGGATTCGTTCTTCCGCACCGGGGTTGTTGTTGAAGTACTCGCTGGAAACCTTGCCCGGCACCACTTCGCTGATCCCGACGCCGGTTCCGCGCAGGTCGAGGCGCAGTGACGCGGTCAGCCCGCGCAGCGCCCAGCGCGACGACTGGTAGCCGACGCAGCCGGGAATCGGCAGGCGGGACACCGGCGAGTTCACGTTGACGATCCAGCCGGAACCCCTGGAACGCATGGCGCCCAGGTACTCCCTGGTCAGCAGCAACGCCGCCAGGTACGGCACGGCGGTCATGGTGACCAGCTCGTCCGCCGACGTGTCGTCGAGGAAGAGCCATCGCCCGACACCCGCGTTGTTGACCAGCACATCCGGCGTCGGCACGTCTTCCGCGAGTGCGCGAATCTGCTCGGCGTCCGCCAGATCCGCCGGATGAGCGGTCGCCGAGCCGCCGAACTCGGTGATCCGTTTGACCTGTAGATCGAGCAGTTCGGCGCTCCGGGCCACAAGGTGGACATGAGCGCCGTGAGCGGCGAACCGGAACGCCGCCTCCGCGCCGATTCCCTGGGACGCCCCCGTGACCAGAACTTTCTTGCCCGACAGCTGCATCAGACCACCGATCGCACTCGACTCATCAACACCGCGGCCAGCGTCGTCGCCAGCGCGGAGACCGCGAACAGACCGCGGTAACCGCCCAGGTTGGCGAGGATCAACGCGGTCAGCAAGGGGGCGATGACCTGCGGTAACGCGTTGGCCACGTTGAGCACGCCCAGGTCCTTGGCCCGGTCGGACGCGGCCGGCAGCACCTGGGTGAGCAGCGCGATCGCGACGGCCCAGTACGTGCCGAAGCCGACGCCGAGCAGCGGAGAGGCGATCAGCACGGCGGTCCAGGTAGGCCAGATCACCAGGATCAACGCCGCCAGGGCCATCACGGCCGCGGCGCCGTACACATACGGCTTTCGGCGACCAGAACGATCACTCCGTGCGCCGAACAGCACTGCTCCTGCGGCGAGCGCCACCCCGTACAGCGCCATGAGCACCAGCAGACCGTCCTCCGGCGACTCGTGGTGCACCACGTCGCCGAGGAAGTAGAGGAGGTAGAGCGTGCCGAAGGCGTTGCCGAGGTTGATCATCAGGTGCCCGCCCCACGCCCACGCGAAGTCGGGGTGCTGCTTCGGCGAGATCCAGAACGTCGGCCGCACGGGCTTCGTGATGAGCTGCGTGTCGGGTGTGCGCAGGACGAAGAAGATGGCGCCGGCCAGCACGATGACCGCGCACGCCAGATAGCCCGCCTGAAGTCCGCTGACCAGCAGCGTCACCACGACCGCGCCCAGCACGGTGCCGAGCATCTGGCTGATCCCGATGAGCCCGCCGACCTGGGCCCGTTGCTCGACCGGCACCCGGTCGGGCACGGCCGAGGTCAGCGCGGCGAGCATTCCGCCGATGCCGGCCTGCACGAGGCACCAGCCGATGGTCATCACGACCACCGACGGCGCGTTGGCGAGCACGGCCAGGCCGATGGCACCGACGACAGCGCCGGCCAGCGTCCACGGGTGGCGGCGGCCGAACCGCGAGGTCGTGCGGTCGGACAGGAACCCGATCAACGGCACGACCAGCAGCGACACCAGGCCGCCGAAGCCGGTGACGATGCCGAACACCAGCTCCTTGTTCGCCTTGTTCAGCAGCTCGGCCTGTTGCGGCAGCAGCACCTGGATCGGCGCGTAGACCGCCAGCCACAACCCGAGGTTCGCGCAGAACAACCAGGCCATCCAGCCGCGGCGAACCCGCACCACCGGCTCAGCGAGGGCTTCACTCACCGCTGATCACCTTTCTGTACCAGTGGAACGAGTCGCGCGGCGTGCGTCGCTGCGTCTCGTAGTCGACCTGGACCAGGCCGAACCGCTGTGAATATCCGGCTTCCCACTCGAAGTTGTCGAGCAGCGACCACACGAAGTACCCGGAGACGTCCGCTGCCTGCGCGGCTTTGAGGTGTCCGTCGAGGTAGGAGATCCGGTCGGCGTCCGCGATCTCGTCGGGGAAGCTGCAACCGCTCTCGGTCACGTGCACCGGCGGCAGGCCGGGGTGTCGCTCACGCAGTGCGTTGATCATCTCGGTCAGCCCTGCCGGAACGATCGGCCAGCCGAAGCCGGTGAGCGGGTACTCGTCGATCTCCGCCAGTTCGAACGGCAGCGGGTTGCCCTCGGACGGCGCCCTGAGCCGCGTCGGGTTGTAGTAGTTCACGCCGTAGAAGTCGAGCGGCTGGTGGATCGTGGCCAGGTCACCATCGGCGATAGGCAGAAGGTCGGCGACTGCGTCGGGATATCGGCCCGACAACATGGGATCCGCGTAGATCCAGTTGTGAATTTCGCTGTAGGCCTCGGCGGCTGCTACGTCATTCGGCCCAACCGGCCAGGCCGGCGTGTGGTTGTTCGCCGTGCCAACCGCTTGCGCGTTGTACGAACGGAGCACGTCGACCGCACGGCCGTGAGCGAGATTCAGGTGGTGGGCGGTCGGCAACGCGTCGAAAAGCAGCGTCTTGCCGGGAGCGTGTTCACCGATCGCATAGCCCTGCAACGTCACCATCGCGGGTTCGTTGATCGGGATCCACAGCTTCACGCGGTCGGCGAGCCGGTCCGCGACCAGCGCCGTGTAGTCGGCGAACCGGTCGGCGATGTCCCGGTTCAGCCATCCGCCCTCCGCTTCCAGCTCCATGGGCGTGTCCCAGTGGTACAAAGTCACCACGGGGGCGATATCGATATCGACGAGCGCGTCGACCAGGCGGTCGTAGAAGTCGAGTCCCTCGGTGTTGACAGGTCCCTTGCCGGACGGCTGGATGCGCGGCCACGCGATCGAGAACCGATACGCGTTCACGCCGAGCTGCGCCATGAGCGCAACGTCCTCGCGCCACCGGTTGTAGTGGTCGCACGCAACGGAAGCGTCCTGGTTCTCGTGTACTGGAGAGAAGTCGTCCCACACGGAGGGGCCACGGCCGCCGGCGGTGAACGCGCCCTCGATCTGGAACGCGGACGTCGACACTCCCCAAAGGAAGTCGCTCATCGATCCTCCAAATGTGAAACTTGTTCGGATCGTAGGCGTGTTGACAGGTTCAGGGAAGTGAAAGAGCCGTACAACAGGCAAGATGGAAGTACCCGAACTACTGGGAGTCGCCGTGACGAGCACCACCCCGCTTCGCCGTCAGCCCGTCCAGCAGCGCAGCGCCAAGAGAGTCGAGCGCATGCTCGAGGCGTGCGCGACTCTCATCGACGAGGTGGGCTACGACGGCGTGACCACGACGTTGATCGCGGAGAGAGCGGGAGTGGCCGTCGGCTCGCTCTACCAGTTCTTCCCAGACAAGAGAGCCGTCGTGCAGGCACTGACGCTGCGCAACGTCGACAAGTTCTCCCAGGGCATCACCGAACGGCTCGAGCAGGCGACACTCGAGCACTGGTGGGACGCCGTGGACACGGTGTTCGACGTCTACGTGACGATGCACCGCGAGATCCCCGCGTTCGGGAAGCTGCACTTCGGTGACGTCGTGGACATGCGCCTGCTCGACGACCGCCGCGACAACAACGCCGTCATCTCCGACAAGATCTCGGAGCTGATCTCGGGCAAGTTCAGCATCCCGTTCGGCGAGGTGGGCCTGCCGATCGCGATCGCCGTCGAGGCCGCCGACGCCGTGCTGAAGATGGCCTTCCGCAACAACCCGAACGGCGACCAGGCGATCCTGATCGAGGCCAAGGCACTGGTCAGGGGCTACCTGTCGTCGCGCCTGCCGGCCTAGCCGAAGTTGCGGCGCTCGCCGCGGTACGTGGGCACGGTGCGCTCGATGCGGTCACCGTGCACCAGGTGCACCTCGTCGAACCGCTCGAACAGCTCGCCGGCCTTGGCGTGCCGCATCCAGACGCGGTCGCCGATCTTCAGCTGCTCCGCCGCCTTGCCGGTGACCGGCGTCTGCACCTCGCCCGCGCCTTCGAGGCCGAGCGTCTTCAGCCCTTCAGGCAGGTACGGCGACGGCTGGCGGTCGGGCGTCGGCGTGCCGGACGCGATGTAACCGCCGACGAAGAGCGTGGCGACCCGCTTGGTCGGCTTGCGCACCACCGACAACGCGAACAGCGCGGCGGGTTCCGGCTTGAAGCCCTGGTACCCGTCGAACAGGGTCGGCCCGAAGAGCCCGGACCCGGCCGCGAGCTCGGTGACCGACGGGTCGGACCCGGTCAGTTCCAGACTTCCGGTGCCACCACCGTTGACGAACTCCAGGTCGGCGACCTGCCGAACCGCACTGACCACGGCAGTCCTGCGCTGGATCAGCTCGGGCCCGGACTTGGACTGGATGAACCGGATCCCGAGCGCCCGCAGCGGCTGACCGGGCGGGTTGTCGCCGAGCCCGGCGATCTGCCCTTCGTACGCCATGACGCCGACCAGCTTGAAGCCCGCGCGTTGGGTGATCTTGCCGGCCAGCGCCTTGGCCTGCAGCGGCGTGTGGATCGACGACCGGCGCGGCCCGATGTGCACGCCCGGCAACGGCCGCCACGACACGTCCAGCTCCAGGCAGACCCGGATGTCGGCGTGCGGCCCGATGGCAGCGTCGACGAAGTCGAGGTGCTCGACCGAGTCGACCATGATCGTGACGCGCTGACGTGCGGTTTCGTTGGCCGCGAGCTTCTGCAACGACGCGCGGTCCGTAGTCGGATACGCCACGAGGAGGTCCTCGCTGACGTTCTGCTCCGACAACCACAGCGCCTCGGCCAGCGAGTAGCACATGACCCCGGCGTAACCGGGCCGTTCGAGCGCCCGGCTCACCAGGTCGCGCACCCGGATCGACTTGCTCGCCACCCGGATCGGATGACCGGCAGCGCGACGGGCGAGGTCCGCCGCGTTGTGGTCGAAGGCATCCAGGTCGACGATCGCGAACGGAGGATCCAGATCCTTCGTCGCGGCATCGAGTCGAGTTCTGCGCATGCTCTGACGGTACGTGCTGAACCCTTGAAACGTGAAGAGCTTTCACTTACGTTACTCGCAGGTCACACTCTCTCGTGGAGGTTCGCGTGTGGACGAACTGGGCTAAAACGGCTTCGTGCACGCCTACGCGCGTCGTCCGTCCGTCCAGCACGGACGAGATCGCCACGGCGGTCCTCTCCGCCTCCCGCGTACGAGCGCGAGGCAGCGGCCACTCGTTCAACGACATCGCCGTAGCGCCAGAAGTAGCACTCGACCTGGACCGATGGACGGGAATCGTACGCGCGGACGCGGAAACGGGCCTGGTAACAGTCCGCTCCGGCACTCCCCTCTGGGCCTTCAACGCCGACCTGCACCGCCTGGGCCTGGCAATGCCGAACCTGGGCGACATCGACGCCCAAACAGTCGCCGGCGCAGTCTCCACCTCAACCCACGGCACCGGCGGCAAACTGGGCGTACTAGCCACCGCAATCGTGGAACTCGAACTGGTCCTGGCCGACGGCTCGGTGGTGACCTGCAACCGCACCGAACGCCCAGACCTCTTCAACGCAGCACGGGTAGGCCTGGGCGCACTAGGCATCATCAGCACGCTAACTCTCCAGTGCGTCCCATCGTTCGTACTGCAAGCCCAGGAATCCCCAGGCCGCCTGGACGCCGTTCTAGAACAGTTCGACGACCTCTGCGCCATCGAGGACCACGTCGAGTTCCACTGGTTCACCCACTCAGACCGAGTGATCCTCAAGCGCAACAACAGGATCACCGACCCCGCCCGCCCACTCTCCAAGCTCAGGCAGGCCTGGGAGTACGAGGTGATGGAGAACGCAGCGTTCGGCGCGGTGACCAAGGTGGCCAAGACCTTCCCGCGCTACACCAAGCGCCTCAACGAACTCTGCGGCTCGCTGATCTCCGAACGGTCCTATTCGGACTACTCGCACAACGTCTTCGTGACCCCAAGACGAGTCCGCTTCGTGGAGACCGAGTTCTCCATCCCCCGCGAAACCCTGATGGACGTGATCGGCGAACTCCGCGCCGTAGCGAACAAACTGGGCGAACGCGACCACCTCATCGTCCCGTGCGAAGTACGCATCGCCCAGGCAGACGACATCTGGCTCTCCACGGCAAACGGCCGAGACACCGCATACATCTCAATGCACCAGGCACTAGGCATGCAGTACAAGGCGTTCTTCGACGCGTACGCAAGCATCGCGGCGTCGGTAGGCGGCCGCCCACACTGGGGCAAGATGCACGACCTCACCGCAACCGAGCTCCGCCCGCTGTACCCGCACTTCGACGACTTCCTACGGGTACGGGACGAGGTCGATCCGGGCAGGACGTTCACCAACGCCTACCTGGACCGCGTACTCGGCTAACAACCAGCCACCCGCGAAGCCGAAGGCGAGCCGTCTTTACCAAGCGGGCTGGGCGGTGGGGTCCCGTCACGAGTCGCGCCACAGCTCTTGCTGCATGTGAAGAGGAGGGTCAAGTCGACACGCTTTTCGTCGACTTGACCCTCCTCTTCACATGTGGCCCGCTCTTGGCTCGGCTCGTGACGGGACCCCACCGCCAACGCACACATCTACGCAACAGGCAGCCGCCCAACGCAACAGGCGTGCCATCAACCCGCGAGTGGCGCGGACCCCCCGATCAGATTGCCGGGGGTCTGGGGGCAGAGCCCCCAGGGGAAGCACGCAACGCAACCCGGCCGCCCGCAAGGTGACCCACCCGCAAGGTCGCGGATCGCAAGAACGCGCACGCTGACGCAGGGGTCCCCCCGATCTGGGAACCCCTACATCACAACGTACTCAGAGGGTCCGACAAGATCAGAGAACAGCCCGAACAGCCTCAGCAACGGGAGTTTCCCCGTTGACCAACTCAAGCGTCTTCCCAACAGTCCCAGGCGCCCCGAGCAACTCCGCCAACACAGCAGCAACATCAGCCCGGGTAACAGAAGCCCGAGGCAACCGAGGCGCAGCCAACGTGACCAGCCCAGTAGCCGGATCGTCAACCAACGGCCCAGGCCGCAGGATCGTCCAATCCAGATCCCGAGCCTTCAAATCATCCTCGGCCAACTTCTTGGCCTTGAGATACACCGCGAACTCAGGATCCACCGAAGGCGAGTCAGCAGCCTCAATCCCCACGGTGGAAACCTGGACAAACCGCCGCACCCCAGCCTCCACAGCAGCAGAAGCGAAGAGCGCAGCGGCCCCGTAGTCCACGGTGTCCTTGCGGGCGGCACCAGATCCGGCACCAGCTCCAGCGGCGAACACAGCCGCGTCAGCACCGTTCAAATACGCGGCGACCGAGTCCAGATCAGCGGACTCCAGGTCGCACAACACCGGAACGGCTCCGGCTTCCTGCACGTCACCAAAATGATCGGGGTTCCGGACCAGCGCGGTGGCGGCGTCTCCACGGGTGGCCAGCTGCTGCTCGAGAAGCAGCGCGATCTGCCCGTGTCCGCCGGCTATTACTACTCGCATGACCCGACCGTAGATCAGTGAGGCGTGGCCAGCACGACTCGGCGGATCAGGACGCGGTGGCGAGCACCTGCTCGTAGACCAGTTCGTTGACCCAGCGGGTGATGGCGGTGTCCTCGGAGGGCACGTTCTCCTGGCGGCCGGACACGTCGACCGAGAGGTCCTTCTCGTCGTCGGCCAGCAGGACGGAGACGCCGTAGCGGCGGACGCGCGGCAGGCAGTTCGCGAGGTAGTCGTGCGAGAACGCGACCGACTCCGGGAGGACGACCGCGGCGTTGCCGTAGCGGGCGAAGGGGACGGCGGAGGCCAGCGCGGTGCGCCAGTGGCGGGCGACGGCCAGGACGCCGACGATGCGCACGGCGGCCGGCGGGACGCGGCCTTCCATCTCCGGCCACACCCACGTGGAGACGGTGGTCTTGTCGGCCTCAGGGCCCGCACCCACGCACACGCGCTCGGCGTGGGCATCGGCCAGGAGTTCGGCCACGACGACGACCTTGCGGCCCATCAGGACCATTTCGGGGAGAACCACGCCGTGCCAGCCGAGGCGGATCGCCGCAGCGGCTGCCAACTCCTCGACGGACGCGGGCAGTTCCGGAACCGGGACCGGGGTGGTCGACAGACCGCTCGAGCTGTCGAGTGCCGCGATCCTTGCTGGGGTGCTGCTCACGCCAGTGCCTCCTCGTCACCCGCGGCGGGAGATCCGCCGCGTTTCGACTCGTGCTCTGGATAAAGAATTAGCAGTAAGCGCGCGGCCCGCCCCCAGGCCACAGGACCCCCTGCGATCGACGGCGCCGACCGGTCGGTGACCGGTCGAGGAGTGGCGAGGAGAGTTCGGTCCTACGGTGCTGCCGTCTGGGTGACGTTAATCCGTATGGACGCACCAAAAGACCTGCTCAGGGTGTGTGCGCCAGGCGTGGGGGCAAAAAGCCGGTCAGCGGTACCGGTCACCGTCCGTCGACCGTTCACCGCGCCAGAACGACCACCTACATGATGATCACGGTCTTGCCAGGCTTGTGACCTGCGAAAACATCGGTCGCCTCGCGCAACGGCACGCGCCGGGCGATCGGTACTTCCAGGTCCCCCGCCTGCACCATCGACGCCAGGCGCACCAACGTTTCGCGCGAGCCCTTCATGCCGAAGTTCTGCGCCTGATCTGCGGAAACGTAGTTGGTGTTGAAGGCCAGCGGCGCATAGCGCGCGTTCGCCTCGAACGACGAACGGTCGGCGCTGACGAGGTCGATCAGGGCGTCGGCCTCGACGAGGGAGTCGCCGCGGCCGATCGGGATGACCCGCTTGCCCGCCGCACGGGCGATCTGGACCGCGAACGACCCCACCCCACCGGAAGCACCGACGATCAACACGGATTCCGCGGTCCCGAGCGACTCGACCAACTGCAAAGCGGTCATTCCCGCGGTCGGCAATGCGGCGGCGACGGCGGGATCCATGTCGTCCGGCAACGGAGCCAACGCGTTCCCGGCCGGAACTGTGACGTACTCGGCGTATGTTCCGGCGCCGACGGGACGGTGGAAGAACGTGCCGAAAATCCTCTCTCCGGAACCTTCCACCTCACCCGCACCATCAGTTCCGGGAACCAACGGGAACTGATGAGGCGCGGAACTCCGGAGCATCCCGTTCACGACTTTGCGGTCGAAGGGGTTCACGCTCGCCGCGAACAACCGCACCTTCAACTCGTTCGGGCCCGCCACCGGCTCCGGAACCTCGACCAGCTCGAGCTCCGCACCGAAATCCGCCGCCGCTATCGCCCACATGCCGACCCCCGAACGAGTGACAGACATCACCTGTTGGATCAAGGAATCCGATACTGCCGTTCCAACGAAAGAACCCCCCTCGCGATTCCGCGAGGAGGGTTCCATCTGTCTTTTCTATGGGCAAGGGGGGAGTTGAACCCCCACGTCCTTTCGGACACACGGACCTGAACCGTGCGCGTCTGCCATTCCGCCACTTGCCCCTGGAGACGTTGGAAACACTAGCACGCGCCCAAACCAGGTTCCTAATCGCCCCCTGTAGGAGCGGTCGTACCCGGATACGATCGGTACAGGAGCCCGGCCGAGCGGAAGGAGTCGACATGGGCCTGCAACGCTTCGAGCGCAAGCTCGAAGGTCTCGTCGGCAACACCTTCGCGCGCGTGTTCGGCGGCAGCGTTGTGCCCCAAGAGGTGGCACAGGCACTGCAACGGGAGGGTGACAGCAACATCCGCGAGCTCGCGGGTGGCAGACTGCTAGCCCCCAACCACTACAAGGTGCTCCTCGGACCTCAGGACCACGAACGTCTTGCGGGCGACGAGCAGGATGAACTACGCATCACACAGCTTCTCGCAGAGGGCCTGCGAGAGCACCTGGCCGAGTCCGGATGGGATACCTATGGTGACGTCGTAGTCTCCCTGGAGCGCTCCGAGGCGCTGCACACCGGACAGTTCCGAACCAGCTCGTCCGTCGACCCCGACGTGAAAGCGGCCAGCCGACGGTCAGCACCACCTCGCACCGCAGGAGACCGATCCATGAGCCAGCCACCCGGCTACGGACAAGGACAGGGCCAGCCCGGCCAGGACCCTTATGGTCAGGGCGGCTACGGCCAGCAGGGCTACGACCAGCAGCAGCAGGGCTATGACCAGCAGGGTTATGGCCAGCAGCAGGGTTACGGCCAGCAAGGACAAGACCAGGGCTACGGCCAGCAGCAGGGCTATGGCCAGCAGGGCTACGACCAGGGTTACGGCCAGCAGCAGGGCTATGGCCAGGACCAGGGTTACGGCCAGCAGCAGCAGGGCTACGACCAGGGTTACGCAGGCGGTGGCCAGCAGGGCTACGGCCAGGACCAGGGTTATGGCCAGCAGCAGGGCTACGGCCAGCAGGGCTACGACCAGGGTTACGCCGGCGGCGGCCAGCAGGGCGGCGGCGGTTACGACCAGGGTTACGGCCAGCAGCCGGCCGGCGGTTATGACCAGGGTTACGGCCAGCAGCAGGGCTACGGCCAGCAGGGCGGCTACGACCAGGGCTACAACCAGGGCGGATACGCCCCGCCGGCGACCCAGGGCGCCAACCGTCAGCTCAACGCGACGTTGCACCTCGACGACGGTTCCAACCGCACGTACAACCTGAAGCAGGGTGGAAACGTCGTAGGACGTGGGCAGGAAGCCGACTTCCGCCTCCCGGACACCGGAGTCTCCAGGCGCCACCTGGAAATTTCGTGGGACGGGCAGAATGCGATGCTCGCTGATCTCGGTTCGACCAACGGCACCACGGTGAACGGCACGCCAGTGCAGACTTGGCAGCTCGCGGAGGGCGACGTCGTCCGCATCGGCCACTCGTCGCTGGTTTTCCGCACCGCGGGCTAGAGGTCGACACGGGCGTCGGTAAGCAACTCAAGGCAGGAGCGGTTACAACCGGTGCCAGAGCTGGTGATGCAGCTGACCAGAGCGGGCTTTCTCGTGCTCCTCTGGCTCTTTGTGCTGGCCGCCCTACGTGTGGTCCGCTCTGATCTCTACGCAGCCTCAGGGCTCCGGGCTTCAGGTCTGCCCGGTTTCCGGAGGTCCGAGAAGTCGGCGAGGGGAAGCAAGGCGCCTCGGCAACTCGTGGTCACCCACGGGGCGCTGACCGGCACCCGAATCTCACTCGACGGCAGGCCGATCCTGATCGGCCGTGCTGACGACTCCACTCTCGTGCTGGACGACGACTTCGCGTCGACCAGGCACGCGAGGCTGTCCATGCGCGGCACCGACTGGTACGTGGAGGATCTCGGCTCCACGAACGGCACCTACCTAGACCGAGCCAAGGTCACCGCACCCCTGCGCGTACCTCTCGGCACCCCGATCCGCATTGGCAAAACGGTGATCGAGCTGCGCTCATGACCTTGGTTCTTCGATACGCGGCCCGAAGCGACAGGGGCCTGGTTCGCAACAACAACCAGGACTCCGTGTACGCGGGCCCCCGCCTGCTCGCAGTAGCCGACGGCATGGGTGGCCACGCCGCCGGTGAGGTCGCGAGCAAGGTGGTCATCGCCTCGCTGGCCCACGTCGACGACGACGAGCCGGGCGACGACCTCCTCGGCAAGCTGCGCGACGCGGTCGCGAGTGGCAACGGCGCCATCTCCGAGCTCGTGACGAGCGACCCGGACCTGGAGGGCATGGGCACCACGCTCACGGCCATCCTGTTCGCGGGCAACCGTCTCGGGCTCGTGCACATCGGCGACTCGCGCGCGTACCTCCTGAGGGAGGGCTCCTTCGCGCAGATCACGCACGACGACACGTTCGTCCAGTCGTTGATCGACGAGGGCCGGATCACCCCGGACGAGGCCGCCACGCACCCGCAACGCTCGTTGCTGCTGCGCGCCCTCACCGGGCACGACTTCGAGCCCAGCCTCACGGTGCGCGAAGCGCGTGCCGGCGACCGGTTCCTGCTCTGCTCGGACGGTCTGTCCGGTGTCGTGAGCCTGGAGACGCTCGACGAGGCGATCCGCATCCCGGACCCGCAGGCCTGCGCGGACCGGATGATCGAGCTCGCGCTCAAGGGCGGCGGTCCCGACAACGTCACGGTCATCGTGGCGGACGTCCAGGACGTCGCTTTCGGCGACGACTACCCGATCGTCGGCGGCGCGGCCGGTGACGGCAGCGAGGACCACACTCCTCCGCCGGACTCCGCGGCCTCGCGAGCGGCGACGATCACGCAGCAGCGCCCGCCCATGCAGCAACGCATGGACGCGCCTCCCCCGCCCCCGCAGGACCCGAAGCGCAAGAAGCGCAGCGCCATCAAGGCGTTCGCGATCATCTTCGTGCTGCTCCTGCTGACCGCGGTGGTGGCTGTCGGCGGCAAGCTGTGGCTCAACACCCAGTACTACGTCGGCGCCACCGAGGACGGCCAGGTCGCGATCTTCCGCGGCCTCAACGGCAGCGTCATCGGCTTCAAGCTGTCGTCCAAGGTCGAGGACTCCTGCCCGCCCGGATCCACGGGCTGCACCCCGATCACGCTGAAGGACCTGCAGGAAGCCGGTCGCAAGACCATCACCGCGGGCATCCGCAGCGACAACGGCCTCGACGGCGCCCGCGCCGCGGTCCGGTTGCTGCGCACCGAGCACATGCTGCCGCTGTGCAAGGACACCTCGTCGACGTCGACCAGCTCGACGCCCACGACGACGCCGTCCACGCCGAGCAGCAGCACCTCGAGCAGTGCTTCGAGCAGTGCGTCCAGCACGCCGCCCGCGAACGGTTCCCCGAACCCGGAGACCGGTTCCACCGAGCCTTCGCTCACCCCCTCCCAGCAAAAGCCGGGTGTGGAATGCCGGGAGGGTCCGTAGTTGATGGGCTCGCCCGTCCCCTCCGGGGAAGGTTCACCAGGTGCGTCGGCGGCGACCAACACGTCGCCAGGCCTGAAGGCGCCGACGCGACGCGGCACCGAACTGGTGATGCTGTCGTTCGCCGCCGGTCTCGTGACGCTCGCTCTCATCCTGGTCGAACTGAACCAGGAGCGCTCGCTGAGCCTGAGGATCCTCTACCTCGGTCTCGCGTACCTCGGACTCTTCGCTTGTGCCCACCTCGCCGTGCGCAGGTGGGCGCCGTACGCCGACCCGGCGATCCTGCCGTGCGTCGCGCTGCTCAACGGGCTCGGCCTGGTGGTCATCCACCGGATCGACCTGGCTCTCGAGGGCACCGTCTTCCCGGACGGCTCGACCTGGGACCCGGTGGCCTTCAAGCAGGTCATCTGGACCGGCATCGGGTTGTTGCTGTTCGCGGCCACGCTGAAGTTCCTGCCCGACCACCGGATGCTCGCGCGGTTCGGCTACACGTTCGGCCTCGTCGGACTGGTCGCGCTGCTGCTTCCCGGTGTGCTGCCCGGTTTCATCGCGCCGACGATCAACGGCGCGAAGATCTGGCTGCGCATCGGACCGTTGTCCATCCAGCCGGGTGAGTTCGCCAAGATCCTGCTGATGGTCTTCTTCGCCGCGTTCCTCGTGTCGAAGCGGGACCTCTTCACCGTGGCGGGCCGCCGGTTCCTCGGCATGGACCTGCCCCGTGCCCGTGACCTAGGCCCGCTGTTCGCGGCCTGGGGCGTCACGGTCGCGGTCATGGTGCTGCAGAAGGACCTCGGCTCGTCGCTGCTGTTCTTCGGCATCGTGCTCGTGCTGCTCTACATCGCCACCGAACGCGCGGCGTGGGTCGTTCTCGGCCTCGGCATGTTCTCCGGTGGCGCGATCATCGCGTGGAAGCTGTTCACGCACGTCCAGCAGCGCGTGGCGAACTGGCAGGACCCGATCGCGCGCTACGACGTGGTCGGCGGTGGCTACCAGATCTCGCAGTCGCTGTTCGCTCTCGCGACCGGCGGCATCGGCGGCGCGGGTCTCGGCGCCGGCCGTCCGGAGATGATCCCCGAGGCGAACACCGACTTCATCACCGCCGTGATCGGCGAGGAGCTCGGCTTCGTCGGCTTCGCGGCGTTGCTGCTGGTCTACATGGTCTTCGCGTTGCGCGGCCTGCGCGGCGCCATCGCCGTGCGCGACAGCTTCGGCAAGCTCCTGGGCGGCGGTCTCGCGTTCGCGGTCTGCTTCCAGGTGTTCATCGTCGTCGGCGGTATCACCAAGCTGATCCCGATGACGGGTATCACCGCGCCGTTCCTGTCCTACGGCGGTTCTTCCCTTCTCGCGAACTACATCCTGGTCGCGTTGCTACTGCGAATTTCTGCGGCGGCCAGGGCCCCGCAGCGGGTCGCGAAGCCGAAACCGCAACAACCGGCTATCGCCGACCAGCACACTGTGATGGTGGAGCGTCCCAAATGAACACACCGCTCCGCCGCGTCGGCATGGCCATGATGGTGATGATCCTGCTTCTGCTGGGCAACGCCACGTGGGTGCAGGTGATCAACGCCGACGAGTGGCGCAAGAACGCCTACAACCGCCGGGTGCTGCTCGACGAGTACGCCCGCAAGCGCGGTCTGATCACGGTCGCCGACGGCACGGTGATCGCGGACGTCAAGGAGACGAGCGACCGTCTCCGGTTCCTGCGCACCTACAACAACGGACCGGTGTACGCACCGGTCACCGGCTACCTCTCGGTCACCTACGGCACCTCCGGCATGGAGCGCGCCGAGAACGACCTCCTCAACGGCTCGGACGACAGGCTGTTCGCGCGCCGGGTCTCCGCGTTGATCACCGGTCGTGACCCGGTCGGCGGCAACGTGCAGCTCACCCTGAACGCCAAGGTGCAGCAGACCGCGTACGACCAGCTGACGGCGAAGGGCTTCACCGGCTCGGTCGTCGCGATCAAGCCGGACACCGGCGAGATCCTCGCGATGGCGAGCACGCCGTCCTACGACCCGAACCTGCTCGCGAGCCACGACGTGAACGAGCAGGCGTCGGCGTGGAAGCAGCTCACCGCCAAGGACTCGAACGACCCGCTGGTCAACCGCGCGACGCAGGCCCTCTACCCGGCCGGCTCGACGCTGAAGGTCGTCGTCGCGGCGGCGGCGCTCGCCGACGGCAAGAACAAGGACACGCAGTACACCGCCAAGGGATCGATCACGCTGCCGGGCAGCCAGACCCAGCTGCCGAACTTCAACGGCACCCCGTGCGGCCCCGGCGAGACGGTGCCGATGGAGACCGCGCTCGCCAAGTCGTGCAACACGGCGTTCGGTGAGATGGCGGGCCAGCTCGGCGCGAACAAGCTGCGCAGGCAGGCGGAGAAGTTCGGCTTCAACGACCCCGACCTCGCGGTGCCGCTGGTCGTCGAGACCTCGACGCTCGGCCCGATCCCCGACGACGCGTCGCTCTACCAGACCGGCATCGGCCAGCGCGACGTGCAGATCACGCCGCTGGAGAACGCGGTGGTGGCGGCGACGATCGCGAACAACGGCAAGCGCATGCAGCCGTACCTGGTGTCGAAGATCCTCGGCCCGGACCTGAAGTCGATCGACGACACCTCGCCCGACGAGGTCGACACCGCGATGAGCACGGCCAACGCCAACGCCCTGCGCGACATGATGATCCAGTCCGAGATCAACACCGGTGGCGAGGGCCGTCTGCAGAACGTGCAGGTGGCGTCGAAGACCGGTACCGCCGAGCACGGCACCGACGCGCTGAAGAACAACCCGCACGCCTGGTACATCGCGTTCGCGCCGGCGCAGAAGCCGGAGATCGCGATCGCGGTCATCGTGGAGGACGGTGGCGACCGCGGTCTGGGTGCCACCGGCGGCAAGGTCGCGGCCCCGATCGGGCGCGCCGTGATGAACGCGTACCTGGCAGGCCGCTGATGCTGACCAAGGGCCAGCTCCTCGCCGACCGCTACCGCCTGAGCAGGCGGATCGCGGTCGGCGGCATGGGCGAGGTCTGGGAAGCCGCGGACGACCGGCTCGACCGCCGCGTCGCGGTGAAGGTGCTCAAGGCGGAGCTCTCCGGAGACCCCGAGTTCCTGCACCGGTTCCGCGTCGAGGCGCGGATGACCGCGTCGCTGAACCACCCCGGCATCGCGTCGGTGCACGACTACGGCGAGACCGCGTCCGTCACCGACGGGCCGGAGGACACGGCGTACCTGGTGATGGAACTCGTCGAGGGCGAACCGCTCGCGACGATCATCTCCCGCGGCCGGTTGACCGCCGAGGTGACGCTCGACCTGCTGGAGCAGACCGGGAACGCGTTGCAGGCGGCCCACGAACGCGGGCTCGTGCACCGCGACGTGAAGCCCGGCAACATCATGGTCACGCCGTCGGGGAAGGTGAAGATCACCGACTTCGGCATCGCGAAGGCCGTGGACGCGGCACCCGTGACGCGGTCCGGCATGGTGATGGGCACCGCGCACTACATCGCTCCCGAGCAGGCACTTGGGGGCGAGGCCGAACCGGCGAGCGATGTTTACTCGTTGGCAGTGTGTGGCTACGAGTGCCTGGCCGGTCACCGGCCGTTTCTTTCGGACAACGCGGTGACCGTCGCGATGATGCACATCCGCGACATCGCGCCGCCGTTGCCGCCGGACGTTCCGCCTGGTGCGCGGGCGTTGATCGAGGCGACGCTGGTGAAGGACCCGCGGCAGCGCTACCGGACCGGCGGAGAGTTCGCCGCGGCCGTCAGCGCGGTGCGGGTGGGTCAGCCGCTGCCGACGCCGTCCGGGTTCACGATGCCTCCGGTGATTCCGCAGCAGGTGCAGGTGCAGGCGCCACCACCTCCGCCCCAGGTGTCGCAGCCGCTGCAGATTCCACCGCAGATGGCGCACCACCCGGGAGGACCGGGGCGTCCCAACACCCATCCGGCGATGCAGCCGGCGCACCAGACGGGCATGCAGCCGGTGCACCAAACCGGAATGCAACCGGTGCACCAAACCGGAACGTTCACTCCCATGCCGACACCACCGGGGAGAAACCGGACCGGCGTCTGGGTTATGGTCGCTCTCCTGGTGGCAGTGCTGCTGATCCTTGGCGTGTTCCTCCTGTGGAAGTTCACCGTCAAGCAGAACGACAGCACCGGGCAAGGCGGCAGGCCGACGACGTCCAGCTCGGCGAACTCGAACGCCCCGGCGAACGGTCAGGCGAAGCCCGACTCCGCCGACCGGATTCCGGGCAGTTCGCCGAAGCGGATCAACGAGGACGACTACATCGGCCGTTCCGGCGACGAGGTCAGCATCGCGCTGATCGATCAAGGCTTTGAACCCAAGGTGCAGAGCGCGCAGGGCACGCCGCCGGGCGACTTGAAGAAGTGCCGAGTCACCGCCATCGCGCCCACAGGCGATGTGCCGGTCGGCTCGCAGGTGAAGGTGACGTGCGCGCCATGAGCAACACAAGAACCGAGTTCGGAACACCGTCGACGAGGAGCGGGACGAAGCACCGATGAGCACTCCGCGACTGCTCTCAAACCGCTACGAACTGGGCGAGACTCTCGGGTACGGCGGCATGTCCGAGGTCCACAAGGGGCGGGACGTCCGCCTCGGCAGAGACGTGGCGATCAAGGTGCTGCGAGCCGACCTCGCCCGTGACGCCCAGTTCCAGGAAAGGTTCAAGCGCGAGGCCCAGAACTCGGCCGCCCTGAACCACCCGGCGATCGTCGCGGTGTACGACACCGGCGAGACGCAGACCGAGTACGGCCCGCTGCCGTACATCGTGATGGAGTTCGTCGACGGCCGGACACTGCGTGACATCGTGAAGACGCAGGGCCCGCTGTCGGGCAAGCGCGCGATGGAGGTCATGGCCGACGTCTCGGCCGCGCTCGACTTCAGCCACCGGCACGGGATCGTCCACCGCGACGTGAAGCCGGCGAACGTGATGATCACCAAGTCCGGCGCCGTGAAGGTGATGGACTTCGGCATCGCCCGTGCGCTGCACGACGGTCAGGCCGCGGTCACCCAGACCGCCGCGGTGATCGGCACGGCCCAGTACCTGTCGCCGGAGCAGGCGCGCGGTGAGTCCGTCGACGGCCGTTCCGACGTCTACGCGGCCGGTTGCGTGCTGTTCGAACTGCTGACCGGCGAGCCCCCGTTCACCGGTGACTCTCCCGTCGCGGTCGCGTACCAGCACGTGCGGGAAGACCCGAAGGCTCCGTCGCAGCTCAACCCGAAGGTGTCGCCGCAGCTCGACGCGATCGTGCTGAAGGCGATGTCGAAGGGTCCGGCGAACCGCTACCAGTCGGCCGCGGAGATGCGCGCCGACCTGGTGCGCGTGCTGTCGGGTCAGCGCCCGTCCGCGCCGGCCGTGATGACGGCCGAGGACCGCACCGCCGTGATGAACGAGCAGGCGGCGCGTTCACCGCGCACGCAGGTCGTGTCCGGCGGAAGGCACCGCCCGGCGGCGTTGAAGTCGGAGCCGGACGACGACTACGACCCGATCGCCGACGAGGAAGAAGAGCGTCGCGCGAGGCGCAAGAAGGCCATCATGGTCACGTTGGTGGTGATCCTGTGCGTGGCCGTGCTCGGCCTCGCCGCGTGGATCACCGCGAACGTCATGAACTCCGGCAACGAGGCGACGGAGAAGGTCCCCGTCCCGTCGATCGTGGGCCTGAGCCCCGTGGAAGCCTCGGAGAAGATCACGAAGGCCGGCCTCGTGCCGTCCCAGGAGACGGTGGCCTGCGAGCCCGGTCCGAACGGCGCCGCGGCGAAGTGCACGGCCGACCAGATCAACAAGGTGATCGGCACGAACCCGCCGGAGGGCACCCAGGTGGCCAAGGGCGGGCAGGTCACCATCTCCGTCGGCGCGCCTCCCGGCGAGGGCGTCGCCCCCGACCTGAAGGGCAAGACCCCGCAGGAGGCCCAGGCGATCCTGGACAAGGATCCCAACGGCTTCAAGCTGCAGCAGAGCGACCAGACCACCGAGGTCGACGACGCGACCAAGGTCGGCAAGGTCGCTTCGCAGAACCCCGACGTCGGCGTGAAGCTGAAGAAGGGTGGCACGATCACCATCCAGCTCGGCAGGGCGCCGGAGAAGCAGAACGTGCCGAACGTCGTCGGTGACGACCAGGCCGACGCGCGCCAGACGCTGGAGGGTTCGGGCTTCAAGGTCGTCATCGAACCGACCGACAGCGCCAAGCCCGAGGGTCAGGTCCTCTCGCAGACCCCGGCGCCGAACAGCAAGGCCGCCAAGGACACGACGGTGACGCTGAAGGTCTCGAAGGGCAACCAGATCGAGATGCCCGACCTGAACGGCCTGACCGAGAACGAGGCGTCGAACAAGCTGAAGTCGCTGGGCTGGAACGGAAACCTCAACGTCCAGGAACAGCAGGTCGGCAGCCCGGATCAGAACAGGAAGATCCAGTCGCAGAACCCGGCCAAGGGCTCCGCGATCACCAAGGGGTCGACGGTGACGATCACCGTCGGCAAGTTCGGGATCATCACGTCGTAAAGCGCGGGTTTCGGGGCGGCTTCCCTTCGGGGGAGCCGCCCCTTTTGCTTTACAGGCGGGCAGCGGCGGCGAGCGTGCGCATGCCGTTCTCGAGCTGCGCGACCGTGGCTTCCGGAACCTCGAAGCCGCAGACCTTGAGCCAGTTCGCGAGCATCCGGTGGCCGCCGTCGGTCAACACCGACTCGGGGTGGAACTGCACACCCTCGACCGGGAGTTCCTTGTGGCGCATGGCCATCACGATGCCGGTCTCGGTCTTGCCGGTGACCTCGAACTCCGCGGGGATCGTCTCCGGCAGCACCGTCAGCGAGTGGTAGCGGGTCGCGATGAACGGCTGCGGCACACCGCCGAGAACACCCTTGCCCTCGTGAAAAACGATGCTCGTCTTGCCGTGCAACAACTCGGGCGCGCGGTCGACCGTGCCACCCCAGACCACACCGATCGCCTGATGGCCGAGACACACGCCGAACACGGGCTTGCCGATGTCGGCGCATTTCTTGATGACGTCGATGCTGGCGCCGGCGCGCTCCGGCGTACCGGGCCCGGGGCTGATGAGCACACCGTCGACCTTGTCGATCTCGTCGAGGTCCACCTCGTCGTTGCGCCGCACGACGCACTCGGCACCCAGCTGAGCCAGGTACTGGACGAGGTTGTAGACGAAGCTGTCGTAGTTGTCGACCACGAGCACGCGCATGAAGAGAGCCTAGTCGGTCGAGTCGAGTGAGTTAGCTCTCGTCCGCATTCAGGTTAGGCTACCCTAAAATAGGTGTCATGAGTCGCCCCTTGCGCGTCGCGGTAGTCGGCGCCGGACCGGCCGGCGTGTACGCCGCCGACATCCTGACCAAGTCCGACGTCGACGCGCAGATCGACCTGTTCGAAAAGCTGCCCGCGCCCTACGGCCTGGTCCGCTACGGCGTCGCGCCGGACCACCCCCGCATCAAGGGCATCGTGGGCGCACTGCAGAAGGTGCTGGACCGCCCGTCGGTCCGCTTCTTCGGCAACGTCGAGTACGGCGTCGACATCAAGCTCGACGACCTGCGCCAGTTCTACGACGCCGTCATCTTCTCGACCGGCGCCTCCGCCGACCGCGCGATGAACGTCCCAGGCATCGACCTGCCGGGCAGCTACGGCGCCGCCGACTTCGTGTCCTGGTACGACGGCCACCCGGACGTCCCGCGCACCTGGCCGCTGACAGCCACCTCGGTAGCCGTGCTCGGTGTCGGCAACGTGGCCCTGGACGTAGCCCGAGTCCTGGCCAAGACCGCAGACGAACTGCTCGTGACCGAAATCCCGCCGAACGTCTACGAGGGCCTTTCGTCATCCCCCGTGACCGACGTGCACGTCTTCGGCCGCCGAGGCCCGGCGCAAGCCAAGTTCACGCCCCTGGAACTGCGCGAACTCGACCACTCGCCGAACGTGGAGGTGATCGTCCACGCCGAGGGCATCGAGTTCGACGAGGCCTCGATGCACGCGATCAGGACCAACAAGCAGGTCGAAATGATCGTCAAAACCCTCCAGGAGTGGGCGATCCGCGACGTCGGCACCCGCCCCCGCCGCCTGCACCTGCACTTCCTCGAAGCACCGGTGGAAGTGCTCGGCTCGACCTGCGTGACGGGCCTGCGCACCGAAACCCAGGAACTGACCGGCGACGGCAACGTCCGAGGCACCGGCGTCTACACCGACTGGGACGTCCAGGCCGTGTACCGCGCGGTCGGCTACCTCTCGACGCACCTGGCCGACATCCCGTTCGACCACGTCTCAGGCACGATCCCCCACCAGGCAGGCCGCGTGCTGGACCTGGACGAGGTGCCAATCCCCGGCGTCTACACGACCGGCTGGATCAAGCGCGGCCCGATCGGCCTCATCGGCCACACCAAGGGCGACGCCCTGGAGACCATCACGAGCCTCCTCGAAGACGCGGCGGCGTTGCCCCGCGCCACTTCGCCCGCACCGGACTCGGTGGTCGAGTTCCTCGAGCAGCGCGGCGTGCCGTTCGTGACCAACGAGGGATGGAGCCGGCTCGACGCGCACGAGATCGCGCTGGGTGCGGCGCACGGGCGTGAGCGCGTGAAGGTCGTGTCGCGCGAGGAGATGACCTCGGTGTCGAACGGTTGAGACCGAGCGGGCCGAGCGTGGACGGCTGAGATCGAGCAGTCCGAACGTCGACGGCCGAGGCCGAGCAGCCGGAGCGTGAACAGCTGAGACCAAGCGGCCCGGCCTTCAACGATTGGAACCGAGCGGCCCGAGCATGAACGGTCCAAACATGGACGGCCCGAGCATGGACGGCCCGCGCGTCGACGGCCCAAGCATGGACGGCCCGAGCATGGGCGGCTCGCGCGTCGACGGCCCAAGCGTCGACGGCCCAAGCATGGACGCTGAAGGCTTGAACGGCTGAAACCGAGCGGCTCGAGCGTGAGCGGCCTGAGCGTGGACGGCCCGAGTGAGGACGGCCCGAGCATGGACGGCCCGAGTGTGGACGGCTGAAGGCTTGGACGGCTGAAGGCTTGGACGGCTGAAGGCGTGAACGACCGCGGCGTGAACGACCGAAGGCTTGAACGGCTGACCGCCGTTCCCCGATGAAGCCGCCATCGCGCGTGGGCGCGGTGGCGGTTTCACTTATCTCGGTCGCGCCCGCCCGGACACTGGACGAGTGAGCCCTGACCTGCGCGACCGCCTGCTGCACCTCAACGCCCAACTCGCCTACGGCGGGGTCGAGGCGGACGCGGCGGTGTGGCTCGCCTGCGACCTGCTGCTCGCCGGCGTCGAGTCCCCCGCGGTGGTCGAACTGGCCGGCGAGTCGCCGACACAGCTGCGCTCCGAGGAAGCCGCGGCGCTCTTCGAACAGTCGCTGGCCGAACTCGGCCTCCCGAAGCTGTCCCAGGAGCAGGCGGACTGGATCGGGTATCGCGACGTCGCGCTCGACGTGATCAGCGGCAGGCTCACCCCGGACCACTGGGCTTGTTGCGCGGCGCCGATGGGCGGGCTCGGGCGCGGCGAGGAGCTCGACGCGTTGCGCGCTGCCGCGGTCCACAACCCCGGCGAGGTGGCCGGCCAGATGCTCGAACTCGCCCGCGACCTGGTGCGGACCGCCGACGAACGGATCAACTCGTGGTTGCCACGAGCGGCCGTTGTCGGCCCCCACCTGAACGAACAGCTGTAGCACCCGGTCGAGCAAGAGCGAGAGACCGAGCCTTCTGCCCGCTGCCCCCGCGCGCCTTCCTTTTGCGCAACGACGGCGGCCGGTTTTCGGTTCCCGCGGCGTCCGGAATCCTGTGGACAACTCCCCCGCCGACAAGTCAAAGCTACCTGTCCAACCAGCTGAACTGCGCAAACAGCGGCTTCAAGGCCATGATCGCGGCCGCACATCACCCGGTCAGGTGACCTGGATCAGACGATCATGGCGCGGCATCGAGTGGTGGAATCGAGAGGCGAAGTGGCGGAGTGGCGACCTCCGACAGCGCACCGGCGTCTCTCGGGCTCGCACAATTTTCGGTCGCGCCCGCCTGGACACTGGTCACGTGGAACCGTCGCTGCGCGAGAAACTGCTGCGCCTCAACCTGGACCAGGCCGACTCCACGATCGAGCCGGACCGGGTCGTGTGGCTCGCGTGCGACCTGCTGATCGCCGGCCTCGACTCCCCAGCACTGCAGGAACTCGCGGGCGAGTCTCCCGCCCGCTTGGCGCAGAGCGACGCCACCGAGCTGGTCAGACAGGTGCTCGTGGAGCTCGACGTCGTGTTGATGACCGAGGAGGAAGCCGACTGGTTCCTCGGCCGCGAAGCAGCTCTCCAGATCCTGCGCGACGCACCCCGCGCCGAGTGGAAGAACAAGACCTGGCGCATCACCACGAGGGTGAACGACGAGAACGACGGGGTCTACGCGGCCTTGAACACCTACGAACACGACCCGGAGCCGTTCCTCGGCTACGTGCGGGAGTACCTGCGACGAGCCGAGGAGCAGCTCACTGAGTGGTGACGTTGTTGAACGGCAGCTTCGGTTCCGCCCACGGGAACACCACGAACATCAGCAGCCCGACGATGGCGACGACCAGCACCACGGCCTCGATGACCCGCAGGTACAGCGGGCCCGGCAGGTGCCGCCAGATCCAGCCGTACATCAGCCCTCCGTCATCTCGGGCGGCACGAAGCCGTCGGCCACCGGGTAGCTCTTGGTCTCGATGGCGTGCACGATCAGGCGCTGCTTGTCGGAGAAGCGCGGGTGGCAGGTCGTGAGCGTGAGCAGACGGGCCTGCTTGTCGGCCGGGACCGCGGCGCCGACCTGGTGTGGGATCGGGGCGATGACCTCGCCCTGGGTCGGGACGACGATCTCCTGGCCGACGGTCTTGGAGTAGGCGTCGCCCAACGTCGTGGAGAGCGGTGCCACGCCGGTGCAGGCCGCTTCCTTCGCCTTTGGGTTCGTGGCCCAGCCGCCGACCTCGCTGCTCATCGGCAGTACGCGGTAGACGAACCACTGGGTCTGGGTCTGCACGACGACCGCGTTGCAGGACTCGAGCAGGTCGAGGTCGTTGAACGGTGCGCCCTTGCCGACGCGGTGGCCGGCGATGGAGAAGTTGCCGGCCTCGCCTGGCTGGGCGGTGTCCTTGTAGTGGCCGGGGCCGATTTCCAGGTGCTTGTCGGTGGTGCCCTCGACCACGGAGAACTTCCAGTCGTTGCCGAAGACCGGGATGTACATCTTCGCGAAGGCCTTGCCCTCGATGAGGTTGAGCTTCGACTGGCGGTTCGGGTCTGCGGGCGGGGGCGTGACGACGTTCGAGTTCCATTCGGAGTCGAGCGCGGCGGTCGCGTCCTGCTGCTTCTCTGCGGAGAGCAGGTCGGTCACGTAGACCTCGTAGACGACGAAAAGCAGGACGACCAGGCCCATCGTGATGAGGGCTTCGCCGAAGCCGCGCACCGCTTTGCGCGCCATGCTGTCCGGCGGCAACTCGTCCTTGGCCGCGGGCTCGTCGTAGTACTCGTCATCGTCGTAGTCGTCGTAATCGTCCTCGACGCGCGGGATCACCTCGGTGGCCGGATCGACCGGGCGGGGACGCGGCGGCATCGGGCGCGGAGGCATTCCCCGAGGCGGCGTTCCAGGCGGTGCGGGCGGCATTCCGGGAGGCGGACCGGGACGGCCCGGCACCGGGATTCCGCGCACGGGAGTGCCCGGCGGCGGGGTCCACGGAGGCGGGCCCTGGCGGTGCTGCGCCTGGCCGTTCGGAGGCAGACTTCCGGAGAAAGCGCTGGTGAACTGGGTTGCTTCCGGTGGAGGCAGCGGGCGGGGAGCAGGGGTGGCCCGTGGGTGCTGAAGGTCATCACGACGGGGTGCAGGACGCCGTGGTGGCGGCTGCTGCGGTCCCGAGTTCACCTGAGAACCTCCGCGCGCACTGTGAACTGAAAACAACTGCGTCTACAAGGATGGTTCGCTGACCACCGCCGCTACGTTAACGTGTCTCCTGAGTAGTGCACGTAAACTCGCGTCACTCACGGATATCCACGTCAGGCGAGGACAGCATGCCCAAGTCGAAGGTCCGGAAGAAGGCGGTCTACACCGCACCCACTGACCGCCGCACGCCGGTCAAGGTCAAGGCAGCGGGGCCGTCTCACCCGGTCTACGTCGTTGTCATGCTCGGCTTCATGCTGCTGGGCCTCGCGTGGCTGGTCGTCAACTACATCGCGGCCGAGAAGATCCCGTTCATGCTCGAGCTGGGCGCGTGGAACTTCGCCATCGGCTTCGCGCTGATGATCATCGGTCTGCTGATGACGATGCGCTGGCGCTAGGCGCCCCGCAACTCACTGTTCGTAGAGGTCGGCCCGGACGTCACACGTCCGGGCCGACCTTTGTTCGCTCCTGGTTCACCTGGTTCACCCGAGCGTCACCGAAGCACACAGCTGTAAGTCATCCCCATTGGGGACAAGTCCTGTGGACAACTTTGCACCAAAATGCACAAGCGACGGTTTTCCCTCATGCGGACCCGTTCAGTTGTCCACATTTCATGCGGGACACTCGACAGTGTGACTCGTACCTGGTCCACACCCGCCCCGTTGGTCGCCGTCGCGTGGGTGGTCGCCCTCGCCCTCGCCTTCGCGGCGCTGACCGTCGACGACAACGCGGGCCGTCTCCTCATCGGACTGGCATCGCTGCTGGTCACCTACCTCGCGGCGTTCGCGACGATCGCGCGTCCGAGGCTCACGGCGGACGTCGACGGCCTGGCCGTGCGAGGGTTCGCGAGCACGACGCGGCTGCCGTGGCACGAGGTGAAGGTCAAGCTGCAGACCACCCGCCGGCTCGGCAGGGAACAGCAGACATTGGAACTCGACGCCGACGACCGTCTCGTGGTGCTCACGAGAGTGGACCTCGGCGCCGATCCCGAAGAAGTCGCCGGAGTGCTCCACGCACTGCGGCCGTGAATCGGTTCTAGCGGCACGTCCTGGCGTACTCCAGGACGAGTTCGGCCGCCGTGTCGAGTTCTGCGGCGCGCAACGCGAACATGCCGCCGAGCAACAGCAGCGCCACCGCGACCGCACCGATCTGGTACAGGTTGCGGTTCTTCTGCGGCGCTTTGACCATGGCGAGCGTCAGCAGGCCGCCGATGACGAACCCGCCGAGGTGCCCGAGCAGCGAGGCGTTGGTGAAGAGGTTCGACACCAGGTTGATTCCGACGATCACGACGATCGTCGAGATGTCCCGCTTCTGCCGCTTGAACACGATCAGCAGGGCGCCCATCAGGCCGAACACCGCGCCGGACGCGCCGGCGAGCTGCTGGCAGACGGTGCCGAAGTAGAACGCCGCCGCACTGCCGCCGAGCAGCGACAGGAAGTACACGGCGCTGTACCGCAGCTTGCCCAGTTCCTGCTCGACGACAGGGCCCACCACGAAGAGCGCGGCCATGTTGAGAGCGAGGTGGATCAGGCCGAAGTGCATGAAGCCCGACGTGAGGATGCGCCACCACTCACCGTTGGCGGTGAGCTCCGGGATCATCGACGTCGCCGTGAACAGGCCGGCCCGCTGGTTGTTCATCGGGCTGCCGGACTGGAAGACCGTGACGACGTACGCCAGCACGTTGAGCGCGATCATCACCTGCGTGATGATCGGCCTGCCGGTCGAGACCACCGCACCCGCGGACGTGCGGGCTTGGCGGACCGTGCGGGCACCCTCGTTCACGCAGTCGACGCACTGCATGCCGACTGAGGCGTCGCGCAGACATTCCGGGCAGGCCGGACGGTCGCACCTGGTGCAGCGCAGCCGGGTGGGCCGATCGGAATGACGTGCGCAGACCGGGGTCTCCGGCTGCGCTCCGATCGGCCCGTCCGGTGGCACGGGGGCGTTGCTCACGCGCGTTCGATCGTGATCCGCTCGATCTTGATGTCGTTGACCGGACGGTCGCCCGCGCCGGTCGTGGTGTTGCCGATCGCGTCGACGACGTCGCGCGACTCCTGGTCCGCGACCTCACCGAAGATCGTGTGCTTGAAGTTCAGCCACGTCGTCGGCGCCACGGTCACGAAGAACTGCGAGCCGTTGGTGTTGGGCCCGGCGTTCGCCATCGCGAGCAGGTAGGGCTTGTTGAACTGCAGTTCCGGGTGGAACTCGTCGCCGAAGCGGTAGCCGGGGCCACCGCGGCCGGTGCCGGTCGGGTCGCCGGTCTGGAGCATGAAGCCCGCGATGACGCGGTGGAACAGGGTGCCGTCGTAGAACGGGCCCGAGTTCGTGCCACTCGCGTTCGCCTCGGTGTAGGTCTTCGTGCCCTCGGCGAGAGTCACGAAGTTCGCCACCGTCTTGGGGGCGTGGTCGGGGAACAGGTTGATGCGGATGTCGCCCTGCGTGGTGTGCAGGGTCGCCGTCACCTTGGTCCCGACGAAGGATTCGTTGCTGTCAGCCACCACCCCATCGTGCCATCCACGGGCGGCGATGTTCAGAAAGGGGCACGATGGGTACCTCTATGACATCACCGGACGACAACGTGTGGAGCACAGGATGGACGAGGTGGACGTCATGACCCGCGCCGGCGAGAACGTTGGCAAGGCTGTCGGCACCAGCCTGAAGGCCGCGCGGCAGGGTGTCGTTCGCGCTGGTCACGCGGCCGAGGCCAAGCTCGCTGACCGCGGTATCACCACTGACCAGGTTCGCGGCGCACTCGTGGAGCGGGCCGACACGCTCATGGGCAAGGCCGAGGACTGGGAGAAGCAGACTCGTCGCTCTCGCAAGCGCCTCGCCAAGAAGAGCGCGCAGACCCGCGCCGACCTCATCAGCAAGGCCGAGGTCGTGCGCAAGGAAGTGAAGAAGGCGGCCAAGGGCGCCCGCAAGGACGCGAAGGTGCGCGCCAAGGAGATCCGCAAGGCCGCAGCGCAGCTCGGTGCGGACGCACCGAAGCGTCGCCGCTGGCCGTGGGTGCTCGGTCTCCTGATCGCGGCCGCAGCGGCCGGCTACGTCGCGATGACGCGCAGGCCGCAGGAGGTCCACCTGCAGGACGAGGAGCAGGCCCCGCACGCGGAGCCCGTCCTCAACGGGCAGGTGCCCTCGCAGAAGGAGCCGATCAAGTAGTTCAGAGCTTCAGGCCCTTGATCGCCTCTTCGGCGATGCGGCGGGCCTTGATGGACTGCTTCTGATTGCTCGTGACGACCACAGCGGCGTCGCTCTTCGCCACGGCGTAGACGACGCCGCTGTCGTTGTTCACGTACCCTCCGGTCCAGCCGGTGGGCGAGTTCGCGGGCTGTGAACCGTCCGGCGCCGCCTCGTTCACGATGAGCTTGGCAACTTTTTCGTCACCGACGTAGACCCTCACGGTCAACTGGATCTCAGTTGCGTTCGCGTAAAAAAAACACGCAGGGTGAGGCTCGTCCGTTGACAGTTTCACTCTGGGTACAAGCTGTCCGTTCGCCTGTGCGACGAAACTGGTCGCCAGGTACGGGCAGGTGCCTTCTTTTGCGGGCTGGGGCGCGGGCGGCACCGTTGCAGCCGCGCTGGTAGTGGCAGGGGCCTGCTGGTTCTGGGGCGCGGCCACCGGCTTGCTGGGGACGACATCTGGGCCACATGCGGCGAGCAGGCCGAGCAGGGGCAGCAACAGTGCTCGTTTCATAGGGGCAACAGTCAACCAGATACCTAAAGCGCCTTGAGCGGCACACTCTAAATTGGTCCATACCTTTTGTGCCCTCTCCCCTGCCCCGCGCCCTGGAAGGACCCTGATCATGGAGTTCCTGGAGCAACGACGTGAGCACGCAGTTGCGCTCTTCCGCATCGTCATCGGACTGTTCTTCGTTTTCCACGGGGTGCAGAAGCTGTCCAAGGGAGTCGAGCTGCTGTCCTGGCCCGCCGGCCCGATGGCCCTCATCGAGCTGATCGGTGGCGGCCTCATCCTGATCGGCCTGTGGACGCGCTGGGCGGCGCTGCTCAGCTCCGGCGCCATGGCCTACGCCTACTTCGTGGTGCACCAGCCCCAGGGACTGCTGCCGATCGAGAACGGCGGCGAGCTCGCGGCCGTCTACTCGTGGGCGTTCCTGCTGCTCGCGTTCACAGGTGCCGGCGCCTGGAGCATCGACACGCTTCGCAAGTCACCGAAGAAGTCACTCGCCGCGGCGTGACGTGATGCGCGGAATGCACTGATGCCCCGTTCGCAGCGGCGCGAACGGGGCATCAGCCACTCGGAACGTCTGAGATTGGGCCTGCCGACGCCGGAGGCGAGGCGGCCGGGGTCCGGGGCTTGGCCCCGGCGTGGGGCCTGGGGGCTCGGCCCCCAGAAAGCACTCGGAACGTAAAAGGCTCGCGCTCTTTGCGAGCACGAGCCATAGATACGTGGAGACGAGGGGAATCGAACCCCTAACCCCCGCCTTGCAAAGGCGGTGCTCTGCCAATTGAGCTACGTCCCCAAGCCTGGGGGCGGCGGACCGCCCGTCAGAGCGAAGATCAGTCGGTGGGAGCGGTGGCCTCGCGCCACAGGTCCGCGTCGGCCTTCGCCGAACGGCTGCGCTTCACGAAGAACAGGACCGCACCGGCGACCACGACGAGTGCGATGATCTTCTTAGCCACTCTGAACCCCTCCAAAGACGGTTATGCCCCGACTACCAGACCAGCCTACAGGCTTCTTGGGTCTTCGGCCGGGGCTCCGGAACTGAACGTCCGGACAGAATCGAGATAGTGATTCGAGATAACTTTCGAATCGAGTGGGCCTAGGAGGACTTGAACCTCCGACCTCTTCATTATCAGTGAAGCGCTCTAACCGCCTGAGCTATAGGCCCTCGATCAACTGTCACCCCTTGGGGCGACGAGAAGAACCTTACAGGATCGTCCTCGCCGCCCCCAAATCGGGGGTCACTCACGCTCGGAGAGCGTCAACTCCAAGCCGCCGGCCAGATCCGCGGACACGTTGTAGACGAACGCGCCAACGGTTGCGAGAGCCGTGAACAGCACGATGTTGACCGCGCCGATGATCGCCGAGACGCCGAAGACGCGACCGGCACTGATCAGCGGTTCGCCCGGCTCGTTGGCCTGGAGCAGGTCGTTCGCGGTGCTGTTGATCTTGTCCCAGACGCCCATGCCGTGCAGGACGCCGTAGAGCACGCCGACCGCCACGAGCCAGACGAAGAACAACGCGACGCCGAGCACCAGGGCGAGCTTGAGCACCGACCACGGGTCGACGCGCTTCACCTGGAGCGAGGCGCGACGCGGACCGCGGCCGGGGCGGCGAGCCGACGGGGTGGACGCGGCGGGGCGAGCGGCGTTGCCCATGTTCACCGACGTGCGGCTGCTGCCCAGGCCCGCCGGCACCGCCGAGCCCGTGACCACGGGCTTCTGCACCTTGACGGTGTCCGGGTCGGTGACCGGGAAGGCCGGCGACGGTTCAGCCGCGGACGGGGTGGGCGGCGCGGACGGAGCCACGTACGTCTCCGTCGCGTCGTGCTGAGTGGCCTCCGTGTCGTTCGTCACTCGCTGCCAGGGCGGCGGTGCCGAGACGACGACCGGCTCGTCGGCGACGGGCGCGGCCGGAGCCGCGGGTGCCGCGGGCGCCGGCGTGCTGAGCGAGACCGTCTTCTCCTCGACCGGAGCGGCCGGGGCGGGAGCGGGTGCCGGGGTGGGCGCCGGAGTCGCGGCAGGTGCCGGAGTCGCGGCTGCCGGAGCAGGAGTCGCGGCCGGAGCTGCCGGAGCAGCGGGCTTGGCCGGCTTCTCCTTCTCCTTCTCCTGAGCCGGTGCGGCGGGAGCGGCGGCCTCGGCCGCCTTCTCCGCCGACACGGGCTTGGTCTTGTCCTGCGCGTTTCCACCCGAGGAACCGGAGGCCGCCGAAGCGGTCGAGTCCGCCTTCTCCGCAGTTTTCTGGGGAGTCGGTTTGGTGATCACCGCGGTCTTGTCCGCGTCCCGACCTTCGCGGTTCTCGGGTGGAGTCACGAGCTTGTCCTTGACCTCTCGCTAGCGATTCCGACTACTCAGCCGAGTCGGTGGGGGTGGCTGCCTGGTCGGCGGCAGAATCCTCCGCAGCAGACGCTTCACTGATAGTGACGTCGCTGGGCTCATCCGCGTTGCGTGCGACGGCGATCAAAGTGGTGCTCTCGCCGAGGTTCATCAGCCGCACGCCCTTCGTCTGCCGTCCAGCCTTGCGCACCTGCTCGGCTCGGGTCCGGATGACCCCTCCGGTCGAGGTGATGGCGTAGAGCTCGTCGTCGACGTCGACGATGAGCGCGCCCACCAGCCTGCCACGTCGGCGGTCGTGCTGAATGGTCAGCACACCCTTGCCGCCACGGCCCTGGACCGGGTAGTCCTCGATCGGAGTTCGCTTCGAGTACCCACCGTCCGTCGCGACCAAAACGAACAGGCCCTCCTGGACGACGCCGACGGAAAGAAGCTCGTCATCGGCGTTGAACCGCATGCCCTGCACACCTGACGTGGCACGACCCATCGGGCGCAGCACGTCGTCGGTCGCGTGGAAGCGGATCGACTGGCCGTCGGCGGACACCATGAGCAGGTCGTCGTCCGCCGAGCAGAGCACCGCTCCGACCAGCTCGTCGTCCTCGCGCAGGTTGATGCCGATAAGTCCACCCGATCGGTTGGAATCGAAGTCGGACAGCTTCGACTTCTTCACCAGCCCCTTGCGAGTGGCGAGCACCAGGTACGGCGACACGAGGTAGTTCGGGATCTGGATGACCTGTGCGATTTCCTCATCGGGCTGGAACGCGAGGAGGTTCGCGACGTGCTGGCCACGGGCGTTGCGGTTCGCCTCAGGCAGTTCGTACGCCTTCGTGCGGTACACGCGGCCCTTGTTCGTGAAGAACAGGATCCAGTCGTGCGTCGAGCACACGAAGAAGTGCGCGACGATGTCGTCCTGCTTGAGCTGCGCGCCCTGAACGCCCTTGCCGCCGCGCTTCTGCGCCCGGTAGAGGTCGGTCTTGGTGCGCTTCGCGTAGCCGGTGCGCGTGATCGTGACGACCACGTCCTCGACCGCGATCAGGTCCTCCATGGACACGTCGCCGTCGAACGGGATGATCTTCGTGCGGCGGTCGTCGCCGAACTTGTCCACGATCGCCGTGAGCTCGTCGCGCACGATCTTGCGCTGCCGCTCCGGCTTTTCGAGGATGTCCTTCAGGTCCGCGATCTCGACCTCGATCTCGGCCAACTGGTCGATGATCTTCTGGCGCTCCAGGGCCGCGAGGCGGCGGAGCTGCATCTCCAGGATCGCGTTGGCCTGGATCTCGTCGACCTCGAGGAGCGACATCAGGCCCGAGCGCGCGATGTCCGGCGTCTCGGACCGGCGGATCAACGCGATGACGGCGTCGAGCTGGTCGAGCGCCTTCACCAAGCCGCGCAGGATGTGCGCGCGCTCTTCGGCCTTGCGCAGGCGGAACTTCGTCCGCCGGATGATGACCTCGATCTGGTGCTTCACGTAGTGGCGGATCATCTGGTCGAGGCGCAGCGTGCGCGGCACACCGTCGACCAGCGACAACATGTTCACACCGAACGAGTACTGCAGCTGGGTGTGCTTGTAGAGGTTGTTCAGCACGACCTTCGCCACCGCGTCGCGCTTGAGCGTGACGACGATGCGCATGCCGATGCGGCGGTTCGACTCGTCCGCGATGTTCGCGATGCCGGTGAGCTTGGCGTCGCGCACGAGCGAGGCGATGTTCTCGACCAGGTTGTCCGGGTTGACCTGATACGGCAGCTCGGTGACGACCAGGATCGTGCGGCCCTTGGCGTCCTCGTCCATCTCGACGACGGCGCGCATGCGGACCGAGCCGCGGCCGGTGCGGTACGCGTCCTCGATGCCGGAGGTGCCGAGGATCTGGCCGTACGTCGGGAAGTCCGGGCCCTTGATCCGGGCGATCATCGCCTCGAGGGTCTCCTCGTCGGAGGCCTCGTGGTTGTCCAGCGCCCAGACAACGCCCTCCGCGACCTCGCGGAGGTTGTGCGGCGGGATGTTGGTCGCCATGCCGACGGCGATGCCGGAGCTGCCGTTGATCAGCAGGTTCGGGACGCGCGACGGCAGGACGGTCGGCTCCTGGATGCGACCGTCGTAGTTGTCGCGGAAGTCGACCGTGTCTTCCTCGATGTCGGCCAGCATGTGCATGGCCAGCGGGGAGAGCCGGCACTCGGTGTACCGCATGGCGGCGGCGGGGTCGTTGCCCACCGAGCCGAAGTTGCCCTGGCCCTGGATCAACGGGTAGCGCAGCGCCCACGGCTGGGCGAGACGCACCAACGCGTCGTAGATCGCCGAGTCACCGTGGGGGTGGTAGTTGCCCATCACGTCGCCGACGACGCGAGCGCACTTGTTGAAGCCGCGGTCGGGGCGGAAGCCGGAGTCGAACATCGAGTACAGCACCCGGACGTGCACGGGCTTGAGCCCGTCACGCACGTCCGGCAGCGCACGACCCACGATGACGGACATCGCGTAGTTGATGTACGAGTTCTGCATCTCCTGCTGGATCTCGACCGGCTCGATGCGGTCGTGCTGCGGGGGCAGAGTCGTATCGGTCACTGTTCTCTTTCCTTCTCGCCAGAAACGCCAGGATGCCTAGGGACCAAGACCGGACTCAGATGTCCAGGAACTTGATGCTCTTGGCGTTGCGGGTGATGAACGAACGGCGTGCCTCGACGTCCTCGCCCATGAGCACGCTGAACAGCTCGTCGGCGGTGGCCGCGTCGTCCATGGTGACCTGTCGCAGGATCCGGTTCGCCGGGTCCATGGTGGTCTCCCACAGCTCCTCGGCGTTCATCTCGCCAAGACCCTTGTACCGCTGGATGTTGTCTTCCTTGCCGAGCCGCTTGCCGCCGGCGAGGCCGTCCTTGATCACGGCGTCGCGCTCGCGGTCGGAGTAGGCGTACTCCGGGTCGGTGCGCTGCCACTTGATCTTGTAGAGCGGCGGCTGCGCGAGGTACACGTGGTTGTGCTCGATGAGCGGCTGCATGAAGCGGAACAGCAGCGTGAGCAGCAGCGTGCGGATGTGCTGGCCGTCGACGTCGGCGTCGGCCATCAGCACGATCTTGTGATAGCGCAGCTTCGTCAGGTCGAACTCGTCGTGGATGCCGGTGCCCAGCGCCGTGATCAGCGACTGGACCTCGGTGTTCTTCAGGACGCGGTCGATGCGCGCCTTCTCGACGTTGATGATCTTGCCACGGATCGGCAGGATCGCCTGGTACATCGAGTCGCGGCCTTCCTTGGCCGAACCGCCTGCCGAGTCGCCCTCGACGATGTAGAGCTCGCAACGCTCCGGCTCGGTCGAGCGGCAGTCCTTCAGCTTGCCGGGCAGGCCGCCGATGTCGAGCGCGCCCTTGCGGCGCACCAGCTCGCGGGCCTTGCGGGCGGCGATGCGGGCCTGCGCGGACGACACCGACTTGGTGACGATCGTCTTGGCCTCGTTGGGGTGGCGCTCGAACCAGTCGGCCAGGTGCTCGTTCGTCGACTTCTGCACGAACGACTTGGCCTCGCTGTTGCCCAGCTTGGTCTTCGTCTGGCCCTCGAACTGGGGCTCCTTCAACTTCACCGAGATGATCGCGGCGAGACCCTCGCGGATGTCGTCACCGGTGAGGTTGGTGTCCTTCTCCTTGAGGAGCTTCTTCTCGCGCGCGTACTCGTTGACGACTCGCGTCAGCGCGGCGCGGAAGCCCTCCTCGTGCGTGCCGCCCTCGTGCGTGTTGATCGTGTTCGCGAAGGTGTAGACCGAGGCCGTGTAGCCGGTGTTCCACTGCATCGCGACCTCGACCTCGAGGTCCTCGCCCTTCGCCTCGAAGCCGATCACCTTCTGGTGCACGGCCTCGCGCGTGTGGTTGATGTGGCGGACGAAGTCCTCCAGACCACCGGGGTAGTGGAAGACGCGCTCCTTCACCGCGGCCTTGTGGCCCTCGGCGTCGGCTTCCTCGTCCGCCTCCGAGACCCGCTCGTCGCGCAGGACGATGGTGATCCCCTTGTTGAGGAACGCCATTTCCTGCAGGCGGCGCGCGATCGTCTCGACGTTGTACTCGGTGGTCTCGAAGATCTCCGGGTCCGCCCAGAACGTGACCGTGGTGCCGGTCTCCGTCGTGGCCTCGCCGCGGCGCAGCTCGTGCGCGGGCTTCGAGGCCTCGTAGCGCTGGTTCCAGACGTAGCCGGCGTTCTTGATCTCCAGCTCGACGACGGTGGACAGCGCGTTCACCACGGAGATGCCGACGCCGTGCAGACCGCCGGACACCGCGTAGGAGTCGCTGTCGAACTTGCCGCCCGCGTGCAGCTTGGTCATGACGACCTCGACGGTCGGCACGCCCTCGACGGGGTGGATGCCGGTCGGGATGCCACGGCCGTCGTCGATCACCCGGACGCCGCCGTTGGCCAGCAGGGTTACGTCGACGGTGGTCGCGTAGCCGGCCATGGCCTCGTCGACCGAGTTGTCCACGACCTCTTGGACCAGGTGGTGCAGACCGCGCTCGCCGGTCGAGCCGATGTACATACCCGGCCTCTTGCGCACTGCCTCGAGGCCTTCGAGGACGGTGATCGAGGACGCGTCGTACTCATTCTTCTTAGCTGACACGGGCCTGGAGTCTCCTCGCTGATGCGGGCAGAACCCGCACGGTGATGGGTGACGCTCCTGTGATTCTACCGGTGCACCCCGACAGAACGGGGTCAAGGACACCTTTGATTCGGTCACAGAGCGCCTCAAGCGGCGCAGGACGGGTCGGGACGGCTGAAACGGGGGTTCAAATCCGCAGGTGAACGCTCATTGAGCCGCAGAATCGCCGCTGAGCCCTTGACAGGACCTCACCCGTAGGTGTCACGCGGACCGCGCCCAGGCGCGTGCCTGGGGCCGTGTCGCCAGCTTGGCGCGTCCGGTCCCTTGATCTTGAGCCTTTTGACGACGCCGTTGCCGACGCCCGCGGCGATCTTCTTGATCAGCTCGCGCTGCAGAAGGCGCAGCTGAGTGGCCCACGCCGTCGACGACGCCTGGACCGTCAGTTCCCCGTCACTGAGCGCGATCGGTTTCGCGTGCTCGGCGACGTCCTCACCTACCAATTTTGCCCAACGACCGAAGACCTGGCCACCCTGGAGTTGCTCGACCCAGCCGCGGTCCGCCGCGATCCTGGACGCGATCCGCCCAAGCGGCTGGGGGTCGCGATCGTCCGGTCCCGCGCCCGACCAACGACGTCGGCGGCGATCGGCCGGACGGCCCCTCGACTTGCTCCCCGGCACCCGTCCACGGGCCTTCGCGCTCGCTTTCGCGGCCTCCAGGGCTGCCCTCGCGAGGTCAGAACCCTTCAGTGGCTCACCCTCAGGTGTGAATGAACCTGTGGACAAGTCCGGATTTGTGACGGAGTTATCCACACCATCCACAGACTTGTCCCCAGATGTGTGGGCGGACACACCCGATCGAGCTACATGTGGGGGCTTTGAACCCCCTGAGTCAGTCTCCGAGTCAGACACGCCGCACCTCCCCGCCGTGGACCTCGAACCGGGCCCCGGTCAGCTCGTCGGGAACGTCCTCCGCCACCGCCGCGGTGATCAGCACCTGCTCGGCGGCGGCCGCCACCTTGGCCAGTTGGCGACGCCGGCCGCGGTCGAGTTCCGCGAAGACATCGTCCAGCACGAGCACCGGTTCGATGCCGTCGACACGCATCAGTTCGTACCCGCCGAGCCTCAGCGCGAGCGCGAATGACCATGACTCTCCGTGACTGGCGTAGCCCTTCGCGGGGAGTTCACCGAGCGTCAGGTCGAGGTCGTCCCGGTGGGGACCGACGAGACAGACGCCGCGTTCGATCTCCTGCCGCCGCACCCGGTCGAGCTCGGCCAGCAGCAGATCCTCGATGCTCTCCCTGTCCTCCGGGATGTCGCCGACGCTCGACCGGTACGAGATGAGCGCCGGGCGTGACTCCGGAGCGACCTCCGCGTACGCCGAGGTCACGTGGTCCTTCATGTCGCGGACCAGCTTCAACCGCGCGGCCAGCAGCTCCGCGCCGTGCTTGGCGAGATGCCCGTCCCAGACGTCCAGCGTCGAGAGATCGGCCGACCGCGAGTGCTTCACCGTCTTCAACAACGCGCTGCGCTGCTTGAGGACGCGGTCGTAGTCACTGCGGACTCCGGCGTACCGGGGCGCGCGCAGCACCAGCATCTCGTCGAGGAACCGCCGCCGGTCGCTCGGATCGCCCCTCACAAGAGAGAGGTCCTCCGGTGCGAACAACACGGTCCGCAGAATCCCGAGCACGTCGCGCGGCCGCGGCACCGGACCCCGGTTGATCCGCGCCCGGTTCGCCTTGCCGGCCGTGATCTCCAGTTCGACGAGCAGCTCGCGGTCCTCGTTGACCACGGCCGTCCGCACGACGGCGCGCTGGGCGCCGTGCCGGATCAGCGGTGCGTCGCTGGAAACGCGGTGCGAACCCAGCGTCGCCACGTACCCGATCGCCTCGACCAGGTTCGTCTTGCCCTGGCCGTTGCGCCCGACGAGCACCGACGCGCCGGGCTCGAGCTCCAGGTCGGCGAGCTCCCAGGAACGGAAGTCGCTGACCTGGAGGTGTCTGACGTGCACCTACCTCATGCCTTCTGGACCGAGTGGCCGCCGAACTGGTTGCGCAGCGCGGCGACGGCACGCATCGCCGGCGAGTCCTCCTGGCGTGACTGGAACCGCGCGAAGAGCGCTGCGGAGATCACCGGGAGCGGCACCGCGTTGTTGATGCCCTCCTCGACGGTCCACCGGCCCTCGCCCGAGTCCTCGACGTAACCACGCAGGTCGTCGAGTTCGGGGTCGGACTCCAGCGCGCGCACCAGCAGGTCGAGCAGCCACGACCGAACAACGGTTCCGCGCTGCCACGCCGTGATGACCGCGCCCACGTTGTCGACGACGTCGGTCTTGTCGAGCAGCTCGAAGCCCTCGGCGTACGCCTGCATCAGGCCGTACTCGATGCCGTTGTGCACCATCTTCGAGTAGTGGCCGGCGCCGACCTTGCCCGCGTGCGCGAAGCCTTCCTCGCGCGGGCCCTCCGGACGAAGTGCGTCGAAGATCGGCTGCGCCTGCTCGACGTGCTTCGCGTCGCCGCCGACCATCAGCGCGTAGCCGTTGTCGAGGCCCCACACGCCGCCGGAGACACCGCAGTCGAGGTAGCCGATCTCCTTCTCCGCCAACAGGTCCGCGTGGATCCGGTCGTCGGTGAACTTGGAGTTGCCGCCGTCGACCACCAGGTCGCCGGGCGCCAGCAGCTCGGACAGCTCCTGCACCGTGTTACGGGTGATCTCGCCGGCGGGCACCATGACCCACACGACGCGCGGCGCTTCGAGCTTGGACACCATGTCCGCCAACGACTCCGAGTCGCTGACCTCCGGGTTGCGGTCGTAGCCGATCACCTCGTGACCGGCACGGCGCACCCGCTCGCGCATGTTGAAACCCATCTTGCCGAGGCCGACGAGTCCGAGCTGCACGGTGTTCTCCCCTACGTTCTTCTGGTACCCGGTAAGGGTTTTCTCAGCCGGGAAGGCGAACGGGCATGAGCAGGTACAGGTAGCCCGGCGCCACGTTCCCATCCTCGTCCACCGGCTTCAGCAATGCCGGGCGACTGGGTGTGGTGAAGGACAAGTGGACTTTCTGCGTGCGGACGGCTCCGAGTCCGTCGAGCAGGTAGCCCGGGTTGAACGCGATGGTGACCGCGTCGCCGGTGTACTCGACCGGAAGTTCTTCCTCGGCCGAACCTTCGTCGTCGCCACCGGCGGACAGGCGCAGGCCGCCGTCCACGAACTCGAGGCGGACCTGCGTGCCGCGCTCGGCGACGAGCGACACGCGCTTGATCGCCTGCTGCAGCGCGTCGATGTCGATGATCGCCGCGGCCGAGTGCTCGGAGGGCAGCAACTGGCGGTACTTCGGGAAGTCCGCGTCGAGCAAGCGGGTGGTCGTCCGCTTGCCGGAACCGGACAGACCGAGCAGTCCGTCGTTGGCGGCGAGCGACATCTCGACCTTGCCGCCGTTCGAGCCGAGCGTCTTGGCGGCGTCGCCGAGGGTGCGGGCCGGGACGAGGACGGCGACCTCGCCGAGCGTGGCGTCCGGTTCCCACGGGAACTCGCGCATCGCCAGGCGGAACCGGTCGGTGGCGACGAGGGTCAGCTTGCCCTCGCCGATCTCGACGCGGACGCCGGTCAGCATCGGGAGCGTGTCGTCCTTGCCGGCCGCGACGGCGACCTGGCTCACGGCCTCGCCGAAGATCTCGCCGGGAAGCTCACCGATCAACTGCGGCATCGACGGCAGAGCCGGGTAGTCCTCGACCGGCATCGTCGGGAGGCTGAACCTGGCGCTGCCGCAGCTGATCATCATCCGGGAGCCGTCGACCGCGATCTCGACGGGGTGGTTCGGCAGCGCCTTGGTGATGTCGGCGAGAAGACGCCCGGAGACCAGAGCGCGGCCACCGTCGGCGATCGTGGCGGGGACGCCGACCTGAGCCGAGACCTCGTAGTCGAACCCGGAGACCGTCAGCGAGTCGTCCGACTCCGCGTCGAGCAGCACGCCGCCCAGCACGGGAACCGGTGGACGGGACGGAAGGCTGCGAGCGACCCAGGCGACTGCGTCGGCCAGGCCGTCGCGTTCGACGCGGATCTTCATGAGGCGTCCTTTCCTCGACAGTCGACAAGCCCAACCACGACAACGTGCCAGTGGGGGTTAGGGAGCCTCGACCTCGGCTGACCGAGCTGACCGAGGTGCGGAGCAACAACGTTAGAGCGTCCTGGCCCTTCCCGTCACTTCGGGGTTCGGCACCGATCCCCGGGAACCATCCACCGCTGTTTTGCTTTTGAGTTCTCTCTAGAAGAGATCAAACAGCAGTAACAGTAAGGGTTGTGGATTGTGGGGACAGCCGTTAAACCTGCAGGTCAAGGTGTCACCCACCATGTGGACTAAGGGGGGATGGCACCCGGGGACAGATCGGCGCACCCGGGGACAGCCAGTTGTGCACAGCTCTCGATCCACAGATCGTCCACAGTTGTCCCCGGGTGCGTCCCCGGGTGCGGGCCAGTTGTACCCGGGTGTTCAACAGGCTTCTGTGGCCAGATCGTGGCCGGGGCCACAGACTTTTCCAGTTGTCCCCACCCCTTCGAGTGCCTGGGGTCAACAGAAAGCCTCGGCGGGCGGCCGATCGAGCCTCGTCTACCCGGGTACGTGTGCGGCGCGTGGTGGTGGTTGGAGCCGCACGCACTGATGCAGTCCCATGTCCTCGCCCGAGGCGTCCCCGGGTGCTCGACGTCAGGTCACAGCTCCGTCCCCGGGTGTCCGCCGCCGAGTCGTCCGGTCGCGTCCGGAGCGGTCGCCCGCCGCCGTTCGCCGTCCCCGGGTGCTGCCGCCGGACTGCGGTCGCGTCCCCGGGTGCTCGGCGGCCGGATCGAGCGCGAACGAAAAAAGGGGCCCTCCGCGGTGGAGGACCCCTTCGTCGGTACCCGGGTGGATCAGGGAGTGTGGCGGGCGCGCTGCTTGATCCGGGACGTGAGCTCCTGGACCTGGTCGTAGATCCGCCGGCGCTCTGCCATCTCCTTGCGGATCTTCTTGTCCGCGTGCATGACCGTCGTGTGGTCGCGGCCGCCGAACGTCTGGCCGATCTTCGGCAGCGACAGGTCCGTCAGTTCGCGGCACAGGTACATGGAGATCTGCCGTGCCTGCGCGAGCGCCTTCGTCTTGCCGGGGCCGCACAGGTCGTCGATCGACACCCCGAAGAACTCGGCGGTGACCGCCATGATCATCGGTGCGGTGATCTCCGGTGCGTGCGAGTCCGGGATCAGGTCGCGCAGGACGATCTCGGCGAGCTGGATGTCGACCGGCTGGCGGTTGAGCGACGCGAACGCCGTGACGCGGATGAGCGCGCCCTCGAGTTCGCGGATGTTGCGTTCTATGCGGGAGGCGATGAACTCCAGCACGTCGGCCGGAGCCGCGAGCCGGTCCTGGGCCGCCTTCTTGCGCAGGATCGCGATCCGGGTCTCCAGCTCGGGCGGCTGGATGTCCGTGATCAGGCCCCACTCGAACCGCGTGCGCAGGCGGTCTTCCAGCGTCTCCAGCCGCTTGGGCGGCCGGTCGCTCGACACCACGATCTGCTTGTTCGTGTTGTGGAGCGTGTTGAACGTGTGGAAGAACTCCTCCTGCGTACCTTCCTTGCCCTCCAGGAACTGGATGTCGTCGACGAGAAGAACGTCGATGTCCCGGTAGCGGCGCTGGAAGGCGACCTTGCGGTCGTCACGCAGCGAGTTGATGAAGTCGTTGGTGAACTCCTCGGTCGACACGTACCGCACGCGCATCCCTGGGAACAGGCGCTGGGCGTAGTGCCCGACGGCGTGCAGCAGGTGCGTCTTGCCGAGGCCGCTCTCGCCCCAGATGAAGAGCGGGTTGTACGCACGGGCCGGCGCTTCGGCCACCGCGACGGCCGCGGCGTGCGCGAACCGGTTCGAGGCGCCGATGACGAACGTGTCGAAGTTGTACTTCTCGTTCAGCCGCGTCTGCGACGGCGACGGGTTCGCGGGCCGCGTGTACGGCAGGTTCGCGTTCGGCGTCGCACCCATCGCGGCGTTGGCCGTGTTGAAGGTGGGCCAGATCTCGGTGACGGCGGCGAGCGCGTCGCCGGCTTCGTCGACCTCTTCTTCCGCGCCGTCGGCGGTCAGACCCGGAACCTCGTCCACGAGGCCGGGCGTGTCGCCGCCGGAAATGCCGGGCATCGGCTGGAGCTGGGGCACCGGCTGCACTGCCTGGACGGGAATCGGTGTGGTCGGCGGACTGACCGGGCTGACCGGTTCAGGAGAGTCGACCTTCACCGCGAGCGACACCGTGCGACCCAGCCTGCGGGACAGCGCGGCGGTGATCGGGTCGCGCAGTGCGCGTTCGATCGCCTCTTTCGCGAAGTCACTCGGGGCTGCGAGCAGTGCCGTTCCGTCCAGCAATCCGATCGGACGAGTGACCCTCATCCACGCGCGCTGCTGAGGGGACAGGTGGCTGGTCGCCAGTTCCTGCACCACCTCGGCCCACACAAGACCAAGATCGACCTGCTGGTTCGACACCTCCGCCGTCCCCTCCCCTCCGCCGGAGCCAAAGACTCCACATGTGGACACGGAGGATAGAGGTATCCACAGAGTTATCCACAACTGTGCACTAAAAGGTGCGTTGTGTTGCCGGTCCGGCGGCGGCTCCCACACCAGCCCCGGCACGCGCGAAGGGAGAACGGTAACAAGGGCGGGGACGGCTCACAAGACGTGGCGAGGGCCACCCCGATTTGGTCGCGGCACCCGGGCATGCGTACCCTCGTACGAGTCTCCCGCTTGCGACGGGCGCCTTTCGCGCGCCTACGTCCACTGTTGTCGGGGACAACCACACAGGCTTTGTCAGCAGTGAAGCACCGGGAGACCGACCGTGAGCAAGGGTAAGCGCACCTTCCAGCCCAACAACCGCCGCCGCGCGAAGACGCACGGCTTCCGGCTGCGCATGCGGACCCGCGCCGGCCGCGCCATTCTGGCCGCGCGCCGCAGCAAGGGCCGTGCCACTCTGTCCGCCTGACCGCGGCTGGTAAGCGCAGCGTCGTCGTGCTCCCACCGGCCGCCCGGCTCACCCGCAGCCAGGACTTCGGCCTGGTGGTCCGCCGAGGCCGCCGCGCCGGACGGCCCCGGTTGGTCGTCCACGTCTTGAAGCCCGACGTGCCCACCTTGGATTCGTCCAAGGTGGGCTTCGTCGTGAGCAAGGCAGTTGGCAACTCGGTGGTCCGCCACCGTGTCTATCGACGTCTGCGTCACGTCGTGCGCCCGGCACTGGAAGAACTGCCGCCGGGAACTCTCGTCGTGGTGCGCGCGTTGGCTCCAGCAGCCGAAGCGTCGAGCTCGGAGCTCGCCGCTGATTTCACTTCCGCCCTGCGCAAGGTGCTGCGATGACCACGTTGCCCGCGAAGGTCGCGCTGCTGCCGGTGCACTTCTACCGGCGGTTCATCTCACCGCTGCTGCCGCCGACCTGTCGCTTCTACCCGAGCTGCAGCGCGTACGCGGTGGAGGCGTTGACCGTCCACGGTGCGCTGCGCGGAACCTGGCTGACCATCCGCCGGTTGCTGCGCTGCGGACCCTGGCACCCTGGAGGCCTGGACCCCGTTCCGCCGAGGCGGCAGGTCCCCGACGTATCCACCGAGGAGTAGCTCCGTGCTCAACTTCATCTACTACCCGGTGTCCTTCATCTTGTGGTGTTGGCACTGGGTGTTCGGCAAAGTCTTCGGTGAGTCGAGCGGCTTCGCCTGGGCCCTGGCCGTCATCTTCCTGGTCTTCACCCTCCGCGCCATCCTCTTCAAGCCGTTCGTCGGCCAGGTGCGCTCCATGCGAAAGATGCAGGAGTTCGCGCCGGAGATGCAGAAGATCAAGAAGAAGTTCCCGAACGACCGCCAGCGCCAGGCGCAGGAGATGCAGAAGCTGCAGTCCGAGCACGGCGTCAACCCGCTCGGCGGCTGCCTGCCCATGCTGGTGCAGATCCCGGTGTTCATCGGTCTGTTCCACGTGCTGCGCTCGTTCAAGCCCGGTTGGGGCGAGGTCTACTTCTTCGACAAGCAGGGCGTCGACTCGTTCGTCAACGCCAAGCTCTTCGGCACGAACCTCTCGACGTTCATCACGATGCCCGCCGACCAGCTGGCCCAGTACGGCACCGAGCGCCTGAACGTCATCCTGCTGTCGGTGCCGCTGATGATCGTGGCGTCCATCGCGACCCACTTCACGGCCCGCCACTCGGTCGCCCGCCAGAACGCGTCCGCGCTGGACAACCCGCAGACGGCGATCATGAACAAGCTGACGCTGTGGGTCTTCCCCCTGGGCGTCCTCGCCGGCGGTTTCTTCTTCCCGGTCGCGATCCTGCTGTACTGGCTGTCCAACAACGCGTGGACCCTCGGCCAGCAGCACTTCGTGTACAAGCGCATCGACTCCGAGGAAGAGGAGAAGAAGGCGACGGTCGTCGAGACCCGCCAGGCCCTCGCCCCGAAGCCGGGCGCCAAGCCGGTGAACCCGAAGAAGCCCGCACCGGGAGCCAAGCCGGCCAACGGAGCCAAGCGCATGCCGACCGCGGGCCCGAGCGGCCCCTCGTCGTCGGCGTCGTCGGAGACAGCCAGCAACGGCAACTCCAACACCGAGATCCCCGGCCTGACCCCAGGCCGATCCACCAGCAAGAAGCCGGGCAGCAAGAAGCGCCGCTGATTTCGGGCGTTGCCCCGGAGAGGAGACATCGTGTCGGAGACCTTGCAGGCGACCGACGACGTGGAGGCGTCGTCTGATGCCGCGGCCTCGGCCGAGTCCGAGGCCGCGGCAGAGCCGCAGTCGCAGAGCAAGACCGAGGACCTGCTCGTCCAGGAAGGCGACATCGCGGGCGACTACCTCGAGCGCCTGCTCGACCTGCTCGACTACGACGGCGACATCGACCTGGACGTGGAAAGCGGCCGGGCCATCGTCAGCATCGACGGAGGCGAAGACCTCGCCAAGCTGGTGGGCCCCCGAGGCAACGTCCTCGAATCACTCCAGGAACTCACCCGCCTCGCCGTGCAGCAGGAAACGGGAGTCCGCTCCCGCCTGATGCTCGACATCGCCCAGTGGCGAGCGGGCCGCCGTGCCGAACTGGCAGAGATGGGCCGCACCACCGCGGAGAAGGTGGCCGCCTCAGGCGAGCGCGCCCGCCTGCACCCGATGACCCCGTTCGAGCGCAAGGTCGTCCACGACGCCGTTGCCGCGGTCGCGGGCGTGCACAGCGAGAGCGAGGGTGAGGAGCCGCAGCGGCGGGTCATCATCTTCACCAAGCCCTGACGGCTCAGCTTCACCAACGGCCCCTGTTCCCGCCGGAACCAGGGGCCGTTTGCTGTCCCGGGCAAGACGGCAGGGAGGAGTTCGCCTAGCGCGGCCACAGGCGGCGGCAGCGAGAACGATTCGAGCGCCCGCCGACACGGGAAGCTCGGCCATCGCGCATGGCATCCGGTGGCGACATGTCGACTCGGCATGATGACGCCAGGGAAGAGCCTCGTGAGCCCTGAGCCGCGCCGCTGCACTTGCTCTCCGCATGGCGAAGCGAAGGCGAAGCCGAGCCGTCCCTCCGCGCGCTCAAGGCAACGGCGAAGCCGAGCCCTCTGCCGCCAACGGCAATGGCGAAGCCGAGGCGTGTGAACCTGGGCCTGCCGGTCAAGCGGTGATGACGCAACCGACCCGGCGATTGGGGCTTGACCTTGAGTGGGCGGGATGCTCCCCTCATGGGCACGGCCGGGCGCTTTTCAGCCCGGCCTTTTCCGGCCGTCAAGCATCCCGCCAGAGGCTCAAGGTCAAGCCCCAATCGCTATCGTCGCGAAGCGGCGATGACCGGCACCGGCTCGGTACTGCCCGCCCGGCCACCCTCGCAAGGCGACCACCCGCCCGCCAGGTGACCGCTCCGCTGGAACGCGACAGGCCAACGCAAGCCGCCCCGCGCGCTGCCCGCCCGGCCACTCTCGCAAGGCGACCACCCGCCCGCCAGATGACCACCTCGCTGGAACGCAACAAGCCAACGCAACCCGACCCGCGCAGCACCCCCGCCCGCACGCGCAAGGCGACCACTAGCCCGGCAGGCGCCCCCAGCCGGAGCGGACCCCCGAGCCAGCCCCCAGCCAGCCCCCCACGTTCCACGTGAAACACCTACCCCCGCGCCGCCCACCACTCAGCCAGCCACTCCCGCTGCGCCGCCGTGTCCGGCACAGGAAACCCCCGAGCCGACGCGATCAACCGCCAAGCCTCCCCCGGCTCAACCCCATCCATCCCCAACAACAACCCAGCCAACAACGACGACCGCCCAATCCCAGCCCAACAGTGGAACACCACATGCGCCCCCCGCTGATACAGCGCATGCAGCGGCGAAACCACAGCGACAGTCGCCCCCACCTCCGGCACCGACCGATCCTCAATCGGGAAGCACACGTACCGCAGTCCCGCGGCAAGAACCACCCGCTCCTCATCCGCCAGATCGCACTCGACCCTCTCGGAGTCGGTCTGAGCCGACACGAGCACGTCGACCCCAAGCCGGCGCAGCTCGCGAATCTTCCCCTCCAGATACACGCCGCCTGCCGGATGACCCATCGTCGAAACGGTGCCCGGACCCGGTCGAGCGACTGTGTAGAGCGTCGGACGCAACTTTCCCCCAAGTTTCACGTGAAACGGCGCTCAGGATTTGGCAGAGCGCACGGTGGATCCGTCATGATGGTGCCCTGGCATTCGCCAGCTTTTCCACCGGCCGCCGGAACGTCGCCGCCGCGTGGTTTCACGTGAAACGCTCACGGACGGAGAACATGGCCGGGGAGTTGCCCGACAACGCGAAGCTCGTTTTCGGCGAGCACGTTGAGCGTGCTGCCGAGTTCGTCAGGCTCCTGGAGGAGCACGGCGTGGAGCGCGGACTTATTGGTCCTCGTGAAGTCGAGAAGATTTGGGATCGGCACGTGCTCAACTCGGCAGTGATCGAGGAGCTGTTCGAACCCAACGAACGTGTCGTTGACGTGGGCTCAGGCGCCGGGCTGCCGGGGGTGCCGCTCGCCATTGCGCGGCCCGACCTGAGGATCACACTTCTTGAGCCGATGGCTCGCCGCATCGCGTGGCTTGAGGAAGTGAAGGAACGGCTCCAGCTCGACAACGTGACGGTCCTCCGCGGGCGCGCGGAGGAAGGACCGATTCGCAAGCAGCTGCTCAACTGCGACGCGGCTACTGCGAGGGCGGTGGCTCCGCTGGAGAAGCTGACGAAGTGGTGCCTCCCGCTCCTCCGGGGTGGTGGGCGGATGGTCGCGCTCAAGGGTGAGCGTGCGCAGGAGGAGTTGGAACGCGACGGCGCGGCGGTGCTCAAAGCTGGGGGCGCCAACGCCAAGGTCGTCGTCGTGGGAGCGGACGTACTTGAGGTGCCTACGACGGTGCTCATCGTGGAGCGCCAGACGCGGAGGGATCGGTGAGCGTGTATCCGGAGTTCCAGGCCGCCGATGTTCCACGTGAAACGAAGCCCTCCAAACCCAAAGCCAAGCCGACCAACAACGGAGATGACAGCGCCGTGGTGTGGACCCCGATTGCAGAAGAGGCGGCTCGTGCGGCAAGCGTGCTGCACCCCGACGAGTCCCTGCTCCCCCGCCCGACTCATCGCCGGGTGATGACCGTCGCCAACCAGAAGGGTGGCGTCGGCAAGACCACGAGCACGGTGAACCTCGCCGCCGCGCTCGCCATTCACGGGCTCAAGACGCTCGTGATCGACCTCGACCCGCAGGGCAACGCCAGCACGGCGCTCTCGGTTGAGCACCGCAGCGGCACGCCGTCCGTCTACGAGGTGCTGATCGGCGAGATCTCCATCGCCGAGGCGGCTCAGGTCAGCCCGACGTCGCCGAACCTGTTCTGCGTGCCCGCGACGATCGACCTCGCCGGCGCCGAGATCGAGCTCGTCTCGATGGTCGCCCGCGAGTCGCGGCTCAAGGAGGCGCTCTCCCCCGAGGCGCTCGACCAGTTGCAGCCCGACTACGTCTTCATCGACTGCCCGCCGAGCCTCGGCCTGCTGACCGTCAACGCGATGGTCGCGGCCCAGGAGGTCCTCATCCCGATCCAGTGCGAGTACTACGCGCTGGAGGGGCTGAGCCAGCTGCTGCGCAACATCGAGCTCGTGCAGCAGCACCTCAACCCCGACCTGTTGATCTCGACGATCCTCCTCACGATGTACGACGGCCGCACGAAGCTCGCGGACCAGGTGACCAGTGAGGTGCGTGGCCACTTCGGCGACGTCGCCCTCAAGACCGTGATTCCGCGCAGCGTGAAGGTCTCCGAGGCACCAGGATTCGGGCAGACGGTGTTGACGTACGACCCGGGCTCGCGCGGGTCGATGAGCTACCTCGACGCTGCCAAGGAGATCGCGATCCGCGGGGCCAAGAAGGAGGGCGCATGACGGAGCAGCGCAAGGGCGGACTCGGGCGCGGCCTGGCCGCACTCATCCCGCAGGGTCCGCCTGCCGGTGCACCCAGCACCATCCGGCCCGCCGTGGCCGGCAACGGAACCAAGACCCAGCAGCCCATCGGCGAGGTCGCGGGAGCGGTGTACCGCGAGATCGCGGTCACCGCGATCCGCACGAACGCCAAGCAGCCGCGCCAGGTGTTCGACCAGGATGCGATCGACGAGCTCTCGTTCTCCATCAAGGAGTTCGGGCTCATGCAGCCGATCGTGGTCCGCGAGCTCACCGCGGACACGTTCGAACTCGTCATGGGCGAGCGCCGGTGGCGTGCCACGCAGCAGGCCGGGCTCAAGACGATCCCGGCCATCGTGCGGCAGACCGCCGACGACGTCATGCTGCGCGACGCGTTGCTGGAGAACATCCACCGCGTCCAGCTCAACCCCCTCGAAGAGGCGTCGGCCTACCAGCAGCTGCTGGAGGAGTTCGGCGTCACGCACGAGGAACTCGCCGACCGCATCGGCCGCAGCCGCCCCGTCGTCACCAACACCATCCGGCTGCTGAAGCTCCCCCTCGCCGTTCAGCGACGGGTCGCGGCGGGCGTGCTGAGCGCCGGGCACGCGCGGGCACTTCTCGGTCTGGACGAGGCGGGAGCGCAGGAAGACCTCGCGGCACGGATCATCGCCGAGGGCATGTCGGTCCGCGCGACCGAAGAAGCGGTCACGATCGCCAAGAACGAGAAGCCGGCGAAACCGAAGCAGGCTCCGCGCAAGCAGCTGCACGCGCCCGGTCTTCAGGAGCTCGCCGAGCGCCTCTCGGACAACTTCGACACCCGCGTGAAGGTCGAACTCGGGCAGCGAAAGGGCCGGATCGTGGTCGAATTCGGGTCAGTTGATGATCTTCAAAGGATCATCGGCATGATGAGCCCAGAAACGACAATTCGGACATCGGAGTAGGCCCACAGGATCACCCACGGGCCTTATGTCACGGTGACGATGACGCCCCGCATCCAATCGGATACGGGGCGTCACCTATTTCTCGATCAGTAGATGCGGACCCGCGTGACCGTCAGACCACCGATCTGGACGATCTGTCCGCTGTCGAGCAGACGACGAACGGTCCGGCCGTCCCTCTCCGTGTACTCGACCCACCCGAAGTTGTCGCCGGGCTCGACGCTCGACGAACGCGGGAGCGTGACCCCGAGTTCGCCGATCTCGCCGTAGCAGCTCGCCCGCTGCGCGCCGGACCCGTCCACCCAGTTGATCTTCACGACGTCACCCGTCGAGCACGAGACCTGGTCGGTCGCGAACGCCGGAGCGGTGACGCAGAAGGTCGTCGCCAAGATTTTCGGCACAAACAAAAAGTGCGGCACCGAGAGGCTCGGCGCCGCACTCAGAACCGGGACGAACTCAGCGAGCGACAGCCCGCTCGATCAACCCGGCGTAGATCTCACCCAACGACTCCCCTGCCGCCTCGACCGCCATCGGCAGCAGCGACGTCTCGGTCAGCCCCGGCGACACGTTCACTTCGAGGAAGTAGACGGTCCCGTCCTCCGCCACGATGGCGTCGGTCCGCGACACGTCCCGCAACCCGAGCAGCCGGTGCGCCGCGACCGCGAGCTCCCCGACCGACTTCGCGGCGGCCGCGTCCAACCGAGCCGGCGCGTGGAAGTCCGTCAGGCCCGCGGTGTACCGAGCCGTGTAGTCGTAGACCCCGGTCTCCGGAACGATCTCGACGGCCGGCAGCGCGTACGGGCCGTCCGGACCGTCGACGACCGCCACCGCCACCTCCACGCCGGAGATGAACTGCTCGGCCAGGACGGTGTCGCCGTACGCCAGGCACCCGACCATCGCGGGCGGCAGTTCGGCGGCGTCCCTGACGACCTGAGCGCCCAGTGCCGACCCACCCTGGTCCGGCTTCAGCATCAACGGCAGCCCCAGCGTCGAGACCATCGCGTCGAGCACCGGCTTGGCACCCAGCTCCCGGAACGTCGCGTGCGGCAGCACGATCCACTCCGGCGTCGTCAGCCCGGCGCGGGCGAGCTCGGCCTTCGCGGTCGGCTTGTCCCACGCGCGCCGGCACGCCCGCGAGTCCGTGCCCACGTACGGGACGCCGAACATCTCGAGGATCGCCTGCACCGACCCGTTCTCGCCCTCACCGCCGTGCAGGGCGACGACGACGGCGTCCGGGCGGTGGTCCCGCAGCCGCGTCAACAGAGACGCGTCGGCGTCCCACTCCTCCACCGTCACGCCCGCCGACCGCAGGGCAGCCGACAGACGGCGGCCGGAGCGGATCGAGACCTCGCGTTCGTGGGAGAGCCCACCGGACAGCACAGCGACCATGCGGTCAGCCACAGCACAACTCCAAAGTAAAGATCAGGCGGTGTCAGGCGAGGGGGTCTGCGGACCGGACAGCTGACGGCCCGGTGTCGCCCCGAAGGTCGCGGCCAGCTGCATCTCGTCCTCGATGACGTTCGCCAGGCGGCGGACGCCCTCACGGATGCGCTCCGGCGTCGGGTAGCAGTACGAGATCCGCAGCTGCCGGGAGCCGAAGCCGTCCGCGTAGAAACCGGTGCCGGACGCGTAGGCCACACGGGCCGTCACGGCGCGGGGCAGCATCGCCTTCGTGTCGATGCCCTCTGGCACCGTCACCCAGACGTAGAAGCCGCCATCCGGAATGTTCCACGTGGAACCTTGCGGCATGTGCTGCTCGAGAGCCGAGATCGCGGCGTCCCGGCGTTCCCGGTACGCCTCTCGGTACGTCTTGATCTGCCCCTTCCAGTCCTGCGTCGACAGGTACCGGGACACGATCATCTGGTTCAGGGTCGGCGGGCACAGGGTGGCCGACTCGGCCGCCAGCACCAGCTTCTCGCGGACGGCGTGCGGCGCCAGCACCCAGCCGACCCGCAGTCCGGCGGCGAACGTCTTCGAGAACGACCCGAGGTACACCACGTTGTCCGGGTCGAGAGACCGCAGCGCCGGGTACGTCTGGCCGTCGAACCCGAGCAGCCCGTATGGGTTGTCCTCCACGACCAGCACGCCGTAGGTGCGGCAGATCTCCAGGATCTCTGCCCGCCGCGACACCGCCAGCGTCACGCCGGCCGGATTGTGGAAGTTCGGGATCGTGTACAGGAACTTGACCCGCTGCCCCGCGCGCTTGCAGGCCTCGAGGGCCTCACGCAGCAACGACGGCACGAGCCCGTCCGCGTCCATCGCCACGTGCACGACCTGAGCCTGGTACGCCGTGAACGAGCCGAGAGCGCCCACGTAGGAGGGTCCCTCCGCGATCACCACGTCACCGGGGTCGCAGAAGATCCGGGTGACCATGTCGAGGCCCATCTGCGAGCCGACGGTCACCACCACGTCGTCCGGGTGGCCGTTGATGCCCTCCAGCGCCATGACGTCGCAGATCTGTTCGCGCAGCAACGGGACGCCGTGCGCCGAGCCGTACTGCAGCGCCACCAGCCCGTCGGTGGCCACCAGCTGACCGATCTCCGCGGACAGCGACTCCAGCGGCAGCGCGGCCAGGTGCGGCATGCCGCCGGCCAGCGAGACGACCTCCGGACGGGACGCCACTGCGAAGAGTGCCCGGATCTCCGATGCCGTCATCCCTGCCGTGCGCGCTGCGTAGCGGCGGAGGTGGGGGTCAAGGCTTCTGGGGCCCTGCTTCGCGGGCTGTCCGGGCACAGTCATGTGGGACTCCTGTATAGGAAATGTCCCGAGCGAGTGTAACCGTCGTCCCGTTCAGGGCACGCGCCTTCCGGGTTCCGTCACATTCGCCTACCCTCGTATGGGTTCACTGTGTGTGTTAACGGGTGGAGGTTGGGGTGTCCCGTCGCGTCGTGGGCGTCACGCTGGACAACCTGGAGCATCTCTCCAAGCACAGCAGGACGTGCGTTTTCTGGGAGCTGGCTCCTCACCTGCGAGAACAGGCTGAGGAATACGGCGACACCGAGTTCGAGAAGGAAGCCTGGGTCTCCAGCGTCCTGCTCGAGTGGGGTTCGTGCGGTCGCATGATCTACTGCGACGGCATCCCCGCTGGTTCGGTCTTCTACGCACCACCGGCCGCCGTTCCGCGCAGCGCCGCCTTCCCCACCTCTCCGGTGAGCCCGGACGCCGTCCTCATGACGTCGCTGGACGTTCTCCCGGAGTTCCGAGGGGGAGGACTCGCGCGCGTGCTCGTGCAGGCCGTGGCGAAGGATCTGACGCGTCGTGGCGTGAAGGCCATCGAGGCGTTCGGCGACATGCGCCCGGACGACGAAGAGTCGAGTTGCGTCACGCCCGCCGAGTTCCTCACGAGCGTGGGCTTCAAGACCGTGCGCCCGCACCCGCGCTGGCCGCGGTTGCGCCTGGAACTGCGCAGCGCCATCACGTGGAAGGAAGACGTCGAGGCAGCTCTCGAACGGCTTCTCAACAGCGTCACCGTCTCCACCGCGGAACCGAGCTTCCGCCCGGTCTGAGACAGCGAAAAAGGCCCCCTCGCCGACAGCGAGGGGGCCTTTTTCGTCAGTCAGTGCGGTGAACCGGAGATCAGCCCTTGGCCATCTCGTAGCGCAGCAGGTCGTTGAACGTGAACGTGCCCGTCGGCTGGTCGTCCTTGCCGAGCAGGTAGAGCCGCTTCACGGCCACGAGGATGCCCTCGGCCACGATGTCGCGGAAACCGGGCGTCGCCAGCCGGGCGCGGTCCTCGGTGTTCGTCAGGTAGCCCACCTCGACGCGGACGGCCGTGCAGCGGGTGAGCCGCAGCAGGTCCCACGTCTTCGGGTGCGAACCGCAGTTCGACATCGACGTGCGGGCGGTGACCTCGCGCTGGATGAACCCCGCGAGCGCCTCACCGACCGTGGACGACGCGCCGTTGCCCGTGCCGTAGTGGAACGTCGACACGCCCTGCGCGTTCGGCGACGAGTTGCCGTCGCTGTGCAGCGACAGGATCAGGTCGGCGCCCGCCTCGTTCGCGAACCTGGCGCGCTCCGCCTCGTCCGGGCAGTTGTCCGGACCGCGCGTGAGCAACGCCTCCATGCCGGTGGCGGCCATCTTGCCTTCGAGACGGCGGGCCAGGTCCAGCATCAGCTCGGCCTCGGACAGCCCGTCCACGACCACGCCGCGGTCCTGGCCGCCGTGACCGGGGTCGATGACGATGCGCTTGCCGGACAGCCGCGAGCCGGCGCCGCGGAGCTTCTCCTGCTCACGCAGCAGCTGCGGACGGCCGCCGCGGACCTTCGGCTGGAGCTGGCGCAACGCGCGCACGGTGTCCGGGCCGCACATGCCGTCGACGATCAGGCCGTAGTCGCGCTGGAAGTTCTTCAGCGCCTGTTCGGTCTGCTGGCCGAACACGCCGTTGGCGCGACCGGCGTCGTACCCGAGCTCCAGCATGCGTTCCTGCAGTGCGAGCACGTCGTCACCGGTCGTCGGCTGCGACATCAGGAACGCGAGCGGCCGGTCCCCCAACCGGAACGTCGCGTCACGCAGCGAGCGGTAGGTCGCCGGGCCGACGATGCCATCGATGATCAGCCCCCGCTGCTGCTGGAACGCGCGCACGGCGTGCTCGACCTGCTGGTCGAACACCGGCGGCGCCTGTGGGTCGGCCGGCGGAAGCAGTCCGAGCCTGGTCAGGGTCGACCGGATCTCGGCAACATCACTTCCGACGTCCCCGCGGCGGAGCAGCTGCATGCACCCTCGCTCGACTATGGCGCCGAACCTGGTCGGCGCGTCAGTTGGGAAGTCCTCATTGTGCCCTGCCGCGCTGAGTGATCGATGCAGGGCTACTCACAGTCGTACCGGGATCACCGTCCCGGCACCAAAACGAACGTGACCCGCTCGTCTTATCGATAGACGGGCGGGTCACGTTGCGCGTTGCAAAGAACTTCTCAGCTCCGTGCAACTTTCTGGCTCAGGCCAGGACGTCCTGCAGGTCCTTCAGCAGCGCGGCCTTGGGCTTCGCGCCGACGATCTGCTTCACCGGACGGCCGCCCTGGAACAGGATCAGCGTCGGCACGGACATGATCTGGTAGTCGCGGGCGATCGACGGGTTGGCGTCGATGTCGACCTTGGCGACGGTGATCTTCTCGCCGTGCTCGGCCGCGATCTCCTCCAGCACCGGCGCAACCATCTTGCACGGGCCGCACCAGGTCGCCCAGAAGTCGACCAGCACGGGCTTCTCGCTGGTCAGAACGTCGTCCGCGAACGACTTGTCGGTCACCGTGACGGTGGCGCCTGCCATGTTGATCTCCCTAGAACTTTCTCGCAGCAGTGGGTCAGTTGCTCTTGCCGTAGCCGCCACCGACGGCCTCGGCGGCGATCTCGGCGTGCTCGTTGCCGTGCTCGGCGAGCCACCGTTCCGCGTCGATCGCAGCGCTGCAACCGGAGCCGGCGGCGGTGATCGCCTGGCGGTATTCGTGGTCCACGAGGTCGCCGGCGGCGAACACGCCGTCCAGGTTCGTGTAGGAGGACTTGTCCCTGGTCAGGACGTAACCCTCCTCGTCGAGGTCGACCTGGCCCTTGACCAGCGCCGAGCGCGGGTCGTGGCCGATCGCGAGGAAGAAGCCGGTGACGGGCATCTCGGACTCGGCGCCGGTCTGGGTGTCCTTGACCTTGATCGAGGACACGGTGCCGTCACCCAGAACGTCGGTGACCTGCGTGTTCAGCTGCCACTTGATCTTCTCATTGGCACGGGCGCGCTCCAGCATGACCTTCGAGGCGCGGAACTCCTCGCGGCGGTGGATGACCGTCACGGACTTGGCGAAGCGCGTGAGGAACGTCGCCTCCTCCATGGCCGTGTCGCCGCCGCCGACCACCGCGATGTCGTGGTCGCGGAAGAAGAAGCCGTCGCACGTCGCACAGGCGGACACACCGCGGCCGAGCAGCTCCTGCTCGCCGGGGATGTTCAGGTAACGGGCAGCGGCACCCATCGCGAGGATGACGGCCCTGGCCTCGTACTCGACGCCGTTCGCGACGACCTTCTTGATCTCACCGGTCAGCTCGACCGACTCGACGTCCTCGGCGCGCAGTTCGGCACCGAAGCGGATGGCCTGCTCGCGCATCTGCTCCATGAGCTCGGGGCCCATGATGCCGTCGCGGAAGCCGGGGTAGTTCTCGACCTCGGTCGTCGTCATGAGGGCGCCGCCGTACTGCGAACCCTCGAAGACCAGGGGCTCCAGCTGCGCGCGTGCCGCGTAGACCGCCGCGGTGTAGCCCGCCGGTCCCGATCCAATGATGATCACGTTGCGCACGCTCACGGCTCTGCAACTCCTCGATCTCGTCGTCTGACTGGCTCAACGGATCGTAGGTGCAGCTAATTCCGTGACTTGAGCGACTACCTCTGGCCCACTGTCGTGTCGGCGAGAACGCCCTCGGGCTTGTCCGGTCCGCAGGTCGCCGGGTCCAGCACGACCAGCCGGTACTTCCCGATACCGGCGGGCAGGATCGCCATCACGGCGTCCTTGCCCTCCAGGTTGACCGGGCTGATGCCGAGGGGGTTGCCCGAACTGGTGATGCCGCCGCCCTGCAGGCAGCCTGCCAGCCGGTCGGGGGTCTCCAGCGGTCCGTAGTTCTGCGCCTTGAGCACTTCGCCGACCGCGGAGCCCAGTTCGGCCTTCGTCAGCGACTGCAGGGCGCCCGAGCTCGGCTTGGACGTCGCCTGCGGAGGCTGCGCGCTGTCGTTCGTGGGGGTCTGCGAGCCCGGCGACACGGCCAGCACGATGCCGAACGCCGCGGCGGCGGCCACCAGCACGCCACCGCCGAGGCCCAGCCTGCGGTTGCGGCGCTTGCGGGCGTCGTTGAGGGACACGACCGGCGCGATGCCGGGACGGGCCTCCGCGGCCAGTGCGGCGTCGATCCGCGCGGCCACGTGGTCGGGCATCGCGATGGGCGGCAAGGACTGCAGGTCCATCAGCGTCGCGTCCAGCGCCTGCAGGATCTCCCTGGCCTCCGCGTCCGCCTCGACCCTCGGACGCAGCTGTGCGGCGACCTCAGGGGGCAGCACGCCCGCGTGCAGGTCCGCGATGAGGTCAACAGACCACGGCGGACCCATCGGCACGCGCTCCATGCCGGTCATCGGCCCTCCCACTGACGTTGCTCTTGCACATTCACACCGTCAGCTGGGACGTTCGCATCTGCGATTCGGTTCCTGAGGTGCCCGAGAACTTTGGCCAGCTTGGCGCGACCTCGCGCACACCGGCTCTTGACCGTGCCCTCCGCGATGCCGAGGATCTTCGCCGTCTCGGCGACGGAATACCCCTCGACGTCGACCAGCACGATGGGCGCCCGCTGCTCTTCCGGCAGCTCCATCAACGCCTGCTGCACCATCAGGCTGGTCTCGCGGTCGCTCATCGCGTCACGGGGAGCGACGGGCTCGCCAGGACCAGCCTCGGGCAACGGCACTGTCGGTCTGGTTTGTCGCCGTCTCATCCGGTCGAGGCACGCGTTCACCACGATCCGGTGAAGCCAGGTGGTGACCTGTGACTCCGCGCGGAACGAGGACGCCGCCCGGAAGGCCGAGATGAACGCCTCCTGGAGCGCGTCCGCCGCCTCTTCCGGGTCACGCAGCGTGCGCAACGCCACCGCCCACATCCGGTCGCGGTGCCGTTTCACCAGCTCCGAGAACGCATACGGGTCACCTGCGGCGTGGGCCGAGATGAGATCGGCGTCCGAGCTGGCTGCGGCGGTCACGGGACGCACTTTAGCGAGGGTGATCACAGATCACCCGGACAGGTCTACTCAGCGTGCCCGCGTAGTTCTACTGGGCGCGGGTGTAGAGGACCTCGCGGATCTCCGACTGGTTCTTGCCGCCGCCGGAGTTCGTCAGCTGCGTGATCCAGATCAGGACGTGACCGGTCGGTTCGTGGTCGTTGAGCTGGATCTGCGTCTGCCCGTCGGACAGGTCCGCGACGCCGATGACCTTGGTCTCCTCGATCGGCGAGTCCAGCGCGGACGCCACCCGGATCTCGACCTTCGTGCCCTTGCTGGGCGAGGTGATCGTGACCGAGGCCAGCTTCACCGGCTCCGCGAACGACGCCATCAGCCCGATGCCGGGCTTGAGCGTCGGGAACGGCTGGAAGTAGTTGTCGGTCCGCCAGAACGTGCCCGCGTTGTTGTCGACCGCCCGGCTCGCCTGGTTCGCGTTGTCGGGCTGGTTCGTGACGTCGTAGACGCCGATCTGGCCCGGCTGCACCGGTCCGGCCGGCGCGGGAGGAGGCGCGGTCTGGCCGTTCGACCCCGGCTGGTTGATCACCACGGTCGGGCCGCCGCCCTTGGACGGCTCGTCGCTGAAGAATCCGACGATCTGCACGCTCAGCCACACGATCACGGTCAGCGTCGCCACGGCGAGCACGCCGACGCTGATCCACAGCTTCTTCTTCTGCTGCTTGTCCTGCCGCGGCCGCTGAGTCGTCCACACGACCTGGTCGTCGTCATCGCGCGACGCCGACACGGCGGGGATCAGCGAGGTCTGGGCTTCCTCGGCCGCGATCTGGTCGAGGACCTGGAGGATCGCCGCGGACGTGCGGATGCCGCCGACCGACGTGTCCTCCAGCGACCGCACCGCGACGGACGACAGGTCGTGCGGCAGGTACGGGTGCAACGCGTTCGGTGCGACCACGGACCCGTCGGGCCCGGTCGGTGCGACCGGCACGCCCTGAGGGCCGCCCGGCAGCGCCCACCGGCCGGTGAGCAGCAGGTACAGGATCGCGCCGAGGCCCTTGACGTCGTCGCGCGCGATCGCGTCCGGCCGAGGACCGGGGAACGCGAGGCGCAGGCGGCCGTCCGAGGTGACCCGGATGCGCTGCGGGTGGTCGGCGCCCAGCACGAGACCGGCGTGGTGCGCGCCCTCGATGGCGGCGCCGAGCGGTTCGAGCAGACGGGTCGCGGCGCCCGCCGGCAGCGGGCCCTCCGCGATGAGGTCCATCAGGTCGGTGCCCTGGGTCCACTCGGCGATGACGATGCCGAGGATGCCCTCGTCTCCCCGGATGCCGGTGCCGGGCGTCAACACGTCGATCACCCGCGAAACGCCCGGATGTGTGAACGACGCCGCGTGCATCGCGCGTTCGACCGTACGGCGGGCACGGGCTGCCGCCTCGTTGTCCGCCAGATCGCCCAGCAGCACCGTCAGCGCGACGTCCCGGTTGAGCTGACCGTCCCGCGCGCGCCACAGCTCCGCGTTGGACCTGGCGTCGGCGCCGGATTTCGCGAGCAGCCGGTAGCGGCCATTGCCGATGACGCCGCCGGGAACCAGCGCGGCGTGAACTCCGCTACTCACGGAGACGAGGGTACGGGACGGCGCTCACGGACTGGAGTCACCTTCGCCGCACCAAACGGTTGATCTTGTCGATCGCCGGCTTCATCTCGGGTACCCGGAACGCGGCCAAAAGGCCGAACGCGAGCGGCAGACCGATCAACGTCACCACGACGAGCTCCACCCAGCTCGACACGTACACGTTGGAGATCGAGAACAGGTTCTGGACCAGCCAGTTCACGCCCGCGGCGACACCGAAGGCGAGCGAGGAGGCGACGACCGTGAGACAGACCGTCCAGATGGTGAAACCAGTGCGCAACCGGCCGAGCCGGACCCGCAGCCACACCTGGCCGACGATCGCGCCGAAGACGAAGCTCAGCGACATCGCGAGCGACACACCGACGGCGAGCTGGTCGGCGTTGCCCGGCGTCGAGATGCCGAGGAACAGGTAGAGCAGCCCGATGCGCACCGCCACGATCAACGCCTGGATGAGCGTCGGCGTGCGGGCGTCCTTCATCGCGTAGAAGACCCGCAGCTGCAGCAACGTGATCGCGTAGGGCACGAGGCCGAACGCCGACAGCGCCAGCGCGAGACCGATCCTCGTACCGCCCTGGATGCCCGAGGCGCCCAGGGCGAAGATGCCGAGACCGACGGCCAGGCCGGACACCGTCAGCAGCGCGCTGAACGGCATCAGCAGGATCGCCGACATGCGGTTGCCGAACAGCAGGTCCCGCACGATCGACTCGTTGTCGTTGTTCGCAGCCGCCCGGCTCATCTTCGGCATCAACGCGGTCAGCAGCGAAACACCCAGCACGCCGTAGGGCACCTGCGCGATCAGCCACTGGTAGTTGAACGCCGTCAGCGCGCCCTGGGCGCTCGTCGCCACGTTCGTCAGCACGGTCATGCTGGCGAGGCCCAGGCCGACGTAGATCAGCACCCAGAACGCGAGGCTGCCGAACTCCGACAGCCGCGAGTCCCAGCCGAGCCGCCACTTGAACCGGAAGCCCGTCTTCTTCAGTGCCGGGAACAGCACGAACGCCTGCACCGCCACACCGAGCGCGGTGCCGAGACCGAGGACCAGCAGGTGCAGGTCGGTCATGCGGACCGGGTTGAGCGTGATGTCGCCCGGCAGCAGCGCGTAGACGCCCAGCACGAGGATCACGACGACGTTGTTCAGCACCGGCGCCCACGTGGGGATGCCGAACACGTGCCGTGCGTTGAGCACGGCGCTGAGCAGCGCCGTCAGTCCGTAGAACACGATGCCCGGCAGCACCAGGTACGCGAACGCGGTGACCAGCGCGGGGTTCGCCTTGTCCGAGTCCGAGATGTAGAGGTCCGTGAGCAACGGCGCGCAGGCCATCGCGATGACGGTGCCGATGCCGAGGATCAGCGTGCCCATGCTGATCAGCCACTGGGCGTACGACTCACCGCCGTCGCCGTCCTCCTTCTCGGCCCTGACCAGCAGCGGGATCGCCACGCTGGTCAGGATGCCGCCGAGGAGCAGCTCGTTGATCATCGTCGGCAGCGTGGAGGCCGCCTGGTACGAGTCGCCGAGGACCTCGGCGCCGATCACCGCGATGAGCAGCACCTTCGACAGCAGGCCGGTGCCTCGGCTGACGATCGTCGCGATCGCCATCGAGCCGCTCGCCTTGGCGACCGACGGTGCTTGCTTCTGCTGCTCTGGCTGGGTGGTCGTGGCTGTCTCGCTCACGCGCTCGACTTCTCCGGTGTGACGTTCTCGATGGACGGGGCGTCGCCGTTCTCGCCGTTGCGAGCGCGGACCCTCTTGTAGATCCGGCGCCCGGAAAGCAGGACGAGCGCGATGCCCGCGATCACGGTGATGATCACCGTGATGGTGCCGTACGCGGACGACGACACCTCCAGCTTGACAGTGTCACCGAGCGGGACGCCCTCGGGAGTGGTCAGGCGCACGCTGACCGGGAACCGGCCGGAGCGCAGCACCTCGACCGGAACCCGCACGACTCGTTCGCCGCGGGCGGGAAGCACCTGGTCGGCGAGGTCGAGCTTGCGGATGCCCGGGGTGTCGGCGAGGTTGATCCGAACCGTCACGCGGACGTCGAGCTTGTTCGTGATCGTGATCGGGATCGGGCTGTCGCCGGAACCGAGCAGGATCGGGCTGTTCGGCTGGGTCACGCCGACCATGCCGGTCAGCGCGTTCAGCTCGCCCTGGCTGACCTCGGCCGCGGAACGGGCGCCCTGCTCGTTGCCCCGCCACGCGCCGGACATGGCCCGCAGCAGCCCGAGCCACAGCGGGTCGGCCAGGTCGGCGGGCGAGGCGTGCTCGCTGTCCTCCTGCTGCATGGCCGCGACCAGGCCGTTGAGCTCGACGCTCTGGCTCGTCACGGAGCTGGAGATGATCTCCGAGATCTCCCGCGCACCGGCCTCCGGCGGGTAGGCGATCTTGGCGTTCGTCACCGACGGCGTGGCCCTGGTGAGCTCCTCGAGCCCGGTCTGGGCCGCGTAACCTCCGGTCAGCAGCTTCTGGGCGGTGGCGAGGAACTCGTTCATCTCCGAGAGCGGCGCGTGCCAGCGACGCGGTGGCGCGATCAGCACGTTGCGTCCGTCGCCCTGCCAGCCGGCGCGGAACACCAGCACCGCCAGCGCGTTCTGCACGGACACCGGCTGGCTCTCGAACGGCGCGGTGACGCCGGACAGCGTGCGGGGCCGGGACTCACTGCCCTGCAGCGCGTCCGAGACCATCGAGTCGATCTTGACCGCGGTCACCGGGTTCTTGCCGCCGACACCGACGGGCTCGGTGCCCGGCGCGTCGGCGAGTCCGGTCGGGTCGAGCAGCATGGACTTCGCGCCGGGGTAGCGCTTGTCCGGCTGCGGCGTGACCAGCTCGTCGAACGTCGACTGGTCGAGCACGCCGTCCTCCGGCCACACCAGGTCGGGCAGCGGCTGCACGGACAGGACGTCCTGGATGAGCTTGGGGCCGTCGGTCACCGCGAGCGTGCGCATGGTGCCGAGCTTCGCCCTGTTCAACGCCACGAGGTCGGCGTCGGCGTACGGCAGCGCGACGACGCAACGGCCGGTGACGGCGAGCTTGAGCCGGTCGAGCCACAGCTCGGCCTCGGCCTGGCCCTTGCCCTCCGACCCGCCACGCACCCGGTAGCCGTTGCCCATGGCCTGCACGGTCCGCAGCAGGTCGGGGTCGATGGCCAGGCACATGGCCGTGCTCATCGACGGAATCGCCTGTTCGTAGGCCTGCAACAGGCCGTAGAGCCGGCCGTTGACCGACAGCGACGTCGCGAGCTCGTCGTCGATCAGCTCGGAGTCGCCCTCGCCGCCGAGCCTGACCAGCCGCGGGCGGTCCGCGATCGGCCACAGCACCGTCAGCTTCGCGGGCACACCCGGCTTGCCCTTGGTCTCGCCGCCGGGGACGCCGAGCACGGGCAGCAGCGTCGACAGCGCCGCGAGACGTGCCTGGCCGCCGTAGTCGGGCCTGCCGTTGACGTTGGCGAGGATCGGGTAGATGCCGGGCTGCTCGATTTCCAGCGAGGTCGGCTCGGTACCGCGCAGCGGCACCTCCAGCGTGAAGTCCTTCTGCTGGCCGGACTCGAGCTCGCCGGCGACAGGGGTGAACTTGGGCTGCACGGCCTCGGCAGCCGCGGGCTCCCGCAACGCCTTGCGCAGGTCGTCCTCGGTGCCGAGCGGCTCGCCGCGCTCCAGGCGCAGCACGATGTCGGACACCTTGCGGTCGCCGACGTTGACGATCCTGCCGGTGATCTTGACGGTCGCCGGGGAGTCGCTCGTGACGAAGCGAGGGGTGAGCTGGTCGATGTCGAGCCGCAGGAACTGCTGCTGGGCTTGCCCCGGCTGGGCGGAGAGCGATCTGGTCGCCCACACCTGGGTGGCGGGAGCGGGCATGAAGGGCAACGCGTCGATCTCGTCTGGCTGCGCCTGCTGCGCGCCGGCGGGCGGCGCTGTGATCACCACGAACGCGGCGACAGCGGCTGTGCAGACGAGCTTCCTCAGGCTCACGCCGTCTCCGCCCCGTTGCGGCAGCGGTCGGCGAGCAGTTCGGCGGCTCGGCGGACCAGACGGCGCTCATCGGCATACGCGAGTCGCTCGTCCAGCTCGCCGAGGGGCACCCACGCCACCTCGGTGACCTCCACGTCTTCGTCGGAAAGCTCTCCCCCCGTCGCTTCGAGGAGGAAGTGGTGAACCGTCTTGTGCACCCGGCGGTCGTCAGCGACGAACCAGTAGTCGATCGACCCCAACGGGCGCAGCACCCTGCTATGAATACCGGTCTCCTCGGCGACCTCGCGCACCGCGGTCTGTTCCGCGGTCTCGCCGGCCTCGATGTGACCCTTGGGCAAAGACCACAGCAACCGGCCTCGCCGGTCAAGTCTGCCGATCACCGCGGCCCGTTGCTCGGAGTCGAGCACCAGGCCACCCGCCGACGTCTCGTCGACGGTCTTGAGCCTCCTGCCCCGGCGCCTCTTCCGGCGCCCCGGTTTGGGGCTCCCGGAACGTGCGGCTGACGAGGGCATACGGCCGATCGTACTTACGAACCTTGAGTACGCTGGTTTCTCGTGTCTCGATCGCTCCAGCAGAATGCGGTGGTGGAAGCTCCCGCAATTACACCAGTCGTCGCTGAGCTCGCCGCTCGGTTCGCAGCCGAGGGCAAGCGCCTCTACCTCGTGGGTGGAAGTGTGCGCGACGCCGTGCTGGGGCGCCCGACGAACGACTTCGACTTCACCACGGACGCGCGACCTGCGGAGATCCAGAAGCTGCTGAGCGGCTGGGCCGAGGCGCAGTGGGACACCGGCATCGCCTTCGGGACGGTCGGCGCGTCGAAGCACGGCGAGATCATCGAGATCACGACCTTCCGCGCGGACGTCTACGACGGCGTCACCCGCAATCCCGAGGTGACGTTCGGCGACAACATCGACGGCGACCTGGTCCGGCGCGACTTCACGGTCAACGCGATGGCGTACGACATCGCGGCGAGTGAGTTCGTGGACCCGACCGGCGGCCTCCAGGCGGCGCGGGACGGCGTGCTGGACACGCCGGCGACCCCGCAGGAGTCGTTCGGCGACGACCCGCTGCGCATGCTGCGCGCCGCCCGGTTCGTCTCCCAGCTCGGCTTCGCCGCGGCGCCCAGGGTGATCGAGGCGATGCGATCGATGGCAGGCGAACTCGCCCGCATCACGCCGGAGCGCGTGCAGGTGGAGCTCTCGAAGCTCCTGTGCGGCGCGCACCCGCGCCGCGGCATCGAGCTCATGGTGGAGACCGGGCTGGCCGACATCGTGTTGCCCGAGCTCACGGCCATGAAGCTGGAGATCGACGAACATCATCAACACAAGGACGTCTTCGACCACTCGCTGGTTGTGCTGGAACAGGCAATTGATCTTGAAGAAGTTGATCAATCACCCGATCTGGTGCTGAGGATCGCCGCGCTCCTGCACGACATCGGCAAGCCGGCGACCCGGAAGTTCGAATCCGGCGGCGGCGTCTCGTTCCACCACCACGAGGTCGTGGGCGCGAAGATGGTCCGCAAGCGCTTGCGGGCGTTGCGGTACTCGAAGGAGATCACCGAGGACGTCGCGAAGCTCGTCTACCTGCACCTCCGCTTCCACGGGTACGGCAACGGCGAGTGGACCGACTCGGCCGTGCGCCGGTACGTGACGGACGCCGGTGACCTGCTGACGCGGCTGCACAAGCTCGTCCGTGCCGACTGCACGACCCGCAACAAGCGCAAGGCGAACCTGCTGAAGCGGACCTACGACTCTCTCGAGGAACGCATCGCGCGCATCGCGGCCGAGGAAGACCTCGCGCGCGTACGCCCGGACCTCGACGGCAACGAGATCATGAAGCTGCTCGGCCTGGCGCCGGGTCGTGAGGTCGGTGCCGCGTGGAAGTTCCTCAAGGAACTCAGGCTCGACCGGGGGCCGCTGGACCGCGACGAGGCCGAGGCCGCGTTGCTCGACTGGGCGCGCGAACAGGGCATCACCCCGCCCGCTCCGTGACGCATAGTGAGTGAATGGAATCCCCGCGTTAGCGAAGTGTCAGCGCGGGGATGCACCATGGGACGTGCGCTAGGGGGCGCATGGGGGTGGTGCAGATGTTCACTTGGGGACTTTCCGCAGGTCCTGCCGTACGGGACCTGGACGTCCTGACCGACGACCAACGGGCCGTGCTGAGGTGTCTCGCGCGTGGTCACGCCGACCACGAGATCGCGCGGGTGCTCAGCATCGGGCAGCAACGCGTGGCCGACGAGGTGGCCGACATCCTGGTGCGCCTGGAACTACCCGATCGTGTGGCGGCTGTCGTCTTCGCGCACGAGGCCGGCATGTTGCACCTGCCGTTTCCGCGCTGACAGGAGCAGGTAGGCGGCCATGCCGACCAGGTAGAGGCTCGCGGCGACGAGGATCAGGCCGGGCGAGCGTCCGTCCAGGGGGATCACCGTCGCCGTGATGGTCACCGCGGTGACCTGCGCGATGTTGAAGAGGGTGTCGTAGAGGGCGAACACGCGCCCGCGCACCTCGTCGCCGACGTCGTGCTGCACCGCGGTGTCCACGCAGAGCTTGACGATCTGACCGGCGAAGATGATCACGAAGCTGGCCATCAGGATGGACGGCAGCGTCATCGGCAGCCCGAGCCCGACCTGGGCCGCGGCCGTGAGCAGCAACGCGCCGCAGATCGTTCGCTTGACGCCGAACCTGTCGACGATCCGGTCGGTCAGGATCCCGGCGAGCAGCACACCCGCGCCACCGGCGACCGCGACCTCGCCGAGCCCTCCGATGCCGGCCTTGAGGATGCCGACGTCCTCCAGGCTGTAGCGCATCAGCAGCAGCGTGATCATCAGGCTCATGCCGAACGCCGCCCGGTGCGCGAGCAACGCGGCCAGGCCGGCCGTGACGCTCGGCGTGCGCCAGGTGGCCTTGGCGCCGTCCAGCAGCCCGCGGGCGACGGCCGTGATCGCGTTGTGCGGCTCGTCGACCTCGTCCGGCCCGAGCACGCCCGGCTTGAACCGGCTGGCGATGAACGCGCTGAGCAGCAACCCGACCATCGCGATGCTGGTGGTCCACGCCGAACCGCCGTCGCCGGCGCCGAGCAGCGTGCGGAACCCGATCGCACAGGCGGCGCCGATCACGGCCATGACCGCACCGGCCGTCGTGGTCAGCGCGTTCGCCTCGACCAGGTGATCTTCGTCGACGACGTGCGGCAGTGACGCGGACAGCCCGGAACCGACGAATCTGCCGATGCCCATGACGACGAGCGCGGACACGTAGAGAGGCAACCCGCTCAGCCCCGCACCGACCGCCAAGGCCGTGAACAGCACGAACGTGGCCCGCGCGATGTTCGCGACGACGATGACCTTCTTGCGGTCCCACCGGTCGAGCAACGCGCCCGTGAACGGTCCGATCAGCGAGTACGGCAGCAACAGCACCGCGAACCCGGCCGCGATCGCCGCCGGATCGGCCTGCCGTTCGGGGTTGAAGAGCACAGCGCCGGCGAGACCGGCCTGGAAGAGCCCGTCGCCCCACTGCGAGGCGAGCCGGGTGGCGAGGAGCCTGCGGTAGGCGGGGATGCCGAGGAACCGGCGTGATCCCCAGTGGTGCTTCTCCACCGCAAGCGTTGTCACCGTTGCACTCTATGCGCGTAGTGGTGAAAACCACGAAAGCCGGACCTCACGGTCCGGCTCTCTTGGATCGGATGCCAGGTCGCCTCACGGCGCGGCGCACTACGCGGCTCCAGCCGAACGGTATTCCGCGAAGGCGGTTGTCTGTTGAGCCCGGGGGACACAAAGACATCCGACACCTGAGTCTAACGGGACGCGGGCCTGAGTTGTTCCGGCGATCACGGGTGATTTCATGGTGACGTGCGTCCCGATGACGAAGTCGAAGTCGAGCCAGGCTCCCTGTTGGTAGCCGCTCCGAGCCTCAACGACCCGAACTTCACACGCACCGTCGTCTACATCATCGACCAACGTCCAGAGGGGACCCTCGGCGTCGTGCTGAACCGCCCCTCCGAGATGGCGGTCTACGACGTGCTGCCACCGTGGGGCTCCCACGTCACGAAGCCGCAGTGCATCTACGTAGGCGGCCCGGTCGAACAGAAGACGGCGTTGTGCCTGGCAGCGTTGAAGGTGGGCACCGATCCGTCCACCGTGGAGGGACTGGTCGGCGTGCAGGGCCCGGTCGCCCTGGTGGACCTCGACGCCGAACCGGAGGACCTGATGCCGCTGGTACGAGGCCTGCGGGTGTTCGCGGGCTACAGCGGGTGGGGCGAGGGCCAGCTCCAGGGCGAGATCGACCGCGGCGACTGGATCGTCGTGACCGGCCTGGCCGACGACGTGCTGGTCGGCGCGAACGTCGACCTGTGGGGACGGGTGCTGCGCCGCCAGGGCATGCCGCTGGCGCTGCTGTCGACCTACCCGAAGGACGTCCGAGACAACTGATTCACGTGAAACGTCGGATTACAGCCCCGCGAGCGGGGAGCAGCCGCCGCCACCGCAGGCGCACCCGCCGCAGCCCTTCGGCTTGACCGGCTCGGGCAGCGCCTCGGCCGCACGGCTACCGACGAGCCCACCGGCGAAGGCGATGGTGAGCGCGCCGATCAGTCCGATGATCCCAGCGGTGACGGCCAGGTCGGCCATGACGAACGCCATCGCGCCCGACACGATCGCCACGACACCCGCGGCGACGTTCGGCACCCCGGCGACGCGGTTGGCCAGCGCGAACGTCTCCTCGTCACGCACGGCGGCGGCGGTGCGCACGCCGACGAAGCGGTTGCGGCGCAGCTTGCCCTGCAGACCCAGCAGACCGACCGCGCCGAGAGCGACGCCGAGCACACCCAGGACGACCGACAGCACGATGTTCACTCCATGAGGGTAAGACGGGACCGGGGTTCAGCTCTCGGTCACCCCGGTCTGATGTGCCGCAGGCCACCGCCGGTTCATCGCGCTTGCGGTCCGCTGATACCGTTGACGACATGAGCACGGCCCGCCTGCTCCTTATCTAGCCGCGACGACCTGATCGCAAGACGGTCGGCGCGGCCGCCCTCCATGCCCTGTCTGGGCTGGGGGGTTTCGTCATGTCAGGGGCAGGAACGACGTGAGAGGGACCTTGAAATGAGCACGGACGCGGCGGAGATTCCCGCCTACCGCTACACCGCCGAACTGGCGAACCAGATCGAGGAGCGGTGGCAGCGGTACTGGGAGGACCACGGCACCTACCACGCGCCCAACCCCGTTGGAGCGCTCAAGGGTGACGTGCCCGCGGACAAGCTGTTCGTGCAGGACATGTTCCCGTACCCGAGCGGTGCCGGCCTGCACGTCGGCCACCCGCTGGGCTTCATCGGCACGGACGTCTTCGCGCGGTACCACCGCATGAACGGCCGCAACGTGCTGCACACCATGGGTTTCGACGCGTTCGGCCTGCCCGCGGAGCAGTACGCGGTGCAGACCGGGCAGCACCCGCGCAAGACCACCGAAGAGAACATCGACACGTACCTGCGTCAGATCCGCAGGCTGGGTCTGGGCCACGACGAGCGTCGCCGGATCTCGACGATCGACCCCGAGTACTACAAGTGGACTCAGTGGATCTTCCTGCAGATCTTCAACTCCTGGTACGACGTCGACGCGCGCAAGGCTCGTCCGATCGCCGAGTTGATCTCCCAGTTCGAGTCTGGAGAGCGGGACGTCGAGGGTGGTCGCAAGTGGTCTGAGCTGTCTTTTGCCGACCAGCAAAGGATCTTGGGCGAATTCCGGCTGGCCTACATGTCGGAGGCGCCCGTCAACTGGTGTCCCGGACTGGGTACTGTGCTGGCGAACGAAGAGGTCACCGCGGACGGTCGCAGTGAGCGTGGCAACTTCCCGGTGTTCAGGAAAAGCCTGCGCCAGTGGATGATGCGCATCACCGCGTACTCGGACCGGCTGATCGACGACTTGGACCGGCTGGACTGGCCGGACAAGGTCAAGGCCATGCAGCGCAACTGGATCGGGCGCTCGCATGGCGCCCGAGTCCGATTCGCGGTGGGAGACGAGAGCATTGAGGTCTTCACGACCCGTCCGGACACGCTGTTCGGTGCGACCTACATGGTCCTGGCACCGGAACACCAGCTGGTGGACCAGATTGCGACGCCCGATCGCGTGGCAGACATCGCCGCGTACCGGCGCGCAGCGTCCCTGAAGTCCGAACTGGACCGTCAGGAGAACAAGGAGAAGACCGGCGTCTTCATCGGGGCATATGCGACAAACCCGGTGAACGGCAAGGAGATTCCGGTCTACATCGCCGACTACGTGCTGATGGGCTACGGCACGGGCGCGATCATGGCCGTGCCCGGCCAGGACCAGCGCGACTGGGACTTCGCCGTCAAGTTCGACCTGCCCATCATCCGCACGGTCCAGCCGTCCGAGGGCTTCGAGGGCGACGCCTACACGGGCGACGGACCTGCGGTGAACAGCGGGTTCCTGGACGGCATGGCGATCGACGACGCCAAGAAGACGATGATCGGCTGGCTGGAGGAGAACGACCACGGCCACGGCACCGTCCAGTTCAAGCTGCGCGACTGGCTGTTCAGCCGCCAGCGCTACTGGGGCGAGCCGTTCCCGGTCGTCTACGACGAGGCCGGCACCGCCATCGCGCTGCCAGAGTCGATGCTGCCGATCGAACTGCCCGAGGTCGACGACTACTCGCCGCGCACCTTCGACCCGGAGGACGCGAACACCGAGCCGTCGCCGCCGCTGTCACGTGCCACCGAGTGGACGACGATCGAGCTGGACCTGGGCGACGGCCTGAAGACGTACCGCCGCGACACGAACACCATGCCGAACTGGGCGGGTTCGTGCTGGTACCAGCTGCGCTACGTCGACCCGGTCGAGACCGAGCGGTTCGTCAACCCGGAGAACGAGAAGTACTGGCTGGGCCCGCGCACGGCCGAGCACGGCCCGACCGACCCCGGCGGCGTCGACCTGTACATCGGCGGCGTCGAGCACGCGGTGCTGCACCTGCTGTACTCGCGCTTCTGGCAGAAGGTCCTGTTCGACCTGGGCCACCTGTCCGGCGACGAGCCGTACCGCCGCCTGTTCAACCAGGGCTACATCCAGGCGTACGCGTACGTCGACCCGCGCGGCGTCTACGTGCCGGCCGACGAGGTCGTCGAGGCCGATGGCAAGTTCACGTACAACGGCGAGGAAGTCCGCCGTGAGTACGGAAAGATGGGCAAGAGCCTGAAGAACGTCGTCACGCCGGACCAGATGTGCGAGACGTACGGCGCCGACACCTTCCGTTTCTACGAGATGTCCATGGGCCCGATGGACGTGTCCCGCCCGTGGGCGACCAAGGACGTCGTCGGCGCGCAACGCTTCATGCAGCGTCTGTGGCGCAACCTGGTCGACGAGACCGACGGCTCGCTGCGCGTCACGGACGAAGAAGCGTCCGTAGAGGCACTGCGCCTGCTGAACAAGACGATCGCCGGCGTGCACGACGACTACGCCAACCTGCGCTACAACACGGCGGGCGCGAAGCTGATCGAGCTGAACAACTACGTCACCAAGCACTACGCGTCCGGCACGCCCCGCACGCTGGCCGAGGCCCTGGTGCTGATGCTGGCTCCGCAGGCCCCGCACGTGGCCGAGGAACTGTGGTCGAAGCTGGGCAACGACGGCTCGCTGGCGCACGGCCCGTTCCCGAAGGCCGACGAGCAGTACCTGGTCGAGGACACGGTCGAGTACCCGATCCAGGTCAACGGCAAGGTCCGCTCGCGGATCGTCGTGTCGGCGTCCGCGTCGCAGGACGAGATCAAGGCCGCGGCGCTGTCCGAGGAGAAGATCGCCGAGCTGGTCGCCGGTGGCGAACCGCGCAAGGTGATCGTCGTCCCCGGCCGCCTGGTGAACATCGTTCTGTAGCAACGAGGAGGGCCGGCGTGGCTACAGCTGCGCCGGCCACGACTCGGGTGCTGGGCCGAACGCACGCCGGGCTGTTCTGACGGCGATAGCGGCCATGGCGGCGTTGGCGCCAGCGCCGATCAAGGCACCGATGCCGAACGGGACCACACGTCCGAGGACGACGACTCCCTGCCGGGTGCCGTACTTAGTGATGAAGTTCGGCGCCAAGACCTTGTTGATCCGCTTCAGGGTCGCCGTGGGCACCGCTTTGACGAACTGGCGCGCCCAGTGCTGACCGGTGCGCTCGGCCATCTTGTTGATGGTCTTGGAACCGGACTCACCGAGCAGGATCCCCAGCACCAGGGTGTGGCGGCGTTCGATCTCGTCGAGCGTGACCCCGTGGACCTCGGCGACCGAGAGCACGAACAGGGCGCTCAGTTCGAATGACGTGAGCAGCTCGCCCGCCGACAGCGCCAGCGCGATCCCGGTGCCGACGCCGGGCGCGGCTGCGGCACCTCCGACTGCGGCCCCCGTGCTCGCCAGGGTGCTGACGTAGATCTTCTCCAGAGTGCCGATGACCTCTTCGGGCGTCGCCTCCGGGTTGCGCTCACGAGCGCGGGCGATGTTCTTGCGCACCAGCGGCGTCTGCAGGCCGATGGCCTTGTCCAGCAGGTCGAGGATGGCTTGGCCTGGTCCGCCCGGCGCTACATCACTGAACCGCCACGTCCTCGGCGAACCCGATGTCCGACAGCATCTGGTCCAGCATGGTGTCGAACATCGGCTCCGGGTTGCTCACCGCGAACGGGAACCGCCCGAACACCTCCAAAGCCACGTGCCCGTACAACCGCACCCACGACTGCACGACGTGGTAGATCTTCCCGAGGTTCAGGACCGAGTCCGACAGCGTCACCCCGTGCTCGGCCACCGCGTCCCGCAGCACCTGTTGAAAACGAACCAGGTCCTCGTGCAGCACAGTGGGCACCGGCGAGTCCGCGTGGTTCGCCGCCTGATTGGACGCAATCAGCGGGCCGGCCAGCTGGAGGAACACCGACCCGAACTGGTCCGCGCCGATCGGGTCCCGCGGTGACGCGAACACCAGGGCGAACTCCTGCGGGTGGGCCAGGGCCCAGCGGCGGAACGCGTGGCACACCGCCCTCACCTTGCATCCGACCTGGCCTGACGTCTCCGCGGCGAGGTCGGCGTACAGCGCTGCCGCCATGTCCGCGCAGATGTCGTCGCAGAGCTGTCGCAGCAGCGCGTCGTGCGAGTCGTAGTAGCGGTACAGCGCCGGCGCGGTGATTCCGAGTTTACGTGCAATCGCACGCAGGGTAACCGCGTCGCGGCCGCTCTCCACCAAAAGGGCGCGGGCCGCTTGCCGAATCTCACGCTCGGTTTCGGCGCGGAGTCGTTCTCGGCGAGTGGCCTCGGTCATATGTCACTCCATCGGGTTGTAGACCCCGTCCACGGCCCCGTACGGTTTCAGTGAACGGTGTTTACAAGAGTTCACGGGATTTACAGAACGGTAACCCAGGAGGCCGTCGCCGATGTTCGCGAAGTGGGGCTCGATCGCATATCGCCGCCGGTGGGTGGTGTTGGTCGCGACGGTGCTGCTCGCCGTGGTGGGCGGCATCTGGGGGCTGGGGGTGTTCGACAAGCTCAGCCAGGGCGGCTACGAGGCTCCCTCCAGTGAGGCGGCGCGGGCCGACAAGGTAGCCGAGGAGGCGTTCGGGCGGCAGAACGGTGACGTGATCGTCATTTATCGCGGCGATTTCGCGAACCCGCTCGAACTCAAGAAGATCGCCGACCACATCAGCGGCTTCCCGAAGGACGACGTGCTCAAGGCCGTCGGGCCGGTGCCGTCGGACGACAAGCAGCAGGCGCTCGTCGCCATCACGCTGAGCAGCGGTGACTCGAACGAGCAGATCAAGCAGTTCCAGGACATCCAAAAGCAGCTCAAGATCGACGGGTTCAGCGAGCAGGTCGGCGGGCTCGTGCCCACCCAGAAGGCCATCAACGACATGTCCCAGGAGGACCTGACGCGCGCGGAGATGTTCTCGCTGCCGCTGGTCCTGCTGCTGCTCGTGATCATCTTCGGTGGCCTGGTCGCAGCCAGCCTCCCGGTCGTCGTCGGCGGTCTCGCCATCATGGGTGCGCTCGGTGTGCTGCACGCGGTCGCGCTTTTCGCCGAGGTCAACTCGTTCGCGGTCAACGTCGCCTCGCTGCTCGGCCTGGGCATGGCGATCGACTACGGCCTGTTCATGGTCGGCCGGTTCCGCGAGGAACTCGCCCAGGGCCGCACGACCGAACAAGCCGTCGGACGCACGGTCGCCAGCGCCGGCCGCACCGTCGTCTTCAGCGCGACGCTGCTGGTCATCGCCCTGGCCGGACTGCTGCTCTTCCCGCACGGCTTCCTGAAGTCCCTCGCGTACGGCGGTGTGTCGTCGGTCGCGATCGCGGCGCTGGTCTCGGTCACGCTGCTGCCCGCGTTGCTCGGCGTGCTCGGCCACCGGGTCGACAAGCTCGCCATGCCGTGGCGCAAGAAGGAGCCCAGCGAACGCGGCTGGCGCAAGCTCAGCACCAAGGTCATGAAGCGACCGGTGCTGATCGCCGTGCCGATCATCGGGGTGCTGCTCGCGCTCGGCTCGCCGTTCCTCGGCGTGCAGTTCGGCCAGGTCACCGAGAAGGTCCTGCCCGAGGGCAACGCCGTGCGCGTGGCCACCGAGAACATCAACCAGAACTTCTCCGCGCTCTCCAACACCGGCTTCAAGATCGTCGTCAAGGGCGGTGACCAGGCCGCGGTCCAGGAGTACCTGGGCAAGGTCAAGGACGTGCCTGGCATCGGCGAGGTCCAGCCGACGGGCGCGGACAAGGGCGTCACGGCGGCCATGGCCGGTCTGGAGCACGACGCGCTCAGCGACGAGTCGAAGCAGGCTCTCAAGGACGTTCGCGCGATCACCCCGCCGAACGGCGCCGAGGTGCTGGTCGGCGGCAACACCGCGACGGTCAGCGACTCGCTCGACGCCATCGCGGACGGGCTGCCGTTGATGGTCACGCTGCTGGTCGGCGCGACGCTGATCCTGATGTTCCTGGCGTTCGGCTCCGTCGTGCTGCCGATCAAGGCCGTGCTGATGAGCGCGCTGTCGCTCTCGGCGACGTTCGGCGTGCTCGTGTGGATCTTCCAGGAGGGTCATGGCGCCGACCTCCTCGGCGTGACGCCAGGACCGTTGGAGTCCGGCATCGTCGTGCTGATGGCGGCCATCGTGTTCGGTCTGTCGACGGACTACGAGGTCTTCCTGCTCAGCAGGATGGTCGAGGCCCGCGGCCAGGGCGCGACGACGGAAGAGGCGGTGACCACCGGCCTCGCGAAGACCGGCCGGGTGATCACCTCGGCCGCGCTGCTGCTGATCGTGGTGACGGGTGCGTTCGCGTTCTCGCAGGTCGCGATGATGCGGTTCGTCGGCGTCGGCATGATCCTGGCGTTGGCGCTCGACGCCACGATCGTCCGGATGCTGCTCGTGCCCGCCGTGCTCAAGCTGCTCGGCAACGCCGCGTGGTGGTCACCTGGCCCGCTCAAGCGGATCCAGGAACGCCTCGCGCTTCACGACGAGCCGGTGGACGACTTCGACGACTTCGACGACGAGGTCCGCAAGCCGGTCCCCGTCGGCTGACCGGGCGGGAAGGCGATCATGGCCGCGTCGAACTGGCGCGGCCTCGCCTCCTGCAGTTCGCCCGTCTTCATCCGGTACGTGGTCAGCACCGCGTTCGTGCTGTCCAGGACCGTCGTCGTCGTGCCGGTGGCGAGGAAGACCCTCGTGTCCCCCGGTGCGATGGCGACGCTCGGCGAGTCGATCCGCAAGCGTTCGCGCACCGTCATCGTCGCCGCGTCGACGACCACGACCGACCGTTCCTTCGGCAGCGTCAGGTAGACCGTGGCGCCGTCCGGGGTGACGGCGATGCTGCCCGCTCCCCTGCCGGACTCCAGCGTGCCGACGACCTGGTTCGTGGCCGTGTCGATCACCGTCAGCGTGCCGGGCGTCTTGTCGCCGAGGCGCATGCCGCTCACGTAGAGGCGCTTGCCGTCCGGTGAGATCGCCAGGTGCTGCGGCAGCCCGCCGACCTGCACCGTCGACGTCTGGAACGCCGTCGCCGTGTCGACCAGGCCGACCGTGCCGTCCTGGGAGTTCGCGACGTAGAGGATCTTGTTGTCCGGGTGGACGGCGAGGCCCTGCGGCTGCCCGCCCGCCTTGATCACCGCGACCATCTGGAAGTTCTCGGGGTTCACCACGGCGATGCCGCCCGCGGCCGAGACGTAGAGCCGCTGGCCGTCCGGGCGCATCGCCGCGTGCGAGAGCTGGACCTGGGTGAAGAGCCGATCGAGGATCTCGCCACTGCTCGGGTCGACCACGGTGATCGCGCCGGTCCACCCGTTGATCACGTAGAGCCGGCGTCCGTCGGGAGAAACGGCGACACCCGTCGCGCGGCCCCCGGTGTCCGCCTGCACGAGAACGGCACCGTTGCGGGTGTCCACGACCTGCACGAGACCGGTCTTGCCCACCACGTACGCGAGCGGTGCGACCGATGCCGAAGAAGTGGTTGTGTACTCGTGCCCTTGGTGAACACCCGTCGCCGCGAAGGCCGCTGAGAGCGCTATAACCGCGGCCACGAGGCGTGGCTTTGCCATACGCCCGATGGGACCACTTCCGGGTGCTTTCGATCTACTTCCGTCACTCTGTCGAGGGAAATCTTTGCCTGGTTGTAGTACGACGGTCAGTAGCGGAAAGGCCTCGTGCCGGTCAGGGACCAGGAGCAGGTGACCCTGCCGTCCCGCACGGCCAGCAGGTCGGCTCCGCTGACCGCGGGTCCGGTCCACAGGAACGCGATGGTGCCGCGGACGAGGTCCAGGACCGGCTCCCGGTGCAGGGTCAGGGACCGCGTGTCGAGCCAGCCGTCGAGGACCTGCCGCAGATCACCGCCGTCGGCGGGCGGGAGGTCGGGCGTCGTGTCGCGCTCACCCACGAACGTCCAGTTCTCCGCGATCTTGTCGCCAGGCAGGACGTTGAAGTCGAAGCCGGTCTTCACGGTGCCGTCGGGCTTGCGCACGTCCCACAGGTAGGCGAACTGATCGCCGTCGTCGGCGAGCGTCCGCGCGGTGAAGACGTTGACGTGCTGGGCGCGATAGCCCTCGATGAACCTCACCTGGTCCGCAGGACCGACCACGTCGTCCAGCCCCTCGGTCTGTGCGGACCACTGAACGCAGTCGGGAGTCATCAGCTCGTGGGCCAGCGTCGGGTCCTCGCTCCACATACGGCACCACTGCTGCATTCGTTCTTCGTTGTTGTTCATGTACGAGATGGTTCCAACGGACCGCGACACCGTTATGTCGGTGTTCGGCGTCACATTTCAGCGCAGGGCCTCGGCGTCCAAGCGGTCGAGTTCCGCCGCCCACTCCGCCTCGCGGGGACTGAACCGCTCATCGGTCAGCACGGCGGTGGCGATTCGGTCCAACTGGAACCCGCGCACCCCGTCCCGCAGTCGGCACCACGCGACCACGTACCAGCCGTGCGGTCCCCACAGCAGGCCCATCGGCTCGACGTCACGGCTCGAGGTCGCCTCCGCCCTGTCGGTGTAGGCCAGGTGCAGCACCCGACCGGTCACCAGGGCGTCCTCGACGGTGTCGGCCACCTGACCACTGATCGCGGGGAGATCGGGGTGTGGACCGACCCGGTGCACCCGCGCGGCCAGCGCGTCCTCCCGTTGCCGCACGTCGGGAGGCAGCACGGCCAGCACCTTCTGCGCCGCCTGTCGTGCCGCATCAGCGAACGGAGTGGCGGACGCGGCTCGCAACGCGACGCTGATCGCCAACGCCTCGCGTGCGGTCAACGTCACGGGCGGCAGCGTGCGCTCGCGGTCCAGGCTGTACCCGCCGTTGCGTCCGGTGTCGCTGCGGATCGCGACACCGGACTGCCGCAACGCGTCGAGGTCCCGTTCGACGGTGCGGGCGCTGACCTCGAACCGCCGCGCCAGCCAGGCGGCGCTGCGCGGCCTCGGCGAGACGGCCCGGAGCTCCTCGACCAGCGCGTACAGCCGTTCGGTGCGGTTCACACCGACTTCTTGGCCGTCGTCACCAGTTTCGCGTAACGGGTACCGGCGGTGAGCAGGACCAGACCGGCCCCGAGGAACGCCAGCACGCGGGCGATCCCGTCGAGCGCGGAGAGGTCGAACAGCACCAGCTTCACGACCGCGGCACCGACCAGGATCAGGCCGGAGATCCGCAGCGCCTTGTTGTTGATGCCCCTGACCAGCAGGAACAACGCGGCGATCGTCCACGAGACCGTGACCACAGAGTGTCCGAAGAGGAACCCGGTCTCGTCCGGCGACACCAGCAGCGCCGCGCACAGCACCGCACCCGCCGCGCCGTAGAGCAGCACGAGCCCGGACACGATCCACGGGAACGGGTGCCTGGCCGGCTCGCGCAGCACCTGCATCTTGAGCGCGGCCCACGGCAGCACGGCCGCGAAGACACCCAGGACGACCGCCGTCACCAGGCCCGCCGCGTAGTCGCCGGGCTCGACGTCGTTGAAGAACCGCGGCTCCTCCACCAGCCAGGTGATCGGCACGGCCTGCCCGATCGCCATGAAGAACCCGAGCACGCCGAACGCCGCCGACCCGACCAGCGCGCTCTTCTTGTTCAGGCGCGCCGCGAGGACCGCCAGCAGCACGGCCTCGGCCAGCACGATCGCCGTGCGGACGTTGCCGTCGAGCGCGATCACCGTGGTCTGGAACAACGCGAGCATGCCCGTCGCACCGGCCGCCGTCGTGAACCCGCGCGGCAGGTCGGGGACCATCCAGATCGCCAGCAGCACGGCGGCGACCACCCCGGCGAGGATCGAGTTGGCCGGGTCCTTCAGCAACGTCGTCGCGAACAGGGCCGGCAGTGCCGAACCGGCGATCAACGCCACCGCGACGATGTCGTCCGGCCGCTTGCGGATCGTGAGGAACGCGACGGCGATGCCGACGACGGTCGTGGCCGCCGTGACGCCGACCACGGTCCACTCGTAGGAGCGCGGGATGGCGTTCGCGGTGGTGAGCAGCGAGGCGAGGATCGCGGGGAAGCCGCCGGCGATCGCGAGGCCCGGCCAGTTGCGGTTGATCTGGACCGGCGTGCTGGCCATCTTCAGCACCAGCAGGAAGCCGACGAGCAGGACCGTGAAGCCCTCGGTGATGATCGGCGAACACAGGGCACAGGCTGCGACAACGCTGACCGCGAGCGCTTGCGAGTCCCACTTCAGCGCGAGCACGACACCGGCCGCCGCGACGGCGAGTCCGACGACCAGGCCCACGCCTTCCGGCACGTAGCCGTACAGGCTCGTCGCGGCGATCACGTCCAGGTAGAGACCGGCGAAACCGGTGAAGGCCAGCGCCATCGCACCGGTACGACCGGCGGGGTTGCGGTGCAGCCACATGCCGATGCCGACCATCGCGCCGCTGAACACCGCGCCGCCGATCACGCGCGGCAGCGGGCCGAGCCAGCCGCGCTGCACGGCGAGGATCAGCAGCAACACGAAGCCGAGCACGGTGATCGCGCCACCGACCCAGGCCAGCAGCTTCGCGCCGGCGCCGTCCTTGCCGAGCTTCTCGAACACGGTCTCGCGCGGCGGCAGCGGCTGCTGTGGCCACGGCTGCTGCTGCGGGTGGGGCCACTGCGCCTGGGGAGGCGGCGGGAAGTTCCGGCCGGGGAACTGCGGGCCGGGAGGCGGCGGCGCCTGGGTCGAGGCAGCGGCGTGCTGCGACCACGGGTTCGGCTGCTGCGGCACGCCAACGGGCGGCGACGGCACACCGACGGGCTGCTGCGGCGCAGGTCCAGGACCTTGCTGCGGCACACCGGCCGGCTGCTGCGGACCCTGCTGCGGCACTCCGGCGGGCGGCGTCGGGACGGTCGTGGCCGGCGGCTGCGGCACCTCACCGGGCCGTGCCACCTCAGGTGCGTCGAGCACCGCGGTCGAGGTGGAGCGCTCACGCAACTCCGAGCTGATCGTCGTCAGCCGCTGCCCGATGGCCGCGAGCTCCAGCGCAAGGCGCTGCTCGTCTCCGAGGCGATCCTGTCCGTCCATGTGATCAGAGTGAGGCAGAGCACGCCCAGTGACATCCGTACACCTACTCATCCACAGGTCTCGGCTTGACTACATACATGTGTAATCGATTAACTACGCCCTCGTGACGACCATGAAGGACGTTGCGCAGCACGCCGGCGTCTCCACGGCCACCGTGTCGCGCGTGCTCAACGGCCATGCCGCACCGACGCCCGAGACCCGTGAGCGCGTGCTCGCCGCGATCGAGGAGCTCGGCTACCGGCCCAACGCCCTGGCGCGATCCCTCAGGACCACCAGCACCCAGACCCTCGGTCTGGTCATCAGCGATCTGCTGAACCCGTTCTTCGCCGAGATCGCGCGAGCGGTCGAGGACGAAGCCCGGTCACACGGCTACTGCGTCGTGATCGGGAACGCCGACGAGAGCGCCGAGCAGGAAGCGACCTACGTGCGCACCCTGCTCGACCGCCGGGTGGACGGCCTCCTGCTGTGCCCCGCGACCGACGACCCGAGTCTGGTTCGCGAAGTGAGCGCAGGCGGCGTACCGCTAGTTCTGCTCGACCGGACGGTCAGGGGCGCGACATGCCCCGTCGTCCGCGCTGACGGCAGCGAGGCATTGACCGCGCTCGCCCGGCGGCTCGTCGGCGCCGGCCACACCCGCATCGGAGTGATCGCGGGTCCGCCGAACACCTCCACTGGAAGAGAACGAACCGACGTGCTCACGGGGTCGCTCGGCGGCCTCGCGCAGGTCGTGCACGGCGACTTCCGCCAGGAGAGCGGCAGTCAGGCCGCGGCCAAGCTGATCGATGGCGGCGCCACCGCGCTCGTCGCGATGGACAACCTGATGGGCCTCGGCGCGTTGGGCGAGGTCAGGGCACGCGGCCTGCAGATCCCGCACGACATCGCGCTCGCGGTGTTCGACGACCAGCCGTGGTTCCCGCTGCTCGACCCGCCGATCACGGTCATCGCGCAGCCGACCGTGGAGATGGGGCGCGCCGCTGCCCGCAGCCTGCTGGCCCTGATCAACGGCCAGCAGCCCGACGACGTCCGCCTCACCGCGAAGCTCGTGCTGCGCGGTTCGCTCGGGGAGGCCGAGCTGTGAACACCCTGATCACCGCCCGCGGGATCACCAAGCACTTCGGCGCCACGAAGGCGTTGGACGGCGTCGACCTCGACATCAACGCGGGCGAGGTCCACGTCCTGCTCGGCGAGAACGGCGCGGGCAAGTCCACGCTGGTCAAGGTGCTGGCGGGCATCCACGGCCAGGACGCAGGAACGATCGAGGGTCACACCAGCCTCGCCGTCATCCACCAGGAACTGGCGTTGGTCCCCGAACTCAGCGTCGCCGAGAACCTGTTCCTCAACCGGCTTCCGCGCAGGTACGGCTTCGTCGACCGCGCCGAGATGCGCCGCAGGGCCCCGAGGCTGCTGGACCGGGTCGGGCTGAACGTCGACCCAGACGCCAAGGTCAAAGACCTCGGCATCGCCCAGCAGCAGATGATCGAGATCGCCCGCGCGCTCGACAAGAACGCCGGCGTGCTGATCCTGGACGAGCCGACCGCGGTCCTCACCGAGACCGAGACCGACCGCCTGCTGCAGATCATGGCCCAGCTGCGCGACAACGGCGTCGGCCTCGTCTTCATCACCCACCACCTCGACGAGATCCAGCGCGTCGCCGACCGCATCACGATCCTCCGCGACGGCCGGAGCGTCGGAGTTCTGGGTCCGAAGGCCACCACTCAGCACATGATCGAGCTGATGGTCGGCCGCCCGATCGACGAGCAGTACCCACGCGCGCGACAACGTCCTGGCCAGCCCCTGCTGAGCATCCAGGGCCTGACCAAGCGCGGCGTCTTCGAGAACATCAGCATCGAGGTCCACGCGGGCGAGGTCGTCGGCATCGCGGGCCTGGTCGGAGCGGGACGAACGGAAGTCGCGCGAGCGGCGTTCGGCGTCGACGGCTACGACCACGGCACGGTCGCGGTCGACGGGAAACCGTTGCCCCGCCACGACGTCCAGGCCGCCATCAGGGCAGGCCTCGGCCTGGTGCCTGAGGACCGCAAGGGCCAGGGCCTCGTCCTGACGGCCACCGTCGGCCAGAACCTCGAACTCGTCACCCTCGACAACCGCGACGAGAAACGCCTGCACGACATCGCGGGCAAGCTCCGGATCAAGGGCCGCGTCGAGCAACCGGTCAAGGAACTCTCCGGCGGCAACCAGCAGAAGGTCGTCATCGGCAAGTGGCTGCTGGCCGACCCGAAGGTGCTGATCCTCGACGAACCGACCAGGGGCGTCGACGTCGGCGCCAAGGTCGAGATCTACGAGCTGATCAACCGCATGACCGCGCAGGGCCGGGCCGTGCTGCTCGTGTCCAGCGACCTGCCCGAGGTGATCGGGATGAGCGACCGCGTCGTCGTGATGGCCCACGGCCGGGTGGCCGGTGAGCTGCCCAAGGGCGCGACTCAAGACCAGGTGATGGCACTCGCCGTGCAGGAGATTTCGGCATGACCACGATCAGCATTCGCAAGTACGCAAGCGAGAACGGTGCCCTGGCAGGGCTCGTCATCCTCGCCCTGGTCATCGCGATCATGCAGCCCGCGTTCCTCAACGCGCAGAACCTGCTCAACGTCGGCGTGCAGGCCGCGGTCATCGCGATCATGGCGTTCGGCATGACGTTCGTGGTGGTGGCGGGCGGGATCGACCTGTCCGTCGGCAGCATCGCCGCACTGGCCGCGATGGTCGGCGCGCTCACCGCCGGACCGGTTGGGCTCCTGGTCGGCGCGCTCTGCGGCCTCGTCAACGGCGCGCTGGTCAGCTACGGCAAGCTGCCGCCGTTCATCGCGACGCTCGCCATGCTCAGCGTCGCCCGCGGCCTCACGCTGGTGTTCTCCGAAGGCCAGCCGCACGAGACCGACGCACTGGTCACGTTCCTCGGCTCGAACCTCGCGCCGATGGTTCCGTTGCCACTGCTGCTGATGCTGGCGTTCTTCGGCATCACCGGCCTGATCCTCACGCGCACCAACCTCGGCCGTCGCATGTACGCGATCGGCGGCAACGAGGAAGCAGCCAAGCTCAGCGGCATCGACGTCCGGAAGCAGAAGCTCTGGATCTACGCGCTGAGCGGCCTGTTCGCCGCCGCCGCGGGCCTCGTGCTCGCGGGACGGCTCGGGTCCGCCGGTCCGCAGGCAGCGGCCGGCTACGAGCTCGACGCCATCGCCGCTGTCGTCATCGGTGGTGCGTCGTTGTCCGGTGGCGTTGGCCGCGCCACCGGGACGTTGGTCGGCGCACTTGTGCTCGCCGTCCTGCGCAACGGCCTCAACCTGCTGCAAGTGCCGCCGTTCTGGCAGCAGGTCGTCATCGGCGTGGTGATCGCTCTCGCCGCGCTGCTCGACTCACTTCGCCGTCGCTGAAAACCCGCAACAGGTAAGGAAGACACCAATGAAGGTGACCCGACGGATCGCGTTGACGCTCGGTGCCGCTGCTCTTGTGGCGACCGGGTGCAGCGGAACTGGGGCGTCCGGAGGAAACGGCATCACCATCGGCCTCGCCGTGTCCACTTTGAACAACCCGTTCTTCGTGGAACTGCAGCAGGGCGCGCAGGAGATGGCGGACCAGCTCGGCGCCAAGCTCACCGTGGTCGACGCGCAGAACGACGCGACGAACCAGATCAACCAGGTGCAGACGCTGGTGACGCAGGGCGTCAAGGCGATCCTGCTGAACCCGGTCGACTCCAAGCAGTCCGCGCCCGCCGCCAAGGCCGCCGAGATGGCGAACATCCCGCTGATCTCCGTCGACCGCGCGGTCGAGGGCGGCAAGGTCGCCGCCGAGGTCGCCTCGAACAACGTGTCGGGCGGCAGCCTCGCGGCCATCGAACTGGGCCGCGCCGCCTCCGGCGAGGTCGCGCACCTCAAGGGCATTCCCGGCGCGTCGGCGTCACGTGACCGCGGCCAGGGCTTCGAACAGGGCCTGAACAGCGGCAACATCAAGGTCACCGCCACCGCCGTGGCCGACTTCGACCGCGCCAAGGGCCTCAACGAGACCACGAACCTGTTGCAGGGGCACCCCGGCCTCAAGGGCATCTTCGCCGAGAACGACGAGATGGCGCTCGGCGCGATCAAGGCCCTCGGCGCCCGTGCCGGCAAGGACGTCATGGTCGTCGGCTTCGACGGCACCCCGGACGGCCTGAAGGCGATCCAGGACGGCACGCTCGCCGCGACCATCGCGCAGCAGCCGAAGCTGCTGGGCTCCAAGGCCGTCGAGCAGGCCGTGCACGCCGCCAAGGGCGAGCCGGTCCAGCAGGTCGTGGACGTCGAGGTCAAGGTCATCAACGCGAAGAACGTGGCAGAGTTCATCAAGTGACGAACGCTCTGCTTGTTCTCGGGTCCGCCAACGCCGACCTCGTGGTCGAGGTCGGCAGGCGGCCCGCCGGCGGTGAGACCGTGCTCGGCGGCGACACCGTCGTGCTGCCCGGTGGCAAGGGCGCCAACACCGCCGTCGCCGCTGCCCGCGTCGGTGCTTCCGTCGCGTTGATCGGCGCCGTCGGTGGCGACGGCTACGGCTCGCTGCTGCGGGAATCGCTGGAGTCGTCCGGCGTCGACACCGCTCTGGTGAAGACCTCCGCGCGCCCCACCGGGATCGCCTACATCACCGTGACGCCGGACGGCGAGAACTCCATCGTCGTCTCGCCCGGTGCCAACGCCGACGTGTCACTGTCCGATGTGGACGGTGTTGCGTTCGACGGCGCCCAGGTGCTGACCTGCTCGCTGGAAGTGCCGCTGGAGACGGTGATCCACGCGATCGGCGTCGCGTCCAAGGCGGGCGTCCGCACCGTGCTGAACCTGTCGCCGGTGGCGGAACTGCCCGCGGAGACGTTGAAGCAGCTCACGGTGCTGATCGTGAACGAGCACGAGGCCGCGCAACTGGTCGGCGACGACTGGCGCGACCTGCTCAAGCTCGGCCCGACCTCGGCGATCGTCACGCTGGGCTCGCGCGGAGCGGCCGTCGTGGCGCAGGCGGGCGTGGTCGAGGTGCCGTCGATCGAGGTCGACGAGGTGGTCGACACGACCGGCGCCGGTGACGCGTTCGCCGGAGCGCTCTCGGCACGACTGGCCGAGGGCGACGACATCGTCCAGGCCGCCAGGTACGCGGTGAAGGTGGCCGCGCTGTCCGTCACCAAGGCCGGCGCGCAGCCGTCCTACCCGACGGCCGCCGAGGTCGGCTGACCTACGCCCGCACGGCCGCGCGCTCGTCGAACAGGTCCTCGCTCGGCAGCACGTACCTGTCGACGTCCGGTGCCTTGTCCGGCAACGGGTCCGCGGGCATCTCCGGCTGCAGCGGCGGCGCGGCGACCTGGTTGAACGGGATCCCGCGCGGCGCCCTGGACTTCTTCTGCGGCGCGTCGGCTTCGTAGCGCACGTCCTGGCCGTTGCCGACGATCACGTTGGTCTCCAGGTGGTTGTCCTTCGGGTCCTGGCCGGGGCTCAGCGCCAGCCCGACGCCGGGGTTGCCGGTGATCAGGTTGCGGGACACCAGGTTCTTCGCGCTGGTCAGGATCCTCATGCCGAGCCCGAACGCGCCGTCGGCCTGCGCGGGTGAGAGGGCCTCGTCGTTGTCGGACACGAGGTTGCCGACGAGCACGACGTCCTCCTGGCGTTCGGCGGCCGAGGTCATGCCGACCCGGTTGCCGCTGAACCTGTTGCCCAGCACGAACATCCGGCCGGACGCGTTCGTGCCCTGGTAGCCGACGGCGTTGCGTTCGGCGACGTTGCCGCGCACGACGACGTCGCACGGCTTGCACCGGCCGACGGAGAACCCGGAGTCCGCGCTGCCGCTCGCGTAGCTCTGCTCGATCACACCGTTCTGGGCGTTGAGAGCGCGGACGCCGAACCGCGCGTTGTTGCTGGCCGTCACGTAGGAGACGCGGAAACCGCGCTGCTCGGAGATCAGCACACCGTGGGCCGTGTGGTTGCGAACGGTCAGGTTCTGCACGGACACGTCCTCAGCGGCGACCTCGATCCCGTTCTCGCGCTTGACCTCGCCGTCGATGATCACGCTGCCGCGGCGGGCTCCCCTGATCGTGAGGCCCTTGGTCCTGACCCGCACCGATTCCTCGTAGACGCCCGGCGACACGACGATGGTCGCGCCCTCCTGCGCCGCGTCCACTGCCTCCTGGATGGTGCTCAGCTGAGCGGGAACGTTGATCTCGGGGCCGAGGCCCGGTTGCGCCGACGTGCATCCGGCGACCAGGAGGACTGCGGCGAAGACGGACGGAAGTCGCACAGCGGGACCGTACTGCTCCGAACGGCCTACTGTCACACCGCCGTCGGCCGTCCGTGTTAAGCCATGATGACGAACGGAGCATCGTTGCGCGTTCCGCCGCTCAATTGGTCACACTGAGCTGTCCTGGGTTTCCGGTCGGAGGGTATGGTCTAGACCATGTCGAGCGCGCGGCTGAGCGGTGTCGGTGTGAGCAGTGGTCGGGCAACCGGCCCCGTGGTGAGGATCGCCGAGGCCCTGCCGGAACCTCCTGCGGGCCAGCGAACAGCGGATACGAAGATGGAAGCCTCCCTCATCCGCCCTGCGGCCGAGGTCGTGGTGCAGCGCCTGATGGAGCGCGCGAAGACGGTCGAGGGCGACGCCCGTGCCGTTCTGGAGACCACGGCGGCGATGGCGGGTGACCCGTCGCTGATCAAGGCCGCCGAGAAGCTCGTCGTCGACCAGTCGCTGACCGCCGCCCGTGCGGTGCACCAGGCCGCCGAGAAGTTCATCTCGGCACTGCAGGGCGCCGGTGGCTACATGGCTGAACGGGCCCGTGACGTCCAGGACGTCCGCGACCGCGTGGTGGCCGAACTCCTCGGCCTGCCCGCGCCCGGCGTTCCCGACCTGGCTTCGCCGTCCGTGCTGGTGGCGCGCGACCTCGCGCCCGCCGACACCGCCGGCCTCGACCCGTCGAAGGTCCTGGCCCTGGTCACGGAGGAGGGCGGCCCGACCTCCCACACCGCGATCCTCGCCCGGTCGCTGGGCATCCCGGCCGTCGTCGCGTGCCGCGGCATCCTGGCGTTCGAAGGCACCTCTCTCGACGTCGACGGCGACACCGGCCAGGTCCGCGAGTCGGACGGCAAGGTCCGCTCGGCCGGTACCGGCAAGAAGGCCTCGTGGAACGGCGTCGGTGTCCTCAAGGACGGCCACCGCGTCAAGGTCCTGGGCAACGTCGGCTCCCCTGCCGATGCTCAAGCCGCTGCTCAGGCGGGTGCGGAGGGCGTCGGCCTGTTCCGCACGGAGTTCTGCTTCCTGGACGCCGCAGAGGAACCGACCGTTGCTGAGCAGACTGCTGCTTACGAGGCTGTGCTGGCGCCGTTTGCGGGCAAACCCGTTGTGGTGCGCACCCTCGACGCGGGCGCGGACAAGCCGCTGGCGTTTCTGAACCCGGCCCCCGAGCCCAACCCGGCCCTCGGTGTCCGCGGCCTGCGCGTCGCGTTCGACCGCCCGGAGATCCTGGACCGCCAGCTCGAGGCCATCGCCGCCGCGGCCAAGTCCTCCGGCGCCGACGTCTCGGTCATGGCCCCGATGGTCGCCACCGCCGCCGAAGCCGCCTGGTTCGTGGAACGTGCCCGCAAGGCCGGCATCCAGCGCGCCGGCGTGATGGTCGAGGTCCCGTCGGCCGCACTGTCGGCCCGCGAGATCCTTCAGGTCGTCGACTTCATCTCCATCGGCACCAACGACCTGGCCCAGTACGTCTTCGCCGCCGACCGCCAGCTCGGTGGCGTCGCCGCGCTGAACGACCCGTGGCAGCCCGCGTTGCTGCGCCTGATCGCCCAGGTCGGCGAGGCGGCGACCGCCACCGGCAAGCCCGTCGGCGTCTGCGGCGAGGCGGCGGCCGACCCGTTGCTCGCGTGCGTGCTCATCGGCCTCGGCATCACGTCGTTGTCCATGAACCACACGGCTCTCACGGGCGTCGGCGCGAAGCTCGCGACGACCAGCGTGGACATCTGCCAGCTCGCCGCTCGTGGCGCGCTGGCGGCGGGCGACCCGGGCTCGGCCAAGCTCGCTGCCCGCGCACCGCACTAGCTGATCGCGGTCACGCGGATCTCGATGCGCATCTTCGGGTGACCGAGGGCGGTGACCCCGCTCTCGGTCCAGATGGGTGCGCGGTCGCCCATCCGCGCACGGAACTGCTCGACCATCACGCGGTTGTGGTCGTCGAACGAGTCGTCGCCGAGCACGTGGTACGAGTTCACGTGCACGACGTCGGCCCAGGACGAGCCCGCCGTCGCGAGCGTGCGCTCGACGTTCTCGAACGCGCGCACGATCTCCTCCTCGAGCGACTCGGGAAACTCGAACTCGTCGCTCCAGCCGCCCTGACCTGAGGTCTCGACGCGGTCGCCGATGCGCACGGCCTGGCTGTACCGCATGTTCTTGAGCTGGGTGTCGCCGTATCCGGGGGTGGCGAAGAACTCCGGCTTGCTCATGACTCTTCCCTTCGATGACTTCATGCTTGAAGTCAAACCTAGCATGACTTCAAGCATGAAGTACGCTGCGCGGTGTGGAGTGGCTGAACGCCGACGAGAAGGACGCCTGGACCGGCCTGGTCTCGATGCTGTTGTTGCTGCCGGGCCGGCTGGAGGCACCGTTGCAGCAGGAGTCGGGCCTGAGCCTCTTCGACTACCTGGTGCTGAGCCACGTCTCGGAGGCGAAGGACCGCAGCATGCGGATGAGCGAGCTCGCGCACCTGGCGAACGGCTCGCTGTCGCGGTTGTCCAACGTGGTCAAGCGCTTCGAGCAACGTGGCTGGGTGGTGCGTTCCCCTGACCCGGACGACGGCCGCTACACGATCGCCACGCTCACCGACGAGGGCTTCGAGGTGGTCGAGGCCGCCGCGCCCACGCACCTGCGCGCGGTCCGGGAGTTCGTGCTCGACCCGCTCACCGCCGCCGACCGCCAGGCGTTGACGCGCATCGCGGCCAAGCTGCGCCTGACGATCCCGCCGCCCTAGCGCTGGAGCTGGTCGAGAACCGCGCTGATCAACGGGTGTTCCTCCGACCCCTTGCGCACCGCCGCGACCACCCGCCGCAACGGCGCGACTCCGGCGACCGGCACGCCGCGCACGGCGTTGCGGGGAGCCAACGCCACCCCGGCTCCCGCGTCGACGAGCGCCTGGATCGCCCGGAAGTCATCAGACGTGTGCCTGATACGCGGCGTGAACCCCGCCTGCGCGCACGCCATCTCCACGACGTCCCGCAACGGGTTGCCCGGCAGCGTCACGACCCAGTCCTCGTCTGCCAGTTGCTGCAGCTCAACCGGTCCCTTCAGCGCGTGCCCCGGCGGCAGCACGACGTCGAAAGGCTCGGTGTAGAGCGGGAACCGCGTGAAGCGGTCGGTGGTCCGGTGCTCCTCGGTGATCGCCACGTCGATCTCGCCGTCCAGCAACAGCCGCACGCTCTCGTGCCCCTCGGCGTCGCGCACGGACAGTTCGATCGACCGTTCCTTCAACGCCGCCAAGGCCGGCGCCACCACCTGCGTGATCGCCGACGCGAACGCCGCCACCGCCACCCGCCCCGCCGAACCGGAGGCGAGAGCGTCCAAAGTGGCCTGCGCGCGTTCCAGTTCCGCGGCGACGACATGAGCGTGCGTGACGAGCAGTTCACCGGCGGGCGTCAGCGACACCCGGCGGCCCTTGCGCAGCAGCAACGGGTGCCCTGCCTCGGACTCCAGCGCCGCGAGCTGCTGCGACACCGCTGACGGCGTGAGGTGCAGTGCGGCGGCCGCGGCCGTCACGGTGCCGTGGTCAGCGAGTGCGCGCAGCACGCGAAGCCGTCGTGGGTCGATCACCGCTCAATGATGGGGGATTCCACTTCGCCGTTCACGGGGACGTCCTGAGGCACGATCGGGTCGAAGTCCACCTGCTCCAGCAGGAGGTACTCCTCCTCCGAGATGGCCATCTGCGCGGGCAGTCCGAGCTGAGGCCTGGTGAGCACGTCCCGCCTGAGGATCGGCAGGCCGGTCTCCGGGTTCATCACCAGCTGCGTCTCGACGTCGGAGAACTGGAACGTCGGCGGCGCGGCGATCGCCACCGCGATCCCCTTGCGTTCGTTGGGCACCGTCACCTCACCGAGGAACCGCGCCCCGTCGAGCGTCTTGAGCAGCTCGAACGCCGCCCGCCGCTGGTCGTCGCGCACGTTCGAGCTCATCAGGTCCATCGCGAGCGACCCGATCCGGTAGGTGTCCTTCCCCACGACGGTCTCCAGCGCCTTCCTCAACTCCTGCGGGTCTGCGGGCAAGGAGTCGAACGAGTCGAAACGCGTCTGGCTGTGCAGGGACATCTGGAACCCGGAGACGCTGGTCTTCTGCACGGCCGGCTTCATCGGGCCGATGCGCACCAGGTGGTTCCCGCCGACCTGGGGCACGGTCTCCGGCCTGCCCGCCTCCTCCCACTCCCTGCCGTCGGGCTGGAGGGAGAACGCCCGCACGTCACCGTCCTTCTGGACGACCGTGACCTGCTGGTTGGTGGCCAGCCACCGTTCGGTCTTGGAGTCGAAGAACGCGGCGTACGGCTTGGCCGGGTCGCCGACGATCATCACCGACCACTGCCGCGTGAGCGCGTGCCACCACTTCGGAGGCGCTGCGGGCTGCACGGGCTGAGGAGGTGCGGGCAGCAGCACGACCGCGAGCACGATCACCGCACCGATGACCGCCAACGGAGCGAACCGCCGCACGAGCTGCTTCCTGGCAGGCTTCTCGTGGGGCAACAAGACGATGCGCGCGAGGTCGCGTTCCATCCGCCCGGAGTCGACCTCCGGCGTCGGAGGCTTGGCCTGCGCCAGGTCTTTCAGGATGTCTTCCACGACGCCCTCGCACTGTCGAATTTCGGAGTCCAGAGAGCGGCCTGCAAACGTCGTCGAGCCCGATGCAGCCGCACGAAGAACGTCGCCGTCGTGCACCCGAGCACCTGCGCGGCCTCGGCCGCCGCCAGCCCGTGCCACGCGATGAGCGTCAGCACCTCCTGGTCGGCCTCGGACAGGCTCGCCAGAGCCGCACGCAGCTCGATCACCGCGAAGTCGTCTTCTGCGGGGAAGTCGGTGAGTTCGTAGGTCGTCGCCTCGCGACGGGTCGCGCGCACCAGGTTGCGGGCGATGCCGAGCAGCCACGGCAGCGCGTTCGACGGCATCTGGTCGAGCCTGCGCCAGGCGATCGTGAAGGTCTCGCTGGTGATGTCCTCGGCGACCCGGCCGCCCGCGTGGCTCGCCGCATAGGCGAGCACTCGCGGGTAGCACTCGCGGTAGACGATCGAGAATTCCTCCACGACGGGAAGTGCGCTGACCGGGCCGATTCTTACAACTGAGTGACGCGGGTCACAGTGCGGAGGAAGGCCGACCACGCCTCGTCCGACACGGGCAGGTGGGTGGCCGGCGCCTTGCTGTCCCGGATGCCGATGCCACGTCCGACCTCAACGCAGTCGCTGGAGTTCGGGCTGTAGGAGCTCTTGCGCCAGGTCGACATGCGGAACGTCTCCTCAGGTCAGGAAGCCGGTGATCAGCTCCTTCGATTCTTCCGGATCCAGAGCTTGATCGTCGAGTCGCTTCACCACGGAGGAATAGACGGCAAGTGAGGCCGCGTCCTCGAGGAAGAGGCCAGAGTTCTCGCCTTCGAGGAAGACCACTGGCTCGAACTTCTCGTAGCCGAGCCGGATGAATGACCCTGAGACGCCTGCGTGCGCGCCGATCTCGGCAGGCACGATTCGCAAGGCGATGTAGGAGCGTTGTGCCATCGCCAAAAGGTGGATGTATTGATCCTTCATCACGTCCGGCCCACCGACCGGGAGGCGGAGAGCGTATTCGTGGACGTAGAAGACGAACGTGCGACTCCAGTGAAAGAGGTTGTGACGCTCGACCTTCGAAGCGATGACTTCCTCGTAGTCGACAGTCTTGGGGCGAACTACTCCGTCGATGGCCGCACGCATGTAGTCGGTGGTCTGGAGGTGACCTGGGACGAGGAGCGACGACCAGACGGTGATCTCGTTGGCCAGGCGTTCCTGTGCAAGTAGTGCCGGTACCTGGTCGTCGGGGAACTTCAGATATCCGCGCACTCGAGTCTCGCGGAACAGGACTAGCAGGTGCTGGATCACGTCCGGCTTGACGTGGCAGTAGCTGAGCAGCTGCATCACTTCGACTTCGGTCACGCCGCCCTTGCCGCGGACCAGGTCGGAGAGCTTTGCTTCGTCCCAGCCGAGTTCTGAGGCGAGCCGACGGTGGGTCATTCCGGTCTGTTCGGTGATGCTGCGAACGGCATCACCGAACTCGCGTCCCACCACGGTGGACGTTCGTCGTGGCATGTCGACGAAAGTAGAAGAAGAACCTGTACCGGCTCCAGCTTTTCCTCGAAAGAAGTAGTTTTTGGAGCCGGTACAAGAACGGTGTTCACATCTTTTCGCGTGCGGCGATAAACGCGTCGACGGCGCGGTTAACGTCCTCGGTCGTGTGTGAAGCCGACATCTGCGTGCGGATACGTGCCTTGCCGTGCGGCACGACCGGGTACGAGAAGCCGATGACGTAGACGCCCTGTTCCAGCAGCAGATCCGCGAGCTTGGCCGCCTCCGCCGCGTCGCCGATCATCACCGGGATGATCGGGTGCTCGCCCGGCAGCAGGTCGAAGCCCGCCTCGGTCATCCGCCGGCGGAACAGCTCGGTGTTCGACCTCAGCTGAGTGAGCAGCTCCGTGGAACTGGACAGCATGTCGAGCGTGGCGATCGCGGCCGCGGTGATCGACGGCGCGAGGGAGTTCGAGAACAGGTACGGGCGCGAGCGCTGGCGCAGCAGTTCGACGATCTCCTTGCGGCCGGACGTGTAGCCGCCGGACGCGCCGCCCAGTGCCTTGCCCAGCGTGCCCGTGACGATGTCGACGCGGTCCTGCACGCCGAACAGCTCCGGGGTGCCGCGGCCGGTCGGGCCGGTGAAGCCGACGGCGTGCGAGTCGTCGACCATGACCAGGGCGTTGTAGCGCTCGGCCAGGTCACAGATCTCGTCGAGCGGCGCGAGGTAGCCGTCCATCGAGAAGACGCCGTCGGTCGCGATCAGGCGGTAGCGGGCGTCGGCGGAGTCCTTGAGCTGGCGCTCCAGGTCGTCCATGTCGCGGTTCTTGTAGCGGAAGCGCTTGGCCTTCGACAGGCGGACGCCGTCGATGATCGACGCGTGGTTCAGCTCGTCGGAGATGATCGCGTCCTCGGCGCCGAGCAGCGTCTCGAACAGGCCGCCGTTCGCGTCGAAGCACGAGCTGTAGAGGATCGTGTCCTCGGTGCCGAGGAACTCGCTGAGCTTGCGCTCCAGTTCCTTGTGCGGTTCCTGGGTTCCGCAGATGAACCGGACGGAGGCCATGCCGAAGCCCCAGTCGTCCAGAGCCTTCTTCGCGGCCGCGATGAGCTGCGGGTGGTCGGCGAGACCGAGGTAGTTGTTGGCGCAGAAGTTCAGCACGTCGTCGCCGGAACCGACCCTGACGCTGGCGTTCTGCGGGGTGGCGATGACGCGTTCGGACTTGTAGAGCCCGGCCTCCCTGATCTCCTCGATCGTCTTGAGGAGGTCGTTCTTCAGCTCGCCGTACATCAGGCTCCCGTCCAGTCGAGGATGACCTTGCCGCACTTGCCTTCGCGCGCGGTGGCGAACGCCTCCGCGTGCTGCGTGTGGTCGAACCGGTGCGTGATCACCGGCGTGAGGTCGAGGCCGCGCTGCAACAGCACGGTCATCGAGTACCAGGTCTCGAACATCTCGCGGCCGTAGATCCCCTTGATGTGCAGCATCTTCAGCACGACGCTGCTCCAGTCGACGGAGAACTCGTCCGCGGGCAGGCCCAGCATCGCGATGCGGCCGCCGTGCGCCATGTTCGCGATCATGTCGCGCATCGCGACCGGCTTGCCGGACATCTCCATGCCGACGTCGAAGCCCTCGGCCATGCCGAGCTCCGCCTGGGCATCCGCGATCGTCCGCTCGGCGACGTTCACCGCGAGGTCGACGCCGACCTTGCGGGCCAGGTCGAGGCGGTGCTCGGAGATGTCGGTGATCACGACGTTGCGCGCGCCCGCGTGCTTGGCGACGGCGGCGGCCATGATGCCGATCGGCCCGGCGCCCGTGATGATCACGTCCTCGCCGATGACCGGGAAGCTCAGCGCGGTGTGCACGGCGTTGCCGAACGGGTCGAAGATCGCGGCCACGTCCAGGTCGACCTTGGTGCGGTGCACCCACGCGTTCTGCTCGGGCAGCACGACGTACTGCGCGAACGCGCCGTTGGAGTGCACGCCCAGACCACGCGTGTTGGCGCAGAGGTGGCGGCGGCCGGCCTTGCAGTTGCGGCAGGTCCCGCAGACGAGGTGACCCTCGCCGCTGACCAGGTCGCCGACCTTGACGCCGGTGACGCTGTTGCCGATCTCGACGACCTCGCCGACGAACTCGTGCCCGAGGACCAGTGGCGCCTTGATGTTCTGCGCCGTCCAGTCGTCCCACGAGTCGATGTGCAGATCGGTGCCGCAGATGCCGGTGCGCAACACCCTGACCAGCACGTCCGTCGGACCCGGTGTCGGGTCGGGGACGTCGGTCAGTTCGAGTCCAGGCCCAGCGGCGACCTTGACGAGAGCCTTCATGCGGGAAGTTTCACCCTTTGCTGCTTGTGCAGTCCATCAGGACTTTCTGAAGTTCTTGTGCAGCTCAGCTTCATTGGCGATGTTGCGCACCATGCCGCCGAACACGATGCCGTGAAACGGCCAGACGACCGCCCAGTAGAGGTGTCCGGCGAGCCCTTTGGGCACGAACACGGCGCGTTGGCGGTAAGTGGACCCGTGTGCCTCGTTGCCCGCCACTCGAAGCTCCAGCCACGCCTTCCCGGGCACCTTCATCTCGGCGCGCAGCCGCAGCAGATGCCCGCGTTCGATCTCCTCGACGCGCCACCAGTCGAGCGCCTCGCCGACGTTCAACCGGTTCGCGTCGCGCCTGCCACGCCGGAGCCCGACGCCGCCCGCGGCCCGGTCCATCCAGCCGCGCACGGCCCAGGCCAGCGGGAACGAGTACCAGCCGCGTTCGCCACCGATGCCCTCGACGACCTCCCAGAGCCGTTCGGGCGTCGCTTTGGTCCTGCGTTCGCGTTCGTCGGTGTAGACCGAGCCGCCGGACCAGTCGGGGTCGGACGGCAGCGGTTCGCTCGGCGCACCCGGCAGCGACGCCCCTGACCAGCGGGTCTCCACGTCGGCGTCCCGGATCTTGTCCAGCGCCAGTTCGACGGCCTTGACGAAGCCGGTGTTCTCGCCGGGCAGCACCTCGCGGATGTCGTTCTCGCGGCACACCACCTCGTGCACCAGCGACTCGATCAACGGCCTGGCGATCGACTTCGGCACCGGCGTGACGACGTTGACCCAGTGCGAGGACAGACCGGGTGTCAGCAGCGGCACGGGCAGCACGCGGCGCTTGGGCAGGCCGGCGACCTCGGCGTACCGGAGCATCATCTCGAGGTAGGTCAGCACGTCCGGGCCGCCGATGTCGAACGTCCGGTTGGCTTGGAGAGTCGTGGCGTCGACCAGGTAGCGCAGCACGTCCCGGACGGCGATCGGCTGGATCCGGTTGTGCACCCAGCGCGGCGTGACCATGACCGGCAGCCGTTCGGTGAGGTAGCGCAGCATCTCGAAGCTCGCCGACCCGGACCCGATGATCACCGCGGCCTGGAGCACGACCGCCGGCGTCTTGGCGCGCAGGAAGACCTCGCCCACCTCCTTGCGGGAGGCGAGGTGCGGCGACAGCTCGACGTTGGCCGGGTGCAGTCCGCCCAGGTAGACGATCCGCTGCACGCCCGCGCGTTCGGCAGCCCGTGCCGTGTTCTCCGCGGCCTTGCGGTCGGCGTCGGCGAAGTCCTTCGACTGCAGCGAGTGCACGAGGTAGTGGACGACCTCGACGTCCCGCATGGCCTCGTCCAGATCGCCGAACACGTCACCTTTGACGATTTCGACGTCAGCGGCCCACGGGACGTCGCGCAGCTTCTCCGGCGAACGCACCAGACAACGCACCTGGTGCCCTTCGGCCAGCAGCCGGGGCACCAGTCGTCCGCCGAGATATCCGGTCGCGCCGGTCACGAGGCATCGCATGCCTCGATCCTGCGTGTTCGCGCGACCGTTCGCAGATCAGCGCCTGCTCTTCTTGATCACCACGGTTCCGCCGCGCACCGCGCCCTTGAGCTGGAAGTGCGGGTTGCCCACCGAGTTGTGGACCTTGTCCTTCAATTCGCCGGCGGTGATCTCGACGGCGTCGGCGTTGACCGACGACCCGGCCGGCAGCAGCAGCTTCACCGTGCCCAGCGACACGTCCAGGTCGACGTTGACGACCGGTGGCACGTCGGCGGCGGTGAAGTCGAGGTTCGTGGTGCCGAGGGTGTTGCGGATGACGAGCTCCTGCGGCACGACCCAGTGGCCCTTGCGGGTCGTGGTGCTCATCGTGTTCTTCAGCTCGGTCCGCTCGCGGGCCAGCTCGTTGTTGACCATGCCGGGCAGGTCGACCAGCACGGCGTTGAGATCAGCCCTGGTCTTCGCGGCGAGAGCGGTGTCCGTGCGGACGGTGAACTCGTCCAGCGTGATCATGCCGCGGCCCACCGCCTTGTTCAGCAGGGTGACGACGTGCTCACGTTCCGCATCGGACACGCGTAACTCTCTGGGGTCTGTCATTTCTCTGCCTCCGGTTCGGCGTCAAGACCGTGCTCGATGGCATAACGCGCCAACTCCACTCGGTTGTGCAGTTGAAGCTTCCGCAATGTTGATTGCACGTGGTTTTCGACCGTGCGGTGGGAGATCACCAGGCGGTTCGCGATCTGTCGTGCGGTCAGGCCCTTGGCAACCAGTCGCAGCACCTCGGTCTCCCGATCGGTGAGCTGCGGCTTCTCCTCCGAGTCGTCCGGCGCGGCGGCCATGCGCCGGTACTCGCCCAGGACCAGGCCCGCGAGGCCCGCGGTGAACACGGCGTCCCCTGCGGCGGTGCGGGACACGGCCTCGACCAGTTCCTCCGAGGACGCGGACTTCACGAGATATCCGGACGCGCCAGCTTTCACGGCCTGCAGCACGTCGTCGTGCTCGCCGGACGCGGACAGCACGAGCACGCGCGTGTCCGGCAGTTCAGTGGTGATCATCAGGGTGGCGTCGACCCCGGAGAGTTCGCCGAGGTTGAGGTCCATCAGGACCACGTTGGGCCGCACGGCTTTCGCGATGCGCACGGCCGAGGGCGCGTCGCTCGCGGTCGCCACCACCTCGAAGCCCCGCTCTTGCAGATCGCGCGCCACGCCGTCGCGCCACATCGGGTGGTCGTCCACGACCATCACCGAGACCGTCATCCTGCCGCCCCCTTCCTGAACACCCGAACCTCCCATTCCGTGCCCTCCCCCGGCCCGGTCTGGAGCTCCAGCGTTCCGCCGAGCGACTCCACCCGGCCTTTGATCGACTTCTCGATCCCCATCCTGCCTTCCGCGGCGGCCGACGCGATCCGGCCTTCCGGGATGCCAGGCCCATCGTCCCTCACGCTCAGCACGATCTCCTCCCCGAGATCTTCCAGCAGCACCCAGGCCCGTGCGTCCTCACCGGCGTGCTTGTCCACGTTGGACAGCGCCTCGCGCACCAGCGACGTGAGCTCGCCCGCCGCCGGTGCCTCGAACATCACCTGGGTCGCGGGCGTCGACACCTGGATCCTGGGCGTGGCGAGCAGCTGCAGGCCGGGCCGCAGGTCGATCTCGCCGTCCACAGTGGAGTCGGCAGGCGCGGCGGCCACTAAATTCCTGAGCGCCACCTCCTGCTCGCCCGCCATCTTGGCCAGCTCGGCAGCCTCGCCGCCGACCTCCAGGCCGCGCTTGCGCACGCGGGCGAGGACCTGCAGCACGCTGTCGTGAATCGAACGGGCAAGCCGTTCCCGTTCCGCCGTGGCCGCTTCCGCCCTCAGGGCCTGGGCGAGGAGCACCGCACTGCGCCGTGCGGTCGCCGACGCCATGCCGACGACCATGCCCGCGCCCGCCAGCAGCACGACGTCGCGCAGCAGGTCGAGGCTCGGCACGCCCTTGGACAGGTAGGTGGAGAGACCGACGGCCAGTCCGCCCGCGAAGCCCGCGTAAGCCCCGCCGAGCGCGCCTAGTGCAACTGCTGGCACGCACGCCCAGATCGTCGTGATCAACGGGACGTTCAGGGTCAGCAGCTGGTGGTCGGACATGATCAGCGGCGACAACGACATGAGTCCGCAGGTCAGGGCCAGGTCGACGAGTACGAGCGGCCACCGCCTGCCCCACGTCGTGCTGTACGCACGGCTCGTGAAGACGGACCACAGCGCCATCACCCCGAGCGTGGTCCACGCGAGCCACGGCCGGACGTAACCGGATTGGTTCGCGATGACGTTCGCCGCTGCGAAGAGAAATGTGACTATGCGTAGCGCAATCGTCCCGCGCCACAGGGGCGTGGCCGGGTCGTCGATCACCTTCGTCACACGTTCGGCAGGCTCTTTGCGCACGCTGTGCTCCTTTCGGACACCATCCTGCCGCGTGAACGTGTGCTGGCTAACCCCCAGGTGGCCGTCTTCTGCCGAACGGAGGAATGTGCGACGCTCTCCGGGTTCGGGGGAGGGCGATGCAGGTGCGGGACTGGCCGGTGTGGACTTTGCGGCGGCCTGCGCTCTGCTACTGGTTGCTGATCGACGTGGCGGCGTTCGCGACCGTCGTCTACACGATCGTTTCCTCCGAAACGCCGTCACCCTCCGAAATCGCCAGGTTCGCCGCGATCGCGGGCACGGCCGGCGCGGTGATCATCGGCAGCTCCATCTACAGCCACCGCCTGGGCGAGACCGAGCGCAACCCGTGGGCAGCCCACCTCTGCTACCTGACGGCGGGCATCCTGGCCCTCCCGCCGAACCTGCTCGTCCTGCTCCTCTTCGGCCCCGCCCTGCACAGCCTGCTCTCCCCGCGCCCGGAGACCCACCGCTGGCTGTTCACCCTGAGCGCCACGGCACTGGCCGTCTTCACCACCCGCTACGTGCTCGGCTGGGCGGACCCGCACGCCAACCTCCTGATCCTCACCCTGGGCGCGGCCCTGCTGCTGATCCTGCGCGCGGGCCTGATCTCGTTCGGCCTGAAGCTGCGCAGCCCCTCAGCCACGTTCGAGGAGAACGTCGGCGAACCCATCGACGCCATCCTCGGCATCGTGGCGGTGTCGATCGGCGGCCTCATGGGCTGCGTGGCGGAGGCGAACGCCATCCACGCCCTCATCGCCGGCCCACCCCTGGCACTTTTGGAACGAGCAGCCCAACTCCCGCAGTGGCGTCGCTCAGCCCAGCGCGACGCCAAAACCGGCCTGGCCAACGCCGTCCACTGGGACAGCCGAGCCCGCTACGAACTGACCAAGGGCTCCGGCCGCGCCCGCCCGATGGCCGTCATGCTCCTCGACCTCGACCACTTCAAGCGCGTCAACGACGAGGTGGGCCACCTGGCAGGCGACGCGGCACTGGCCGCGATCTCGTTGCTGCTGCGCGGCACCGTCCGCCGAGGAGACCTGGTCGGCCGGTTCGGCGGTGAGGAGTTCGTGGTCCTGCTGCCCGAGGCCACCCCCGACGAGGCCGAGTACGTCGCCGAACGCGTGCGCAAGGCCGTTGCGGCTCTTCGCGTGCCGACGATGGCCACCGACGGCAAGCCGCACGAGTTGCACGGCCTGACAGTGTCTATCGGGGTGTCGACGACGACTCGGTTCGGGTACGAGCTGCCGGACCTGCTGGTGGCGGCCGACGCGGCGTTGCTGGCGGCCAAGGCTTACGGCCGCAACCTCGTGTCGATGGCCTAGGACTCAGCGCAAAGCACGCCCTCACCAAGGCAAACGTTGCAGTTCTGCGGGTCGTACGCACTGCTTGTCGGATCGTGTGCCGTGCGGTTGTCGCAAGGGATCACGGTGCGGTGCGGGCCGTAAAGCTCTTCGTAGGTGTGCATGGCCCGAAGCTGCGGGCGCGGTGTTACCCGACCGTCGCGGCGGACGCGCAGCTGGTTGAGGGGCCGGGCCGCGCCTGCTCACTAGAGGTCCTGGAGTTCTCTGCAGTCCTGGCACATATCGCAGTCGTCCGCGTCGTGGGCGGCTACTCGGCCAGCCCTGTTCGGACACTCCTTGCGGGGCGGAGGGTCGAACCGCGCGAATGCATGCTGGTGTAACCCGACACGGCCAAGGCTTACGGCCGCAACCTCGTGTCGATGGCCTAGGCGTTCAGGTACTTCTCGAGCTCCGCGGCCATGTGCTCGTGCGCGAACCGAGCCTTCGCGAAGCCGTAAGAGAACAACGGACTCGGCGCCTCGAAGGTGATGCCGACCCCGATCCGCACCCGCCCATCACCGGCGTCCTGCACCCGGACGTGGCTGCGCAGGGTCGTCTTCGGCTGCTGGTGGGCCACGGTGATCACCTCGTCGTCGCCCTGGACCATCAGGTCGGCGCGGTAGGTGATCTTCATGGCCATCGGGCCGAGCTTCAGCCGCGAGGTCACGGCGGTGCTGCGCAGCACGCCCGGACCCGGCGGAACGGCCTTGGTCGCGATCGCCAGCGGGTGCATGGTGACCAACCGAGGCACGTCGGCCATCAGTTCGACGGCGTCGGCGACCGTGCCGCGGCCGTTGATCGTGTAGTCGAAGGTTCCTGTCCGCACGGCGTTAGAGCTCCTTGACCCGCTTGCTCGTGTCGTCCTTCGGTGCCGTGTCCTGAGGATTCAGCACGTCCACCTTCTCCGGCTTCTGCACCGCGTCCGCATCGGAGATGAGCGACCGGATCCCGGAGTTCAGCACCGCCAGCAACGGCACGGCCAGCAGCGCACCGGCGATGCCCCCGGTCACCAACCCACCGGCGATCGCCAGCACCACGGCCAACGGGTGCAGCTTCACAGCACGCCCCAGCAGCAACGGCTGCAAGACGTGCGACTCCAACTGCATCACGCCGATGAGCACGGCCAGCACGACAAGAGCGGCGATAGGCCCGTTGGTCACCAACGCGATCAACACCGCCACGGCGCCCGTGAACACCGCACCGATGATGGGGATGAACGCGCCGAGGAACACCAACGCGGACAGCGGCACCACGAGCGGCACACCGATGATCGCCAAGCCGACACCAACGCCGACTGCGTCAACGATCGCGACCACGGCCGTAGCGCGCACATAAGAAACGAGAGAGCCGAACCCGCGGCGCCCGGCCACGTCGACACGCTGACGCACGTCGCGAGGCACCGCACGCGTCACGAAGCGCCAGATCCCGTCGCCGTCGTGCAAGAAGAAGATGAGAGTGAACAGCGCGAGCAACAGCCCGGTCAGCAACTCGCCCAGCGTCGCCGCGGTGGTCAGCGCGCCGGACGTGATCTCGGCCTGGTTCTCCTTGATCGTCTTCACGATCTCGTTGACGTAGTTCTGCAGCTGCGCGTCGGACAGGTGCGCGGGCCCGTCCTTCAGCCACTTCTGGATCGTGTCGAGCGAGGCCGCCACCTGCGTCTGCAGTTCGGGCAGGCCGCGGGAGAACTCGCTGATCACGAACGTCAGCACGCCGCCGAGCACGCCGATGCCGATGATCATCATCACGGTCGTCGCCACGCCGCGCGGCACCCGCCACTCGACGAGTTTCGCGACGCCCGGCGAGAGCAGTGCGGCCAGCAGCAGGGCGATGGCGACGGGGATCACTATCGACGCCAGGAAGCTCAGTGCGTAGGCGACCACGTACAACGCGGCGATCACGACGACGAACCGCCAGCTCAGGGCGGCGCTCACCCGTAGCAGCAGGGGAACGCGGTTGCTGATCTCCGACTCCGGCGCGCTCATGGACCTCACGGTAACTGGTCGGACCCTCGCCAAGCCGGAGCCTCACCAGGGATGATCCGACTCGTCAGGGGAGGACGAAGTGATCAAGCCGGAAGACTTGACCGATGTCGAGCGCCAGGTCGCAGGGGGCTACGCGGGGGGAACCGAGACAGACCTGACCGGACAGAGCGTTCGCGGCGAGGTGCTCACCGGTCTGTTGACCGGCATGTACCGGGTGCCGCGCAAGGGATTGCCCGCTCTGCGGCTCCGAAACGCGCGGATCACCGGCAGGTTCGAACTGGAGGGCACCCGCGTCACGCGGGTCATCGACCTCACCCACTGCACCTTCGAGGAGTCGCTCGACCTCCGCATGGCCCGCCTCATCGGGCTCCGGCTGCGCGGCACCCGCGTCCCCGGCCTGCAGGGCCGCAACCTCCGCGTCTTCAGCGACCTGGTCCTCGAAGCCGGCTTCACCTGCACCGGCACCGTCGACCTCACCGACGCCGCAGTCGACGGCACGCTCCGCCTGGCCGGCGCGGTCCTGCGCAGCAACACCGACCACGCACTTCTGGGCGCACGGCTGCGAGTCAGCGGTTCCGTCCAGGCCATCGCGATGCGCGCGCAGGGCGAGGTCCGGCTCAGGGGCGCGGCGATCGGCGGCAGCGTCCACCTCGGCGGCGCCCGTCTGATCAACCCCGGCAAGGACGCGCTCGACGCGTCCGGGATCGTCGTGTCGGGCAACGTCTTCTGCAACGCAGAGGGCGGCCGCTTCAACGCGGACGGCCGGGTGCTGTTCGACGGCGCGCGCGTCGGCGGGAACGTCGAGTTCACCGGCGCCCGCCTGCACTCCGCCCACCGCGTCGACAACCAGGTGCTGGTCCTGCCGCACGGATCGGCCGACGAGGCCGCGACGCTCGTGGCCGACCGCATCCGGGTCGAGGGCAACGTCGAACTCGACGACGGCTTCACCAGCGAGGGCACGGTCCGGCTGCCCAACGCGAGCATCGGCGGTTACCTCCGGCTCTCCGGCGCGGTGATCGGGCCGCGCGAGATCGCCGAGGAACTCGCCGGCGACGTCACGAACCGCATCCCGGTCGCCCTGCACGCGGACGGCATGCAGGTCCGCGGCGACGTCGAGGCGCGCAGCGCGGTCAACGGCGCCGGCGCCCGTTCGCTCGCGTTGCAGACCTACGGCCAGGTCCGGTTGTCCAACGCGACCATCAACGGCAGCGCCAGCATGTCCGGGGTGTCGTTGCACGGGCCCGGCATCGACGTCCTGTTCGCCGACCGCCTCCAGATCGGCGGCACGCTCTTCCTGCGCGAGTTGCGGGCCAAGGGCTCGGTCCGCCTGCAGAACGCGAACATCGGCTCGACGCTCGACATGTCCGGCGCCGAACTGACCCTCCCGCGGCTGCGCGCGAACGGCACGCAGAAGCCGTCGCTGGACGCCCGCGCCATCACGATCGGCAAGGACCTCCTGTGCAGCCGCGGGTTCACCGCGGTCGGCGGCGTGCGCATCCGGCTGGGCGAGGTCGGCAAGATGGCGACGTTCAGCAACTCGCACCTCGGCTCGACCACCGCGGACATCGCGTTGAACGCCTACGGGCTCACCGTCCACCAGTTCCGCCTGCACATCCCGGAGGGCCAGCAGCCCAAGGGCAAGGTCGTGCTGAGCCGGCTCAAAGCGGTGTCGGTGACCGACGGGCCTGGGCTGTGGGACGCCGAGGGCGGCGTCGCCGTGGACGACTTCGAGTTCGCCGGCATCACCGCCGACCCCGACGTGCCGGTGCAGACGCGGCTCAAGTGGCTGCTCAAGGTGCAGCCCGACTTCGCGCCAGGTCCGTACGAACAGCTCGCCGCCGTCTACCAGCAGGGCGGCGAAGAAGAACTCGCGCAGAAGGTCCAGCTGGAGAAACAACGCCGCCGCTACTCCGAACTCGGCCGCGCCGGGCGGGTCTGGGGCGTCGTGCAGCGGTTCACGGTCGGCTACGGCTACCGGCCGTGGCTCGCGATCTGCTGGCTCGGCGTGTTCTGGCTGTTCGGCGCGCTGTGGTTCAACTGGCACCCGATGGTCAAGCTCAACCAGGACGAGGACCCGGTCTGGAACGCGTGGCTGCTCGCGCTCGACCTGTTGATCCCGATCATCGACTTCGGCCACGACGGCAAGTGGCAGTTCACCGGTGCGTCGCAGTGGATATCTTCGCTGCTCGTGGCCGTGGGCTGGGTGCTCGCGTCGACCGCGGCGGCGGGTGCGGCACGCGTGCTGAAGCGGGTGTGAGTCCCAGGACGTCGTTCACACGATGTAGTTAACCGAGCGCTCAGAGCGTGCATTCGGGGTGGATGGACTGGCAGAGTCGCCGACGTCGACTTGATCACGTTGATCGTCGGCGAATCCCTTGAGTGCCACCGAGTAGCGAGGTTTCCTGCGTTGTCCGCTGACATGCGAGCGAAGACGGGAGCGAACGGCATCCGCCGGTTCGCCACCCGAGCGCTGCTCGCCGTCGGTGGGGCGCTCGCGGGAACGGCCGTTGCCTGGGCGCTCACCACGTCTGCCGCGAACGCGGAGACGGTGCCTACTGCCGATGCGCAGCAGGTCGACGTCGTCAGCAAGCTCGTCGCCAAGACGGACGAGAAGCTGCCGGTCGTCGTGCCCGCCGCCAAGGCAGTGCACAAGCTCGACGAGACCTTGCGCGCCGAGCAGGAGAAGGCTCGCGCCGCCCTGCCGGACGTGCAGGTCTCCCAGGCGGTCGAGCAGATCGCCGCACGAATCCTGCCGCAGGTCACCAGGATCGGTCAGTCCAGCACCCCCGCCTCCGAGCGGGCCATGGACGTGACGTTCCCGGAGATCCCGGCTCCCGCCACCGATGCCGGACAGTCGCCGGCACCGGTGGTCTCGCAGTTCACCGGCTCGTCCGGTGCCAAGTGGACGGATCTGTTGGAGCCGGGCGACTTCGTTGTGCCCTCCGAGCAGCGTCCGTCCCTGCCCAGCAACCCGTTCCCGAAGCTGCCCGTCCCGGCCCCCGCGCCGGTGCAGTGCTCTTCGTGCAACGACGGTTCTGGCTCTGCCAAGGGCAGCACGTTCGCTGCCTTCGCTGCGTCCGGCACTTCTCACGGCATCTCGTCGACGAGCGCTCTCGCGCCGTCCACTGACGAGGTCACCGTGACGCCGGGCAAGCAGCCCGGTATCAACCCCGACTGATTCCAGCGCGCGGTCCGCGGCAGCCTCCTCCCCCGGCTGTCCGGAAGTCGACCGTCGCGCTTTTTTCTTGCGCTCACACAGGTCGATCACCGCGTGCGATTCCCCCGGTGATGGCGCGCCTTCCCCTGCGCGCTTCGGCCCCACCCCCTTGAGCCCCCGTCGCTTTCTCGACGGGAAACCGATGAAGGAGATCTAATGCAGACCTGGGCAAAGCGCGGACTTCAGACCGCGTTTGTCACTGGTGGTTTGCTGATGCTCGGTACGGGCATCGCTTCTGCCCAGGAGAACGTCGACCCGGACGCAGCGCCTCCGGCCGTCGACGTCGCGGCCGCGGTTCCCATCAAGGCCGACCAGAACAAGCTGGCCACCCCGGTCAAGGAGATCACGGTCCCCAAGGTGGACCGCACGATCAGCACGGACCGCGTCACCAGCGCGGTGCCCACCCGCACGGCAGCGCCCGTCGCGAACCCGCTGGTCCGTCAGGCCGGCGAGCGCCTTCAGGGCACCCCGCTCCAGAACCTGGTGCGCGGCAACACGATCCAGGCGCACGTCGATGTGCCGATCAACATCTGCGGTAACGCGATCGCGGTTCTCGCCAACACCGAGGCGACCGGCGACTGCACGCAGACCACGCACCGCGACGGCACCATCGTCACCGATGGCGCGGGCCAGGCTCTTGCCGGCAACGTCGTCGCCGTCAACCACGTGCTCCCGGTCCAGCTGACCGGCAACGCGATCGCGGCGGGTGGCAACGCCACCACCAACACCGACGCCAAGCAGGTCTCCACGACCGGCGGCGACATCACCACCAACGGTGACAAGGGCGCCATCTCCGGCAACGTCGTCTCCGAGCAGGGTGCGACCCCGGTCCAGATCACCGGCAACGGTGTGGGTGCGGCCGGCATCGCCGACGCCAACTCGACCGCCGACACGTTCGCCTCCTCCGAGGGCGACGTCCTGACGAGCGGCAAGAGCAGCTCGATCTCGGGCAACGCCGTGCCGATCCCGCTGTCCCCGCTGGCCGAGGTCAACGGCAACGCGGCAGCCGGTGCCGGCAACGCCGACACCCACTCGACGCAGACCGGCACCGCCATCACCGGTGGCAACGTCGACACCAACGGCGACCCGGCCACGCTGGCCGGCAACATCGTCGAGCCCGCGCTCGCCGGCCCGATCACGGTCGACGACAACGCGGCCGCCGTCGGTGGCAACTCGAACGCCGTCAGCGACACGGCCAACTGGTCGAACGCCGGTGGCACGAAGCACACCAGCGGCACCGGTTCCACCGCCTCGGGCAACGTCGCCGGCGCGCCGGTCTCGCTCCCCGCCGCCGTGGGTGGCAACGGCGCGTCGCTCGTGGGCAACGCGCTCACCGACCACGCCAACGCCGCGACCTCGAACGCCGGTGGCGAGACCTACACCCAGGCCGACAAGTCGGTCCTGTCCGGCAACATCGCAGACGTTCCCCCGGCCACGGCCGTGGACGCGTGCGGCAACGGCGCCACCCTCGCGGGCCAGGCTGCTGGTACCTGCGAGAACGACGTCAAGTCGACCACCAACGGTTACCAGGGCACGACCGGCAACGACTCGGTCATCTCCGGCAACATCGCGTCGACCCCGCTCGCCGCTCCGGCCGAGGTCTACGGCCTCGCCGCGACCCTCGGTGGCCAGGCGTCCGGTTCCGCGGACGAGACCAAGCTGGTTCGCTCCAGCGGTCAGCCGAACACGCAGGACGACAACGGCACGGTCTCGAGCAACATCGTGACCGCCCCCACCGCCGTCGCCCCGCAGGTCTTCGCCGTCACCGCCGGCCTGGTGGGCAACACCACGTCCGACTCGGCGAACGACACCACGGTCATCGCGGGCAAGGACCCGAAGGCCTACGGCAAGAAGTCCTCGGTCTCCGGCAACATCGTCCAGGTCCCGACCTCGACGCCGGCCCAGGTCTTCGCCGACGGTGCCACCCTGGTCGGCAACAACAAGACCACCGGTGACAACGACACCGACATGAAGGCCGGCGGCGACGCTCTCACCACGGGTGAGAAGGGCTCCATCGCGGGCAACGTCGTCTCGGCTCCGGTCGCCACCGGCACCCAGGTGCTCGGCTGGTCGGTCGGCGGCGGCAGCAACGTCGACGCCTTCTCCACCAACTCCCTGTCGTCCGTCGCCGGTGGCGACGTGAACAGCATCGGTGACGGTGGCGCGGTCTCCGGCAACCTGATCGGCGCGCAGCCGGCCGTCCTCCCGGCCGTCCCGGGCAACTCGGTCGCCGCCGCGGGCATCACCAACTCCGACGTGGTGTCCGACACCAACGTCGTGTCCGGTGCCGACAGCTACTCGAAGGCCGACGACGCCTCGGTGTCCGGCAACCTGATCCACGTCCCCGCCAACGCCTTCGCCGGCGTGTACGCGGACGCGGTCGCGGCTGCGGGCAACGCGACGACCGTCACCGACAAGACGTCGCACACGCAGGCCGGTGGCGAGATGCTCACGGAGGGCAGCGGACCGCTGACCGCCCGCGAGATGACCGTTCCGGTCGAGGCTGCCGCCAAGGTCGCGCGCATCCCCGTCGAGGTCGTCGGCCAGGCGACCACGCTGGGCACGAGCGACGACACGCAGCTCACCGGCGAGGACGCCGGCACCCTGCGTGCCGCGCAGCTCAAGGGCCTGGAGCTCCCCAAGGGCGTCGACAGCCTGATGAAGGCCAACGAGGTTCCGGCGTTCCACGGCCTCGACAGCAAGCTGCCCGTGAACCAGTTCCCGAACCCGGCTGACCTGGCGGCCATGGCCGGCCAGCTGCCCATCGGGTCCCTGCCGGGCGTGGCGCAGGAGCGCTCCGCTCTGCCGGTCAACGGTGGCGTCGCGAGCCTGTCCCCGAACGTCCAGGGCCTGCCCATCGGCCAGCTGCTCGACGGTGCGAAGGACCTGGTCCCGGCCACCGCCACCGAGCGTTCGCTGCCGTCCCTCCCGGTGACGGCCCCGGCCCTGCCGGTGCCCGTGCAGCTGCCCGCGCTCCCCACCGAGCGCTCGCTGCCCACGCTGCCCGTCGACGGCCCGGCCTCCCTCTCGGGTCTGAACCTGAACCCGACCCAGGGCCTGGCCCCGAAGGCCGACGAGCGCGCGCTGCCGCAGCTGCCGTTCAACGCCCCGGCGCTGGCCTCGATCGACCCGGCCAACCTGTTCCAGACGGTGACCGGCTCGCTGTAAGTAACACCCCGCAGTAACCCGCAGTTGTAACACCCTCCTCCGGTAAGAAACTGAGCCCCAGCGACAGACGTTGTCGCTGGGGCTCAGTGCCGTGCGGGGGGTGTTTGTGCTGTTGCGAGCATGTTCTGAGGCTCTGTCTCACCGTCACTCGTCACCCAGTGGACGTGCGGCCGCTTTCCTATCAGCTGCCTGATCAACTCCGCGATCGGCGCTCCGTCCCCGAAGTCGTGCTCGGCCAGCACAGCCAGCACCGCGTCTGCGTACCGCGCGACCGTGAAGTCCGGTCTCAGGCCTTGCCTCAGGGCCTTCGCCGCTTTCAGCACGTCGTCCGGCGCCGTGATCAGGACCAGCGTCACGAGCGTGCCGCGGGTTCGGGCGCGGATGAGTGACTGCTCCAGGCGGTCCAGGAGCAGGGCGTGGCCGGGCAGGCCCGTGAGCGGGTCGTGCAGCACAGTCCGGTTCTAGCCGAGGTCAGGGCTGTTGACCAGGAGTGGGGCAACGATCAGCCCCGTACGGCTGAACGACGGGTCTGCGGCCGCGCAACCTGCAGGTCGCTCACCGGACAACGATTCCTGATTTTCGCGGCGCGGGCCGTGCGGCAATTCGCCGCACCGCCCGCGCCTTGTGTGTTTTCTGCTCACTCATGAGGAATAACGCGGCAATTCGTAACGAGCTGCAAACCGGTCACGACGATCCCGGCGTCACCGCGCATGAGTGAGGAGTCGGTCATTGACCCTTCCCCGAATCTCTTGTCATCGAGGTTCTGCGCCGGTCGAGGTGCTCGGCACCTCGACCGTGGAGGACGCCGGCACTCGAACCTTCTGCTCTGGAAGTTCCGAGTGGTCTGCTCCACCACCGATCAGCACCGCCAGGAGCGCGGTCGCTGATGTCAGGGCACCCGCGATCTGGAGCACATCGGCGATGCGCCCCAGCCAGATCCAGATCGGAGCGGTCGAACCGGCTGCTCCGTGATGACGTCCGCCGGACGTCCGGCGGTGCCCACCCGCTCTGTGACGGTGACGCCCTCCTGGGGTGAGAGACCGCGAGGCGTGCGCGCGCATGAACGTTCCTTCCGCAGCGTGAACATGACGCGCGGCAGTGCTGAGCGCTCGCCCGGAACTCCCCCTTTTACTCAGAAGAAACTTGAAAAATTCTTGTTCGTGCTGGTCAGGGGTGTGTGATGGTTGATCTTGCCGACGTGGGGACCGGGTATTCCGATCCGGGCGACGTCGAACTGGTCCGGGCTGTGCAGGTCGCGCGGAAGCGGTCTCCGGAGCAGATGGACGCGTTCGAGGCGATCGTGCGCAAGTACCGGGAGCGGGTCCTGCGGTGGTGTCTCAGACACCTGGGCGACGAGGTGAACGCCCACGACGCCTGTCAGGACACGTTCATGGCGGCGCTGGCGGGCATCCGTCAGGTCAAGGAGCCTCATCGGCTGAGGTCGTGGCTCTACACGATCGCGAAACGTCGTTGCATCGCGATCATCAACGGGAAGCGTGAGCGCGGCATTCTGGCTTCGGACATGCGGCTCGAGATCGAAGAGCACCAGCGTGTCGAGCAGGAGCTCGCAGAGCTGCAGCCGTTCTTCGACCGCCTGCTGCACCAGGTGATCGACTCGTTCGGGCCTGCGGAGCGGGCGCACGGCAAGGTGGTCAGCTCCAAGGACAAGTTGAGTGGTGAGGAACTGGCCGCCCGGCTCGGCCGGAAGACCGCACAGGACGCGTGGCGCCTCGCGGGCAAGATCAGAGCGAAGATCTCGATCGGCCTGCGAGCACTGGCGCTGGCCAGGAATGGCCGTGAGGAATGCGGCCTGCTGGATCGCGTTCTGCTCAGCGAGAAGGAGTGGAAGGGCGAGGAGGTCTTCACCAAGTACCTGCGGAACGGAATTTCCTTTCATTGGCACCGTTGCAGAATGGCGTTGCTCTCGCATGCCCGTAATCAGTGCGCTGAGCAGGCGCCTGCTTGTACGCATTGCGCCGCGTGTGCACGACAGAAAGACGAGAAGGTCAAGGAGTACATGCCGGCGATGGCGCCGGTCATGGCGGTACTGCCCTGGGACGAGCCGCTGCCCGAGTACGAAGAGGACGAGGAAGACGAGCTCGTTGCGAAGGAGGCCGGGTCGCCTCCCGTTCGCCGCCGAGGCAAGCGCGTCCTGGTGGCAGGGGCGGCGCTGTTGATCGTCGCGGTGTTGGTGCTGCTGTTCGTGCTACCCGATGACCAGCAGATCGCCGCACCACCGACGGTTCCGTCCACGGTGCCGTTCCGCGCGATCGCCTACACCAGCAGTGACAACGTCTGGTTGTTGCCGGGACCAGGTGAACAGCCCAAGCCCATCGGCGAAGCCACGGCCAACCGGGTTCGGCGTGTTGCCGGGTGGTCTGCGGACGGCAGGCTCACGGCCTACCTCACGCAACAGGAGGACGGTGTCGGCGTAGCCGTGTACGAGCCGAGCACCGGCAAGAGCCGAGTCGAGGGCTGTGCGGGGTGCAGCATCGCGTTCGTCGGGTCCACACCCGTCATCACCGACGCCACCAGTCCGACCGGCTTCTCGACGTTCCCCGTCGAGGGAGGCGGAGCTCCTTTCACGGTCTCCGGCCTGCCTGCGGTCGATCCGGTGGAGAACGTCTACGGCAACACTGCTTCCAGGTACACCTTCTTGACCCGTAGCGGCTCGTCCGGTCAGCGCGTCTACCTGACCAACGGTCCCGAACGCTTCAGTCTGCAGTCGCCGGAGACTCTGTACTCCGTGGGTGACGACGGCTCTGCCAAGGCCATCTACACCACAGCGGACGCGATCCTCGACTTCGCCTTCAACGACGATGGTGATCGTCTGCTCGTGGTCACGCCCCAGGACAACGGGCAGGTCGCGCAGCTGGTTGACCCGAAGTCCGGAGCGGTCCTGTCACCCGTTCTCCTGGTCGACAAGCCGGCCACAGGAGGCGCGCAGGGTGTGCGACTCGCCGACCTCGGCTTCGACAACCAGGGCACCCCGTATGCCGTGACCATGGCTGTCGGTGAACTGCGATGGGACCCGAACACCAGCCCACAGGTCGAGCCTTCGTCGGCCACCACTCATCGGCTCTCCGCCGGAGCCTGGGGTGCATCGACCGACCCGGTGAGCACTGCCGCGGGCAACGGGTGGACAGCGACACTCGCCTACGACTCGGTCATGGGCAAGGTCGCGCTTGGCGTCCTCACCTTCCGAAAGGAGGGAAGCGCCGAGGTGAAGGTGTCTGCGGTTTCGGTCGCCGCGGTGTTCTCCGCGAAATGACCGCGATCAGGTCTGGGCCAGGTCCGTGAAGCGGCTGTAGTGCAGCTGGTGCGCCACGACGATGGTCGCGGTCGGGCCCGCGCGGTGCTTGGCGATGATCAGGTCGGCCTCGCCGGCGCGCGGGTCGTCGCGTTCCCAGGCGTCGGGGCGGTTGACCAGGATGACCATGTCGGCGTCCTGCTCCAGGGAGCCCGACTCACGGAGGTCGGAGAGCATCGGGCGCTTGTCGGTTCGCTGTTCGGGGCCTCGGTTGAGCTGCGAGATCGCGATGACCGGGACGTGGAGTTCCTTGGCGATCAGCTTGAGGTTTCGGGAGAACTCCGAGACTTCCTGCTGGCGCGACTCGGTCTTCTTGCCCGACGACATCAGCTGGAGGTAGTCGACGACCACGAGCTTGAGGTCGTGGCGCTGCTTGAGGCGCCTTGCCTTGGCCCTGATCTCCATCATCGTCAGGTTGGGGCTGTCGTCGACGAAGAGCGGGGCCTCGCTGATCTCGCTCATTCGGCGGGCCAGGCGGGTCCAGTCGTCGTCGCTCATCGTGCCGCCTCGCATGTCGCTCAGGCGGATGCGCGCCTCGGCGGAGAGCATGCGCATGACGATTTCGGTGCGGCTCATTTCCAGGCTGAAGATGGCGCTGGTCATGCCGTGCTTGACGGAGCACGACCTGGCGAAGTCGAGGCCCAGCGTCGAGTTGTGGGTGGGGATCATCGTCTCGCCCGCGAGGTACAGGTGGTCGTGGTTGTCGACCTCGACGCAGCGCACCGGCACGGAGGCGACGGGGCGGACGGCGACGATCTCCACCTGGTCGTGGCGGCCGAGGCCCGCGATCAGTTCGGCCAGGTCGCGGCGCAGGCGGGCGAAGCGGCCGTCGATCTGCAGGGCGGCGAGCAGTTCCTCGCGCTGCTTGCGGGACGCGCGCAGGTACGCGGCGGGGATGTGCGGGTCGTCGGCCAGGTCGAGGTCCTTGGCGACGCGCAGTTCGTCGTCGGTCAGTTCCAGGTCGCCCAGGCCCGAGAGGAACAGGCCGAGCGAGCGGGGAGTGAGAGGCAACGAAGCGGTAGGCAGGTCCCAGGCCGCGGACAGCCGCACGAACATGCGGCACACGCCGACGCGCTCGAACAACTGCGCGGTGGTGCGGATCGCCCAGAAGCCGCCGGTCTCGCTGCACGACTCCGTCAGCCACTGGTGCTCGCCGTCGGCGACGATCACGGTGCCGTCGGAGAACTCGACCTCGAAGCACGGGCGGCCCGTCATCACCTCGGTCGCGGCGACCACTCGGGTCGGGCGGCCGTCGGCGCCGATCAGGAACTCCCCGACGGAGATCCCGCCCATCGTCGTCCAGCCGGACGGGGTGGGCAGCGGGGTGTTCAGGGCCAGCGCCTTGCCGACACCGGGACGGGCGGCGACGATGATCATCTGGCCGCCGTGCAGGCCGTTGGTCAGTGCGTCGAGGTCGGCGAAGCCGGTGGGGATGCCCTGGGACATGCCGCCACGGGACGCGATCGCGTCGATCTCGTCCATCGTCGGCTGCAGCAGGTCTTCGAGGGCGACGTAGTCCTCGGTCGTGCGGCGGTCGGTGACCTCGTAGATCGCGGCCTGCGCGCGGTCGACCACCTCGTCGACGTCCGCGCCCTCGGCACCGTTGTACCCGAGCTGCACGATGCGGGTGCCCGCCTCGACGAGACGGCGCAGCACCGCCTTCTCGGCGACGATCTCGGCGTAGTAGCCGGCGTTCGCGGCCGTGGGCACGGTCGCGATCAACGTGTGCAGGTACGGCGCGCCACCCACGCGCAGCAGTTCGCCGCGGCGTTCGAGCTCGGCCGAGATGGTGATCGGGTCGGCCGGTTCGCCGCGGCCGTAGAGGTCGAGGATGCAGTCGTAGATCGCCTGGTGCGCGGGGCGGTAGAAGTCGTTCGGCGCGAGCGCCTCGATGACGTCCGCGATCGCGTCCTTCGACAGCAGCATGCCGCCCAGAACGGACTGCTCCGCGGCGAGGTCCTGCGGCGGCTGACGCTCGAATGCGGGCTCCGCCATGCCCCGGTCGTCCACGAGCGCCACTGCTGAATCACCCCTGCGAAGAGTCGAAAGCCGGTGCGTGAGTCCCCTAGTTGTACCGCGAGGCACCGACAATTTCGGGCGGCCACGCTGTGCGATGGCCTTGCCCTGGTCGCGACGCTAGAGGGACCCGTCCGGAGCAAGCAAACCAGCGTGTGGATCGTCCTGTGGACAACTGGGGGACAACCTGTGGATGGATGCTCACAGGGGTCACGGCACTGGGGACAACCTGTTGACAACCAGTGGAGTGACAGAAGTAACCGCAGCTCAGTGGCTGTGCACAAGTTGTGGAAAAAGTTGTGCGCCACACCCTCGGCGTGTCGCGAAAAACACCCTCTTCGGCGTGTCGCGACCACGCTGAACGCGCGGTTTATCCACAGGACGTGGACAGAACGGCACTGGTCCGAACGAGCGAAAGCGCCACCCACCCGGAGCATTCCGGGTAGGCAGCGCTTCAGCAAACCGAACCGTGGGCGGACCCCACCAACGTGTGGCGGGGACGCCCCAGGATCACTCGCCGGCGGTGACGACCAGCGGCAGGGCGACGGTGACCTCGGGGTGGAGGCGAACCGTGACCGAGTGCTTGCCGGTGGTCTTGATGTGACCCGGCAGCTCGATGGCGCGCTTGTCCAGGACCGGACCACCGGCGGACTTGACGGCAGCCGCCACGTCCGACGCGGTGACCGAGCCGAACAGCTTGGTGCTGCCGGCGGCGGCCTTGGCCTTGAGCTCCACGGAGAGACCCTCGAGCGCGGTCTTGATCTCCTTGGCGTGGTCCAGGTCGCGCACGCGGCGGGTGTCCTGCGCGCGGGTGATGACCTGGATCTGCTTCTGCGCGCCACGGGTCGCAACGATCGCGAAGCCACGCGGGAGCAGGTAGTTGCGGCCGTAGCCGTCCTTGACCTCGACGATGTCGCCGGGAGCGCCAAGGCCGGAAACGTCAGCGGTGAGGATGAGCTTCATCGCAGTGTCTCCTTCTCTTAGCGAGCGGTCGAGGTGTAGGGCAGCAGGGCCATCTCACGGGCGTTCTTCACGGCAACAGCGACGTCGCGCTGGTGCTGCGAGCAGTTGCCCGTGACGCGGCGGGCACGGATCTTGCCGCGGTCGGAGATGAACTTGCGGAGCAGCGTCGTGTCCTTGTAGTCGATCAGGGACGCGCTCTTGTCCTTGCAGAAGGCGCAGACCTTCTTCTTGGGCTTGCGCACAGGCGGCTTGGCCATGTGTCTCTAACTCCTGAATACGCGATGTGTGAAGTACTGGATGACCGGTGCAGTCGGTCTAGAAGGGGGGCTCGTCGGCGAAGCCACCAGAGCCGGCCGGCGGGGCGGAACCCCACGGGTCGTCTGCCGGCGCGCCACCGCCACCGCCGCGAGACTGCTGACCGCCGCCGCCGCCGAAGCCGCCGCCACCGCCGCCGTCTCCACGGCTGACCTTGTTGACCTTCGCGGTCGCGTAGCGCAGCGAGGGGCCGATCTCGTCGACCTCCAGCTCCACGACAGTGCGCTTCTCGCCTTCCTTCGTCTCGAAGGAACGCTGGCGCAACCGTCCGGAGACGAGCACTCGCGAACCGCGGGTGAGCGACTCGGCCACGTTCTCGGCGACCTGCCGCCACACGTTGCACCGCAGGAACAGCGCTTCGCCGTCCTTCCACTCGCCCGAATTCTTGTCGAACGTGCGGGGCGTGGAGGCGACCGTGAAGCTGGCCACCGCCGCGCCGGACTGGGTAAAGCGCAGTTCGGGGTCGGCAGTCAGGTTCCCGACTACCGTGATCGTCGTCTCACCAGCCATGTCTTGGGAGCTCCCCTAATTCAGGTTCGTCAGGCCTTGACGGCCGACTTGGCGGGCTCGCGGCGCAGGACCTTCGTCCGGAGCACCGTCTCCTGCAGACCGAGCTGGCGGTCCAGTTCCTTCACCGCGTCGGGCGTCGAGGTCAGGTCGAGCACCGCGTAGATGCCCTCGCTGTTCTTGTTGATCTCGAAGCTCAACCGGCGCTTGCCCCAAACTTCAACCTTCTCGACGTTGCCGCCCGACGTCTTGATGACGTTGAGGAACGTGTCGAGGGACGGCGCGATCGTGCGCTCGTCGAGACTGGGGTCGAGGATGACCATCACTTCGTAATGACGCATGAGGACCACTCACCTCCTGTGGACTCACGGCCACGGGCTTTCCGTGGCAGGAGGGTCGTCGCGTCAGCAACTGACAAAGGTTAACAGAGCGCGTCCGGCGACTACGCAGGGGTGCGGCGGAGCACCCAGGTCCGCACCAGCGCACCCGTGACCAGGGCCAGCAGCAGCACCGCGACCAGCACCGGAGCGCCGACACCGCCGGGACCGCTCAGCCGGGGCAACGCCGTGGCGCGGCCGGCCGCCTGCACCGAGTCGCCTTCGATGCCGGTGCCGTTGGACGCGCGGGGCACCTGCGAGCCGTACCGGACGCCGGGCGACGGCGAGTACAGGCCGGGCATCGCGAACGGCAGCGAGCCGTAGCTGAACAGCGGCACCCGGCCGAAGTTCGAGCCGATGGGGTAGAGCGAGAAGTCGCGGTTGCTCGGCGCGCCGGCGCCCACACCGGGGATCCCCGGCTGCGTGCCGGGCTGACCGGGCGGGGTGCCTGGCTGCGGAGAAGGCTGCTGACCAGGCGGTTTCGGTGCGCCGGGGATCGCGCCGACAGCCTTCTCGGAGGCGTCGCCGACCGCTTTGGCGCCATCTTGGATGGGCGCGACCACCTGGTTGACGGCGACGACCGTCACCTGGCAACCCTGCGTCAGCGTGGTGCGCAGGTTCGTGTCGATCGTGCCGAGGACTGGACCGAGCAACGGCAACTTCCGCACTTCTGCCACTACCGCGTTCGCGATCGTGCCGCCGCTGATGGTCGTCGTGCCGACCTGTACCGCGCCGATCGGAATGGGCTTGAGCTGCGCGAATGCCGGCTGGAGCCCTTTTACGATCTCCGGCCCCAGGATCGGTACAGCGCGAACCAGGTCCGTCACAGGCTGGAGCACGGCAGTTGGACTGAGAGAGACGGGGGTGCCGGGCGCGCCCTGCACGGTGGTGGCACAACTGCCGACCACGATGGGATCTGCCGCGTGCGCGACCCCGCCCACCGAAGCGGACACGAGGGCCAGCAGCGCCGTGGCGGCGACGCTCAACAGCCTCATGCGAACCCCTTTCCTACTCTCAAGTAACGACCGTAGGTCCTGGTGGTGACGTAGACCATCCCCAGTTTTTCCAATTACTCCTATCGGCGGCGGCTGCGATGGCGTTATGGACGCCGACTACCCTCCTGCGTATGCGCATCGGGGCCCATGTACGCGACGACGACCCGGTCGGCGCCGCGGCCGAACGCGGGGCCGAGGTCGTCCAGTTCTTCCTGTCGGATCCCCAGGGATGGAAGAAACCCAAACCTCATCCGCAGACGGAAGCCCTGCTGGCGTCCGACCTCGAGGTGTTCGTCCACGCCCCGTACATGATCAACATCGCGTCGCTGAACAACAAGATCCGGATTCCGTCCAGGAAGAACGTGATCCAGCACGCGGAGGCGGCCGCGACCGTGGGCGCGAAGGGCCTGATCGTGCACGGCGGGCACGTCACGAAGGGCGAGGACCCGGCGGAGGGCTTCGCGAACTGGCGCAAGTTCTTCGAACGTCAGGTCGCCGAGGGCGGCTTCGCGGTCCCGGTCCTGATCGAGAACACCGCGGGCGGCGACGGCGCCATGGCCCGCACGTTCGACTCCCTCAAGCTGCTCTGGGACGCGGTCGGCGAGTTCGGCGCGGGCTTCTGCCTCGACACCTGCCACGCGTTCGCCGCCGGTGAGGACCTGGTCGGCATCGTCGATCGGGTGAAAGCCATCACCGGCCGGATCGACCTGGTGCACCTCAACAGCTCACGCGACGAGTTCGGTTCCTCGCGCGATCGGCACGACAACATCAAGACTGGCACCATCGACGCCGACCAGCTGGCGGCCGTGGTCGCCAGTGCCGGATGCCCCGTAGTGGTGGAGACGCCGGACGAGGGCCAGGCCGACGACATCGCCTTCCTGCGCGACCGCGCCGGCCGGTGAACTCCGTGCACGAGGTGGTGAGCGTGACGCCCGAGCGAGGCGACGCCGGGCGTTTCGTGAACCGCTTCGGCAGGCCCGCCGCTGTCGTGCTCGTGCTGCTGTGCGGGCTCACGCTGCTGCTGGGCTTCATCAACAAGGACCGCTGCACCGGTCCCGCGTTCGACCAGTGGGGCCGCACGCAGCCCGACTATGACGAGCGCAACAAGGAAGACGTCTGCTACTCCGACATCCAGCACCTCTGGATCGGGCGCGACATCGACCGCCACGTCTTCCCGTACGTCGACGGCAACATCAACGACAAGGGCACCCTCATCGGGGGCTCGGTCGAGTACCCCGTGCTCTCCGGCCTGATCATCTGGGCGGGTGCGATCTTCGCGCACAACGACGCGGAGTACCTGCTCTACTCGTCGCTGCTGATGGCGCCGTTCGGCCTGCTCACGGGCTGGCTGCTGGGCAAGCTCGCCCGCTGGCGCGCGTTGCTGTGGGCGATCGGGCCACCGCTGATCCTCTACGCGTTCCACAACTGGGACCTGCCGGTCGTGCTGTGCTCGGTCGCCGCGGTCTTCGTGGTGCACCGCTGGAACCGGCCGCTGGTCGAGAGAGCCACGGTCGCGTCCGTGCTGCTCGGGCTCGGGTTCGCGTTCAAGGTCTACCCGGCGGCGTTCGTGCTGCCGCTGATGCTCTTCGTCGCCACCGGCGGCTGGCGCGGCCAGGAGATGCCGAACGGCAAGAAGTTCGACATCGCGGGCGCGGTCAAGGTCGGGCTCGCCTCGATCATCACGGTCGTGCTGGTCAACCTGCCGTTCGCGATCGCGGGCTACGACGGCTGGGCGGCGTCGTTCGAGTTCCAGCAGCTGCGCCGGGTCGACATCACCACGAACTCGATCTGGTACTGGGGCCTGCGGCCGTTCATCGGCGACGACGCCATGCAGTCGCTGGTCGGCGTCATCTCGCCGATCACGATCCTGATCTCGTTCGCGATCGCCGCCGGCTACGGCTGGATGCGGTTCCGGCGCGAGGGCACCTACCCGTGGATCGCGGTGTCCGGCGCGATGCTGTGCGGCTTCATGCTGCTGCACAAGGTCCACTCGCCGCAGTACACGCTGTGGCTGGTGCCGTTCCTCGTGCTGCTGCGCGTGCGGCTGGCCTGGGCGTTCGCCTACTTCGTGGTCGACCTCGCGATGGGCATCGGCATCTTCCGCTGGTTCTGGGCGATCGAGTTCGGTCAGCCGGCCGGGATCTACGACAGCTTCTCCGCGCAGGCCGTGATGATCGGCGTGTGGGGCAGGGCGGCGTTGCTCGTGGCGTTGTTCGTGGTCTTCCTCAAGGCCAGGGACGTGACCGAGGACGATCACGAAGACCTGAAGTTCCTCCGCGGGGCCGTAGCAGCGAAGGCCTGATCAGCCGCAGACTTCACCCGTGAGGGTGATCATCGTGCTGGCGTTGGTGCTGGTCTGCGGTGCCTCCGGCGTGCCCGTGCGCTCGGAGGTGATCCGCTGGCTGCCCGTGTGGCAGGCCGTGCCGACGCTGTCGAGTTCCGTGCCGGACCAGAGCGTGCGCACGACCGTCGACCTCGCGGCGGGCGGCACGTCGGTCCGGGTGCGGCTGTCGAACCTGATGGGCATCAAGCCGGTTCGCGTCGAGCAGGTCACCGTGACCGCCGACGGCGAGACGCGGCAGCTCACGTTCGGCAGGTCCCGTTCCGTCACGATCAGGGCCCGCGACGACGTCTACAGCGACGCGGTGCAGCTCAAGGTCACCAAGACGCTCGACATCAGCACGTACTCCCCCGCCGGCACGCCGTGTCAGGCACGCGCCCATCGGACGATCACGTCGACGCGCGAGCAGATCTGCCTCGTCTCGGCCGTCGAGGTCGCGGGCTTCACCGCGCCGGGTGCGGTGGTGATGTTCGGCGACTCGATCACCGAGGGGTTCGCCGAGAACACCTGGCCGTCGCTGGTCAAGACCGACTACGCGGTGCTCAACGCGGGCATCAACGGCAACGGCGTGGTGCTGGGCACTGCGCCGATGGTCACCCGTGTGCACCGGGACGTCCTGTACAGCAAGGAAGTGCGCAAGGTCGTGTTGCTGGGCGGCATCAACGACATCCAGAACGGCGTCAGCGCCGAGAACGTCATCGCCGGCATCCGCACCGTTCAGCTGCGGTGCCAGAACGCGGGCGTGGAGTTCCACGTCGGCACCATCACGCCGTGGCACGGCTGGTACACGTGGACCGAGGAGAAGGAACAGCAGCGGCAGAAGGTGAACGCGTGGATCCGCGCCACCTTCCCCGCCGCGATCGACTTCGACGAGGCCGTGCGCGACCCCGCCGATCCGCTCAGACTGCGTCCGGAGTTCGACTCCGGTGATCACCTGCATCCGAACGGGACCGCATTCGGTGCGATGGCTCGCCTCGTGCGGGTCTGACGACCTGCCGGTCCGGCGCGTCGGCCAGGACGCCCGCCAACGGGTCGTCGCCCGCCATCCGCACGCGGTCGCGCTCCGGGTGGTAGATCTCCTTCAGGATGATCACGCACAACGTGATGACAGCCGCGTCCCGCAGCAGCACGGCGCCGAGGAACCAGTCGATCGGCAGTCCCTTGTTGTCCGTGCCGAGGTAGAAGTACATGCGCGGCACCCACACCAGCGCGTCGACCGTCATCCACGCCAGCAGCAGCTTCCAGCGCGGCAACGCCAGCACGGCGAGCGGCACCAGCCACAGCGAGTACTGCGGGCTCCACACCTTGTTCGTCAGCAGGAACGCCGCCACGACCAGGAACCCGAGCTGCGCGAGCCGGGGTCTCGTCGGCGCCGAGAGGGTCACGTAGGCGATGCCGGCGCAACAGACGAGGAACAGCACGGAGCTGACCGTGTTGAGGACCGTCGGCGGTTGCCCCTGCGTCAGCCCGGGGTCGAAGCCCTGCCACCCCGTCCACTGCACGAGGACGTTGTAGAGCGTGTCCGGGTCGGCGTTGCGTTCGGTGTTGAGGCGGAAGAATTCCCGCCACCCCGTCTGCGAGGCCGGGTTCAGGGCGATCGGCGCGTTGACGAGCGCCCACGCGCCTATGGCCGCTGCGGTGGTGGTGAGGCCTGCCTTGATCCTCTTGGACCGCCAGCACAACAACAGCAACGGCCCGAGCAGGAACAACGGATAGAGCTTCGCCGCACCACCGAGCCCCAGCAGCACGCCGGCGAGCGCGGGTTTCTTGCGCGCCCACGCCAGCAGGCCGGCCGTCGCGAACGCCGTCGCGATCGTGTCGAAGTTCGTGAACGCGTGGACGATGACCAGCGGGGACACCGCCACGATCGCCGCGTCCCACATCCGGCGCCGGGCGATCCTGGCCACCGAGAACACGGTCACCAGCCACGCCACGGCCAGCCAGAACGCGGTGACGTCGAAGAACACGATCACCGTCATCGGCAGCCCCGGGACGAGCGCCACGAGCCCCTGCGCCACCCGCGCGTTGAGCCACATGAACACGCCGGTGACCACCGGGTACTCCATGTACCGGACGTGCTCGGTCGGCTTGCCCTCGTCGTCCTTCCAGGACGTGATGTACGGGAAGGCACCGCGCTGGTCGAGCCGTTCCGCGGTGTAGAGCGGCACGGTGTCGGAGTAGCAGAGGGCGGTGAACTGCTTGCTGCCCCGCCAGTCGAGCTGCACGACGCCCTTGTCGTCCGTGTACTGCTGGATGCACGGCGACTTCTGCACCCACCCCAGCATCAACGTGACCACGGCGAGCATCAGGATCACCCGCAGTGCCGTCCAGAAGTAGTTCCGGCCGATCTGCGCGTGCTCGCCGAGAGGACCGCCGAACGGTCTGCTCAGACCGCGGGCGAGCGACTCGGTCCAGGTCGGGGCGACGCGCTCTTCGTGAGTGAGCGAATCGGTTTCCTCGGAGAGGTCCTTCTCGGGGGCCTCGGCGGGAAGCTCGGCAGGGCTGCTGGGCACGTCGCGGATGTTACGGCCAAGACCGTTTCGCCGTGGTCAACATCCCTGGACCGAAGCAGAAAGGGCCTGACGCGGAGTACGCGTCAGGCCCTTTCTCATGATCGATCTTTAGCCGCCACCCGGATTGCGGCCCCCGTTCTCGGGGTCGTCACTCGGGTCCGGCGGGCCGGACGGCGGGCAGATGATCTGGCCACAGCCCGACGGCTTGGTCGGCTTGGTCTGCGACGGCTGCGTGTTGCTCGGCTGCGTGTTGCTGGGCTGCTGGTTGCTCGGCTGCTGGTTGCTCGGCGGCGGCGACGGCGGGTCCGACTTGCGCGGCGGGTTGAAGTTGCCCAGCGGGACCGGCTTCGCGAACGGCTCCTTCTGCGCGCCCGCGAGTGCCGTGTCCATGAACTTCTTCCACATCAGACCAGGCAGGCCACTACCGAAGATCGGGTTGCCCTGCTTGTTCTTGATGGCCACGTTGCCGGCGTCCTTGCCGACCCACACGGAGGTGGACAGCTGCGGCGTGTAGCCGACCATCCAGGCCTTCGAGTTCTGGTCGACGCTGCCGGGGAGCTCGTGCGTACCGGTCTTGCCGGCGCACGGGCGGCCGCTGGCACACGCGATCGGCCCCGACGGGATGTCCTTCAACGTCTCGGTGACGTTGTCCGCGATGTCCCGGCTCTTCGTCTCCACCGGGTCGAACGCCGGCACCGGCTGGTCGACGTGCTGGTAGAGCACGTCACCGGTGGGGCCGACGATCTTCGTGACGAAGAACGGAGCCCGGTAGATGCCGCGAGCCGCGAAGGTCGCGAACGCCGAGGCCATGTCGAACGGCCGCACCTGGGCGCTGTCGGCACCGATGGAGATACCGGCGGTGGGCGGGTTGCCACCCTCACCGACCAGGGTCTCCTTGTCCTGGCCGCCCACCCGGACGACCTTCGGGATGCCGGCCGCGTGCGCCGCGTCCGCCACTGCCTTCGTGCCAGTGCCCTCGGGGCCCGCCACCATGTCGTAGAACACGGTGTTGAGCGATTCCTTCATGGCCTGCTTGATCGGGCACTGCTTGCCGCACTGACTGGTGCCGGCGTTGCGGATCTCGACGCCGGCGATCTTGCGCGGTGTGGCGTCGTAGGTGTCGCCGATGCCCTTGCCCATCTTCAGGGCCGCCACCAGGTCGAACGGCTTGAACGACGAGCCGGCCTCCTGGATCGTGCCCTTGGCGTAGTCGATGCCCTTGAGGCCGTCCTTGCCCGGGTAGTAGGCCTTGACCGCGCCGGACTGCGGTTCGATCGCGCTGAGCGACGTGCGCAGGTCGGCGTCCTGGCCGTCCATCACGGAGTTCACCGCGTCGACCGCGGCCTGCTGCATCTTCGGGTCGATCGTCGTGTGGACGGTGACGCCGACCTTCTGCGCCTTCTCCATCGTGAGGCCGACGAGCTCGCTGTCGATCTCGTTCTGGACCTGCTGGCTCACGCGGGCGAGCGGGCCGTCGAGACCGGCGGGCTGCGTCTGCTCGAACGGCAGCGGCTGCGGGTACTGGCGGGCGTCGTAGTCGGCCTGGCTGATCCACTTCTTCTGAAGCATCTGGCCCATCACGAATTCCCAGCGCTTCTTCGAGTACTCCTCGTCCTCGGACCAGGAGGGCGTCTGGATCATGCCCGAGATGAGCGCGGCCTCGGAGGGACTGAGGTCCTTCATCGGCTTGTTGTAGTAGACCTGCGAGGCGGCCTTGAAGCCGTTCGCGCCACGACCGAAGTACACCGTGTTGAGGTACGCGGTGAGGATCGTGTTGTGGTCCGACTCGTTGCTCATCTTGTAGGCCTTGACGAGCTCGGTGAACTTACGAGTCAGCGTCGCTTCCTCGTTGCCCGTGGCCTTCTTGATGTACTGCTGCGTCAGACCGGAACCACCCGAGCTACCACCCGTCGCCTGGATCCAGACGGCGCGGACGATGGCCTTGGCGTCGAAGCCGGGGTTGTCGTAGAAGTTCGCGTCCTCTGCGGCCATGACCGCGTTCTTGACGTTGTCCGGAATCTCCTCGTACGTCAGCATCGTGCGGTTCTGACCGGGCGAGGTGATCTTGCCCATCTCGGAGTTGTCCGAGTAGAGCAACGTGATCGTCTTGTCCTGCGCGTCCGCGATCTCGTTCGGGCGCGGCCACTCGACGAGCGGGTACGCGACCGCGATGGCGATCACGGGGCCGAGGATCATCAGGCCGATCGCGACGAACGCACCGATTCGGACGCGCTTCCAGATCTTCTTCTTGCGCAGACGACGCTCCTCCTCTTCGGTGAGCTCCGGCTCGTCGTCGTAGTACTCGTCGTCATCGTCGGCGACACCGGCCATGAGGAACTCGTCGTCCGGCTCGCGGTGCGTGATGAGCTCGGGTTCGCGCTGCGGCGGCCGGTTGACCGGCGGCATCTGCGTGGTGCGTTCCTCACCGGGGTTGCGCGGGGGCATGCCGGGGCGACCGGGACCACCAGGACCGCCCTGAGGGCCGCCGGGTCCGCCAGGTCCACCGGGGCGACGGCCACCGGGAGGCGGCGCGATCGGCATCCCGCCGGGAGGCGTCGGAGGACGGCCGCCCGGACCACCGGGCCCGCCCTGCGGACCGCCGGGACCGTTCATCCCCGGTCCCTGGGGACGCCCTGGAGCGCCCTGGGGCCCACCGGGACCGCCCTGCGGACCGCCTGGTCCGTTCGGGCGGCGTGGGGGCTGCTGCTGTGGGAAACCACCAGGTGGCGTGCCACCCTGGGGAGGGCGCGCGAAACCACCGGGTGGGGTGCCCGGTCGCGGCTGATTCGGGACATCGCGCCTCGTGCCGCCGCCGTCCGGGTCGTCCCCGGTCGGCCACTGCGGCTCGCCTCCGCGCTGCCGGTCATCATGCTGGTCGTTCACGTGAAAAGGCCTCCCAGACCGGCGTGCATCAGCACACGGTTCGGTGGTCGTACTTCATTCGGAGCAGTGTCACCTGTGGGTCATTCCGCCGCAGTTCGCCTGCGTGGCTTTTCCAGCCCACGCTTCCCCAGGACGTATGACTGCACCAGGTGGTTCCAACTGCACGTGCGACAAACTTCAACTAGGTACACGGAGAACTCGTCGAAGAGGTTCGCCATCTTCACCAGTTCTTCAGGCGTGCGTGCCGAGCCGGCCGCGTGCTTGAGTTCGTCACCGTAGACCCACGACACGTGCGTGAGCGGTTCCTTGCGGCACACCGGACAGGGCACGTCGGTCGCCGTCCCGTGGAACTTCGCAGCTCGCAGCAGGTACGGGTTCGCGTCGCAGACCTCCATGGTGCCCGTCCGACCGGCATAGACCTCCGCCAGCAGCGCACGCCGCTGCAGCGAGTAGTCCACCACCTGCCGTTGGGTCAACACGTCACCAGAGTACGTGCCGACCGCTTTCCGATGATGGGCCGTTCAGGGCAGCGAGGTCCGGCGCGGTATCACGGTGTGCCACATCCCACAGTTGCAAGGAGCCATCGATGTATCGAGCCGATATAATCGCCTCACCTATCGGTGCAGGTGCGAGGAGGTGACTCGTGTTCGAGTTCGCGCTGCTCGGCCTGCTGCACGAGGCGCCCATGCACGGCTACGAGCTGCGCAAGCGCTTGCATGACCTGCTCGGAGCGTTTCGCGCGTTCTCCTACGGATCGCTGTACCCAACACTGCGGCGACTCCAGAGGACGGGCCTGATCGTGGAGGAGGGGCCAGAGGAATCGGCTCTCTCCTGGGGACGTCGGGCTCGCAAGGTCTACAAGCTGACGCCGGAGGGCAAGGAGCGGTTCGCCGATCTCCTGGCCGACGCGGGTCCGCAGACCTGGGACGACGACTCGTTCGGAGTCCACCTGGCGTTCTTCTCACGCACGCCGGCCGACGTCAGGATGCGCATCCTGGAAGGCCGCCGGCGGTGTGTCGAAGAACGCAGGGAGGGGCTTCGCGAGCGGCTCACGCGCACGGGTGAGCAGATCGACCGCTACACCCGTGAGCTGCACAGCCAAGGCCTGGAAAGCACGGAGCGCGAGGTGCGGTGGCTCAACGAGCTCATCGCGCACGAGAAGTCCGAGCAGGACGAGTAGCGATTCACTGTTGATCAAGGAGGACTCGGCAATGGGCGAAAACCGCCGCACCGTTCGAGTGGCCATCGTCGGGGTGGGCAACTGCGCGGCGTCGCTGGTGCAGGGCGTCCACTACTACCGTGACGCCGACCCGAACACCCGCGTGCCCGGTCTGATGCACGTGCAGTTCGGCGACTACCACGTGCGCGATGTCGAGTTCGTCGCAGCGTTCGACGTCGACGCGAAGAAGGTCGGTACCGACCTCTCCGAGGCCATCGGGGCCAGCGAGAACAACACGATCAAGATCGCGGACGTGCCGCCGCTCGGCGTCGTCGTCCAGCGGGGTCACACCTTCGACGGTCTCGGGAAGTTCTACCGGGAGACGATCGAGGAGTCCGACGCCGAGCCGGTCGACGTTGTTCAGGCGCTGCGTGACGCCGAGGTCGACGTGCTGGTCTCGTACCTGCCGGTGGGTTCCGAGGACGCGGACCGCTTCTACGCCCAGGCCGCGATCGACGCCGGTGTGGCGTTCGTCAACGCCCTGCCCGTCTTCATCGCGTCGGACCCGGAGTGGGCGGAGAAGTTCCGCGCCGCCGGCGTCCCGATCGTCGGTGACGACATCAAGTCCCAGGTCGGCGCCACCATCACGCACCGCGTGCTGGCGAAGCTCTTCGAGGACCGCGGTGTCCAGCTCGACCGCACCATGCAGCTGAACGTCGGCGGCAACATGGACTTCCTGAACATGAAGGAACTGGAGCGCCTGGAGTCCAAGAAGGTCTCCAAGACCCAGGCCGTCACGTCCCAGGTGGACCGCGAGATGGGCAAGCGCAACGTCCACATCGGCCCGTCCGACTACGTGGCGTGGCTCGACGACCGCAAGTGGGCCTATGTCCGGTTGGAGGGTCGCGCCTTCGGTGACGTGCCGCTGAACCTCGAGTACAAGCTGGAGGTCTGGGACTCCCCGAACTCCGCGGGCATCATCATCGACGCCGTGCGCGCGGCGAAGATCGCCCTCGACCGCGGCATCGGCGGCCCGATCCTCTCGGCGTCGTCGTACTTCATGAAGTCCCCGCCCGTGCAGTACTCGGACTCCGAGGCGCACGAGGCCGTCGAGAAGTTCATTCGCGGCGAAGTCTGATGCCGTGAAGGGCCGCTCTCCTTCTTGGAGGGCGGCCCTTCGCGTTCAGCGCTTCGAGAGCCGCAGCTTCTGCCAGCTGCCGTCCGCGGTCCACCCGCCGTCGACCGGCAACGCGACTCCGTTGATGTACCGAGCGTTGTCGCTGGCCAGGAACCTGACCGCCTGCGCGATGTCGTCCGGCGCCGCGAACCGGTTCATCGGCACGTGGTCGGTGATGTCCTCGTCGACGTAGTACCCGCCGGCCTGCGACTCGACGTCCATCTCGGTCTTGACCCAGCCGGGACACACGGCGTTGACCCTGATCCCCCGCCCGCCCCACTCGACGGCGAGCGTGCGCGTCAGCCCGATCAGCCCGTGCTTCGTCGTGTTGTACGCGGCCCGGTCCGCCACACCCTGCAGCCCGGCGACGGACGCGATGTTCACGACGCTGCCGGATCTCTGTTCCAGCATGACCTTGCCCAACGCCTGCGTGAGCAGGAACGGCCCGGTCAGGTTGACCGCCATGATCCGTTCCCACTGCTCCAGGCTCGTGTCCTCGAACGGCACGATGCCGGCGATCCCGGCGTTGTTGACCAACACGTCCACGCGACCGTAGGTGCTGGTCACGTGATCGGTCAGGCGCTGGACGTCCGCGGCGCTGGCGACGTTGCCGACGATCCCGTCCTTGCTCTCCTGCAGGTCGAAGCCGACGACGGCGAACCCGTCCTCGCGCAGCACGTCCGCGATCCGCAGGCCCATGCCCTGCGCGGTGCCGGTGACCACAGCAACTCGTTGCGTCATACCCGCCACGCTAGGCACAGTTCGGGCGCGGCGGGAGTCTCCGTGGTGCGATCTGGCGCTCAGCACCAGCTCAGCTGACAGAAGACCGAACTGCCTTCGTGCCGTTGTTTCCGCCGCACGGTGATTTGCCCTGAAATCGGTGTGCGGCCGACTCCCCCGGCATTTTATGAATTGTCGAAGCACTTACTGCCGTCTCTGAGGAAACGGCGCTGGCGTGAAGTGTCCACTTCTTGTCCGGTTACGGCGCGTGCAGAGTGGGCATCACACGTACGGAGTATTAATGCGGCTTGCTCACGGGAGGCGCGCTGTTCGGAGGTCACGCACGGGATTGGTCGAGTGGCGCGGCAGGTTAACACCAGATCGATGCTGTTCGCGCAGTCGATGTCGGCCTATGACGTCCCAGACTGTCCCAATAGTCGCTCAGACCGTTCCGACTCCTTGCACAGCCTACTTCGCTCACGCATGCTCTTGCCATCGCAGCCGGGCTTGTGCATGAACGATCGAGATAGAGGTGTTTGGGCTTGAGGTCGTGTGCTGGAGACACGGAAGGAGCAACAGGAGATGTCGTGCGTTAGCCGTTCTCGTTCAGATGCCCCCTTGTCTTCGGATCGACCGCGTGTTCGAGACTTCGTGATCAGATCGTGGAGCAGACTGCTGCGCCCTCCGTGGTGGACTGAGTGCGACACCGCTGAACTGCGGTGACATCTTCCCATGTCAGCAGGCCTCCTGGCTGCTGCGGCATGTGCGATCGGCTACACTGGTGGCATGACCACGACCGGCTCCGCTGTTTTTCGCGAAAGAGTCCGGGTGGCGTGATGTCAATTCAATCACCAGTGGCGCGGAATGATCGGCCTCGACCGTTCGGCATTGCCCGTCCGACGCACCCGAGTGTTGTGGTCATCGAGATGAGTTGTGGCGTGTAGGGTGTCGCCACGACGTTTCGCACAGTCTTCCCGGAGTCTCTCCCAGTTTCGCGATCCGGTGGGGGCGTCGGGATTAGGAAAGGCTCCTCGCCTGCCAGCGGGGAGCCTTTCGCTTTTCTGGGATCGCGTCGGGCCGTGTGGGGAACTGGTCGGCGCGTGGTCTGAACCACTCTCTCCGGCGGGCTTGGTTGATAGCCCGTTCAGCGCAATTTCGAACCTCGCCCGAAATCAGGCGCTGGAGTCTGTTTAGTCCATCCAAAATGGACTAGTTCGGCGTGGACGTTTCCCGTTGTCGGCATTCACGCCTTCGAGTCCGCTTTGAGTTATGATCGCAGAGCCTCGGCCATCCGTTACTTCTCATCTGGCAGTGAGAGGACGGTCGCGGCGGACAAGTCCCCCATCGGATCGCGATGTTGTGGAGAGGAGGAAAGGCCATGCTCACACGACTTTGCATTCTCCTGTGGCTCACCGGCGTCGTGCAGCCCATCACCTGGATCACCATGCTGGTGCTGGGTTTCTCGTTGAACCAGGCGCTCGCCGCCACAGGTGCGCTCATGGTCGTCGCGGCTGAAGTCGCGGTGCGTCTGTTGCAGTCCGGCGGTGGTCCCCCGGCGCTTCGCCCCGCACTCGCGTAATCGACAGTGCGTCCGTGAAGGCAGGTCCCTCGGGTGAGGGGCCTGCCCTCGGGGGAGGAGAAGGTCATGTCCGTTGAGAACTCCAATGCGAACGATGACCTCACGGCCGCGGCCGTCGAGGTGTTCGCGTTCCACCTCCGCCGGGCACGCCGAGACGCGGGGGACCTTTCCCTCCGTCAGCTCGCCGACCGGATCGGGCGGAGCGCGAGCCGGGGCTGGGGCTCGTCGAGCACCCTGCAGAGGGCGTTCGCGGGGAGGTCACTGCCGTCCTGGCCTGTCGTCGAGGCACTGCTCGTCGACGGGTTCGGCATCGACCACGAGCGCGTGCACCAGGAGTGGCGGCGGCGCTGGGTCGAGGTCAAGGACCTGGTGGAGCCGCTGGATCCACCCTTTCCGAAGGATCCGAAGACTGACGGTGTCGTCGTCCCGCTGCTCAAACCCGCTTAGCGGTCAACGAGATCCAGTGGCCCCGGCACGCCGGGGCCACTGTCGTCTTCCGGAAACACTCGGCGAGCCTTGCCGGTCGAAGGACGAACACCGCTAGGTTCGGCCGGTGCGCACGCTGCTCGTCGCCCTCCCCGGCCTGATCCTCGCCGGCATCGGCCTGACCCACCCGCACCACCTCGACGCGTCGACCGCGCAGTGGTGGCAGAACATGCACATCATCCTGGCGGTGATCTTCCCGCTGCTCGGTGCGGCGCAATGGGTCCTGCTCGACGACAGCCCGAAGTACGTCCGCTACCCGGCCCGCGCGGCCACCTTCGGGTACGTCGTCTTCTACGGCGCGCTGGACGCGTTGGCGGGTATCGGCGGCGGTGCGATGACGCTGGCGAACGGTGGCCGCACCGCAGCCGACGAGCCGTTGTTCAAGATCGGCAACCAGCTCGGGACCGTGGGCGCGTGGTGCTTCTTCGCGGCCAGCCTCGCGATCGCGGTGTGCGCGTTGCTCAAGGTCAAGCTCAAAGCCCTGCCCGGGGCGGTCTTCCTGCTGGTCGGCAGCTATCTGTTCCTCGGCAGCCACATCTACTGGCCGAAGGGCGTCATCGCCTGCACGTGCATCGCGATCGGCATGGCCGCGATCAGTTACGCCAGCGCGTCCGGCAGGTCGGCGATCGAGGACAGCACCCGCACCTGAGCCAGCACGTCCTCGGCGGGTGGGAAGTGCGGGTTCGGCACGGCCAGCACGGTCATGCCCGCCGCCAGCGCCGCCTTCAGGCCGTTGGTCGAGTCCTCGACGGCGTAACAGGACGCCGGAGAAACGCCGAGCTGCGCGGCGGCCGCGAGGTACACGTCCGGTGACGGCTTGCCCGCGGCGCACGATTCCGACGACACCGCGACGGGCACCGGCAGGCCGGTCACCTCCAGGAACACCTTGATCAGCACGGCCGGAGCCGAGGACGCGATCGCGACCGGGAAGCGGGACGCCACGGCGCGAACGGCGTCGACGGCGCCTGGAATCACCGGCAGGTGTGCGGCGTAGGCCTTCTCCATCTCGGCGACCACGCCGGCGGACGTCTCCGCGGCGGTCAGCCGCACGCCCACGTCCGACACCAGGTACGCGGCCCACTCGGGCGTCGACATGCCCTGCATGGCACGGGTCGCGGTCGGGGTCCACGTGCCGCCGTGCGCGGCGGCGAACGCCTGGCGCACCTCGTCCCACACCTGCTCGGAGTCGATCAGCACGCCGTCGAGGTCGAAGATCACCGCATCCACGCCGAGAACCGTACCTTGTGGCCCACGATACTTCGCTATGCTAAGCAAAATCGGTTAGGATAGCTAAGTGAATTTCAAAGCTCAGCCCAAGCAGGTGTGGATCACGGCGTTCGCCGCGGTCATCGCCTTCATGGGGATCGGGCTCGTGGACCCGATCCTGTTGTCCATCGCGGAGGGTCTGCACGCAACACCCGCGCAGGTCACCCTCCTCTTCTCGTCCTACCTCGGTGTTCAGGTCGTGGCGATGCTCTTCACGGGCGCCGCGACGGCGAGGTTCGGGGCCAAGCGCACGCTCGTCGGCGGGCTCGCGCTGATCGTCGTCGCCACGCTGGCGTGCTCGGCGGCAGGGAGCATCGGCCAGCTCGTGGGACTGCGGGCCGTGTGGGGGCTCGGCAACGCGTTCTTCATCGCCACCGCGCTCAGCGTCATCGTCGGCGCGGCCAGTGGCGGGCAGAAGGCCGCGATCCTGCTCTACGAGGCCGCGCTCGGCCTCGGTCTGAGCGTCGGGCCGCTGCTCGGCGCGTTGCTCGGCAGCTTCTCGTGGCGCGGGCCGTTCCTCGGCACCGCCGTTCTCATGGCCGTCGCGTTGATCCTTTGTGCAACGTTCCTGGCCAGGGACTCGCACCTGGAACGTCCGAAGATCGGCCTGCTCGACCCGCTCAAGGCCCTCAGGAACCCGGTCCTGCTGCGCACCTCGGTCGGAGCGGCGCTCTACACGGCCGCGTTCTTCACGGTTCTGGCCTGGTCGCCGTTCGTCCTGCGCTGGGGCGCCGTCGAGATCGGACTGATCTTCTTCGGCTGGGGCGTGTGCGTCGCGGTCTCCAGCGTCTTCCTCGCGCCACGGCTCGCGGACCGCGTCGGCGAGAAGGCGGCGATCATCGGGTCGGTCCTCGCGTTCGCCGTGCTCATGCTGCTGATGGCGGTGCCGAGCAAGCCGTTGCTGGTGGCCGCCGTGGTCGTGAGTGGCCTGGTCAGCGGCCTGCTGAACACCCTGTTCACCGGCACCGCGATGAGCGTCAGCGACGCGCCGCGGCCGGTCGCGAGCGCCGGGTACAACTTCCTGCGCTGGCTCGGCGGCGCGCTGGCGGCGACGTTCGTGAGCCACCTCGCCCAGCCGTTCGTCGTGGCGGCGGTGCTGTGCGGAGTCGCCGCTGTGCTGCTGGCGTTCAACCGTACTGATACGCACGAGGTACCTACGGAAGTCGTGATCGCGAGCGAGCAGCTAGTGGGTTAACAAAAGGTGAACTACGGTCGGTCGCGGTTCCCGCACCGACCGTAGGAGGCCACCACCATGATCCCCCTGCCGCTCGTCAACCATCGCGTCGGCAGAGCAGCGGTGACATGTGAGTACCGCTGTGGCGACGCCTGCTTCCACGAGGTCCCGAACACCTCGGACAACACCTACTTCGGCGACCTGGTCAGCCGGCGGACCGCGCTCAAAGCCGGTGCCGTCGTCGCAGCCGCCGCCACCGTCTCGCTGCCGGCCACCGCTGCCGCCGCTCCCGACACCGCCGCCGCGCCCGAGTCCCAGGGCCGCCCACCCAGGGGACTCGACTTCAAGCCCGTCGAGGTCAACACCAAGGACGAGGTCGTCATCCCCGAGGGGTACGAGCAGGGGATCGTGATCCGCTGGGGCGACCCGCTCTTCCCCGGCGTTCCCGAGTTCGACTTCGACAACCAGACCGCCGCGAAGCAGGAGAAGCAGTTCGGCTTCAACTGCGACTTCGCCGCGATCCTGCCGCTGGACCCGTTGGAACTGACCGGGATCATGGTCACCAACCACGAGTACACCAGCGAGCCGTTCATGTTCCGCGGCTACGACGCGAACAACCCCACCGAGGAGCAGGCGAAGATCGCGTGGGCCGCGCACGGCCTCTCGGTGTTCATGATCAAGCGCTCGCTGTTCTCCGGCCACTACCGGCCGCGCTTCAGCAAGTACAACCGCCGCATCACCCTGAACACGGCGTTCGAGGTGCGCGGTCCGGCCGCGGGCAGCGACCTGCTCAAGACGTCCGTCGACCCGGCGGGCAAGAAGGTCTTCGGCACGATCAACAACTGCTCCGGCGGCGTCACGCCGTGGGGCACGATCCTGTCCGGCGAGGAGAACTTCAACCAGTACTTCGCGAACGCCGCCGGCCGCAACGACCCGAGGCTGACCCGCTACGGCGTCACCGGCACGGCGACCACGCGCAAGTGGGAGCGCTTCGACAAGCGCTGGGACCTCGCCCAGGAACCCAACGAGGTCAACAGGTTCGGCTGGGTCATCGAGCTCGACCCCCACGACCCGGACTCCACGCCGATCAAGCACACGCACCTCGGCCGGTTCAAGCACGAGACCGCGAACATCCGCGTCGCCGACGACGGCCGGGTCGTCGCGTACTCCGGTGACGACGAGCGGTTCGAGTACATCTACAAGTTCATCTCCAACGGCAAGATGAAGCACGGCAACAGCAAAGCCGCGCGCCGTCACAACATGACGCTGCTCGACGACGGCACGCTGTACGTCGGGAAGTTCAAGGGCGACAGCCCCGTGTCCGAGATCGACGGCACCGGAAAGCTGCCCAGCGACGGCAAGTTCGACGGCACCGGCGAGTGGATTCCGCTGGCCGCGGGCAAGAAGTCCTTCGTGCCCGGCATGACCGCCGAGGAGGTGTACGTCTTCACGCGCATCGCGGCGGACAAGGTCGGCGCGACGAAGATGGACCGCCCCGAGGACATCCAGTGCCACCCGCGCACCGGCGCGGTCTATTGCGCGCTCAGCAACAACGTCGAACGCGGCGTCACTGCGGGCAAGGAAGGCGCGACCGAGCCGAACCCGCGCGTCAACAACCGCCACGGCCAGGTCATCGAGATCGTCGAACGCCGCAACGACGCGCTCGCGCTGACGTTCAACTGGGACCTGTTCCTGGTCTGCGGCTTCCCGGAAGATCCGAACACCTACTTCGGCGGCTACGACAAGTCGCAGGTCAGCCCGATCTCCAGTCCGGACAACGTCGCGTTCGACCGGCACGGCAACCTGTGGATCTCCACGGACGCCGACGGCAAGCTCGACGGGCTCAACGACGGCCTCTACGGCGTGCCGCTGGAAGGGCCGGAACGCGGGCACCTCAAGCTGTTCCTCACGGTGCCGCGCGGCGGTGAGACCTGCGGTCCGGTGATCGGCGAGCGGGTGATCACGGTGTGCGTCCAGCACCCCGGCGAGGTGGACGGCGCCAGTGCCGACAAGCCCGCCTCGAACTGGCCGGACCGAGGTACCGCGAGGCCTCGTCCGTCGGTCGTCGCGGTGTGGCGCAAGGGTCGTCGTCAGCTGGGTGAAATCGGTTGATCACCCTGCGTGCTGTGATCGTTCGGGAGTAGTACGAGTTCGCCTGCCGTTCACCTTCTGGACGGCAGGCGATCTCGTTGGGCTCTTAGGTTCGGCCAGTTCCCACACTGACCGATCTCGGAGGCCTGCGTGTCCTCACCCACCGATCGGGGCCGCCGCATGCTGCCCCTGCTCCCGACGAACCACCCGCTCGGACGTCAGGCCGTCACCTGCGAGTTCCGCTGCGGCAACGCTTGCGCGCACGAGGCGCCCAACTCGTCCGCCAACGCGTACTTCGGCGACGTCGTCAAGGAGGTCGTGAGCCGGCGCGGCATGCTGAAGGCCGGTGCGGTCGTCGCGGCCGCCGGTGCCGGCGCGCTCGCGTTCTCCGGTTCGGCCGCGGCAGCCCCGGTGAACGTCGACCTCGACCTCGGTCGCGGAGGCAACGACGGTCTGAACTTCGAGCCGGTGGCGCCCAACACCCTCGACCAGATCACCATCCCCCAGGGGTTCCAGCAGGACGTCGTCATCCGCTGGGGTGACGGGGTGCTGGACGACGCGCCGAAGTTCGACTTCGACAACCAGACGCCTGAGGCGCAGGCCAAGCAGTTCGGCTTCAACAACGACTTCTGCGGTCTCGTCCCGGTGCCGGGCTACCACGACAGCTGGCTCATGGTGAGCAACCACGAGTACACGACCGAGTCGTTCATGTTCAAGGACTGGTCGCCGACCACCATCACCGAGAAGCACGCCAAGATCGCGTGGGCCGCGCACGGCCTGTCGGTCGTGATGGTCGACCGCGACCCCCGCACGGGCAAGCTCTTCGTCTGCCCGGACGACAAGAAGAAGTACAACCGCCGGATCACGCTGACCACGCCGTTCGAGGTGAAGGGCCCGGCCGCCGGTTCGAAGTTCCTCAAGACCTCGGCCGACCCGACGGGCAAGAAGGTTCTGGGCACGCAGAACAACTGCTCCGGCGGCGTGACGCCATGGGGCACGATCCTGTCCGGCGAGGAGAACTTCAACCAGTACTTCGCCAACGCGAGCCTGGTTACCGACCCGGACACGAAGGCCAAGTTCGCCCGCTACGGCATCAGCGGCGGCGCGTCGCTGCGCCAGTGGGAGAAGTTCGACAAGCGCTTCGACCTGGCCCAGGAACCCAACGAGGCCAACCGCTTCGGCTGGATCGTCGAGATCGACCCGCTCGACAAGACGTCGACGCCGGTCAAGCACACCGCGCTCGGCCGCTTCAAGCACGAGGGCGCGAACGTCATCGTCGCCAAGGACGGCCGTGTGGTCGCGTACATGGGCGACGACGAGCGCTTCGACTACATGTACAAGTTCGTAACGGACGAGAAGATGCAGAAGGGCGACTCGAAGCGCGCCCGCGAGCACAACAAGCAGTTGCTGGACAAGGGAACGCTGTACGTCGCGCGCTTCACCGGCGACAGCCCGGCCGCTGAGATCGACGGCCTCGGCACGCTGCCCGAGGACGGCGAGTTCGACGGCTCCGGCGAGTGGATCGCGTTGGCGCACAACGACAAGTCGTTCGTGCCCGGCTTCACGGCAGAAGAGGTCTACGTCTTCACGCGCCTGGCCGCGGACAAGATGGGCGCCACGAAGATGGACCGCCCGGAGGACGTCGAACCCTCGACCCACAACCGCCGGATCTACGCCGCGCTGACCAACAACACCGACCGCGGCAAGGCGGGCAAGGAAGGCCCGACCGAGATCAACCCGCGCAACGGCAACAAGCACGGCCACGTCCTGGAGATCGAGGAGCGCCGCAGCGACAACACCGCGCTGGCGTTCTCGTGGAAGCTGCTGCTGCTCTGCGGCGACCCGAAGGACCCCGGCACGTACTTCGGCGGCTTCGACAAGTCGCAGGTCAGCCCGATCTCGTGCCCGGACAACGTCGCGTTCGACACGCACGGCAACCTGTGGATCTCCACGGACGGCAACGCCCTGGGCTCCAACGACGGCCTGTTCGCGCTGCCCGTCGCCGGCAAGCGCCGCGGCTTCGTGAAGCAGTTCCTCACGGTGCCCAAGGGCGCGGAGACCTGCGGTCCCGTCGTCACCGAGGACTTCGTGCTGGTGTCCGTGCAGCACCCCGGCGAGATCGACGGCGCCTCGGCGAACAACCCGCTCTCGCACTGGCCAGACGGTGGCACCTCGCAGCCGCGTCCGTCCGTCGCGGTGGTGTGGCGCAAGGACCGCAGGAAGATCTGCGACTGATCGTGTGGTCCGGCTCACTCTGATCTTGTGAACCGGTGCGGCCGCCCGTCCGTGTGATGGGTGGCTGCACCGCGGACAGCCGGGATCGGGAAAGTCCACTTTGGCTGTCCACTTTGGAGTGAGTCGTGAATGTTCGTCTTCTCGTTGGTGCTGCTGCTCTTCTGGGTCTTGCTGCGTGTGGCACCCCCACCGCCGGCACCGCTACCCCCACTCCCGTCGCTCAGGCGAAGGACACGCCCGTCGCCGCGGCCGTCCAGGTACCGGCAGGCCAGAGGCTGGTCGGCGAATACCAGGCCACAGGCGTCCAGACGTACTCCTGCACGGGCAACGCGTGGAAGGGTCTAGAGCCCGCCGCGACGCTCGTCGACAAGAACGGCAAGCCGATCATCATCCACTCCCGCGGCCCCGTCTGGATCTCCGCCGTGGACGGCAGCGCGGTCGAGGCGACCCCCGTCGACGGTGCCAAGAACGACGTCAAGGGCGCCGTGCCCGAGCTCCTGCTCAAGACCAAGACCGCTCGCGGCGACGGCCTGTTCGGCAAGGTCACCTACGTCCAGCGCCTCGCGACCGAGGGCGGCGTCGCTCCGGCCGGTGGTTGCACGGCCGGTGCGCAGACCTCCGTTCCGTACAAGGCGCTCTACACCTTCTACGCGCCCGCCAACTGAGACGGTACTGAACCGGTCCGGTTTTCGGTCCGTACGACGTGGAGTGATGAAACGTGCTGGCTTAGTCCTGGTCTCATCAACTCTTCTGGGCATCCTCGCAGGAGGTGTCGGCTCCACCGCGGCGCCGACCCCGGAATCCATGAGCGGCGGAGCTGAGGCGAGGGTCGCACCCGCCGTTCAGGTCCCGGCCGGGAACAAGATCGTCGAAAAGTTCTACGCCAAGGGCGTGCAGACCTACACCTGCACGGCCGGAGCGTGGAAGGGCCTGGAACCCGCCGCGACGCTGGCGGACCGGCTCGGCAGGGCGGTCGCGCTGCACTCGCGCGGCCCGATCTGGGTCTCCACGGTCGACGGCAGCGCGGTCGAGGCCGCCCCGGTCGACGGAGCCCGCAACGAGGTTCCGGGAGCCGTTCCGGAACTGCTGCTGAAGGCCAAGTCCACCAGGGGCGAAGGAACGTTCGCCGGCGTCAGCTACGTGCAGCGGCTCAACACCAAGGGCGGCGTCGCACCCGCCGGGAGCTGCACCGAAGGCGCCCAGACCTCTGTCCGCTACGAAGCCCTCTACACCTTCTCCGTGCCCGCCCTCTGAACGAGCGCGACCACCGCTGCGGTGATCATCGTGATGCCGACGACCCAGAGGCCCGTCTTCTGGGTCCCGGTGATGTCACGCAGCCAACCGGTCACGTAGGGCGCCACGAAACCGCTCAGGTTGCCCAGTGAGTTGATCAACGCAATGCCACCCGCCGCAGCCGCACCGCCCAGGAAGCTCGTGGGAAGCGCCCAGAACGTGGGCAGTGCGGCGCAGACACCGATCGCGCAGACCGAGACCGCCACCATCGCCGCGATGGGGTTCTCCAGGTAGAGCGCGACAGGGATCGCTGCTCCACCCAGCAACATCGGCGCGGCGACGTGCCACTTCCGTTCTCCGGTGCGGTCGCCGTGCCTGGCCCACAGGACCATGGCGACCGCGCCGAGGACGTACGGAATCGCGTTGATCAGCCCGCGCTCGACCACGCCCGCCCCCGGCGCCAGTCCCTTGATGATCGTCGGCAGGAAGAACCCCAGCGTGTACAGCCCGTACACGATCCCGAAGTACACGAAGCTCAACGCCAGGATCCGGGGATGGGTGAGGGCCTTCTTCAACGGCCAGTGCTCTTCCTCCGGCTGCTCGACGGCCTCCTCCGGCTTGTCCGGCAGCCAGAACCACGTCACGAACGCCAGTGCGATCGCCGGCAGTCCCTCGATGAGGAACATCGTGCGCCAGTCCGTCCACTGGATCAGCAACCCGCTGAACGTGGCCCCGAGCGCCGTCGAGATCGGGATCGCCACCATGAACAACGCGACGATCCGCGCCCGGTCCTTCTGCGGGTACCAGTAGGTCAGGTACAGGATGATCCCAGGGAAGAACCCGGCCTCCGCCACACCCAGCAGGAACCGCAGCACGATCAGCACGGTCCCGTTGGGCACGAACGCCATCGCCGTGGCGACGATCCCCCAGCTGATCATGATCCGGGCGATCCACTTCCGCGCCCCGAACCGGTGCAGCGCCAGGTTGCTCGGCACTTCGAGCAGCAGGTACCCGATGAAGAACACCCCGGACGCGAACCCGAACACGGTGGCCGAGAGCTTGAGCTCCTCCGACATCCCGTTGGGCCCGGCGAACCCGATGTTGACCCGGTCGAGGTAGTTGATGAAGTAGAGCAGGCAGAGGTACGGCAGGATCAACTTCCTGGGCACTATGGTCCCCCCATGACTGATCGTCCGGTCGCCCTCGTCACCGGGGCATCCAGCGGAATCGGCTCGGCCATCGCCAGAAGTCTGGCCCCAACTCACGATCTGCTGCTAGGCGGACGAGACGAAACATCGCTCTCGGTGCTCGCCGCGGAACTCCCCGGAGCGCAGGCCTGGCCCTTCGACCTGACGAACGTGGCCTCGTCGGACCTGGGCAGCGTCTCGCGCCTGGACGTGCTCGTCCACAGCGCGGGCATCGCCCTGCTCGGCCCGTTGGCCGACGCGACCCAGGCCGACTGGCGGAAGACCTTCGACGTCAACGTCTTCGCGGTCGCCGAACTGACCAACCTGCTCCTGCCGCAGCTGCGCACCGCCGGCGGCCACGTCGTCCTGATCAACTCGGGCGCCGGCCTGAACGCCAACCCGGGCTGGGGCGTCTACGCGGCGTCGAAGTTCGCCCTGCGCGCCTACGCCGACGCGCTGCGCGGCGACGAGCCGGCGTTGCGCGTGACCTCGGTGTATCCCGGCCGGACCGCCACGCCGATGCAGGAGGACGTGCGCCGCCAGGAGGGCGGCGACTACGACCCCTCGCAGTACATCGACCCGGCCTCGGTGGGGCGGGCGGTGGCGTCAGCCGTGCTGGCGACGCCCGACGCCCACATCACCGAGATCAACGTGCGGTCCCGGCCCCGCCGCTAGTTGTCCACAGGCTTGTCAACAGCCTGTGGCTAGAGGTTGACGCTCCGTGAGGAGCGTCGCTTTGAATGAATTGTAGAACGAGAGCTGAGCGCATGGGAATTACTGCGAGGAGCAACTCTTCCTCGCAGTAATTCCATCTTTGTTGGCGCGAACTCACGCGCTACACTGTGATCGGTTGTTGGATTGACTGATCCGACTGTTGGCCCAGTTGGATCAGTATTAAAAGATGGAGATGAAGTAGTTCTCCAGCCACTGGTAGATGCGGCGGCCTGCTCCGTGTGCGAAGCCGCCCCCTAGTCCTGCTGCCCACCATCTCCCTAGCGCAGGACTGGGTGTCGAGGGGTGCTGCGGCGGGTTTCGGCGGTATCTTTTCTTCTTGCTCAATAAGTGCTCCTCGGTTTTTTGGGATAGCAAAGAGCGCGGATACGATGTTCGCATCCGCGCTCTTGCAATGGTGAAACCCTAGCATTCCGTGCCCCAGGTGCACAAGCCTTTACTTGTTGCTGGCGCCCGTTCTCCAGCGCATATCCCGGCGAGCTGCGGAAATGCAGCTGGTGTCAGATAGTGCGAAGGCGCCGCGCCACCGCGGCGACTCCGGCCTGAGCCTCGTGCCGATCCACCCGCGTCGACTCGCCACCAGCGACCACGTGGTCACCGGCGACCCACACGTCGGTGACCCGGCGCGACCCGGACCCCCACACCAGGTTCGCCAGCAGCTGCGCGTCCGGCGCGTCCAGCCCGGTCGCGAAGGCGGGGTCGTCGGCGGCGATGTGCACGACGTCGCCCCACCGCCCGGCCTCCAGCGCGCCGATGTCGTCGCGTCCCAGCGCGTCGGCACCGCCCCGAGTGGCCATCAGCAACGCCTGCGCCGCCCCGAGCACGGTCGCGTCCATCTTCGAGACGCGCGCCAGGAGCCCGGCCAGCCGCGCTTCCTCCAGCAGGTCCAGGTCGTCGTTGGACGCGGGCCCGTCCGTTCCCAGCCCGACCGACACGCCCGCGGCCAGCAGTTCCGGCACGCGCGCGATCCCCGAAGCGAGCTTCGTGTTGGAGCCGGGGCAGTGCGCGACGCCGACGCCGTGCGCCGCGTACAGCGCGATGTCCTCGTCGGACAGGTGCACGGAGTGCGCGGACAGCACGCGCCCGCCCAGCACGTCCGAAGCCTTCATCAGGGCCGGCACGGAACCGAACTCGGCGCGGGCGGCCTCGTCCTCGAACGGCGACTCGGCCACGTGGACCATGAACAGCGCGCCACGGGCTCGCGCCTCGACAGCGATCGCCGTCAGCTGCGGGGCCGACAACGTGTAGGCGGAGTGCGGCCCGTAGGCCAGCTCGACCCGCTCACCAGGCCCGAACCGCAGTCCGTCGGAGTCGATCCACGACGAGATCTCGTCGGTCTGCGACTTCCAGTCCATCCCCGGCACGTCGAGGATCGCGCCGCCGAACACCACCCGCGACCCGGCGGCCAGCACCGCAGAAGTCAGCTCCGGCCCGTGGAAGTACATCTCGGCGGAGGTGGTGACGCCGTGCCGCAGCATCTCGACGGCGCCGAGCAGCATGCCCGTGCCGATGTCGGCGGGCGTCATCTGCGCCTCGTTCGGCCACATGGCCTCCTGCAGCCACCGCAGCAGCGGCAGGTCCGAACCCAGGCCGCGGAGCACCGTCATCGGGCTGTGCGCGTGGGTGTTGACCAGGCCGGGCATCAGGATTCCGGAGAGGGAGCGCACCTCGCCGTCGAAGGCGGGGGCATCGGCGATGGCACCCACGTAGGTGATCCGGCCGTCGACGACGTCCACGACGGCGTCGCGCAACACGGCGCAGGACGGGTCGCAGGGCAGGACCACCGGGGCGTGCAGACGCAGTGACATGCGGAGAATCCTGCCATTGTGATGCCGATCACATGCATGCATACATCCGGACGGGATGGGAATCCTCGTTCTGTCGGGCGCGGGCCGACCCCCAGGGTCCGCCCCGGCCTAAAACTTCTCCCCGACCAAGGGGCCCGTTGCGCGTGATGCGACGGGCCCTTTGTGCATCCAGAGCAACCACAGGCAGGACAGGGGCGTCTCAAGATCATGTCGAAGAAGCCGTGCACGACCAGTGGATCGTTTCGCCGCGCGCAGAAGCCCTCGACCCCCAAGCCGCCGACCCGGCGCTGAGTTGGCATGATCACACTCCACGGTACGGGCGTGATCATGCGGAGGCATCAGTGGCCGACATCGACCCTCAGAACGACGACCAGCTCAGCGATGTCGAGATGACTCAGGAGTTCGAAGTCATCCGCGACGACATGTGAGCTAGGAGATCGGCAGCTCGGCGCGGACCGTCCACCCGGTTGGTTCGCGTCGGCCTGCGGAGAACGTGCCACCCAGCAGTTCCGTGCGCTCGCGCATGCCGACGAGCCCGTAGCCTCCCGATCCGCCAACGGGCACGCCGGAGGCGACGCCGTCGTCGAGGACCGCCAAGTGCAGCACACCGTCGCTTGAGGACAGTGCGACGTCCACAGAGGACACCGCGGAAGCGTGTTTCTGGGTGTTCGTCAGCGATTCCTGCACCAGCCGCAGCACCGAGCGGGCCAGTTCCTGCGGCACCGCGTCCTGCAGGTCGAACGAGAGCTGTACCGGCAGCTCGGATTCCGCGGCCAGCGAGCGCACGTCGTCCACCAGTGACGAGGACGCGGCCGGCCCGGACGACTCGCCGTCCCGCAACGTTCCCACCAGCCGCCGCATCGCGGTCAGTGCCTCGTAACCGGACGCCTCGATGGTCGGCAGCACCTGTTCCGCTGCCTCGCGGTTGAGCTGGCCTGCCTGCGCGTGCACGACGATCGCCGTCACGTAGTGCGCCACCACGTCGTGCAGTTCGCGGGCGAGTGCCATCCGTTCGGCGTTCTGGGCCGCCGCAACGGAAGCCGCGAGCTGCGACGCGCGTTCGCTGTCCCTGGCCCGGAAGTACAGCCCCGTCCCCAGCGAGAGGACGAGCAGCACGCCCGCCGCGATCCCGAAGTTCCACGCGTCCGGGCGCCACTCGCCGTATTCGAGCGGCGCCACGATCGGCCATCCCATGACCTCCGCGAACGCCATGGCCGCGAGCACCACCACGGTCCCCAACACGGCTTTCCCGCGAGATGCGTCCCGCACGAGAGTCGCGATCGTGGCCATCGCCGCGCCGGTCATCGAGATGCCCGCGCCGCTCCAGAAGAGGTGCGGCTCGATCGCCACACCGAGCAGCCGCATGTAGACGGCCACGCACGCGATGGCGAACGCCAGAGCGAGGGCGGCGTCGAAAGGTCTGCGCGGCGCGAGCACCGCGATCACGCAGATCACCGCGATCCCCGGTATCTGCCACCAACCGAGATCGGTCGAGATCGCACCCAGTTCGGCGACCGCGATCGCGGCCAGTGAGAGCGCCAGCGGCCACTGACGCTTGGCGAGCAGCCGCCAGTTCAAGTCCGTGCTCTCCACCCGAGCAACAGTAGGGCCGAAAGTGCGACCCCGCGTCCGACCGGGGGCTACCCCGGCATCAGCCAGAAGGCTGAGAGGGCGACCTGCGGAAATACCCTCACGGCGGATGTCAGATTACGCAGCGGTCACGGACTCTGGAGGAGCGAAAGTCGGGGAAACGGAGGACGCCATGTTGTCAGTTGTGTTCACTTGGGCCGCCGCTGTGGTCGGCCTGTTGGTCCTTGCGCTGATGGCTCTCTCAGGCGTGATGATCGACTCGAAGCACTAGGTCTTCCCGGCAGCCAGCGTGTGATGGGGAAGTCAGACGCTGGTCAGGGAGTGTTGCTGGCGGAGCAGTTCCGCCAGCCTGCTCGTCGGCTGAGGCCGGGTCTCGTCCAACGCGGCCGTGAAGCGCGCCGGAGAACCGTTCCGTGCGCGCGCCGCGGCCGCGGTGTCCAACCGGAACGCGGGACGCGCGGCAGACGGGCGTTGGCGGGAGCGCAGCCAAGCGAGACGGTGCAACGCTTCCGCGTGGTGGTCCGTGATGGTGACGGCCGCCTTGTCGAACGAGTGCAGCACTGCCGCGTTCAGGTGAACGGTCGCGAAGTCCCGCCACAGCGTGCGTTCGGACGAGGTGTCCAAACCCAACGCATCGGCAACCTCACGCGCCACACCGTAAGCACCTTCCTCAGCCAGCGACCGCGTGCCGATCTCGGCGCCGACGAACCACGAGTTGAACGGTGCGGCCGGGTAGTGCACGCCACCGATCGACAGCCGCATGTTCGCGATGACCGGAACCGCGTGCCAGCGCAGCCCCATCTCGCCGAACCACGGCAGAGTCGGGTGCTCCAAAGGAACTTCGTGCACGATCTCGGACGGCAGCGTGAACAGCCGCGGTCCCTCGTGCTGCGTCTCCACCACCAACGGCAACAGGTCGAAGCGTGAGCGCCGCACCGGTGGCCGCCAGCCCATGCCCTGCATGGTCTCGGTGAACCCGGCGTACCGGCGGTCCCCCACGCCGTCGGAGTACCCGGCGTAGCGGATCAGCTGCTCGTTCCAGATCACCGGCCCTGGCGAACCGGGCGCGTCCGGCGCGAAAACCGTTACCAGCGGCCGAATTTCACCGCCGTTGGTCGCCAGCCGAAGATGTTCGACGCATTCGCCGGCGACGGCGGCCGCGTTGCGATAGCCGCGCAGATCGCGGACTTTCAGCCGGCGCCACGGCACACCTGAGGTGCACCAGCCGGAATCTCGCAACGCGATCCGCGCGCCGTACGCGAGCTCGTTGGTGGTGTGGCGGTAGGTTCCGGTCTCGGTGATCTCGGCGCGCACCTGGGCGATGCGGGCGGTCAGCGAGCCTGCGTCGGAGTGCGCCGCGTGGTACATGCGGACGAACTCCTCCGCGACGGGGAGGACGTCGGGGGTCACGCAGCGAGACGCTAAGGCCGGAACAGCCTCACGCGTCACTGCCACTCGGGGCATTTCGGGTGATCAACACCCGCCACTCCAACGAGTGAAGGCTAGACCCAGGGTGTTCACTCGATCGGCTTGAGACCTCGATCAGGTGAGGTCGTTCCGCCGGAACATCAGGTCGTGCGAGACCCGATCTTCGTTCACGGCCCGCTGCTCGAACTTCGTGACGGGCCGCCAGTCAGGCCGCGGCGCCCAGCCGTCGTGGACGTTGGTCAGCAGCCGCTCGCCGGAGCAGACCTCCAGCATCTGGTCCGCGTAGTGCTCCCAGTCCGTCGCGAGGTGCAGCACGCCACCCGGCTCCAGCCGCGACGCCAGCAGCGCCACGAACTCCGGCTGCACGAGCCGGCGCTTGTGGTGCTTCTTCTTCGGCCACGGGTCCGGGAAGAAGATCCGCACGCCGTGCAACGACGCGGGTGCGATGTGGTCGGTCAGCAGGTCGACGGCGTCACCGCGCAGCACGCGCAGGTTGTCGAGCCCCCCGAGGTGCTCGCCGCGCAGCAGCAGCTGGGCGAGGCCCGGCTTGTAGACCTCGACGGCGACGTAGTTGAGCTCGGGCGCGGCGGCCACGAGCTGCGAGGTGGTCTCGCCCATGCCGGACCCGATCTCCAGCAGCACGGGCGCGGAGCGGCCGAACCAGGAGTCGAAGTCCAGCGGCCCCTCGGGCAACGACTTCACGTCGTTGCCCATCTTCTCCCAGTACGTGTCCCAGGCACGCTCCTGTCCCACGGTCATGCGCTCGCCGCGCTGGACGAAGCTGACGATGGAACGGGGGAACTCAGGCCTGGTCACGACCGGAGAGTCTAAGCAATCAGTTCGATGTCCTCGATCTGAGCACGCAGGTCATCGATGGTGAAGTCGATCGGCTGGGCGTGACCGGGTCCGTGGTGCGCGGGTACGAGGTGAATCCAGCCGCGGTGAGCGGCGGTGAACTGCACGGTCGTCGGCGTTGCGGGACCGTAGACACCACTTTCGGAGGGAACGAACTCCCAGTAGCCGATCTCGCCGTAGTCGACCCACGGCACGAAGACCCAGCCGGGACGAGCGGACAGCAGTTCGGTCACGGCGTCCTCGACGGCGTGACCCTCGGCACGGGACGACAGCTTCCCGCGGTCCAGCGCACGCAGCCACCACGGCGCGGGCGCGTCACCAACGGCGTTCACGGCACGATAGGTCGCCAGGACCTGCTTCTCGTCCGCCTTGTTCACCCACGACCGGCGAAGTTCCGCCGGTGCGTTGGCCAGATCAGAGGAGTTCGGAACTTCGAGCGCATCAGACCACTCGAGGCTGAGCATTGCTTCGACACGGACCGCCACAGGCCACCTCCGGCACGGGGATAACCCCATTGAACGCGACGTCAAACAACGAAGTTGTCCAAATTGCGGCTTTTCACGGGTTGTTAACAGCGCTCTTACGCACAGTGTGACGCCAGGCACGTTGCGCCGTGACCTGGAAACACGATGTAGCTGACGTGCACCTGCTCTCCGCGCTCGCCGTCGCGCTGCCGTTGCTGCTCGCCGCGCAGTCGATCGAGGAGCAGGAGTGGCACCTCGACGCGCTCGACGTGTACACGGCGCAGGCCCAGGCGCGCGGGGACGGTGTGATCGTCGCGGTCATCGACTCGGGCGTCGACGCCAAGCACCCCGACCTCGCCGGGCAGGTCTTACCCGGAGCGGGCTTCGGCCGTTCCAAGGGCACCGACGGCACGACCGACACCGACGGCCACGGCACCGGGATGGCCGGGATCATCGCCGCGAACGGCAAGGGCGGCGGCGCGCTCGGCATCGCGCCCGGCGCCAAGATCCTGCCGATCGCGAGTGCCGACGAGAAGGAGCAGTTCGGGCTCGACGTCGTCGCCGACAGCATCAGATGGGCCGCCGACCACGGCGCCAAGGTCGTCAACATGTCGCTGGGCTTCTCCAGTTCGATGACGCCGACGCTGGTCAAGGCCGTGAACTACGCGATCGAGAAGGACGTCGTCCTCGTCGCCGCCACCGGCAACGAGGGCAAGGAGGTCTCCGCGCCCGCCAACATCAACGGCGTGATCGCGGTCGCGGGCACGAACAAGGCGGGCAAGCCGTGGGCGTCGTCCAACGTCGGCGCGGACACGGTGCTCGCGGCTCCGGCGGAGGGCATCGTGACGATCGCGCCGGAAGGCGTCTACGCCAGCGGCTATGCCGAGATGGACGGCACGAGCGCGGCGTCGGCGATCGTGACCGGAGTGGTCGCGCTGGTGCGGGCCAAGCACCCGCAGATGCCGGCGAAGGACGTCGTCAACGCGTTGATCAAGACCGCGACCGACCTGGCGGAACCCGGCAGGGACGCGGCGACCGGGTTCGGCATGGTCAACCCGATGGGCGCGCTCACCGCGCAACTCCCGGCGGTGGAACGCAATCCGCTGCTGCCGGCGCCGCCACCCTCGACGACGCAACCGACTCCGACGCTCGCGGCGCAACGCCCCTCGCAGCAGCCGGTCGACGTGAAGGCCAGGCTGCCGTTCGTCGCCGCCGTCGCGGGCGGCACCGCGGTGATGACCGGTCTGCTGATCGCACTACCGGCCATCAGGTCGCGGCGCCCCAAGCCCGTCGTCAGTGTGCGTGATACTCCACCGACTCCTTGGTGAGCTGCATGAAGGCCTCCTCCAGCGAACCGCGCTGAGGGCTGAGTTCGTGCAGCACGATCTGGTTCTCCGCCGCGAGCTCACCGATCTGCTGCGCCGGAATCCCGTGCACCACCAGGCTTCCGCTCACCGAGTCGTCGGTGACCGTCGCGTGCGCCGCGAGGATCTCCCGCAGTTTCGCGGCGTGCGGCGACCGCACCCGGACGGTGTCCTGGGTCGCGTCGGCGATGAACTGCTCGGTGGTGGTCTGCGAGATCAGCTGGCCCCTGCCGATCACGATCAGGTCCTGGGCGGTCTGCGCCATCTCCGACAGCAGGTGGCTCGACACGAAAACCGTGCGGCCCTCGCCCGCGAGCCGGTGCATGAACTGCCGGATCCAGAGGATGCCCTCGGGGTCGAGGCCGTTGACCGGCTCGTCGAACAGCAGCACCTCGGGGTCGCCGAGCAGCGCGCCCGCGATGCCGAGCCGCTGCGCCATGCCGAGCGAGAACCCGCCGGCGTTCTTGTGCGCGACCTCGGTGAGGCCGACGATCTCCAGCACGTCCTTCACCCGGCTGACCGGGATCTTGTTCGAGACCGCGAGCCACTTCAGGTGCGAACGCGCGGAACGGTTGGGGTGCACCCACTTCGCGTCGAGCAGCGCGCCGACCTTGCGCAGCGGCTGCTTGAGCTCGACGTAGTGCTTCCCGTCGATCTTGACGTCGCCGCCGGTGGGGGTGTCGAGGCCGAGGATCATCCGCATGGTCGTGGACTTGCCTGCGCCGTTCGGACCGAGGAACCCGGTCACGCGGCCCGGCCTGACGACGAACGACAGGTCGTCGACGGCCTTGGTCTTGCCGTAGTGCTTGCGAAGACTGACTGCTTCGATCATGACCTCTCCCGGTTCGCTCGAAAGAACTGACAGGGACCTGGGTCACCCCCCGACGGATGGCCCAGGTCCCTCTCCCCCTTTATTCGGAACAGGTCACGCGTCCCGCCGCTTCGCGACGATCAGTGCGACCACCAGCATCGCGATCGCGATGGCGGCGAAGTAGGCCAGCGATCCCCACTGGCTGAACTTGAAGTCGACGCCCGCCCCCGCCTGTTCGGCCGGGTTCTCGCCGCCGAGCTGCAGGAAGTGGTTGGCGTTCATGAAGGGCAGCCACGCCTGGATCTTGACGCCGGCCTTGGGGATGATCCCGATCAGGCCTTCGAGCAGCATGTTCCAGACGAGCAGGATCGCCACGGCGCCGGCGGTCTGGCGGACCAGGATGCCGACCGCGATCGCGATGATCGCGCCGATTCCGTACAGCAGGCCGACACCCGCGACGTGCCGCCACTCGGCGCCGGAGTTGATCGCGAGGTCGGAGGCGGGCGACAGCAGCTTCGCCATGCCGACCGAGCCGAACGCGATGATCTCGCCGAGGACACCGGCGATGAACGCCACCACGACGGTCTTGGCGACCAGTGCGGACGTGCGGTTCGGCACCGCGAGGAACGTGGCGCGGATCGTGCTGAAGCGGTACTCGGTGGTGACCGCGAGGGCCGCCATCACCAGCACGACGGACAACGCGAGCTGGCTGCTGCCGAACTGCGTGGCGCCGAGGGACAGCTGGCCGTTGTCGGTCGAGGCCGCGATGATCGCGGTGAGGCCGACACCGAGGATCAGGGCGAGCGCGCTGCACCAGTACGGCGAGCGGGTCGAGAAGAGCTTGATTCTCTCAACAGCCAACAGGGTCATCAGACTCACTTCCCGATCTCTGCGTGGTACTCGACAGCATCGCCGGTCAGCTGCATGAACGCCTCTTCGAGCGAACCGCGCTGGGGGCTGAGCTCGTGCAGAACAACACCGTTAGCAGCGGCGATGTCCCCGATCTGGTCACTCGTTGCACCCGATACGGACAACGCGCCGTCCGCACCGTCACGAACGGTGAAGCCCTTGTCGACGAGCAGCGGGCCGAGCTTGAAGAGCTGAGGACTGCGCACGACGACGGAGTTACCCGTCGCGCCGTCGATGAACTCCTGCGTGCTGCTCTGGGTGATCAGCTTCCCCCGGCCGATCACGATGAGCTCGCTGGCCGTCAGCGCCATCTCCGACAGCAGGTGGCTCGACACCAGGACCGTGCGGCCCTCGGCGGCGAGGTTCTGCATGAACGTGCGGATCCAGAGGATGCCCTCCGGGTCGAGGCCGTTGACCGGCTCGTCGAACAGCAGCACCTTCGGGTCGCCGAGCAGTGCCGCGGCGATCCCCAGCCGCTGCGACATGCCGAGCGAGAACCCGCCGGCGTTCTTGCCGGCGACCTGGGTGAGACCGACGGCCTCCAGGACCGCGTCCACCCGCTTGTTCGGCAGCCCGTTGGACTTCGCGAGCCAGCGCAGGTGGGCACGAGCGGACCGGTTGGGGTGCACCCACTTGGCGTCGAGCAGCGCGCCGACCGTCTGCAGTGGACGGTCGAGCTCCACGTAGGGCTTTCCGTCGATCAGCACGCGGCCTGCCGTCGGACGGTCGAGCCCCAGGATCATCCGCATGGTCGTGGACTTGCCCGCGCCGTTGGGACCGAGGAACCCGGTCACTCGTCCAGGTTGGACGGTGAACGACAGGTCGTCGACCGCGACCGTCCTGCCGTATCTCTTGGTGAGGCCGACTGCCTCGATCATTGGCTTTCCCCTCTCGATGATGGGATCACTCTGTCCCTCCGAGGGGTCCTGGCACATCGGCCTGCGGTCTGCGGTGTGCGTCAACTTCCGTCGCCCGGTGCCGCTACCTCCGTCGTAGTTGAATGAGCCACATGGGATACACGGAAGCCCCGGACGGCTGGTGGCGCGAGTTCGTCCTGGCCAAACCAGCCCGCACCGGCAAGCTCGCGGTCACCCGCAAGGACGGATCACCGCACGTCGCACCGGTCTGGGTGGATCTCGACGGCCCCGACGTCGTCTTCCTGACCGCCCGCGACACCATCAAGGGCAAGTCGATCCTGCGCGACGGCCGCGTCGCCCTGTGCTTCGACGACGAGACGCCGCCGTTCAACTTCGTGACGATCACCGGCCAGGCCGTGATCGACGAGGACCCCGAACAGCTCAAGTACTGGGCGGGCCGCACCGCCGCGCGCTACATGGGCGACGACCGCGCCGACGAGTACGCCGAGCGCAACGGCGTGCCGGGCGAGATGGTCGTGCGGATCAAGGTCGACAAGGTCGTCGCCGTGCAGAATGTCTCGGACTAGTTGTTGACGGTGGTGAGCGGGGCGACGCCGTAGTTGCGCGCGTATCCAGCTCTGCCGCCACCCGCACGTCTCGGTGTCCCGCCGCGGCCGGGTGCGCGGCCCGCTGGATGATGCCCTGCACGCCGTCCGCCTGCGCCGGCACGTCGCCGCGGTGGTGCCGTTCTTCTCGGCCGCCGCCCAGTTGGTGGCGTCGAGCGACTACCTCGGCCTGGTCCCGCAGCGCCTCGCCGCGCAGTACTCGGACCTGCGGTGGTTCCCGATCGGCCTGCCGCTGCCGGAGGTGGAGGCGCGGATGCTCTGGTACGCCCGCCTCGACGCCGACCCGGCGCAGCGCTGGCTGCGCGAGACCGTCCTGTCCTCCGTCTAACCGGGGAAGTAGCGGTTCAGCACCTGCGCCGCGCCGTCCTCCAGCACGGTCGGCCCCACCTCGTCCGCCGCCGCGTGCACGTTCGTCGGCGCCTGTCCCATCGCGACGCCCACCCCCGCCCACCGCAGCATCTCGACGTCGTTGGTCCCGTCGCCCATCGCGAGCGCGTCCTCGGCACCGACACCCAGCGTCGCGCTGATCTCTTCCAGCGCCGAGCCCTTGGTCACGTCGAGCGGCACCGCGGTCAGCCACGCCTCGGTGTGGTCGACGGACCACTCGACGCCCGGCAGTTCCAGCTCGCGGACGGCGAACGACAGCTCGGCCGGCGTGTGGTCCAGCCAACGCATGACCAGGCGTGAGGTCGGCTCCGTCATCTCGTCGAACGTCGCCTGCCTCGTCACGCCCCACAGGTCGCCCGGCAGGAACTCGCCCATCGACAGGCTGCCGACGCCGGTCAGTTCCACCGCGAACACCGATCCCGGCAGCAACGTCTGGAGGGCCTTGATCGTCGGGCCGGGGTCGAAGGTCACGCGCCTGGTGACCTCGCGGCGAGCCGGGTCCCACCACACGGCGCCGTTGGAGCACACGCAGAACGTCACGGGCAGTTGTGCGGCGACCTCGGCGATGCCGATGAGGCTGCGGCCGGTGCAGAGCACGACGAGAGCGCCGTGTTCCGTCGCGCGCACCACAGCCGCTTTCACGGCGGGCGAGATGTCGTTCGAGCCGACAGGGGTCAGGGTTCCGTCGATGTCCAGCGCCACCAGACGCGGTCTCCAGCTCACGTGGCACCACCCTATGCGAAGGTTAGTGAACTGTGGTTCACTAACGTCGTGGCACGACCTCGCACGATCACCGACGAACGGATCCTGAACGCCGTCGCGGCCGTCATCGACCGGCGCGGACCGGAGTTCACCGTCGCGGACGTCGCGGCGGAGGCCGGGGTGTCGGTCGGGGCGGTGGCCAAGCGGTTCGGGTCCAAGAGCGGGCTCCTCCAGGCGCTCACGAAGGCGGGCACCGAGGAGGTCACGCGACGGATGCGTGAGGCCGGCACCGTCCGCGAGGCGCTGCTGACCTGGTTCGACCGCCTCAACGATCCACAAGTGGCGACGAACAACCTGGCGCAGCTCGGGGTCGACCTCATCGACCCGGAACTGCGCGCGCTGCTGGCCCAGCACTACGCGGTGCTGGAACGGGAACTGGAGATCCTGTGCGCGGCCGAGGAACTGCCGCCGAACGCGGCCCGCGTCCTCGCCGCGCTGGTGTACGGGATCTCGATGGACTGGTCTGTGCGCCCGCGCGGCGACCTGCTGGCGCGCATGGAGGAAGACATCGATCTGGTGCTGAAAGGAATGCGCTGATGGCTACCTGGGCGGAGTTCGCGGCCGAACAGCCCGACATGGCCGCGTTCGTGCAGGGCAGGTTCGCCGCGGACCGGCACGCGTTGATCGCGACGCTGCGCAAGGACGGCGCACCGCGCATCAGCGGCGTGGAACCGGACTTCACGCGCGGCGAGTTGTGGGCGGGCATGATGCCCGGCTCGTTGAAGTCGAAGGACCTGCGGCGTGATCCGAGGTTCGCGCTGCACTGCATGACCACGACCGCGTCGATGACGGAGGCGGGCGACGCGAAGATCAGCGGCACCGCCGAGTTCTGGACGGACAAGGAGACCTACCTGAAGGACCTGTTCGACCGCACGGGCTGGCAGCCGGCACCGGAGGAGATCGACCTCTTCCGGTTCGACGTCACCGAGGTCGTGCAGCTCACCGTCGAGGGCGACGAGATGGTCGTCCTCTCGTGGCACGAGGGAAGGGGAACTCGCCGTGTCAGCAAGAAGTGATCCCGATCTGAGCGGGAAGGTCGCGGTCGTCACCGGCGCCACCCGCGGTGCGGGGCGGGCGATCGCCGTGGAGCTCGGGGCGGCAGGGGCGACCGTGTTCGTCGCCGGCCGGACCACCCGCACGCAGCAGTCCGAGGTCGGCAGGTCGGAGACGATCGAGGACACCGCCGATCTCGTGGACGCCGCCGGCGGCAAGGGGATCGCGGTCCGGTGCGACCTGACGAATCCGTCCGATGTGGACGCTCTCGCGGCACGCATCGACAAGCTCGACATCTTCGTGGACAACGCCTGGGGCGGCGAGAGCCTCGTCGAGTGGGGCAAGTTCTGGGAGCACGACCTCGACCGGCAGCTGCACATGTGGCGCAACGGCATCGAGACGCACCTCGTGGCGCTGCACAAGCTCATGCCGATCCTGATCAGGTCCGACGACGGCCTCGTGGTCGAGGTGACCGACGGCGAGGACGGCGAGGCGTACTTCGTGAACCTCACCTACGACGCGGTGAAGAACTCGGTGCGCCGGTTCGGCGAGGTACTGGCGAAGGACCTCAAGGACGTCCCGAACGTGACCGCGCTGGCGGCCACACCGGGGTTCCTGCGCTCCGAGCAGATGCTGGAGACGTTCGGCGTCACCGAGGAGAACTGGCGCGACGCGATCGAGAGGGTGCCGGACTACGCGTTGTCCGAGACGCCGCACTACCTCGGTCGCGGCATCGCGCACCTCGCGGCGGACAAGGACCGCAAGCGGTTCTCCGGGCAGTGCCTGTCGTCGTGGAAGCTCAAGCGCGAGTACGGGTTCACGGACCTCGACGGCTCGCAGCCCGACTGGGGCCACTGGTGGGACGACGTCGTGAAGCCGCGGATGGCGGGTCAGACGGTGGAAGCCGACCCCGAGAAGTACCGCTAGGCGTCGCCGGGGCGGACGAGACCGGTCTCGTAGGCCAGCACCACGGCCTGCACCCGGTCTCGCAGCTCCAGCTTCGCGAGGATCCGGCCGACGTGCGTCTTCACCGTCGCCTCTGACAGGAAGAGCTTGCGGGCGAGCTCGGTGTTCGACAGGCCCTTCGCGATCAGCACGAGCACCTCGCGCTCGCGTTCGGTCAGCACGTCGAGCACCGAGGCGTCCCGGAGCTCACCGCCGCCGTCGCCGAGGAACCGGCCCAGCAGCCGCTTGGTCACCGACGGCGAGACCACCGCGTCGCCGGAGGCCACCGCACGCAGCGCCGACACCAGGTCGGACGGCGGGGTGTCCTTCAGCAGGAAACCGCTGGCCCCGTTGCGCAACGCCGACAGTGCGTACTCGTCCATGTCGAAGGTGGTCATGACCAGCACCTTCGCCGTCTCGGCCTCGGTGATGCGCTTGGTCGCCTCCACACCGTCCAGTACGGGCATGCGGACGTCCATCAGGACGACGTCGGGCCGGAGCTTGTCGGCCATCTGCACGGCGTCGAGGCCGTCGGCAGCCTCGCCGATCACGTCGATGTCTTCCTGCGCGCCCAGCACCATGCGAAAGCCCATCCGCATGAGTTCCTGGTCGTCTACGAGCAGCACCCGAATCACTCGATCACCCTATGCGGCTAGCGGGAATGTTGCGCGGACGCGCCAGCCTCCGCCGGGGTTGGGGCCTGCCTCGAACTCGCCGCCGAGCACCGCCGCCCTCTCCCTCATGCCGATCAGGCCGTTGCCGCCGGAGACCTTGACCACGTCGTGGGGGGTGCCGAAGCCGTTGTCGGTCACCTCCAGCCGCAGTTCCTCCGGCAGGCGGCCCAGCCGCACCGTGGCGGTGGTGCCGGCTCCCGCGTGCTTGATGGTGTTCGTCAGAGCTTCCTGCACGATCCGGTAGACGCTCAGTCCCACGCCGACGGGGAGGTCGTCCACGTCGCCGGTGATCTCCAACCGCACGGGGACTCCGGCGGCGCGGGTGTTCTCGGCCAGTTCGACCACACCACGCGCGTCCGGCTGGGGAGCCCACTGCGTCTCGGCGTCGTCGCTGCGCAGAACGCCCAGCAGGCGGCGCATCTCGGTCAACGCCTGGCGGCCGGTGTCGGCGATCGTGCGGACCGCGTTCTCCGCCACCTCCGGCTGGGACCTGATCGTGTAGGCGGCGCCGTCGGCGTGGACGATCATCACGCTCACCGCGTGGGCGACGACGTCGTGCAGTTCGCGGGCGATCCGGGAACGTTCCTCGCCCACCGCGATCTTGGCCTGCTGGTCGCGTTCGGTCTCGAGAAGCACCAGTCGTTGCTCCATCTCACGCTGGTAGGCGCGGCGGGCGCCGATGAACTCGCCCATCGCCCAGCTGAAGCCGAAGATCACGAAGACCAGGAACACGAGGAACACGGCCTGGATCTCGCCGACCTGGAAGATCCCCCAGAGCAGCGTGCCCGCGAGCAGCCAGCCCAGGTAGATCAACGCCGTCTTGCGGTTCGTGCTCGCGACGAGCGTGTACAGCGCGATGGCCAGCGCGAAGTCGGACATCCGCACCGGCAGGCCGTTGATGCCACCGTGCGTGAAGAGCTGCAGGAACCCGCCCGCGAGGATCAGGTAGCTGGTGCCCAGCGGGTGGTAGCGCCGGAACGGCAGCGGCCCGAGCATCAGCAGCGTCACCGCGAGGTAGGCCGAGAACGACACCCCGTTGTCGACCGCTGTGACCGCGAAGCCCATGTCGAAGAGCAGCAGAATTCCGGCGATCAGGGAGTCCCCGAACGCCGGATGAGCCTTCATCCACAGACTGAACCGCCGCACTGGACAAGGTTAGGTGCGGGCCGAACTTCCGCGCGTCGCGCCACGGGTTGACGCTGCGTACGACTTCAGTGTGAGTTATTGTGTCGAGGGGTTGATACAAACTTCGGGGGTGGCCGTGTTCGACAGGGATTTCTGGATCCAGCTCGTGGTGCTGGCCGCGGTCGGCCTCTTCCTGCTGATCATGCTGTGGCCGACGGCGTCGACGGGCAGGCGGCTGCTGCGGAAGTGGCAGGTGCAGGACCCCTCCGACGCGCAGGTCGAGGACGCCATCCGCTACCTCAAGCGGCGCCGGCTGCTCTACCCGTGGCTCTACGTGACGATCGGGTTCGTTCCCATGAACCGTGACGACTCGACGACGCAGTTCCTCGTCGTCGTGCTCGCGGGCACGTTGCTGGCCGAACTGCTGGCCCTGCGGGTGCCGCGGGAGGGGCGCCGGGTGGCGTCGCTCGCCCCGCGCGGGTTGTCCGACATAGCCGCCAAAGGCGTGCTGATCTCCTATCCGGTGGTCATCCTCGTCATGGCGGTCCCGCTCGTCATCTGGGGAGAATGGGCGCGGCTCGGCTGGCTCGCGCTGTCCGTGCTCGTGGTCGTGGTGATCGTCTGGGCCGCCGTGGCACGGCCGGCGGTCGGTGACGAGATCGTCGACCTGGCTCTGCGCACCCGCAGCGTGCACGTCTCTGCCGGGCTGGGTGCCGGCGTGGCGGGTGTGCTGGTTCACGGTGTGGTGGGGTTCGTCGGCATCCTCGCGTGGATCGCGCTCGCCAACACGAAGCCGATGCCGGCGAAGACGGCGCTGTGACTGCTCCCCGGATCGTGGTCGACGTCGAGAACGGCGTCGCGCCCTGGCGTCAGGTGCGCGACCAGTTGGTGAGGTTGATCGGCGGTGGTGTGCTGCCGGTCGGATCTCGGCTGCCGACGATCCGCCAGCTCGCCGCGGACCTCGGACTCGCCGCCGGCACCGTCGCGCGGGCCTACCGGGAGCTGGAGACCGAAGGCGTGCTCACGACAGGACGAAGGCAGGGCACCGTGGTGGCTGCCCTGCCTTCGCATGCACCGGACCCGCTCTCCGCCGCTGCGGCGGAGTTCGTCGCCGTCGCTCGGTCACTCGGCGCCAGCGAGGGGGAGGCGCTGAACGCCGTGCGAGCCCACTACGTGGGTGAGTAAGGCGACTCGATCTTGGGCGCGGGCCGCGGTTCGCCTACGTGTGCCTGTCGCTCTTCTTGCCGCTCTTCGTAGATGCGGTGTTCCTCCGCCATCTGGTCCGCGAGCTGCTGCTGCATCTGGCGATCCCGAATCCTGGCCAGGATCGCCATCGTCGCGCCATGAGCGGCTGCCAGCAGCAACAGCACGATGCCCAGCTTCAAGACCACGTGCTTCACCGCGTTGTCGGTGTCGAAATCGATGATCGACACGATCGCCAACAGGCCGAGCACGACGAGGTGGAACAGCACGGCCGTCAGCTTCATCATGCCGCTGGCCTGCTCGTCGTCGTACGCGGCGCGCCTCAGATATGCCTTGCCGCTGTGGTAGATCAGCTGGCCGTCCACCGCGACCAGGACGATCCCCAGCACTAGGAACGTCACGTAGCTGTCAGCCATGCGCTGTGGCTACCCGCGCACGCACGCGCACAAACCGTGGCACGATCAGTGCCTGTGACGGCGTTGCAGGGACAACAACTGGCCGGACCGCTGTGTGCGGCGGTGGCCAACCTGTGCGTTGCCCTGCAACCACAGGTCTCCCCGCAGACCGCCGCCGGATTCCAGGAAGTGCTGCGCCGCCTGCACGCGCCGTTGCAGGTCGCGGTCGCCGGCCGGATCAAGTCCGGCAAGTCGACTCTGGTGAACGCGTTGATCGGACGCCGGGTCGCGCCCACCGACATCGGCGAGTGCACCCGGCTCGTCACGCGCTACCAGTACGGCACGGTCGACCGCATCGAAGTCGTGCTGCGAGACGGCAGACGGCAGGTGCTGCCGTTCGACGCGAACGGCATGATCCCCGCTTCTCTTGGCGTGGAAGGCATCTCGCACATCGAGGCGTACCTGACGAATGCCGTGCTGCGCGACTTCACCGTCATCGACACGCCAGGGCTCGGTTCGCTGGACGCGGCCTCGGTCGCACGCACCGAGGAACTGTTGGATCCCGTGTCGCGCAACGCGGTCGCGGGTGCCGAGGCCGTTCTCTACGTCGTGACGCAGGGCGTGCGTGCGGATGATCATTCGACGTTGGCCGCCTTCACCGCCGCGACCGCGTCCCGTGAGGCCGGGCCGGTCAACGCCATCGCCGCGCTGAACAAGGTCGACAACGTGGCACCGGAGACCGTCGAGGGCTCGGAGGGCGACGTCTGGCGGGCCGCGCAGATTCTCGCGTCGAAGCAGGCCGACCTGCTCAAGCCGCGGGTCGCGGACGTGCTGCCGGTGATCAGCCTGCTCGCCGAGTCCGCGGAGACCGGGGAGTTCACCTCGGCGGACGCGGAGGCGTTGCGGGCGTTGGCGGCCCTGGACGCGGACACCCGCACGATGATGCTGATGTCCGGTGACCTCTTCACGTCGTGGGACTGCGACGTCGCGGCCGGCGTGCGGTCCCGGTTGCTGGAGAAGCTCGACCTCTACGGCATCGGCCAGGCGCTCCGAGCTCTGGACGCCGAACCCGCGCTCACCGCCGGAGCACTCCGGCGGGTGCTGTTCGACGCGTCGGGGTTCGCGGCCGTCCGAGGCCGGTTGGACGCGGTCTTCCGGGCACGGGCCGACGGCATCAAGGCCGCCGCCGCGCTGGCCTCCGTCACGTCGCTGGCCGCGGGTGACGCGGGCGAACGGCAGCGCGTGCACGACGCGATCGAGGTCCTGCTGGCCCGTCCCGAGGCGCATCAACTGCGGCTGCTGGAGGCGTTGACGCTGGTCTCGTCCGGCGCGGTCACGCTGGCCCCCGACCTGACGGAGGAAGTGCTGCGCGTCGGCAGCACCCCGGACATCGCGGCCCGGCTGGGCATGGCCGGTCGGCCCGGCTCCGAGCTGGCCGCGTTCGCGCTGGAACGGGCCGGGTGGTGGCGTTCGTTCGCCTCGTTCGGCGCGACTCCGGCGCAGGCTCGAGTGGCGCACGTCGTCCACAGGGCGTATTTCCTCATCTGGCAGCAACTACGTGCTGGGGGGCACCGATGAGCGTGAACGGAACCGAACCCGCCGATCTGGCGTCGGATCACGGTGTGGAGACCATTGCCGACGAGCTGCTCGACCAGGCGCTGGCCGAGCGCCGCGCGCTGGTCCAGCTGTGCATGTACGCGCTGGACCGCGCCAGTGCGGGCGTGGTCCAACGGATCGAGGAAGGCCTCTCGTCCATAGGGGTCGTGGCGGTGCGGGCGGACGGTGAGCGCTTCGACCCGTCGCAGCACGAGGCCGGCGGCACCATGCCGACGGACGACCTGTCGTTGCAGGGCCTGGTCGCCGAGACCGAGGTGCCCGGCTTCTGCGACCGCGGCCGTGTCCTGCGGGCTCCCGTCGTGACGGTCTACACGGCCCGATGAGCAACCTCTCGCAGACCGTCCGGCAGACCCGCGAACGGCTGGTGTCCGTCGTGCGCGAGCTCGACCCGTCGATGGCCGACTGGGTGGCTCGCCGCGCGGTGCCGGAGGTGTCGTCCGTCGTGATCGTCGGCGAGACGAACCGCGGCAAGTCGTCGCTGGTCAACGCCCTGCTGTCGGCCCCAGGTCTCTCGCCGGTCGACGCCGACGTGGCCACCTCGACCTACCTCGTCTTCCAGCACGGCCCGACCTGGGCGGCCCGCGCCTGCTACCCCGGCCTGCTCGCGCCGGTCAGCTTCCCGCTGCCCGCGCTGATCAACTGGGTCTCCGCCGCCCACGACCTGCCCGAGGGCGAACTGCCCCCGCGCTACGTCGAGGTGGACGCCCCGATCCCGTTGCTGGAACGGATGTCCGTTGTGGACACTCCCGGCGTCGGCGGCCTGGAGTCGGTGCACGGCGAACTGGCCCTGGAAGCGGTCACCTCGGCCACCGCCCTGGTCTTCGTCGTCGACGCCTCGTCGCCGTTCACCCGCGGCGAGCTCGACTTCCTCAAACGCGTCGGCGACCGCGTCGAGACCGTCGTCTTCGCCCTGACCAAGACCGACCAGTACCGCGGCTGGCGCCAGGTCCTCGACGCCAACCAGGCCCTGCTCGCCGAGCACGCCCCGCGTTTCGCCGACGCCACCTTCCACCCGGTGTCGTCGCGCATGTTCGGCATGGCGGCCCAGGCCCCGAACCCGGACGCGGCCGCCATGCTCCGCGAACGTTCCGGCATCTCCGCCCTGCAGACAGCCCTGCAGGAACTCGTCACGGGCCGCGCCGGAATGCTGGCCGAGGCCAACGCCCTGCGCGCGCTGTCGACCGTGCTGGCAGAGCTGGAAATCCGCCTCGAACACGAGAAGCGCGCCCTGTCCGTGGGCGAGGACGAGGCCGTCGTCCTGCGCGCCCGCCGCGAAGAACTGCAGACCGAACGCCGTTCCTCCACCCGAGGCTGGCAGGTGAGGCTGCGCGGCGAAGTGCAGCGCGCCAGGATCGAGAACTCCCACGAGATCTCACGCCAGATGCGCGACCTGCAGACCTGGTACCGCCAGGCCATCGACGCCGCCGACCGCACCGCCCTCGCGTCCCTGCCGCAACAGGTCGACACGGCGTTGCAGGTCGTGTCCGGCCGCATCTCCACGGCACTCTCGGTACGCCTCGCCCAGGTCACCGACGCAGTGCTGGCGACCCTGTTCAACACCGAGGAACTGACCCTGATCCGCGGCCAGTTCGCGCGCGGCGAGCGCCCACCGGTCGTGTTGCGCCCCAAGGAGAAGCGCCCACCCACAGCCGAGGACAAGCTGCTGGTCTTCATGGGCGTCTCCGGCGGCCTGGGCGCCGGCAAGCTGGCCGTGATGCCACTCGCGGGCCTCGGCATCGCCGTGCTGAACCCGATCGTCCTGCCGGTCACCATCGCCCTGGGCCTCGGCGCGGGCTGGTGGATGGCCCGCACCCGCACCCACACGGCGGAAAAGCAGCACGTCAAGCAGTGGCTCTCCGACGCCATCGCCGACGCGCGCTCCACAGTGGACCAACTGGCCGCCGAACAGCTGATCGAGGCCGAACAGGCTCTGTCCTTGGCCCTGGACGAGGCGCTGGCCAAGCGCATCGAGGCCATCGAGGCGGAGCTGCGCGAGGTCGACAGGGCGTTGCGGATGGAGGCCGGCGAACGGGGGCGCGAACTGCAGGCCGTGACCCGTCAGCTCGCGGAGGTGGAGCAGGGCCGCTCGAAGGCGGAGGAGCTACTGGGCCGGATCAGGTCCGTCCGCGATCGCGCGTAGGAAGAATTTCCAAGCAACGCGCGAAAACTTGACGCGCCGTCCGTTCGGATCTTTGGGGTCACGTACCCAGACATCTTCGTCGGTGTGCCTGACCTCGACGCCATCGTCAGCATCGTCTGGGTCGTCTGGACCGTGGTGGGCTTTTCGCCAGGGGCTCACCTAGTTGCTCCTTGCTGATGTTGGGCATGGTCGATAAACCAGCGCATGGGCTGGTTCCGCTGGTAAGTCAGTCGATCTGTGCCGAGTGGCCGAGGTGTCCGCGATTAGAGCGAATTGTTCGAAGAATTACCCGATTGAGTGAGTCAGGTTCGGAAAACGTTCCGTCGGGGGGATCGATGCTGGTCAGCGCACTAGAGGCTCCTGGAGAGAAAGTTGATCAATGCTACCCGGCTGTCCTGCGGGCTCCATGCGAGATCTGTGATCTGCTCGAACATCTGTTGCATTCGGGCCGTGTCGGACGGCTGATCATAGTAGGTAGGTGTGCCGTACAAAGTAGATGTGAACGTGATCGGTTGTGTCGTGTCGAAGTCCAACGTCACCATCCCGCCGCCGAGCCCTGGGTTGCCAGGCGTGGCCAGACCGACGACGCGAATGTTCAGGGTTGGGTGTTGCTCCTCCAACTGCAGGAGATGGAGCACCTGTTCGCGCATCACCGACTGGTCACCCACCACGTGTAGAAGGCTGTCTTCGGTGAAGATGATGTCGATGCGCTGGGCTCTTCCGCCGGAGAGCACCTGCTTCTGAAGGTCGAGGCGGAAGGCTATGCGTCCCGATGTCTCTTCCTCGGTCTGGACAGAACTGCCCGCGCGGATGAGGCCCTCGACGTATCTCCGCGACTGAACGAGGCCGGGAATCACACCGCACTCGTACCAGCCGATGCCCCTTGCTGCCGCGAGCAGGTCCATGAAGCGGACGTACGAGTCGGGCAACGTGTCGAGGTAGCCGAGACGTGGCTGTCGGCGCCTGCTCGCCTTGCCCAGCGCAAGCACCGAGTCACGCTCTGCAGACGACACCTCGTAGAAGTCGAGCAGCCGGGTCAGCTCCTCCGAACCCAGCGCGCCCTTCCCGTTCTCGACCTGGCTCAACCGGCCCGCACTTCGGCCGATCTCGTCCGCCGCTTCCTGCTGGGACTTCCCGGCAGCCAGACGGAGGCGCTGAAGCGTGAGCCCCAGTTGGAGGCGCTCCACGGTCTGTCGGGCTTGACCCACTTGGTTGCCTTCCAATCATTCGCTTAGGCGAGCGACTTTAGCCTCAAGTAGCTCTAAAGTTAAGTCTAATACAGGCTGCCTGATGCGAAGATGACGTTGACCATGGGCGTCAACGCGAGGGGCTCCTCCACTGCAGCGACAGCTACGCGAACCGGGCGGTGTGCGAGGTCAGCATGAGCGCCGGTGGGGTGGAGATCGCCGGCCCCGACGGCCCGGCCTTCACGCTCGTCGGCGCCGAGATCCTGGATTTTCGCGCCGCCCTCAACGCGGCCATCGACCAGAGCGAGATCGACGGGCACACCCGCCGCAAGGTTGGCGACGGAACCAAACCGGCATAACGTGGGTCATACCGGTACATGAGCAAGTAGGAGGTGTGTCCCGGTGTACATCGACGAGAACGGTGCGGCCGACGCCGAGTTGAAGGTCACCGTCGAGGATGAGGAGTACACCGCCGACGTCACCTTCGACCTCGACCAGGACGGCGTGAACGACTCCGCCGTCGTCGAGACGGATGACGGTGGTCATCTCGCGTTCACCGACACGAACGGCGACGGTGACGCCGATCTGATGAGCACGTTCGACAAGGACGGCAATCTCCTGAGCCAGGCCCGGTTCGAGGAGAATTCCGGCGAGTGGGTTGCGGTAGGCCCGAACGACCCTCATCAGGAAAAGACGAATTCGTCGCCCAAGCAGGCGATTGTCGTGCAGACAGACGACGGCGAACGAAACGTCGGGCAGGCCACCGAGGACACCGACGGAGACGGCAAGGCCGACACCGCGATCGTGCGGGACGACGACGGTGACACGTGGCTGTTCACCGACGCGAACGGCGACGGCAAGGCCGACGTGGCGACCGAGATCACACGATCCGGCGAGGTCACGATGTCCGAGCACCGCGGCGACGACTGGGTCGAGGTCGAGCACGGGCACATCGAGTCCGACGGCCGGTACGTGACCGACTCGAAGAGCGGCATTTTGGACGACTCGGACGACTGGCTGGAGGAAGAACGGTTCGACGGCGTCGTCCGAATCGATTCCACAACGGGGCAGTGGATCAGCCCGAACTGACCCCGTAACTGAAGCGCAGGTCACAGGCCCCGGTGTGGTGAGAACCGCACCGGGGTCTCTTGTGTTTTTCCCACCTCAAGCCGGCCTTAACGCCGTCCGAGTGCTGAATCGATTCCAGAATCGGTTTTGTGAGGGAAGCGACAGGCTGGGGGTGCTTTACCTGCCATTCACCGGGCTAACCTCGGTCCATCCCCTTCCACGTACGCCCGGCTCCACCGGGCGTCTGGAGCTATTCCCGAGGACGACGAAGTCCTGCACCGGACCACCACGTGCTCGGGTTGCCGAGGCGTTCAGTCAGGAGACGAGACGAGATGACGGCAGTGACCATTCCCGGTCTCGAACACGCACCTACCAACCACGCGCGTCTGCTCGCATGGGTTCAGGAAGTCGCTGAGCTGACCTGCCCCGACGAGGTTGTTTGGGCTGACGGGTCTCAGGGCGAATGGGACCGTCTCACGAAGAAGCTCGTCGACGCCGGCACGTTCGTGCCGCTCAAGAAGAAGCCCAACTCGTTCTGGGCTGCCTCGGACCCCAGTGACGTCGCTCGCGTGGAGGAGCGGACCTACATCTGTTCGGTGCGCGAGGAGGACTCGGGCGCGACGAACAACTGGATGGACCCTTCCGAGATGAAGGCCATCATGACCGAGCTCTACCGGGGCTGCATGCGTGGCCGCACGATGTACGTCATCCCGTTCTGCATGGGCCCGCTGGACGCGGAGAAGCCGATGCTCGGTGTCGAGATCACCGACTCGGAGTACGTCGTCGTCTCCATGCACATCATGACCCGCATGGGCACCAAGGCGCTGAACCTGTTCGGTGAGGACGCCCCGTACGTGCCCGCGCTGCACTCGCTCGGCGCTCCGCTGGAGCCCGGCCAGGAAGACGTGCAGTGGCCGTGCAACACGACCAAGTACATCTCGCACTTCCCGGAGACCCGCGAGATCTGGAGCTTCGGCTCCGGCTACGGCGGCAACGCCCTGCTGGGCAAGAAGTGCTTCTCGCTGCGCATCGCGTCCGCCATGGCGCGCGACGAGGGCTGGCTCGCCGAGCACATGCTGATCCTCAAGCTCACCTCGCCGGAGAACAAGGCGTACTACATCGCCGCCGCGTTCCCGTCGGCCTGCGGCAAGACGAACCTCGCCATGCTCGAGCCGACCATCCCCGGCTGGAAGGTCGAGACGCTCGGCGACGACATCGCCTGGATGCGTTTCGGTGAGGACGGCCGCCTGTACGCGGTGAACCCGGAGAACGGCTTCTTCGGCGTCGCGCCCGGCACGGACTACCACACCAACCCGAACGCGATGCGCACCATCGCCAAGGGCAACTCGCTGTTCACGAACGTCGCGCTGACCGACGACGGCGACATCTGGTGGGAGGGCATCGGCGAGGCGCCTGCCCACCTGACCTCGTGGAAGCACCAGGACTGGACGCCGGACGGCGACGAGCTGGCCGCGCACCCGAACTCGCGCTACTGCACGCCGATCGAGCAGTGCGACATCAAGGCGCCGGAGTGGGAGGACCCGAACGGCGTCCCGATCTCGGCGATCTTCTTCGGTGGCCGCCGCGCCACGACGATCCCGCTGGTTACCGAGTCGCGCGACTGGCAGCACGGCACCTACATGGGCGCCACGCTGTCGTCGGAGACCACGGCCGCCGCGGTCGGCAAGACCGGTGTCGTGCGTCGCGACCCGATGGCGATGCTGCCGTTCATCGGCTACAACGCCGGCGACTACTTCCAGCACTGGGTCGACCTCGGCAAGCGCGCCGACGCCGACAAGCTCCCGAAGATCTTCTACGTCAACTGGTTCCGTCGGGGCGACGACAAGCGCTTCCTGTGGCCCGGATTCGGCGAGAACTCGCGCGTGCTGAAGTGGGCCATCGAGCGCATCGAGGGCAAGGCCGCCGCGCAGGAGACCCCGATCGGCTACGTGCCGACCGCCGACGACCTGGACCTCGAGGGTCTGGAGGCGTCGCGTGAGGACATCGAGGCCTCGCTCGAGTTCAACGCCGACGAGTGGCGCGCCGAGATCCCGCTGGTCGAGGAGTGGTTCGAGAAGATCGGCGAGAAGGTCCCGACCACGCTCCGCGACGAGCTGGCGAACCTGAAGCAGCGCCTCGGCTAGTCAGTTCGAGGTGTTTGTGATGACCCAGCGGTCAACGGCGACCGCTGGGTCATCTTTTTGAGGTACTACTGATCGTGTGACGCAAGACGACTTCCTCGGCGGCCTCAACTTCGACGGCTCCCAGCGCGATGTGGAGGTCGGCCCGACCACGGGCATCGTGCGCTACTACCCGGTGCCGCCCGCCCCGCCGGTCCGTCCGTCGCGGTGGCGCTACGTCCTCGTGTTCGGCATCGGTTTAGCGATCGGCGTGATTGCCGGCGTGGTCCTGTGCAGCAATTTTCTCTGAATCCGCCCAGCTCATCGTCCACATGAGACGAAGTTGTCCACAGGTGTGGACGGGTTTGTGCACATGTTGTGGATAGCTGTGGACAAGCCTGGGGACTTCTTCGCGCACCCAGAAAAAGTCTTGCCCCGGGAATGAACCTCGCCCCTACCGGGAACGTCCTAAGTGTGTGATGGCGGTCACAAAGATCGTCACTGGACGGTAGGGAGGTGTGCCGTGGGGATCGCAGGAATCGCGATGCTGGTGCTGTCCCTGGCCGCCGTGCTGATGGTCGTGGTCGCCGGGTCAGTTCGGGAGCGGGTTGTCCCGGATGCCGAGGAGAGTGCCGCTGAAGGCCTTGGTGGCCTCCGCGTAGCAGACGGCGTTGGTCCAACCCTCTGACCAGGCCTGCGAGCCGGGGTTCCGCCACGCGGGGAACACGTCGGTGCGCTTGGTCGAGCCCAGGTAGTCGTGCACGGCCTTGGTGCACTTGTCGTTCGCCAGCGTGTTCATCTGCTCCTTGGACGGAGCGGGGTCGGTCGACTTGCCGAGCGACACGACACCGGCGGGCACTGCCTCCGCCAGGTGCGGGGTGTTGCAGGCGACGACCTTGACCTCCTGGTCCTTCGACGGCGAACCCTGGGTGCAGGTCTGGAAGGTGCTGAAGCCGTTCGTCTTCAGCGTGTCCTTCACGGAACCCTTGCGCGCCAGCGGCTTCTCGTCGGGGCTGATCTCCACGACGGTGCACAGCCGCCAGCGCTGGCCGTCCTTCCAGCCCTGCTCGTTCGGCCAGAACGCCCAGACCCGCAGGCGCGTCGAGTCCGAGTCGCCGCCGCCCAGGTACTCGCTGAGCGTCTGGCGGCACGGCGGGAGCGCGGCCTTGCGCAGCGCCTGCGTGTCCGGGTAGGTCGACGGCAGGCCGGTGAGCTCACCGACGCTCATGACCTCGGCCTCGTGCGATTCGGTGCACTGCAGCACCTTCAGCTCGTAGGCGTTCATGCACTGCCCCGCCTTGGGCAGGGTGGGCGCGGAGGCGGAGGCCGTGGACGGCAACGGTCCAGGGACCGCTTGCCCTCCCACCTGAATCGCGCACGCGGACAGCGTCAACGCGCTCAGGACAATTGCCACCGCCAGCCGCACACGAGTCACACCACAGAGACTAGGGCCTTGACCTGATCGGCGATGTCCCGACGCTGCTTTTCGAAGGCGGAATCGGTCAGCGCGGCCGGGTCGGCCGGCTGCCCGAGCACCGGCGTGTGCAGGTGTCCGCCGAGGACATTCGTTGCTCCGTAACCGATTCGCAGCCGGTTGGCCCGATACATGCTCTCGTTGGAGAGGTAGTCACCGCCGCCACCGGACGCCGCGACCCTGCCCGGCGTCGGCTCGTCCGTGCGGCACGACTGCTGCGAACCGACGACGACCCACTCGCAGAACGCCCGGTTGAAGTTCACGGTGAACGGGCCGGTGCCCGCGTCGATCATCTTCTGGAACGGCAGCGAGGTCTCGATGAACTCGTTGGCCGGCTGCGGCCAGCCCGCCGCGTTCGGGACGCTGCCGAACGAACCGACGTTGTTGTTGTCCGCGAAGCCACCACGCCAGCGCGCCGCCCACCGCTCGACGTCGAAGCGGCCCGGCCTGCCCTGGCTGATCGTCACGAACGCGTCGGGCTTCTGCTGCAGGGCCGATCCGTAGAACTGCTCGACGACGCCCTCGTCGAAACCACCCCACAGCACCGGAAGCACCGCGGCCTGCAGCACGACCTTGCCACTGGGCGTGGAGATCTCACGGCCGTCGAGCTGCAACGCCGCCGCGCCCGCGGGGTTCGCCCGCCGCACGTTCGCGCCGGTGAGCTGGAACGGGTCGAAGCCGGTCACCGCGATCTTGCGCACGCCGGGCCTGGCGGGGAACGCCGCGTCGCTCAAACCCCGTGACGCCCAGTCGAACTGCTGGATGAGCTTCGCGCGGTCGTTGGGCGCCATGGCGAACCGCGGCGTCCACTGGCGCAGCGCGGAGCTGAGCTGCAGCCGTGCCCAGTAGAGCGGACGGTCGTCGTAAGCGTCGTGTGTCACGGGTTTTGTGCTCTGCGCGCGGGCGACGGCGGCCTTCCACAGCGCGTTGCCCTCGCGTTGCACGAACTGCTGAGCCTGCTTCGGCGCGATCTGGCGGCAGAGCTTGGCGGTGAAGTCCGTGACGCGGCCGTCGAACCCGGCCAGCTTCACGAGTTCGGGGCCGACGGCGGGGCCACCGGTGACGAGCGTGTCGTCGAGCCGTTGCTCCTCGACGGTCAGCGGAACGGTGGTGTCGTAGCAGTTCGCGTCCTGCGCGTGGGCGACGGCAGGACTCAGGGTGAGGGCGAGTGCGGTCAGACCGACCAGTCCGGCGATGGTTTTCACGTGATCGATCCTCAACGCAAAGGGCCACCCGCCGTAACCGACAGGTGGCCCATAGTGTTGCGGACTTCGTCTCAGTGGGCAGCGACGGGCTTGACCCGAGGGTTGTCCTCGTCGACGTGGTAGTCGGACGGATCGGTCTGGTCCGTGCCGTTGAACCACTTGGCCTTCTTGGCGATCAGCGTGATCACCACCGCGACCAGGAGGTTGACGAACAGCGCGACGATGCCCGCGTAGATCTGCGTCGTCGAACCGCTGAACGGGTGCCAGCCGAAGAACGAGATGTCGCCCAGCGGCAGCGCCGAACTGGCGAAGTGCTTCTTGCCGGTCGCGGGGTTGCCGATGTTGTAGAGCAGCCACATGCCGTAGCCCATGCCCGCGATCCAACCGGCGACCAGGGCGTGGACGTGGAACCAGCGCGTGTACAGCGCGATCGCGACCGCCGGCAGCGTCTGCAGGATCATCACACCGCCCATGAGCTGCAGGTCGATGGAGTACTGCGGGTCGATGAGCACGATGAACAACACGGCGCCGAACTTCACGACGAGGCTGGCGAGCTTGGCCTGCTTGGCCTCCTCCGCCGGGGTGGCGTTCTTCTTGACGTACTCCTTGTAGATGTTGCGCGTCCACAGGTTCGCCGCCGCGATCGACATGATCGCCGCCGGCACCAGCGCGCCGATGCCGATGGCCGCGAACGCGATGCCCGCGAACCACGACGGGAAGTTCGCGCCGAAGAGCTCGGGGATGATCGTGTTGTTGTCGGCACGGCCGGTCGCCTGGTTGACGAGCGGCTTGGTGCCCGAGCTGATCGCGACGAAGCCCAGCAGCGCCAGCAGACCCAGCAGCAGCGAGTACGCCGGAAGCGCGACCATGTTGCGCTTGATGACGTTGCGGCCGCGGCTCGCGAGGATGCCGGTCAGCGAGTGCGGGTAGAGGAACAGCGCGAGCGCGCTGCCCAGTGCCAGCGTGGCGTACTGCAGCTGGTTGGTGCCGGTCAGCAGGATGCCGTCGGCCTTGCTCGGCGTGGCGTCGAACTTGGCCTGCGCGTCGTTGAAGATCTCGCCCCAGCCGCCGAACTTCGAGGGCAGGTAGATGATCGCCACCAGGATCACCAGGTAGATCAGGATGTCCTTGACGAACGCGATCAGCGCCGGCGCGCGCAGACCCGACTGGTAGGTGTAGAGCGCGAGGACCAGGAACGCGATGAACAGCGGCAGGTGCCCCATGATGCCGCTGCCGTTGAGGCCCATGCTGCGCAGCACGGCTTCGAGGCCGACGAGCTGCAACGCGATGTAGGGCATGGTCGCGACGATGCCGGTGATCGCGATCAGCAGCGCCAGCCAGTGCGAGCCGTAGCGGCCCTTCACGAAGTCGGCCGGCGTGACGTAGCCGTGCACGCGGCTGACCGACCACATCCGCACCAGCGGCAGGAAGACCAGCGGGTACAGGATGATCGTGTACGGCAGGGCGTAGAAGCCGATGGCACCCGAGCCCCACATCAGCGCGGGCACCGCGACGAACGTGTACGCGGTGTAGAGGTCACCACCGACCAGGAACCACGTGATCCAGCTGCCGAACTTGCGGCCGCCCAGGCCCCACTCGTCGAGGTGCTCGAGCGTGTCGCCCTTCTGCCACCGCGCCGCCAGGAAGCCCATCACCGTGACGACCAGGAAGAGAACGCTGAAAACGATCAGCTCGGTCCACTGCATCAGTTCGCTCCCTCGTCCAGGTCGTCCACGCCGAGCTTGTCGGCCTTGCCGGTGACCACGGGCTCGTCCTTGGTCTTGACGTAGACGAGGCCGACGCACAGGACGCCGAGCGGGACGAACAGGAACTGGTACCAGTAGAAGAACGGCAGCCCCAAGATCCTGGGCTCGTCCTGGTTGAACCACGGCGTGATGAGCATGAACAGCGGAAGTATCAGCAGCAGGTTCCAGTTGCTCCAGCGCAAGCCGGTCTTGTGATCCGACGGCATGGTGGCCCTCCGTGTACGCGGTGTTGCGCGGATGTTAGGCCTGATGAAGAGTGCCGTCAGCCTCGTGATCGGAATCGTTGCCTTCGGCTTAACGTTCTCTTTGGACTAATCCGCCGTCAGACGGCTGACGAGGTCCTGTTCGGCGGCGTCGAAGTACTCGTCGAGCTGCTGGACCGCCTGCTCGACCGTGCCGCCGTTCAGCAGTTCGACGATCTTGCGGTTCCACGGCAGGTAGGTCTGGTGGAAGGCCTCCACCTCGTGCGCGACGCGGAACGCGAGCATGAGCTCGGCGAAGAGCCGGTCGGACTCGTCGCTCAGGCGGATGCTGCCCGCGAGGCCGACGATGCCGCGGTGGAACTGGATGTTCGCGGTGCCGGTCTTGCTGAAGTCGTTCTTCTCCGCGCGTGCCACGGCCTGGCGGACTGGCGTTCGCACGGCTTCCCGCTGCTTCTCGCTGACGTCGTTCCAGCGGCGGAGGGCGCCGCACTCGATCACGCGGCGGGCGGCGTAGAGGTCGCGCACGTCGTCGCCGGTCGGCCGGCGGACGAAGACCCCGCGGCTGTGCTCGTGCACCAGGATCCGGTCGCGCGTGAGCAGCCGGAACGCCTCCCTGAGCGTGTTGCGGCTGACGCCCAGCGCGCCGCCGATCGCTTCCTCGCTCAGGCGCAGGCCCGGTTCCAGCTCACCGTCGAGCACCCGTTCGCGCAGCATGTCGGCGACCTTCTGCGCGGTGCTCGCGCGCTCCAGGTCGGCCTTGCTCTGAGCCAGCGTCGACACCCACGTCTCGGTCACCTCAGCAGTCTATTTGCAGGATCGTTCCATTGCACTATCGTAGAATCGTTCAACAATCCCACGATCCAACAAAACGAGCGCGCCTAGGGGGACGTCCATGGACCTGAACGCAGACTTAGGCGAGGGCTACGGCCAGTGGACCCTCGGCGACGACAAGGCCTTGCTGAACATCGTGACCAGCGCGAACATCGCCTGCGGCTACCACGCGGGCGACGCCGACACGATGCGCGAGACCTGCGCGCTCGCCGCCTCCGCAGGCGTCGCGGTAGGCGCGCACGTCGGCTATCGCGACCTGGCGGGCTTCGGCCGCCGATTCATCGACGTGGCTCCGGACACGCTCACTAACGAGGTCCTGGCCCAACTAGGAGCTCTGGCAACGTTCGCCCGAGCCGCCGGCACCCGCGTCTCGTACGTGAAGCCGCACGGCGCGCTCTACAACACCCTCGTCCGGCACGAGGCCCAGGCCGACGCCGTCGTCGACGCGGTCCGCCTCTTCGACCCGACGCTCGCCGTGCTCGGCCCACCGGGCGCGGTCTGGCTGAAGCGAGCCTCGGTGGCCGGGCTGCGCGTGTGGCACGAGGCCTTCGCGGACCGCGCCTACACGGCGTCCGGAACGTTGGTGCCGCGCGGCGAACCAGGAGCCGTCCTGCGCGATCCGGCCGAGATCGCGGCCCGGTGCGTACAACTGGCGACGGAGGGATGGGTCCGCAGCGTCTCCGGCCGCCCGGTCCGGATCCAGGCCGATTCCCTCTGCGTGCACGGGGACACGCCGGGCGCGGTGGAGATCGCTCGCACGGTTCGTGCGGCCCTGGACGCGGCGGGCGTCGCGGTGGGCCGCGTGGAGTCGCCGCTGCGGCACACCCGTCAGGCGGTCTGACGGACGGGCAGCGTGAAGCCGCTGCTGCGGCGCACCTGTCAGGCGGTCTGACGGACCAGCGCGGCCGCGCCCACCAGCCCGGCCTCGCCGCCGAGTTCCGCCTGCCGCACCTCGAGCCCGGCCAGGTACGACAGCCCGGCGTGCGTCTTCAACGTCTTCCGCACCGGCTCGAACAGCAGGTCCCCGGCCTGCGCCACCCCGCCCCCGATGACCGCGAGCTCCAGGTCGCACACCGCGGCCGCCCCGGCGATCGCCATCCCGACGGCCCGACCGGCGCGTTCGAACGCCTCCAGCGGGATCTCCTCGCCGGACAACGCGGCGGCGGCCAGCAGAGCGGCGTCGGCGTGGTCCGGTGCCCGCCAGCCGATGCGGCGCGCCCACTCCACCATGCGCGGGCCGCCCGCGACGGTCTCCACGCAGCCGCGGCCGCCGCACGTGCAGAGTTCGCCGTCGGGCTCCACGACGATGTGGCCGATGTGTCCCGCGTTGCCGGTGCGGCCGCCGAACGGCCGTCCGTCCAGCACCAGCCCGCCGCCGACACCGGTCGACACGACCAGGCCGACCATGAACCTGCTGCCCCGGCCGGCGCCGCGCCAGTGCTCGCCCAGCGCCATGCACACGCCGTCGCCCGCGAGTTCCACCGGAACGCCGGGAAACAGCGACGCCACCGACTCCCGCAGCGGGAACTCCTGCCACGACGGCACGTTGATCGGCGAGACGGTGCCGGCGACCGCGTCCAACGGGCCCGCCGAGGCGATGCCCACGCCGGCCACGACCGCGTCCTGCACGACCGACGAGATCACCGAAACGACGGCGTCCCAAGGGTTCTCGGACGGCGTCGGCACGCGCGAGGAGCGCACCACCGTGCCGTGGGGGTCCACCAGGGCGGCGGCGATCTTGGTGCCGCCGAAGTCCAGTGCCAGCACCAGATCAGTCACGATGACGCAGCTTAACCAGCCACTTCGAGGCGGATGGGCGCAGTGGTCCGCACCAGCTCACCGGCGGTCACGCGGACCACGGCCGACCACGTGCCCGGCGTGGCCCAGGGCGGCGCTTCCAGGACGAAGTCGAGTGGCAGCCGGCCCTGAGCGGGGAGCAGACCGCCCACGCAGAACGGGCCGACGAAGTCCCACGAGTCACGCGGCGACAGCAGTCGGGCCTGCACCGGCAGGTCGCCGTGCGCGCCGGAGGCCATGACCACCCGGAACGTCGACGATTCCCCTGGCCGCACCGACACCACCGACGGTGAGGAAGCCGCCCACAGGACCTCGACGGGATCATCGGCGTCCCACTCGGGCACCGTCAGCAGCGCGATGTCGTAGACCTCGAACGGCAGGCCCTCCAGGGTGGCGCGCACCGGATGGCAGCCAGGAACGAGCGACGGCACCAGGTCCACGTCGGCCGTGAGATAGCCGCCCGCAGGAAGCGATACCGGCAGTGAGTCCCACGACGCCGACCAGCCGTCGGGCAACGAGAGCCGGACGACGCCCGAGAACGCCGGTCCGTCCGACACGGCCACCACCCGCAGCCGCGTCGGACTGAGCACTTCCAGCTGGACGTTCGCGGCCAGCCCGCCCAACGGCGCGGGCTCGTGCAGCCAGTAGCGCGCGAACACCGGGGTCACGGCAGGCGAATCAGGCCCGAGCGGTCCCCCCGGCGCCGTCCTGGGAACGCCCAGCACGGCGAACAACGGGGACGGACCGAGGTGGTCGACGTCGTTCCACAGCGTGAAGGTCGTGGACCCGACCATCTTCTCGCCGACCTCGCTGTGCCAGACGCTGATCGGCCCGACCAGCCGCGGTGCCTTCAGAGCAGGGCCATCCACGGCGACGAGAGAAGCGATCGGGTCGTACGACAGGACGTAGTGAGTGGAGGCGATCTCGGTGCCGAAGCCGCGCTTCCAGCCGTGGTCGACGTCGTCCTCGACCAACTCGTACGTGCAACACCCGCGTGCGGGCACATCGCGCGCCAAGAACGTCACGGTCACACCGTCGACCAACGTGGGCAGGACCACACCGTCGCACTCCACGTGGACGTTCGAAGCAGTCGGCAGATGCACGGACACGATGTCGGTGCACGGAGAAGGCAACGGGTTCCAGACGGTCACCGAAGAGTCCACAGTGGACGTCAACGCGGCCAGTGACCGCGACACGACCTCGGACCGCAGGTCGAAGGCCTCGCGAGGGTGTGCGAGGGCGGCACGCTCCAGCGCGGCGTGCGGAAAGGCCAATCCAGTCAGACGGGCGAACACGGCAGCAGGCGAGTCGTCCACCGAACCAGGCGGCACGGGCACAGAGCCGCGCACGTAGTAGTCGCGCGGCAACGAGCAGACGATCCGCGGCCACGTGTAGCGCGCGCTCCAGTCGTGATGAACAGCGGTAACCCACGGATTCGGCGCATCACGAGCACCACCGACCGGCAGCATCACGTGCGGAGCGGAAGCCCCGGACCGCAGTTCCAGGAACGACGAGTAGACCGACCGCTCGGCCTCGCCGAGCGAAGAGGCCGTCAGCGGCACGCCGGAAGGCAGCGACGAGAGCAACGGCGTCACACCGACCACATTGGACTCGGACCCGACGACCTCGACCCGTCCCTCGGAGATCAGCCGCAACAGCAGCGAACGGTGCTGCGGGAACGTGTCCCAGTACGGCTGCAACAACTCCACCGACGTCACGGCGAACCGGTAGGCGGGATCGGTCAGCGCCAGGTCCAGATGCGCCCGCACCGCAACGAACGGCGCATCGCCCGCAACGTGCCCAATGAGGTGCACGGTCCACCCCGGCGTGCCCACGACCAGCGAGAACGTGCACGACTCCTCGCCGGCCGCAGACCGCATCACGGCCTGAGCGGGCACCACGGCGCCCGGCGGATGCGAGGAGACGTCGACGCCGAGCTCGTAGCCGAACGGCCCCGGCACCAGCGATCCGCCGTGCCGCGGCGAGTGCAGGCCGGGCCCGGACACGTGCGCGTGCACCGCTCCCGCCACCGCGGGCGAGGTCAGCCGCACCACCTGCAGCAGCGCGGTCCGAGGCCCGACGAAGAGTTCGGTCGACTCGGCGGCGATCACCACAAGATCGCACCACCGTTCATCACCGGGCGAAATACCCCGATGGTGGAGTTCTACCGCTTGAGCATCCGGGTCAGACCGGCCGCCACCGTCGTCGCCAGCACCCAGCCCGTCACGATCAGCCCGGACGCGATCCACTGCGACGCTCCCGGCGTCTGCCAGCGGTTCTTGTTGCCGAAGTCGACGATCGGCACCACCAGGTCGATCGTGTAGAGCCACGCGTTCCACGGCAGGTGGTCGTCGGCGTTGATCTCGACCAGCGGCCCCTTGAACTGGAACCACATGCTGCCGAGCGCCCACGCCGCGATCAGCCACCCCAGAGCGCGCGCCGGGCGGTAGCCGTAGCCGACCATCGACCGTTGCAGGAAGCTCCACACCAGCACCAACGGACCGAAGAACCGCATGCCCTCGGCGACCGCGCGGTACCGCAGGCGTTGCTTCTCGATCAGCACGGTCGAGGCGTGCTCCTCGTTGCCGGCCGCGGTCAGCATCTCGGCGAACTGGTCGTACGGGCGCGGGTGGTAGCTGCGCCGCATCGCCTGCCTCAGCCAGCGCAACCGCTGCTGCACCTGGTCGTCGTCGCGCAGGTCGATCGGGTACGCGAGAGAGTCGTAGCGGAAGTCGTCGAGGTCGATGAAACCGGTGGCGTTCCAGAAGTTCTCGTTGTCGTCCAACGACGTGCAACGCGCCTGCCGCAGCGTCACCAGGCCCTTGGGCGGCGACACGACGTTGAGCATCAGCTCCTGCACCTGCATGCCCATGGCGTTCAACGCGTGGCTGTCGAGCTTGTACCCGAGTACGGCGCCGTTGAAGTTCGCCATGCGGCCGATCACCGCGCGACGGCAGCGCACGCCGCCATGCGCGACGAACTCCTTGTCGCCACGTGCGCAGATGAGGTCACGGCCGATCGTGGCGCCGCCGATGTCGAGCGACGGCTTCTCGCGCGGCTGGTGCCGGTACTTGCCCGGCTTGATCAACCGGCTGCCGCGCAGGTCGAGGTTCGCGCCGACGGTGATGCCGCGCAGCTCCAGGCCGCCGGAGACCTCCGACTCGCGCACCACGAAGTTGCTGCCGATCTGGGAACGGTTGGCCAGCACGGCATCCGCGGCCGGATTGTCCACAGTGGCCCGTTCGATCGTGATGCTGCCGCGCACGTGCGTGTCGACCATGCGCAGCTGGCCCTTGATCTGCACACCCCGGCCGACGACGTCACCACCGATCTCCGCGCCGTCGACGTGCAACGCGCGGCCGGAGCCGGTCGGGTCGGTGCCGACGGCGGGCGGCGACACGGCGTCCAGCACGGCGTCTGCCAGCGACAACGTGCCGCCGATCTTCGCGTTCACCGCGCGGATGGTGCCCTGGCTGGTGAAGCCGCGGTCGAGCTCGAGGTCGCCGGAGACGTCGACGCGGTCGAGGATCAGCGTCGCCGACGGGTCGTCGTGCGGGTCACTGCTGTCGGCGAAGTCGGAACCGCGCGAGAGCATCGCGCCGCTCAACGACAGCGTCGAGCTGATCCGGGAGTTGGACAGGAACACCACGCCGTGCGAGGTGAACGCGCCGAGGAAGTTGCCGCCGACCTGCATGCCGTTGCCGTTCAACGTGAAACCGTCGGCGTTCTCCAGCACCGCGCTGCCGAGGTTGACGTTGCCGCCGATGCGCGAACCCGCCAGCCGGATCTCGCCCTCGGTGTGGATGCCGAACCCGAGCAGCGCGCCGGCGATCGTCAACCGGTCGCCGTGCAGACACAGTCCTCCGGGAAGGCTGAACCTGGTGTCCCGCAACAGGACCGAGCCCGCGATCTCGGCATCGGTCAGGTCGGTGAGCCCGGTGACGCGGCAGCCGAGCAACGAGACGTCGTTGCCGCTGTGGAGGTTGCGCGCCTCAAGACCGGGCAGGTCGCAGTCGGTGAACGAGATGCCGGCCAGGTTGGCCTGCCGCAGGTCCGGCGCCCCCTCGAACTGGCAGCGCTCGAACTCCAGCACGTAGGGCACCTCGACCGCGCGCAGGTCGAGCACGTCGGTGACCACCCGGTCCACCACGCGGATGACGGGTGGGGTGCTCGGCCTGCGCCGAGGCAACCTCCACCCGCCACCACCGGAATTCTCGTTCTCCCCCAACAGCCCCCGCAGCACGTCCGCCGCGGCGACTTTCCCCCTCGCCACCGGACCAGGCTAGGCCGGGTCGCGCGGGCCGTGGTGCGTCGGGTCGAGCACCCGCGCCAGGAACTCCTGGGTGCGCGCCTCCTGCGGGTTGCCGATCACCTCGGCCGCGGGGCCCTCCTCGACGATGTAGCCGCCGTCCATGAAGATCACCTTGTCGGCGACCTCGCGGGCGAACTGCATCTCGTGCGTCACGACCAGCATCGTCATGCCCTCGTCGGCGAGCTGGCGCATCACGCCCAGCACGTCACCGACGAGCTCGGGGTCGAGCGCCGAGGTGGGCTCGTCGAACAGCATCACCTCGGGGTCCATCGACAACGCGCGGGCGATCGCCACGCGTTGCTGCTGGCCACCGGAGAGCTGCGCGGGCATCGAGTTGGCCTTCTCCGACAGGCCGACCCGCGCCAGGTTGCGCAGTGCGACCTCCTGCGCCTCCTTCTCGCCGCGCTTGAGCACCTTGCGCTGCGCGACGGTGAGGTTGGCCAGGACGTTCAGGTGCGAGAACAGGTTGAACGACTGGAAGACCATGCCGATCTTCGTGCGCGCCAGGTCGATGTCGACGTCCTGGTCGGTCAGTTCGACGCCGTTGACGACGATCTTGCCGTCGTTCGGCTCCTCGAGCAGGTTCACGCAGCGCAGCAACGTCGACTTGCCGGAACCGGACGGGCCGACGATGCAGACCACGTCACCGCGGTTGACCGTGACGTCGATGCCCTTGAGGACGTCCAACGAGCCGAACGACTTCTTCAGCCCGGTGATCTCAACGGAAATCTCGCTCACAGGACGGACACCTTCTTTCCGCCGGAGCGGCGCTCCAGGTACCGCGAGAGGTACCCGAGCGGCAACGTGATGATCAGGTAGCAGAGACCGACGACGAGGATCGGGGTGAGCGACGGGCTGCGGCTCAGCGTCTCCCGCCCGAACTTCGTCAGCTCGTACTGGTCGCGGGCCAGTCCGATGATGTAGATCAGCGAGGAGTCCTTGGTCAGCAGGATCAGCTCGTTGGTCAGCGGCGGCAGGATGATCCGGAAGGCCTGCGGGATCACGATGGTGATCATCGCGCGGCCCTGCGACATGCCCAGCGAACGCGCCGCCTCGACCTGACCCTTCGGCACGGCCTGGATGCCGGCGCGGATCGTCTCGGCCATGTAGGCGGCACCGACGATGCCGAGCGCCAGCATGGTCGTGGAGTAGATGTCGAACTGGATCTGGAACGCGAGCGGCACGCCGAACGCCAGACCGATGAACACCAGCAGCGCGGGAATGCCGCGGAAGAACTCGATGTAGACGGTCGCGATCCACCGGTACGGCGCGATCGACGAGAGCTTCATCAGCGCGAGGACCAGGCCCAGCGCGAGGCCGAACGCGAACCCGAGCGCCGTGTAGATGAGGGTGTTCTTCAACGCGATGACGATGACGTTGGGGAACATCTCCCGCATCGTCTTGATGTTGAAGAACGCCGTGCGGATCTGCTCCCAGTCGGCCAGGAACACGATCACCAGGGCGATGACGACGAGCAGCGTGTATTGCGAGTACCGGAAGTATTCGGCCCGCTTGCGCTTGGACAGCGCCATGGTCTGACTCCTAGCGGCTTCGGTTCGGACACGAACGGGGCGGCGTCATCCGCCGCCCCGTCGTTGGAGAGCTACTTCTTCTCCGGCTTCTTGCCGAACCACTTCTCGTAGATCTCGTCGTACTTGCCGCTTTCCTTGGCCTTCTTCAGGACCTCGTTGACCTTGGTGGTCAGCGCGGTGTTGCCCTTCTTGATGCCGATGCCGTACTGCTCGTTCGTGTTGAACTCGGCGGAGACCGTGGTGTCCGGGAACTCCTTGGCGTAGTCGAAGAGCACACCGTTGTCGTTGATCGCGGCGTCGACGGCGCCGGTGCGCACGGCGGTCTCCATCAGCGGGAGGTCCTCGAACTGGATGACCTCGTAGCCGTTGGCGGCCTTGTTCTCGTTGGCGTAGATCTCACCGGTGGTGTCCTGCTGGACACCGATCTTCTTGCCCTTGAGGTCCGCCAGCGCCTTGATCGGCGAGTCCTTCTTGACCAGCAACGCCTGCGTGGCGTCGAAGTACGGGTCGGAGAAGTCGATCGCCTGCTTGCGCTCTTCCTTGATCGTCATGCCGGCCGCGGCGACGTCGCACTGGTTCGCGTTGAAGCTCGCGCCGGACGTGATCGTCTCGAACTGGGTGTCGAAGATCTCCTGCTTGACCTTCAGTTCGTCGGCGATCAGGTCGACCAGGTCGACGTCGAAACCGACCGTCTTGTCGCCGTCGGTGTACTGGAACGGCTTGTAGGAAAGATGGGTGCAGGTGACGAGCTTGCCTTCCTTGACAAGCTTGATGCCACCGTCGGTGGTGCCACCACCGCTGTTGGTGCTCGTCGCGCAACCGGCGAGCGCGGTCAGCGCTAGGGCCGCTGCGGGCAGCAGGGCGAGCACGTGCCTGGATCGACGAGCCACTGCGTCACTCCTCGTAACTGTCGCGGACGAGTGAACGGGATCCTGCCACTCGGGTGACGCGGTGGACAGCACGTGGGTGTTACAGGCCACTGCCTTGCAATGATCTTGCGTCAAATCAGGTGTTCGGGTGCAGAATCTTGCGTGATTTGAGCCAAGTCACACAACTTCTTCACGTATTGCGCATGAATAGTAACGATCCGCAAGCGTGTCCTTGATCAGGATTTGATCACGACGGTGCTGGTCAGCGTGTTCGTTCGGTCAGCAGACCCGCCACCAGAGCCGTCCAGCCCGTCTGATGGGTCGCGCCGAGGCCTTCGCCCGTGTCTCCGTCGAAGTACTCGCTGAAGGTGACGTGCCTGCGCCAAAGGGGTGACTCGGAGGCCTCGATCCGCTTGCCGTCCGACGGCCTGCGTCCGTCGTGGTCGGGCAGGAACAGCCCGACGAGCCGGTCGCTCAGTTCGTCCGCGACCTGACCCGCGGTGACCCAGCGTCCGGAGTGGGTCGGCATCTCGACCTGGAACATGCCGTCGTGGAACGCGCAGACCGTGCGGAGCGCCTCCACCAGCAGCGCGTTGGTCGGCAGCCAGACAGGGCCGCGCCAGTTCGAGTTGCCGCCGAACATCGGCGTGTGCGACTCGCCGGGTTCGTAGCCCATGCGGTGGTCCTGGCCCGCGACGTTGACCTCGAGGCCCTCGCGATGTGCCGCCGAAAGGCTCCGGATGCCGTGCGGCGACAGGAACTCCTGCTCGTCCAGCATGCGGTGCAGTACGCGCTTGAGCTTGCCCTCGTCGAGCAACGACACGAACGCGCCGCGCTCGTAGTGGAACGTGATGAACTGCCGCAGTTCCGGCCGGCGCTTGAGCAGGTGCTCCAGCCGGCTGGTGAACCCGTGCAGGTCGCTGAGCACCCACGGTTCGAGGACGGCCGACGCCAGCAACGGGATCAGGCCGACCATCGACCGCACGCGCACCGGCTCGGACTGGACGTGACCGTCCGGGTGGCGCCGCGAGACGCGGTCGTAGCAGAAGCCGTCCTCGTCGTGCCAGATTCCGCCGCCGTGCGAACCGAAGTGCGTGAACGCCTCCGCGATCGACAGGAAGTGCTCGACGAACTTGGTGGCAACGTCCTCATAGGACTCGTCGTCGCGCGCCAGCTCCAGCGCGATCTGCATGAGGTGCAGGCTGTACGCGGCCATCCACGACGTGGCGTCGGACTGCTCCAGCCGCCACTCGCCCAGCATCGGCGCCGACCGGTTGACCGGCCCGATGTTGTCCATGCCGAGGAACCCGCCCTCGAACAGGTAGCTGCCGTCGGCGTCCTTGCGGTTGACCCACCAGGAGAAGTTGAGCAGCAGCTTGTGGAAGATCTTGGCGAGGAACCCGCGGTCCCTGCTGCCGTCCGCGCGGTAGACCTGCAACGCCGCCCACGCGTGCACCGGCGGGTTGACGTCGCCGAACTCCCACTCGTAGGCGGGAATCTGGCCGTTGGGATGCATCATCCACTCACGGCAGAACAGCAGCAGCTGCTCCTTCGCGAACGCCGGGTCGACCAGCGTGAACGGGATCGTGTGGAACGCCAGGTCCCACGCCGCGAACCAGGGGTACTCCCACTCGTCCGGCATCGAGATCACGTCGGCGACGTCGAGGTGCCGCCAGTGCACGTTGCGCGCCTCGGGCGTTCTTCGGCTCGACGGCGCCTCGGGCTTGGTCGGGTCGCCGTCCAGCCAGTCGCGCGTGCGGAACCGGTAGTGCTGCTTCGTCCACATGAGCCCCGCGAGCGCGCGCCGCAGCACGTGCTTCTCCTCGAGGCTCGTGTCCGGCGCGATGTCGTCGTGGAACTCGTCGGCTTCGAGCTTGCGGGCGCTCATGGTCTCGTCGAAGCTCGGCCCGAACGGGTCCAGGTGCCCGTCGCCGCCGACGAGGCGGACGCGGATCGTCACCGTCTCGCCCGGCTCCACCGGGTCGAACGAGTACCAGGCCGCGAACTTCGTGCCGGCCGCACCGGCGTCGTCCGGCCCCACGACCTGACACGTGGACGTGCTGCCGTGCACCACGTAGTTGCAGATGCCGTCCTTGGCCCACGGCGACGGATTGCGCTCGGCCCCGAAGAGCGACATCTCGTTGCTCTCGTTGTCCGTCATGAGCATCGACGGCGAATCGTCCAGGTGCAGCGTGTACCGGCCGAGGTTGCCGTGGTCAGCCGTGACCTTGCGTCCGGTCGTGGTGCTCGCAACGAGCTGACACGGCCGTTGGTCCCGCCCCCACGCCCACGTGTTGCGGAACCACAGCTGCGGCAACAGGTGCAGCGGCGCGTCCTCAGGCCCGTGGTTGGTGGCGCTGATCTCGATGCAGATGTCGTCCGTCTCGGCCTTGGCGTAGGTGACCTGGACGTCGAAGAACCGGTTCTCGTCGAGCACCCCGGTGTCGGCGAGCTCGGGCTCGCGGTTCTCCCGGCCGGCGTTGCGCGCCATCTCCCGCAGCTGGCCGTACGGGAACTCCCGCTGCGGATACCGGTAGACCACCTGCATCCAGGAGTGGGTGGGCGTCCCGTCGGTCACCCACCAGTGCTCCTTGACGTCCTCACCGTGGTTGCCCTCTTCGTTGGTGAGGCCGAAGTACCGCTCCTTGAGGATCGGGTCCTTGCCGTTCCACAGGGCGACCGCGAAGTTCATGAACCCGTGCACGTCGCAAATGCCGGCGATGCCGTCCTCGCCCCACCGGTAGGCGCGCGCACGGGCGTGGTCGAACGGGAACGACGCCCACGCGTCACCCTCGGGCGAGTAGTCCTCGCGGACCGTGCCCCACTGGCGCCCCGAGAGGTACGGCCCCCACAGCCGCCACGGCGAAGTCGGTGTGTCCGACTCCGCGAGACGCGCCCGTTCCGCTTGTTCGCCCATCGGCCCAGTGTGGGACACCAGGGAGGACGGCCGGTCGGGCCCAGGTGTTGTCTGAGTCTTTCCTCACTAAAAGCGGGGTCAGGACTGCCTGGAATGGGAGTCGAGGACCAGGGCGATGGCCTCGGTGACCCGAGCGGCGTGCGCCAGGTGCAGCCATTCGTCCGGCACGTGGCAGTTCGAGTCCGGCCCGATCACGCCCGTCACCACGAACTGGGCCTCGGGGTACGCCTCGTGCAGCAGCCCCATGAACGGGATCGAGCCGCCCAGCGACACGGTCCGCCACGGCGCGCCGAAGATCTCCTTGCCCGCCTCGTCCAGGACGGCGGACAGCCAGGGCGCCAGCTCGGGCGCGTTCCAGCCGTCGGCCGACTCGACCCGGGAGAGCTCCACGGTCGCGTTGTAGGGCACGTCGGTGGTGAGCTTCTCGCGCACCGCCTCCAGCGCCGCGGCGGCCGAAGCCGTCGGGGGCAGGCGGAACGACAGCACCAGCGAGGTGAACGGCCGCAGCACGTTGCCGGCGTCGTCCGGCAGCGGCAGACCCTCGGCACCGGTGACGGACAGGGTCGGCCGCCAGCCGGAGTTCAGGGCCAGTTCGACCTCGTCCTCGGAGACCGGCTGCAGGTCGCCGACGCGCGGCACCGCGCCCCAGAGCGCGCCAGGAGCGGCCTCGACGGCCTCGCGGACCTCGGCCAGGCGTCCGGCCGGGATCTCGACGTGCATCTCCGGCACGAGGATCTCGCCGGTCTCCGCGTTCTCGATCCGGTCCAGCAACACGCGGGCGATCCGGAACGACGACGGCACGATGCCCGACGCCATGCCGGAGTGCAGTCCGCCGTCCAGCACCCGGACGGTGGCCGTGACCTGCACCAACCCGCGCAGTGACGTGGTCAGCCACATGCGGTCGTAGTCGGAGCCGCCGGAGTCCAGGCAGACGACGAGCGACACCCGGCCCAGCTGCGCGGAGAGGTGCTCCAGGTACGCGGGCAGATCCGGCGAACCCGACTCCTCGCCGGTCTCCAGCAGCACGACGCAACGGGCGTGCGAACCACCCGCCGCGCGCACGGCCTCGATCGCCGCGATTGCGGCATATCCGGAATAGCCGTCATCAGCCGCGCCGCGGCCGTAGAGACGTCCGTCACGCAGAACCGGGGTCCACGGACCGAGCCCTTCACCCCAGCCGCCCACCGGGGGCTGCTTGTCGAGGTGTCCGTAGAGCAACACCGTGTCGTCGCCCGAGTTACCGGACGCGGGCACGTCGACCACGAGAAGCGGCGTGCGTCCCGCCAGTTGGACGACTTCGAGGGTCGCTCCGGGGAGGTTCCTGGAGGCGATCCAGAGGCGCACGTGCTCGATCGCGGCGGCCAGTTCGCCGTGTTCTTCCCAGGCGGGATCGAACGCGGGCGAGATCGCCGGTACGGCGACGAGCTGAGACAGGCTCGGGACGATGTCGTCGTCCCAGAGCGTCCTGACGGTGCTGGTCACAACTGAGCGGTCCACCTCTCGATCCTGTCACGACTCCGCCTCTGCTCGCGTGCTTAGGCTCTTGCCTGGAGGCCCGCAGCTAAGTTAACGATCGGTAACCGGGACAGCAGCGTCCGGTAATCGGACGGCCTAGTCGGAGGACAAAAGGTCGAACCTCCGACTGTTGTCGCTGATCAGAACGTTGACTCGTGTGTTACGAAGTGGGACGGGTCTCACCAAGTCGGGTGAGGCCGTGTCAGGATGTGGTCGTAAGCCACCGTCACCGTCGACGGCAGCCTCCGGCCCCACAGGGTTGGCGGCGACCGCCGACGTCGCCGCACGAGGTCGTCACGAGCGATCAGGCGGTCGGAGTAGACAGAGGAGAAGGCGCATGTCGTCCCCTGAGCAATGGACGCACCCTGAGCCGGATGCAGCGCCGGCCGCCACTGCCGCAAAACCGACAGCGGAACAGGTGATCGCAGGCTTGCGAGCGACAGACGAGGGCGGCGCCGACCTGGTGCAGCTCCTCACCCCGGAGGGTGAGCGGGTCCAGCACCCCGACTTCGACATCGACATCACGGCGGAGGAACTGCGCGGTCTGTACCGCGACATGGTCCTGATCCGCCGGGTCGACCGCGAAGCGAACGCGTTGCAGCGCAAGGGCCAGCTCGGCATCTGGGTGCCGCTGCTCGGCCAGGAGGCGGCCCAGATCGGCGCCGGTCGCGCGATGCGTCAGACGGACATGGCGTTCCCGAGCTACCGCGAGCACGGCATCGCGTGGACGCGCGGGATCAACCCGACGGAGCTGCTCGGCATCTTCCGCGGCACGGACCAGGGCACCTGGGACCCCGTCGAGAAGCGCTTCCACCCGTACACGATCGTCATCGGCAACCAGGTCCTCAACGCGGCCGGGTACGCGATGGGCCAGAAGTTCGACGGCAAGGTCGGCGACGACGAGGGAGAAGCCACCATGTGCTTCTTCGGCGACGGCGCGACCAGCCAGGGTGACGTGCACGAGGGCTTCGTGTGGGCCGCGGTCTACGACGCGCCGCTCGTCTTCTTCTGCCAGAACAACCAGTGGGCCATCTCCGAGCCCACCGAACGCCAGTCGCGGCTGCCGCTGTACCAGCGCGCCCGCGGCTACGGCTTCCCCGGCATCCGCGTCGACGGCAACGACGTCCTCGCGACGCTCGCCGTGACGAAGTGGGCGCTGGACGAGTGCCGCCACGGCAACGGCCCGATCCTGATCGAGGCGTTCACCTACCGGATGGACGCGCACACCACCTCCGACGACCCGACGCGCTACCGGCTGTCGGACGAGCTGGAGATGTGGAAGCTCAAGGACCCGATCGAGCGCGTGAAGGTCTACCTGGTCCGCCAGCAGTGGGCCGACCACGACTTCTTCGACAGCGTCGAGGCCGACGCCGACAAGCTGGGCGAGGAGCTGCGGGAGTTCTGCACGAACATGCCCGATCCGCCCGCTGAACGGATCTTCAGCAACGTGTACGCGGAGGGCAGCCCCGTCCTCGACGCGCAGCGCGACGAATTCCTCGACTACGTCTCGGGTTTTGCTGGAGGTGAGCACTGATGGCTGCTCCGACCATGGACCGTTCCACCGCCGCAGCGCCGGCCGGCCCGCAGACGCTCACGATCTCCAAGGCCCTGAACATGGGACTGCGGGCGGCCATGGAGGCCAACCCCAAGGTCATCATGATGGGCGAGGACATCGGCAAGCTCGGTGGCGTCTTCCGAATTACCGACGGCCTGCAGAAGGACTTCGGTGAGCAGCGCGTGCTCGACACGCCGCTCGCGGAGTCCGGCATCATCGGCACCGCCGTCGGCCTCGCGATCCGCGGCTACCGCCCGGTGTGCGAGATCCAGTTCGACGGCTTCATCTTCCCCGGCTTCGACCAGATCGTGTCGCAGGTCGCGAAGCTGCACTACCGCACCCAGGGCAAGATCAAGCTGCCCATCGTGATCCGCGTGCCGTTCGGTGGCGGCATCGGTGCGGTCGAGCACCACTCGGAGTCGCCGGAGTCGTACTTCGCGCACACCGCCGGCCTCAAGGTCGTCTCGTGCTCGAACCCCGCCGACGCGTACTGGATGATCCAGCAGGCGATCGACAGCGACGACCCGGTGCTGTTCTTCGAGCCCAAGCGTCGTTACTACGAGAAGGGCGAGGTCGACACCACGGCCCAGCCCGGCAAGCTGTTCGAGTCGCGGGTGCTGCGCCCCGGTACGGACGCGACGCTGGTCGCGTACGGCCCGATGGTCAGGACCTCGCTGGACGCGGCCAACGCGGCCGCGGAGGACGGCACGTCGCTGGAGGTCATCGACCTGCGCACGCTGTCGCCGCTGGACCTCGCGCCGGTCTACGACTCGGTGCGCCGCACCGGTCGTCTGATCGTCGTGTCCGAGGCGCCGTCCGAGTCCTCGATCAGCAGCGAGATTGCAGCCAAGGTCCAGCAGGAGTGCTTCTACTCGTTGCAGGCACCGGTGCTGCGGGTGACCGGTTTCGACACCCCGTACCCGCCCTCGAAGCTCGAGGAGGAGTTCCTCCCCGACCTCGACCGGGTGCTGCACGCCGTCGACCGCTCTCTCGCCTGGTAAGGGGACAACCGGAAATGCCGCAGTTCAAGCAGTTCCCCTTGCCCGACACGGCAGAGGGTCTGACCGAGGCCGACATCCTCACCTGGCACGTGAAGCCGGGTGACACCGTCACGGTCAACCAGATCATCGTCGAGATCGAGACGGCCAAGGCCGCCGTCGAGCTGCCCTGCCCGTGGGCGGGCGTCGTGACCGAGCTCCTCGCGGAGCCCGGTCAGACCGTCGAGGTCGGCGTCCCGATCATCACGATCGACACCGACCCCGGTGGCGCGGCCGCCCCCGCTCCCGTTGCGGCGGAGGCGAACGGCACCTCGTCCGGCAAGATCGGCGAGGAGATGCCGGGCGGGCGCATCGCGACGCTCGTCGGCTACGGCCCGAAGTCGGGTGCCGCGAAGCGCCGTGCCCGCAAGGACGCGCCTGCCGCACCCGCCGCTGCTCCGGCCGCGGCGGTCGTGGCCCCGCCTGCTCCTGCTCCTGCTCCGGTCGTGGCTCCTCCCGTTGTGGTGGCTGCTCCGGTGCAGACGCCGGGTGGTTACGTGCCGCTGGCCAAGCCGCCGGTGCGCAAGCTGGCCAAGGACCTCGGCGTCGACCTGCACGCGCTCACGGGCTCCGGTCCGAACGGCGTGATCACGCGGGACGACGTCGAAACCGCGGTGGCGGCCCCGGTCGCCGCAGCACCGGCAGCGTCCTCTGTGGACAACGGCTCGCGCGAACGCCGGGTGCCGATCAAGGGCGTCCGCAAGGCGACGGCGCAGGCGATGGTGGACAGCGCGTTCACCGCACCGCACGTCACCGAGTTCCTGACGGTCGACGTGACGCCGATGATGGAACTGCGCGCGCGCCTGAAGAACGCGCCGGAGTTCCGCGGCGTGAAGCTGACGCCACTGGCGTTCTGCGCCAAGGCGATCATCCTCGCGGCCCGGCGCACGCCGGACGTCAACGCGACGTGGGACGCGGCGGCGAACGAGATCGTCTACAAGGACTACGTCCACCTGGGCATCGCGGCCGCCACGCCGCGCGGCCTGGTGGTGCCGAAGGTCCGCGACGCCGACCGCATGTCGTTGAAGGAACTCGCGGTGGCACTGGACGAGCTCGCCACGGTCGCCCGTGACGGCAAGACGTCGCCGGCCGACATGATGAACGGCACGATCACGATCACCAACGTCGGCGTCTTCGGCGTCGACACCGGCACGCCGATCCTCAACCCCGGAGAGTCCGCGATCCTCGCCCTCGGCGCGATCCGCGACATGCCGTGGGTGGTCGACGGCGAGATCAAGATTCGCAAGATCTGCCAGCTCGCTCTGTCGTTCGACCACCGCGTGGTCGACGGCCAGCAGGGTTCGCAGTTCCTGGCGGACGTCGGCGCGCTGCTGGCCGAGCCGGGCATCGCGATGACCTACTGAGGTTCGCTCGACGTGACGGCGGGGAGTCCTTCGGGCTCCCCGCCGTTTTCGGTTGAGTTGTTCGTGAACCGCAGTGCCTCGAAGCCGGGCTCGAACGTCCGCACGTCGATGGTGCTGTCGACGAGCGTGCAGCGTTCGACCCGGACCGGCAGGGACAGCGTCATGTCCCGCCCGACGACGCTGCTGCTGGTGAAAGTGCTGCGGTAGAAGTCGATCCCACGGCCGAGCGCGCTCATCCGGCGCATGTCCAAGATCGCGTGCTCGAACGTGCAGCCGACGAACTCGATCGCCCCGTAGTCGAAGTACGTGTCCTGGAAGTTCACGTCGGTGTGCGTGAACGTCGTGCCGTGGCAGCTCAACGTGGTGTTCTTGAACGCGGTGCGTTCGAACGAGGTGTTGTCGCCGGTGAACTCGGCGCCGTCGAAGACGACCGCGCCGGCGAACGTGCGTTCGCTGAAGTCGGCGTCCACGAACCGAACACCGGTGAAGTCGAAGTTCAGCGCCGACCACGGTCCGGCTTCTCGGTGTGATCCGAGCCGGTCGCGCAGGGCACGGAAGATCTTGTTCGCCGTCTGGTCATCGCCCTCGTGCAGCCGCAACTGGTCGATCAACGCGTCCACGCACATCTGCCGCTGGGCCTCCCAGTCGTCGGCGAGACCGGCCATGGCGGAGACACCCGCGATCCGCAGACCGGCCTGCTCGCCGCTCAGCAGCTCCGCGGCGACCTTGAAGCGTTCGTTGAAAAGCTTGGTGCGCTCGCGTTCCTCCTGGTTGAGGCTGTGCGCGTGTGCGGCCTCTGTGACGCGCTGCTTGCGGTAGTTGACCGCGAGCGCGACCACACCACCGAACCCCGCGACCACCGCCAGTCCGATCTTCAACAGGTCCAGCATCTCGGTCGTGCTGAACGCCGCCTGCTTGGGCATCGTCGGCCAGCCCAGCAACCACAGCAGTCCGCCGCCCGCCGTCGCCGCCACGAGCAGCGCGATCAGCAGCCAGCCGACGATCGACAACCAGACGGGCGACTGGGCGTCGCGCCGAGTCCGACGCCGCCGAATCGGTAGACCGAGGCGCCGGACCAGCAACAACAGCCACACCACGGCCAGCGCTCCCGCCGCCGCGTACTGCCAGGTGATCGCCCCCACGCAGGTGATCGTGCCTCATGGGCGGCTCGGTATGTGGAGGGTCCGCGGATGTCGATCGGCAGACCCCTTCGATCGACGCAGGTGTGTCAAAGCTTCTCCTGAGGGGACACACGAAAATGCGCAAGCGACTGTCTTTGCTGATCAGTGCGGGTCTGCTGCTGGGTCTGACCGGGGTGGCGCAGGCCGCCGACACCGGCCTGGTGCGGACCGACTCCGGACCGGTGCGCGGCACCGTTCTTGCTGATCACCAGCAGTACCAGGGAATTCCGTACGCGGCACCGCCTGTCGGTGAGCTGCGATGGCGTTCGCCGCAGCCGGTGACGCCGTGGACGACTCCTCGCGACGCCACCCAGCCCGGTCCGGCCTGTGCCCAGTCGGCCGGTGCCGGTTCGCCGAGCACCAACGAGGACTGCCTGTACCTCAACGTCACCACGCCTTCGCGGCACGGGCGCAAGCCGGTCATGGTGTGGATCCACGGTGGCGGCAACAGCTACCTGTCCGGCGCCGGGTTCGGCACGAACCGGTTGGCCGTGCAGGGCGACGTGGTGGTCGTGACCATCAACTACCGCCTCGGTTTCTTCGGCTTCTTCGGACACCCGGACCTGCCCGACTCCGGCGCGTACGGCATCGAGGACCAGCAGGCCGCGCTGAAGTGGGTGCAGCGCAACGCTGCCGCGTTCGGCGGGGATCCGCGCAACGTCACGGTTTTCGGTGAGTCGGGCGGTGCGTTCGACGTGTGCGCGCACGTGACGTCACCGCTGTCGCGTGGCCTGTTCCAGAAGGCGATCGCGCAGAGCGGCGGGTGCTCCACGACGTGGGGTGCCAACGGCGTGATCCACGGCAAGCCGGCCAGTGCTCCCTGGATCTCGAAGTCCGCGGCGCAGACCGACGCGGTGGCGTTGTCCGCGCAGCTCGGTTGCTCGGACGTGGCATGCCTGCGGTCGTTGCCCGCCAGCGCTTTCACCGCCATCGACCGCGGCGCGACCCCGGTCGTGACCGGCAACCGGGTGCTGCCGGTGAACCCCGTCGACGCGTTGCGGTCCGGCCGGTTCAACCGCGTCCCGCTGATCTGGGGCAACACGCGTGACGAGGGCAGGCTGACGTCCGCGACCGTGCCGGAACCGTTCGACTACAACGGTTTGCTGGCTCAGGCGTATGGTGCGGAGAAGGCAGTCAAGATCGCTGCCGAGTACCCCGTCGGCGAGTCCGCACGCCTTGCGTACGGCACGGTTCTCACCGACAGCGTGTGGGCCTGCAACCAGCTCGCCGACGACCGGCTGCTCTCCCGCTACACGCCGACGTACGGCTACGAGTTCGCCGACCGCACCGCGCCGCTCGGCTACTTCAAGGACCTCTTCTCGGAGACCTTCCCCGGCGGAGCCCCGCACACCGCCGAGCTCGCCTACCTGTTCGACATCCCGATGTTCGACCTCGACCCGGCCCAGCAGCGGCTCGCGGCGACGTTGATCCGCGACTGGACGACGTTCGCCCGCACCGGCAACCCAGGCTGGGCGACCTACCGCACCGGCAACGTCCAGGAGTACTCGCTCGGCCGCGTCGGTCAGGTCAACGGCCTGACCAGGCACAACTGTTCGTTCTGGAACTCGATCGGTTAATGCCGTTTGACTCTCCAGTCACTGGAGACTGCACAGTTGTCCCCGTGACGCGCTACCAGATCGGCGAGCTGGCCAGGATGACCGGCCTCACCGTCAGGACGATCCGGTTCTACTCCGACCAGGGCCTCATCCCGCCCACCTCCAGAACGGTCGGCGGCTACCGGACGTACGACGGTGAGGCGGTCGCCAAGCTCAAGCTCGTCCGCACCCTTCGCGACCTGGGTGTGGATCTGCCGACCGCCGGGCGGATTCTCGCCCGCGAGGTCTCGATGACCGACGTGGCGCGCACCCATGCGGATGCGATCGACGCGCAGATGAGGACGTTGCGGCTGCGCCGCGCCGTCCTGCGCGCCGTCGCCAAGGGAGGGGAGATGGAACTGATGAACGAGTTGGCACGCATGTCGGACGAGGAGCGCCAGCGCATCCTCGACGACTTCTTCGAGGAGGTGTTCGGGCCCTACGAGCTGGACCCGCAGTTCGAGCAGCACATGCGTTCCGTGCGGATCGAACTGCCGGACGACCCGTCGACCGAACAGCTGGAAGCCTGGGTCGAGCTCGCGAAGCTCGTGCAGGACCAGGACTTCCGCGCGTCGGTCAAGCGGATGTCCCAGCAGCACGAGGAACAGCGCAGGGCAGGCGCGGACATGGGGCCGCCGGCCGAGGGCCAGATGGAGGCGTTCAACTTCGCGATCGCTCAAGCCCGCGAGGCTCTCGACGCGGGCATCGCGCCGGAGTCCGCCGAGGCCCGCGCGGTCGTGGACCGCGTGAACGCCAACTGGGCGGAAGCGCTGAACCTGCCGAACGACGAACGCCTCGTCGAGCGGCTGCGCGAACTCTCCGACTTCGCGGACCCGCGTGCCGAGCGGTACTGGGTCCTGATCGCGAGGATCAACGGCTGGCCCGCCATGCCGGACCACTCGCGTGAACGCGCCTGGCTGCGCGAAGCCGGCCAGCCGTTCGGCTGACCTCCAAGATCGCGGGAACCAGCTGGGCGCCCAGCTCGTTTCCGTGACAACGAAGGGGGTTCGTTCATGTCTGTGCTTTTGGAGATTCTCGGGGGAGTCTTCGCGGAGGCCTTCGGGCCCAGCGGAGAAGAAGACCACTCACGCGGCGACGGCGACGTCTTCCTGGACGGCGAGTGGCAGGAGGGCGAGCTGTTCTTCGGCCCCACCAAGCTCATCTGGGCCGAGCAGATCGTCTTCAGCGACGCCGAAGGCCGCGTGGAGCAGATCACCGACCACGACGCGCCCCACCCGAACTTCGTGGTGCTGCGCTTCCGCCGCCCGGCCGACGTGGTGCTGCTGGCAGTGCACCGCCGCGAGCTCAAGCGCATCGGCACGATCCTGACGCTCCCTCTCTAACGCGAGTCCGCAGCGCGCCGGCCGATCCCGGCGTAGAAGAGCGAGCCCGCGGCGAACGCGGCGGCGAGGCCCACCCATCCGCGCTGGTTCGCCGCCTCGTCGAGACTCCCGATGTCGGGTTCGGTCAGCAGCGGGTAGGCGAAGAGGAAGACCCCGCCCCAGAACGCGATCGTCGCCGCCACGACCAACCACACCGGCAGCGTCCTGCGCAGCAGCTTCCACATCGACCCGACGCTGTCGTAGCCGAACCCGCCCTTGGACCACAGCAACGTCCCGAACATGACGGCTATGGAGATCACTGTCAGCAAGACGTTCGCGGCCCGCGGCAACAACGCATGGCCGGTCACCAACGCGAACAGGACCACGACGGCATCGACGAGAAGCACCACGAACGCGGCCCATTGCGGCGGCAACAACCTCATGCGTCAGAACCCTAGGGCCACCAGGCTGTTTACCGGGCGATAACCGGGAACCCCGATGCTTGCGCGAGTGGCCCGCCGGTTCAGGGGAACGGCGGGCCACCTCACTTCAGCCCTTTGACGACGTTCCGCAACTCGGCCTCCTTGCGGTACAACGTCGGCACCACCTTGGTCACCTTCGCCAGCAACACCGTCTGATCCACCGGCGCCACCGCGTCCCACGTGAGCCCACCGGGCTTGGCCAGCTGATCCACCAGCCCGATGGCGGTCTTCGCCGTGTCCGCGGCCACCGTCAACTCGGCCCTGCTGCCCTTGAGCGGCTGCGCCTCGACCACGGCAGCGGCCTCTGTGATCGCCTTGACCTGCCCGGGCAACGTGCACGGCACGTCCGGCGAATGCAGCCCCTTCCGCTTCTCGACGGCGCTGTTGTTCGCTTCCTTGGCCTGGTCGAGAAACCGGATGCCGTTCACGGTGGGCACCGCGAGCCCCTCACCGATCAAGGTGGCGTTGACCAACTTCCCGTCCTGTGTGGACAGAGCGACGAACGGCCCTTCCCACGTCACAGTCACCTGCGTACCTTCCGGCAGCAGCTGGGTGAGCAGATCCTGCGCCTCCGCGTGCAGACACTCGCCTGCTGCAGGCGCGGCAACGTTCACGAGCTTCACGGCCGTCGTGCGGTCGCCTTCGCGCACCTCGACCGTCTCCGCGTCGACGACGCGCACGACATGACTGACGACGACCGGTTGTGGGCGGTCCACGACCGTCACCACGTAGGCACTGCCCGCGGCCCCGGCCAGGACCGCGGCGGCCATCAGGAACACATTCGGGAGCACCACGATCCCCCTAACGCCGACCTACTGGGCTGATCGGCGTAGCGGGACGCGGCGTTACTCCTCAATCACACTCAGGCACGACTCACTTGATCTGAATGCCCGAGATCATGCGGGACACCACCAGCCGCTGGATCTCCGAAGTCCCTTCGAAGATGGTGAAGATCTTGGCGTCGCGATGCATCCGCTCGACCGGGTGCTCCCGCGTGTACCCGGCCCCACCGAGGATGTGGATCGCCCGCTCGGTCGCCCACACCGACACCTCGGAAGCCTTGAGCTTCGACATCGACCCCTCGCCGGCGGTGAACGGCACGTTGTTGCGCCCCATCCACGCCGCCCGCCACACCAGCAGCCGTGACGCGTCGATCTCCATGCGCATGTTCGCGAGGTCGAACGCGATCGACTGGTTCTCGATGATCTTGCGCCCGAACGCCTCGCGGTCCTTCGCGTAGTCGAGCGCGTACTCGTAGGCGGCACGTGCGACACCGACCGCCATCGCGCCCACGGTCGGACGCGTGGTCTCGAACGTGGCCATCGCCGCCTGGCCGCCCGCCTTCAGGCCTTCGCGGGCACGGGCGAGCCGCGCTTCCAGTCGTTCCTTGCCACCCAGGACGCAGCGGCCGGGGACGCGCACGTCGTCGAGGAACACGTCGGCCGTGTGCGAGGCGCGCATGCCGTGCTTCTTGATCTTGCCGGGGGACGACAGGCCGGGTGTGCCGGGCGGGACGATGAAACCGGCCTGGCCACGGGAACCCAGCGCGGGATCGATGACGGCGGTGACCACGTGCACGTTCGCGATGCCGCCGTTGGTGGCCCATGCCTTCTGGCCGTTGAGCACCCACTCGTCGGTGGCCTCGTCGTAGCGTGCGCGGGTCCGGTAGCCGGCGACGTCAGAGCCCGCCTGGGGTTCGGAGGCGCAGAAGGCGGCCAGCTTCGGGTCCGACTCGTCGCCGAAGCACTCCGGCACCCACTCGGCCAGCTGCTCGGGCTCGCCGCCCGCGAAGATTCCCGCGACGGCGAGGCCGGTGCCCATCAGGGCCAGTGCGATGCCGGCGTCGCCCCAGAAGAGTTCCTCGGTCGCGATCGGCAGCGACAGGCCGATCGGGTCCGCGAACCAGGTCGCGAGGGACTCGAAGCCGTAGAGGCCGATCTTCGCCGCCTCCTGGATCACCGGCCACGGTGTCTCCTCGCGCTCGTCCCACTCGGAGGCCGCCGGCCTGATCACGTCGCGAGCGAAGCCGTGGACCCAGTCGCGCAGGTCGGTCTGGTCTTCGTTCAGCTCGAGCGAGAAGCCACCCACAAGAAGTCTCCTAAGCCTTCGGGATGTTGAACAGGCTCATGAACCCGGCCGCGAACCCCAGGTCGCCCTTGACCTTCAGCTTGCCCGTCATGAACAGCACGGGCGCGGACGCGTTGCCGGTCGCGAGCTTCAGGAAGTCGGCGGGCGTCAGCGTCACGATGGCACGGGCCTCGCGCGTCACGCCCTTGTTGATCGTGCACTGCGCGTCTTCGATGATGGCCTCGTAGACGTCTTCCAGCACGTGGAAGTGCACGACGGCACGCGTGGAGCCCGCCCGGTCCGAACGGAAGTGGACCTCCATGCGGCGGAACACCTCGTCCAGCACGCGCACGCGCAGAGCGGGGTCGGCCACGACGGCCTCGATCTGGTCCTTCGAGGCGCGCGAGATGATGCGGGCGAAGTTGGACGGGTCCATCTTCGACAGGTCGAGGTCCGCGCCGCCGTCGGCGAGCGCGCCCAGGGCGTTCAGCAACGCGGCGAAGTCCTCGCGACCCAGCTTCTTCGGGTCGATGCCGCGGGCGATGACGTCGATGTTCACATCGGCCAGCGCCGGGTCGTCCGGCGTGATCTGCTGCAACGTGCTGATCAGCTCGGCCGGGCTGAGCTTCGCGATCGCCTCGGTGGTGAGGTCGAGCGTCATGGACACACCTCCTGGTACCTACTCGCGAGTAAGACTACTCACCAGTAGATAGAGCGGCAAGCCGATCGGATAATCTTGCTGCTCCGAACCGAGGGGTAATGATGCGCACAGAAGGTCGAGCCAAGCGCTTGCCACGCGCCGTGCGTGAGCGGCAGATCATGGATGCCGCCGTCGACGTGTTCTCACGCCTCGGCTTCCACTCGGCGTCGATGGACGAGATCTCCGAGGTCGCGGGCATCTCCAAGCCGATGCTCTACGCCTACCTCGGCTCCAAGGAGGAACTGTTCGCGACCTGCATCCGGCGCGAGGCCACCCGCATGATGGAGGCCATCGCGACGGGCGTCGAGCCCGACCAGGAACCCGACGTGCAGCTGTGGAGCGGCCTGCGGGCGTTCTTCGGGTTCGTCGGCGAGAACCGGGCGAGCTGGCAGGTGCTGCACCGGCAGGCGTCCACCCAGGGCGGGCCGTTCGCGGTCGAGCTCACGGACATGCGCGGCCGCGCGGTCTCACTGGTCGCGGCGCTGCTCACCCAGTCCACGAAGGCACCGGCGACCAAACTGGAGGCAGAGTCGCTGGCCGCCGCGCTGGTCGGGGCCGGCGAGTCGCTCGCCGACTGGTGGCTGGATCACCCGGAGGAACCCGCCGGCGTCGTCGCGGCCCGCCTCATGAACCTCGTCTGGATGGGCTTCGGCGACCTCGTCGACGGCAACGTCTGGCATCCACCGTCACGCCGCTGAACCGACCAGGTGGGGCCCCTTGCCCCACACGGCGAACTCCCAGCCGTCCGCGCCCTCGGCCGCCGAGAACTCGACGCGACCGGGGATGAGCAGCGGCTTCTTGAACCGGACGGCCACCGTCACGGCCTCGGGAAGCCGCCCCTCGAGCGCGGCCAGGCAGCGTGCCTTCGTCCACATCCCGTGCGCGATCGCCCGCTTGAAGCCGAACAGCCTGGCGCTCAACGGGTAGAGGTGGATCGGGTTGCGGTCACCGGACGCGGCGCCGTACCGCCGTCCGATGTCCGCGGGCACCCGCCACACCGCCGACCCGACCGGCCGGTCCAGCTCCTCACCGGAACCGGACGAGCCGCCGGAGCGCCGCAGATAGGTCGAAACCCCTTCCCAGACACCGGAAACCGACGTCACGACGTCGACCTGCGTGCCCTGCGGATGCGGCCGCAGATCGCGCGCGGACACCGTGATCTCCAGCTGCTCGTCCAACGTCAGCGGACGCGACTGCGTGATCCGGTTCGCGACGTGCACGAGACCCGGCAACGGAAACGGGAAACCGGCGCCCGACATCAGCTTCATCTGCAAGGGAAAGCCCAGCACGTGCGGATACGTCAGCGGCAACGCGTCGCGCAGCCCGAACCCGCACACCGCGTTGTACGCCGCCAGATGCTTCAGCGACACGTCCAAAGACGCCGAAACCGGTTCCGCGGCAAGGGTTTCCCCGCGCCGGAACGACGTGAGAGCGGCACGCAGCAACATCAGGCCCCCAGCAGCATCTGGCCGCACACCCGCACGACGTTCCCGTTGACGCCACCGGAACCCGGCGACGCGAACCACGCCACGGTCTCCGCGACGTCGGCCGGCAACCCGCCCTGCGACAGGCTGTTCATCCGCCGCCCGACCTCACGCGTCGCGAACGGCACCGCCGCGGTCATCTTCGTCTCGATGAAACCGGGCGCCACGGCGTTGATCGTGGCGCCGCGAGCAGCGAGAACGGGTGCGAGCGTCTGCACCATCCCGATCACGCCGGCCTTCGACGTGGCGTAGTTGGTCTGGCCGACGTTGCCCGCGATGCCGGCGATCGACGACACCCCGACGATCCGCCCGCCGGCGCGCAGCACGTCGCCGTCCAGCAGTGCTTCGTTGATCCGTTCCTGGCAGGCGAGGTTGACCTCCAGCACCGAGTCCCACAGCGAGGAGTCCATGCGCGCCAACGACTTGTCGCGGGTGATGCCCGCGTTGTGCACGACGACGTCGACGCCACCGTGCCGTTCCAGCAGGTACGAGGTCAGCCGCGCGGGGTCGCCGGTGATGTCGAGCTGCAACGCCGACCCGCCGACGGCGTTCGCGACCTTCGACAGCTCGTCCCCGGCAGCGGGCACGTCGAGGCAGACCACGTGCGCGCCGTCGCGTCCCAAGGCCGTGGCGATCGCCTCGCCGATGCCCCGGGAAGCGCCCGTGACCAGCGCGACCTTGCCGTCCAGCGTGCCTGCGGGCGAGTTCCCGGACACGTGGACGACCTGCCCGGACACGTACGCCGACCGTCCGGACAGCAGGAACCGCAGCGTCGACTCCACCCCGTCCTCGGCGCCGTCCGCCACGTAGACCAGGTTGGCCGTGCCGCCGCGGCGCAGCTCTTTGCCGACCGACCGCACAAAGCCTTCGAGTGCTCGTTGTGCGATGGAGTCCGGCGACCGCCCGATCACGATCACCCGCCCGCACGGCCCGAGCTGTGTGATCGCCGGGTGGAAGAAGTCGTGCAGCTGCCGCAGATCCGCGATGGCAGAGATCTCGGACGCGTCGAACACGAGCGCGCCATAGGGAGCCGCTCCTGTTTCCAGCTGCTTCAGAAAGGGCAGCCGGGAAGCTCCACCCACCAGAACGGGTGTCGCCAAGGCGGCGTCACGGCGGAGCGGATACGGGTTCGGCAGGCCGAGCCTGCGCACGAGCTGGCGACCGAGCCCCGACGTCGCGAACTTCTGGTACCTGTCCACGTCACACAACCTACTCGCTAGTAAGTCTACCCGCTAGTAGGTAGTATGGCGGCATGCGAGTAGCGATCATCGGCGGCAACCGCATCCCGTTCGCCCGCTCGAACGGCCCGTACGCCACCGCGTCGAACCAGGACATGTTCACGGCGGTGCTGGACGGCCTGGTCAGCCGCTTCGGCCTGCAGGGCGTACGCCTCGGCGAGGTGGTCGCCGGTGCCGTGCTGAAGCACTCACGCGACTTCAACCTCGTCCGCGAGTCGGTCCTCGGCAGCAAACTCAGTCCCGAAACCCCTGCGTACGACCTCCAACAGGCGTGCGGCACCGGTCTGCAGGCGATCATCGCCGTCGCGAACAAGATCGCGCTCGGCCAGATCGAGGCGGGCATCGCGGGCGGCGTCGACACCACCAGCGACGCGCCGATCGGCGTGAACGAGAACTTCCGCAAGCTCCTGCTGGAGTTCAACCGGACCCGCAAAGTCGGCCTGCTGACCAAGCTGCGCCCCAGCCACGTCGTTCCGCACCTGCCCCGCAACGGCGAGCCGCGCACCGGCATGCCGATGGGAGAGCACGCGGCCATCACCGCCGCCCAGTACGGCATCACGCGCGAGGACCAGGACGAGCTCACCGCGCGCAGCCACCAGAACCTCGCCCGCGCCTACGACGAGGGCTTCTTCGACGACCTGGTCACCCCGTACCTGGGCCTGACCCGCGACCAGAACCTCCGCCCGGACAGCACCGCCGAGAAGCTCGCCAGGCTCAAGCCGGTCTTCGGCGACACGATGACCGCCGGCAACTCGACCCCGCTCTCCGACGGCGCCTCCGCGGTCCTGCTCGCCACCGAGGAGTGGGCTGCCGAACGCAAACTTCCGGTTCTCGCCTACCTGACGTTCGCCGAGACCGCCGCCGTCGACTACGTGCACGGCGACGAGGGCCTGCTCATGGCACCCGTGCACGCCGCACCGCGCATGCTCGACAAGGCTGGCCTCACGCTGCAGGACTTCGACTTCTACGAGGTGCACGAGGCGTTCGCGTCGCAGGTGCTCGCCACGTTGAAGGCCTGGGAGAAGGAACTCGGCGAGATCGACAGGTCGAAGCTGAACGTCAACGGCTCGTCGCTCGCGGCAGGCCACCCGTTCGCCGCGACCGGTGCCCGAATCGTGGCGACTTTGGCGAAGTTGCTGCAGCAGAGGGGAAGTGGACGCGGGTTCGTGTCCATTTGCGCCGCGGGAGGTCAGGGCATCACGGCTATCTTGGAACGGTGACGCTGCAGACGCTGCTCGAGTCCCACCGCGACACCGTTCCGGTCTCGGTCGCCGTCATCGCCCGAGGTGACGCCGTCGAGTTCGCGGCGGTCGGCGAGTCCCGCGAGGCGGTCTTCCCGATCGCCTCGATCAGCAAGCCGATCGTCGCCACGGCGGCGGCGCTCCTGGTGCGCGACGGCGGGATCGGGCTCGACGACCCGATCGCGAACTGGTTGCCGGAACTGGCGAACCCGCTGGTCGTGCGCACGCCGGCCAGCGAGATCACCGACGTCGTCCCGGCGACGGGGCCGATCACCGTCCGGCACCTGCTGACGTCCCGCTCCGGCTGGGGCTTCACGGCGGACTTCTCGTTGCCCGCCACCGCCAAGCTCTTCGAAGAGGCACACCTGCACGGCCGCGCGGACCTGCCGTCCCCCGACGAGTGGCTCAAGCAGCTCGCCCAGGTCCCGCTGCTGCACCAGCCCGGCGACGGGTGGCTCTACAACACCGGGTACGACGTGCTCGGCGTGCTGGCCGACCGCGTCACGGGTTCGCTCCCCGGTTACCTGGCCGACCGCTTCTACGAACCGCTCGGCATGACGAACACCGGCTTCGTCAGCGACGTCTTCCCGTCCGGTGCCGGCGGCCTGAAGTCCACTGTGGACGACCTGCTGGCCTTCAACCGCTTCCTGCTCACCAGCGATCTGCTGCCGCGACTGGCGACCGACACGACGTCCGAGCAGGAACGCGAGGCCGCGCACATCTTCCTGGAGGGCCAGGGCTGGGGCATGGGCGGCAGCGTCGACATCGCCGAGATCGACCCGTGGAACTCGCCCGGCCGCTACGGCTGGGTAGGCGGTTGCGGCACGGCCGCGCACGTCGTCCCGGCCCAAGGCGCGGTCACGATCCTGCTCACCCGCACGGCCATGACGAGCCCCAGCCCGACCACGATCATGCGCGACTTCTGGCGGTACGCGGCGGAGTAAGGCTTGCCGAACCGGACGGTCCTTCATGCACACTCACAGTGTCGCTTCGCTGCGACACTGGGGGTGGGGGAATGCGGGACCTGCAGGTCGATCCCGAGAAAGATCCGGTGCTGGCGCGCGCACTGGTCGGCACCCTCCGCGACGAGTGGCGACCGGCCGCCGACGCGATGAGGTCGGCACGCGAGTGGGAGCGCCGCGCCTACATCCTGTTGACGCTGGCAGCGGCCGCCAAGCGCCGCGTCGAGTGGCTCAGGAGATGGCTCAAGGCCCGTCCGGACGACCGCGACGCCGTTGCGGTGCACAACACGATGGAATCACTCAACGGGCACTAGTCACCCGCTGCCGGCTGACGCGCACGACGACGAGTTGTCGTAGGTGCCGTTCGGCTTGGCGCGGTACTGGTAGCGCCCTTCCCTGCGCCCGCGCCGCACCCGGCGACCGGCCAGGAGCAGGCCGGTGAAGATGACCAGGAAGAGCAACGCCACCCCGATGATGCCCAGAAGCAGTCCTGTCGGCATCGTCAGTCCAGCAACGACCACGCGGCCGTGCACGAAGCCGACACGGTGATCTGCTGCGCCTTCAGGTTCAGCTGGTCGACCATCCCGGCGGGCCCCGCCATGTCGAACGACTGGGCGCCGCTCATCATCCGCGGCTGGTAGTGCGCGCCGCCCTCGGTGTCGCCGATCCGCAGCAACGGACCGAGCCGCCGCCCCAGCGCCGATGCGTACCCCTCAGCGCGACGCAAAGCATCGGCTACGGCTTCTCGTTGCGCCTCACGGATGGCCTCGGTGTCGTCGACGAGCGTCCACGACGGGCCGTTGATCCAGGACGGTTCCGCCTGCACCAGCTCGGCGAGCAGTCCGTCGAGGCGGTCCAGGTCCTTCACCCAGATCACGTACTGCTGCGACGCACGGCTGCCGACGCGCTGGTTGTTGTCCCAGTTGTCGTGCGCGGACAGCTGCCGCGACCGCACCTCGAACTCCGTGAGCAGCGGCTCGATGGCGGAAATGCGCTGGTTGAGCGTGCTCACCGCCTCGGAGCGCTCGGCACCGAGCGCCTCGAACGTCACGTCCACCTGGGCGCGGTCGGCGGTCCGCTCGACCTCGCCGGTCCCCTTCGTCACGACTTCAGCCACGTCACGCAGCCAACCGGCACCGAGGTTCATCCGCAACTATTAAGCTCTATTGCTCCATCACTAGATAAACGTATACAGCGGCATCCGGCCCCACTTCGAGGTTCGTCTGCGCGTCTCTAGAGCCGTCGCTAGAAACGCGGATACGGTGCGAGCCATGGACCCGGTGCGCAATCCGTTCGCCCCCGGTGCAGGCCAGCGGCCTCCTGAGCTCGCCGGCCGGGACAAAGAGGTCGGCGCGTTCGAGGTGGTGCTCGAACGGGTGGCCCGCGGCCGTCCCGAACGCAGCCTCGTGCTGACGGGGCTGCGGGGCGTCGGCAAGACCGTGCTGCTCGGCGAGCTGCGGTCGATGGCGGTCAAACGCGGCTGGGGCGCGGGCAAGGTCGAGGCCAGGCCGGATGCGGACCTCCGCAGACCGCTGTCCGCCGCGCTGCACCGGGCGATCCGGGATCTCGCGGTCCGGCACCGCGCGCCGGACCGGGTCGAGGCGATCCTCGGGATCCTCAAGGCGTTCGCACTGAGAGCGGCTCCGGACGGCGCCAAGCTGCGCGACCGCTGGCAGCCCGGCATCGACGTCCCGGCGGCGTCCGGTCGTGCGGACTCCGGTGACATCGAGATCGACCTGGTCGAGCTGTTCACCGACGTCGCCGAACTCGCGCAGGACGTCGGCACGGGCGTCGCGCTGCTCATCGACGAGATGCAGGACCTCAAGCCGGACGACATCAGCGCGTTGTGCGCGGCGTGTCACGAGCTCTCACAGATCGGCGCGCCGCTGGTGGTCGTCGGCGCCGGCCTACCGCATCTGCCGGCGGTCCTGTCCGCGAGCAAGTCCTACTCGGAACGCCTCTTCCGCTACGTCCGCATCGATCGCCTGAGCCGGGAGGACGCCGACCGCGCCGTGCTCGCCCCGGTCGAACGGGAGGACGCGGGCATCACGGACGAGGCGCTCGACGCGTTGTTCGACGCGTCCGGCGGCTACCCGTACTTCATCCAGGCCTACGGCAAGGCCGCCTGGGACGCCGCTCCTGCCGATCCGATCACCGCGATGGATGTCTCCGTGGCCGCTCCCGAGGCCGACGCGGAGCTGGCCGTGGGGTTCTTCGGCTCCCGATACGAGCGTGCGACGCCCGCTGAACGCGAGTATCTCCGGTCGATGGCCGAGTTGACCGACGGAAAGGATGCGGGCGTCAACACCGCCCAGGTGGCCGACCACCTCAAGCGCAAGCCCTCGTCGCTGTCGCCCGCGCGGGACTCGCTCATCAAGAAAGGCCTGGTCTACAGCGCGGAACGGGGTCAGATCGCCTTCACCGTGCCGCACTTCGGCAGGTTCCTGCTCGGCCGCGAGGAGTGATCCGGCGCACCCCGGCGCAACCCCAGCGTTGTCCGGCTGTTCACGTTGTCAGCCGATGATTCATCGGCATGTGCCCCACCTCACCGGATAATCGCGTGCTTTTGTGTGCGCGTAGGTGCATACTTGGGTTACCAACCAAACAGACCTCACAGAGGGAAGTGCAGACCGAGATGAACTTCGCAGCGAAGCTCCGCGCCCGCCGTGCCGAGGCGCGCAACCGGAAGGCCGTGGCTCGCGCGATCGACATGGCGACCACCCCGTCCATGCGTCACGAGCTGATGGCCATCGCCCAGGCTCAGGTCACCACCCTCCGCTGACCACGACCCGGCACTCGCACGGCGCCCCGTCGCGAGTGCCTCCCCAACGGGAACCCCTGGAGCACCTCCCGCGCTCCAGGGGTTTCATTCTGTTAAACGTGATGCGCGCCACAGTATGATGGCGTTGTAACAGCGCACGTCGGTCCGCCGATGTCACTGTTGACCCCGCGGTGCTGTCGGACCCCCGACCTGGCAGCACCGCGGGGTTTCTTGTTTGCTGGGGGACATGAAGATCGCCGTGCTCGGCACCGGCCTCATGGGTGCCCCCATCGCAGCCAACCTCGCCGCGGCCGGACATGAGGTCCGGGTCTGGAACCGCACGCGCGCCAAGGCCGAACCGCTCGCCGCGCAGGGCGCCACCGTCGCCGACACCCCCGCTGCCGCCGTCGAGGGCGCGGAGATCGTGCTGACGGTGCTCAACGACGGCCCCACGGTCACCGCGGCCATCCAGGCCGCCGCCGAGTCCCTGCCGCACGACGCCGTGTGGATCCAGGCGTCCACGGTCGGCATCGACTCCACCGAGGACCACATCGCGCTGGCCCGTTCGCTCGGGCTGGAGTTCGTCGACGCCCCCGTGCTCGGCAGCACGAAGCCCGCCGCCGAAGGCAAGCTCGTCGTGCTCGCGTCCGGTGCCGACGAACTGCGCGAGCGCGTGCAGCCCGTGTTCGACGTGATCGGGGCCCGCACGATGTGGGTCGGTGAAGCCGGTGCGTCGTCGAAGCTGAAGCTCGTCGCGAACAGCTGGGTGCTCGCGCTCACCGCGGCGGTCGGCGAGGCCGTGTCGCTGGCCGAGGCGTCCGGGCTCGACCCGAAGCTGTTCCTGGAGGCCATGTCCGGCGGCGCGATCGACACCCCGTACCTGCAGATGAAGGGCGGCGCGATCATCGCCCGTTCCTTCGAGCCCGCGTTCACCGTCGAGAACGCGTTGAAGGACGCGCGGCTCGTCGCGGAGGCGGCGGAACGGGCGAACGTGCGCCTCGACGTCGCGCAGGCGTCCGCCGAACGGCTGAGCCGCGCGGTCGACGGCGGGCACGGCGACAAGGACATGGCCGCGTCTTATTTCGCCAGCTACGAATAAGCCCGACGATCGGCCGGTCCGGCGGGGCGTGCGCGCTCAATAGTTTGGCGTGGTGAACAGACTCGCGCGCTCCCTGCTGGCGTTCGGCCTGGTGTCCGCACAGGTCGTGGCCACCGCGGCGGTCGTGTCCGCCGCCCCTGACATCAAGGACCGCATCGCCGCCATCCCCGGCGTGCGGATCATCAGCGAGGGGACGTCCGGCACCGCGCGGACGTTCGTCCTCGGCATCCAGCAGCCCGCGGACCACCGCAGGCCGCGCGGCACGAAGTTCGAGCAGCGCTTGTCATTGCTGCACAAGGCCGAATCGAAGCCGATGGTGCTGCACACCTCCGGCTACAACCTGTCGGGTCCGAGCCCGTCCGAGCCCGCCCGGCTCGTCGACGGCAACCAGATCAGCGTCGAACAGCGGTTCTTCACGCCCTCGCGGCCCGCGCCGGCCGACTGGGACGACCTGAACATCTGGCAGGCCGCCAACGACCACCACCGGATCGTCGCCGCGTTCAAGAAGATCTACGGCGCGAAGTGGCTCTCGACGGGTGCCAGCAAGGGCGGCATGACGTCGATCTACCACCGCCGCTTCTTCCCGCGCGACGTCGACGCGACCATCGCGTACGTGGCGCCGAACGACGTGGTGAACGACCGTGACGTCTACGGCGAGTTCATCCGCGAGGTCGGCGACGACCCGGCGTGCAACCAGCGTCTCGAGGGCGTGCAGCGGCAGATCCTGCAGCACCGCGACGAGTTCGTCTCGCGGCTGGAAGCCAAGGGCTACACGTACAAGCAGTTCGGCAGCGCGCACAAGGCGCTGGAGATCCTGGTCCTGGACACGCCGTTCACGTTCTGGCAGTACGGCACCCAGGAGCAGTGCGCGCTGGTTCCCGGCGCGGGTGCCTCGGTGGACGACCTCTGGACGTTCATCGACAAGACCGTGGGCTGGGACTTCTACAACGACGCCGGCGTCGCGCCCTACACGGCGTACTACTACCAGGCAGGCACGCAGCTCGGCTGGCCGGAGGCGGACGAGTCGGCGGTGCGCGACCTGCTGCGCTACCCCGGTTCCTCGGTGCCCCGGTCGATGGTGTCGCCCGACATCAGGTTCCCGCGTTTCGACCGGTCGGCGATGCGCGACGTGGACTCGTGGGTGCGTTACCAGGGTTCGCGGCTGCTGTTCGTGAACGGCCAGAACGACCCGTGGAGCGCGGAACCGTTCCGCCTCGGACCGGGCACGCGTGACTCGCTGTCGTACTCGGTGCCTGGTGGCAACCACGGCTCGAACATCGCCAAGCTGCCCGAGAAGGAACGCGCCGCCGCGACCGCCGCCGTGCTGCGCTGGGCCGGGGTCTCCGCCGCTCCCGTTGCGGCACTTGCCGTGGACGAGGGCCCGGACTCGCTGGACGCACTGCGGGCACGCCGGGGCTGAGGCACTCTGAGGGTGTGAAGCCGTTGCTCGTGGTCGATGCAGCCAACGTCGTGGGATCGGTCCCGGACGGGTGGTGGCGCGACAGAGCGGGCGCGGCCGAACGCCTTCGCGACGCCCTGCGCGGCCGCGACGAGGAGGTCGTCCTGGTCGTGGAAGGCAAGGCGCGCAACGTTTCCTCTGTCGACGACGTCCGGGTGGTCTCGGCTCCCGGCGAGGGCGACGACACGATCGTCGAGGTCGTCCGGGCCGAAGGCGCTGGACGAGTCGTGACGGTGGTGACCGCTGACCGCGCGTTGCGGCAGCGGGTGATGGCGCTGGGCGCCGGGGTGGTGGGACCCACCTCGGTGCCGCGCCGTTAGAGCTTGAAGAGGCTTTCGAGGATCTGCGCGACGCCGTCCTCGGTGTTCGGCGGCGCGTGGTTGGTGCAGGCCTGCTTCACGAGCGGGTGCGCGTTGCCCATCGCGTACGCCGTGCCGGCCCACCCCAGCACCGACAGGTCGTTCGGCATGTCTCCGAACGCGATGACCTCGTCCTTGCCGATTCCCCTTGTGTTGCACAGGGATTCGAGCGTGGCGGCCTTCGAGACGCCCGGCGGGCTGATCTCCAGCAACCCGAGCCCGCCCGAGTGCGTGACCGTGACGTGCTGACCGACGGCCTCTCTGGCGATCTCCATCATGTGGTCGACCTCGGCGTCCGGCGCCCAGGCGAGCATCTGCACGACCTGGTGCGCCTCCGCGAGGACGTGGTCGAGCAACTCCAGTGTCCTGTGTGGATTCTTCGGCCCGAACCCCTGGAAACCGGGCTCTGACAGCACCTCCAGCCCGGTCTCGACCGCGATGCCGACGTTCGGGATCACCTCGGCCAACGCCTCCGACACCTTCCTCACGACGTCGAGCGGCACCGTCTGCGCGTGCGTGACCTCGCGGTTCGTCAGGTCGTAGATCATCGCGCCGTTGGAGCAGATCGCCGTCCCGGTCAGCTCCAGGTCCTGCACGAACCGCGGCGGCCGTGCCGTGACGACCACGACGTCCGCGTCGACGGCGTGGAGCGTGGCGCGGGTGCGGTCGCTCAGCACCCCGCCCGGTTGCAGCAGCGTGCCGTCGAGGTCGGTCGCGATCAACCTGATCATCGGCAGATTATTCAACAACTCGGCTGCCTGGTGCGTTCGAGTTTTGATCGGCAAGGGGATGGGGGCCTCAATGAAGCACGTCGGCGATTTCTTCGGGGAAGCAGCGATCACGCTCGTGCTGCTGGCGATCGGGCTCGGCTTGTTCTTCCTGGTGAAGTGGGGGTGGAGCGAGTCGCCGCTGATCACCGTCGTCTCGGGGGTGGTGGCGCTGGGGTTCATCGTGTTCGGCGTGGTGGCGATGTCCGAGCACAGGGACTTCGGAACGCTGGGGACGATCGCGGCAGTCACGGCCGTGGTCGCGGGGAGCGCGGCGTACGTCCTCGTTCAGAACGGAGGTCCGCTGCTGGCCACCTAGTTCGGGCAAGATCGATCCATGACCCATCGAGTTGACGACATGCCGTTGCCGGTTTGGCTCCCGGAGTCCGGTTCCGGCCCCGGCATCGTGCTGATCCAGGAGATCTTCGGCCTGGACGGGTACCTGCGAGGCATCGCCGAGAAGCTCGCCGCGCTCGGCTACGTCGTGGCCGTGCCCGAGCTGTTCCACCGCTTCCAGCCGGGCTGGGTCGGCGAGCACGACGAGGCCGGCATCGCGAAGTCCATGGAGGTCGTCGGCAACCTCGACTTCCCGCTCGCGGTGCGGGACGTCGTCGCGTCGGTCGAGTACCTGCGCGGCCTGCCCGAGGTCACCGGCGGCGTCGGCGTGCTCGGCTTCTGCCTCGGCGGCACCCTGGCCTACAACGCGGCCGTCGTTGCCGACCCGGACACCGCCGTGTCGTTCTACGGCTCGGGCGTGCCGGACCAGATCGGCACGTTGGACCAGGTGTCCTGCCCGATCCAGTTCGTCTTCGGCTCCGAGGACGCGTTCATCACCGGCTACCAGAAGGTCGTGGACGCGGTGCCGTCGCACGAGGGCGCCGAGATCCACCTGGAGCCCGCAGGTCACGCGTTCCTCAACCACCTCGGCCCCTGGTACGACGAGGCCGCCGCCGACCGTGCCTGGGACCAGTCCGTGAAGTTCCTCGCGCGCACGCTCCCCGTCTAGGCGATGCACGGCACCGCGAGCTGCTGCGAGAAGAACCTCTCCAGCGGCTTGCGGTGCAACCGGCGCTCGACCGCGATCAGCTCGTTGCGCCGGTAGTGCCTCACCTGCGTGCTCGTGACGACGAACCCGTTGCGTTCGGCCGTGGGCATCTCGTCGTAGAGCAACGCGTGCTGTCCTTGCGTCACAACGACATCCGCCAGTCCGTCCGGAATCTCGCCGGCGCGCGTCGCGATGGTGGCGGCGAGCGCGTCCGGCCGGTTGCGCAACCGGCGGTGCGGCCACGGCACCCCGTGGTGCTCGGCCTCCAACGTCCGGTGCAACGCCCTGGCCGCGTGCCGGATCGCCTTGATCGAATCGCCGGTGAGCACGTGCACCTCGGGCGCGTCGAGCGTGGTGTCCCTGCGGAACCCGGTGCACACGATCACCTTGTCGTAGCGCAGTTCGCCGGTGCCGTCGATCGTCGCGACGAACTCGTTGCCCTCCTTGACGACCCGTTGCACCGTCCGCCCGACGGTGTGCGTGATCCGCGCCGTGGACGCGATGTTGTCCGCCGTCTCGAACGCGCTGTGCCCACGTCCGATGATCAGCACCCGCTTCCCCGCGTACTCGGTCGGATCGGTGCTGGCCGTCGCGTACGTCTCCGCGTGCTCGACGCCGGGAACACCTGGCACGTAAGGCTTCTTGCCGGTGGCGACGATGACGTGCCGCGCGTTGTACTGCCCGGTGTCGCTGACCGGCGTGTTGTAGCGGACGTTCAACGGCCGCGCGAAGTCCTCCAGGTACCGCACCAGGTCGTCCGCGTTGGGGAAGGACCTCTTGCTGTAGCGCGCGAACGGCACGCCCTCGAACAGCGAGTTGTCGTCCGTCGAGAGCACACGATGCCGCGGGAACGTCCGGAAGAAGCTCGCCGGCTCCGGTCCCGCCTCGACGATCAGGTAGTCGCGGCCTGCACGGTGTAGAAAGCGCCCCATCTGCAAGCCCGCCGGACCTGCACCGATCACCAGGTACTCCACCATCACGCACCTCCCGGCGTCCTCTACGCCGAGCACGGCGAAAAGGTTCAGACGGGCGGTCTGCCTCCATGATGACCGCTACTGGCGAGTTCTGGCCAACCTTCCCGCCTGCCGGACACGCGTCACGCGGATACGCTGGTCCGATGAGGCTCATCGCGGTGTCGGCCCTGGCGTTGCTGCTGGCTGCCTGCGCCTCCCAGGCCGCGCCTCAAGCCACTCCGTCACCCGAACCCACGAGCGAGTCCACGATGCCGCCGACGCCGCCCAGGCAGGAACCGTTCGAGATCACGACGGAGGTCAACGGCGTCCGCGAGTGGCAGAACTCCCCGCAGGAGATGGGATTCGTCTACCGCGTGCAGCCCATCGACTTCACCCTGACGGCGCGCAACACCGGCAGCACACCGCAGTCGGACGCCCGCATCAGGTTCGTCGTCGAGGACATGGACGGCGAGGGCGACCTGACCGTCGGCGGCGAGGGCTGGGCGTGCGAAGGTGGCCGTGACATCGCGTGCACCGCCACCGGCACCACCGCGGCCGGCGGCACGTGGGCCCCGCTGACGCTGACCATGCGGCACACCAAGGCAGGCCAGACCAGCGTGGTCGTCCACTGGGCGGACGTCGCGCCCAACGTGATCTTCCGTTACGACGCGGGCACCTGATCCTCGGTTACCGTCGAACGCATGGGGAGATCTCTGGGGGCTCTGCTGCTGTTGTTCGTCGCGGCCTGTTCGGCACCAACGCCGACCGAGGCTCCTTCGGCCGAACCTCCGGTACCGACGGACTGGTTCGAACTGGACCTCGACGGGATGGGGTACGCCGCCACGTATCCGCGCCAAATCCGGTACCGCCAGCATCCGGTCGACGTGGTCGTGAAGTTCCGCAACGCGGGCGACAAGACGCTGAAGAAGCCGGCGATCCAGTTCAAGATCAAACCGAACGACCACAACGGCGAGGCGGTCACCGTCGTCATCAACGGCGACGGCGACGGCTGGAAGTGCGAGATCGCCCGCGAATCGGCGACCTGCCGCAGCAGCGCCCAGGTCGCGCCGGGCGAAGAGCTGCCGCAGATCGACATCGGTGTGGCGTTCGAGTGGGAGAACGACGGCCGGGGCTATCTCGCCGACTACTTCACCGCGACCTTCGGCGACGTCGTCTACGAGGGGAGCATCGCATACGACACCAGCGTCTGACCTTCCCCACTACGCTCGCGCCGTGGCGAAGGCTGATCGCGAACTCTGGTCGATCCGGACGCACATAGGCACGGTGGTGCTGATCGGCCTGGCGGTCTTCGCGATCGCCGCCGCGCTCCTGTGGCTGGCCCTGGGCATGCCGGCCGCGGTGAACACCCGAGTCGACATCATCAAGATCGCGCTGTCGGTGGTCGCCGGCGTGGGCGGCGTCGTCGCGCTGGTGGTGGCCTACCGCAAGCAACGCGTCGGTGAGTCCGCAGAGAAACGCGAACACGCCAAGGTCCTCAACGAACGCTTCGCCACCGCCTGCAACCAGATCGGCCACGACAAGCCCACAGTCCGCCTGGCCGGCCTCTACGCCATGGCGTCGCTGGCAGACGAATGGACCACGCAACGCCAGACGTGCATCGACGTGCTGTGCGCGTACCTCCGCATCCCGTACGAGCCGTCGCTGGACTCGGAATGGGACCACGACGAGGAGACCGAGGTCCGCCTCTCGATCACCAGCGTCATCGCCGCCCACCTGCGCGACGACGCCCCGACGAGCTGGCAGGGCCACGACTTCCACCTCACCAGGGCGGTGCTGCGCGCAGCGGACTTCGCCGGCATCCACGTGACCGGCGGCAACCTGGTGCTCAGCCTGGCGCGCTTCCCCGGCGGCTGGGTGTCGTTCGACGGCATGAAGGTGAGCGGCGGCGAGGTGTGGTTCGGCGGCGCGACCTTCGCCGGCGCACGCGTCACGTTCCACGGCGCGCAGTTCAGCGGCGGCCGCGTGAAGTTCGAGGGCGCGGAGTTCAACGGCGGCGAGGTGTCGTTCCGCGGCGCCCCGGTTCGCCGGTGGTGAGGTGGACCTGTCGGAAGCGGAGATCACGGTGGCGCCGGTGTTCGACGACGGCGAGAAGCCGGGCCTGAAACTGCCGTGACCGAAATTGTCGGTGGTGGCTGCGAAGATCGCCGCCATGGGCACCTGGGACATCGGACACTTCGACAACGACACCGCCGCGGACTTCTCCGGCTCTCTCGACGAGGCACCGGAGATCGAGCGCGAGAACATCATCCGCACCGCGCTGACCCGCACGATCGAGACTGACGAGTACCTCGACAGCTACGAGGCGTGCAAGGCACTGGCCTCGGCCGCGCTGATCGCGGCGCAGTGTCCCGGCGGCACGCCGATCACCACTGCGTACGCCCCCGACAAGCCGTTGCCGGTCCTCTCACCCGACCTGCGACCCCTCGCCGCGCGAGCCCTCGACCGCATCCTGGCGGCGGATTCGGAGCTCCCGGAACTGTGGGACGAGACCATCAGCGGCCCGCAGTGGCGGCAGAGCGTCGCCGACCTCAAAGCCGTACTTCTCACCTGATGGACGCCGGAACACCCCGACTGTCCACAGTGTTGGATACCGCCGTGACGACTGTGAAGCGCCGTGCCCGTGTCCGTGCCCCTGAGCTGGTAGGACGGGGCTGGCTGAACACCGGCGGCGAGCAGATCAGCCTCAAGGACCTGCGCGGCAAGATCGTGCTGCTCGACTTCTGGACCTTCTGCTGCATCAACTGCCTGCACGTCCTGGACGAGCTGCGGCCCCTCGAGAAGGAGTTCGAGGACGTCCTCGTCACCATCGGCGTGCACTCGCCGAAGTTCGTCCACGAGGCCGACCCCGAGGCGCTCAAGGCCGCCGTCGAGCGGTACGAGGTGCACCACCCGGTCCTGGACGACCCCGAGCTGACGACCTGGCAGCACTACGCCGTGAAGGCGTGGCCGACGCTCGCGCTGGTCGACCCCGAGGGCTACGTGGTGCACGTCGCCGCTGGTGAGGGGCACGTCGAGGCGCTGAAGACCATCATCAAAGAGCTGATCGACGAGCACGACGAGAAGGGCACGCTGCATCGCGGCGAAGGGCCGTACCAGGCGCCGGAGCCGGCGAACACCACGCTGCGGTTCCCGGCGAAGGCCATCGTGACGCCGAGCAACACGCTCCTCGTCAGCGACTCCGCCCACCACAGCGTCGTGGAGCTCGAAGCGGACGGCGAGACCGTCATCCGTCGCATCGGCACCGGCGAACGCGGGCGGCAGGACGGCACCACGCCCACCTTCTCCGAGCCCGCGGGTCTCACGCTGGTTCCCAACACTCACGGCTACGACGTCGTCATCGCGGACACGGTCAACCACCTCCTCCGCGGCCTCAATCTCGACACCGGTGAGGTCACGACCCTCGCGGGCACCGGCGAGCAGTGGCGTGACGGCGAGACGGACGGGCCCGCCGACAAGATCGAGCTGACCAGCCCGTGGGACGTCGCCTGGTGGAACGGCGGCGTCGCCATCGCCATGGCCGGCAACCACACGCTGAGCTTCTTCGACCCCGCGCGGAACACCGTCGAACGACTCGCGGGCACGACCGTCGAGGGCATCAACGACGGACCGGCGGAAGGCGCTTTCTTCGCGCAGACGTCCGGGCTCGCGGCGGACGGCGACCGGTTGTGGATGGTCGACTCCGAGACGAGCGCGCTGCGCTATCTCGAGAACGGCGAGGTTCACACGGTCATCGGCAAGGGGCTGTTCGCGTTCGGCCACAAGGACGGCGACGCGGACGAGGCGCTCCTGCAGCACCCGCTGGGCGTCACGGTCCTCAAAGACCACTCGGTCGCCATCAGCGACACCTACAACAACGCCATCAGGCGCTTCGACCCCGAGACGAACACCCTCACCACCATCGCCACGGACATCGCCGAGCCGTCCGACGCGCTGATCGTCGACGACGAGCTCGTGGTCGTCGCGAGTGCGGCGCATCGGCTCGAACGGTTCGCGGCGGCCGCGACGAAGATCGACGGCGCGGCCCACGAGGTGAAGCGCCCGTCGACCGACATCGGGGCGGGAGCGTTCGAGCTGGCGGTCATCTTCACCCCGCCGACTGGGACGAAACTGGACGAAAGGTACGGACCGTCCACCCGTCTCGAGATCACCAGCTCACCCCCGGAGCTGATCCTGGAAGGCGCGGGCGTCGGCACGGAACTGGTACGGGCGTTGCGGATCAACGATCAGGTCACGAACGGCGTTTTGCACGTCGTAGCGCAGGCCGCCAGTTGCAGTGACGATCCTGCCGACGAACACCCGGTCTGCCGCCTGACCAGGCAGGACTGGGGGGTGCCGGTTCGAGTTGTTGCCGATGCACCTACCAGACTTCCGTTGCTCATGGGCGGCATGGACGAGGAGGGTCCGCAGGCCACGTAGACTCTGCGGGTGCCTGATGTCAAGCTCGAGATCCAGATGCTGTACGACCGGGTAATGGTCCGCATTTCGCCGGAGGATGGCGAGCGGCGTTCCAGCGGTGGCATCGTGATCCCCGCTACGGCCCAGATGGCGAAGCGGTTGGCGTGGGGTGATGTGTTCGGAGTCGGTACCAGCGTGCGCCACGTGAAGGTCGGCGACCGGGTGATGTTCAACCCGGAAGATCAGCTTGAGGTCGAGGTGCACGGCACCACGTATCTCGTGATGAGGGAACGCGATCTGCACGCGGTTGCGACGGAGCTCACCGAGCACGGTACTGGTCTGTATCTATGAGCCGCCGGTTGTGATCGACGCCTGATAGCTGCACACATTTGCCACCTCAGGAGAGACAGGGCGACGGGGAGAGCTGTGCCGTACGACGCTGACAAGACGAGAGCGATGCCTCCGGTGGGTCCCGGCGGCACCTCCTCCGAGCAGACGACCAAGATCGCTCCGGTCCGGGTGGACACCTCGACCGAGGCGTGGCCGTCTGAGGAGCCGGACTCGAGCGAGCCGACCGTCACCGCTGCCGTGCCCGGTGTCGGGTACCCGGCCAGCGAGGACGCGACCGAGTACATGAGGCCGGTGCTGCCACCGGAACCGCGGCCGGAGGACTCCGGTGTCTACGGGCCGGTGATGATCGAGCCCGGCGAGGACGAGGCCCAGCCGAAGTTCAACCGGAAGCGGGCGGTCATCGTGGCCGCGGCCGTGGTCGGCGCCTTCGGCCTGCTCTACGGCCTCGACATCCTCGTGTCCAGCGGCAACGTGCCGCGCGGCGTGACGGTGGCGGGTGTCGACGTCGGCGGTCTGAGCCACGCCGACGCCGAGAAGAAGCTGCGTGACGAGATCGGTCCGCGCCTCGACAAGCCCGTCGCGCTCAAGGCCGGCGACGTCACCGCCGAGCTCGACCCCAAGTCCGCGGGTCTGGAGCTCGACTGGAACGGCACGATCGACCGTGCGGGCAGCCAGCCGCTGAGCCCGATCACGCGCGTCACCTCGTTCTTCACCAGCCGTGAGGTCGGTGTCGCGACGAAGGCGGACGACGCGAAGGTCTCCGGCGCGCTCGAGGCCCTGCGCCCCAAGCTCGACCACGAGCCGATCGAGGGCACCATCAAGTTCGAGGGCGCGAAGCCCGTCGCCGTCGACCCGCACGACGGCCAGAAGCTCAAGGCCGAGGACGCGGCCGGTGCCGTGGTCGCGAACTGGGCGTCCGGCAACCCGGTCGAGGTCCCGATGGACTTCACCGCCGTCAAGACGACCAAGGAGGGCGTCGAGAAGGCGCTCAACGACGTCGTGAAGACCGCGGTCTCCGGTCCTGTCGTCATCAAGGGCGAGGGCAAGGACGCGACGCTCTCGCCGGAGCAGATCGGGGCCACGCTGGCCTTCGCTCCCGGCGACGGCGGCGCGCTGAACGTCACGCCGAACAAGGACAAGCTCGCCGAGGTGACCGCGCCGCAGCTCAAGGACACGGTCAAGGAGGGCAAGGACGCCGAGATCGTCTTCGAGGGCGGCAAGCCGACGGTCAAGCCTTCGGTGGACGGCCTCGACCTCGACTGGGACAAGAACCTCCAGCCCTACTTCGACACGCTGAAGAAGACGGACGCGCGCGAGGTCAAGTTCGAGTACAAGCACACGCCCGCGAAGGTCACCACCGAGCAGGCGAACAAGATGGGCATCAAGGAGGTCATCGGCGAGTTCCAGACCGGTGGCTTCGCCGCCGCCTCCGGCGTCAACATCCGGGTGGTCGCCGAGAAGGTCAACGGCGCGATCGTGAAGCCCAAGGAGACGTTCAGCCTCAACAAGTACACGGGCCCCCGCGGTACCGCGCAGGGCTACGTCGAGGCGGGCATCATCGAGAACGGCATCCCCGGCATGGCGGTCGGTGGCGGCATCTCGCAGTTCGCGACCACGCTCTACAACGCGTACTACTACGCGGGCATGAAGGACGCGGGCCACCGAGAGCACAGCTACTGGATCACGCGGTACCCGAAGGGCCGCGAGGCCACCGTGTTCATGGACAACGCGGGCAACAGCCTGATCGACATCGCGTTCACGAACCCGGACGACACGGGTGTCGCCATCCAGACGATCTGGACCGGCTCGTCGATCAAGATCGTGCTCTGGGGCACCAAGAACTACGACGTCACCGGCTCCACCAGCGGCGAATTCAACCCCACCCAGCCGCAGGAGAAGAAGGTCAGCAAGGCCGGCTGCGCGCCGAGCAACGGCGCCCCCGGCTTCTCGGTGACGGACACCCGCACGATCACGGACCGCCGCTCCGGCCAGTCCCGCAACGAGTCGCGCACGGTCCGCTACGACCCGCAGTTCAAGATCATCTGTGAGCCGCCGCCCGGCGGCTGAGCAACATTCAGGTTCACGGTGGCCACGCGGGGGTATTCACCCCTTCGTGGCCACTGTTGCGCAGGAAGCGCGAAGACACCCCGTCGTCCAGACGCTCGGACGCGCGGGGATGGTGTTGTACGGGGTCGTGCACGTCCTTGTGGCGTGGCTTGCGATCCAGGTCGCGTTCGGTGACTCCGAACAGGCCGACTCGAAGGGCGCGGTCAGCGACATCGCCCAGGGCGGCGTGTGGCTGCTGTGGACGCTGGGCATCGGGCTCGTGTTCTTCGCGCTGTGGCAGCTGCTTCTCGCGTTCGTGGGGTACACGTACATCGGGAAGAAGCGGAAGCGGATCTCCAAGCGCATCGGGTCCGCGGCCCGCGCCGTCACGGCGACCGGTATCGCGCTGGGTGCCTTCAAGTACGCGACGGGCTCCGGCGGCGGCGGTGACCAGAACCAGCAGCAGCAGGAACTGACGGCGCAGGTGCTCGCCCTGCCCGCCGGCCAGTTCCTCGTCGGCGCCGTGGCGATCGGCATTCTCGCCATCGCCGGCGTGATCATCTACAAGGGCGTCAAGAAGTCCTTCGAGAAGGACCTCGACATGAGTCGAGCTCCGAAGTGGATCGAACCGGTCGGCAGGGTCGGCTGGATCGGCAAGGGCGCCGCGTACGGCGTGATCGGTGTCCTCGTCGGGCTCGCCGCGATCAACGCGGACCCCGAGCAGTCCGGTGGCATGGACAAGGCCCTGAAGACGTTGGCGGCACAGCCTTACGGCATGTTCCTGCTGTCCGCGGTGGCGATCGGCATCGCCGCGTTCGGCTTCTACTGCTTCGCCGCCGCGCGGGCGCTCAAGGAGTGATGCCGGTGGCCGCGAGCCTGTGCCGATGCCGGGCCGCGGCCGCCTGCGCCTCCACCGTCATCGACGCCAGGACCTGCCCCGCGGCCACGTAGAAGACGTTGGGGCTGGTGTTGTCCGGACCCCAGCCGGGACTTCCCCGCAGCAGCAGGAGATCACCCGGATCCGGGTTCATCGCCTCGAACCAGGAGTCCTGCTCGACCCCTGTCCGCTGCCACGCGATCACGGCCTTGGTGCCGCTCCCCGCTCGTTGGTACACCTGCGCGACGCTCGCCAGCTCTGCTCCCGGCGACGCGTCGCGCAGCTCGTTCATGTGCCGCCGGTACCCGAACCACAGCTCGTCCTGGCGGACCTGCCGGTTCTTCAAGCGGCGCAGGACGACCGTCGCGAGCGCCAAGACGCCGGCGATCGCGCACACCATCAGCAGGTACAGGAACACCGGCCAATCTTTGATTCCGAACGAGGGACTGTCAACTGACAACGAAATCAAGCTGCATCCGGTGAGGTGATCGCGCTAGCGTGCGGTCATGTCGAGTCCTGAGGCATCCAGGGTCGGGTCTGCGGTCTAACCGTCAGCCCCGAAAACCCTTCATCCCTCGGAGCTCCTCCGTGCCTTTTTCGCTGTACCTGCTTGCCCTGGCCGTGTTCGCCATGGGCACTTCCGAGTTCATGCTCTCCGGGCTGTTGCCCGCCATCGCCGCGGACTTCGACGTGTCCGTCGGCACCGCCGGCCTGCTCACCTCCGCGTTCGCCGCGGGCATGGCCGTCGGAGCGCCGCTGCTGGCGGTGCTCGCCCGCACCTGGTCGCCGCGCCTGAGCCTGTTCGGGTTCGTCGTCGTGTTCCTGGTCGCGCACGTGGCCGGTGCCGCCACGACGAGTTTCGCGCTGTTGCTGGTCTCCAGGGTGCTCGCCGCTCTCGCGAATGCCGGGTTTCTCGCTGTGGCACTGACAACGGCCGCCGCGCTCGTGCCGCCGCAACGACGTGGACGGGCGCTCGCCGTGCTGCTGTCCGGCACGACGGTGGCCACGATCGCCGGTGTGCCGGGAGGGGCGCTGCTCGGCACCGCGCTCGGCTGGCGCGCCACGTTCCTCGCGGTCGCCGTGCTCTGCGTGCCGGCCGCGATCGGTGTGCTGCAAGGGATTCCGGCGCACCTGGAGCATGCCGCTCCACCCGCGTTGCGTCCGGAACTCGCCGAACTGGTCAAGCCGAGGCTGGCGTTGGTCATCGCTCTCGCGGTCCTCGTGAACGCGGTGACGTTCGGCCACTTCACATTCCTCGCCCCGGTGGTGACGGACGTCGCCGGGCTGAGCGAGTGGTGGGTGCCGGTCGCGCTGGTGCTGTTCGGTGTCGGCTCGTTCCTCGGCGTGGTGATCGGCGGCAGGCTCGCCGACACCTCGCCACGGCCTGTCGTGGCGTTCGGCGGGCCGTTGGTGCTCGCCGGCTGGGTGAGTCTCGACGTGCTCGGCAGGGAGCCGATCGCGTTGCTGGCACTGGTCTTCGTGCTCGGCGTGCTGTCGTTCGCGGTCGGCAGCACGTTGATCGCGCGCGTGCTGCACCACGCGTCAGGGGCGCCCACGATGGCCGGTTCCTACGCGACCGCCGCGTTCAACGTCGGCGCCGCCATCGGCCCGATGCTCCTGTGACGCAATGAAAAACGGGTCCGCGCACCCCGGGCAGGGGATGCGCGGACCCGTCGTCCGTGAGGCGCTTTAGAAAACGCTCTCGTCGATGTCCATCAGCGCGTTGTCCGTGGACTCGGCGATCTTGCGGCGCGAGGTGAGCTCCGGCAGCACGGTCTTCGCGAAGAACGACGCCACGGCGATCTTGCCCTCGTAGAACGCCTTGTCCTTGGCGGACGGCGTGCCACCGAGCTTCTCCAGCGCGACCTCGGCCTGGCGCAGCAGCAGCCAGCCCACGAGGACGTCGCCCGCGGTCATCAGCAGGCGGACCGAGTTCTGGCCGACCTTGTAGAGATTGCGGACGTCCTCCTGCGAGGTGGTCAGGAACCCGACCAGCGCGCCGAGCATGCCCTGCAGGTCTTCGAGACCCTGCTTGAGCAGCGCCCGCTCCTCCTTCAGGCGACCGTTGCCGCCCTCGTTGTCGAGGAACTTCTGGATCTCGCCGTTGATGAACGTGAGCGCCTGGCCCTTGTCGCGGATGATCTTCCGGAAGAAGAAGTCCAGCGACTGGATGGCCGTGGTGCCCTCGTACAGCGAGTCGATCTTCGCGTCGCGGATGTACTGCTCGATCGGGTACTCCTGCAGGAAGCCCGAACCGCCCAGCGTCTGCAGCGACTGCGCCAGCTGCTCGTACGCGCGCTCGGAACCGACGCCCTTGACGATCGGCAGCAGCAGGTCGTTGACCTGGGCCGCCAGCTTGGCGTCGTCGCCGCCGAGCATCACCTTGTCCTGCTGGGTCGCGGTGTACAGGTACACGGCGCGCAGGCCCTCGGCGTACGCCTTCTGCAGCATCAGGCTGCGACGCACGTCAGGGTGGTTGGTGATGGTGACGCGGGGCGCGGTCTTGTCCGTCATGCGCGTCAGGTCGGCGCTCTGCACGCGCTCCTTGGCGTAGGACAGCGCGTTCAGGTAACCGGTCGACAGCGTCGCGATGGCCTTGGTGCCGACCATCATGCGGGCGTACTCGATGACGTCGAACATCTGCGCGATGCCGTCGTGCACCTCGCCCAGCAGCCAGCCCTTGGCGGGCACGCCGTGCTGGCCGAACGTCAGCTCGCACGTGGTGGACGCCTTGAGGCCCATCTTGTGCTCGACGTTGGTGACGAAGGCGCCGTTGCGCTCGCCCAGCTCACCGGACTCCGGGTCGAAGTGGAACTTCGGCACCAGGAAGAGCGACAGGCCCTTGGTGCCCGGCCTCGCCTCGACGCCTTCGCCCTCGGGACGCGCGAGCACCATGTGCATGATGTTCTCGGTCAGGTCCTGGTCGGCCGACGTGATGAAGCGCTTCACGCCGTCGATGTGCCAGGAACCGTCCGCCTGCTTGAAGGCCTTGGTGCGGCCGGCGCCGACGTCGGAACCGGCGTCCGGCTCGGTCAGCACCATCGTGGCGCCCCAGCCGCGGTCGATCATCAGCTGGGCCCACTGCTTGTCACGCTCGGTGCCGTTGTTGTAGACGACCGTCGCGAAGCTCGGACCCGCCAGGTACATGTAGACGGCCGGGTTCGCCCCGAGCAGCAGCTCGGACGCGGCCCAGGTGACGGACGGCGGGGTGCCGAAGCCGCCCAGCTCGTTCGGCAGGAACAGGCGGTACCACTCGCCGTCCCACACCGCCTGGTACGACTTCTTCAGCGACTCCGGCAGGGTTGCCGAGTGCGTCGCCGGGTCGAACACCGGCGGGTTGCGGTCGGCGTCGACGAAGGAGTCCCCCAGGACACCCTCCGCGAGGTTCTTCACCTCGGCCAGCACGCTGCGCGCCGTGTCCTCGTCGGACTGCTCGAACGGCCCCGTGCCGAGGTGGTCCTGCACGTTGAAGACCTCGAACAGGTTGAACTCGAGATCCCGGACGTTGCTCTTGTAGTGGCCCATCTCGTCAGCTCACTCCTCAGGGTCGCGGCGGGGTCGCCTACTGACCGGTAACAACAGAGTATTACCCGACAGTAACCCCGGCAAGGCCGACCACCCACTGGTGGCGAAGTAGACAGTCCACTGAGTGACCTGAATCGGGCATGAGGGCCGGTCAGACGTGTATCGGGCGGCCGGGGGTCATCTGGGTGAGTTGCTCGGCGGGCGGGACGGCATGACAGGTTCAGGGAGCTCGCACCTCGTCTCGGACACCGCACGGCAGGTGCCGGCGCGGTAGGCGTGGCTGGGCGGACACGTGCGGCGGGCGTGGCGGGCCGCACGCGTGGGCGAACACGTGTGCCAGGCGACGTGGGGCAGGCGTCGCGAGCGGACACGTAGGCAGGCGTTGCGCTGTGGATGCCGTGGGGCAGGTGCTGCGAGCGGACACGCAGGGCATGTGTCGTGCGGCGGACACCGACGGCAGGCGTCGCGCTACGGACGTCATGGCAGGACGCCCTGCGGCGGACACGTGAGGGCGGGTGCGGTGTGCCAGGCGTGAGCAGCCGAAGGCCGCGTCCAAGCGATCCGGACGACCGCTGCCGAGGCGCTGCCGGGGGCGTTGCCAGCTGGAAGCTCTGGCCCTCGGCTTGCCGTGCTGGTCAGACGTGCGCTGGGCGCTCACGGACCATCTCGAGCAATGCGGGGTTCGTTCGCTCGGCGAAGCTCACCGAGCGGGGCAACATGACGGATTCGTAGGCCCGCACCCCGTCCCGGACGCCGTCCGCGGCGATCGCGAGCGCCAGTTCGGCCGCGTCCTGCATGGCGAGGTTCGCCCCGACGCCGAGCGGAGGCTGCAGGTGGGCGGCGTCGCCGAGCAGCGTCACGCCGGGCGTGTGCTCCCAGACGTGGGGCACCGGCAGCGAGTACAGCGGGCGGTAGATGAGCTCGCCCTCGAGGAACGCCAGCAGCGACGGGTGCCAGCCCGCGTAGAGCTCCTTCAGGTCAGCGTTGGAGGGCTTCCAATCCTCGCTCGCGCGCACGCACGCATAGGCGCGGATGTGATCGCCGCTGTTGCGCTGAGCCCAGAGCATCAGGCCGTCGTCGTCCGCGACCATCGTGCCCTGGCCGGTGAGGTCGAGCAGCCGTTCGTCGTTGTCGTGCCGGGTCTCGACGAACATCACGCCGGTGTACAGCGGCACGGCCTGCGTCAGGGCGGGACGGACCCGCGACCAGGCGCCGTCCGCCCCGATGACCAGGTCGAACGTGGCGGTGGAGCCGTCCAGGAAGGTGATCTCGCCCGGCTTCGCCGAGTCGATGCCCAGGCCCCAGGTGACGGTTCCCGGCGCGAGCGAGTCGAGCAGGAGCCGGCGCAGCTGGCCGCGGTCGATCTCCGGCCGGAAGTCGCCCTCCGCCGGTTCGTGCTCGACCAACGCGGCCGTGGCGTGGTCGACCTTGCGCTGCTCCTGGCCCTCGAAGCGGGCGAGTGCGCGCCACTGGTCGAAGAGACCCGCGGCCCGCACGGCCTCCTGGCCGCTGCCGGCGTGCAGATCGATGGTGCCGCCCTGCTGGCGGGCCTCCGGCGAGCTCTCCCGCTCGAAGACGGTGACGTTCTCGAAGCCGTGCAGCTGGAGGACGCGGGCACAGGTGAGGCCGCCGATGCCGGCCCCTGCGATGGCGATGCGTGGTGTGGTCATGGCTCAATGTAAGCGTATCGACTGCGAAAGTGCAACCGCTACACTTTTGAACCTGCTCAACCCATGCGGTACGATCGGGCGGTGAGCGAGCTCGGCCGCCGCGAGCGGAAGAAGCTGCAGACCCGTCAGTCGATCTCCGACGCGGCGACGAGGCTGTTCCTCGAGCGCGGGTTCGACGCCGTGGGTGTGAAGGAGATCGCCGACACCGCGGACGTGTCGGTGACGACGCTGTTCAAGCACTTCCCGAGCAAGGAGGCGCTGCTCTTCGACGAGGACGAGCAGCAGGAGTCGGCGCTGGTGGCGGCTGTGCGCAACCGCGAGGGCCGGTCGATCCCGATGGCGTTGCGCGACCACTTCGTGCAGGCGGCGAAAGGGCACGCCGACCACCCGCAGTTCGAGGTCTTCCAGCGGCTGGTGCTGGACACGTCCGCGCTGCGCGAGTACGGGCACCGGATGTGGACGCGGCACCAGGGCGCGCTGGCGGCGGCCATCGCGGAGGAGATCGGCGCGCCGGCGGACGACGTCAGGTGCGCGGCACTGGCCCGGTTCGCCCTGGAGGCGCGGGACGTGATCTTCGATCGGCCCGACCGCGAACGGGCGGCCGACGAGGTGTTCGGGTTACTCGAGCACGGCTGGTCGGCCGATCAGCAGGCCTGACCGGTAGGCGAGCGACACCGCGTGCGTCCGGTCGCGTGCGCTGAGCTTGCGCAGGATGCCCTTCACGTGGGTCCGCACGGTCTCCACGGACAGGATCAGCTCGTTCGCGACCTGCTGGTTCTCCAGGCCGTCGGCGATGAGCGTGAGCACCTCGTACTCGCGCTTGGTCAGCATCGGCCGTTCCTTCGGCCGCAGGTCGGGGTGCACGTACCCGCGCGAACGGAAGGTCTCGGCGATCACCCGGACGATCTGCTCCGGCTGGGCCGATCGCGGTACGACGCCGCGGACACCTGCCTCTAACGCCGTCGTCACGTAGTTCGCGTGCGAGTGCGCGTCGCGGACCAGCCCGATGACCAGCAGGGCCGGGTCGCGTTCGACCAGCAGCCGGGCCACGTGGCCGACCGGGTCGAGCACGGAGTCGATGAGCAGCACGTCGGGACGCAGTCGTTCGTGCAGGCGAACGGCAGCGTGCAGATCGCCGGTCGAACCGAGCCAGCGCAGGCCTGGGGTCCTTCTGATCAGGGCGGACAGGCCTTCGCGGTAGAGCGGCACCGGATCGATCAGCGCGACGCCGGGGGCAGGCCGGCTGGGCGGGAGCATCAGCACCTCCGTTCGTGCTTCCAGAGGAGTGACGTAGTTCCCTCGGACGTGTGACGCGGAATAGTCGGTTCATGTGTATGAACAAGGGTCACGAATGTGATTCAAGACGGCCGAAGGTCTTCCGCCCCACGGCAACAGTCTCGTAAGACCTACGTCACATATCCCGTGCGGATGTGCCAGGTTCCGCCGCCATGAGGCCTGGTGCTCTCGCGGGCACACGTGTGTGCACGCAAGGAGGTCACATGGGCACCCTCGATTGGGTCGTGGTTGTCGGCTATTTCTTCGTGATGGTCGCCATCGGGCTCTGGTCGCGTGGGCGGGTCCACAACATCGCCGACTTCTTCACGGCAGGCGGCAAGATGCCGTGGTGGTTGTCCGGCATCTCGCACCACATGTCGGGCTACAGCGCGGTCATGTTCGTCGCGTTCGCCTCTGAGGCGTACCGGCTCGGACTCACCGTCTACGTGTGGTGGTCATTGACGATCGGCATCGGCGTCGGCATCGGTGCGTTCCTGTTCGCCCCGCGGTGGAACCGGCTGCGCTCGAAGCACGACGTCAAGTCGCCGCTCGAGTACCTGGCCAAGCGCTACAACCTGCCCACCCAGCAGGTCATGGCCTACGCGGGCGCGTTGCTCAAGGTCGTCGACATCGCCGCCAAGTGGGCGGCCGTCTCGATCCTGCTGCGCGGCTTCGCGGGCGTCCCGATCACCTGGGGCATCATCATCATCGGCCTGGTCACGATGCTGTACTCGGTGCTCGGCGGTCTCTGGGCCGACGCGCTCACCGACTTCGGCCAGTTCATCATCCAGGCCGCCGCGGGCTTCGCGATGCTCTTCGCCGTCGCCGGCCGCCTCGGCTGGGACTTCCCCGTGACGATCTGGGACAAGCTCCCGGAGAGCCACAGCGACCCGCTCGCCGGCCCGTACACGTCGACGTTCCTCATGGCGCTCTTCCTGATCAAGACGCTGGAGTACAACGGCGGCATGTGGAACCTGGCGCAGCGGTACATGGCCGCGCCGTCGGGCTTCGCGGCCAAGCGCTCGGCACTGCTCTCGTCCGCGCTGTGGCTCGTGTGGCCGCTCGTCCTGTTCTTCCCGATGTGGGCGGCGCCGCTGATCGTGCCGGGCCTCGAAGGCGCTCAGGCGGAGAACGCGTACATCGAGATGGGCAAGCAGATGCTGCCCGCGGGCATGATCGGCCTGGTCCTGGCGGGCTTCTTCTCGCACACCATGGCCATGGTGTCGTCGGACGCGAACGTCATCGCCGCCGTCATCAACCGCGACATGCTGCCGCACATCTGGAAGAAGGTGAAGACGTTCACGGCGGACAACCAGCTGCTGCTGGCCCGCATCACCACGTTCGCCTTCATCGGCATCAGCATGATCATCGCGATCGCCTCCGGAGGCCAGGGCTTCGTGCTCAAGGTGGTGGTCGACCTGGTCGCCGCCACGATGGGCCCGATCGCGATCCCGTTGATGCTCGGCCTGCTGCCGTGGTTCCGCAAGGTCGGCTCGACCGCGGCGATGGCCTCCGTGATCGGCGGCCTGGGCATGTGGGCGTTCCTGTACATCGAGCAGATGAACAAGGCCGCCTGGGTCACCAAGGGCGTGCTCGTGTCGTGGCCCCTGCTGCTCTCGCTGGTGCTCTACCTGGCGATCGGATTCCTGAAGAAGGAGCCCGACACCGAGCGCGACATCCTGCTCGACTCGCTCAACTCCGATGAACCGGAACCGGAGAAGGTGAAGGCGTAAGCCTTTCGTTCCGCATGATCCTCGCGGCGGCGCACCCGAACAGGGTCGCCGCCGCGAGCCACACGTAGGGCATGGGCGTGCCGGTGTAGGTCTGCGCCGTGGACGCCAGCACCACCGTCGCACCCGCGACCAGCCCGGTCGTCTGCGTAACCGGGAACTCGCTCCTCAGCACCGTGACGACCGCGACGGGCACCAGCAGGAAGCCGTAGGCGAACACGCGCGTGATCAGGTTGGCGTGATCGGTGATCTCGTACTGGAGCGCGGGGAGGGCGAGCACCGTGAGGACCACGCCCACGGCGAGTCCGGTCCCGAGGCTCTTCACGCTCTGCCCTTGCCAAGAACGCGTCATGCGCTACAGGACGTATGTGTGACCCGTTGGTTGCCGTGGCGTGCGTCATCGTCACGAGACTCTTCCCCGCCTCCCATGCACAGTGGATGCATGGGTAAGTGGTCTCCCGCAGACGACGCGGAACTCGCCACCGGCTGGCGGCTCTGGCTGGAGCTGAGCGACCGCGTGTGGCCGGACCCGTCGTGGGACGGCACACCGGCCGACGCCATCCGCCAGGTCCGCTCGCTGCTCGAGGTCTGCGAGGAGATCCGGCTTTCCTACCTCGCGGAGTCGCTGCGGCCCTCCACAGCGCTTCTGCAGTTGCTGCAGTCGATGTCGTTCGTCGCCTCGTTCGCCGTCGACCTGTGGCACGACGACACGCACCCGTTGGACGTGGAACGCGCCGAACTGCTGCACGGCGACCTGGCGTCGTTCGCCGACCACGTGGCCGGCGTGCGAGCGGCCCTGGCCCGAGGCGGCGGCTGGGCGGAACTGGACCGCCGCCCGTGGGGCCTGCCGGTCGACTAACCGGCCTGCTGTTCCCGCGCCGCAAGGCGTTCGGTGACCGCCTGCACGAGCGCCTTCGCGTGCGGCTCGTCCTTGGTGGCCCACCCGCGCATCGCCTCGCACTGCACGACCCGGCCGTCGGTCATCAAGATCGACACGCGCTGGATGCGGCTCTGCTCGTGGTCGATGCCCTGGATGTCGTCCCACCGCAGGAACTGGTCACGCCACGAGTTGCGCACGAGCACCCCGTCCGACCTCACGACCACCGCCAGCCGCCAGGTCTGGATCACCGCCACCGACAGCAGGCCGAAGAGCAACCCGGTGAGGGCGTACTCGGCCAACCCCTCCGTCTGGTCGTAGATCCGGAACGACAGGACGAAGTACACGACCACGGCGATGATCACAACGGCGACGCGGGCCGATGGCCTGCGAAAAGTAGTTACCCCCATGGATCGAAACTAGCGCCGTGCGGACCTGGGTGACCCGGAAACGACGAAAGCCCTCCAACCGGAGGGCCTTCGAGTGGAGCGGGTGACGGGAATCGAACCCGCCTCTACAGCTTGGGAAGCTGTCGTTCTACCAATGAACTACACCCGCGCGATCAAGCTCGCCGCCGATCATACACAGACCGGCAACGTGACGTCCCACGGTGCTGGCTCGCCAACCACGCCAACTCGGTTAGCCTGTCCGGGTGCTGCTGAGTGACCAGGATCTGCGCAAAGAGGTCGAGTCCGGCCGTCTCGCTCTCGACCCGTTCGACGTCGAGATGCTTCAGCCGTCGAGCATCGACGTGCGGCTGGACCGGTTCTTCCGGGTCTTCAACAACACCAAGTACACCCACATCGACCCCGCGCAGCAGCAGGACGAGCTGACGAGCCTGGTCGAGACGCCCGAGGGCGAGCAGTTCGTGCTGCACCCCGGCGAGTTCGTGCTCGGGTCGACCTACGAGATGGTGACGCTGCCGGACGATCTGGCCGGGCGGCTCGAAGGCAAGTCCAGCCTCGGCCGGCTCGGGCTGCTGACGCACTCCACGGCGGGGTTCATCGACCCCGGCTTCTCCGGGCACATCACGCTGGAGCTGTCGAACGTCGCGAACCTGCCCATCACGCTGCACCCCGGCATGAAGATCGGGCAGCTGTGCCTGTTCAAGCTGTCGAGCCCGGCGGAGCACCCGTACGGCTCGAAGCAGGCCGGCAGCCGGTACCAGGGCCAGCGCGGGCCGACGCCCAGCCGCGCCTACCTGAACTTCAGCCGCACGGACACGCGCCGCTAGCTCAGGTCCCCGTAGCGCTCCAGCACGCGGCGGCGCAGTTCGGGATCGGTGCGCGGGACGGGTTCCAGGAAGATCTCGTCGAGGTCCGGGAACTCCGCGCGCAGTTCCGCGGAGATGCGCACGCAGGCGTCTTCCAGTTGGTGGGCGGTCAGGGCGTCGTCGAAGTCCAGTCGTGCGCACAGCAGGACGCGGTCGGTGCCGATGAGCATCGTCAGGATGTCCACGACGGCGTCCACCTCGGGTACTTCGCCCAGCCGGCGCCAGATCGCCTTCACCATCACCGGGTCCGCCTGCCGTCCGATCAGCAGGCCGCGGTTGGTGCGGGCGAGCACGTAGGCGACCGATGCCAGCAGCACGCCGATCGCCAGTGAAGCGAGGCCGTCCCACACCGACGAGCCGGTCAGCTGGTGCAGACCGAGGCCCGCGAACGCGAGCAGCAGGCCGACGAGGGCGGCCGAGTCCTCGAGGAAGACGGTCTTGACGGTCGGATCGTCGGACACGCGCAGGAAGTCCCAGAAACCGCGGCTGTGTGCGGCGGACTCGGAGCGGACCTGCCGGAACGCCTGCGTCCACGAGATCGACTCGAGTGCGAACGCCAGGCCGAGCACCAGATAGCCCACCCACGGCCGGGTTTGCTCTTCTGGCGAACCGAAGACCGTGCGGAAGCCTTCGTAGAACGCGAACATCGCGCCGGAGGCGAAGATCGAGACCGCGGCCAGCAGGGACCAGAAGTAGCGCTCCTTGCCGTAGCCGAACGGGTGGCGGCGGTCGGCAGGGCGGTCCGAGCGGCGCAGGGCGGTCAGCAGGAGCGCCTCGGTGAACGTGTCGGCCACCGAGTGGGCGGCCTCCGAGAGAATGGCGGCCGAACCGGTCAAAACGCCCGCAACGGCCTTCATGATCGCAATCGCCAGATTGACCAGCAGGGCCAGTACGACGGTGAGGGTGCTTTCGCCGGAGGCCTGCGGCTTCTCGCTCATGACGATCAGCTTAGGGCGGCGGGCGTACGCGCACCTGCTGCGACAGGCGGGGTCACGGTTGCGTCGCGGGGGCAACCTCCGGTGCATCTCAAACGACTGAAGAATGTCCTGTTCCAAGAATTTCCTGGGGGAAGAAATGGGCAACAGAATTCGCGCTGCGCTCGTCGTCGTCGCGGCCTCGCTGGTCGCGTTCGCCGGTGTCGCGCCCGCGCAGGCCGCGACCAGCTACCTCGGTGGCACCGTGTTCCACGACCTCAACGCCGACGGCGTGCAGCAGGACGACGAACCCGGAATCGCGGACGTCGACGTGATGGTCAAGGACCCGGACGGCCAGAGGACTCCGTTCCCGACCGACGCCTACGGGCACTGGCTCGTCAAGCGCATCCCCGCCGGTGTGTGGGAGGTCAGCTACGCCGACCCCGAACTCCTCGGCACCACGCCGTCGTTGGTGAAGGTCACCGTCGAGGACAACGACGGGTACACCGTCGACTTCGGCGTCCGCGCGGCGTGATCGTTACTGCATTCGAGTGACATTCGGGGGCTGGGGCAACATCCAGATGTCCTGAGGTGTCTTAAGGCTGGGATCTGCTCCGGGGGGACGCTGATCACCAGGGGGTAAGACGGAACGGCCCGCGTCCGGGGAGTGACGCGGGCCGTTCTGCGTGTGGGCGCAACTACCATCACGGGATGGGCAAGCGTGGTGCGGACGACACCGATGCCGAGGTCGAGTTGTGGAGGGCCATGGTTCCGGCGATCGATCCGGTGGTCGAAGGCGTGGTCGACCGGGTGCACCAGATCAGCAAGTACCTCGACTTCCTCGCCACGGAGATCGCCGCGCCGCACGGGCTCAACCGCGCCGACTACGAGATCCTCGCCCGGCTCTTCTGGATCGGGCCGCCGCACCGGCTCACGCCCAAGCAGCTCGCGAACGGCACGCTGAGCCCGGCCACCACGATCACGAGCCGCCTCGACCGGCTGGAGAAGGCGGGCCTCGTCGTCCGCGAACTCGACCCGAGCGACCGCCGGTCGTTGCCCGCGACGCTGACCGACGCCGGCCGCGAGATCTTCCTGCGGATCGTCGCCGGCCAGGCCGAACGGGAGCGTGACCTCTTCACCGCGCTGCCGGGTGCGGACCTGGAGAACCTGCGCGACCTGCTGCGCCAGGTGATGGAGGTGCTGTCCGGCGAACTCGGGCCCGCGCACCGTCGCACGCGGCTCGCACTCGACGGCAAGGAGTAATTGCTACGAACTCGTACTATCCGATATCGTGCTAAATGCGCGAGAGGGAGGGGTGCGAGATGGGTGGCTACCCGCTGTCCGAGTGACCGGTGTCATGCAACGCTGACCCCCGGCGTTCCGATGTCCTAAATGGACAACACGAACGCTGGGGGATCAGTGAGGAACGTCTTCGCCGTCACGCTGACGGCCGCCCTCGTCCTGGCCGCGACAGGCGCGCCCGCCTTCGCGCAGGACGAGACGATCACGGTGGAGGGGCTCGTCTACCTCGACCGCAACGCCAACCGCACCTTCGACGCCGGCGACAGCATCCGTGCGAACGGTGTGGGCGTGCGCGTCACCGACCAGGGCACGAACGAGACCGTCGGCGACTTCGGCACCGGCGCGGACGGCCGCTACCGGGCGGTGCTGCCCAAGGGGCCGTCGTACTCGGTGGCCATCTGGGAACTCGAGTACAGCTTCAACCGGGTCAGCTACGACGGCGTGACCGGGAGCAGGACGGACGCCGACTTCAACCTCCTCGGCCACGTCGTCACCGGCTCCACCTTCGTCGACACCAACGGCGACGGCGTGAAGCAGGCCGACGAGAAGGTCCACCAGGGCAAGGTCAAGGCCGTCGGCACGGCGGCAGGTGGCCGCGCGGTCGAACTGGAGACCCGGGCAGGCCAGGACGGCACCTACTCGCTCGACCTGCCGAACGGCGAGTTCACCGTCACCGCACCGGATCTCACCGCGGACCGCCTCGCACTGGCCGAGCCGAAGACGGCCGACGACGTCGACTGGGTGACCGGCTCTCGCAAGATCCAGCAGATGCTCGACAACCGCACGCACCGCCTCGACCTGCGTTACGTCGAGGCCCAGGCGGACATCGCCCTCGACTCCGCGATCTCGCCCGCCAAGGACAGCTACACCCTCGGCGACCAGATCGACCTCAAGCTCACGCTCTCCAACAAGGGCAACGTGCCGGTCGCGCCGACGTTCGTCCTGGGCAGCCTGGCCGCGAAGGTCCTGTCGTACAGCGACAACGTGACGCTGCGTCCCGGCACCCGCGAGGACTTCACCGTCAAGGACAAGATCCTCCCCGGCAAGCAGGTCGAGGTCGCCCTGAAGCTCGAACTGGACGACATCACGTACACCGAGGTGCACGCCATGGCGCGCTTCAACTTCGGTCGTCTGCCGGACGTCAACCACCGGAACAACGTCGCGATGAAGCCGATCAAGATCGTCGAGAAGGGCACCGCCACGACGACCGCACCGGCCACGTCGACCACCGGCGCCGCCTCGCCGACCACCACGACCACTCCGGCCGTGGCCAAGGCGGGCAACAACTCCGGCCTCGCGTCGACCGGTGCCTCGCCGCTCGGCTTCCTCGCCCTCGGCTCGGTGCTGCTCGCGGCCGGTCTGGGAGCGTTCTTCGTGGCGCGCCGCCGCCGCTCCTGACCACTTAGGACCCGTCACGGTTAGTCTGCGGCATGGGCATCTTGGTGCAAGTGCTGCTGACTGCCGTGGCGGTCTGGGTGTCGACCGCCCTCCCCGGCATCGACCTGGGCGAGGGCTCGACCGGGTCGAGGATCCTCACGCTGATCGGCGTCGCGGTGATCTTCGGCCTGATCAACGCGATCGTGAAGCCGCTGGTGAAGTTCTTCGGCTGCCTGTTCTACCTGGTGACGCTCGGCCTGATCGGGCTCGTGGTGAACGCGCTGCTGTTCATGTTCACCGGGTGGATCGCCGAGCAGCTCGACCTGCCGTTCCGCGTCGACGGCTTCTGGCCCGCGTTCTGGGGCGCGATCATCGTCGCCCTGACCGGCTGGGTGCTGAACGTGTTCTACGACAAGGTCACCGACAGCGACTGACGCAACCTCGGTGCGCGGAGCACGTCTCTCCAGGTGAAGCTCACTTCATCCTGGGGGATTGAAATGCGTGCTGTGACAAGACTTTCCGCACTCGTACTCGCACTGGCGGCGTCGGCCGCCGTCGTTCAACCGGCGATGGCCGACGAGCCCGGTGGTGTCATCACCGGGTCGGCGTGGTTCGACGACAACGGTGACGGCGTCCGGCAGCCGGGCGAGGCGCCGCGGGCCGGCTACACCTTCCTGATTCCGGGGTTGTACGAGGTGGCGACCACCGACGCGAACGGCGACTACCGGTTCGAGAACATCCCGGCGGGCACCTACGTGGTGACCATGTTCGCCCGGAGCTGGGACACGACGTTCACCAAGAACGGCGGTGACTCGGACTTCGGCCAGAACACGCTTCAGACGGAGCGGTTCACTCTCGGGGCGGGCGGCCAGGCCGGTCCGTACGACGCGGGTTTCGTGCAGGGACGGTACGACCCGTCGGTCAGCCGCCTGGACGCGCCTCGCGTGATGAAGGTCGGTGACGTGGTCGACGTCGAGGTCACCTACCGGAACAAGAGCAACATGCCCACGCCGATGTACGGCACCGCCACGTTCCCGTCGGGTCTGACCCCGTTGTCCACCAACGCACCCGCCGGGTTCGTCGATGGACAACGCGTCTACCTGTCGAGCTACTACCAGGCGGACACCTACATCGGCGAGTCCGTCACCTACACGGTGAAGGCGCGGGTGGACACGCAGATCAAGCACGGCGAGATCGTCGCGACCGCCGAGACGTCCGGTGTGACGGACGCCGACCCGGGCAACAACGCCAAGAAGATCAAGGTCTGGGCTCACTGACAACCGACAGGAACGGCCCCGGTCCACAGTGGACCGGGGCCGTTCCTGTCGGTTGACTCAGACGTTCGCGTCCTCGGCCGCCGGCTCCGGCTGTCCGCGCTTCACGGACTCCAGCAGCATCTGCGCCACGTCCACGACCTCGACGTGCGCCCCGGCCAGGCCGTCGGCCTGACGCGCGGTCACGCCGTCGGTCAGCATCACGCGGCAGAACGGGCAACCGGTCGCGATCTTCGACGGTGCGGTGGACAACGCCTCGTCCACGCGGTCGACGTTGATGCGCTTGCCGATCCGCTCCTCCATCCACATGCGCGCGCCACCGGCACCGCAGCACATGGACCGTTCCTCGTGCCGCGGCATCTCGCGCAGCTTCGCGCCGGACGCCCCGATCAGCTCACGCGGTGCCTCGTAGACCTTGTTGTGCCGGCCCAGGTAGCACGGGTCGTGGTACGTGACGTCCTCGGTGACCGGCGCGACCGGCACCAGACGGCGTTCGCGCACCAGCTTGTTCAGCAGCTGCGTGTGGTGCACGACCTCGTACGTGCCACCGACCTGCGGGTACTCGTTGGCCAGGGTGTTGAAGCAGTGCGCGCACGTCACGACGATCTTGCGCTGACCGGCGGGCCGGTCCTCGAACACCGAGTTGAGCACCTCGACGTTCTGCTGCGCGAGCATCTGGAACAGGAACTCGTTGCCGGCGCGGCGAGCCGGGTCACCGGTGCAGGTCTCCTCCGGGCCGAGCACCGTGTACTTCACGCCCGCGGTGTGCAGCAGTTCGGCGACGGCACGCGTGGTCTTCTTCGCGCGGTCCTCGTACGCACCGGCACAACCGACCCAGAACAGGTACTCCGCGTCGCCCAGTTCGCCGTCGAACACCGGCACCTCGAACTCGAGGCCCTCGGTCCACGCCAGGCGGTCCTTGGAGTTCTGGCCCCACGGGTTGCCCTTGTTCTCCAGGTTCTTGAACATGCCGCCGAGCTCGGACGGGAAGTTCGACTCGATCAGCACCTGGTAGCGGCGCATGTCGACGATGTGGTCGACGTGCTCGATGTCCACCGGGCACTGCTCGACGCACGCGCCGCAGGTTGTGCAGGACCACAGCACGTCGGGGTCGATGACGCCCAGCTCGTCAGGGCCGCCGACCAGCGGGCGGTCGGCCTCGGCCATCGCCAGCACGTCGATGGACTCGAGGCGCTTCTTGTAGTCCTCGTACTTGTCCTCGGTGAGGCCGACCTCGTCGCCCGCCATGTCGCGCGAGCCACCGGCCAGCAGGTACGGCGCCTTCGCGTACATGTGGTCGCGCAGCTGCGTGATGACCAGCTTGGGGGACAACGGCTTGCCGGTGTTCCAGGCGGGGCACTGCGACTGGCAACGGCCGCACTCGGTGCAGGTGGAGAAGTCGAGAACGCCCTTCCAGGTGAAGTCCTCGACCTTGCCGACGCCGAACACGTCCTTGTCCGGGTCGGCCTCTTCGAGGTCGAGGACCTTGCCGCCGGACATCATCGGCTTCAGCGCGCCCAGAGCGACGCCACCGTCGTCCTCGCGCTTGAAGTAGATGTTGAAGAACGCCGAGAACCGGTGCCAGGCAACGCCCATCGTGAGGTTGCGGCCGACCACGATCAGCCAGATCATGCCGCTGAGCAGCTTGACCAGCGCCATCACGGACACCCAGATCGCGGCGGTCGGCAGCACGTGCGAGAGCGGCTGCGTCACGAACGACGTCCACAGCGGCGCCTCTTCCAGGCCTGCCGACTGCTTGAACGCCTTGACCAGCAGGATGCCGACGCCCTCGATGATCACGACGGCTTCGACGAAGTACGCGGACTTGAAGTCCGAACCCTGGAAGCGGGAGAGCCGGTCGGCGCGGCGCGGGTGGTTGCGCTGGCGGATGACCGCCAGGGCGACACCACCGACGACGGTGCCGAGGCCCAGCAGCTCGATCAGCAGCAGCCAGACCGACCACGTGCCGATGATCGGCCAGTGGAAGTGCGGGTCGAACACCTCGCCGTACGCCTCGAACAGCACCGCGGACCCGATGAGGAAGCCCCACATCACCATCCAGTGCCACGGGGCGACCGAACGGAACTTCGCCATTCTGGTGTGCGCGACGAACTCGACGATCATCGTCTTCAGGCGTGGCACGAACGGCCCGAAACGGGTGCCGTCCGGCTGGCCGAGCCGGATGATCTTGATCTGCTTCAGCACGGCGGCGACGAACACGCCCCAGGCGACGACGCTCACCGCCACGGCGACGAGTCCGAGAACCAGCTGGAGGGTCATGGCGGGAGTCTAGGACACGTTACTGACCAGTAACCACTTGGACGTGGCCGGTGTCTCCTCACGTACCGGTCAAGTATCCGGAAATTGATCAAAAACTTGTGGAACACTTGTTCAGGTAGTTGTCCTGAGCAAGCCGGAGGTCGCCGTGTTGTACGTGTATCTCGCCGCGGCGATCGTGGGAGAGATCGCCGCCACCGTGTCGTTGAAGCTGTCCGACGGCTTCAGCAGACTGTGGCCGTCGGTCGTTGTCGTCATCGGGTACGCCATCGCCTTCACCGCACTTTCGCGCGCGTTGAAGTTGGGTATGCCCGTGGGCGTCGCTTACGCCGTATGGTCCGCTATCGGCGTTGCAGCCGTCGCGATCATCGGCTGGAAGTTCCTCGGCGAAACCCTCAACCCCACGATGGTCATCGGCCTGGTCCTGATCATCGGAGGCGTGGTGACGCTCGAACTCGGGAGGACGCACTGACCGCGGTAGCAGACATCCAGAAGGTCGACGGCCGCAAGGCGCGCGGCGAGAAGAAGCGCCGTGCCATCGTCGAGGCCACCCTGCGCGTGATCGAACGCGAGGGCGTCGCCGGCGTGACCCACCGCAGCGTCGCCCGTGAAGCCGGTGTGCCGACGACGGCGCCCACCTACTACTTCGCGACGCTCGACGACCTGTTGATCGCCACGCTGGTGTGGTCGGCCGAGTCGCTGTGCGACGACATGCTGAAGATCGTCGCGAGCGGCGGCACCGCCCGTGAGATCGCGAGCAGCCTCGCGAAGGCCGTGAACGAGAACCGCGGCCGCACGCTCGCCGAGTACGAGCTGTACCTGCTGGCGGGCAGGCGTCCCGAGCTGAAGCCCGCCGCGCGCCGGTGGCTCGACCTGGCCGTGGAGGTCGTGCGGCCGGAGGATCCCGTCGCGTTCCGGGCGTTCCTCGCGGCCATCGACGGGCTGCTGATGCAGGGTCTGATCGCCGACGTTGCTCCGAACGAGGACGAGCTGGAGCCAATCGTGTCCTTCTTGATCCGCGGTCGCGACGAATTCACGGCCGCGCCGCGGGAACAATGAGGTCATGAGGTTCGCGCGAGAGGTGTCCGGCATCAGCCACGGGGTGAGCCTGGGGCTGCTCGCCGCGCTGTACGTGCGCGACTCGCTGGCGTTGTCGGTCGACGTCGAGCCGCACGTACCGGGCCTGGACCCGTCGTTGCCCGTGCAGGTGCCGCTGGGCACCGACCGCGCCGCCGTGACCGCCGAGTGGCCGGGCTGGTGGGCCGACGCGCTGGACGCCTGCAGGCGCGGCGCCGAGCCCGCGACGCCCGAGGACGCCGAGGCGTTGCTGACGAGGCCAGCCAGCCGGGCCGTGGTGCTCGCGCTCAAGCCGGGCATCGAGCAGTTGCACCGCGTGCAGAGCCCGGCGGCGTTGCCGATAGGAGACGTGCTGCGCGGCATCGAGTCGCGCATCGGCCGGTGGGCGCAGAGCGTGGAGCTGCACATCGCCGAGGTGCCGGTCGAAGGCCTGCTCTGGGAACGCATCGCGCCCGCGCACGTGCTGGCGTCGACTCACTTCCTGAACGACCCGGCGCGCACGGCTCCGGCACTGCGCGCCGTGCTCGAAGATCTCGTCTAGCGCACGGTAGGGACAACCCCACCCCGCCTTCGGGGGCTTGCTGCCGTGTAGCTGAGCCCCGCCACCTCTAGTTTTGTGCTCATGATGAGGACGGCGCTGGTGGCGTTGGTGGCGGGGGCGGTGCTTACCGGGCTCACGGCCTGTGGCGGCATCCGCATCATGAAGTACGAGTTCCAGGACGACCACGTCGTCGCTGAGAAGTTCACGTCGGTCAAGGTCCGCAGCGACCAGGACTCGGGGGACGTGACGATCCGGTACCAGCAGGGCCTGACCGAGACGAAGGTCCACCGCAGGGTCGAGCACAACAAGGACAACAAGCCTTCGGGTATCTCGCACCGAATCGAGGGCAGCACGCTGGTGCTGGACGGCTGCGGCGACGAATGCGAGATCAACTACGACGTCCTGGTCCCGTCGGCGGACATCACGGTCGTCGGTGACCTCGGTTCGGGGGACGCGACCGTCGAGGGGCTGGCCTCCGTCAACTTCGGGGCGGGCTCCGGCAGGATCATCGCCCGCGACATCGCGGGTGACGTCAAGGTGAAGGCCGGATCGGGTGACTTCGAGGGCACCAGGATCGGTGGGGCCGTCACGGCCGACATGGGGTCCGGCCGGATCGCGCTGGACGCGATCAAGGGCAAGGCGCTGCTCGACACGGGTTCCGGCGACATCAACGGCACCTCGATGGAGAGCGAGGTGATCGCGAAGGCCGACTCCGGGCGAATCACGCTGACGTTGTCGGCGGCGAAGTCGGTGCGAGCCACCACCGGGTCCGGCGACATCACCGTCCGGGTGCCGGGTGGTCCGTTCAAGCTCGTCGGCGCGTCGGGCAGCGGTGACCGCGCGGTCCAGGTCCCGATCGATCCTGGTGCGTCGCTCGAACTCAACCTCAACGCGGGCTCGGGGGACGTGCAGGTGTTCGCGGCCTGAGGCTGACCGGGGGGAATGTGTCGAGGGCCACTCCACAAGGGGTGGCCCTCGTCGCGTTGTGAGGGAACAACCAGACTTTGTCGGCCGTTAGGACAGTCAGAAACCTTGAGTCGGGTAGGCTCAACGTTGAGCGGATGGCAAACTTGAGCCAGCAACACTCAACAAGTACTAGCGGAAGGAACTCCAATGGCGCGTGCAGTCGGCATCGACCTCGGGACGACCAACTCGGTCGTCGCAGTCCTCGAAGGCGGTGAGCCGACGGTCATCGCCAACTCGGAGGGCTCCAGGACGACCCCGTCCATCGTCGCTTTCGCCAAGAACGGCGAGGTCCTCGTGGGCCAGCCCGCGAAGAACCAGGCCGTCACCAACGTCGACCGCACGATCCGCTCGGTCAAGCGCCACGTCGGCACGACCTGGCAGACCGACGAGATCGACGGCAAGAAGTACACCTCGCAGGAGATCAGCGCGCGCGTGCTGATGAAGCTCAAGCGCGACGCCGAGGCGTACCTGGGCGAAGAGATCACCGACGCGGTCATCACCGTCCCCGCCTACTTCGAGGACGCGCAGCGCCAGGCCACCAAGGAGGCCGGCCAGATCGCGGGTCTCAACGTGCTCCGCATCGTCAACGAGCCGACGTCGGCCGCTCTGGCCTACGGCCTCGACAAGGGCGAGAAGGAGCAGACCATCCTGGTCTTCGACCTCGGTGGCGGCACGTTCGACGTCTCGCTGCTCGAGCTCGGCGACGGCGTGGTCGAGGTCCGTGCGACCTCCGGTGACAACCACCTCGGTGGCGACGACTGGGACCAGCGCGTCGTCGACTGGCTTGTCGAGCGCTTCAAGTCGGCCAACGGCATCGACCTGACCAAGGACAAGATGGCCCTCCAGCGCATCCGCGAGGCTGCGGAGAAGGCCAAGATCGAGCTGTCGAGCTCCAACAACGCCTCGATCAACCTGCCGTACATCACCGTCGACGGTGACAAGAACCCGCTGTTCCTCGACGAGACGCTGTCTCGCGCCGAGTTCCAGCGCATCACGAACGACCTGCTCGAGCGCACCCGCGCGCCGTTCAACAACGTGATCAAGGACGCCGGCGTCTCCGTCGGCGACATCGACCACGTCGTGCTCGTCGGTGGCTCCACCCGCATGCCCGCCGTCGCGGAGCTCGTGAAGGAGCTGACCGGCGGCCGTGAGCCCAACAAGGGCGTGAACCCGGACGAGGTCGTCGCCGTCGGCGCCGCCCTGCAGGCCGGTGTCCTCAAGGGTGAGGTCAAGGACGTCCTGCTGCTCGACGTCACCCCGCTGTCCCTGGGCATCGAGACCAAGGGCGGCATCATGACCAAGCTGATCGAGCGCAACACCACGATCCCGACGAAGCGCTCCGAGACCTTCACGACGGCCGACGACAGCCAGCCGTCCGTGCAGATCCAGGTCTTCCAGGGCGAGCGCGAGATCGCGGCGCACAACAAGAAGCTCGGCATGTTCGAGCTGACCGGCCTGCCGCCCGCCCCCCGTGGCGTGCCGCAGATCGAGGTCACCTTCGACATCGACGCGAACGGCATCGTCCACGTGTCGGCGAAGGACCTGGGCACCGGCAAGGAGCAGTCGATGACGATCACCGGTGGCTCCGCGCTGCCGAAGGACGACATCGACCGCATGGTGAAGGACGCCGAGGCCCACGCGGAGGAGGACAAGCGCCGCCGCGAGGAGGCCGAGGTCCGCAACCAGGCCGAGACGCTGGTCTACCAGACGGAGAAGGTCGTCAAGGAGAACGACGACAAGCTCCCGGCCGAGATCAAGGACAAGGTCAACGCCGCGATCGCCGAGGCGAACGAGGCGCTCAAGGGCACCGACATCAACGCCATCAAGACGGCGGTCGAGAAGCTCGCGACCGAGTCCCAGGCCATCGGCCAGGCCATCTACGCCAACGCTCCGGGTGCTCCCGGCGCCGAGGCCCCTGGTGCTGACGCGCCGGGTGCCGCGGGTGCGGGTGCCGGCGCCAAGAAGGACGACGACGTCGTCGACGCCGAGATCGTGGACGAGGACGAGAAGAAGTGACCGAACCGAGGCATGCCGCCCCTGACGAGGAGCAGCCTCAGGTCGTCGTGAACGACCGGCGCCGGATCGACCCCGAAACGGGTGAGGTCCGGCCGCCGGCCCACGTCGCCGAGGAAGAGGGCACTGCTCCGGCCGAATCTCCGGCCGAACCTCTGGTCGCCGAGGTCGTGGACGAGGTGGCCGCCGAGCTGAAGACCCAGCTCGACGAGCGCACCGCCGACCTGCAGCGGCTCACCGCCGAGTACGCGAACTACCGCAAGCGGGTGGAACGCGACCGCGAAGCGGTGATCACCAACGCGAAGGCGTCCGTCGCCTCCGAACTGCTCTCGGTGCTGGACGACATCGAGCGGGCCGCCGCCCACGGCGACCTGACCGGTGCGTTCAAGGCGGTCGCGGACAAGCTCGTGTCCACGCTCGCCAAGACCGGCCTGGAGCCGTTCGCGCACGACGGCGAGGCGTTCGACCCGTCGGTGCACGAGGCCGTGCAGCACAGCACGTCCCCGGACGTCGACGGCCCGACGGTCACCGCGGTCCTGCGCCGTGGCTACACCTTCGGCGACAAGCTCGTCCGGCCCGCGCTCGTCGCGGTGACCGACCACGAGCCCGCCGCGTCGTCCGAAGAAGCCTAGGGAGGAGGAGCCGTCCGGTGAGTCAGAGGGACTGGATCGAGAAGGACTTCTACCGCGAGCTGGGCGTCTCCTCCGAGGCGACAGCGGACGAGATCAAGAAGTCGTACCGCAAGCTCGCCCGCGAGCTGCACCCCGACGCGAACCCCGGTGACGCGAAGGCCGAGGCCCGCTTCAAGTCGGTCTCCGAGGCCTACGGCGTGCTGTCGGACCCGGCCAAGCGCAAGCAGTACGACGAGGCCCGCCGCCTGTTCGCGGGCGGCGGCGGCTTTCCGGGCTCCGGCGGCTTCGGCTCCGGCGGGTTCGACGTCAACGACCTGTTCGGCCGTGCCGCGCAGAACACCGGTGGCGGCGGCCTGGGCGACCTGCTCGGCGGCCTGTTCAACCGGCGTGGCGGCGCGGGGGCGGGTTCGCCGACGCGTCCGCGTCGTGGTGAGGACGTCGAGACCGACGTCCGCATCGACTTCACCGAGGCGGTGAAGGGCGCGACGGTGCCGCTGCGCCTGTCGTCCCCCGCCGCCTGCACGACGTGCAACGGTTCCGGCGCCAAGCCCGGCACCACGCCGCACACCTGTGCGACGTGTTCGGGTTCCGGCCTCGTCACGCGGTCGCAGGGCGCGTTCGCGTTCAGCGAGCCGTGCCGCGACTGCCGAGGCACCGGCAAGATCATCGACGACCCGTGCCCCGAGTGCGGTGGCGACGGCGTCAGCACCCGCACCCGCACGCTGACCGTGCGGATCCCGTCGGGCGTCGACGACGGCCAGCGGATTCGCCTTGCGGGACAAGGCGAACCAGGCCGCAACGGCGGTCCGAACGGTGATCTGTTCGTGCGCGTGCACGTCAACCCGCACAGCGTGTTCGGCCGTCAGGGCAACGACCTGACGCTGACGGCGCCGATGACGTTCTCCGAGCTCGCTCTGGGATCGACGTTGACCGTGCCGACGCTCGACGGCAAGGTTTCCTTGAAGGTGCCCGCCGGCACCGCCTCCGGGCGGGTGCTGCGGGCGCGGGGCAAGGGGATCACGAAGCGGGACGGGACCGCGGGCGATCTCCTGATCACCCTGGAGGTCGCGGTGCCGAACAACCTGTCGTCCGAGGCCCGCAAGGCACTCGAGGCGTATGCCGACGTGACGCAGGACCACGATCCGCGAGGCGATCTGAACGCACTCCTTGAAGGGCGGTGAGTCCGGTGGGTTTTCCGTTCCCTCCGGGGACCGATGAGGACACGCCGTTCTTCGTGATCTCGGTGGCGGCCCAGCTGTCGGGCCTGCACGCCCAGACCCTGCGGTCCTACGACCGGCTGGGTCTGGTCTCGCCGGGCCGCACGAACGGCGGCGGCCGCCGCTACTCGATGCGCGACATCGTGCTGCTGCGCGAAGTCCAGCGCCTCTCGCAGGACGAGGGCGTGAACCTCGCGGGCATCAAGCGGATCATCGACCTGGAGAACCAGGTCGACGCACTGCGCTCGCGGGTCGCCGAACTCCAGCAGGAACTGGCTCAGGCGTTGGCGGCGGCCGATTCCACGGCCGCCGCCGTGCACGCCTCCTACCGGCGTGACCTCGTGCCGATCCGGCAGGAGACCGCGCTGGTCGTGTGGAAACCCAAGCCGCGCAAGTGATCGAGCGTTTGTACGAGGTCTTCGCGACGCCGCGTCCGCGCGTGGTCGACCACTGCGACCACTGCGTGGACGCGGCGAGCGTCGCGCCGTCGTGTGGGCTGACCGCTGACTGCTGACCGCTGACCGCTGACTGCTGACCGCTGACCACGGTCGAGAAGCTCTGGCTGTGGCCGAGATCGGGCCACCCGGACGGGTGAATCTGGTCCTGATCCACGCCTGACGCCGTCTAGTAGATGTCCGGAAACCATGATCACCTTCCCCCCGCAAGCGGAAGGGGGTGGGCGGCGACAGGGCGGTACAACGGCGGCAGGTGATCGGGAGATGGACAGGCCACGCCGTCCACATCGACCGGCCAGAGGTGCGTGAAGTGCCGGAAGACGGCGCGTCACGCGCGTGGAAGAGCGAGCGGGAAATCCGTGCCGCGCTTGAGGAATCTGCGCCGACAGAGCCGGACTCCGGCGGCGCGACCTCCCCGGCGCACCTCGGGTTCGAAGCTCACCTCTCGTCGAAGTAGAACCCGGTCTCCAGGTCCTCCAGGATGCCGGGTTCCTTCGGTTCCCAGCCCAGCAACGCCTTCGTGCGCGCACCGGACGTCGGCGCGTCCCGCGACACCATGAACGCGAGCGGCCCGAAGTGCTCCTGGGCGCGCTCCGCCGGGATGGCCTCGACGGGCACGTTCAGCTTCCGGCCGATGACCTCGGCGATCTCCCGCATCGTCACGGCCTCCTCGGCGACCGCGTGCAGCACCGAGCCCGCCGGGGCCTTCTCCGCGGCCAGCCGGTAGAGCCTTGCCGCGTCCAACGTGTGCGTGGCCGACCAGCGGTTGGTGCCGTCGCCGGGGTAGCCGGAAATCCCCGTGGCGCGGGCGGTCCTGACCAGGATCGGGATGAAGCCGGCCGTGTCCAGTGCACTGTGGACGGTCGGGGGCAGGACGACGACCGAGCCGCGGACGTCCTGGGCGTCGATGATCAGGTTGCGGGCTGCGCCGCGCGGGCCCTCGCTCGAGACCCGTTCCTCCTCGGTGGCGGTGCGGCCGAGGCCTGAGTACGACAGCGTGCCGCCGGTGCCGATCAGCGCCTTGCCGGTGCCGGCGAGCTCGTCCAGGAACGCCTGGACGACGGCGAGGTCGGCGTCGGAGGCGCCCTGGTAGTCGCCCGCGTACATCTCCTCGTGCTTGAACGCCAGGTGGATCACGGCGTCCGCCTCGGCCGCGCCCTTTCGCAGTCCGTCGAGGTCGTCCAGGTCGCCGCGCCGCACGCCGGCGCCCTGCGCTTCGAGCTTGGCGGCGGACGCGTCCGAGCGGGCCAGGCCGACGACCTCGTGGCCCGCGTTCAGCAGTTCTGGGACCAGCGCCGAGCCGACGTGGCCGCTGGCACCCGTGACGAAGACCTTCATGGCACTTCCTTCAAGTGATGGGACTTGGTCTCATCAACCGTAGCAGAGTGATGAGACCAAGTCGCATCACTTATGATGTGAGTCATGGGTCGATGGGAGCCGGACGCGGGAGATCGGTTGGTGCGCGCCGCACTCGACCTGTTCGACGAGCAGGGCTACGAGAACACGGCGGTCGCGCAGATCGCCGAGCGCGCGGGCCTGACGAAGAGCACGTACTTCCGGCACTTCCGGGACAAGCGCGAGGTGCTGTTCAGCGGGCAGGACCGGCTGCTGGAGCTGATCACCGACGGGATCGCCGGCGCTCCCGAGTCCGCCGGCGCGCTGGGGGCGGTCGAGGGGGCGCTCGTGGCGATGGCCGTCACCTTCACCCAGGACCGCTGGGCGAACGGCCCGCGGCGGCTGGCGGTGATCGCCGCCAACGACGAGCTGCGCGAGCGGGACGCGTTGAAGATGGCCGGGTTCGCCCGCACGATGAAGGCCGGGCTGCTGGAACGTGGTGTGCCGGAGCTCGACGCGGACGTCGCCTCCGAGCTCGGCGTGCTGGCCCTGCGGCGCGGCTACGCCCAGTGGCTGGAGGCCGGCGGGGACTTCGCGGAAGTCGCCCGCCGGGCTCTCGAGGAGGTGCGCGGCGCGGCCGTGGGCCTAGAGGGTGCCGAGTAGTTCCTGGACTTCGGTGGCGATGCGGTCCAGCGCCTGGTCGTTGTCGTGGGCGGCGATCGCGCGGTCCATCCAGTTCGCGATCAACGGCATCTGCTCCGGCTTGAGGCCGCGCGTCGTGACGCCGGGGGTGCCGAGCCGGATGCCGGACGGGTCGAACGGCTTGCGGGTGTCGAACGGGACCGCGTTGTAGTTCAGCTCGATGCCCGCCCGGTCCAGGGCCCGCGCGGCCGGCTTGCCGCCGATCAGCTTGGACGTCAGGTCGATCAGCACCAGGTGGTTGTCGGTGCCGCCGGAGACCAGGTCGAAGCCGCGCTCCAGCAACGCCTCCGCGAGCGCCTGTGCGTTCTTCACGATCATGTGTGCGTATTCGCGGAACTCCGGCTGCGACGCCTCGTGCAGCGCCACGGCGATCGCGGCCGTCGTGTGGTCGTGCGGACCGCCCTGCAGGCCGGGGAACACGGCGCGATCGATCGCCTTCGCGTGCTCGGCGTCGCACAGGATCATCGCGCCACGCGGGCCGCGCAACGTCTTGTGCGTGGTCGTGGTGATCACCGGCGCGTGCCCGACCGGTGACGGGTGCGCGCCGCCCGCGACGAGTCCGGCGATGTGCGCGATGTCGGCGACCAGGACCGCGTCGATCTCACGGGCGATCTCCGCGAACGCCGGGAAGTCGATGGTGCGCGGGATGGCCGTGCCGCCGCAGAAGATCACCTTCGGGCGTTCGGCCTGCGCCAGCGCCCTGACCTCGTCCATGTCCACGACACCGGTGTCCTTGCGGACCTCGTACTGGACCGCGTTGAACCACTTGCCGGTCGCGGACACGCTCCAGCCATGCGTGAGATGGCCGCCCATCGGCAGGGACATGCCCATCACGGTGTCGCCGGGCTGCAGGAACGCCAGGTAGACGGCGAGGTTCGCCGGGGCGCCGGACAGCGGCTGGACGTTCGCGTGGTCCACGCCGAACAGGGCTTTCGCCCGGTCGATGGCGAGCTGTTCGACCTGGTCGATGACCTGCTGGCCCTCGTAGTACCGCTTGCCGGGGTAGCCCTCGGAGTACTTGTTGGTCAGCACCGAGCCGGTGGCCTCGAGCACGGCGGCCGACACGTCGTTCTCGGACGCGATCATGCGCAGCTTGCTCGCCTGACGGCGTTCCTCCGCCTGGATGAGAGTGGCGATCTCGGGATCGACTTCGCGCAGCACGGCATCACTCCGTGCCGGGCACCCAGGCGTTCGGTGCGCTCGGCCGTCGCTTCCCGGTGGTCAGTTCCACCCTCGGCACGCCAGTCGCTTACGACGTGCCGAGTTTAGTCCAGCGTGAACGGGTCGTACTTGATCCGGTCGAGAGGAGTTCCGGCGACGAGCATGCGGGAGACCGTCGACCTGATCATGGCTGGGCTGCCGCAGACCAGGACGTCACGCTCTTCCCACGCGCCGTAGCGGGTGACCACGTCGGCGAGGCTGCCCTGCTCGACACCTCGGACGCCGGGGTCCGACTCCAGCACCGGCACGACCGTGAGCCACGGGTTCGTGGTCGCGATGCGCTGCAAGTTGTCCAGGTCGTAGAGGTCCTCGCGGGTGCGGCCGCCGTAGAACAGGTGCACGCGCGGGTTCTCGCCGAACTGCGCCATCTCGTCGATGATCGCGTGCATCGGCGCGACGCCCGTGCCACCGGCCACCATCAGGATGTCCGACCCGGCCGTGCGGTCGACCGACAGACGTCCCATCGGCGGTCCGATCCGCCAGGTGTCGCCGGCCTGCGTGTGGCCGACCACCGAGCGGGACACCCAGCCGCCGTCGACGGACCGGATGTGGAACTCGATGACGCCGTCCTCGCGCGGGGCGTTCGCCGGCGAGTAGTACCGCCACAGGCGCTTGCGCTGCGGCGTCTCCACGCTGACGTACTGACCGGCCTTGTAGCTGACGGGGTGGTCCGGTTGCAGCCGGACGACGGCCAGGTCCCACGAGACGCGCTGGTGCTCCAGCACCGTCGCGTGCCAGTACGCGGGCCCGTTGTCGGCGTCGGCCGCCTCCTGCATCGCCCTGGCCATCAACGTGTAGGCCTCGGCCCACGCCATCTCGACCTTGGGCGTCCAGGCGGCACCGGAGAACTTCTTCACCGCGGACAGCAGTGCCGTCCCGACCGCCTCGTAGTGGACGTTGATGACACCGAACTTGCGGTGGTCACGTCCCAGCTGACGCAGGAAGGGAATGAGGTCGTCCGGGCGGTCGACCATCTGCACCACGTGCACGAGGGCGCGCAGCAGACGGCTGCGTTGCACCTCCATGTTCGCGGGGAACATCTCGCGTGTGGCAGGCGAGAGCGAGAAGAGCATTCCGTAGAAGAACTTCGCCACTTCTTCGGAGTGCGGCTCCACCACCGCGAAGCTCTCCCGGATCATCCGCACCATCGCGGTGACACCAGGCGGGGGTTCTCGGTGGGGCGGGGTAGGGATGGGGCTCAGCACAGCGTTCGCAGTCATGGTCCGCGCGCAGTCTCCACGTTCTCATTGGCGTTCAGTGGCGCCGGCAAGGCGCTGTTCGTCCTCGTCAAGCATCCGTCCCCCGACAGGGTGGACAGTAACCCCTGATCGGGCTGTTTGACTCCTTGATGCCACCTTTGAGCGAAGCATGGTCACTCTAGGTGAGTAGTTGTTACCGCAACAGTGTGAATGTGAGGGTCCGTCTGTACCGGGTTGCGTGCTTGCGTGCTTGGGTTGGGCGCGTGTCCCTGCCTGAACTCACTGAAACCACCTCACCCGACCGTGTCGACCTTCCTGGCTCACGCGGTGAGCACTTCCTCCAATGTGCCCTGGAGACGTCCGATCGCGCTACGCGCTTCTACACGGACCAGGTTCTGGACCACCTCAACCCCGCGATGGCCGAGTTCGTCGGCCGCATGGAGATGGCCTTCATCTCGACGGCCGATGCCGACGGGGAGTGCGACTCCTCGCTGCGTGCGGGGCAGGCCGGGTTCATGACCGTCGTCGACTCCAAGACGGTCGTCTACCCCGAGTACCGGGGCAACGGGGTGATGGCGTCGCTGGGCAACATCATGGAGAACCCGCACATCGGGATGCTCCTGGTGGACTTCACCGAGGACCTGATCGGGCTGCACGTCAACGGCCGCGCCCGGATCGCGCCCCTGGACGAGTTCGAGGAGCTCGCCGGTGACGACAAGCGGGTCGAGCGGTGGGTGGTGGTCGAGGTCGAGGAGGCCTACATCCACTGCCGCAAGCACATCCCCCGGATGGTTCCCGTGGACCGGATCCGCGACTGGGGGACGGACGACGTCAAGCGCAAGGGCGGTGACTTCTTCGGGGCCAAGGCCGACAGGATGAGCGACGCCGGCAGCTGAACCCGCCGAGACAGCCCTCGTCGTCCGCGTTGCGCGTGGACGACGAGGGCTGTCGCGCGATCGGGGCTTGAGCGGGCGGCGTGACCCTGAGGTGTGACCGATCAGCCACCGAATTAGTTGGCCTAGCTAACTATCTCCAGATATAGTTGTATGACATCAACTAACTGCTGGAGGTGTGCCGGTTTTGAGTCGGCCCTCGTCACATCGGGAGATCCTCGAAGCGCTGTCCGGTATCTGGGTGGCGTTGCTCGTCGCGATCCTCAGCTCCACCATCGTCTCGAACGCTCTCCCGACGATCCTGGCCGAGCTCAAGGGCACGCAGACCCAGTACACGTGGGTCATCACGTCGATGCTGCTCGCCTCGACGGCCAGCACGCCGCTGTGGGGCAAGCTCGCGGACCTGTTCGACAAGAAGAAGCTGTTGCAGGCGGCGATCGTGATCTTCGTCGTCGGCTCCGTGCTGTCCGGGTTCAGCCAGAACATGGAGCAGCTCATCTCGTTCCGGGTCCTCCAGGGGCTGGGGATGGGTGGTGTGCAGGCGCTGGGGCAGGTCGTCGTCGGCGCGCTGCTCAGCCCGCGCGAACGCGGCCGGTACAGCGGCTACACCGGCATGGTGATCTCCGCCGGGACCGTGGGCGGGCCGCTGGTCGGCGGGTTCCTCGTCGACTGGCCCGGCTGGCGCTGGTGCTTCTTCGTCTGCGTGCCCCTGGCGCTGGTGGCGCTGGCCGTGCTGCACAAGACGCTGCACCTGCCGGTCAAGAAGCAGCACGTGAAGATCGACTACCTCGGCGCCACGCTGATCACCGGTGGGGTGAGCCTGGTGCTGATGTGGGTGTCGTTCGCGGGCAAGGACTTCGCCTGGATCAGCACGGAGAGCGCGCTGTTCGTCGCCGGTGCGGTGCTCGCGATCGTGGGTGCCTACTTCGTGGAACGGCGGGCGTCCTCGCCGGTCATCCCGCTGCACCTGTTCAAGAACCGGACCGTGGTGCTGGCGATGCTGGGTGGCGTCGCGGTGGGCACGGCGATGTTCGGGGCCTCGGTGTTCATGGGGCAGTACTTCCAGATCGCGCGCGGGTTCTCGCCGACCAAGGCCGGGTTGCTGACCGTGCCGCTGGTGCTCGGGCTGAGCATCTCGTCCACGGTGAGCGGGCAGTTGATCGCCAAGAGCGGCCGGTGGAAGAGCTACCTGGTCTGGGGCTCGTTCTCGCTGGTCGCCGGGCTGGCGCTGCTCGGGACGATCGACCACCGCACCAACCTCGTGCTGATGGGCGGCTACCTCGCGCTGGTCGGCGTGGGGGTGGGGCTGACCATGCAGAACCTGGTGCTGGCCGTGCAGAACGGCGTGGGGATGGCGGACCTCGGGGCCGCGAGCTCCACGGCCACGTTCCTGCGGTCGCTGGGCGGGACGGCCGGCGTCTCGGTGCTCGGGGCCGTGCTGGCCGCCTCGGTGAGCACGAAGACGCTCGACCGCGGTTCCCTCTCCCCAGTCGTACGGGACTCCTACGGCGACGCGATGGGTGAGCTCTTCCTCATCGCCGCCGGTCTCGCGGTGTTCACGGTGATCGCGGTCCTGCTGATCAAGGAGCAGCCGCTGCGGGACTCGGTGGAAGACGAAATTGTCACTCCAACGGGTTCTGGTGCACAGACGGTCGCCACTGAGCTTGACTCACCTGTGGATACTGACCAGCGGATTGTGGACAACTCGGTCCCCGCTGTGGACAAGCTGTTGGTGCTTTCGAGTGACGGCGATCAGGAGGTCGCGGCGCGTTCGGCTGCGCTGCGTTCCACGCAGAACTCGTTGCCCTCGGGGTCGCGCATCGTGACCCAGCCGGTGCCGTCCGGCCTGCGCTGATCGTCGAAGATCGTCGCGCCGATGCCGACGAGGCGTTCGACCTCCTCGTCGCGCGTGTTGTCGGTCGGCTGCAGGTCCAGGTGCAGGCGGTTCTTCAGGTCCTTGCCCTCCGGCACGTTGATGAACAGGTAGCCGATGCCGTTCGGCAGCTGGATCAGCGACTCCGGGTCGCCGGGGTTGTCGTCGGGGTGCAGCGGCAGGCCCAGCACCTTGCTCCACCAGGAGGCGATCTCGTAGGAGTCGCGCGTGTCGATCGTGATGCTGTGGATGATTGAGGTCATGAGCTGATCTTCGCCTAGTCGGCGTGTGATCTGGACCGATTTCAAGGTTGAGCGGAACACGCTCAACTTTTCTGACGTTGTGCGGGATGATGGTCCATGCTGGAGGCTGACCACGAGGTGGAGGAATGGACGCTTTCAACCCGACGACCAAGACGCAGCAGGCCGTGTCCGCGGCGGTGCAGGCCGCGACGCTGAACGGGAACCCGGACGTGGGTTCCGTGCACCTGCTCAGTGCACTGCTGGCGCAGACGGACGGGTTGACCGCCCCGTTGCTGTCGGCCGTGGGTGCCGACCCCGCGCAGGTGCGCAAGGAGCTGGAGCAGCTCTCCCGCTCGTTGCCCAGCGCCTCCGGTTCGACCGTGTCCGCTCCGCAGTTCTCGCGCGACGCCGTGCGGGTGATCAACAAGGCGCAGGAGCTCGCCACCGAGATGGGTGACGAGTACGTGTCGACCGAGCACCTGCTCGTCGGGCTCGCGCAGTACGGCGGCCCGGTGGCCGACCTGCTGCGGCGGCACGGTGCGACGCCCGACGCGCTGACCGAGGCCTTCGCGAAGGTGCGCGGGTCGGCGCGGGTGACGTCGGCCGATCCCGAGGGCACCTACAAGGCGCTGGAGAAGTACGGCGTCGACCTGACCGAACGTGCGCGCAAGGGCGAGCTCGACCCGGTGATCGGCCGTGACGCCGAGATCCGCCGGGTCGTGCAGGTGCTGTCGCGGCGCACCAAGAACAACCCCGTGCTGATCGGCGAGCCCGGTGTCGGCAAGACGGCGATCGTCGAGGGCCTGGCGCAGCGCGTCGTGGCCGGTGACGTGCCGGAGTCGTTGCGCGGCAAGAAGGTCGTGTCCCTGGACCTCGGCTCGATGGTCGCGGGCGCGAAGTACCGCGGTGAGTTCGAGGAGCGGCTCAAGGCCGTGCTCAAGGAGATCACCGACTCGGCCGGGCAGGTCATCACGTTCATCGACGAGCTGCACACGATCGTCGGTGCCGGCGCGACCGGTGAGTCGGCGATGGACGCCGGCAACATGATCAAGCCGATGCTCGCCCGCGGTGAGCTGCGCATGGTCGGTGCCACGACCCTGGACGAGTACCGCGAGCACATCGAGAAGGACGCCGCCCTGGAACGCCGCTTCCAGCAGGTGCTGGTCGGCGAACCGTCGGTGGAGGACACGGTCGGCATCCTGCGCGGGCTCAAGGAGCGCTACGAGGTGCACCACGGCGTGCGCATCACGGACGCCGCCCTCGTCGCCGCCGCCACGCTGTCCGACCGCTACATCACCGCGCGCTTCCTGCCGGACAAGGCCATCGACCTCGTCGACGAGGCCGCGTCCCGGCTGCGCATGGAGATCGACTCCCGGCCCGTCGAGATCGACACCGTCGAACGTGCCGTGCGGCGCCTCGAGATCGAGGAGATGGCGCTGGCCAAGGAGTCCGACGCGGCGTCGGTCGAACGGCTGCACGTGCTGCGCGCCGAACTCGCGGAGAAGCGCGAGGAACTCTCCGCGCTGACGGCCAGGTGGCAGAACGAGAAGGGCTCCATCGACCGCGTCCGCGGCCTGAAGGAGCAGCTGGAGTCGTTGCGCGGCGAGTCCGAACGGGCCGAGCGCGACGGCGACCTCGGTCGTGCCGCCGAACTCCGTTACGGCCGGATTCCCGAGCTGGAGAAGGAACTCTCCGTCGCCGCGGAGTCCACACAGGACGATGCGATGCTCAAGGAGGAGGTCGGCCCCGACGACGTCGCGGACGTCGTGGCGGCGTGGACCGGCATCCCGGCCGGCCGCCTGCTCGAAGGCGAGACCACCAAGCTGCTGCGGATGGAGGACGAACTCGCACGCCGGGTCGTCGGCCAGGCCGAAGCGGTGCGGGTCGTGTCGGACGCGGTGCGCCGCACGCGCGCCGGAGTCGCGGACCCGGACCGCCCGACGGGCTCGTTCCTGTTCCTCGGCCCCACCGGCGTCGGCAAGACCGAGCTCGCGAAGGCGCTGGCGGGGTTCCTGTTCGACGACGAGCGGGCGATGATCCGCATCGACATGAGCGAGTACTCCGAGAAGCACTCGGTGGCCCGCCTGGTCGGCGCGCCTCCCGGCTACGTCGGCTACGACCAAGGCGGCCAGCTCACCGAGTCGGTCCGCCGCCGCCCGTACTCGGTCGTGCTGCTGGACGAGGTCGAGAAGGCCCACCCGGACGTCTTCGACGTGCTGTTGCAGGTCCTCGACGACGGCCGCCTGACCGACGGTCAGGGCCGCACGGTCGACTTCCGCAACACGATCCTGGTGCTCACCTCGAACCTGGGTTCGCAGACCATCGTGAACCCGTCGCTGACCGAGCGGGAACGCAAGGACGCCGTGATGGCCGTGGTGCAACGGCACTTCAAGCCGGAGTTCCTGAACCGGCTGGACGACGTCGTGGTGTTCCACGCCCTCGCCACCGAGGAGCTGACGTCCATTGTGGACATCCAGATCACTCGTCTGGCGGACCGGCTCGCGGCCCGTCGCCTGACCCTGGAGGTCACGCCGTCGGCCAGGGACTGGTTGGCGCTGAACGGTTTCGACGCGATCTACGGTGCTCGGCCGCTGCGGCGGCTGGTGCAGTCGGCGATCGGTGACCAGCTGGCCAAGGAACTGCTGGCCGGCGAGGTGCGGGACGGCGACACCGTGCGGGTCGACGTGCTGGACGACAACAGCGGTCTGATCGTGGGCCGCACCGCGTGATGTTCGTGAGGTATCAGGCGGCGCAGGCCAACGTCAACGGGAACTTCCCCGGAGTCTTCGGACTGGTGAACGGCCTGCGCCGGCGCGGTGAGCTCACCGCGGAGCAAGAAGAGTTCGTGCGCGTCAACAACGCCTGGTACAACGCCGCCTACATCGACCCGTCGACTGTCGACCCGATGGTCTACGACCGGGAAGTCAACCCCGGTGCCCGCGCGTGGTTCAAGGCGGAGGCGACACACCTGGAGGAACGGCTGCCGGGTTACCTCGCCCTCCTCGACGCGCACGGGGTGCGATGGGAGCGACTGACCAGCGACGATCCCGGCCGCGTCGTCTACGAGGACGCGGACCAGGTCGTCGTGGTGCCCCACTCGTCAGCGGCTTTCGATCGTCAGCCCACCTGACATCACCGTGCGGACGTGGTCGCCGCCGAGCAGGTCGTGCGGGTAGCCGGGGTCGATCGCGCTGACCTCGTCGAGACGTGCCACCTGCTCGCCGGTCAGCTCGACCTCCAACGCGTCCAGGTTCCCCAGCAACTGCTCGGGCGTGCGGGCGCCGACGACGGGTGCCGTCACGCCGGGCCGCCGCACGCTCCACGCCAGCGCGACCTGGGCGGGCGTGCGTTCCACCTCCGAAGCCACTTCGCGCACGACGTCGGCGATGCCGAGCGTGCGGGACGTGACCATGCCCAGGCCGGCGTTGAAGCTCTTGCGGTTGCTCTCGGGGGAGTCGGAGCCGGGGGTCAGGTCGGCGCGGGTGTACTTGCCGGACAGCACCCCGCCACCCAGCGGGGAGAACGGGAGCACTCCCAGCCCCAGCGCCCGCGCCATCGGGATCAGGTCGCGTTCGCCGCCGCGGTTGATCAGGCTGTGCTCGATCTGCAGCGCGACCAACGGCGACCAGCCGCGCAGGTCGGCGATCGCCTGCATGCGGGAGATCTCCCAGGCCGGGGCGTTGGACATCCCCACGTACAGGACCTTGCCCTGACGGACCAGGTCGTCCAGGCCGCGCAGGACCTCCTCGGCCGGCGTCATGGCGTCCCACACGTGCACGTACAGCAGGTCGACGTGGTCCGTGCGCAGCCGGCGCAGGCTGTTCTCCACCGACGCGAACAGGTTCTTGCGGTGCGAGCCGCCGGAGTTCGGGTCGCCGGGCGTGCGCAGGGTCGAGTACTTCGTCGCCAGCACCAGGCTTTCGCGCCGGTCGCGGGTGAGTTCGCCCAGCAGCTGTTCGGAGCCGCCGTAGGAGGCCGCGGTGTCGATGAAGTTGCCACCGCGCTCCACGTAGATCTCGAACAACTTGCGTGCGTCGTCCTGCGCGGAGCCCCATCCCCACTCGTTGCCGAAGGTCGCCGTGCCCAGGGCGAGCGGGGAGACCCGCAGCCCGGAGCGTCCCAGCAGCCGGTAGGTGTCGAGCGCCATGGTGTTTCTCCCGTGTTCGTGGTGTGGCGCCAGCCTGCGATCACCACGCGCCGGGGATAAGGGAAGGAACTTCCTGGGAACACGAGTCCTACCCGGACCGTTGCACCGACCATGGTCACCGACGTGACGCAGGAGCTGGCCGCGTTCCTGCGGAGCAGGCGTGAACGGCTGGACCCGCAGGACCTCGGCCTTCCCGCACGCCGGCAGCGGCGGACTCCCGGGCTGCGTCGCGAAGAAGTCGCCGAACTGGCCGGCGTCAGCGTCGACTACGTCGTGCGGCTGGAGCAGGCGCGTGGGTTGCGGCCCTCGGCGGACGTGGTCGAGGCGCTGGCCGGTGCGCTGCGGCTGAACACCGACGAACGTGCCTACCTCTTCGGCCTCACAAAGCGCCACCCGCGCGGCGACGACGAGGCCGCCACCGAGGCGGACCCGGCGCTGGCCGGGCTGGTCGCCGACCTGGCACCGCGGCCGGCCATGGTGATGAACCACCGCTTCGACCTCCTCGCCTGGAACAGCGAGATGGTGAAGGTGCTCGTGGACTTCGACACCCTGCCGCCGTCGCGGCGCAACGCGATCTGGTTGTGCCTGCTGCACCCGGAGATCCGGGAGCGCTACGTCGACCGCGACCGGACCGTGCGCGACGGCGTCGCCCACCTGCGTTCCGCGTGGGCCGCGCACCCCGAGGACCAGGTGCTGGCCGGCCTCATCGCCGAGTGCGTCACCGGCGCCGACGAGTTCGCGCGGCTGTGGGCCGCGGGCGACGTGAGGCTCAACGGTCGCGGGGACAAGGTGATGCGGCATCCGCGCGCCGGTCGGATCGCCCTGCGGTTCGAGACGCTCACGTCCCTTCAGGACCCCGGTCAGCTGCTGGTGGTCTTCCGTGCCGCGGACGCCGGGAGCCAGGCGGCGATGGACCGGCTTTCCTGAGGAAAGGCACGCCCAGGTCACGACGCGCGGAAGTGATCTTCGTTGTTCGCCCCCGACCCACTAGGCTCTGGCTGTGGGCATACCGGCGTGGGTCTGGTTCACCGTCGCCGCGGTGGCGGGCGTGGCGGGGTTTGCCCTGCTCGCGACCGACCGGGCGCAACGAACCGCGCGTAATCGTGAACGGCGCCGTTGGGCTGCTCTGCGCGGCTGGCAGTTCGAGGAGACAGACCACGTGCTGCCGACCCGCTGGGAAGCGGGGGCCATCGCGTACTACGGCACGGGTCTCGCCCGTGACGTCGTCGCGGGCTCCACCTTCACCGCGGACGGCCGCAGGCAGGTCTACGTGCTCGACCACGAGACCGGCGGCAAGGTCAACTCGGTGCTGGTCGGCGTGCGCTGCCGCAAGGCGCTGTCGGTGGTGATCGAACTGTGGCTGTCGACGGTCCCGTTCCAGCGCGACAACGACAAGATGCCGATGCCCGACCTGCTCGGGCCGGTGGGCTCGCGGTACGCGTTCGTCACGGACGTCCCGGCGGCTCGCAAGATCATCACGCCGGACCTGATCGACGCCGCCGAGGAGATCGGTGGCGACGTCACGGTCGTCTGGATGGAGAACGACTGGGTGCTGGCCGCGGCCCCGCCGAACTCGTCGCCCGCGCGCCTGGAACGGCTGCTGCGCGACGTCGGTGAGCTGGCGGACGTCATCGACCCGTTCGACCCCGACCCCTCCGAGCGCGAGGAGCCGGTGGCCGAGGACGACGAGGGTGGCGAGGTCTACCGGCCGTCGTTCGGCCGCAAGCCCTGACCGGAGCCGCCCGATCGTTGGGTGATCACCGGCTTTCCGACTACCGTTCGGTGGCATGCCAACCGCACTGGTGACCGGATCGACCGTCGGGATCGGGGCAGCGTTCGCCCGCAGGCTCGCGGCCGAGGGATATGACCTCGTACTGGTCGCGCGCACCGCGTCCGCGCTCGAGGAACTCGCGAAGCAGCTGCACGACCGGCACGGCGTCCACGTCGACGTCCTGCCGGCCGACCTCAGCGACCACGAGGACCGGCTCAAGGTCGAGAAGCGGCTCGCGGAGTCGGCCGTCGACCTGCTGGTCAACAACGCGGGCTTCGCGAACACCGGCGAGTTCTTCGCGGCCGACATCGAGAAGCTGCAGGCCCAGCTGGACGTCAACGTCGCCACGGTGCTGCGCCTGAGCAGGGCCGCGATCCCGGCGATGATCGCGCGCGGCAAGGGCGACGTGATCAACGTGTCCAGCGTCGCCAGCTTCCTGCCCGGCCGCGGCACCAGCTACAGCGCCGACAAGGCGTGGGTGACGACGTTCTCCGAGGGCATGGCGCTCGCGGCCGAGGGCACCGGCGTGCGGATCATGGCGCTGGCCCCCGGTTTCGTGAAGACCGAGTTCCACAAGCGCGCGAAGATCGACATGACGAAGACGCCGGACTGGCTCTACGTCGACGCCGACAAGCTGGTCCACGAGGCCCTGCGCGACCTGCGGCGGGGCAAGCCGCTGTCGATCCCCGGCCTGCAGTACAAGGCGATCGTGACCATCACGAGGCTGCTGCCGCGGCCGTTCGTGCGCAGGATGGCGTCGAAGTTCGCCGGTGGTCGCGGTCGCACCTGAGTGGAACCGTTCGGCCTAACGGCGCGTCGGAGCCCTCGTGAGCGAACAGTTCCATGTCGAACCGGACGAGCTGCGCGGGTACAGCGAACTGCTGGACCGCAACGCCCAGCACTTCCTGACCATCAAGGACCACGCGATCTCCAAGGGCGGTGACACCAGTGGGTTCACCGGCCTGCTGACGTTGCTGCACCCCGTCGTGACTGGCGTCGCGAACCTCTACGGGGAGACGTTGGACTTCGCCAACAAGACGATGCTCAAGGACGCCGACGCCCTGAGGAAGACGGCGGACTCCTACGAGAAGGTCGACCAGTACGGCCTCAAGCTGATCCAGGGTGCGGGGGGTGGCCGATGACCACGGCGTACGCGGACGTCCAGGACCCGTCGGTCGCGCTCAGCGCCGCCGCGGAGGACCGTCCTGGCCGGCAGACCACCAAGGAGCTGATCGAGGCCGCCGGCTGGAAGCTCCAGGGCGTCAACTGGATCTACGAGAAGGTCACCGGCGAGAACCTGATCGAGTCGCTGATCAGCCCGCTGGTCGGCGACTTCGAGAAGATCGACGCCAACGCCAACGCGTGGGACCAGGTCGCCAAGGCGCTGGACTCCGTGCGGCACAACGTCGGTGACGGCGTCGGTCAGCTCAACCCGCACTGGAACGGCGGTGCCGCGCAGGCGTTCGAGCGCCGCATGGACACCATGTGGGTCATCGCGATCGAGGCGGACTCCCAGGTCGCCAGGATCATCGGCAACAAGTTCCAGTCGATGGCCTCGGCGTGCCGGTCGGCCACGAAGATCGCGCTGTTCCTGCTCGACAAGCTCTGCACGATGCTGCTCGAAGCCGCCATGACCGCCGTGATCCCGGTCGTCGGCTGGGGCCGCGCGGTGTGGATGGTCTACGACGCCATCCAGATCGTCGACGCGATCCGCAAGATCATCCAGTCGATCATGACGCTGATCGAGGGCGTCAAGGGCATGGTCGACGGCATCGTGGCGATGGGCACGGCGCTGATGAAGCTCAAGGACGTCAGGAACGTCAACGACGCGCTGGACGCCGTCGACGGCGTGCAGGACGGCAAGCAGAAGTTCGACAACGGTGTGTCCGCCGCGAAGTCCGGTGCGATCGGTGTCGGTCTCGGTGCCTACAGCCTCGGCAAGGCCGGTTCCGCCGCTTCGGGCCGTTCGAGTTCGGCCCCTGCTCCCGCGCCCGCTCCGGCACCCGCGCCCACCGGCGGGGGTCAGCAGTGACGTTCCCCTACGACCAGGCACGGCTGCAGGCGCTGTTCTCCGAGGTCGACTCCCGGATCGACGACCTGGGCAAGGTCGCGACGGCCGCCTCGCAGGTGCAGCGCCGGTCGCGCGGACTCTCCGAACAGGACCTGGCCGCGATCGAACGGTTCGCGAAGTCGCCCGGCGCGCCGAAGGAGCTCAAGGACCTCCAGCGGCGCGTCGACGCGGGCGAGATGTCGTGGGCCGACGTCGCCGCGGGCCGTGCGATCAACGACCCCGGCGTGCAGCAGGCGCTCGCGGTCGGCGTTCCCGACCTCCAGCGCGCCTACCGCGCGATCGAGGAGGGCCAGGACATCGACGACATCATCGAGTCGGGCAACCCGGCCCCGCAGCCGCCGCCCAGGCCGCGCCGTGACGACGACGAAGAGGACGACGGCCCGAGCCACTTCCGCAAGGACGCCTGGTAGTCAGACGGGCCAGTCCACGCCGCCACTGCTGGTGTGGCGGGTCCCGGTCCCGCGAACGACGTCGAAGGCGACCGCGCACGCGGTCGCCAGCGAGCGCACCGGCTCGGTGACCTGGGGGTTGATCTGGACGCGGTCCCGGCGGACGCGCTTGCCGTGCCGCTTGGCCCGCGCCCCGGTGTCGATCCGTCCGATGTCGCCGAAGAAGCAGAGCTGCTGACCGTTCGGGTCGTGCAGCGACTGCTGCCACGCGCCGTGCGTCTTTATCGTCCCGATCAACTGGCCTTGTGGCGTGCTCACCCGCACGTGCGGGCGTCGTCCGAACTGCTTGGTGATGTGCATGATCGGCCGGCCGTGCGGCGCGACCACGTCGAGGTCGAACGACGTCCAGCCGGAGAACCCGGTGTGCCGCAACGGTCGCTGCAGACCCGGCCCTCCGCGTTCCCTGACCACCATGACCGGCGTGTCATGCTCGTCGAACACCTCCACCCGGTAGTGCGGCCGGAACAACAGGCTCATGGAGGTCCACGGCTGTTCGACGTAGAGGGTGCTCACAGTGATGCAGGGTACGAGGCAGCGACGGCGAGGGTGTGCGAAGCTGACGACCCGTGCGAACTGAAGTGGTCTTGGACGCGAACGCGAAGTCAGAACTCGCTCGTCTTGTGAGCGAATTGGCCGTGGTGCACGGCAAGGTGACCCTCTCCAGCGGCAAGGAAGCCGACTACTACGTCGACCTGCGGCGGGCGACGCTGCACCACGCGGCGGCCCCGTTGATCGGCAGGCTGCTGCGGCAGCTCACGTCCGACTGGGACTTCGTCGCGGTCGGCGGTTTGACGCTCGGCGCGGACCCCGTCGCCTACGCGATGATGCATTCCGCCGGAGCCGACGGTGACGTGCTCGACGCGTTCGTCGTGCGCAAGGCGAACAAGGCGCACGGCATGCAGCGGCAGATCGAGGGCATCGACGTACGTGGGCAGCGTGTGCTCGCGGTCGAGGACACCTCCACCACCGGCGGTTCGGTGCTCACGGCCGTTGCGGCGCTGCGCGAGCACGGTGCTGACGTGATCGGCGTCGCCACCGTCGTCGACCGCGGCACGGGCGCCAAGGAGGCCATCGAGGCCGAGGGCCTGCCGTACCGCTACCTGCTCGACCTGAACGATCTCGGGCTCGCCTGAGGTTTTATCGAGAGCGCTGCGAGCCACCCCGTCCTAGGCTGGAGGACGGGGTGGTGCGAATGGCCAGATTGTTCGCTGAGGCGGTCATGCTGTTGCACTTCGCGGTGCTGGCGTTCCTGCTCGTGGGCGGGTACGCGGCATGGCGGTGGCGTGGCGTGATCTACCCGCACCTGGCGATCGGTGCGTGGGCGATCCTCAGTCTGCTGGTGCCGGTGACGTGCCCGCTGACGACCGCGGAGGAGTACTTCCGCGCCGAGGCCGGCATGCCGCCGCTGGGCACGGGTTTCATCGATCACTACATCGACGGCGTCTGGTACCCGGAGAGCGCGTCGACGCTGGTCCAGCTGGTGCTGGGGTCGATCGTGATCATCTCGTGGGTCGGCTTCTATGCTGGTCACCGTGCTGCTCGAAGGCTTTCACGCTGTTAAGCACGCGTTGCGCTTCGGCGCCGATGTGCACCCGCTGATCACGACGGACCTCGCCGCCGCGATCGGCCTCGCCGAGACGCACGCACCCGATCTGCGCGAGCGGTTCGCCGCTGCCACCGAGGTCGACCAGAACCACTTCAAGCTCCGGGTCGGCCGCACGCACCCGACGGGTGTGGCGGGGTTCGCGGAGCAGCCGGACCTGGCGTTCGACCGCGGCGCCCCGATCGTCCTGCTCGACAACCCGCGCAACCTCGGCAACTTCGGTGCCGCGATCCGGGTGGCCGCCGGCCTCGACGCGGGTGGCGTGATCTCCACCGGCGACGTCGACCCGTGGCACCCCAACGTGCTCAGGGGCTCGGCCGGACTGCATTTCGCGCTGCCCGTGGCCAAGGTCACGCAGCTGGACTTCGCGGGCGACCTCATCGCGTTCGACGCGGACGGCGACCTGCTCAAGGGCCCGATCCCGGACGACGCCGTGCTGGCGTTCGGCTCGGAGCGCCACGGCCTGTCCGCCGAGGTCCGCGCGAAGGCCACCAGGATCGTCCGGCTGCCCATGCGCGAGAAGGTCAGCAGTTACAACTTGACGACTTCGGTGGCCATGGGTCTCTACCACTGGGTGATTCATCGAGCTTCTTGACCGGTCAAGCACGCACGATGACCAGGTGGTGATCGCGAAACTGCTGGCGGCACGCGCGGGTGTCGCGGAGCGCGCGGTGTACTCCAGGCACCTTCGGCGGGTCTGGGGTGTGCCGGGCACGCTCCTCGGGGCGCGGGCGTGGCCCCCGCTCTTCAAGGACAAGATCCACACCAGCTTCAACTACTGGTGGCAGGCTCATCTGCTGGACTGCATGATCGACGGCTACCTGCGCTCGCCCAACGAGCTGCGCAAGACGGCCATCGCGAAGGTCGTGCGGGGCATCAGGGTGCGCAACGTCCTCGGCTGGACCAACGACTTCTACGACGACATCGCGTGGCTCGGCCTCGCCCTGCAACGGGCCCAGAACGAGGTCGGCGTCGCGAGGCCCAAGGCGCTCGACGCGATCGCCGTGCGGCTGAGGGACGGCTGGACCGACCACGCCGGCGGCGGCATCTGGTGGAAGCGCAACGACGACTTCAAGAACGTCCCCGCGAACGGCCCGGCCGCGATCTTCCTGGCCCGCCAGAACGAACGCACCGACCTCGCCCGCGCACGGTCCATCGTGGACTGGGTCGAGGAACACCTCGTCGATCCGGGCAACGGCCTCGCGTGGGACGGCCTGCACGTCCACCCCAACGGTGAGATCCGCGAGTACGAGAAGAACATCTACACGTACTGCCAAGGGGTTCTGATCGGCGCGTGCGTCGAGCTGGCCAAGCACGGGCAGCAGGACAAGTGGCTCGACAAGGCCGCCCGCACGATCACCGCCGTGCACGACGACCTGGCCACCAACGGCGTGATCCGAGGCCAGGGCGGCGGGGACGGCGGCCTGTTCGCGGGGATTCTGACGCGCTACCTCGCCGAGGCCGCGCTGACGATCCCCGACCTCGATCCCGAACGGCACGAGACCGCCGATCTGGCCAGGGAACTCGTCGTGCAGTCGGCGGAAGCGGCGTGGAACAACCGCGTGATGGCGGTGAGCGGCCCGTTGTTCGGTCCGGAGTGGACGATCCCGGCTGACGAGAAGGAGGGCCGCGACCTGTCCGTCCAGCTCGGTGGCTGGATGTGCCTGGAGGCGGCCGCCCTGCTCGAACGGCACGGTCTGAACGTCGCTACGGCTTGAGGTAGCTCAGCAGCGTCCTGGCGTCCTCGCGGAACTGCTCCGGCGAGTCGTCCAGCACGAACTCGAGCAGCGCGTTGCGCTCGACGCCGTCGCGCGCCAGCTCGGTCAGCACCGGCTTCCACAGGTCTCGGCGTTCGGCGAGCGGGAACCGCTCCTTGAAGCCGCCGGCGCCCCACGAGAAGACGTGCGCCGTCACCGGTTCCAGCGTCCGCACCTCGTGCACGGCGGAGAACACGTCCTGGCCCCCGCGCGGCTGCCAGTACGACACCACGCCGTCGACCTCGTCGAGCAGCTGCACCGCCGAGTCGAGCGTGTCCGTGAGCGTGTTCGGGTGGTACTCCAGCGCGATCTTCGTGCCCAGCGCGTCCGCGTGCTCCACGGCGTGCTGCAACGCCTCGACCACCGGACTGCGGTCGGGGCACTCGGCCGACCCCGCGGTGCCCGCCCAGACCCGCACGAACGGCGCGTCCAGCTCGGCCGCGGTCTCCAGGATCGGCGCCAGGTCGGCTCGATCGGAGACACCCGCGCGGTAGTACGACCCGTACGCGGCCACTTTCAGACCGGTGTCCAACGCCCGCCGCGCCGCCGCGAAGTCGCCGGGCGGCACGTGCACGTCGCCGCCCCACTCCACGGCCCGCAGCCCGCACTCCGTCGCCAGCTCGCCGATCTCCTCGACGGTGAGCTGCCGGAACGTCACCGAGACCAGTCCGGGGATCAGCATCCGCAGGACTGCCGGTGCCGCAGCGAGGGCGCCAGCCGGATGGTCTCCGGCGGCCGTTCCGGGTCGGCGATGCGCGAGAGCAGCAGCTTCACCGCGGTCCGTCCGATCTCCTCGACCGGCTGGGCCAGCGTGGTGAGCGGCGGTTCGATCAACGTGGCCCACTCGACCTCGTCGTAGGCGACGACGGCCAGGTCCGTGCCGAGCTTCAGGCCGCGGGCGCGTGCCTCGTGCAGCATGCCGACGGTGACCAGGTGGTCCGCCGCGACGACCGCGGTGGCCGGGTCCTCCTGGTCGAGCAGCGGCGCGAGCCACCCGCTCTGCGAGACCAGGGCCTCGTCCCACTTCAGGCCCGCGCGGCCGAGGCCGAGGCGGTAGCCGAGGATGCGTTCCTCGGTCGTCGCCACGCCCGCCTGGCCGCAGACGATGCCGATCCGCCGGTGCCCCAGTTCCGCCAGGTGCTTCACCAGACCCGAGGTGGCCTGCACGTTCTCCGGCCCGACCTGGTCGATGTCCTTGGCCACGGTCAGCCGGTCCACCAGCACGGTGGGGATGTTCAGCCGCTTGAGCTCCGGCAGCACGAGGCTTCCCCCGGTGCCGGCGGACGGTGTGAGCAGCAACCCGTCGACTCTTCGCGAGCGCAGCGTTCTGACCGCCGTCTGCTCGGACTCGGGGGTGTCTCTCGTGTCGATCAGCACGAGCGAATAGCCGTTGCGAGTCGCCTCGGACTCGATGGCGGCGATCAGCTCGGCGAAGTACGGGTGGGAGACCAGTGACACGGCCAGGCCCAGCGACTTCGTGCCGCCCATGACCAGCGAACGCGCGATCGCGTCCCCCGTGTACCCGGTCTCGTCGATCGCCTTCTGGACGCGCTCTCGCGTGTCCCCCGCGACCGGCCTCGTCTCGTTGATCACGTGTGACACCGTGGTGATGGAGACTCCCGCGAGAGCCGCTACATCCCGCATGGTGACCATGACCTGGGACCATACCCGTTTGGAGGAAGCCCTCATGGCAGCCGTGCTGTGTGTCGGCCTCACAACTCTCGACGTGACCCAACGGGTGGACGCCTTCCCCGAACCCGGCCAGAAGATCCGCTCGCTCGGCGCGGTGCTGTCGCCCGGCGGACCGGCGGCCAACGCGGCCCGCGCGGTCGCGGCACTGGGCGGACGGGCGGCGTTGCTCACCGCGTTGGGCGCCGACGCTCTGGGTGAATTCGTCCGCGCTTCCTTGGAACCGGTTCAAGTCACCGCGGTGCCAGGAACGACGCCCGTGAGCATGGTCGTCGTCAGAGACGCTGATGGGGAGCGCACGGTCGTTTCGCGCAACGCGTCGGTGCCGGTCGAGGCGCCGGATTTGTCTGATCTTCTGGCCGCCGCGGACGTGGTGCTCTTGGACGGACACCACGACGGCCTCGTGATCCCCGTCGCCCGGCAGGCGAAAGCGCGGGGATTGCCTGTGGTGCTCGACGCCGGGAGCTGGAAACCTGTCCTCGATCACCTGTTGCCGCTGGTGGACGTGGCCGCCTGCTCTCACGGGTTCGAGCGGTCCGAGGCCGAGGTGCACTCCTACGGGGTGCCGCTGGTCATTCGCACGCAGGGTGCGAAGCCGGTCACCTGGTCGCGGAACGGCTCGTCCGGGGAGCTGCCCGTGCCCGCGGTGGAGGTGAAGGACACGAACGGTGCCGGCGACGTCTGGCACGGCGCGTACGCCTACGCGCTCGCGTCAGGGACGGATCCGGTGGCCGCCATCGGGTTCGCCTCGGAGGCGGCCGCCGTTCGCGTCGGTGCGGTCGGGGACTGGGTTGAGGAGCTGGCGCGGTGGCAGGACAGCAGGTCAGGTTCGACGAGCTGCTAGAGCGGGCTCGGGTTCTCACCGATCAGGGTGAGCGCAAGATTCTCGGCATCGGCGGCGCACCCGGTTCGGGCAAGTCGACACTCGCGCGGCGGCTCGTCGAGGCCCTCGACGGCCAGGCCGTCCTGGTCGAGATGGACGGCTTCCACCTCGCGCAGAGCGAGCTCGAACGGCTGCGGCTGGTCGAGCGCAAGGGCGCGCCCGACACGTTCGACATCCCCGGCTACGTGGACCTGCTCGGCCGGATCAAGGCGTGCGGGCCGGACATGATCTACGCGCCGGAGTTCCGCCGCGAGATCGAGGAACCGGTCGCCTGCGCCGTGCCGGTGCACCCGGACGTCCCGCTCGTCGTCACCGAGGGCAACTACCTGCTGCTCAACTACGACAAGTGGAAACGCGTCCGGATCATCCTGGACGAGGCGTGGTTCCTGTTCATCGACGAGGACGTGCGCGTGCAACGGCTGATCGACCGCCATCTGCGGTACGGGCGCACCCTGTCGGAGGCGGAGGAACGCGTGCTGCACGGCACGGACCACGTCAACGCGTTGATGGTGAACTCGTCCAAGGGATCAGCGGACCTGCTGATCACCGAAGTCCTGTAGGCAACCGGATCACTGGTCCGTGCGTGCTCTGCCGCGGGGGGATGAACCGTGGACTCTGTGCTGGGAATCCTGCTGCGCCACCACCGGATCGCCGTCGGGCTGACCCAGGAGGCGCTGGCCGAGAAGGCGGGCCTGAGCGGGCAGGCCATCGGTTCCCTGGAACGGGGCGACCGGCGCCATCCGCATCGCGCCACGGTGCTCCGGCTCGCCGACGCGCTCGGCCTGGGCGCGGACGAACGGGCCGAGTTCGCCGCGGCCGCCGCCCGCACGCCCAGACCGCGCCGCGTGCCGTGCGCCCCGGTCCGGCAGCTGCCCGCCGCGCCGGTGCGGTTCTCCGGGCGGGAGGCCGAGGTCGCCGAGCTGACCGGTCTGGTGCAACGGTCGGGCGTGGTGGTCGTCTCGGGCATGGCCGGCGTCGGCAAGACGTCGCTCGCGCTGCACGTCGCCCATCAGGTGGGTGAGCTCTTCCCGGACGGCCAGCTCTACCTGGACCTGCGCGCGAGCCTCCAGCCGGAGGACGCGCTGGCCCAGCTGTTGCGCGCGCTGGGCCGTCCCGACCACGGCGGAACGCTGGCCGAGACCGCCGCGCGGTTCCGGTCCGCACTTGCTGGGCGGCGGGTGCTGCTCGTGTTCGACGACGCGGCGACGGCTGGCCAGATCCAGCCGCTGCTGCCCGGCACCGTCGGGTGCGCGGCGATCGTGACCAGCCGCCGGGCCATGGACACCCTGCCGCAGGCCCACCACCTGAGGCTGGACGTGCTGCCCGAACGCGAGGCGCTCGACCTGCTCGCGGCCTACGCGGGACCGGAACGGACCGGCGCCGACCCCTCGTCGGCGCTGCAGGTCGTGGAGCAGTGCGGGCGGCTGCCGCTCGCCGTCCACCTCGCCGGTGCCCGGCTCGCGTCGCGTCCCGCCTGGCCGCTCGCCCACCTCGCGCGCCGCCTGGCCGTGCGCAGGCTCGACGAGCTGGACCGCGACGACGCGGGAATCCGGGCGAGCTTCGCCGTGTCCGTCGACCAGCTGGACGCGGCGGACCAGCGCGCGTTCACGCTGTTCGGCGTCTTCGAGGACGTCTCGCTGCCGGTCGCCGCCCGGCTGCTCGACGTGGACGGGCTCGCCGCCGAACTGGTGCTGGAGCGGCTGGCCGACCTGCACCTGATGCAGGCCACGACGCCCGGCCGCTACCGGATGCACGACCTCGTCCGGACCTACGCGCGGGAACGGCCCGCGGATCCCGAGGCGCTCGGCCGGGTCGCCGACTTGTTCGTCGCGGTGGCGTGGCGGTCGGTGGCGCTGGCCGTGCCGCACAGCTTCCGCGGGACCTGGGCCGACCCGGAGTGGACCGCGGGCGCACCCGACTTCACCACGGCCGCGGCGGCCTTCGCCTGGCTCGACGAGCACCGCCCGCACCTGGCCGACCTCTGCCGGACGCCCGGTGTGCCCGCCCAGGCGCTGGTCCGGCTCGCGACCGGGCTGTTCCCGTACTACCTGAGCCGCGGTCATCGCGCGGACTGGGCCGAGCTGTGCGGACTGGCGTTGCCCGTGGCGAGCGACCCGCGGGCGCACGCGATCGTCGAGATGGACCTGGGCGTCGCGTCGCGGGACGCCGGCCCTCTGCGCCGCGCCCTGGCCTCGTTCCGCGAACTGGGCGACACCAACGGCGTGGCGGTCTGCCTCACCAACCTCAGCGAGGTGATGGACACCGTCGAGACGGGTGAGGAGAGCCTCGCACTGGCGCGTGAGCTCGGGTTGCAGTGCGTCGAGGCCGCGGTCCTGGAACACCTGGGCAGCGCCTACGGCCGGCGTGGCGACCACGAGCGCGAGCTCCGTTGTTACCTGGACAGCCTGCGGCTGAACGCCGAGGAGAGCGACGAACGCGTCAGTGCGAGCGTGTTGCACCGGATCGGCGCGCTGCACCGCCGGTCAGGCCGGACAGAGGACGCCGCGACGGCGCTGGCCAGGAGCCTGCACCTGTTCCGCGAGGGAGGAGACGCGACCGGCGAGGTGGCGTGCCTGGAGGAGCTGGGGCTGGTGCACCTGCTGCGCCGGGACCGGGCGGCGGCGGCCGAGACGTTGCGCCGCGGCCTGGGCATCGCCGAGCGGCACGGCGACCTGAGACGGCAGGCGAGCCTGCGGCAGCACCTCGCGAAATGTGGAGGTTCTTCGTAGAGGTTGTCGCTGTCGAGGTCCTTGCGTTCTCGCAACCATCGACGGCATGAGCAACCTCTCGAGGACACTCGCCAGGACGGCCGTCGCCGGCACGCTCGCCGCCGTGGCGGTCGCCGTCGCCACGCCTGCCGCCTCGGCCGCGGCGCGCGACGGCAAGTGCGACGACAACGAGTTCTGCTTTTACTGGGCCAACAGCAACACGGTTTCGTTGTCGGACTTCGCGTCGTCGCTCAAGAACTACGGATCGACGCAGCCGGGGTGCTACGAGTACCGGACGCCGGGCACGCTCGGTTATGGCGAGTGCATCAAGAACAACGCCGTAAGGGCGTGCAACTACAGGTCAAAGCCCGTGCGCGTGTACTTCAACAGCGACCACAAGGGCACTTACGACACGATTCCCGCAGAGACCTGCACGCTTCTCGACAACACGCTCTTCAACAACGCGTCGCACCTGTTCCTCTGACAGGTCAGCCCGCGATGTCGACGGTCTCGTCGATCGGCTTCGCCATCTCCTGGCGGTAGCGCCAGATGCCCCAGCCGGTGCCGCCCAGGAAGAACGCGATGCTGACGACGATCGCCGCCGTCTCGAGCCACGGGAACGCCTGCAGGACGCCCGCGCCGTAGTAGCCGGCCAGCACCAGCGTCGGCACCCAGGCGATGGCGCCGATGGTCGTGGCCAGCGTGAACCGGCGGAGGTCCATCCGCGCGGCACCGGCGATCACCGGCGCCAGCGTGCGGATCCACGGGATCCAGCGGGCGAGCACGACAGCCCAGAAACCGCGCCGGTCGAGGAAGTCGCCCGCGCGTTTCAGGTTCTGCCGGTTCAGCACCTTGCCGCCCTTGCGGGCGAGCATGCGCGTGCCGGTACCCCGGCCGATGAAGTAACCGACCTGATTGCCGACGACGGCCACGATCAGAGCCGCGAGGGACAGCAGCCATGCCGACAACTCACTGTTGTGCGTGGCCAGCACCACACCGGCCGCGAACAGCAGCGAGTCACCGGGCAGGAAGAGCCCGAAGATGAAAGCGCACTCGACGAAGATGAAGCTCAGCACGATGACCCAAACGGCCAGCGGACCCGCGGTCTCCAGCGAGGCGAAAGCATGCGCCACGGTGAGCCAGCCTACGTCGTGCTGTGCGAGCGGCACGGCGACATCGGGTTAACGGGTGGGCGAAATCTGGATTGAGCACGCTGAGTCACTGCGTGAACTCCCTTCGATTGAGATCACCTTCGAGATCACCATCGAGTGAACCAGTCGAATCGGACTAGCGGGGCGGTTCGGCACATCTCGCCGGGCGTGAATTGACCCGCCACTGTGCCGAGTCGTCCTACTAGCGTGGTGAGCATGGAGAGCTTGCTCGCTGAACTCCGCACCGCCGTGGGTGACTCAGGTGTCCTGACCGATGCCGACGTCACCGCGAGCTACCAGCGCGACATGATGCCGTTGGCGCCGCACGGCAGCCCGTTGGCGGTGGTGTTCCCGCTGAACACGGAGCAGGTCCAGGCCGTGGTGAGAGCCTGCGCGAGCCATCGCGTGCCGATCGTCCCGCGTGGCGCCGGCAGCGGGTTGTCCGGTGCCGCGAACGCCATCGAGGGCTGCGTCGTCCTGGTCACGACCAAGATGAACGCGATCGTCGAGATCGACACCGACAACCGCCTGGCCGTCGTCGAGCCCGGCGTGATCAACCTCGACCTGCGGGGCGCCGTCGAGAAGGACGGCCTGTTCTACCCACCGGACCCGAGCAGCTACGACTGGTGCACGATCGGCGGCAACCTCTCCACCAACGCAGGCGGCCTGTGCTGCGTGAAGTACGGCGTGACCACGGACTCGGTGCTCGGGCTGGAGGTCGTGCTGGCCGACGGCGAGGTGTTGCGCACCGGCCGCCGCACGGTCAAGGGCGTCGCGGGCTACGACCTCACCAAGCTCTTCATCGGTTCCGAGGGCACTCTGGGCGTGATCACCAAGGCCACGCTCGCCCTGAAGCCTCTCCCGCAGGCCCCCGCCACGCTGGTCGCCGCGTTCAGCAGCACCGCCAAAGCCGGCGCCGCGGTCAGCCGGATCGTCCGCGAGGGCCTGGTGCCGTCGCTGATGGAGATCATGGACCGCACCTCGATCGAGGCCGTCGAGCAGTACCTGAAGACCGAGCTCGGCGCCGGGCCGGGCTGCGCGGCGTTGCTGATCTGCCAGTCCGACGCGGGTGGCGAGCAGGCCAGGCACGAGCTCCAGAAGATCGAGGAGATCTGCCTGGAGGCCGACCTCGTCTATGCGACCCACGACGTCAATGAGGGCCGCGACCTGCTCACGGCGCGCCGGGCGGTGCTGACCGCGCTGGAGATCTACGGCTCGTGGCTGACCGACGACGTGTGCGTGCCCCGCACCCGCATCGCCGAACTCATCCAGGGCTGCGAGGACATCGCCGCGGAGGTCGGGCTCAAGATCGCTGTCGTCGGCCACGCGGGCGACGGCAACATGCACCCGACGATCGTCTACGACCCCGCCGACGCCGACCAGTTCGCGCGCGCCCAGAAGGCGTTCGACGACATCCTCGCGGTCGGGCTCTCGCTCGGGGGCACGGTCACCGGCGAGCACGGCATCGGCAAGATCAAGCGCGAGTGGCTGGCGAAGGAGATCGGGCCGGTCGGTCTCCGGGTCCACCGCGAGATCAAACGCGCGCTGGACCCGGAGAACCTGTTCAACCCCGGTTCGATGTTCTAGCAACAGATGCGCGCGGCCGTGGGGATCGGCTCCTGAGCGGCCTTCTCCACGTCCGCGAGCATCCGCTGCCGTTCGGCCGGCCCGAGAACTCGGCCTCGGGTCAGCACGGTGTGGATCCGTTGCGTGTTGCGGATGTCCTTGAGCGGGTTGCCGTCGAGCACCACGAGGTTCGCGGCCTCACCGGGCTTCACGGTGGCGTCCCGCGTGCCGGCCCTCAGTGTCGCCTTCGCGGACAGGCCCGCCTCGACCAGCAGTTCCAGCTCCTCGTGCAGCGAGAAACCGGGGAACGTGTACGGGTTGCCCGCGTCCGTGCCGGCCAGCACCTCGACGCCGTGGGCGTGCATCTCGGCGACCTGGTCCATGCGGCGGCGCAGGAACTCCGCCTGCTGCCTGATCTCCTGCTCGGTCACCGGAGCCCAGTTCTTCAGCCCGTCGCGCCAGAAGTCCCGGTAGAACGCGGGCATGTACTTCATCCGCGGGTCGTTCGCGAACCGGTCCAGCGGGCTGGCGAACACCCGCATGGTGACCATCGTCGGCACCAGTGCGGAGTTGTTGCGCTGCAATCGTTTCGCGAGTTGTGCCGCCTTGCTTCGGCTGTGTGACAGGGTTGCCCGCCGTTCGAACTCCAGCACCTGCCTGAACCAGGCGAACGAGTTCGCCGGGTCGAGCGGCAGGTCCGCGATCGCCTGGCGCAGCGGGGTTTCCCGCGTGCTCGTGGCGAGCGGCAGGCCGTACATGTGCTCGAACGTGCGCTGCCCCAGGTCGCTCGCGTCGCCCAGCGCGACGTGGTTCGAGCAGTGCCCGGCGAACGTGATGGCCTGCTTCGAGCACTCGTCCGCGATGGCGGCGAGCGTCGCGCGGTCGAGGAACGAGTAGACCTTCACGAAGTCCGCGCCCTGGGTCTTCGCGTCCCGCACGGCCTGGCGGCCCTCGTCGGGCGTGCTGACGATCAACGCGCCGGGCAGTGTCGAGTGCGGCCCGTCGACGATGGTGCTGCCGACGATCAACCGTGGCCCGAGCACCTCGCCGCGCTCGATCCGTTCGCGCAGCTCGTAGATCTGCGGGAAACCCCACATCTCGCGGATGCCCGTCACGCCGTTGGCCAGGCACAGCGGCAACGTGATCCGGTCCATGTACGCACCGTGCACGTGCATGTCCCACAGGCCGGGGATGACGAACTTGCCCGCGAGGTCCAGCACCGTGGAGCCGCGCGGCAACGGCAGGTCGCACGAGCCGACCGCGAGAACTTTGTTGTCCGCCAGGACGATCGTCGCGTTGGATCGGACGCCGGACGAGTCGATGAGCGTGACGTCGCGCAACGCGGTGACGCCCACGGAGGCACTGGCCCGGCCCGGCAGCAGGCCGATGCCCGCTGCCGCACCGAGTCCGGCCAGCCATCCCAGCACTTCACGTCGAGTGGTGTCGGTCATGGAGCTCAACCAACACCTTGACGCTACGGGAGACTCAAGTCAGCGGGACATCGCCTTCAGCAGCGAGTACTGGGCGTCGTCGTGCCCGAGCTCCCACATGAACGTGCCGAGCAGCCCACGTGCGCGAGCGAAGTCCGCGCGGATCCCGATCGACCGCGGGTTCTCGTACGACACGAACTTCTTCTCGGCCGCGTTGTACAGCCACGGCGACTGCGCGACCGGGTGCCAGTACTCCTGCCAGCCCGGCGTCGCCTTCAGCTTCAACGCCTCGTCGTAGCCGTCGACCCAGAACGCGCTGTCGTAGGCCTGGTAGAGGCCGTGCTGCGGGCCTTCGGTCTTCACGTTGAAGCCACGGCCGTAGAACGGCGTGCCGAGCACCATCTTGCGCGGCGAGACGCCGTGCCGCTGGTAGTAGTCGATGGCGCCGACGACGTTGTTCCACTTGCGGTCGGCGGCGGGCATCGGGTCGTTGGCGACCTCGCGGAAACCGGCGTTGAACGTGGACACGGGTGAGAAACCGGTGCCCAGGTCGTAGGTCATGACGTTGATGAAGTCCATGATCTGCGACAGTTCGCGCAGCTCGAACGACTTCGCCACGTTGTACGGTCCGTCGGTCTGCAGCCGGCCGGCGGGCAGCGCGGCGGTGACGAGCTTGCGCGAGCCCAGTGCCTTGCGGAAGTCACGGGTCAGCAGCGTCATGTTGCGCTTGTCCGCGGGACGGTCGGTGATCTCCGTGGGGCCGCCGTAGACCGGGAACTCCCAGTCGATGTCGATGCCGTCGAACGTGCCGTCGCGGAAGAACAGGTCCACACAGGACTGAACGAGCGTCCTGCGCGAGGCGGGAGTCAGTGCGGCGTCGGAGAACCCGCCCGCGCCCCAGCCGCCCAGCGAGATCAGCGCTTTGAGCGAAGGCTTGCGCTTCTTGAGATCCCGGATGTCCGCGAAGTCCTTGGGCGCGGTCTCCGCCGGCATCACGCACTTGCCGTTCTCGATGAGCGAGAACGCGTAGAACAGGTGCGTGATCGGCGTGTTCGAGGGAATCGACGAGATCGGCTTCGAGCCGCTGTACCAGTTTCCGTAGTAGGCGCCCACGATCTTGCGGGGCGAGGCGTCGGCGACACCGATGCCGACTGAGACGGACAGTGCGGCCAACGCGACCGCCACTCCCTTGCGGAACAACGACATCGGTGGCCTCCACCCAGGTGGTCCAGACCACTAGCAACCTAGGGCCGATAGCCGACCTGGTGCAACACCTTGTGGAGATAGGTCTCCAGTTCGTCCGGGGTGTTGTGCTCCGGGCGGGTCAGCGCACGGTAGAAAAGCGCACCTCCGGCCATGTCCACGACGACGTCCATGTCGGTACCGGGCGGAAAACCGGGACGCACCAGGTCCTTGAGGACCGCCCGGCGCGGTGCGATGAAGAGCTCCCAGTACCGCCGCATCAACCCGAAGTTGTCCGCGGACGCGCCGATGATCCGGCGCAGCAACTGGACCGCCTCACCCGTCGACATCAGCGCGGCCCAGCCCTTGATGATCTCCTCCTGCGAGGAGACGGCCATCCGCGCGGGATCGAGCGCCGCGACGTCGCGGGGCAGCTCGATCACGCTGAACAGCAGCTCCTCCTTGGTGGCGAACCGGCGGTAGACCGTCGCGCGGGTCACTCCCGCACGACGAGCCACCTGCTCGATCGACGTGCCGTCGAGGCCGCGTTCCAGGAACAGCTCGAAAGCCGCCGTCAGGATCGCGTTGTCAGCCTCGGGGTCGCGGGGACGCCCAGCACTTCGTTCAGCCACGCAGAAAGCCTCTCCGGGGAAGACGGACCGCGCCACGCCAGGTGCCCGTCGGGACGCACCAGCAGCGTGTCGCCGGCGCGTTCATGGTGCACGACGTCTCCGAGCCGTTCCCGCGCCACCTCCAGGCACGTCGCGGGCCCCGCCAGCACCCACCGGCCGACCCTGGCGAACGCCGGCACCCGCGGCCCGCCCACCGATCCCGAGTAGCGGACGCCGAGCTGAGAGGCGAACCGGATGAGCCCGCGCTGCACCGGCGGGAGGCCCAGCAACGGGAACAGCAGGCCGCGCGCCAGTCGTGAGATGCGCCCGGAGCCCATCGAGATCCGCGTCGCCGGCGTGGTCGACCCGAGCACCTTCGCGGCGACCGGCCGCCGTTCGGCCTCGTAGGTGTCGAGCAGCGACGTGGCGGCCCTGCCCTGCACCACCAGCGCGAGCTTCCAGGCGAGGTTCTCCGCGTCGCCGAGACCGGTGTTCATGCCCTGCCCGCCCAACGGGCTGTGGATGTGCGCGGCGTCGCCCGCCAGCAGGACGTTGCCCCGCCGGTAGGCCGACGCCAGCCGCCGGTGGATGCGGAACGTCGACTCCCAGTCCACGGCGCCGATCGGCCCCGGCGTCCACCGCCCGCCGTCCGGCGACATGACCCGCCAGAGATCGTCGCCGGGCAGCGGGAAGATCGCCGTCAGGTGCCCGTTCTCGAGGTGGACGTGCACCGACGACCGGTCGAGGTCCCAGTCGGCGTGTAGGTCGCGCAGCAGGAAGTTCTCCATCACCGCCTCGCCGTCGAACGAGATCCCCGCGATCTTGCGCACCGCCGAGTGCGCGCCGTCGCAGCCGACCAGCCAGTCGTCGCCGCGCACGGGGACCGACCCGATCGGCGTGTTCCACTCGACGGCGACCCCCAGTTCGGCCAGCCGGTCCCGCAGCCGTTGCTCGACCCACGTCTGCGACGCGATCAACGCCCCCGCGTCGCGCATCGGCGTCAGGTCGAGCCGCTTGCGCCCGTTGACCCGCAGCGCTTCCATCCGGATCGCCTTCTCCGGCAGGTCGCCCAGCGCCCCCAGCCTCGCCAGCACCTCCGCGCCGCGCGGCTGCACCCCCAGCGCCCGCGACGTCGTGGCCGGGCCGGCAGCCGCGTCCACGACCCGTACCTCGTCCACCCCGAACTTCCGGAGTCCGCACGCCAGCGCCAAGCCGGTCGGACCCGCCCCCGCAATGATGACCATACAAATACAGTACAGCTCTGTATTCAAACTGGAACAGCAAAAAACCCGCCTGCCGGAACAGGCGGGCTCGAGTTGCTGGTCAGCGCTCGACGCGGGGGATGATCTGCGTCGAGTCGTCCTGGATCTGCGCCTGCATGACCTGGGTGATGTCGTCGGCCTCGGCCTGCACGAGAGTCTTCTTCTCCTTGCGCGCCTTGATCACCTCGATGATGATCGGCACGACCGACAGGAGCACGATGGCGATCAGCGTGATCTCGAGGTTGTTCTTGATGAACGCGACCTGGCCGAGGAAGTAGCCCAGGATCGTCAGACCCGCGGCCCACGCCACGCCGCCGATCGCGGAGTACGTGAAGTACTTCTTCGGGTCCATCTTGCCGACACCGGCCATCGCCGTGATGAACGTGCGGACGATCGGCACGAACCGGGCGAGGACGATGGCGCGCGCGCCGTACTTGTCGAAGAACTCCTGCGTCTTGTCGACGTACTCCTTCTTGAAGATCTTCGACTCCGGCTTGCTGAACAGCGCCGGACCGGCCTTCACGCCGATGTAGTAGCCGGCGACGTTGCCGATGAACGCGCACACCGTCAGCAGCACGCAGACGAGCCAGAGCGGGGTGTCGATGGTGCCCGCCGCGACGAAGAGACCCGCCGTGAACAGCAGCGAGTCGCCGGGCAGGAAGAAACCGACGAGGAGCCCGCACTCCGCGAAGATGATGAGGCACAACCCGATGAGCATGTACGGGCCGAGCCCGTTCAGCAGAACGGTGGGGTCCAGCCAGTCAGGGCCCAATGCAATCGTCACGGCGACAACGGTACAGGTCAGCTCAGGGTGATCACTGCGGCCACCGTGCCCGCTGCCAGGCCCAACAGGAGCGCGAGGCCCAGCACCCACCACACGGACATGGGTGCGGGACGCTCGTCGTCAATTGGGACAGGTACGGCAAATCCGGCATTCGTGCTGGTCGCCTGCGCTCGCAACGCGTCGGTCACCAGTCGTTCCGGATCGTCCGCCATCCACCTATTCCTTGACCCACTCGCCCCTGACCATCACGTCCTGCGGCTTCAATTCTGCATCGAGGACGACGATGTCCGCAGCGAGTCCGGCTTCCAGCTTGCCCGTGTCGAGGCCGAGCAGCTCCGCACCGCGGGTCGAGGCGGCGTGCGTGGCCTCCACGAGCGACAGCCCGCACGAGTTGACGGCGTTGCGGAACGCCATGTCCATCGTGAGCGTGCTGCCGGCCAGCGAGGCGCCCCCTGCCAACGTTGGCACTCCGTCGACGACGCGCACCTCCAGGCCGCCGATGTCGTACACGCCGTCGCCCACGCTCGCCGCCGCGATGGCGTCGGTGATGAGGACGGTCCGCTTGAGGCCCGCGTGCCGCGCGGCGAGGCGGACGGCGGTCGGGTGCAGGTGCACCAGGTCGCAGATGAGCTCGACGGTCACGCGTTCGTCGTCCAGCAGCGCGCCGATCGGGCCGGGCTCGCGGTGGTGCAGCGGGCGCATGCCGTTGAACAGGTGCGTCGCCACGGACGCACCCGCGTCGACGGCGGGCCTGACCTGCGCCTCGGTCGCGTCGGTGTGACCGATCGCGGCGAGGACGTTGTTGTCCACGAGCTGACGCACGGCGTTGACGGCGCCCTCCAGCTCGGGCGCGATGGTGACCATGCGGATGGTGCCCTTGCCCGCGTCGAGCAGCTTCGCCACCGCGGTCTGCTCCGGCGGGCACAGGATCGCCGGGTCGTGCGCGCCGCAACGGGCGGCGGACAGGAACGGGCCTTCGAGGTGGACGCCCGCGACGACGCCCTCCTGGACCAGTTCGGCCAGCGCGGACACCTGGTCGGCCAGCTCCGGCACGGGGCGGGTGACCAGCGAGGCCAGCACCGTCGTGGTGCCGTGCTTGCGGTGCGCCGCCGCGGCCTTGCGGACCTTCTCCGGGTCACTGCTGGTGAACGCGGCACCGCCACCGCCGTGGCAGTGGATGTCGACGAACCCCGGCACGATCGTGCCGCCACCGACGTCGTGGGTCGGGCCTTCCGGCGCCGCGCCCTCGCCGACCGCGGCGATCCTGCCGTCCTTGACGCTGACCCACCCGTTCTCGAGCACTCCGCCCGGCGTGACGACCCGACCCCCGGTCAGGATCACGTCGACAGGTCCACCCCACGTGCTCATCACGCCTCCAGCGTGTCGATGGCCAGCAGCGCCGCGCCGAGGAAGCCCGCCTCGTCGCCGAGCGCCGCGAGCCGAAGCTCCGGTCGGCGCTGGAAGGCGATCAGCCCGTCCAGCCTTTCCCTCAGGGGCTCCACCAGCAGGTCTCCTGCGAGTGCGAGCCCACCGCCGAGCACGACGGCCTCCGGACCGAGCAGCGTCGCCAGCACCAGGATCCCCCTGGCGAGCGCGTCCACGGCCTCGTGCCACACGGCGACTGCGTCCTGATCCCCGTCCCTGACCCTGAGTGCGACCTCAGCGGCCCCTTTGACGGGGGTGCCGGTACGTGCGGTGTACCGGCGGGCGATCGCCGCGGAGGACGCCACTGTCTCCACGCAGCCGATCTGGCCACAGGCGCAGGGCACGCCGTGGCCGACGTTCACATGTCCGATCTCACCCGCGTAGCCCTCGCCGCTGTAGATCTTGCCGTCCAGCAGCAGCGCGCCGGCGATACCGGTGCCGATGGGCATGATCACCGCGTTGCGCAGGTCCCTCGCGGCGCCCATGCGGCATTCGGCCAGGCCCGCGGCACGCACGTCGTGGCCGAACGCGACGGGCATGCCCAGCCGTTCGGTGAGGACGGTGCTGAACGGGAACTGGCTCCACGGCAGGTTCGTCGTGTACACGCCGACGCCGTTGGCCTCGTCCACGATGCCCGGCGCCACGATCCCCACGGCGTCGATCTCGTGTTCGGAGGCGTCGCCCAGCTCGCTGACGAGCTCGGCGATGACGTCGAGGAGAGGCGCCAGCTCGCCGGGAGTCGCCCGGCGCGCGTGCTTCTGCGCCGCCACCGACTCCCGGGTCCCGGAGACCAGCGCCGCCTTGGTTTCGGTGCCACCGATGTCAACGGCGACCACGTGTCTGCGTGCCACGGGAACTGATCCTGCGGCATGGGGGGCCTATTGGTCTATACCAAGTACCGATTTGGGCGCGTGGTCTTACGAGCTGAAACCGCCCGCAACGGACGAAACGGCCTCAGCTGGCTAAACGGTGAAGTTTGCTTACTGTTGCGACTACCCGGCCATGATCTTCTGGAGGGCGTCGAGCGCACGGGACGCCGTCGACTTCACGGTGCCCTTCGAGATGCCGGTGGCCTCGGCGATCTCCGCCTCGGACAGGTCGCCGTAGTAGCGCAGCACGAGCACCTCGCGCTGGCGCGGCGGCAGCTGCTGCAACGCCTTGACCACGGCCTGGTGCTCCGCGGTCAGCATCGCCAGCGACTCGGCCGACCGCGCGTTCGCCACGTGCGGCGGGATGTAGTCGCGGGCCGTCTTGCGCCGGCGCAGCACGCTGCGGGAGCCGTTGACCACGGCCGTGCGGAGGTAGCCGACGGCCGCCTGGGCGTCCCGGAGGCCCTTCCAGTTGCGGTGCAGGCCGGCGAACGCCTCCTGCACCACGTCCTCGGCTGTGGACGGCTCGTCCACGAGCAGCAGCGCGAGCCTCACGAGGCGCATGCGGTGCTGCTTGTACAGGTCTTCGAGCGTGAGGGGCCCTGTGGGAGGTCCTGCGACGCCGTCCTTGATTCGCAGGTTGGTCAGGGTGTCCTGCACGGTGCGCGGGGTTTCTTCGCCAACCACAAGGTAGGACGGTACCGGTCAGCGTCGCTACGGTGGACGCATGGCCCGCTTTGCAGTCGAATTGGTGTTCGGTCCCGACAGCGAGAAGCGCCTCGCGGTGCGCCCCGCACACCGCGAGTACATCGCCTCTCTCGCCGAGAAGGGTGTGGTCCTCGCCGCAGGTCCGTACGCGGACGACACCGGCGCGTTGATCATCTACGAGGCGGCGGACGAGGCCTCGCTGAAGGAGATCCTGTCCGCCGATCCCTACACGCCGGCGAACGTCATCACGAAGTGGAAGATCCGCGTCTGGAACGCCCTGCTCGGCTCCTGGCTCACCGACTAGCGGCCTGACCGCCCGGCCCGACCAGTCCCGAGGTGTCCGACTTCGCCATCTCGAGGTCGGCCGCCGCCACCTCCTCGACCGCCTGGCGGTCCACGACCATCGGCGTGAACGCGCGGAAGTACTTCAGAGCGCCGACCCAGCCGGGGACGTGGACCGCCTTCGCCCGCTTCTCGATGCCCCTGACGACGGCCCTGCCGACGTTGCGGACGGGGTACTTCTTGCCGGCCACACCGGGCATGCCCTTGCGCAGCTTGCCGAAGACCGGGTGCTCGTCGGCGCTGTTGACCATGTCCGTGGAGATCCACGAGAAGTACGCGGTGCCGACGTCGACGCCCAGGTGCCTGACCTCGGCGCGGAGGCTGTCCGCAAACGCTTCGCAGCCCGCCTTGGCCGCCGAGTAGGCCGCGTTGCCGGGGATGTGGACGATCGCCGCGAGCGACGACACGACCAGGCAGTAGCCGCGGCTCTTGATCAGGTGCGGCAGCGCCGTGCGGACCGTGCGCCACACACCGAGCAGATTGACCTCGATGACCCGTTCGAACGCCTTCGGGTCCATCGAGCGCACGAACCCCGTGGCCGCGATGCCCGCGTTCGCCACCACGACGTCGATGCCGCCGAAGTGGGCCGCGACCTCGTTCATCACGCGGTCGAGCACGTCCCAGTCCGTGACATCGGCTTCCCACGCCTTGCCGCCGGTCTGCCGCGCGACCTCTTCGAGCTGGGCCATCTCCAGCCCTACGAGCGCGAGACGAGCCCCGCGCGCGGCCAGTTGCCTCGCCACCTCGGCGCCGATGCCCCTGGCCGCGCCGGTGATCAGTACCACCTTGCCCGTGACGTCCATGCTCGTCACGGTAACGCAACCTACTCCCAGTAAGCTACTGGCAAGTTAAATTGCGCTGAGGCGATCCACCTCGGCCTGCGTGAGCTCCAGGGTCAGCGCCGGGAGCAGGTCGCTGAGCTGCTCCAACGTCCGGGCGGACGCGATCGGCGCGGCCACCGTCGGCTGCTGGGCGAGCCACGCGAGGGCGACCGCCGCGACCGAGGTCTCGTGGGTTTCGGCCAGCTCGTCGAGCACTTCGAGGACCTGCAGACCGTGCTCGTCGAGGAACTTCGAGGCCGCGCCGGCCCGTGCGCTCTGAACCTCGACGCTCGGCCGGTACTTGCCGCTCAGGAAGCCCTTGGCGAGCGACGAGTAGGTCAGGGTGGCGAGGCCGAGCCTCGCCACGGTGTCCTGGAGCTCGCCCTCGAACTTGGCGCGGCTGACCAGGCTGTACTCGGGCTGCAGCGCCACGAACTTGGCGAAGCCCTCGCGTTCCTGGATGTCCAGCGCCTGCGCGAGCCGTTCGGCGGAGAAGTTGGACGCGGCGACGTACCGGACCTTGCCGTCGCGGACGAGCTGGTCGTAGGCGGCGAGCGTCTCCTCGAGCGGCGTGTTCGGGTCGTCGACGTGGTTGTAGTAGAGGTCGATGTGGTCGACGCCGAGCCGCTTCAGCGAGCGTTCGGCGGCCGTCAGCACGGTGTCGCGCTTCTGGTTGTTGAAACCGGCGAGCATGCCGACCTTCGTGGCCACCACGATCTGGTCGCGGTCGCTCCTCCCGGCCAGCCACCTGCCGATGATCGTCTCCGACTCGCCGCCGGAGAGGCCCTCGCCCCAGGCCGAGTACACGTCGGCGGTGTCGATGAAGTTCCCGCCCGCCCTGGTGTAGGCGTCGAGCACTGCGAACGACTGGTCCTCGTCAGCGGTCCAGCCGAACACGTTGCCGCCCAGGCAGAGGCGGGACACGTTCAGGTCGGTGGTGCTCAAGATCGGCATACTGCGAAAGGTAGTACGCCGCGACGATTGGGGTTCGCATGCTGGGAACGTTCGGGGTCTGGGGCTCGCACCACGAGTGGGCCGGGAGGATCGGCGAGATCGAGGCGCTCGGCTACGGGGCGTTCTGGATCGGCGGCTCGCCGGAGATCGGTGTGGTCGGCGAGGCGCTGGACACCACGGAGTCGATCACCATCGCGACCGGCATCGTCAACGTGTGGCAGTCCGACCCCGAGGCGGTCGCGGCCGAGTTCCACCGGCTCGCGAGCGACAGGTTCCTGCTCGGCGTCGGCGTGGGTCACCCGCAGCTCGACCAGGCCTACGAGAAGCCCTACGACAAGCTCGTGTCCTACCTCGACCGGCTCGACGTGCCCGCCGACCGGCTGGTGCTCGCCGCCCTCGGCCCGAAGGTCCTCAGGCTCGCCGCCGACCGGACCGCGGGCGCCCACCCGTACCTCGTGCCGGTCGAGCACACCGCCGAGGCTCGCAAGGTGCTCGGCGACAAGCTCCTCGCGCCCGAGGTGACGGTGGTCGTCGAGGAGGACGTGGAGGTCGCGCGTGCCATCGCGCGCGAGAAGCTCTCGTTCTACTTCTCGCTCACCAACTACACGAACAACTGGCAGCGCTACGGGTTCACCGCCGAGGACGTGAAGGGCTCGGATCGCCTCGTCGACGCGTTGGTCGCGCACGGCAGCCCGGACCAGGTGGCCGCGAAGCTGCGTGCGCACGTCGATGCGGGTGCCGACCACGTGGCCGTCCAGTCGCTGAACGGCCACTACGCGGAACTGGCCGACGCCCTCGGGCTCAGGCGCTGATCTCGACGCCCTTCCAGAACGCCACGTGGCCCTTGATCTGCTTCGCCGCGTCCTTCGGCTCGGCGTAGTACCAGGCCGCGTTGGTGTTCTCGGCGCCGTCTACCTGCAACGAGTAGTAGTTCGCGTCGCCCTTCCACGGGCAGTGCGAGGTGTGGTCGGTCGGCTTCAACACGGCCGGATCGACCGATTCCAGCGGGAAGTAGTGGTTGCCTTCGACCACGACGGTGTCGTCGCTCGAAGCGATGATCTTGCCGTTCCACTGAGCAGTTGCCATGTCATCCACTATCCCCCTACCGGCGGGTAGCGCAGACCGGCTGGTCAACTGGTACTTGATCGATCACTCTGTGAGGGCGGCCACCGAGTTGGCCCCGTGACTCGGCCTCGTAGGATGCGAGCTGACACCCGTTCAGGGCGCCTGAGGAGGACCACCGATGCCCATCGCAACTCCCGAGGTCTACGCGGAGATGCTGGACCGGGCCAAGGCGAACGAGTTCGCCTACCCCGCCATCAACGTCACGTCGTCGGAGACGCTCAACGCGGCTCTTCGCGGCTTCGCCGAGGCTGAGAGCGACGGCATCATCCAGGTCTCGACCGGCGGTGCCGAGTTCGCCTCGGGCACCAAGGTCAAGGACATGGTGACCGGCGCCGTGGCGCTCGCGGAGTTCGCGCACGTCGTCGCGGCCAAGTACCCCGTGAACATCGCGCTGCACACCGACCACTGCCCGAAGGACAAGCTCGACGGGTACGTGCGTCCGCTGATCGCGATCAGCCAGGAGCGCGTCGACAAGGGCGGCAACCCGCTCTTCCAGTCGCACATGTGGGACGGCTCGGCCGTCGCGCTGGACGAGAACCTCCAGATCGCGAGCGAGCTGCTCGACCTGTCCGCCAAGGCGAAGATCGTCCTCGAGATCGAGGTCGGTGTCGTCGGTGGCGAGGAGGACGGCGTCGACAACGAGATCAACGACAAGCTCTACACGACCGCCGAGGACTACCTGAAGACCCTCGAGGCGCTGGGCGCCGGCGAGAAGGGCCGCTACCTGCTCGCCGCGACCTTCGGCAACGTGCACGGCGTCTACAAGCCGGGCAACGTGAAGCTGCGCCCGGAGATCCTCAAGCAGGGCCAGGACGTGGTGGCGGAGAAGCTGGGCCTCCCGGCCGGCTCCAAGCCGTTCGACCTGGTCTTCCACGGCGGCTCCGGCTCGCTGCTCGAGGAGATCCACGAGGCCGTGTCGTACGGCGTCATCAAGATGAACATCGACACGGACACGCAGTACGCGTTCACCCGTCCGATCGCGGCGCACATGTTCGCGAACTACGACGGTGTGCTGAAGATCGACGGCGAGGTCGGCAACAAGAAGGTCTACGACCCGCGCAGCTACCTCAAGGCCGCCGAGACGGCCATGGGCGCGCGCATCGCGCAGGCCTGTGAGCACCTCAAGTCGTCGGGCCGCATGATCGCGGGCTGACACCTGGCGTGACGAGGGCCCCGGCTTCGTGCCGGGGCCCTTTTGCTTTCAGCGGAAGGCTTCGACGTTGCGTTCGGCCCAGTCGGCGAACGTGTGCGGGGCGCGGCCGAGGACCTCTTCCGCGTCCGGGCTGACGCGCTGCTCGTGCTCGGTCGGCGAGCTGAGGATGTCCAGGGTGTCGTCGGCGAGTTCTCCCGGCATCATCTGTTCCATGCCCGCCTTGGCCTCGGCACGGGTGAGCTCGTGGAACCGCACCGGCTCGCCGAGTGCTCGTGCGATGGCCTCGGTCTGCTGCCGTGGCGTGATCACCTCCGGGCCGGTCAGCTCGTAGATCCTGCTGCTGTGCCGGTCGTCGGTCAGGCAGGCGGCCGCGACCTCGGCGATGTCCGCCGGGTCGAGGATCGGCACACCGGTGTCGCCGAACGGTGCCGCGACGGTTCGCTGGGCTTTGACGGACTCGGCCCACCACAGCGCGTTGGACGCGAAGCCGCCCGGCCTGATGATCGACCAGTCCAGGCCGGAGGTCCGCAGTGAGTCCTCCAGTTCCAGCATCGCGATCCGCGTCGTGCCGAACGGCCTGGTCACCACACCCAGCGTGGAGAGCAGGACGACTCGGCGGACCCCGCTGTCCGCGGCCTGGGCGATGACGTCGGCCGGGTTGGCGCCGACGGCGTGCAGATCGCCGGACAGCAGCAGGAACAACGCCTTGGCGCCGTCCAGCGGGAGGGTCTTCGGGTCGGCCAGATCGGCCACGACGTGCTTGACGCCGTCCGGGACGTTCGCCGCGTGCCGCGACACCGCCGTCACCTGCTCGCCGGCCTTCGCCAGCGCCGTCGTCAGAGGCCTGCCGATGTTGCCGGTAGCGCCGGTCACCACGATCATTTTGAAGCTCCTTCGTCGTTGTGGTGACGACGCTAGGAACCAGGCTTACTTTTCGTAAGGACGTACCTGTAGGTAAGCTCCCGACATGGCAGTCGGAACTCAGTTCACGCGGTCCGAGTCGACGGAGCGGTATGAGGTGTTTCACACCGACTGCCCCGCGCGCGAGATGGTCGACCACGTGACGAGTCGGTGGGGAATCTGGGTGCTGATCTCCCTGCAGACCAACGACCTCAGGTTCTTCGAGCTGCGCGAGAGCATCCGCGGCATCAGCGAGAAGATGCTCTCCCAGACCCTGCGCGGGCTCGTCGAGGACGGCCTGATCTGGCGGAAGGTAGAGCCGACGACCCCGCCCCAGGTCACCTACGGGTTGACCGAGTTCGGGCGGGACGTCGGCGAGCCTCTCGCGGAGCTGTTCGGCCGGATCACCAGCCGGTTGTCAGCCCAGCTTGAGGCGTGACGCGATCAGTTGCGTCTCCGGTCGGTGGATCACCATGTCCCCGACCGTCCACAGCACCGCCAGCAGCACGGCCGTGACCGCCGCCGACGAGAACGAGATCGGCGGCCCCCACAGGTACTCCTGCTGGAACCAGATGCCGACGTAGCCGACCGTGGTGACGGCCGCCGACCCGAGCACGGCCGCGGCCGGCGTGGGCATCTTGACCGCGTGCGCCGCGTCGACCGCGAGCCCGACCAGGATCAGGAACAGCGGCACCGCGGACTTCGGGAAGTCGATCCCGGCGAGCAACGGCCAGATCAGGCACCGGTACGCGACGTACCCGCCGGCGACCACCGTGGCCGCCCAGGGCCGGTCGATCGTGCGCCGGGCGATGACCAGCACGATCGCCGCCGCGACGAGCCCCCACACCGGGTAGACCCAGTCCGCGATGGGCAGCGCGAAGTGCACGACCGCCTCGCGTCCGACCGGCACGCCGAGTTGATCGGCGGCGAACTGCAGCAGGATCGGCTCGGCCTCGGCCTTACCGCTGTCCCAGGCCTGCAACGCGCGCACGCCGTACTCCTGGTGCTGGTTGGGGAACCAGACGTTCTCCAGGAAGAAGAACCACAGGGCCGTCAGGCCGAGGGTCCTCGCGTTGCCCGCGGGGTAGTACTTCATCCACCCGCGGATCGCGCCGGCCAGCATCACCGCCGTGCCCAGGTAGAGCAGCGCGTGCGACCCGCTCCAGCTCGTGATGTCGAGCCCGTTGATCCGGTGGTTGATGATGTCGATCGGCAGGGCGATGAGGAAGATCCCGCTGCCGACCTGCATCAACCGGATCGTCAGCTTGTCGCCGCCGTACCCGGTGAACGTGTGGAACAACGTCAGCGCGACCACGATGACCGTGCCGACCGTGTTGATCAGGTGCGGCGGCGCGAGGTCGTCGCGCAACCACTTGAAGTGCCACGAGACGTCCCACGACGACCCGATCAACTTGAGCAGGAGACCGACGAGCCACAGCTGGTAGAGCTGCTTCGTGAGCGCTTGTGGTGTCTCCCGGCCGGGCGCGCCCCGCTCCCAGTACTGGTCCCGGAACTGCCTTACCCCCTGAATCATCCGAACATCATGAGCGCAGCTCGGGTGTCCAGGTAGGGCGAACGGCCCTGGTTTTACCCTGATGTTTCCAATTCGTGTGCACGATGGAGTGAAGCGGAGTGCGCGAAGTTGAAGTTCGGTGGGGTGGATCGGCAAGGTGCACGGGCATGAGCTCTGACGGGTATGGCGACGGTTACGACGACAGGTACAAGGCGACCACGAAGCAGCGGATCATCGCCGGGGTGCTCGTCACCGTGCTGATGCTGGCCGTTGTGGCCGCCGTCATGAGGATGTTCATCTAGTACGGGTCTGCGGATGCGGCACGATGGGCCGCATGGTTGAGAACCTCCTCGGGCCCGAGCCGACTCGTCTTCCCGAACGTCCTGAGGCGCAAGCCGCTGCTGATGGCGGTACTGACCCTGCCAAGATCGTTCGGGCCTACCCGGACTTTTCTGAGGCTTGGGCGTTGCTGGCTGAGCGCGCTTTGCACGCTGGGGACCCTGTTGCTGCTTATGCGTACGCCCGGACTGGGTACCACCGTGGGCTTGACCAGTTGCGTCGGTCTGGGTGGAAGGGGTTTGGGCCTGTGCCTTGGGGGCATCGGCCGAACCAGGGGTTTTTGAGGGCGCTCGCTGCGCTCGCGCTGGCTGCTCGGGAGATCGGGGAGGACGAGGAGTGGGACCGGTGTTCCAAGTTCCTCGCGGACTCGGATCCTGAGGCTCCGGCTGCGCTTGGGCTGGTCTGACGCGTTTTTCGTAGCGTTCCCCGGCTTGCGGGCGGCGAGTCCTGTTGCGTGCTTCCCCTGGGGGCTCTGCCCCCAGACCCCCGGCAATCTGATCGGGGGGTAGCGCCGCCTGCGGGTAGATGGCACGCCAGTTGCTTTGGGCGGCTGCCTGTTGCGTAGAAGGTTGCGTTGGCGGTGGGGTCCCGTCACGAGCCGAACCAAGAGCGAGCCACATGCGGGTATGGGTGTCAAGCGGGCGAAAAGCGTGCCCGCTTGACACCCATACCCGCATGCAGCAAGAGCTATGGTGCGACTCGTGACGGGACCCCACCGCCGGGCCCGCTCGGTAGGACGGCTCGCCTTCGGCTTCGCGGTGGGCATCAGTGGTGGAACAGCAGGCGGGGGTGAGTTGTGGGCGCGGTCAGGGACGCGATCGGGCGTGGGTTTTCGCGGTGGCGCGGGGCTGCGCTGCCGATCGTCCAAAGTGCCCTGTCCGCTGGGCTTGCCTGGGTGGTGGCGACCCTTGTCATCGGGCATCAGCACCCGTTCTTCGCGCCGATTGCCGCTGTCGTTTGTCTTGGGGTTTCGCTGGGGCAGCGGTTGCGGCGGGTCGGTGAGCTCGTTGTCGGCGTTTCTGTTGGTGTTGGGGTTGGCGACGCGCTGATCAGTTGGATCGGTAGTGGGCCCTGGCAGATCGCGCTTGTTGTTGCGTTGGCGATGTCGGCCGCTGTGTTGTTGGACGGCGGGTCTGTCATCGCGTTGCAGGCTGGTAGTAGCGCTGTTCTGGTGGCCACGTTGTTGCCGCCCAGTGCTGGTGGTGGGTTCGATCGGATGATCGACGCGTTGACTGGCGGGCTGATGGGGCTGGCTGTTGCCGCGCTCATTCCGGCCAATCCCGTCACGGTGGCGCAGCGGCAGTTGAAGGCGCTCACGAACACGCTGAGCGGGGCACTTCGAGAGCTTGCCGGTGCCCTGGAGGAGAAGGATTCCGTCAAGGCTGCTGGGGTGCTTGCCGAGTTGCGGACCAGTCAGACGACCATTGACGACTACAAAGCCGCGTTGCAGACCGGGAGTGAGATCGCTCGGATCGCGCCCATTCGGTGGCGGTCCAAGGACGAGCTCAAGCGGTATCAGGCTGCTGCTGGGCCTGTCGACTACGCGATTCGGAACACGCGGGTGTTGGCTCGGCGGGCCATGGCTGCGTTGAAGGCCGATGAACCCATTCCGGACGGGGTGCCGGATGTGTTGAAGGACTACGCGGACGCTGTGGACTGCCTGAAGGGTGAGTTGGAGAAGGGGGCCGAGCCCAAGAAGACTCGGGAGGCCGTGCGGGACGCCGCGCGGGTGCTTACCGCGCGGCGTCTCGGCGGGGACGGGTTCTCGTCCAAGGTCGTGCTGGCGCAGATCCGGAGTGTTGCCGTGGACCTGCTGCAGGCGACCGGGCTGAACCGGAGTGAGGCGATGGAGGCGTTGCCGCCGCTCAGCCCTCCGGCCGGTTCAGCAGGGCCAGCAGAAGCGAGTGCACCTGTTCGTGATCGCGAGGATCAGTCAGGACGCACGAAGCACCCGTGATCGCGTACCACTCTTCCGCGCCCTCGTAGCGGACCAGTGCTCGGAACTTTCCGTCGTCGGAGAGTTCTGTGCTCAGTTCCAGATCGCCTGTCACGACGCCGACCTCGTCGGTCATCACGCCGCCTGGGCCCGCTACGAAAAGCGCGGAGAGTGTCGCCATCAGCAGGTGCTCAGCATGCTCGTCAACGCCGCCTTCTCAGCCGAATCGGTCTTCAGGTTGTACCGGTACTTGGTGTGTACCCACATTTTGGCGTAAGTGCAGTAGTAGGACGTCAGCGGCGGCTTCCAGGTGCCGGGGTCCTGGTCGCCCTTGGACTGGTTGACGTTGTCGGTCACCGCGATGAGCTGCGGGCCGGACATGTCGTTCGCGAACGCCTGGCGCTGCGCCGTGGTCCAGGAGTTCGCTCCTGACCTCCAGGCCTGCGCGAGCGGCACGATGTGGTCGATGTCCACGTCGGAGGCCGCGGTCCACGTCGCGCCGTCGTACGGCGAGAACCAGCGGCCCGACGTGGCGGCGCACGACGAGTCCGTCACCACGTTCGTGCCGTCGCGCTTCAGCACGGCCTCACGGGTGTTGCAGCTGCCCGACTGGGTGATCCAGTGCGGGAAAAGGTCGCGTGAATAGCCCGTCATCGAGCCCTCGGTCGCGACCGTCAGTCCGGCCAATTCGGACTTCGCGGTGGCGGCAGGGGGGATGTTCGGCGGTGTCGCGAGTGCAGGGGAAACAAAACCAATGGTGAGAGCCGCGGTGGCAACTAAAACACCAATGGTTCGGTTAACTTTTGACATCGTCCCGACCTTCCTTGTTGGAAAGTGATCGGGACCTACCCTCAGTCACATTATGAAATTAGGCAATGCCTTCGAGTGACACTCAAGTGAATGACAGCCGGACGGCTAGAGGCCTCGCACGAGCCTCAAGTCCTCGGTGTGGCGGTACCAGGTCCACTTGTCGACCGGGCGCGGGTGCTTGTGGCCGTCCAGGACCGCGGTAGTGGGCAGGCAGCCGAGCTGGAACGCGCGCGGGCGGCTGACGCGGACCTTGGAGCCGAAGAGGCGCTTGTTGACGATCCGGATCTGCAGGCCGAGGCCGCCCTCCGGGTCCGGGGTGCACTCGATCCGGCTGGCCTGACCGCGCAGCACGTTGTCCGCGTCGCTGTAACCAACGCCACGAACCGGGGACAACACGCCGAGACCCATCAGCACTCCGCCGACGTCGTCGCGGACGAGCGGAACGGGATCTACGTCACCGTTCAGTGCGACGTCCAGGGCCCGGGCGGGATCGGTCGAAAGCCCCCAAAGCGCGGCAACGGACGAATCGGCGACCGGCACGTAGCCCAGTGCCACCGAGCCGAGCTTTTCCTTGCGCAGCAACCTCAACGCCACCGCCGCGAGGTCGGCGTCGGTGCCCACGACGACGAGCCGTCCGGCGTCCAGATGCTGATCAACGTGGTCCTTGCCGGGGCGGGCGGGGACCACCCGCACGTCGTCACGTTGAGCGATCATTGGCGACTGCGTGTTTCCGCAGGCCAACACGATTCCGCGCACGGTCATCTCCTGGTCTACCCTCACGTACCGGCATTCGCTTGAACCAGTCCAAGTGCTTGGAGTTTCACATGCCGGCCGTCGTGCTGATCGGTGCCCAGTGGGGCGATGAGGGCAAGGGCAAGGCCACCGACATCCTCGGTGAGCGTGTCCAGTGGATCGTTCGCTACCAGGGCGGCAACAACGCGGGTCACACCGTCGTCCTCCCGGACGGTCAGAAGTTCGCCCTGCACCTCATCCCGTCCGGCATCCTCACGCCCGGCGTGAAGAACGTGATCGGCAACGGTGTCGTGGTCGACCCCGGCGTGCTGCTCACCGAGCTCGCGGGCCTGGAGGAGAAGGGCGTCGACACCAGCGGACTGCTGATCTCGTCGGACGCGCACTTGATCATGCCGTACCACGTGGCCATCGACAAGGTCACCGAGCGCTACCTGGGCAAGGCCAAGATCGGCACGACCGGTCGGGGCATCGGGCCCGCCTACCAGGACAAGCTCGCCCGCGTCGGCGTGCGCGTGCAGGACCTGCTGGACGAGAAGATCCTCCGGCAGAAGGTCGAGGCCGCCCTGGACTTCAAGAACCAGGTGCTGGTCAAGGTCTACAACCGCAAGGCGCTCGACCCCGAGCAGGTCGTCGACCAGGTGCTCGAGCACGGTCAGCACTTCGTGCACCGCATCGCGGACACCCGCCTGCTGCTCAACCAGGCGCTCGACCGCGACGAGATCGTGGTGCTGGAGGGCTCGCAGGGCACCCTGCTCGACGTCGACCACGGCACCTACCCGTTCGTCACGTCGTCGAACCCGACCTCGGGTGGCGCGACCGTCGGTTCCGGTGTCGGCCCGACCCGCATCAGCACCGTGATCGGCATCCTGAAGGCGTACACGACCCGCGTCGGCTCCGGTCCTTTCCCGACGGAGCTCAACGACGACATGGGCGAGTACCTGCGCAAGCAGGGTGGCGAGTTCGGTGTCACCACCGGACGTTCGCGCCGCACCGGCTGGTTCGACGCCGTGATCGCCCGCTACGCCTCGCGCGTCAACGGCATCACCGACTACTTCCTCACCAAGCTCGACGTGCTGTCGGGCCTCGAGAAGGTGCCGGTCTGCGTCGCGTACGAAGTGGACGGTCGCCGCACCGACGAGATGCCGATGACGCAGACCGACGTGCACCACGCCGTCCCGGTCTACGAAGAGCTGCCGGGCTGGTTCGAGGACATCTCGTCGTGCCGCACGTTCGACGAGCTGCCGGCCAACGCCAAGGCCTACGTCGAGTACCTGGAGAGCATCATCGGCGCCCGCGTCTCGGCGATCGGCGTCGGTCCCGGCCGCGACCAGACGATCGTGCGCCACGACGTGCTCAGCTGACAGCTCGCTTCTGGGCCTCGATCAGCGCGTTCTGCGTGTTCTCCAGCTGGTCGAGGCCCTTCAGGAACTCGCTCGACATCGAGCCGTCGTCCTTGCCCGCGTCCCGGAAGACGACGAGGCACGAGCGCGTGCCGTTCTCCATTGCCCGCAACCCCTCCGTCCACGTCGTGGCGATCTTCGGGTCGGGCGGCAGCGGGAACGGCTCGCGCAGCACGGGTCCGAGCTGCTCGCACCCGGCCGCGATGGCGGCCGGGTCCGCGGCCCGCACGCCCGCGAACACCTTGTCCTGTGCTCGTACCACGGCCATCATCCGGTCCCAGCCGCCGCCGAAGATCCAGGTGTTCACGGCCTCGTCGGTGTCGACCTTCGTTTCCGTCGGGGGCGCCGGCTGCAACTGCTTCGCCGTCGGTGCCGCGTGGGGCCACCAAGCGGCCACCGCGACACCCAGGACCGCGATTCCTGCCGCCCAGATCGGCCCTGAGCGGGCGTAGCCGCGCTGGAGGCCGTAACCACCCGCGATCAGTGCCGCGAGGGTTCCCAGGACCGGCAGGACCTGGTGTGGCCGCGTCGCGAGGACGCTGTCGACCTCGGACCCGTGCAGGTGCGTCAGCCAGATCGCCGCCGTCCCCGCCAGCCCGATCAGCCACGCCGTGAGCAACGCGCCCACCCGGTCCACCCGCGCCACCGCCACCGCGACCAGCTGGACGGCCACCACGGCGATGATCTGCCAGGCCGTGGCGTCCAGTGGCGTTCCGGCCGAGCCGAGCAGCACCACCGCGGCGGCCGCGAGCACACCGCCGAGCACGCCGGCCAGCGCGGCGAACCGGGGGAACTCGCGGCGCAGCACCAGCGGCACCAGCCACAGCAACGCCAGCGCCACGACCGTCGGCACCCGGTTGAAGTTCAGCAGGAACGGAAGGACCACGGCCTTCGTCGCGGAGGCGTCGAGCAGGTCCAGCACCGGCACGATGTTGTTGCGCCACAACGTCTCCGCGGCTCGGATCTCGTTGAACCAGCCCAGCAGTGTGAACGTGACCACGGCGATGGAGAGTCCGAGGAACCAGCCGTGCCACCGGGTGCGCACGAGCGTGGCGCAGTACCCGGCCCAGATCGTCATGAGCATCCCGGTGCCGCCGAGCGCGATCGAGGCGATGACGCTGTGCGGAGTGATCGGGAGGACGTTCATCACGTCCAGCCGGTCGCCGAGCACCAGTCCGAGCCCCACGGCCAGTCCCGGCAACGCGAACGTGCCGCGCCGGGGCCCGAAAGCCGCACCGCGCCAGGCGATCAGGCCGATGAGCCCGGCCACCACCACGGTCCAGACGATTCGCATGACCAGGTACGACTCGTTGCCCTCGCGGTACCAGGTCAGCTCGCGCAACCCGGCTGTCGCGTGCCACCAGGCGATCTGCACGGCGAGCGTGCTGCCGAGCGTCTCCCAGAAACCCGGTCGCAGCAACGACTTCGGGTCGCGCATGACGGCCTCGCGACTGGCGGGTGCCGGGTGGTGGCCCAGCCAGCGGCGCAACCGGCCGGCCGGCAGCAGCAGCCGGTACGGGGCCGGGTCGCCCGTCCACCGCACCACCAGCGCGTCCGCGTGCTTCTCGCGAGCCCTCAGCACGGCGACGCGTGCGGCGAACACGAGCAGCACCAGCAGGGTCAGGCCCGAGATGTGGACGTACGAGATGTACCCGACCGGCATCGGCTGGAACAGCGTGATCACGTACGGCAGCAGGATCGCGACGACGAAGGCGCGCCAGATCGCCAGCGTCGCGTAGGTGATCGAGACGTCGTTGCGGACGTGCGCGAGCTCGTGCAGCACGATCGTGCGGAACGACGCGGGTTCGACGCGGCGCAACGCCATCATGCCGACGTTGAGCGCGACGTACTTGCGGCGATGGGTGCCGAACGCGACACCGCCCGCGCGGATCTTCGCCCGGTCGAGCAGGAACGTCGGTGCCTTCGCGAGCCCTGCCTCCGCGACCAGTTCGGCGAGCGGCTCGTCCAGTTCTTCCGGCACGGCGACCAGGTTCCGCCGGTACCGCAACCACGCCGGGCGCAGCGCGTAGATCAGCAACGCCACCGCGAAGAGCAGCACCAGCCCGCCGGCGAGCCACGCGGCACGGGTGCCGAGGAACGTCGCCATGCACGCCCGATAACCGTCCCATTTGGACTCGTCGGGATCGACCTCGAGAGTCGACGTGAGGTAGAGGCCCGACCGCACCTGGCACCGGGCGTTGTCGAGCGAAGTGACCGGCCGCCACACGGACGCGAACTGACCGAAGACGAACAACGTAGTAGCGACCGCCAGCAGCACCAGTGACGCGAACCGCAGCGTGGTGCCCGAAGGCACCCCAGGTCTGTCCCCCTCTTCCATGCCTGCATGTTGATCGTCTCTGGCCGCCCTGTCACTAAGCCGTTGGCGGGAAATATGTCCGTGCGGGGAACATCTCCATGTCCGACGCATTTTCACGATTTGGGCGTCGTTGACTCATCCCGTGGGCTCGCCTGTACTTCGGCCCATGACCTTGTCCATAGCGGGAGTGGCCGCGCGGCCGAAAACCGCGACGCCTTCGCAGGCGCGGAAGTTCAAGCTGCCGCTGCGCTGGATCAGCCCGGTCGCGCTGGTCCTGCTGTGGCAACTGGCCAGCTCAACGGGTGTGCTGTCGCCCGACAAACTCGCTTCTCCGCTCACGGTCGCCCAATCCGCCGGTGAGCTCATCGCGGACGGCCAATTGGGCGAAGCGTTCGCGGTGTCGATCGGACGCGTTTTCTTCGGATTTCTGATAGGCGGCTTTGCCGGCGTTGTTCTGGGGCTCGCCTCCGGCCTTTCCCGGTGGGGCGAGACATTGCTGGATCCGCCGGTGCAGATGTTGCGGACGCTGCCGCACCTCGGCCTGATCCCGCTGTTCATCCTCTGGTTCGGCATCGGCGAGGAGCCCAAGCTCGCGCTGGTCGCGGCCGGGGTGGCGTTCCCGCTGTACCTCAACCTGCACGCCGGGATCCGGCAGACCGATCCCGGCCTGGTCGAGGCCGCGCGCGTGCTCGGCTACAGCCGGATCGAACGGATCGTGCACGTCGTGCTGCCGTCCGCCGTGCCGCAAACCCTGGTGGGACTGCGGATCGCGTTCGGCACCGCCTGGCTGTCGCTGATCGTCGCCGAGCAGATCAACGCCGACGCCGGCCTCGGCTTCCTGATCAACAACGCCCGTGAGTTCCTCCGCACCGACGTCGTGGTCGTCGGCCTCGTGGTCTACGCGCTGCTCGGCCTGACGACGGACGCCCTGGTGCGGTTGCTGGAGAGGAGGATCCTGCGATGGCAAGCCCGGTGAAGTCGGCGGTGAGCGTTCGGGGTCTGCGCAAGGCCTTCGGCCCGCGGACCGTGCTGGACGGCATCGACCTGGAGGTCCAGCCGGGCGAGTTCGTGGCGCTGCTCGGCCGCAGCGGCTGCGGCAAGTCGACGTTGCTGCGCATCCTCGCCGGCCTGGACCGCGAGGTCGAAGGCCAGGCCGAGGTCCCCGGCACGGTGTCGATCGCCTTCCAGCAGCCGCGTCTGCTGCCGTGGCGCAAGGTCTGGCGGAACATCTCGCTCGGCCTGCACAAGCCGGACGGCCGCGCGGTCGCGTTGAAGGCGCTGGAAGAAGTGCGGCTGACCGACCACGCCGACGCGTGGCCGCTGACGCTGTCCGGCGGTGAGGCGCAACGGGTCTCGCTCGCGCGGGCGTTGGTGCGCGAACCGGACGTGCTGCTGCTCGACGAACCGTTCGGCGCGCTGGACGCGTTGACCCGGCTCGCCATGCACCACCTGGTGGAAGACCTGTGGACCAGGCACAAGCCCGCCGTGCTGCTCGTGACGCACGACGTCGACGAGGCGTTGCTGCTGGCCGATCGCATCCTCGTGCTCGACGAGGGCCGGATCGTCGCCACGCACCACGTCGACCTGCCCCGCCCGCGCCGCCGGGCATCCGTTGTGGAGCAACGCACCCGCGTGCTCGCCGATCTGGGAGTGGACGTTGAAGAAGCTGCCTGACAGAAAGCTGCTCGCCCTTCTCGCCGCGATCCTCTTCGCCACCGGGTGCTCGACGGCCACGCAGTCCCAGGACACCCCGGCCGGCGACGTCGTGCTCAAGGTCGGTGACCAGAAGGGCGGCGCCAAGTCGGTGCTGACCGCGGCCGGTCTGCTCAACGACTTCCCGTACAAGATCGAGTGGTCGACGTTCACCTCCGGCCCGCCCCTGCTCGAAGCCGCTTCGGCCGGCGCGATCGACGTCGGCGCGGTCGGCAACACACCGCCGATCTTCGCCGCCGCCGCGAACGCCAAGATCGCCGCCGTCGGCGTGTCGAAGGGCCAGGTCGAGGCGGACGCGATCCTCGTCCCGGAGAACTCGCCGTTGAAGTCGGTCGGCGAGTTGAAGGGCAAGAACATCGCCGTGGCCAAGGGAAGTTCCGCGCACGGCCAGATCCTGCTGACGCTGCGTTCGGCCGGTCTCACGACCAAGGACGTCACGCTGAACTTCCTGCAGCCCGCCGACGCGTACGGCGCGTTCACGCAGGGCAAGGTCGACGCGTGGGCGATCTGGGACCCCTACACCGCGCAGGCGCAGCAGGAGGCCAAGGCGCGCGTGCTGACCACCGGTGAGGGGAAGTCGAACGGCTACGGCTTCAACGTCGCCGGCAAGAAGGCCTTGGACGACAAGGGGAAGAACCCGGCGCTCAAGGAGTACCTGATCCGGTACTACAAGGCGCAGAAGTGGGCCGACACGCACCGCGAGGAGTGGGCGAAGGCGTGGGCCGCGGAGACGGGCCTGAAGTACGAGGTGGCGCTCGCCGCGGTGCAGCGCAACGGCGACCAGGTCGTGAAGCTGGACGACACGGTCATCAAGTCCGAGCAGGAGCTCGCGGACGCGTTCACCGAGGACAAGACCCTGCCGGGCAAGGTCGACTTCGCGAAGTTCGTCGACACGAGGTTCCAGGGAGATCTCACATGAGCATCACGCTGCACTGGTTCCTGCCGACCTCCGGCGACGGCCGCACGGTCGTGGAGCACTTCCACGCCAACCGCGCGCCGGCCGCGGGTGCGCGCCGTGATCCGGACATCGACTACCTGGCGCAGATCGCGCGCACGGCCGAGCAGGTCGGGTTCACCGGCGTGCTCACGCCGACCGGCACGTGGTGCGAGGACGCGTGGCTGACCACGGCCGCGTTGATCGCGCAGACCAAGACGCTGAAGTTCCTGGTGGCGTTCCGGCCCGGCGTGCTGTCGCCGACGCTGGCCGCGCAGATGGCCTCGACGTACCAGCGGATCTCGCGCGGGCGGTTGCTGCTGAACGTGGTGACCGGCGGCGATTCCGTTGAGCAGCAACGGTTCGGCGACTGGCTCGGCAAGGACCAGCGCTACGAGCGCACCGACGAGTTCCTCCAGGTCGTGCGCGGGATCTGGACCGGCAAGCCGTACACGTTCCAGGGCAAGCACTACCAGGTGCAGGACGCCACGCTGCTGGCCGCGCCAGACCCCGTTCCGCCGATCTACTTCGGTGGCTCGTCCGACGCCGCCCTGCCGGTCGCGGCCGCCCGCGCCGACGTCTACCTGACCTGGGGCGAACCGCCCGCCGACGTGGCGGAGAAGATCGCACGGGTGCGGGCGCTGACCGATCGCCCGATCCGGTTCGGCATCCGGCTGCACACGATCAGCCGGGACACCTCGGCGGAAGCGTGGGCGTCCGCCGCGAAGCTGCTCGACGCGCTGGACCCGGCGGTGGTCGCGAAGGCGCAGGAGCAGCTGGGCGCGTCGGAATCCGTTGGCCAGCAACGGATGCTCGCCCTGCACGGTGGAGACCTGAGCCGTGGCGTGCGCGGGCTGGAGATCTACCCGAACCTGTGGGCTGGTGTCGGACTCGTGCGTGGTGGCGCGGGAACGGCGCTGGTGGGGTCGCACTCCGAGGTCGCGGATCTCATCGAGGAGTACCACTCCATCGGGATCGACGAGTTCGTGCTGTCCGGGTACCCGCACCTCGAAGAGGCCTACTGGTTCGGTGAGGGCGTGCGGCCCCTGCTCAAGCAGCGCGGGCTGCTCGACGGGGACCGCACGCTCGCACTGGCTAACGCTTGACCTTGGCCTCCACGGCCGTGTCGGGGTTGTCCGCGAACACGCCGTCGATGCCCTGCTTGAAGAACAGGTCGTACTCCTCGAAGGCCCGGCCGTACGCGGCCGGGTCGGTCGAGGACCGGAAGTCCGCGGGCAGGAACGAGTTCTCGTTGCGGAACGTCCAGGAGTGCACGATCAAACCCGCCTTGTGGGCGTCCTTCACGACCGTGGTCGGCGCCTTGAGGAACCCGTTGGCGTCCCGAGGGATGATCAGGTCCTTGGTGAGGCCGACGCCGTCCGCGTAGCTCCGCACCTCGCGCAGACCGGCCGGGGTGACCAGGTCGGCGTAGGTGCGCTTGTCGCCCGCCGCGATGAAGTCGTACGGCGCGCCGGAACCGTTGACCAGCTGCACGATCGGCACGCGCAGCGACCTGTTGAGCTCCTTGAGGTTCGCGACCTCGAACGACTGCACGTACACCTTGGCGCTGCCGCGGTTGAGACCGTTGCGGTTCAGCGTGTCGACGAGCTTCGGCTCCAGCGCGAGACCGATCGACTTGAAGTACGTCGGGTGCTTGGTCTCCGGGTAGATGCCGATCTCGCGGTGCAGTTCGCGGGACAGGCGCTTCGAGAGGTCGATGACCTCCTGCAGCGTCGGGATCTCGAACCGGCCGTCGTAGAGGGTGTTGCGCGGGCGGATCGCCGGGATGCGTTCCTTGGCGCGCAACGTCTTCAGCTCGGCGAGCGTGAAGTCCTCGGTGAACCAGCCGGTGATCGCGACACCGTCGATGGTCTTGGTCTTCCTGCGGTCGGCGAACTCCGTCTTGGTGTCGACGTTGGTGGTGCCGCCGATCTCGTTCTCGTGCCGCGTGACCAGCTTGCCGTCCTTGGTCGGCACCAGGTCGGGCTCGATGAAGTCGGCGCCCATCCGTGCCGCGAGCTCGTACGCCGCCAGCGTGTGCTCTGGCCGGTACGCCGACGCGCCGCGGTGCCCGATGACGATCGGCCCCTTGTCGTCGTGTGCGGAGGCGGAGGGCAGGGACGCCACCACCGCACCCGCGAACACGAGGACTACGGCGGCAAGACCTCTCCGATACATCGTTCGACCTCCCGTTTCGTGTTGAGAGCGGAACCCAAGCATCGCAACACGAAAAGCAGGTGAACGGTTACTCACGGGACAGTGCCGCTTCCTCCAGGTCCAGTTCCCGCATGACCCGGAACAGCACCTCGTCGTCGATCTCACCGGCGTCGCGGGCCTTGACGAACTCGTCACGTTCGGCGCTGAGCATCAGCCTGCGCAGCCTGCGGTAGGCAGCGGCCGGGCTCTCCTCCTCCTGGCGCCCGAGCCGTTCCCACGCGGCGTTGCCCCGGTGCTCGGCGAGCGAGCGCAGCTGGTCGCGGACGTGCTCGGGGACGTCCTCGATCTCCTCGTCCAGCCTGGTCACGGCGGCCTGCGCGGCCCGGTGCTGCACCTGCGCCTCGGCCAGCGCGTCCTTGCGGGCGTCGTCGCCCTCGAAGCCGATCTTGTTGATGACCCACGGCAACGTCATGCCCTGCAGCAGCAGCGTGCTGATCGTCACGACGAATGCGCAGAACACGATGATGTCGCGTCCCGGTACCTCCGGCGGGATCGCCGCCGCGGCCGCGAGCGTGACCACACCGCGCATGCCCGCCCAGGCGATCACGGTGACCTGACCCAGGTGCGGCGTGCCCTCGCGTTCCCGCCTGCGTTGGGACGTGTAGATCGGGATGTACGAGGCCGGGTACATCCAGATGAACCGCGCCGCGATCGCCGCGACCACCACCGCGGCCGCCCCGAGCAGCAGACTCGCGTTCAGGTCGACGTTGCTGATGATCGACGAGACCTGCAGCCCGATGAGCGCGAACACGAACGACTCCAGCAGCACGTCGGCCGACCGCCACACGGCCGCGTCCTGCAGCCGGGTCGAGTACTTGCCGCGCGGCGAGTTGTGGCCGATGTAGAGGCCGGCCACGACGACCGCGAGCACCCCGGAGAACTGGATGCCGAACCCGTGCAGGCCCTCTTCCGCGAGCAGGTAGGCGCCGAACGGCACCAGCAGGCCGAGCGCGCTCTCCAGCACGCCCTCGCAGAGCCGTTTGCGCAGGTAGCGGACCACCACGCCGACGAGCAGCCCGACCGCGATGCCGCCCGCCGTGATGTACAGGAACATCCAGATGCTCGCGACGGGATGCATGGCCGTGCCCGCCGCGGCCGCCACCGCGACCTTGAACGCGGTCAGCGCCGTGGCGTCGTTGATCAGGCTCTCGCCGACCAGCAGCGTCATCGCCCGGCGCTGCAGACCCAGCTTGCGGCCGATCGCGACCGCGGCGACGGCGTCCGGCGGCGCCACGACCGCGCCCAGCACGAGCGCGGCGGCGAACGGCAGGTCCGGGAAGACCAGGCTCGCGGTGACCCCGACCAGCACCGTCGTGAACAGCACCAGCCCGACCGCGAGCAGCCCGATCGGCCGCAGGTTCGCGCGGATGTTGAGGTACGAGCTGTCCAGCGCGGCGCTGTAGAGCAGCGGCGGCAGCACCAGCACCAGGATCAGGTGGGGATCGAGCTGGAACTCCGGCACGCCCGGTATGAACGAGACCACCAGGCCGACGGCGACCAGCACCAGCGGCGCCGACCAGTTCAGGCGGCGGGCGACGGACGTCACGATCAACGCCCCGAGGAGCAGCAGCAGTAGTTCAGGCCCGTGCATGCCGCTCATTCTGCGTAATGATGGAAGCCATGACCTGTTCGCACGTGGCAGCTCTGCCTCAATTGGTGGAACCGGAGTCGGCCGAGGACTGCGTCGACTGCCTCGCCCTGGGTGAGCGCAACTGGGCTCATCTGCGGATGTGCCTCTCCTGCGGGCACGTGGCGTGCTGCGACTCGAGCCCTCACCGGCACGCGACCGCGCACTTCGGCTCGTCCCAGCATCCGGTCATGCGCTCGTTCGAGCCGGGCGAGGACTGGCGTTGGTGCTATGTGGACAGTGCCATCGTGTGAGTCTTTGCAGTCCCTTTGGATTGATCCCCTGATGCTGTGATCGGCCCCACAGTACGGTCGGTTCGTGGCCAACCCGGACCTCGCCCGCATCGTCGCGGAGCATGACGAGGAGATGCCGTCGCGTTCGCTCTCACCCCGGTGGGAGCAGGCGCTGTGGATCGCCGGCCTGCTGATCGCGCTCCTCGTGCTCAAGCAGGTGTTCTTCCCGTTCGCCAAGGGAAGCCAGTACTACCTGATCATCTTCCTGGCGGTGACGCTGCCGCTCGTGTTCCTCGCGTACGGCCGCGGGCACACACCGCCGTGGTGGGACTGGATCCTGGCGGGGCTGGCGTTCGTCGTCGGCGCCTATCCGCTGTTCGGGGGCTTCGACGAGTTCCTGAACCGGCAGGGCCAGCTCTCGACCCTGGACGTGATCGCGGGCTCGGTGCTGCTGGTGCTGATCCTGGAGGCCTGCCGGCGCACGACCGGGTGGGTGCTTCCGGTGGTGTGCCTGGCGTTCATCGCCTACGCCTACTACGGCGGGTTCCTGCCGCCGTCGTGGTCGATCTCGCACTCCGGCGTCGACTTCCCGCAGATCATCAACGGTTTCTTCAACGACGCCAGCGGGTTCTACGGCACGCCGCTGGACGTCGCCGCGACCTACATCGTGCTGTTCACGATCTACGGCGCCGTGCTGAACGCCTCCGGCGCGGGCAAGTTCTTCGTCGACGTCAGCTTCGCCGCCTTCCGCAAGTCCAGGACCGCGCCCGGACGTACCGCGGCGACCGCGGGCTTCCTGCTCGGCACGGTGTCCGGTTCCGGCACCGCCACGACGGTGTCGCTGGGCGCCGTGACGTGGCCGATGCTGCAGAAAGCCGGATATCCCAAGGAGAACGCGGGCGGACTGCTCGCGGCGTCCGGCATCGGGGCGATCCTGTCACCGCCCACGCTGGGCGCGGCGGCGTTCATCATCGCCGAGTACCTGCAGGTCTCGTACCTGGAGGTGCTGATCTGGGCGATCATCCCGACGCTGCTCTACTACCTGGGCATCGCGCTGGCCGTGGAGGCGGACGCGCGGCGGTTCGGTGCCCGGCCGGTCGACGTGGACGCGCCGCGGTTCTGGGACGTGCTCAAGCTCGGCTGGTACCACTTCCTGTCGCTCTTCATCATCATCGTGTTCCTGGCGCTGGACATCCCGGTCTACAAGGCCGTCGTGTACGCGACGGGCGTGGCCGCGCTGTTCGCGTTGATCAACCACCGGCGCGAGTGGCTGCGGCTGATCGCGGACGCGCTGTCGGTCGGCGTGCGCTCGGCGTTCCCGGTGATCGCGGTGTGCGCGGCGGCCGGCGTGGTGACCTCGACGATCACCAAGACCGGGCTGGGGCAAGCGCTTGCGGGGTCGTTGGTGGACCTGGCGTCGGCGATCAGTTCGGAACCGGTCGTGGTGCTGATGCTCACGGCGGTGCTTGCGGCCGTGGCGGTGTCCGTGCTCGGGCTGGCCGTGCCGGTGACGGCGTCGTTCATCATCTCGTGGGTCGTCATCGGGCCGGCGTTGATCACGCTGGGCGTCGAGCCCGCCGAGACTGCGATGTTCATCTTCTACTACGCGGTGTTGTCCGAGGTGACACCGCCGACCGCTCTTGCGGCCGTTGCCGCGGCTGCTCTGACCGGCGGCGACGTGATGAAGACGATGTGGCAGACGTGGAAGTACACGCTGCCCGCTTTCCTCGTGCCGCTGGCGTTCGTGCTGACCGACGGTGGCGCTTCTCTGCTGCTGCGCGGGCCGTTGCTGGACTCGGTGTGGGCGTTCGGCGCGTCCGCGCTGGGGGTGGCCGCTCTCGCCGTGCTGACGGGCGGCTGGTTGTTCGGTCCCGCCCGCTGGCCGGAACGCCTGCTGTGCGTGCCGGCCGCGTTGTTCCTGCTCTATCTGCAGCCGTTGACGATCGCCATCGGGGCCGGGTTCCTCGTGGTGGCCGTGGCGGTACACCTGGTTTCCCGTGGGAGGGTTCGTGATGCTGCGTAGGTACGCGATCGGTGCGATCGCATTGGCGCTCGTGGTTTCCGGGTGTGGCGGCAAGCGCACACCCACGACGCCGGACGCGTCGGGTGGCGGTGCGTCCTGTGAGGCGTCGGACGGGCGGATCACGATCGCGACCGGCAACTCCGGTGGCGTGTACTTCGTGGTCGGCGGCGGTCTGGCGAAGCTGATCTCCGACAACTCGAAGCTGAAGGCCTCGTCCGCCGAGACCGGCGCGTCGGTGCAGAACATCCAGCAGCTCGTCGCCGGCACCTACGACATCGCGTTCTCGCTGGCCGACACCGCCGCGGACGCCGTCAACGGCACCGGGGCGTTCAACGGCAAGAAGGAGAAGATCGCGGCGCTGACGCGGATCTACCCGAACTACACGCAGGTGCTCGTCCGGGCGGACTCCGGGATCAACTCCGTGGCCGACATGAAGGGCAAGCGGATCTCGACCGGTTCGCCGAAGTCCGGCACCGAGGTGATCGCCGGACGCCTGCTGAAGACGGCCGGTCTCAACATCGACTCCGACGTGCAGGCGCAGCGGCTCGACCTGACCAAGACCGCGGACGGCATGAAGGACGGCAGCATCGACGGCCTGATCTGGTCCGGCGGGTTGCCGACGCCGCAGATCACGGACATCACCACGTCCCTGAAGGACAAGGTGAAGTTCATCGACATCACCCCGCTGCTGCCGGAGATGAAGAAGATCAGCCCGGTGTACGACACGGCGCCGATCCCGGCGGCGACCTACGGGGTGGCCGAGGTTCCCACGATCGTGGTGCCGAACCTGCTGCTCGTGCGCGAGGACTTCGCGGCCAACAACGCCTGCGCCGTCACCAAGCTGATCTTCGACAAGAAGGCTGACCTGGAGAAGGTGCACCCGGCCGTGAAGGACATCTCGAAGGACAAGGCCGCGGCCTCCGACCCCGTCCCGCTGCACCCTGGGGCGAAGCAGGCACTGGGCTGAACTAGGCTCGGCCCTCGTGCGCGTCCTGGTCATCGGGTCTGGAGCCCGTGAGCATGCCCTTGTCCTCGCGTTGTCGCGCGACCCGCAGCTGACTGCTTTGGCGTGCGCGCCGGGCAACGCAGGCATAGCCGGGCACGCCGAGATCTACGGCCTCGACGTCGCGGATGCCTCGGCCGTCGCCGCCCTCGCGAAGGAGTGGAAGGCCGACCTCGTCGTCATCGGCCCCGAACAACCGCTGGTGGTCGGGGCCGCGGACGCTGTCCGGGCGCTCGGCATCCCGTGCTTCGGCCCGTCGAAGGCCGCTGCCTGCATCGAGGGGTCCAAGGCGTTCGCCAAGGACGTCATGAACGCCGCGGGGGTGCCGACTGCGCACAGCGAGGTCGTGGACAACCCGGCCCGTCTGGACGCCGCCCTGGCCCGGTTCGGGCCGACGTGGGTCGTGAAGGACGACGGCCTGGCCGCCGGCAAGGGCGTCGTGGTGACGGCTGATCTGGCCGCCGCCCGCGCCCACGCCATGACGTTGCTCGACGGCGGCCACCCGGTGCTGCTCGAGTCGTTCCTCGACGGCCCCGAGGTGTCGCTGTTCTGCGTCACCGACGGCGAGACCGTGGTGCCGCTGCTCCCGGCGCAGGACTTCAAGCGCGTGGGCGACGGCGACGCCGGCCCGAACACCGGCGGCATGGGTGCCTACGCGCCGCTGCCGTGGGCGCCGGAGGGTCTCGTGTCGGAGATCGTTTCGCGCTGCGTGCAGCCTGTCGTAGACGAGCTGCGCGCACGGGAGACGCCGTTCGTCGGCCTGCTGTACGCGGGGCTGGCGCTGACGTCCAACGGCGTGCAGGTGATCGAGTTCAACTGCCGCTTCGGTGACCCGGAGACGCAGTCCGTCCTCGCACTGCTGAAGTCGCCGATCTCTTCTTTGTTCCTGGCGGCGGCCTCCGGTGCGCTTGGTGATCTTCCTGCTCTGGAGTGGGAGAACGGCTACGCCGTCACCGTCGTCCTGGCGGCAGAGGGCTACCCGAACCGCCCGCGCACCGGTGACGTGATCACCGGCTCCGAGGCCGAGGGCGTCCTGCACGCGGGCACGCGCCGCCGTGAGGACGGCGCCGTGGTCTCGGCGGGCGGCCGGGTGCTGTCGGTCGTGGGCACCGGCAAGTCGCTGTCGAAGGCCCGTGACCGCGCCTACAAGCGCATCGCGGACATCCACCTCACCGGCTCGCACCACCGTTCGGACATCGCTTCGAAGGCCATCGACGGGAAGATCACGCTGCCGTGAGCCTGCTGGGCTGTGTGCTGGGCGGGGCCGTCGGCGACGGCCTGGGCGCGCCGATCGAGTTCTCGTCGATCGACGCGATCCGCCGCCAGTACGGCCCAGCGGGCGTCGTCGACCTGCCTTCCTTGGAGATCACCGACGACACCCAGATGGTGCTGTTCACGCTCGAAGGTCTTTTGCTGGCGAGGAATCTCGGCATTGACCCGCTCCTGACCGTGCGGGCCGCCTACGCGCGCTGGCTGCACACGCAGGGCGGCCCGGAGGTCGCTTCGGACGGTTGGCTGATGGCGGACCAGCGCCTGCACTCACGGCGGGCGCCGGGCCACACGTGCATAACCGCGTTGAAGCACAACGAAAAGAACAACTCGAAGGGCTGCGGCGGCGTGATGCGCGCCGCCCCGGTGGCCGTCTGGTCTTCAGACGTCCGCGAGGTCTTCGAGCTGGCCGTGGGCACGGCGAAGATGACGCACCACCACCCGAGCGGCTACCTGTCCGCAGGCGCCCTGGCCGTGATCGTCCGTGCTCTTCTCTCTGGTGAGGACTTGCCGTCCGCCGTCGCCGTGGCACGCGCGGAACTGGTCCGCTGGGACGGCCACGAGGAACAGACCTCGTTGCTGGACAAGGTGATGGGCCTGGGACCCCTGACCCCGGAGGAGATCGAGTCCGAACTCGGCGGCGGCTGGGTGGGCGAAGAGGCCCTGGCCATCGGCCTGCACGCCGCCTTGGTTGGTGCGGACTTTCCTGCTGCCCTGCGGCTCGCCGTGAACCACTCGGGCGACAGCGACTCGACGGGTTCGATCTGCGGCAACATCCTCGGCGCGCGCGACGGCGTCACCGTGATCCCCGCCGACTGGCTTGCCGTTCTGGAACTGCGAGACGTGACGGAACGCCTCGTCCTCAGCTGGTGACGGGAATCCACAACTCCGCGGTCGCCTGGTCACCGTTGATCTGCGTGCGCAACATCGACGGCCCCTCAACGCTCTCGTAGCTGTTGGACGGGAACCACTGCGTGTACACGTCCCGCCACATGTACTGAATCGTCTCGGGATAGGGCCCCTCAGCCGTGAACACAGCCCACGTGTTCTTCGGCACCTGCAGGGTCTCCATGTCCTCCGGCGCCTCCTCGCTCGTGACCACCCCCTGGAAGTAGTCGAGCATGTCGCCCTCCTCGACCCCTTCCTGGTTGAAGGTGAGCGACAGCATCCCGCCCGGCTCCCCGTCACTGAGCGCCTTCATCCGGTCCAGCGTCGGCATCCCGATGCCCTTCACGAACTCGACGATCGCGGGATTCATCCCCAAGTGCACCAACGGCACCCGCGTCCCCCGTCCGACAACCCGGAACGCCTCCTTCTCCACAACCCGGTACTCCATGCTCGTACTCCCCTCCACAACCAGTCTGAACGTGAGAATCTGCTGCGACTGCAACACCTTCTTGCTGGCCCGAGCCTCCTGAGGCCCAACCCCGTGCATGGCCTTGAAGGCCCGCGCAAAGGCCTCGTTGGACCCATAACCCCACCGGACAGCGACATCGAGCAACGACTCCCGTCCACTGAGGACCTCGTTCGCCGCCTTGGTGAGCCTCCTGCGCCTGATGTACTCGCTCAGCGGAATCCCGGCGAGCGCACTGAACATCCGGCGCAGGTGGTACTCGCTGGTGCCTGCGATCCGTGCGAGCACTTTGACGTCCACCTCGCCTTCGAGGTCGTCCTCGATGCGGGCCATGGCCTCGTTGAGTCGTTCCAGCACGTGCTCAACGCTATGGGGCTCGACGCCTTATCACCCGACTAGCTGTGCCCTATCCGATCGCCTGCGGCACGCTTTGCGATGGACGACACTGAGGGTGATGTGGAACCGACGAGGGGTGGTCTTCGTCCAACCACAGGTACGTCTTACGCAGGCGTTGGTAGCCTGCGAAGCGGGACCGAACCGTTACCAACCGTACGGGGGTAGGACGTCGTGACACAGGAGAACGCGGGGGCGGATGCCGTTCTCGGTGCCGCAGCGGGAGCGGCCGGCGGTGTGGCGGGGGTGGCGTTCAGTGCCCTGAAGGCCGCGAACTCGGTCATGGACAGAGTCTCGGAGAGCTTCGCGGGTGGGGGAACCCAGAAGTTCCACGTCGAGAAGGAGACGGTCCTTCAGGCGGGCAAGGTCGTCCACGAGCAGATGATGATCCTCAACCGGGCTTACCGTCACATCGCGCCCAAGCTGCGAATTGTGACCATGGACGGCCAGGTCACCTCTGACGTCGTCACCGCCTGGAATGACCGGCTGCTTTTCAGTGACGACTCGTACGGTAAGCGGATCGAAGCCTACGTGAAAGTCCTGGAGAATCTTTCTGAGCAGCTGAAGGCGTCGGCCCAGCAGTACGGCTTCAGTGAAGAAGAGATCCAGGCGACGTTCAGGCTGAAAGAGTGACGATGCGTATTTCCACGATAGCTGTTGTGGTCCTTCTTGCGGCGGCGCTCTCGGCGTGCACCACCGGTGAGAAGGGGAACCCCACCGCTTCGCCGCCGTCGAGCGGATCGTCGGGGAACGACTCTGCCAGCAAGTTGCCCCCGCGTCCGGCAAGCCTGAAGGTCGACTCGGTGGACACCTGCAAGTTGCTGACCGCAGATCAGATGAAGCAGGTCGACACGCTTGCTGCGGAACCAGACAAACTCGATCTGGTGGATGGGCAGCAATCGGCGAGCTGCCACTATTCGAACTATGCCAAATACAATTACACGATCGGTGCTGTCACCCACAAGGGAGTCGATTACTGGCTCTTGGGTGGTGGAAACCTCACCACCAAGGTGATCAAGGTCGCCGACTATGGCGCCGTGAAAGTCGAACTGGCCGGTGGTAGCGGTTTCGACTGTTCTGTGGCGATCGACGTTGCCGACGGTCAGCAGTTGATGGTGAGTTACATTCCGGTGACGACCGGTGAGAAGGATCAGTCCGTTCTCTGTGGCAAGGCCGAGAAGGCCGCTGGTCTCGCGCTTGCGACGCTCAAGACATTGAAGTGAGGGGGAACCATGTCGGGATATCGGCAGCTCACTGACTGGAACTTCGAGGGTTGGTCCAACGCGGATCTCGCGAACGAGGTCCAGAAGCTCTCGGGCACCTCGGTCGCTTCGAAGTTCGGCGAAGCGTCCGCAGCGCTGCGCGACTTGGCCAACACCCTGGAATCGGTCGACAAGACGATCCGTGACCAGCTCAAGACGCTCAAGATCGAGTGGGGTGGCGCCACCGCTGAGCGGAGCCACGCGAAGACGGACGTGGTCGCAGCGGGTCTCGACGACAGCAGCCAGGCGTCGAACGAGAGCTCCCAGGCGATGACGCAGCAGGGTGAGAGCACCAGCCAGGCCCGCTACAGCACGCCCCCGTCGCAAGACCTGCGCGGCGACACCGAGAAGAACTTCGGGGACAAGGTCGGCGGCTTCTTCGGCGTCGAGACCGACCACGCCAAGGAGGTCGCGGCGACCAACGCGGCTCGTCAGCAGGCGATCGACAGCCTCAACGGCTACGTCACGAACAGCCAGGGCTCGCTCGACGGCTTCCGCGCGCCCAACACGCCGCCGGACATCGTGGTCGCCAGCGGTGCGGTCAGCACGCCCGTCGGTCCTCCTGTCGGTGGTCTGCCGCAGGGTGGCCCTGGCGGCGTCCACGGTGGACCGGGCTTCACCGGCTCGCCTGGTAGCCCCGGCACCCCAGGCTTCTCCGGCGTGCCCGTCGGCCCCACTCCGGGCACTCCTGGCAACGCCACCGGCATCCTCCCCGGCGGCAATACGCAGAACCCGCTCGCAGCCGGCCCCGGCCTGCCCAAGCCGTTCGGCGCTCCGCCGCTCGGTGTGGCTGCAGCCACGGCCGCTGCCGCCGGCCTCGCCGGTGGCACGGCCAGCGCACGCGGCGCCCAGGTCGTGGGCGGCGGACGTGGGCCCAGCCAGGCTCCGAAGACGCCCATCGCGCCCGCCGGGCCGAAGGGTGCGCCGAGCACGATCGGCGGCGGCAAGGCCGGTGCCGGAGGTGCTGGTACCGGTGCCGCGGGCAAGGGGCCCGGTGGCGCGATGACGCCTGGTGGTGCCAGTGGCGTCGGACCTGAGGCCGGTCGGCCCGGTGCGGCTGCGGGCAAGGGCAGCGTCGGTGGCAAGGGCGCCGGGTCGCTCATGTCGCCCGCGGCCAGTGCTGCCAAGGGTGAGGAAGAGGAGGACGGCGAGCACGTGCGCAAGTACGGCGTCGACTCCGACGAGATGTTCGGTGACGACCGCATGGTGGTTCAGTCCGTCATCGGCGAAGACCCGAAGGACAAGTAGATCCCTTGAGCTCACCAGGTTCTGTGGTTCTGTCCACAGTGGAGTTCGCCGTGGTCTGGGAGGCGCAGCGCCTCCCGGCCGCGCACGTCGCGCTCGACACGCGGATTCCCTCCATCACCCACACCGAGAAGTCCGAGGTGGTGAAGCGGGCCTGGGAGTCGCTGGAGGCGCGCGGCCTGGCCCGCAACGGCCGGGTCGTGCCGGAGCTCGCCGACGGGTTCGCGCTGCTGGCGAACCACCAGGTGGCGATCGACCTGTGGATCTGGGCCGACCGGCAGATCACCGGACTGGCAGCGGCCATCGGGGACGAGGCGATCCTGGCGGTGCGGGATCGCGACGAGATGTGGTTGATCGAGGCTCGCGGCACGGCGCTCGCCGAGGCCGCCGTGTCCGTCGCCGGGGAGATGCCCGCCGGGTTCGGGCGGTCGATCAGCATGCCCTACGACGAACTCGTGGCGGCCGCCAAGGACGTCGGGCTGGACGCGCAACGGATGATCACCATGCTGGAGCGGCGGGGAATGCGGCTCGGCGACGCGCAGGAACTGGCCGGAATGCTCGACGGCATGTCCACGCGCGGGCAGTTCGGTGTGCAGCGCAACGGTCAGCGCGCCGGCCGTGTCGTTTCCTTCCACGACACGCACAACGGGCGTTACCTCCGTCAGCTCAAGCCGAGCAGCGACGGCCGCAACTGGTGCACCATCACGCCGGTCGACAACCACCGGCTCGCCGGCTCGATCTGGGAGCTCCTGCAAGAAGTCTGATCGTGGAACCCTCGTTGGTGCCCGCCCGTCGAAGTCGACGGGCGGGCATCGTCGTTCGAAAGAGCGAATCGACGCCCCGCCTGACGCAATTCGTTCTAAGGTCGGCGAGTAGACGTTGAGGGGGTAGGCGCGCGTGGCTGCGACGAAGTTCAACACAGAAGCCATGGAACAGTGCCGAACGACCGTGAGCAGTCAGGCCGGGCAATTCGGCGCGATCGGCGACGGCTTTTCCGGCCAGTACGGCAATTCGGACATCTTCGGGAAACTCGGTTCTTCCGGTGCGATCTCGGGCGCGGTGTCCGCAATGGATCAGGCGGGCACGCAGGAGTTCGAAGCGGCCGAGAAGGTGCTGCGCAAGATCGAAGGCGCGCTCGACGTGATCCAGACCAATGCGGCCGACGTCGAGGAAGCCAACAAGAACTCCCTGAAGGCGGTGTGACGTGAGCGCGATGGACGAAGTCGCGGCGTTGCCCGGCGGCGGCGAACTGGCCGCACTAGCGGACAAGGTCGAGACCGCACAGCCCCAGGCCGTGCGCGACATCGCGAACCGCTGGAAGCAGGCAGCGGGTAAGTGCGGCGACCAGACGAACGTCCTGCAGCGGTCGGTGACGCAGCTCGACGGCGCCTGGGAAGGCAAGTCCGCGGACGGCTTCGTCGCCTACATGGCCAACGTGACGAAGTGCGGCACCTCGATGGCCGACGCGCTCAACGGCGCCGCGACCGACCTGGAGGCGGCCGCGAACGCGTTGGAAACCGCGAAGACCTCGATGAGCCGCATCTGCGAGAACCTCCTGAGCCGCGCCCGCCAAACGCGCCAGCAACTCCACGGCCAGCCGCAGGAGGACGTCGACAGCGTCATCCGCGGCTACAGCGCCGAAGCCGTCAGCGACGCCCAACCCGTTGTCTCCCAAGCGGAAAGCGCCGTCAACGCTGCAGCCGGCACCCTGAAGGGCCGCCCCGGCGCGCTGACCCCGAAGTTCTCGTCACTCGAAGACCCGAACACCCAGTCCTTCACGCCCGCGCCGGGCAAGCCCGTCGAGTGGACCCCGACCGCACCGCCCGACGACTCGACCAAGGCTTCGTCCACATCGGACCCGCAGCCCACATCCACCCCCGCACCTGCGGCTTCCGGCCATGGCGGAGGTGGGGGCGGTGGCGCTTCCGGTGGTGGAGGCGGCGGTGGCGGTGGAGGTGAGGGCGGCGGGATGGGCGGCCTCGGCTCCAGCGGCGGCCCGCCCTCGGGCAGCCCGCCTCCCGGCAACGTCGAGGAGTGGATCCGCGAGGCCATCAAGATCCTGCAGGCCAACGGCATTCCGGTCACCGACGAGAACATCGACGAGATCTGGAAGATCATCGAGAAGGAGTCGAGCGGAAACCCGCACGCCATCAACCTCTGGGATTCCAACGCCCAGGCGGGAACGCCCTCCAAGGGCCTCATGCAGTGCATCGACTCGACGTTCAACGCCCACAAACTGCCCGGCCACGACGACATCTGGAATCCGATCGACAACATCATCGCCGGCGTCCGCTACACGTTCTCGCGCTACGGCGGTTTCGAAGGCCACCCCGGCCTGAAGGCGATGTCCCAGGGCGGCGGCTACCAAGGGTATTAGTTCTGCTCGATCGGGTGAGATTTGTCCGGAACCCGGCCCATCTTCGTCAGGTATGTCGTGACGGAAATGGGCCGGGTTTCGGTTATTCACACCCACACGGGTAACGAATGTCCTGAAACACTGTTATCTGCGCCCGCATATTGCGGAAGCGCGGGGGTTGCGACGGAAGGTATTGCAACTCAGGCGCTGCCACGAGCTCTGCGACGAGACGGTGCAGCCAGGCCGCTGCTGCCAGGCCGCTGCTGCCAGGCCGCTGCAGCCCAGGTGTGGCGAACCAGGTGAGGAGGCCTGAGGTGGCGAGAGCATCGGGCAGCGAAGCCAGAGGTGGCGAGAGCTGCGGTTGGGGAAGCCAGAGGTGATGAGAGCCTCGGCCAGGGGGCGAGAGCCTGGGTGGCGAGGCGAGGCCTGGGGTGGCGAGGCCTGGGGTGGCGAGGCCTGGGGTGGCGAGGTCTGAGAGAGGAAGCCTGAGGTGGCGAGGCCCGAGGTGAGGAACGAAGGGACGGAGATGAGGTGTGGAACAGACAGAGGTGAGGAGAGGTGGCGGCGAGTTAGCCTGGCGGCATGCTGACCGTGGCTGCCCGCGCCGACGTCCCGCCCTTCCACGTCATGGACGTGCTGTCCGCCGCCGCGCAGAGGCAGCGGACGCACGGGGACGTGATCTCCCTGGCCGCCGGACAGCCGTCGAGCCCCGCGCCGCGCCCGGTGCGAGAGGCCGCGGCGCGAGCCCTGGGTGAGCACGCGCTGGGGTACACCGAGCAGCTGGGGATTCCCGAGCTGCGGCAGGCCATCGCCGGGCACTACAAGCGGCAGTACGACCTGGACGTGACCGCGGACGACGTGGTGGTGACCACGGGGTCGTCCGGCGCGTTCACGTTGGCGTTTCTGGCGGCCTTCGACGCGGGCGACAGGGTTGCCCTGGCTCGGCCGGGTTATCCGGCTTACCGGAACATCCTCAAGGCGTTGGGGTGTGAGGTCGTCGAGTTGCCGTGTGGGCCGGAGACTCGGTTTCAGCCCACGGTCGAGATGCTCGATCCTGGGCTCAAGGGTGTGATCGTGGCCAGCCCGGCCAATCCGACCGGGACGGTCGCCAACGTCGAGCCGATCGCTGCCTGGTGTGCTGCCAACGGGGTTCAGCTGGTCAGCGACGAGATCTACCACGGGATCAGTTACGGGGAGCCGCTGCGGTGTGCCTGGGAGACGTCGCGGGATGCGATCGTCGTGAACTCGTTCTCCAAGGCGTTCGCGATGACCGGGTGGCGGCTTGGGTGGATGTTGTTGCCGGAGCGGTTGCGGCGGGCCGTGGACTGTCTGACGGGCAACTTCACGCTTTGTCCGCCTGCGCTGGCTCAGTATGCGGCGGTTGAGGCGTTTCACGAGGACTCGTACGCGGAGACGGCTGGGCATCTTCAGCGGTACCAGGTGAATCGGGATCTGTTGCTCGAAGGGTTGACGGACCTCGGCATCGACAAGTTGGCGCCGGCGGACGGGGCGTTCTACGTGTACGCGGACGTCCGGCACCTCACGGACGACTCGATGGGGTTCTGCAAGAAGTTGCTCGACGACACCGGGCTTGCGATCGTGCCCGGCATCGACTTCGACCCCGTGGACGGGCACCACTTCGTGCGGATGTCGTTCGCCGGCGCCACGCAGGACATCGAGGAAGCGCTCCGGCGGTTGAAGGCCTGGCTCTGAGCGTCGGACGAGCGACAAACCGAACGAGAGCCGGGCGAGCGACAGAACCGGGCGAGCAGGGCCGGGCGAGCAGGGCCGGGCGAGCAGGGCCGGGCGAGCAGGGCCGGGCGAGCAGGGCCGGGCGAGCAGGGCCGGGCGAGCAGG